>NZ_JBIAPV010000009.1:0-323609 GCF_042888445.1 Streptomyces sp. NPDC002886
GCACGCTGTTGAGTTCTCAAGGAACGGACGCTTCCTTTGTACTCACCCTCTCGGGCTTTCCTCCGGGCTTTCGTTCTGTTCTGTTCTTGCGTTTCAGACTCTATCAGAGTCTGTCTCGCTTGTTTTCCGCCTTCCAGGTCATTCGCTTTCGCGTTTTCCCTTTCCGGCGATTCCGACTCTATCAGAAGTTTTCCACCGGATTTCCCGGCTTCAGTTTCCTGAATGAAGAGTTGGATGTGCCCACTCGGAATTCAATTCCTGGGGGGCGAGAAAGACTTTAAACCATCGCTGCCGAACTTGTCCAGTTCGAGGCAACCGTTCGAATCTACCTCCCCGCAGCCACCGTGTCAACAGTGTTTGCGGGACGACGAGGAGACTAGCAGCTCAGCAGGGCCGGACGCACATCAGGCCGCGGTGGGGAGCGTCGCCGTCTGGTCGGCCTGCTCCACGTCGCCCGTGTCGCCGGCTCGGGCCGCGCGGCCGCCCAAGACGTAGACGTAGAGCAGGAAGGCCGCCTCGGCGGCCACGCCGATGCCGATGCGGGCCCAGGTGGGCAGGCCGGAGGGGGTGACGAAGCCTTCGATCAGGCCCGAGAGGAAGAGCACCGCCGCCAGGCCGATGGCCATGCCGAGGGCGGCGCGGCCCTGTTCGGCGAGGGCCACCCGGCGGGTGCGGTGACCCGGGTCGATGACCGTCCAGCCCAGGCGCAGGCCCGTACCGGCGGCGACGAAGACGGCGGTCAGTTCGAGCAGTCCGTGCGGGAGGATCAGGCCGAGGAAGACGTCGAGGCGGTCGGCCGAGGACATCAGGCCGATGCCGACGCCCAGGTTGAGCATGTTCTGCCACAGGATGTACAGGACCGGCAGGCCCAGGAAGCCGCCCAGGACCAGGCAGATCGCGGCGGCCTGGGCATTGTTCGTCCAGACCTGGGCCGCGAAGGATGCCGCGGGGTGGCTGGAGTAGTACGTCTCGTACCCGCCGCCCGGCTTCGTCATCGCCTTCAGGTCCTCCGGAGCCCCGATCGCGCTCTGGATCTCCGGGTGGGTGGCTATCCACCAGCCGACGAGCACGCCCACGGCCGTGGAGATCAGAGCCGTGGGTATCCACCAGCGGCGGCTGAGGTAGACGGCCGCCGGGAAGCCCGACGTGAAGAACCGGGCCGCGTCGCGCCAGCCGGACCGGCGGGTGCCCGTCACCGTGGCGCGGGCGCGGGCGACGAGCTGGGTCAGGCGGCCCGTGAGCATCGGGTCCGGGGTGCTGGACTGGACGAGGGAGAGGTGGGTGGCGGTGCGCTGGTAGAGCGCGACGAGCTCGTCGGCCTCGGCTCCCGTGAGGCGCCGGCCCCGGCCCAGGAGCTGTTCCAGGCGGGCCCACTCGGCCTGGTGAGCCGCAACGAAGACGTCGAGATCCATGCGGTTGGCGCTCCCCTGCCCCTGGTCCCTACCGGTTTCTCCTACTGCTTGCCTCGTCAGCTTGGCAGACTGGAGGCAGATGGGGCGGGGCAGGTCATGTGAAGGGTTGTGCGTCGGTGAGCGATCTGGTGACGGGGGACGCGGTCGTCCTGGGGCTGCGGCCGGCGAGGCTGCCGAGCCGGGCGCTGGCGATCCTGCTCGACCTGCTCGTGTACGTCGCCGGGTACCTGCTCATTTCCATCGGGCTCGTGCTGGCCACCGCTTCGATGGACGGGGCGGCCCGGGCGGCCGTGTCCGTGGCCTCCTTCGTCCTCGTGCTGGTCGGCGTGCCGATCGCGGTGGAGACGCTGAGCCACGGACGCTCGCTGGGCAAGCTCGCGTGCGGGCTGCGCGTGGTGCGTGACGACGGTGGGCCGATCCGCTTCCGGCACGCGCTGGTGCGCGGGGCCTTCGGCGTCTTCGAACTACTGATGACCTTCGGGTCCGTGGCGTGCATCGCCTCGCTGTTCTCCGAGCGGGGAAGGCGGCTCGGGGACGTGTTCGCGGGGACGCTGGTCATCCGGGAGCGGGTGCCGGGGGCGCGGGTGATGCCCGTGCCTCCGCCGCCGCCGTGGCTGGCCGGGCGGTTCGGCGGGCTGGACCTGTCCGCGGTGCCCGACGGGCTGTGGCTGGCGATCCGGCAGTACCTGACGCGCATGAACCAGCTGGATCCGCAGGTGAGTGCCTCGATGGCGGCCCGGCTCGCGGACGATCTGGTGGCGCGTACGGGGGCTCCGCCGCCCGTCGGGGTGCCGGCCGCCGCCTTCCTGATGGCCGTGGTCCACGAACGGCAGTCGCGGGACGCCGCGCGGGCCTTCCGGCAGCAGCCGGCTCCCGGGGCGGCTCCCGTGCCGTACGGGCAGCAGGCGCCGGTGGTGATGCCGGCCGTGGTGGCGCCGGCGGTGGCGCCCGTCGCCGCTCCCGTGGCTCCGGTGGCGCCCGTACCCGTACCCGTATCCGAGCCGCCCCGAGCGACCGGGTTCGCGCCGCCCGCCTAGGTCGGTGCGTCGGTGAAGGCCGACGGCGGGGTCTCCAGGTGTTCGAGTTCGATGCCGGGGGCCGAGAGGACCACGTCGCCGGCGATGTGGACCGTGTGCACCTCGCCGGTGTCCAGGGCCGTGACCCGGTACTCGTCCACCAGGAGCGGGCCGCTGTCCGTGGGGTGCTCGGCGCGGTCCAGGAGCGCCCAGGCCTGGTCGGTCGTACGGGCCGCCAGGACGGGGTCGGTCAGGGCGACCAGGCGGACGCGGGTGGCGGGACCGCCGGGGGTCAGGCGCAGCAGCCGGGCCGTGGCGACGAGGAAGGCCGGGGAGGTCCCGGTGAAGCCGGCGGCCCCGGGGACGTTGCCCTCGGTGGCTTCGGCTCCGGCGGGGTCGGTGCGCACCCAGGTGATCCCGTCGATGGCGGCGCCGCGAACCTGCCAGCTGGAGGCGTTGACCTCCAGGCGGATGGGGCGGCCCAGTTCGTCGACGGCCAGGTCGACGGAGCCGCGGTGCGCGCCGTCGGGCGCCGTGAACTGGGAGACGTAGCGCCAGCCGGAGGGGCCCGGGGCGCAGTGGAAGTGCTCCTCGCCGAGGGGGGTGTGGTCGTGCGGGTCGTGCAGCGCGTAGCGGCCTCGGGGCATGGGGCGTCTTCCTGGGTTCGGGCGGGTACGGGGCAGGCCCCCGGCACGGATGCCGGGGGCCTGACGCGTGGTGCTGCGGGGGTGCCGCTGATCCGTGGGGATCAGTAGCGGTAGTGGTCCGGCTTGTACGGGCCCGCGACGTCCACGCCGATGTACGCGGCCTGCTCGGGGCGCAGCGTGGTCAGGCGGACGCCGAGCGCGGCGAGGTGCAGGCGGGCCACCTTCTCGTCGAGGTGCTTGGGGAGCACGTAGACGTTGGTGGGGTACTCGGCCGGCTTGGTGAAGAGCTCGATCTGGGCCAGGGTCTGGTCCGCGAAGGAGTTCGACATCACGAAGGACGGGTGACCGGTGGCGTTGCCCAGGTTCAGGAGGCGGCCTTCGGACAGGAGGATGAGGACCTTGCCGTCGGGGAACTTCCAGGTGTGGACCTGGGGCTTGACCTCGTCCTTGACGATGCCCTCGATCTTCGCGAGGCCGGCCATGTCGATCTCGTTGTCGAAGTGGCCGATGTTGCCCACGATGGCCTGGTGCTTCATCTTGGCCATGTCGGCGGCCATGATGATGTCCTTGTTGCCCGTGGTCGTGATGAAGATGTCGGCCGTCTCGACGACGTCGTCCAGCGTCGCGACCTGGTAGCCGTCCATGGCCGCCTGGAGGGCGCAGATCGGGTCGATCTCGGTGACGATGACGCGTGCGCCCTGGCCGCGCAGGGACTCGGCGCAGCCCTTGCCGACGTCGCCGTAGCCGAAGACCACGGCCGTCTTGCCGCCGATGAGGACGTCGGTGGCGCGGTTGATGCCGTCGATGAGGGAGTGGCGGCAGCCGTACTTGTTGTCGAACTTCGACTTGGTGACGGCGTCGTTCACGTTGATCGCCGGGAAGAGCAGGGTGCCTTCGGCCATCATCTCGTAGAGGCGGTGGACACCGGTGGTGGTCTCCTCGGTGACGCCGCGGATCTCGGACGCGAGCTGCGTCCACTTCTGCGGGTTCTCGCCCAGGGTGCGGTTGAGCAGGGTGAGGATGTTCGCGTACTCCTCGGAGTCCGCCGTCGACGGGTCCGGGGCGGAGCCGGCCTTCTCGAACTCGACGCCCTTGTGGACGAGGAGGGTGGCGTCGCCACCGTCGTCGAGGATCATGTTCGGGCCGCCGGTGGGGGTGTTCGGCCAGGTCAGCGCCTGCTCCGTGCACCACCAGTACTCTTCCAGCGTCTCGCCCTTCCAGGCGAAGACAGGGACGCCCTGCGGGTTCTCCGCGGTGCCGTTCGGGCCCACCGCGATGGCGGCGGCCGCGTGGTCCTGGGTGGAGAAGATGTTGCAGGAGGCCCAGCGGACGTCGGCGCCGAGGGCGACGAGGGTCTCGATGAGGACGGCCGTCTGCACGGTCATGTGCAGGGAGCCGGTGACGCGGGCGCCGGCGAGCGGCTGGGTGGCCGCGTACTCCCGGCGGATCGACATCAGGCCGGGCATCTCGTGCTCGGCCAGGGTGATCTCCTTGCGCCCGAAGACGGCGAGGGAGAGGTCCGCGACCTTGAAGTCGGTGAATGCGGCAGTCATATGGTGCTGCTCCTCGTGAGGGTGGAGAGGTGGGTACGGCTGAGCCGCGCACCGTCCGCTGGACGGCGCACAAGGCGCTCAGTCCGTCGGGGGTCCTCTCTCCCCTCGGCCGGCCCGAAGACCGCCCGACCGCCATCAGCAGCGACGCCTGACACTGATGACGAATCTACACCGATCGGCCGAGCGGGGCCCAGGCGACTTGAGGCCGCGGTGGGCAAGTCTCGGCCGGGGTTCGGGGCCTCTGGCGGAGAATTAGGGGCCTTTCGGACTTTTGATCAAGCCCTTACATGGACGAGGATGCCGTTGGGACGAGTTGTAGGCGCGATCCCGCAGGACAACGCATGTGTCGTGAGGAGATTCCAGTGACCAGTCCGGCAGGCCCTCCCGAAGGCGGGGACGCGAGCGGGCGCAAGCCCGTGAAGATCGTCGCCGTTACCGCGTGCCCCACCGGTATCGCGCACACGTACATGGCGGCGGAGAAGCTCCAGCAGGCTGGCGACCGCCTCGGCGTCTCGATCAAGGTGGAGACCCAGGGCTCGATCGGGGCCGAGAACGTGCTCTCTGACAACGATGTCAGGGAAGCGGACGCCGTCATCATCGCCGCCGACAAGGAAGTGGACCTCGACCGGTTCGCCGGCAAGCGGGTCCTTTCCACCGGTGTCGCGGACGGCATCCACAAGCCGGAGGAGCTGATCCAGCGCGCGCAGAGCGCGCCGGTGCAGTCCGGGACGGCGGCGGCGTCCGGCGGAGGTGGCGCCGGCGGCGGCCATCAGCGCAGCCAGGCGTACAAGGCGCTGATGAACGGCGTCTCGCACATGATCCCGTTCGTGGTCGTGGGCGGCCTGCTGCTGGCCATCTCCCTGTCCCTCGGCGGGCACGCGGACGCCAAGGGCGGGCTGGTCATTCCCGACGGGACCTTCTGGTTCTACGTCAACAAGCTCGGCGTGACCGGCTTCTCGCTGATGCTGCCGATCTTCTCCGGCTACATCGCCTACGCACTGGGAGACCGGCCGGCCCTCGTACCCGGCATGATCGGCGGCTTCCTCGCCGCGGACGCCGTGCACATCTACGGGGCCGACGCGAACGCCGGCTTCCTGGGCGCCATCGCGACGGGCTTCCTCGCGGGCTATCTGGTCATGTGGATCAAGAAGGTCAAGGTCCCCAAGGTCATCCAGCCGATCATGCCGATCATCGTGATCCCGATCGTGTCGACCGTGGCGTTGGGCCTGTTCTACATCTACGTGATCGGGCAACCGATCTCCTGGGTCTTCACGCACCTGACCAGCTGGCTGAACGGGATGACCGGCTCCAGCGCGATCGTGCTCGGCACCATCATCGGCCTGATGATCGCCTTCGACATGGGCGGTCCGGTCAACAAGACCGCGTTCCTCGTCGCCGTCGGCCTCATCGGTACCAACAACCACGTCATGGGCATGGCCGCCGCGGCCATCCCCGTCATGCCGCTCGGCCAGGGCCTGGCCACGCTGCTGCGCCGCAAGCTCTACAGCGACGAGGAGAAGGAAACCGGCCTCGCCGCCCTGTTCATGGGCTTCTTCGGCATCTCCGAGGGAGCGATCCCCTTCGCCGCGGCCCGGCCGGCCCAGGTCATCCCGGCGAACATGCTCGGTGGTGCGGTGGCCGGTGCGATCGCCGGTGTGGCCGGGGTCCAGGACTCGGTGCCGCACGGCGGTCCGATCGTCTCGCTGTTCGGTGCGATCAGCGGCGTCGCGATGTTCTTCGTGGCCATCGCGGCCGGTGCGGTCGTGACCGCGCTGACCACGAACGCCCTGATCGAGTTCAAGCTGCGCCGAGAGGGCGTGATCGGCGGCAAGTCCGCGGGCCTCGCGCCGGAGCCGGCCCTGGTCGGCGCGGGCGCCCCTGTGGGCGGTGGCGGCGGTGCGGGCGCCGTCGCGACCGCCGCCGCGGGTGCGGGCGCCGGGACGGCCGTACGGACCCAGGCCTCGGCCCCGGCCCCGGTGGCCGCCGGCGGACCGCCCGAGGTGCTCTCCGGGTACCTCACCGAGCGGACCGTGAAGACGGAGTTGTCCTCGGACTCCAAGGAGGCGGCCATCCGCGAGATGGCGGAGATGCTGGCCACGACCGGCAACGTCACCGATGTGGACGAGCTCGTACGGGTCGCCCTGGCCCGTGAGGCGCAGGGCACGACCGGCCTCGGCGAGTCCATCGCCATCCCGCACGCCAAGACGGACGCGGTGACCCGCCCGACGGTGGGCTTCGCCCGGTCCGACGAGGGCATCGAGTGGGGCGCGCTGGACGGGACGAAGGCCCGGCTGGTCTTCATGATCTCCGTGCCGGAGGCCGCGGCCGGGGACGAGCACCTGCGGATCCTGGCGCTGCTGTCGCGCAAGCTGATGGACACCGGTTTCCGGGAGCGGCTGCAGGCCGCGCCCGGCAAGCCCGCGATCCTGGACGTGCTGCGCGAGATCCAGTAGCCGCGCGGATCCTCCGGAACGCCCTTCGGGCCCCGTATCCCACCTCGGTGGTACGGGGCCCGAGGGCGCTGCGTACGCTTCGCCAGCCGACAAGGGGCTTTGGCGAAGGGAACGGACATGGGGCGGGATCAGCGCAGGCCGGGACGGCGAAGAGGGATCTGGGCCGTGGTGCTCATGGTGCTCGGCGCGGTGCTGTTCGTGGGGGCGGGCAGCTGGACCAGGTTCGTCCTCGCGGACGACTACCGGATGTCGATCCTCCCGTCGGAGTCGATGAGGCCCGCCTACTCCGCCGGAGACCAGGTCTGGTTCGACCGGGTCGCTCCGGGGGAGGTCCGGCACGGGGACGCCGTGGTCTTCGCGGCCCCTGCCTCGTGGGTGAACGGGGCAGGGATCCAGGAGGGCCAGCAGGTCTTCAAGCGGGTGGTGGCCCTGGGTGGGGACCGCATCTCATGGGCACCGGGTGAGGCGAGTCTGACGCTGAACGGGAAGCCGCTCGTCGAGCCGTACCTCATGGATGCGGCCGTGCCGGCGACGATGGCCTTCGATGTCACGGTGCCCGAGGGGCGGATGTTCCTGATGGGCGACCACCGCTCGAACTCCTTCGACTCCCATCTGCGGGTCCGCGACGAGGGCCAGGGAACCGTGCCGGTGTCGGCCGTACGGGGGGTCGCGCTGGCCGAGATACCGGACGCGGCGGCCGTCGTCGGGCTCGTGGGCGTGTTCGGCGTGCCGGTCTTCCTCGTCGGTGGCGGGCTCGGCATCGGCTCGCTGGTGGCGCGGCGGCGGGCCGCCAAGGCGGCGCGGAACGCTGCGCCCACCGGTCCGGGGCAGCTGTCGTGGTCGTACGAGGCCGCGTCCTCCGACTGAGTCCGCGCGTGACGCGAGAGAGGCCCCCCTGCGTGCGTGCAGGGGGGCCTCTCTCGCGTCGGGCGCCGGGTCAGTTGCCCGGGTTGGTGCCCTTCGCCGCGGCCTCGGCGTTGAAGATGTCGGGCTCCAGGTAGATCACGCGGGCGATCGGGACGGCCGCGCGGATGCGGGCCTCGGCGGCGTTGATGGCATTGGCCACCTCGGTCGCGGTGTCGTCGCTCTGCACGGAGATCTTGGCGGCGACCAGGAGCTCCTCGGGGCCCAGGTGCAGGGTGCGCATGTGGATGATGCCGGTCACGACGTCCCCGTCGACGACGGCTGCCTTGATCTTCGCGACGTCCTCGGTGCCGGCGGCCTCGCCGAGCAGCAGGGACTTGGTCTCGGCGGCGAGCACGATGGCGATGACGATCAGCAGGATGCCGATGCACAGGGTGCCGATGCCGTCCCAGACGCCGTTGCCGGTCAGCAGGGCGAGGCCGACGCCCGCCAGGGCGAGGACGAGGCCGATGAGGGCGCCGAAGTCCTCGAGGAGGACCACGGGGAGCTCGGGGGCCTTGGCGCGCTTGATGAACTGGCCCCAGGAGAGGTTGCCGCGGACCTCGTTCGACTCCTTGATCGCGGTGCGGAAGGAGAAGGACTCCGCGATGATCGCGAAGAGGAGGACGCCGACCGGCCAGTACCAGTGCGTGATCTCGTGCGGGTCGTGGATCTTCTCGTAGCCCTCGTAGATGGCGAACATGCCACCGACGGTGAACAGCACGATGGAGACGAGGAAGGCGTAGATGTAGCGCTCGCGCCCGTATCCGAACGGGTGCTCCGGAGTCGCTTCGCGCTGGGCCTTCTTGCCGCCCAGCAGGAGCAGGCCCTGGTTTCCGGAGTCCGCCAGCGAGTGGACGCTTTCCGCGAGCATCGAGGACGAGCCACTGAAGACGAAGGCCACGAATTTGGCCACCGCGATGGCCAGATTGGCGGCGAGTGCCGCCACGATCGCCTTGGTACCGCCCGACGCACTCATGGTTGCGATGTATCCCTTCCTCGGTGCGGCGCCCCGGGCCGGGGCGCCGCGCTACGGCCGCAGATTCTCACAGCCACCGAGAGGGACGGTACGTCAGACCACCACGGTGGCGCGGAAGACGGTGCCGGTTCCGGACAGTTCGACCTTTTCGCCCGCCGGTACGAAGACCGATTCGCCTGGGGCCAGGGTCAGTTCACCGGACTTCGTGGAGTTCGCCTTCGGGGAGCCCGCCGTGCACAGCAGGATCTGCGCGGTGGCGTCGGGGAGCACCCGGGGCGCGCCGCCGGGGGCCAGGACGAAGCGGGAGAGCCTGAACTCGTCGATGGGGGTCTCGTAGACCTCTTCGCCGTTGCCCTCCGGGCGCAGGATGCCGGGGTCGCCGGGCTCGAAGAGGACGATCTTCAGCAGCTCCGGCACGTCGACGTGCTTGGGGGTGAGCCCGCAGCGCAGGACGTTGTCGGAGTTGGCCATGAGCTCGACGCCGAGGCCGTCGAGGTAGGCGTGCGGGATGCCGGCGCCGAGGAACATGGCTTCGCCGGGCTGGAGTTGCACGTGGTTGAGGAGCATCGCGGCGATGACGCCCGGGTCGCCCGGGTAGTGGTGGACCAGTCCGGCGTACGGGGCGTACGGGCCGCCGAGCCGCTCGGCGGCGGCCGCGGCCTCGGTGACCGTACGGGCCATCTCGGCGCGGTCGGCGGTCAGGACGGCGGTGAGCACCTCGCGCAGGGCCGCCTCTTCGGGGTGTGCCCGCAGGAGGTCGGCGTAGGGCTTCAGGGAGTTGACCCCGAGGCCCTCCAGCAGGGCGGCGGCCTCCAGCGGCGGGCGGAACCCGGACAGGCCCTCGAAGGGGGTGAGGGCGCAGACCAGCTCGGGCTTGTGGTTGGCGTCCTTGTAGTTGCGGTCCGGTGCGTCGATCGGGACACCGCGCCGCTCCTCGTCCTCGAACCCGGCCTTCGCCTGGGCGAGATCGGGATGGACCTGGAGGGAGAGCGGGGCGCCGGCGGCGAGGAGCTTGAAGAGGAAGGGGAGCCTGGGGCCGAACTTGCGGACGGACGCGACTCCCAGTTCACCTTCGGGGTCGGCCGCGATGACGTCCGAGAGGGCGCGCTCGCCCGCTCCGCGGTCGAGGCGGGAAGGGGCGCCCGGGTGAGCGCCCATCCACAGCTCGGCCTGGGGTTCGCCGGTGGGCGCGACTCCGAGGAGCCCGGGAATCGCGGTGGTCGATCCCCAGGCGTAGGGGCGGATCGTGTTCGTGAGGCGGTCCATCGGTCGTCTTCCTGGGTGAGAGGCGCGCGTGCGTACGCCTCAGCTGTGTCCCCCGGAGGCCAACGCCAGGTAGGCGGTGGCGAAATCCGTGACGGCGAGGAGTTCGGCGAGCTGTTCCAGCTCGGTGCCCTCCTCCGGTTCGAGCTCGCTGATGGCCGTGTCGTGGCTGAGGGCGAGCTCTCGTGCGGCAGGGGCGGCTGTCAGTCCGCCTGCGGGCCTGTCGCGCAACAGGACGATGCGTGCGCGAAGGGCCTGCGGTTCTTCCACTCGGTCGCGGAAGAAGTCGTCGGGGTCGGCGCCGGCGGCGAAATCGCCGGAGAGCAGGACCCCGTGGGCCGGGAGGGCCTCGGGAAGGTCGGCGGCGAGTGCGGGGCGCCCGGCGAGTTCGGCGAGGGTGGCCGCGAAGCGGCGTCCGGCGGGGCCGGCGGCGGCGCCCTCGCTCCAGATGAGCGGGAGGGAGTCGGCCAGCTCCGAGGCCAGGGTCTTGGCCGGGTTGGAGTAGGTGACGATGGCGGGGCCGCAGCGTTCGGCCGTGCGGTCGAGCCGGTCGGCGACGAGCTGCAGGGTCTGCGGGGCGGCGGTGATCAGGCCGACCCGGTCGAGGAGCACCAGCAGCGGGGTCAGCAGGGCCCAGAGGGCGCCGGGGCCCGCCGCGGCCGACTCGTCGTACTCCTGGTACGGGGCCTTGGCCATCGGTACGAGGAGCCCGTGCGCGCCGTCCACCGCTTCGCTCAGCGGCGAGCGCTCGGGGGCGACGGCGACGACGGTGGAGCCGCGCCGGTAGGCCTGCTCGGCGAGGACGGCGAGGCCGGGCTCGGTTCCGTCGGTGGTGGCGATGAGCAGCAGGTCGACGGGGCCGGCCCAGCCGGGCAGGGTCCAGCGCAGGGCCCCGGCGGCGTGCGCGACACCGGTCGGGTGCAGCCGGATCACGGGCGCGGAGGCTCCGGCGAGCGCGCCGAGCAGATCGGCGACCCCGGTGGCGGCGGTGCCCGGCCCGGCGATCAGGACCGCGCGGGGGCGGCCGTCGGGGCGCAGGTCGCCGAGACCGGCCTCGGCGGCGTGCCGGGCCGCGGTGCGTACCCGTGCGCCCGCGTCGGCGGCGCCGCGGAGCAGACCGCGGCGGTCGGCGCGGGCGAGATCGTCAGGTGCGTCGAGGAGCGACTCGTCGAGCATGGCGGCCTCCGGCTCATTCTGTGACGTGTCCAGCGGTGACGGAACCTGTGTGGGACGGAACCAGTCTCAGCGTTTGCGCGGGGTGGCGGTAGGAGGCTCAGGCGGGGCGGCGTGCCTCGTCGACGAGGAGGACCGGGATGCCGTCGCGGACCGGGTAGGCGAGACCGCAGTCCTGGCCTCCGGTGCAGATCAGCTCCGGGGTCTCCGCGTCGGCCGACTTGTCCTCCAGCGGCGAGTGGCAGGCGGGGCAGGCGAGGATCTCCAGGAGGCCGGCTTCGAGCGGCATGTGCGGTTCCCTTCGGGGGTGTGGATCGGGCCTGGTCAGCCTACCGCCGAGTCATCTCTGGTGACGGGTTGAGGACGACCTCTGGTGGGTGGTGGAGCGAGTGCGGGGCCGCTCCGCGGGCCGGACCGGATGCACGGCTCTGCCGGCTGGACGGCCGGCAGGGCCGGACGGGCCGGGGCCCGGCATCAGGCGCGGATCAGCGCCAGGACCTCGTCGCGGACCTTGGCCAGCGTGGCCTCGTCGCGGGCTTCGACATTGAGGCGGAGCAGGGGCTCGGTGTTGGAGGCGCGGACGTTGAACCACCAGTCGGCGCTGGTCGCGGTGAGGCCGTCCAGTTCGTCCAGGGTGACGCCCTCGACGGCGCCGTAGGTCTCCTTGACGGCGGCCAGGCGGGCCTTCTGGTCGGCGACCGTCGAGTTGATCTCGCCGGAGCCCGCGTAGCGGTCGTAGGAGGAGACCAGGTCCGAGAGGGGGCCGTCCTGGCCGCCGAGGGCCGCCAGGACGTGGAGCGCGGCGAGCATGCCGGTGTCCGCGTTCCAGAAGTCCTTGAAGTAGTAGTGCGCCGAGTGCTCGCCGCCGAAGATGGCGCCGGACTTGGCCATCTCCTCCTTGATGAAGGAGTGGCCGACGCGGGTGCGGACGGGGGTGCCGCCGTTCTCGCGGACGACCTCGGGCACGGACCAGGAGGTGATCAGGTTGTGGATCACCGTGCCGGTGCCGCCGTTGCGGGCCAGTTCGCGGGCGGCGACCAGGGCCGTGATGGCGGACGGGGAGACGCCCTCGCCGCGCTCGTCGACGATGAAGCAGCGGTCGGCGTCGCCGTCGAAGGCGATGCCGAGGTCGGCGCCCTCGGCCAGTACGCGGGCCTGGAGGTCGACGATGTTCTTCGGGTCGAGGGGGTTGGCCTCGTGGTGGGGGAAGGTCCCGTCCAGTTCGAAGTACATGGGGACCACGTCCAGCGGGAGGCCCGTGAAGACGGTGGGGACGGTGTGCCCGCCCATGCCGTTGCCCGCGTCGACGACGACCTTCAGCGGGCGGATGGCGGTGAGGTCGACCAGGCCCTTCAGGTGGTCGGCGTAGCCGGTGAGGGTGTCCTGCTCGGTGATGGTGCCCGGGACGGTGCCGGCGGGGATCGCCGGGGCGCCCTCGTCGGTCCACTTCTCCGCGAGCTCGCGGATGGTGGAGAGGCCGGTGTCCTGGCCGACCGGGGCGGCGCCGGCCCGGCAGAGCTTGATGCCGTTGTACTGCGCCGGGTTGTGCGAGGCCGTGAACATCGCGCCGGGCAGGTTCAGCTTGCCGGAGGCGTAGTACAGCTGGTCCGTGGAGCACAGTCCGATGAGGGTGACGTCGACTCCGCGCGCGGCCGCGCCGCGGGCGAAGGCGCCCGACAGACCCGGGGAGGAGGGCCGCATGTCGTGGCCGATGACGATCGCCGAGGCGCCGGTCACCTCGACGAAGGCGGCGCCGAACAGTTCGGCCAGCTGCTCGTCCCACTCGTCCGGCACGACGCCTCGTACGTCGTACGCCTTGACGATGTTCGAAAGATCGGTGGCCACGGCCTGCCCTCCTGAAGGTCATGTGCGGTGAAGCAAACCTACCGTGGACACAGCGCGGCTTTTCAGATCGACTGAATGTCAGGAATCGGGCGAACGCAGGACGCGGAGGTGTCCGCGACGGGTCTCCCCGGTGGTGGGACCGCCCTGACCCGCGCCACCCGCTCCGGCCGCGCGTTCCGGCGGACGGGCCGCCTCGCGCACGGCGTTGGCGAGGGCTTCGAGGTCGTCACCGGTGGGACGCGAGGGCGCCGACCCGTCGGTGAGGCGTACGACGTCCCAGCCGCGCGGAGCGGTCAGGCGCTCCGAGTGCTCGGCGCAGAGGTCGTAGCAATGGGGTTCGGCGTAGGTGGCGAGCGGGCCGAGAACTGCGGTCGAATCGGCGTAGACGTACGTCAGAGTCGCGACGGCAGGGCGGCCGCACGCGGTGCGCGAACAGCGACGTACAAGGCTCACGACGTTGGACCGTACCGCACTCTTGACCGGGCCGCGACGACTCGCCCCCCGACGCTCGCCCGTGTCGCCCGCGTGTCGCCCCCGTGTCGTCCGATCTCCCCCGCCCCGGCGTGGATCCGCGGGCTACCCTGCGGGGGTGACGGACAGCACCCTGCCTCCCCCTCCCGTGCCCCCTGCCGCCTCCCTGCCCGGCGGGTCCCCCGCCGGTGAGCCACGGGTGCGGCGGCGCGACCGGCACGGGCGCGGGATGCGCGGGCCGGTGGCTCCTCCGCAGGTACCGCTGTCGGCGAGCCGGGGGGAGCTCTTCGGGGACCTCGTACGGGACTCCGTGGAGCGGCTCGAACGGCGGTGGCCGCAGCTGTCCGAGGTGGAGTTCATGATCGGCGACGTGCCGGGGGCGCCTGGCGGCGCGGAGACGGGCTGGAACGACGAGGCGGTGCCGCTGGGGGCGCTGGCGGAGGCCGGGAGTGGGCGGCCGGCCCGGATCGTGGTGTTCCGGCGGCCCGTGGAGATTCGGGCGAAGTCTCGGGACGAGCGGGCGATGCTGGTGCACGAGATCGTCGTGGAGCAGGTCGCGGAGCTGCTTGGGCTGTCGCCCGAGACGGTGGATCCGCGGTACGGGTCGGACTAGGGTCCGGGCCCTTGGCGGGGCGGCCCGCCCTCGTCTTTCTGGCCCGGCCTCGTCTTCCTGGCTTGGCCTTGCCGTGATGGCCCGCGCTTGCCGTGACGGCCCGCGTCGGCGGTGCGGGGGGTGGCCCTGCGGGGGCTGTCCCCTACCCGCCCTTCCACCGTTCCCCGGGCTCTGCCCGGACCCGCGCCTCAAACGCCGGCGGGGCTGGGTGGGGCCCCGGCTCTGCCCGGGCCCCCGCCTCAAGCGCCGGCGGGGCCGGGGAGGGGTACCGGGCTGCGCCCGGACCCTCTGGGGCTCCGCCCCGGAACCCGGTCGAGGACCGGGTTCGGCTGGATCGGCTCCGCGCCTGGAGCCCGGTCCTCGACCGCGGACGGCTGGATCGGCTCCGTGCCCGGAACCCGGTCCTCGACCGCGGACGGCTGTTAGCGGGTCAGGACCGTGAGGTCCTGGGTGGCCTTGGGGACCGAGACCGTGGAGTGGTCGTCCGTGAGGGTCTGGATGGTGAACATCGGGATTCCGTCGCGCGGGATCATCAGGGTGCGGGACGCGTGGACGGGGCCGCCGGAGAGGGTTTCCACCGTGAGGGCGTAGGCGCCCTTGCCTCCCGTCGGGGCGAGCGCCACCGTTTGCGTGGTGCCTCCCTTGACCTTGACCTCCTGGGAGGCGGGTTCGCCGCCCTCCGTGCCCGGGGAGGTCGTGACCTTGACCGTGGCGTCGGCGCCGGCCGGGGCCGTCAGGGAGAGCAGGGTGGCGTTGGCCTCGGGGCGGTTGTCCGCGACGGTCGCCCGGGTGCCGACGGGGGCGGACGCCTGGATGAAGGCGACCTCCTGCTTGGCTCCGGTGCCTCGGACCACCCGGAGGGCCGCGACCACGGGGACCTCGGACTTCTTGGGGTCGGCCGGAGAGAGGACCAGGGAGCCCGCCTCGCCACGGGTGACGTCCTTGAGGTCGAGGCTCGCGGTCATGCCGGCCTTGACGTGGAACTGCTCGCTGCCGGCGGGGCTGATCGAGCCGGTCGGCCCGGCCAGCTTCACCTTGAGGTCCGCGTCCTCCTCGCCGGGGACGAAGGCGACCAGCCGTACGGAGGTGGCGTCCGCCGGGATGCCGGGCAGGACCAGGCTCCCCGCCGGGTCCACGGAGGCGGGCAGCCAGTCGGCGCCGACGCCCTCCTCGCCCACCTGGGCGGTGGCTCCGACCCGGCCGGCGCGGGTGGTCACGTGGGCGGTGACGTCCGCGAGCTGCGCGCCGGGGGCGAGGGAGGCCAGGGAGATGGCCTTGCTGGACTTCGGGTCGATGCGGATGTTCTCGCTGATGCCGGCTTCGGCCTTCACCGCGCCGTCCGGGCCGAACAGCTTGATGTCCACCACGGCCGCGGTGTCGTCGGGGTTGGTGAGGTGGACGTAGTCCTCGCGGCCCTTGGCGGTGCTCACGCCGGGGAACCAGAAGTCGGTGCCGGGCGTGGTGCAGCCGACGCCGAGCAGGCCGCGGGTACGGCCCACCGAGACCATGGTGGTCTGCTGCGCGCTCCAGCCGGGGGCGAGGAACCCGTCGGCGACGCCGCTGAGCGCGGGGGCCTCGGCGCCGGAGGCCTTGGCGCCCACGGGCTTGCCGGGCTCCTTGAGTTCCAGGACCGGCTTGGCCTCCTTGGTCGCGCCCAGCAGCCGGGCCGTGCCCTTGCCGCCCGGGGACGCCGCGCCCGGGGTGATCGCCGTGTACAGGGTCTCGGCGATGTCGGAGGTGCTGGGAGCGTGGCACACCAGGAGGGACCGCTCGACCGGCATCCGGGCCGCGGGCTTGCCTCCGGCAGCCGTGGAGGCCCCGTCGGCGGCCGGCGCGGTGAGGGTGGCGAGGCCGGTGACGGCGGCCAGGGCGGCCGTGACGGCGGCGAGCGTGAGGGGGACGCGCTGCTTCACTGCTGGGGGCTCCCGTCCGGACGCGGGGCGTGCTGCCCGTCGTGCTGTCCGTCGTGCTGGCCGTAGGCGTCGTAGCCGGTCTGGGGGTCGGGCTGCTGCTGGTAGGGCGGGTACGGCTGCTGCTCGTACGGCTGGTACGGCTGCTCGTACGGGGTGTCCGTCGGGTGGCCGGTGTACTGCTGCTGCTCGTACGGGTACGGCGCGTACTGCTGCTGGTCCTGGGCGGCGTCATAGGCGTAGCCGCCCTGGCCGCCCTGGTCCCCGTAAGCCGGCTGCTGGTAGGCGTACGCGTCCTCGGCGTACGTCTGCTGCGCCGGGATCTGCGCGTACGGGTCGGCCGCGACGGCCGCGTCGGCCGGGGCGGGCCCGGACTGCGGGTCCGGCTCGGCCTGCTCGCGCAGGCGGCGGGCCCGGCGGCCCCCGCCGGCCTCCTCGGCGGCCGGGGCCTCCTCCTCGGGCAGGTCGTCGTCGAGGCGGGCGCGGCGGCCCGGCAGGGCCATCACCAGGAGCACCAGGGCGAGCAGGCCCTGGGCCCAGTGCCAGGCGGTCCGGGTGAGGGCGTCCTCGTGGACGAGGTCGAGCCGGCCGGCGTCCGCGGGGAGTTCGAAGCCCTGGGCCCAGCCGTCGACGGTCTTGGCCTTGAGCGGCTTGCCGTCGAGGGTGGCCTGCCAGCCGGCGTCGGCCCGGTCGGCGATGCGCAGCACGCGTCCGGCCTGGCCCGCCGGGATCTTGGTGTGCGCCTCGACGGGACCGGAGGCGACGGGGATGGGCGCCTCGCCGGGCTTGCCGGAGACGATGACGGCGCGGGCGACCTGCCGGTCGACGCGCCACAGGGCGCTTCCTTCGAGCTTGCTGAGGCGGCTGAGGCCGGGGGTCGCGTCCAGGACGCGGCCGATTTCCTGCGGGGCGCCGTCGCGGACCAGGACGTAGCGGATGGCGAAGCCGCCGAGCTGGTCGGTCTGGTCGGCGCCGGAGCCGGCGACGAGGCTGGAGACGACCTTGTCGAGGCGGGTGTCGCTGCCGGCCCGGGTGGCGAGTTCGGAGTCGCCGAGGCGGCCGCCGGAGCCGCGGACGAGGCTGTACGAGAGGACGGCCGGGGTGTCCGCGGCGATGACGAGGGTGCGGGCCTGGTCGCGGGTGCCGCTCTCCTCGGCGACGAAGGCGGGGACCTGGACGGGGTCGCGGCGCTCCAGCGGTCCGGCGGCGCCGCTGAGCATCCAGCCGGCCGCGCCGACGACCGGGCCGACGGCGGCGGCGAGCGCGATCAGGGCGGCGAGGGGCTGGCGCCAGCCGAAGCTGCGGGCGGCGACGCGCACCTTGGCCCCGTCGGCGCCGATGAGGGCGGCGGCCAGCAGGGCGAGTCCGTAGACGAGGGTGGCGGGTCCGGCCCAGGTGGTGCGGTTGACCAGGACGGCCAGGACGAGCGCGGCGAGCGCGGTGGCCCAGGCGGTGCGTACGGCGAACTGCCGGTCGGCGCGCAGCAGCGCGGCCAGGGCGGCGAGGACGACGCCGAGGAGGATCAGGCCGCCGGCGGTACGGGGGCCGCCGGGGCTGATGCCGAGCAGGTCCAGGGCGGTGGCCGAGCCGGCTCCGTAGGGCAGTCCGGCCTCGCGCAGGAAGCTCGCGGGGTGCGTGAGCAGGCTCAGCGACCAGGGGGCGAGCACGAGGACGGGGACGCCGAGGGTCGCGAGGAGGCGGGGGCCGTACGTCTTCCACTGCGCGCGGCGCAGGACCAGCGCGGCGACCCCGAGGAGGGCCGCGAGCGGCCAGACGACGGGGGTGAAGGCGGTGGCCAGGGTCAGCAGGAGGGTGTAGGTCCAGGCGGAGCGCCAGCTGCCCCCGCCCTCCCCGTCGGCGAACCCGAAGGCGGAGACGGCGGAGCGGGCGATGAGCGGGAGCAGGATCGCGAGGACGGCGGTGCCGATGCGGCCGCCGGCCAGGGCTCCGGTGACGGCGGGGAGGAAGGCGTAGGCGACGGCGGCCCAGGCGCGCAGCAGCCGGGATTCCACCAGCGGCCGGGAGGCGAAGTAGGCGGTGAGTCCGGCGAGCGGGACCGAGCAGACGAGCAGCAGGGTCAGGGCGGCGTTGGTGGAGCCGAGGAGCAGGGTGGACAGGACACCGAGGACGGCGAGGTAGGGCGGCGCTCCGGCGGTGGTGCCGGTGCCGACGGGCTGCCAGTCGTCGGCGTAGACGCGCCAGAGGTCGAGTCCCCCGTCGGGGGCGGGCAGCAGGGCTCCGCCCATGAGGGAGCCGCCGCCGAGGAGCGAGCGGCAGGCGATGAGGGAGACGAGCAGGAGGAGGCCGAAGAGGACGGGCGCGGGCTTGCGCGCGATCCGCTTGAGGCGCGCGAACTGTTCGATGTCCAGGTAGTCGGCGTCGTCCCCGCCGGGTCCCGATTCGACGGCTCCGCCGTGCCGGCCGGCGGCGCCGCTCTCGGTGTCGCCGCCAGCGCCGAAGTACTCGGCGAGCTGTTCGGCGTTGGCGCGCAGGCTGGCGCCGGGCGGCGGGAAGAGGGGGCGCAGTTCCTTGGCGGTGACGGCCGCGCGGCCCCTGCGGCGGCGGGCTCCGAGGATCCGGCCGGGTCGGAGCAGGGTGGCGAGGAGGCCGGTGACCTCGTCGACGGCCTGTCCGGGGGCCTTGCCGACGAGGTAGGCGAGGGTCCGCAGGACGGTGCCGAGGAGGATGCGCAGCAGGACGTACGGGAGGGCGCGGCCGGGGCTGTTGACCAGCATCGTGTAGACGGCGCCGGCCTTGTCGACGCGGTGCGGGCTGGCGGCCGAGCGGCCGACGCAGTCGACGGTGCGGCGTTCGCGGGCGGAGGCCTCGGCGTGCCGCAGGACGGCGTCGGGGGCGACGAGGACGGCGTGGCCGGCGCTCTGGACGCGCCAGCACAGGTCGACGTCGTCGCGCATGAGGGGCAGGCGGCGGTCGAAGCCGCCGAGGGCGTCGTACACGTCGCGGCGGATCAGCATGCCGGCGCTGGAGACGGAGAGGACGGGCTGGACCTGGTCGTGCTGGCCCTGGTCCTGTTCGCGCCGGTCCAGGCCGGTCCAGCGGCGGCCGCTGCGGGCGATGGTGACGCCGACTTCGAGGAGCTGCTTCTTGTCGTACCAGCCGCGCAGCTTGGGGCCGATGACGGCGGCTTCGGGGTTCTCGTCGGCGACGCGCAGCAGTTCGGCGAGGGCGTCGGGCTCGGGTGCGCAGTCGTCGTGGAGCAGCCAGAGCCACTGGACGGGTTCGCCGTGGGGCAGGTCGGGGAGGTCGTACGTGTCGTCGCGCCAGGTGCGGCTGACGGGATCCCAGCCGGAGGGGCGCTTGAGGTACGGGAGTTCCTCGGGGGTCAGGGTCCCGGCGGTGCGGGCGGCCTCGTCGACGGCGGCGCCGAAGCCGGTGCGGCGGGCCAGGTGCAGGACGCGGGCCTCACCGAGGGCCTCGCCGAGCAGGCGCGCGGAGTCGTCGGCGCTGCCGGTGTCGGCGGCGATGTGGCTCTGTGCGGGGCGTTCCTGGCCGAGGAGACCGGCGAGGGTCCGGGGCAGCCAGCGGGCGCCGTCGTGGGCGACGAGGACCGCGGTGACGACGTGCCGGGGGAACTCTGGTGCGGCGGCAGCCTGATGGGAGGCGCTCGACTGGCTGTGCAGGGACATCGCGGTACGGGCCCTCCGGCCGGGGGTCCGGGGGTGGTGTGCCCTCGGAGGCTGCTGGACAGCGCCCCACCCTAACGGCTGGGAACACAGCGGTCCGCCTCCTGCGGGGAAGGTGCGGGAGGCGGACCGTTTGCTCTGAACATCGCCGTGCGGGTCGTGCCGTTCGTCGTGCTGCGTTTTGTACCGGTGCGTGCACTTCGGCCACTGCCGTGCGTGAGGCCGGGTGCACAGGCGGCTATGCCTTCGGGTGGGCCGGCGGATCCGGGGGATCGGTCGGGTCTGCCGTCGGCTATGCCGTCGGGGCTGCCGCTGGACATCTCGCTGGTCATGTCGCCGGATATGTCGTGGGCCGTGCCGCGGGACCTGCTGTGAGCCCTGCCGCGGGCCCTTCCGTGGGCGCCGTTGTGTGCGCGCCGTGGGCGCTTCAGACGGCGGCCTTCTTCAGGCGGCGCCGCTCGCGCTCGGACAGGCCGCCCCAGATGCCGAATCGCTCGTCGTTGGCGAGTGCGTACTCGAGGCATTCGGAGCGGACCTCGCAGGCGAGGCAGACCTTCTTCGCCTCGCGGGTCGAGCCGCCCTTCTCGGGAAAGAAGGACTCGGGGTCGGTCTGGGCGCAGAGAGCCCGTTCCTGCCAACCGAGCTCTTCGTCCGCCTCCTCGACCAGCAGTTCCTGAACCAGCTCGGTCATGTGCGCCCCTCGCTCTGTCTGTGCGTCCCCGTGGTCATGCCGTCACTCATCGCTACGTAACGACACGAGTGAAATTACAAGTGCGGGGCTCCGGCGCAGTCAAGCCGAGATCTGCTATTGGGCCCCTTATTCACTCTGCGGAACCAAGCCTATGCAGAAAGTGTTCAAATCGCCAAAAATCGTGACACATGCCACAGGCGTCACAACCGGCACTCCCTCCCCCGTAGTCGACGCGTCACTCTGTGGTGGGGTTCCGATCCGGCCGAAGAAGCGGCACAGATCACATTTCAGCCACAGAAGGACGTCGTACGGCTTTGCGGGTTTGAGAGCCGCCACAGCGGGGTGCGGCAGGACTCGCAGCGCCACATCCCCTGGCACCGACTGCACAAACCTTTCTCCGGGCACGGTAACCGGATGAGGTGAAACTTTTCTACCAAATCGGACATTGGGTTGACAGTCCGACCCCCCACCGGGTCTTCTTGTACGCATGTCAGCGCTCTCGGCAGTCACCCGGACCCCCATTCGTGGGTTCCTGTGCGCTGCCCAGGTTCGCTGTTGCTGTTGCAGCTGTTGATGCCTCGGGAGCTTCGGCTCCCCTGAGCTCCAGCTCGCCCCCACAGCAACCGCCGCACGACTGACATCCGTCGAGGAACCCCCCGATGAACAGCACCCTGAACGCCACCCCCACCGCCGCAGCCATCGCCCCGGCGCCCGTCGAGAGCGACCTCCAGATCGCCGGTGACATCCTCTCCGTCCAGCACCTGCTGCAGCCCGCCCGCGAGCACCCGGCCACCGTCGCCGAGTTCGTGGGCCTCGCGCGCTCCATCACCGCCGACCGCTCCGAGTGGGAGCACCTGGTCCGGTACGACGCCACGACCCGCTGGTACCACCGGCTGCGGACCGGCCCCGGCTACGAGGTCTGGCTGCTCAGCTGGGTCCCCGGCCAGGGCAGCGGCCTGCACGACCACGGCGCCTCCTCCGGCGTCCTGACCGTCCTGGACGGCGAACTGACCGAGCACACCGCCCGCGGCCGGCTCGCGCTCGGCGCCGGCTCCCAGCGCGTCTTCGCCCCCGGGTACGCCCACGAGGTGCAGAACGACAGCCTCGAAGGCGCCGTCAGCCTGCACGTGTACTTCCCCGGCCTGACCCAGATGCCGATGCACAGCTGCTCTCCGGCCCGGCCCGAGGCCGCGGCCGTCTGATCCCCGGCGCCCTGTCCGGCTGATCACCGACGCCCTGTCGCCTGATCACCGACGCCCTGTCGTCTGATCCCCGACGCCGCCTGACAGACTTCGCGGTATGCGCATTGTTGTTCTGGCCGGCGGCATCGGCGGCGCCCGTTTCCTCCGAGGTCTCCAGTCCGCGGTTCCCGACGCGGACATCACGGTCATCGGCAACACCGGTGACGACATTCACCTGTTCGGGCTCAAGGTCTGCCCCGATCTGGACACCGTGATGTACACCCTCGGCGGTGGCATCAACGAGGACCAGGGCTGGGGCCGCACCGACGAGTCCTTCACCGTCAAGGAGGAACTCGCCGCGTACGGGGTCGGACCCACCTGGTTCGGCCTCGGTGACCGCGACTTCGCCACCCACATCGTCCGTACGCAGATGCTCGGTGCGGGCTACCCGCTCAGCGCCGTCACCGAGGCCCTCTGCGACCGCTGGCAGCCCGGGGTCCGGCTGCTCCCCATGTCCGACGACCGGGTCGAGACCCACGTCGCGATCACCGACTCCCAGAGCGGCGAGCGCCGGGTCATCCACTTCCAGGAGTACTGGGTCCGCATGCGTGCCGCGGTGGACGCCGAGGCCGTCGTACCCGTGGGCGCCGAGCAGGCCAAGCCCGCGCCCGGCGTCCTGGAGGCCATCGCGGCCGCCGACGTGATCCTCTTCCCGCCGTCGAACCCCGTGGTGTCGGTGGGCACCATCCTCTCCGTACCCGGCATCCGCGAGGCCGTGGCCGCCGCCACGGCGCCCGTGGTGGGGCTCTCCCCCATCGTCGGGGGCGCCCCCGTGCGCGGGATGGCCGACAAGGTGCTGGCCGCCGTGGGCGTGGAGTCCACCGCCGCGGCCGTCGCCCTGCACTACGGCACCGAACTGCTCGACGGCTGGCTCGTCGACACCGCCGACGCGGACGCCGTCACCGAGGTGGAGGCCGCCGGCATCACCTGCCGGGCGGTCCCGCTGATGATGACCGATCTGGCCGCCACGGCGGACATGGCGCGGGCCGCGCTGGAACTGGCCGAGGCCTCCCGGTGACCGCCCCGCACGGGCCCTCGTACGAGGTCCGGGCCATCGGCGGGATCCCCGAGGTACGGCCCGGCGACGATCTGGCGGCACTGATCGCGGCCGCCGGGCCGGAGTTGCGGGACGGCGACATCCTGCTCGTCACCTCGAAGATCGTCTCCAAGGCGGAGGGCCGGATCGTCCGCGCCGATTCGCGCGAGGAGGCGATCGACGCCGAAACCGTACGGGTCGTCGCGCGCCGGGGGACGCTGCGGATCGTGGAGAACCGGCAGGGGCTGGTCATGGCCGCGGCCGGGGTCGACGCCTCGAACACCGAGGCCGGCACCGTCCTGCTGCTGCCCGAGGACCCCGATGCCTCGGCCGTCGCGATCCGGGCCGGGCTGCGGGAGCTGCTCGGCGTGGACGTGGGCGTGATCGTGACGGACACCTTCGGGCGGCCGTGGCGCACCGGGCTCACCGACGTGGCCATCGGCTCGGCCGGCGTCCGGGTCCTGGACGACCTGCGCGGCGGCACCGACGCCCACGGGAACCCGCTGAGCGCGACGGTCGTGGCGACCGCCGACGAGCTGGCCGCCGCGGGCGACCTGGTCAAGGGCAAGGCCCTGGGCCTGCCGGTGGCGATCGTGCGCGGGCTGGACCACGTACGGGGCGAAGGGTCCTCGGCGGCCGACCTGGTCCGCTCGCCGGCCGACGACATGTTCCGGCTGGGCACCTCCGAGGCGGTACGGGAGGCGGTGACGCAGCGGCGTACCGTACGGGCCTTCACGTCCGAGCCGGTGGACCCGGGCGCGGTGCGCCGCGCGGTCGCGGCGGCCGTGACGGCCCCGGCTCCGCACCACACGACGCCCTGGCGGTTCGTGCTGCTGGAGTCGGCGGGCGCGCGGCTGGAGCTGCTGGACGCCATGCGGGACGCCTGGATCGAGGACCTGCGGCGGGACGGGAAGTCCGAGGAGTCCATCGCGAAGCGGGTCCGGCGGGGCGACGTCCTGCGGGCCGCGCCCTATCTGGTGGTGCCCTGCCTGGTCACCGACGGCGCGCACGACTACGGGCACGCGCGGCGGGACGCGGCGGAGCGGGAGATGTTCGTCGTCGCGATGGGCGCGGGCGTGCAGAACTTCCTGGTCGCGCTGGCCGGGGAACGGCTGGGCTCCGCGTGGGTGTCCTCGACGATGTTCTGCCGGGACGTGGTGCGCAAGGTGCTCGGCCTTCCGGAGGACTGGGACCCGATGGGGGCGGTGGCCGTCGGGCACGCCGCGGTCGCTCCGGCGGAGCGGGCGGCGCGGGCCGCGGAGGAGTTCATCGAGGTCCGCTGACCCTGTGGGCCGGGCCCGAGATCCGAAAGAGACGGCCTAGAGCTTCCCGATGTCGCCCCGGGGCATCCGGGGAACCCGGCGGGGCGGGGCGGCGCCGGCCAGGAGGACGAGGCGGGCCGCGCGGTGGCGCTGGCCGGCGTAGGGCGCGAGGAGCTCCAGCATGGCGGCGTCGTCGGCGTCCCGGTTCCCGGCCAGCGCGTAGCCGATGATCCCGGGCAGGTGCAGGTCCCCGGTGGTGACGGCGTCGGGCGCGCCGTTGCTGCGCTGGAGGGTCTCGGCGGAGGTCCACGGGCCGATGCCCGGGATCGCCTCCAGGCGGGCGGCGGCGGCCGGCAGGTCCATGGCGGTCGCCTCTTCGAGGCGGGCGGCGAGGCGGGCCGCGCGGACGATGGTGGCGGAGCGCTTGGAATCGACGCCGGCCTTGTGCCAGTCCCAGGAGGGGATCAGGGTCCAGGTGCGGGGGTCGGGCATGACGTAGAGGCCCGGGCCGTCCGGACCCTGGCCCGGAGCCGGGCCCGGAGCCGGCTCGCCGTACTGGCGTACGAGGCGGCGCCAGGCGCGGTACGCCTCGTCGGTGGTGACCTTCTGCTCCAGGACCGTCGGGATCAGGGACTCCAGGACCAGGCCGGTGCGGGTCAGGCGCAGGCCCGGGCGGCGGCGGTGACTGGCGTGCACGAGCCGGTGGCGGGGGACGAAGGCGGCCGGGTCGTCGGCGGACCCGAGCAGCTCGGGCAGCCCGTCCAGGACCCAGTCGGCACCGGGCCCCCACGCGGTGGCGCTCGCTTCGGCCCCGTCCAGCGTGACGCGGAGGGTGGCCGGGCCGGCGGGGGTCCGGGTGGCCCGCCAGACCGTGCCGGGTGCGGTGCGGAAGGTGGGGTCGGCGGGGCCGCGCCTGAGCGGCCCGAGGGTGAGCCCCAGATCCACCGGGCCGCCGCCGGGTGGGGCCCAGGTGCGGGTCTTGGGGCCGGGCCCGCGGTCGCCTGCGGCTTGGCCGCGCGTCCGGCCTGCGCGCTCGCCTGCGGCCGGGGTGGGGGGCTGGGGCGTGGCCGTGCCGGTGCTTTGGCCTGGCGCCTGGGCCGCGCCCGTGCCGGTGCCGGTGCCTTCGCCCGGAGCCTGGGCCGCGCCCGTGCCGGTGTCTGGGCCCTGGGCCTGCTCCGGTGCCGGTGCCGGTGCCGGTGCCTGGGAGTCGGTGGCTCCGGTGTCTCGGGCGGGGCCCGGGGGTGGTGGGGGCACCGGGGTGCGGCCGCCGCGGATCGCGGTGCGGGTGAGGGGGTCGTAGCGGCCGGCCATGCCTTGAGCGTAGCCCTGCGGGGCTGTCCCCTACCCGCCCTTCCACCGTTCCCCGGGCTCCGCCCGGACCCCTGTCCTCGGACACCGGGCGGCTGGATGGGCCCGGGCGGCCCGGAGGGCAGTACCGGGCTGCGCCCGGACCCCTCTGGGCTGCGCCCGGACCCCTGGGGCTCCGCCCCCGATCCTGGTCCTCGGACACCGGGTGGTTCGATGGGCCCGGGCGGCCCGGAGGGGGGTACCGGGCTGCGCCCGGACCCCTGGGGCTCCGCCCCAGACCCCGGTCCTCAAACGCCGGACGGCTGAAATGGCGCGGGCCTGCCGGAAGGGGGTCCCGGGCTACGCCCGAACACCGGACGGCTGAAATGACGTGGGGTACCGGGCTGCGCCCGGAGGGCCGCTCCGGTCCCGCCGGGTCGTTTCAGCTCGCCGGCGTTTGAGGCGCGGGGGTCCGGGGCCCGCCCCGGCAACGGCGCCGCACGCGGCAGGGGTCCGGGGCTCAGCCCCGGGGAACGGGCGAAGGGCGGGTAGGGGACCCAGCCCCGCAGGGCCAACCCACCCGCACCCGCCCACCAGCCCCGCCACGGCCGGCCATGGCGCCACCGCCGACCAGCCACCGCCGGACGGAGTCCGGCGCAGCGGAGCGAAGCCCGCGCAGCGGTGCGAGCGGCGCGTCGAAAAGGTGCCCGGCGCAGCGGCGCGAAGCCGGGGAGGCCCGCCAGGGCCGAGCCGCGCAAGCGGCGCGTTGAGAAGGAGTGCGGCTGAGCTCAGGGGCGGCCCTGGAGTTTGGCCGAGGCGGTTCGGGTGGGGGGGAGGGCGTTGTAGAGGAGGCGGCCGGGGCATTCCGTGGCGAAGCCGTCGCGGTGGCCCGAGATGACGTTGAGGCGGACGTTGCTGCCCTTCGCGTAGAGGTTGCCGCCGCCCGAGCGCAGCGTGGTCTTCGCGCGGGGGTCCGCGCCGAAGAGGCCCAGCTTCCAGGCCGTGAGGCGGGCCACCGCGTCGACCGCCGCCTTGGGGGTGGCCGTGGAGGTGAAGGTGCCGATGACGGCGACGCCCATGCTGTCCGTGTTGAAGCCCATGGTGTGCGCGCCGAGCACCGCCTTGGCGACGCCGCCCGCCCGGCCCTCGTACACGGTGCCGCACTTGTCGACGGCGAAGTTGTAGCCGATGTCCCGCCAGCCGCTGCTGACGACGTGGTAGCGGTACAGGCTCCGCAGGACCGCCGGGGCGTCCTTGCAGGCGTAGTTGTTGCCGGACGCGGTGTGGTGGACGAAGGCGGCCTTGACCGTGTTCGTGTAGACGAAGCCCTTCTCGCGCAGGCTCTCGTCCGCGCCCCAGCCCAGCCGGGTGACGATCTTCGGGCGCGGCCCGATGTACGGGGCGGCCGCGAGCGCCTCGTCGGCGAGGACCGCGTCGGCGGTGGAGTCGGCCTTGTTGAGGGCGGGGATCTCCTGGGCGCCGAGGGGGGCCATCGGCACGTTGGCGGAGGAGGACTCCGCCATCTCCATCGTCATGCCGGGCAGGAGGGCCAGCTCGCCCTTGTCGTCGTCGTCGACGACGGGTGAGGATTCGGCGTTGCCGTTGCCGTTCTTCGCGTCCGAGTGGGGGCGGGAGGACTCCCCCGGGTCCACCAGTTCGATGCGCATGCCGCTCGGGAGCCCGCTGCTCGCCTCGCGGTCACCGTGTTCCGCCTGGACGCGGACCTCGATGCCGTCGGACTGTCCGACCCACAGGGGGGCGGTGCTGCCGCGGACCCGGCCGGTGCCCCGTTCCGCCGTGTCGGGGTCGGCGGCGTGTTCGCTGTTGTGGGTGTCGACGTCCTGCCATTCGGACCAGTCCGAGGTGGCCACGGAGCGGGTGCGGACCTGGACGCGGCCGTCGAGCCGGGTGCTCGCGTCGTCCCAGACGACGCCGACGAGCGAGAAGGTCTTGACGTCGCGCGCCGACAGGCCGCGGGTCTCGGGCAGCCGGGGCGAGGTGCTCATGCCGGGGACCCCGGAGGCGCGGTTCGCCGCGGGTCCGACGGGGACCAGCGGCAGGGACTGGGTGGATCCGGCGATGGCCGACGGGGCCGCGGAGGCGGACGGGACCGCCCCCGCCGATTGCCGCGCCGCCGCCGGGTGGGCGAGGGCCGTGGAGGGGAGCGCGAGCGGCAGGGCCAGTGCGGCAGCCGTCGCGACGCCGATGGAGGAAGCAAGGAATGCACGCATGGAAAGGATGCTGGGGACTGTCGGAGGCCGGCGCCATCCGAGAACTGACGTGCCGTCCGGTCCCGGTACGGATACCCCTCCTCCGTACGGGGGATCGTGCTGCGGCCGTACGGAGGAGGGGCGCGGGCTCCCCCGCGTAGGCTCTGGTTCGTGAACGCCACTGACCGCACCCCTGCCGACCTGCTGCGATCCGCGCTCGCCGCCGATCCCGGCCGCCCGCTCGTCACCTTCTACGACGACGCCACGGGCGAGCGCGTCGAATTGTCCGTCGCCACCTTCGCCAATTGGGTGGCCAAGACCGCCAATCTGCTCCAGGGCGACCTGGGCGCCGAGCCCGGTGACCGGCTCGCCCTGCTGCTCCCCGCGCACTGGCAGAGCGCCGTGTGGCTGCTCGCCTGTGCCTCGGTCGGGGTCGTGGTGGAGGTCGGCGGGGATCCGGGCGGCGCCGATCTCGTGGTGAGCGGCCCGGACACGCTGGAGGAGGCCGCCGCGTGCTCCGGCGAGCGGGTGGCGCTCGCGCTGCGGCCGCTGGGCGGGCGCTTCCCGCAGCCGCCGGCCGGGTTCGCCGACTACGCCGTGGAGGTGCCGGGGCAGGGCGACCGGTTCGCGCCCTTCCAGCCCGTGGACGCGGACGGCCCGGGCCTGGTGGTCGGCGGCGAGGAGCTCTCGTACGCCCGGATCTGCGAGCGGGCCCGTGAGGACGCGGAGAAGCTCGGCTTCGGCGAGGGCGCCCGGGTGCTGTCCCGGCAGGGCTACGACAGCTGGGAGGGGCTCTCGGCCGGGCTCTACGCGGCCCTGGCCACGGGCGGCTCCGTGGTGCTGTGCCGCAACGCCGAAGGGCTCGCGGACGCGGCCCTGGCGCAGCGGATCGAGAGCGAGCGGGTCACCCACACGGCCTGATCCGGCCCGGCACCGCCGTCACCCACACCGCCCAATGCCGGATCTGGGCGATTTGTCACCCACATGGCCCTGTACACGGCCGTGCCCCCGGGCCGCATCGAGCACCCGGGGGCAGGATCGGCACAGGCCGTACTCACCCGTACGGCCCGTACCGGTTCGGGTGAGGGGACGGAACGCGAGTGAGGGACAGCGCAGGCATACCGGGCGGCACCGATGCGGCCGGAGGCGACAAGCCTCCGAACGTCCGCAGGCGGCGCCGGCTGCTGCGCTGGATCGGGCTCGGGACCGGCCTGCTCGTCGTCGCCGGAGCGGGCACGGGCTGGTGGATCTACTCCAAGCTCGACGGGAACATCGCCGAGGACACCTCGGCCGCCGCCGAGCTGCGGCGCTACGAGAAGGAGCGCCCGGCCCACCTGGCGGGCGGCGCGCAGAACATCCTGCTGATCGGCTCGGACTCGCGCACCGGCGCGGGCAACGCCCCGTACGGGCAGGACGAGGGCACCCAGCGCTCGGACACCACGATCCTGCTGCACCTGCCGGCGGACCGGAAGAGCGCGACGGCGGTATCGGTGCCGCGGGACCTGATGACGGAGATACCGGCGTGCCTGAAGCCGGACGGCAGCCGGACCAGGGAGCAGTTCGCCCAGTTCAACTGGGCCTTCGAGTGGGGCGGGACCGCCTGCACGATCCGTACCGTGGAGGCGATGACCGGGATCCGGGTCGATCACCACATGGTGCTGGACTTCAGCGGCTTCAAGAAGATGGTGGACGCCATAGGCGGGGTCGAGGTGTGCCTGCGGCGGCCGGTGGACGACACCGAGGCCAAGCTGAAGCTGCCGGCGGGCCGGCAGACCTTGCAGGGCGAGCAGGCGCTGGGCTTCGTACGGGCGCGCCACAGCCTGGGCAACGGCAGTGACACCGAGCGGATGGAGCGCCAGCAGGCGTTCCTCGGGTCGCTCGTCAAGAAGGTGCAGAGCAACGGGGTGCTGCTCAATCCGGCCCGGCTCTACCCACTGCTGGACGCGGCGACCTCAGCGGTGACGACCGACCCGGGGCTGGCCTCGCTGCGCGGGCTGTACGAGCTCGTCCGGGGCGTCCGGGACATCCCGACCGAGCAGATCAAGTTCCTCACGGTGCCGCGCCGGCCGTACGCCGCCGACCGCAACCGGGACGAGCTGCGGCAGCCGGACGCGACCCAGCTCTTCCAGCGGCTGCGGTCGGACCAGCCGCTCACCATCGCCCCGCCCGCGGCCACGCCCCCGCCCGCCGCGGCCGCGGCCGACGACGAGGCGGACGGCAACGGGACGGACGGCAACGAGGCCGACGGAAACCAGGCGGACGGCGCTACGAGCGGGACCGGGGGCCGCCCGGGAACCGCGGAGCCCTCCACTCCCGTCCCCACCTTCACCGGCACCACGGCCGGAGTGGCCGACTGCCGGTAAAGCAATCCCAAAAGCCGGTGTCCGGGCCGAGCTTGTTGGGGCGATTGCCCCGTTGTAAGTGCGTGGAATTCATCACCAGCATGGTTTGCGGCGAACCTGTCCGGATAAGGTGAGCGATCCGGCGCCCGGCCAGCACAGAGGCCGTGTGCCAGCAGCCGGATCGTTGACCGTGCGCCTGGGGGAGGCGCGTCGCGAAGCACCGACGGAGGATTCGAGCAAACCGTGGATGCGCAAAGCCGTGGACGGGCCGACGAGATCGACCCCGCAGACCAGTGGGTGCTGAACCCCCGCACCGGCAACTACGAGCTGCGACTGGAGCAATCCGCTCCGCAAGCGCCCTCGCAGCGGCGCGCGCCCGGCACGACACCACCACGCAGAACCCCCGGCTCCCCGGCTTCCCCCGCCGGTCCCGCCGTTCCCGGACCGCGCCGCGGTGACGCCCCGCCCGGAGGCCGGCGCGGCGGACGTCCCCGCAGGGGCGGAGGCGGCGGGGGGCGCAAGAAGATCCTGGTCGTCACCGGCGGAACGCTGGCGTTCCTCCTGGTCGGCGGGTCGATCGCCGGGTACCTCTATTACGACCACCTGAACGGCAACCTCAACGTCACCGACGTCGGTGACGCGGGTACGAGCGGCGGGTTCAAGAAGGACCAGCCGATCAACATCCTCGTCATCGGCACGGACAAGCGCAGCGGCGCGGGCAACGAGGGGTACGGGGACGCGGGCAGCGTCGGGCACGCCGACACCACGATCCTCTTCCACGTCGCGAAGGACCGCTCCAACGCCACCGCGCTGTCCATCCCGCGCGACCTGATCACCGATGTGCCGACCTGTCCGACCAAGCAGCCGGACGGCTCGACGAAGGACATCCCCGGCGAGCGGGGAGCCCGCTTCAACACCAGCCTGGGACAGGCGGGTCGCGACCCGGGCTGCACGATGCGCACGGTCAAGGAGCTCACCGGGATCCAGGTCGACCACTTCATGATGGCCGACTTCAACGCGGTGAAGAACCTGAGCACGGCGGTCGGCGGCGTACCGGTCTGCGTGGCGAAGGACGTGAACGACAAGGACTCCAAGCTCAAGCTGACGGCGGGCGAGCACCGGCTGCAGGGCGAGCAGGCGCTGGCCTTCGTACGGACCCGGCACGCCTTCGGCCAGCGCAGCGACCTCGACCGCATCAAGACCCAGCAGCAGTTCCTGGGTTCGATGATGCGGGAGATGAAGTCGAAGGAGACCCTGACCAGTCCGCAGAAGTTCCTCTCCCTCGCCGAAGCGGCCACCAAGTCGCTGAGCGTGGACTCGGGCATAGGGTCGATCGCCAAACTCACCGATCTCGCGGGCGAGTTGAAGAGCATCGACCTCAAGAACATCACCTTCACCACGCTCCCGGTCATCGACAATCCGGCGGAGCCGGTCGGCTCGAAGGCCACCGTGGTGGTCAAGCAGGCGCAGGCGGAACCCCTGCTCCAGATGATCCGGGGCGACGTCTCGCTGACCGAGGTCGAGAAGAAGGAACAGGCCGCGAAGGACGCTGCCGCCTCGGACGCGAAGGCCAAGCTGGACGCCCTGATGCAGGGTCCCCGCGCGGCGGCCAAGGACGTCCGGGTGGAGGTCTACAACGGCGGCGGACCGGCCGGATCCGCGTCCGGCACACTGACCTGGCTGCAGAACACCAAGGGGGTGCTCAAGTCCACGAACCTGGGCAACGCGCCCGCCAAGGTGGCGGCCACGCAGCTGGAGTACGCGCCCAACCAGGCGGATCAGGCAAGGGCGTTGGCAGACATGATGGGCCTGCCGGCGACGGCGCTGAAGATGGGCACGGCCGACGCCGAGCCCAAGACGGCGATGAAGCTGACGCTCGGTGCGGACTTCAAGGGGGCGGGGGTCTCGTTGACGGCTCCTCAGCAGGCGCCCGACGGCGTCCAGCGGGTGGAGGCGGACAAGTCCGTCTGCGCCAAGTGACCGGACGGGGGGCCGACCGGCGCCCCGCGGTCGCGCAATGACGTACCGGAACCCGTCGGACCGGCACAATACCGAAACAGACTGATCGTGATGATCGTGATGGGGGACGCGTGAGGCACAGCAGCGTGCAAGGGGAGGGGGCGCCGGGCCGGGCCGGCGACGGCATATCCGGCGCCGGCACCCGTCCGACGGCCACCAGTGCCGTACCCGCACCGAGGTCCGGCTCCGGCCGGGGCGCGGGCGGCGGCCAGCGGCCGACCCGCCGCAGGCGCCGCCGCGCACTGCGCTGGGCGGCCTCCATCGTCGCGCTGCTCATACTCGGGACGGCGGCGGCCGGTTACCTCTACTACCGCCACCTCAACGGCAACATCCGCAGCGGACAGCGCCTGAGCGGCGACAGCGGGGTCGCCAGGAGCGAGGCCGACGCATCGGGCCGGCGTCCGATCAACATCCTGATGCTCGGCTCCGACGTCCGTGACGAGGAGAACGCGAAGCTCGGCGGCGGCTGGGACAACATCGGCGACCCCGCCCGGGCCGACGTGCAGATGCTGATCCACATATCGGCCGACCGGAAGAACGCCTCGGTGACTTCCGTTCCGCGCGACACGCTCGTGGACGTCCCGGAGTGCACCGACCCCAAGACGGGCGAGAAGCACAAGGCCTCCAAGATGATGATCAACGAGAGCTTCGCGAACGGGGGTGCGGGCTGCACCCTGGCCACCTGGGAGAAGATGACCAACGTCTACATCGACCACTGGATGACGATCGACTTCGTCGGGGTCGTGAGCATGGCCGACGCGATCGGCGGCGTCGACGTCTGCGTCAACCAGAACGTCTTCGACCAGTCGGCGCCGGGGTCGGGCGAAGGCGGCTCCGGTCTCAAGCTGAAGGCCGGCACCACCAGGATCCAGGGCCAGCAGGCGCTCCAGTGGCTGCGTACCCGGCACTCCTTCGGCAGTGACATCGGCCGGGCCAAGGCGCAGCACATGTACATGAACTCGATGATGCGCGGGCTCAAGAGCCAGAACGCCTTCACCGACCTGCCCCGCCTCACGGGCCTGGCGGAGGCGGCGACCAAGGCGCTGCAGGTGTCGGAGGAGATCGGGACGGTCAAGAAGCTCCTCGACCTCGCCCTGCTGCTCAAGGACGTGCCGATCAACCGCATCACCTCGACCACGATCCCGGTGCTGCAGGCTCCCAGCAACAAGGACCGGCTGATCCTCGATCCCAAGGACGCCCCGAAGGTGTGGGACCTCCTCCGCAAGGACGTCGCCATGGACAAGAACGGCGACCCGGCCCCCGCCGCGAGCGCGTCGACCCCCGCGCCGAGCACGCAGCCGTCCTCCGCGCCGCCGGCCTCCGCCCCCGCGAAGATCGCCGTACAGGTGGTCAACGGCACGGGCGTCGGGGCGCAGCCGGTGCCCAAGCGGGCCACGACCGTCGCGGGCCAGTTGGCCGCCAAGGGGTTCACCCTGGCCAAGGCGGACGGCGCGCTCATCCCGGAGAAGGCCACGGTCGTCCGCTACGCCACCGACGCCCAGGCCGCCGACGCGCAGAGCGTCGCCGCGGCCCTCGGCATCCCGGCCACCTCCGTACAGAAGTCGGCCGCGGCATCCAAGATCACGGTGCTGGTGGGGGCGGACTGGCGGGAGGGCGCCGTCTACCCGCAGCAGGCGCCGCCCACGGCCGGCGACATCCCGGACTCGGCCGACGCGCTCAACGCCACGGACACCAGCTGCATGGACATCTACAAGCCGTACCGCTGGTGACCTGAGAGGCCGGCGGCCTCGAACACCGAAAGGGGTGACCCGGTCCGACGAGGACCGGGTCACCCCTTTCGTGTGTGTTCCGTGCCGCTACGGGAGCTCAGAGCCCCGCGGTGTCCCGGCTCACCGACGGGCGGCGGCTCGCGATGACCTTGGCGGCGAGCGAGCGCGGGCTGGTCAGGAAGCCGTAGCCCCAGCACACGTGCATGGTCGCCAGGGCGACGGGGATGCGCAGCCGGGCCTTGAGGGACAGCCCCTTGCCGGCCGGGACGGAGCCCGCGGTGATCGCCGCGAGGTAGCCCGCCGGGAGGACGAAGGCCCACGGGGTGACGGCCGCGCCGACGACCAGGCCGGCGGCGATCGCGCAGACGGCGGCCGGCGGGGCGAGGTAGCGCAGGTTGATGGAGCCCGCGTGGTAGCGGGCCACCACGTGGCGCCAGCGCCCGTAGTCCTTGTACTGCTTGGCGAGCGCCCGCACCGAGGGGCGCGGCCGGTACTGGACCTTCAGCTCCGGCGAGAACCAGATCAGGCCGCCGGCCTCGCGGATGCGGAAGTTCAGCTCCCAGTCCTGCGCGCGGATGAACTCCACGTTGTATCCGCCGGCGGCCTCCAGGGCCTCCCGCCGGAACACCCCGAGGTAGACGGTGTCGGCGGGGCCGGCCTTGCCACCGGTGTGGAAGGCCGCGTTGCCGACGCCGATCTTGGAGGTCATCGCGGCGGCGACGGCGTCCTCCCAGGGGTTCTCGCCCTCGGCGTGCATGATGCCGCCGACGTTCTGCGCGCCCGTCTCCTCCAGGAGGCGGACCGCGGTGGCGATGTAGTTCGGGGAGAGCATTCCGTGGCCGTCCACGCGCACCACGATCGGGTGCCGGGAGGCCTGGATGGCCGCGTTGAGGGCGGCGGGGGTGCGGCCGGTGGGGTTCGGGACGGTGTGGACGCGCGGGTCTTCCCGTACCAGCTCGGCGGCGATCTCGTCCGTACGGTCCTTGGACGGCCCGAGGGCGATCACCACTTCCATCTCACCCCCGTACTCCTGTCCGAGGATGTGGTGGACCGAGTCGCGCAGATGGCGCTCCTCGTTGAGCACCGGCATGATCACCGAGACTGCGGGCTGCTGGGCGGGCATGTGGTCCTTCAAGGTCGGGTATCGGTGTCACGTTACCGCGTACGGGGGAACCGGGTGCGCGCCGGATGAGCAGTACGGACAGCAGCTGATCGTATGGGCCTACTGTTCTGACGAATCTGCCGATCGTGCGAGGTGTCCCCCGTGCCCCAGCCGCACCGTCCCACCCGACCCGCCCTGCCCGCCCGGTCCGCCCGGCCGTCGCAGCGCGCGCCGCGGCCCGGCGGTCCGGCCGGGCCCCGGAAGGGCGGGGACCGGCCGCAGGACAGACCCCGCTGGGGCGTCCGGCTCGCCGCGGGGCTGTCGGTGCTCGTCCTGGGCTCGGGGGCGCTGGGGCACGCCGTGATGACCGGGCTGGACACCGGTATCCAGCGCGTGGACCCCTTCAAGGACATGAAGAACCGGCCGCAGGCCGGGCACGGGGTGAACTTCCTGCTCGTCGGCACCGACGGCCGCGACAAGATCACCGCCGAGGAGAAGCGCGAGTACCGCCTGGGCGGCGCGCCCTGCCACTGCACCGACACCGTCATGCTCGTCCACCTCTCGGCGGACCGGGCACGGGCCAGCGTGATCAGCCTCCCCCGGGACAGCTTCGTGGAACTGCCCGCGCACGTGGACGGCTCCAGCGGCAAACCGCACGGGGCGCACCCCGTGAAGCTGAACGCCGCCTACGCCGAGGGCGGGCCCCAGCTGACCGTGCGCACCGTCGAGAGCATGACCCGCGTGAAGATCGACCACTACCTGGAGGTCGACTTCACCAGCTTCATGAAGACGGTCGACGCCATGGGCGGCGTGGAGATCTGCACCGCCAAGACCATGAAGGACCCCAACACCGGCCTCGACCTGCTCCCCGGCACCCACCGGCTCAGCGGTGGCCAGGCCCTGCAGTACGTGCGCTCGCGCCATGTCGACGGGGCCTCGGACCTGGGGCGGATGCAGCGCCAGCAGCGGTTCATCGCGGCCCTGATCAAGCAGGCCACGGGCGGCGGGGTGCTGCTCAACCCCGTCAAGTTCAAGCAGGTCAGCTCCACCCTGCTGAGCTCGGTCCGGGCCGACCGGGGCTTCGGCTCCGAGCAGATGCTGGCGCTCGGGCAGGCGATGCGCGATTTCACCCCCTCCTCCTCGGAGTTCGCCTCCGTGCCCGTCGGCAACCCCTCCTTCCCGGTCAAGGGCATCGGCTCCACCGTGAAATGGGACGAGGCGAAGGCCGCGAAGCTCTTCCAGGCACTGCGCGACGACCGGCCGCTGTCCCCGGCCCCCGCCCCCGGCAAGCCGGTGCGCCGGCAGCCGGCGGTGCCGGTGGACGTGCCTCCCGGGCAGGTCCGGGTCCAGGTGGAGAACGGCACCCGGATCGACGGGCTGGGCACCCGGGTGGACTCGGCGCTGCGCGCCACCGGCTTCGACACCACCCGGGCTCCGGGGAACGGCGCGAGCAGGGACGTCAAGCGCACGGTGATCACGTACGACCCGCGCTGGGACCGGTCGGCCCGTACGGTGTCCACCGCGCTGCCCGGCAGTGAGATGCGGGCCGTGCGGGGGCAGGGGCGGACCGTGGTGGTGATCGCGGGCGCGGACTACCGCAAGGTGGTGGCGGTGCGCGCGGAGGATCCGTACCAGGGCGAGTTCGGTGTGGTCACCGGCGACCAGGTGGTCTGCGGCGGCTCCTGAGCTGACCGGCGTACGGGGCGGGGCGGGCGGGACCGCCGGGACGGACCGGATCCGCCGGGACGGACCGGGTCACAGCGGGTCGCCGAGGGGTCCGTACTCCGCCTCCAGGTTCTCCGCCCAGTGCGCGGCGAAGTCCGGCTGGGTGCCGTCGGCATCGGTGAAGCCGTACTCCCGGTACAGGCCCCAGGTGGCCAGGGCCCGTCCCGACTTGGCCATGACGTCGGGGTCGGCGGCCAGCGCGGCCACGGCCCGGCCGAGGTACGCCGGGGTCTCGGAGTGGGCGAAGTTCGGGTCCTGGGCCGCGCCGTCGCGCCAGTTGGCCTCGGTGACGCCGAAGTGCTCCAGCAGGGCCTCCGAGCGCAGGAACCCCGGCGTGACGGACACGGCCGCGACGCCGTGCGGACGCAGCTCGGCGGCCTGGGCGACCGCGAGGCGGATGACCGCCGACTTCGCCAGGTCGTAGAAGAACGTGCCGCGGTAGCGGGCGGTGTTGCCGTCGGTGACCTCCACGACCAGGCCGCTCTTGCGGGCGACCATGAGGGGGAGGGCGAACCGGCTGGTGATGACGTGGGTCTCCACCGCCTGCCGCAGCAGCCGCAGACCGGTCTCCAGATCCTGCTCCCACAGGGGGTGCTCCCAGTCGGTCAGCGGGTCCCCGCCCCAGACGGAGTTCACCAGGATGTCGAGCCGTCCGTCCTGTTCGGCGGCGATCCTGTCGACGAGGACCCGGACCTCGTCGGGACTGCTGTGGTCGGTCCGTACGGGAATGCCCAGGCCGCCGGCCGCGGTGACCTGCTCGGCGGTCTGCTCGATGGTTTCCGGGCGGTCCAGGTCGGAGCGCCCACCGGCGCCGCTGCGGCCGGTGACGTACACCGTCGCCCCGGCGGCGCCGAGCTCGACGGCGATGCCCCGTCCGCCGCCGCGGGTACCGCCGGCGACCAGGGCCACCTTGCCGGCGAGCGGGCGTGCGTCAGCGGTCTTCATGATTCCTCCTGGTCGTGGCCGGCCCGCGGCGGAAGGTGGGGACGGTGCGGACGGTGCGGAAGGTGAGGGGACAGCACGACGTCGAGCTCCTGCCGGAGCCGCTGTGCGAGGGTGCCTTCGCGTTCGAGCGCCCAGGTCAGGCCCGCCCCGGCGGTGATCGCCTGGACGGTGCGGGCCAGCGCCGCGGCATCGGTTCCGGCGCGGAGCTCGCCCTCGCCGACCGCCTCCGTGAGCAGCTCCCCGATCGCCCGCCCGTGCGTGCGGTGAACGGCCAGCGCACGCTCGTAGAGCTCGGGGTCCCCGAGATCCGTGCACAGGAACGCCAGATGGTTGGCGAAGCTCTCCGGCGTGGCCATCACGGCCGCCGACTCCACCGTCAGCGCCACCAGGGCCCCGAGCGCCGAGTCGTGCGACCGGCGCACGCGCTCGGCCGTCTCGCCCGCGTCCTTCTCGGACAGGTCGGCGAGCGCGAGGAGCAGACCGCGCTTGGAACCGAACCGCTGCACCAGGGTCGCCGGAACCAGTCCGACCTCGCGCGCCACGGCGGCCAGCGTGAGACCCGCGGGCCCCACCCGGCCCATGACCTGCGCCGTCGCACGCAGGATCACCGCGTCCTCGACGCCTCGGGGACGTGCCATCACCGCCACCCCTCATTCATAAATGCTCGTTCATTTATTAAAGCACGCAGAGATCGCCCCCCGAAAGGGCGATCCGCTCTCACTTCCCGAACCAGCCGTCCGAGTGGGCCTGCTCCATCGCCTCGAAGAAGGCGTCCGCCACCTTCGCGTACCCGGTGTCGTTCGGGTGCAGACCGTCGGCCAGCTCGGCCGGCGTGGTCGCGTCCGCCCGGTCCGCGGGGGTCAGCCAGGGAGCCTTGACGAAGCGGAAGTGCCGGCCCGCGCCCTGTTCCCGGGTCTCGATCCGCTTGAGGTTCCGGTTGTACGCCGCGATGGCCCCGGAGATGTCCTGGTCCTTCGAGCCAGGGGTCGAGGGGACCAGGCCCTGCATGACGACGGTGATCCCCGGGCGCAGGGTGAAGATCCGGTCGACCAGTTCTCCGGCCTCGTCCGCGGCTTGGTCGGGGTCGCCGCCGCGGTTCAGGTTGTTCAGTCCGATGTGCAGCAGGACCACGTCGGGGTTCGCGGCCTCGATCCACCGGTCGACCCCGGCACGGATGCGGCCGACGGTGTACCCGGGGTGCCCTTCGTGCTGGTTGTCCTCCATGGGGCCCTGGGCCCGGGAGCCCACGAAGTCGATGGCATACCCCGGCCGGGCCGCGACCAGGCGCCCCAGCGGCAGCCGGTAGCCGCCGAAGTCGGAGCTCCCCACGCCGGCGGTCGTCGAGGCCCCGAGGGGCATGACGCGCAGGGTGCGGGGGGCCCGCGTGCCGGAGGAGGCCTCGGGCGAGGCCTCGGAGGAGGCCGTCGGGAACGGCGGGACCATGGCGGCGGGGGCGGCCTTCCCGGAGGACGGCGTCAGCAGCGGAACCGCGACGGCTATTCCTGCGAGGCCTGCGACGCCTGCGACGCCTGCGAACACGGCCGATCGGCGGTTCATGATGCCTTTGCCTTCCGGGTGGGGCGGGGCGGCAGCGAGCGGACGGGCGCGGCCGGACGGGAGCACGGACCCGGACGCACTAGAGGTCGGCGTCCAGCCCCTGCGCGGACCGCTCTTCCCGCAGGTCGCGGATGGCCTGGCGGCGGGCGAGCCGGTGGGTGCGGCGGATCTGGGCCTCCTGGTAGCGCCGCTCGTCCCGCTCGGTCTCGGGGAGGACCGGGGGGACCTGGCGGGGCTTGCCCTCGGCGTCGACCGCGGCGAAGACGAGGTAGGCGCTGCCGACCTGGGTGGCGGGGGTGGACTCGTTCCACCGCTCCGCGAGAACGCGTACGCCGATCTCCATCGAGGAGCGGCCGGTCCAGTTGCACTGGGCCTTGACGTGGACAAGGTCGCCGACGCGGACCGGGGCGAGGAAGGCCATCTCGTCCATGGAGGCGGTGACCGCCGGGCCGCCGGAGTGGCGGCCGGCCACGGCGCCGGCCGCGTCGTCCACCAGCTTCATGATCACTCCGCCGTGCACCGTACCGAGCAGGTTGGTGTCATTGGCGGTCATGATGTGGCTCAGGGTGGTGCGGGAAGCCGAGATCGGCTTTCCCGGCAGCTCGCCCGATATCTCTGTCATGGAGACAGCTTAAAGGCGGCCCGCCGGCATCAGCTCTGCAACAGCACCGGTACGAAGAGCCGCCGGGGGTGTTCCGCGGCCCTCCCGGCCAGGCATTCTTGGGCACATGAGTGACTGGGACGGGTGGAGCGGCGAGCAGGACCAGCGTGGCCGCCGCGATGACGGGTACGGCCGCGGCAGCGGCCAGGCGGAGCCGGAAGGCGCACAGCGGATGAGGCACGTCCAGCGGCCCGGCCCCCAGGCGTCCCGGCAGCCCCAGCAGCCGCCGCAGCCCCGGCAGCCCCCGCGCCGTCCGGCCCAGCCGCCGGCCGGGCCGGCCTACGTGCCTCCGCAGCAGGACGGCTCGTACGACGCCGGCGGCACCTACGACAGCGGCTACAACACCGGTCAGGTCTACGGCGGCGGCCAGCCGCCCGCCGGGCCGCGCGGGCGCGGTCCCGGTGGCCCGGCCCGGCCGGCGGGACCGGCGCCGGACTGGCGCAAGCGGATCAAGATCGGCTCGATCGTGCTGGTCGCCGGCCTGCTCGTGACGGGCATCGGCACCTACTTCTGGGCCGACTCCAACGTGCGCCGCGAGGTCGACCTCTCCAAGGTCATCGAGCGCCCGAAGGAGGGCGACTGCACGACGTACCTGATCGTGGGCTCCGACAGCCGTGAGGGCATGTCCGCCGAGGACAAGAAGAAGCTCCACACGGGCTCTGCCGAGGGCAAGCGCACCGACTCGATGATGATCCTCGCCAAGTGCTCCAGCGGGAACACGATGATCTCCCTGCCCCGCGACTCCGACGTGGAGATCCCCTCCTTCGTCGGCTCGGAGTCGGGCAAGAAGTTCGCGGGCACGGGCAAGCGGACCAAGCTGAACGCGGCGTACGCGCAGGACGGCCCGGAGCTGCTGGTGCGGACGGTGGAGTTCAACACCGGGCTGCGCATCGACCACTACGCGGAGATCGGCTTCGCCGGCTTCGCGAACATCGTGGACGCGCTGGGCGGGGTGGAGCTGAACATCGAGAAGGGGTTCAAGGACGAGAAGTCCGGGGCCGACTTCAAGGAGGGCACCCAGACGCTGAACGGCGAGCAGTCGCTGGCCTACGTACGGACCCGCTACGCCTTCGCCGAGTCGGACCTCCAGCGGACCAAGAACCAGCAGAAGTTCCTGTCGGCGCTGGCCAGCCAGGCGGCGACCCCCTCGACGATCCTGAACCCGTTCGCGCTCTACCCGGTGCTGGGCGCGGGCCTGGACACGCTGATCGTGGACAAGGACATGGGGCTGTACGACATGGGGTCGATGTTCTTCGCGATGAAGGGCATCAGCGGGGGTGACGGCGTGTCCATGAACATGCCGATCTCCGGTCAGCGCGGCGGCAACCTCGTCTGGGACAAGGCGAAGGTGCAGCAGCTGGTGCAGCAGATCCAGAAGGACGAGAAGGTCACCGTCCGCGGGAACTGATCACGCGGGAACTGGTCACGCGGGAGGGCGCCCCTTGTCGGGGCGCCCTGTCCGAGGCGATCGGGTCAGGCGTCGGAGGAGAAGCGGATCGCCGCGTCGGGCAGCCGCGCCCCGCACCAGATCCGGGCGCCGGCGCGGAGCTCGTTGTCGGCCCCCACCTCGGCTCCGTCACCGATGACGGCGCAGTCCAGTACGGTCCGCGCGCCCACCGAGGCGCCGGCGCCGATCAGACTGGCGGACACCTGTGCGTCGGGGCCGACGACCGCGTCCGCCAGCACGATGGAGCCCTGGACCACCGCGCCCGCCTCGACGCGGGCTCCGGCGCCCACGACGGTGCCCCCCGACAGCTTGGCCCCGGCCGCCACGTGGGCGCCGGGCAGGACGAGGGACTCGCCGCGGCGTCCGGGGACGGCCGGGGAGGGGACGACGCCGCGGACCAGGTCGGCGGAGGCCTGGATGATCGCCTCCGGCTTGCCGAGGTCCATCCAGTACGTGTTCTCGGTGACCCCGTGCAGGGTGGCCCCGGCGGCGAGCAGCCCGGGGAAGGTCTCGCGCTCCACGGAAACGGACCGGCCGGCGGGGATGGTGTCGATCACGCTGCGCCGGAAGACGTAGCAGCCGGCGTTGATCTGGTCGGTGATGATCTCCTCGGGCGTCTGCGGCTTCTCCGTGAAGGCCAGCACCCGCCCGTGGGCGTCGGTGGGGACCAGGCCGAAGGCGCGCGGGTCGTCGACCCGGACCAGGTGCAGGGAGACGTCGGCGTCGGCCGCCTTGTGCGATTCGACGAGCCCGGCGATGTCCAGGCCGGTGAGGATGTCCCCGTTGAAGACGAGCACGGAGGAGTCCGGGCCGCCGGTGAGCAGCCGCGCCGCGTTGCGGATGGCGCCGCCGGTGCCCAGCGGCTCGTCCTCGACCACGTACTCCAGGTGGACGCCGAAGTCGGATCCGTCCCCGAAGTAGGGCTCGAAGACCTCGGCGAGGTAGCAGGTGGCCATCACGATGTGCGTGACGCCTGCGGCGGCGGCGCGGGCTATCTGGTGGGCGAGGAAGGGAACGCCTGCCGTGTGCACCATCGGCTTCGGCGTGTTCACCGTGACGGGGCGCAGCCGCGTCCCCTGTCCGCCGACCAGCAGGATCGCTTCCGTCATTTGCGTTCTCCCCAACCGGTTCCGGCGTACGAAGGTCCAAATTTAGCCCATCCGGGGGGTCCCCAGGGAGCTGGTGCCTGATGAGTGTGGCCGTCTGCGCCGCAGGCCAGGGCCTCAGGCGGCGAACGGGTTGGCGTGGCCGGGCAACTGCTGCCCCGGGCGCAGGAACCGCCGGGCGCCCTGATCGTCGCGCACCTCGTGGAACCCGGCGGCCGTCAGCCGCCGTGCGATCGTCGCGCGGCGGATCACGCCCACCTTGAACGCCAGGGTGAGGCACAGCGCGACCGCCCCGGCGGAGATGAGCGCTTCGGCCGGCGACTTGTCGTCCATGAGCAGGAGGACGGGCAGGACCGCGCAGATGAGGTAGCACATCACCTGCCGGCGCCGGTCGGCGACGTACATCGCCATGACGTCGAAGGTGACGAGGTCCTTCAGCACGGCCACGGCGCCGACCGCCTCGGGCAGCGGCTTCAGCGAACCCTGCCCCAGGCCCGGCACCGTCCCGCCGTTGCCCGCCCGCGGATGGGCGGTGATGGTGGCCGCCTCGCGGACGCGCGCGTCGGGCCGCGGGTCCCGGTACATGCGGACCTGGACGAGCGAGTTCTTGAACCCGGTCCGGTACGCCGTGCCGTACGCGTAGCCGTACCGCTCCGCCACGTGCGCCAGGGCGGCCGCCTTCCGCGGAGTGCCCTGCGGGGCGATCTCGACGATCTCCTGCTGCCGGGCGATCTGCTGGAGCATCCCCGCTATGTGACGTTCTACGGACATCCTGTTCCCCGCCCCCGCGACCCCGCGCCTGGGGCCGACCGGCGCACAGCCTAGGGGGTGCGCCGCCGGCCGGAACACGCGAGGTCCCCCGGCCGTGGACCGGGAGACCTCGCGTCCGGCGGGGCCGGGCCGCTACGGCAGGTTGCGCGCCATGACGATGCGCTGGACCTGGTTGGTGCCCTCGTAGATCTGGGTGATCTTCGCGTCGCGCATCATGCGCTCCACCGGGTAGTCCCGGGTGTAGCCGTAGCCGCCGAGGAGCTGGACGGCGTCCGTGGTGACCTCCATGGCCACGTCGGAGGCGAAGCACTTGGCCGCGGCGCCGAAGAAGGTGAGGTCCTCGTGCGGGCCGCCGCCGGAGACGCGCTCCGAGCGGGCCGCGGCCGAGTAGGTCAGCTGGCGGGCGGCCTCGATCTTCATGGCCATGTCCGCGAGCATGAACTGCACGCCTTGGAAGTCGCCGATCGGCTTGCCGAACTGCTTGCGCTCCTGGACGTAGCCCTTGGCGTAGTCCAGGGCACCCTGGGCGATGCCCAGCGCCTGGGCGGCGATGGTGATGCGGGTGTGGTCGAGGGTCTTCATCGCGGTGGCGAATCCGGTGCCCTCGGCGCCGATCATGCGGTCGGCCGGGATGCGGACGTTGTCGAGGTAGACCTCGCGCGTCGGGGAGCCCTTGATGCCGAGCTTCTTCTCCGGGGCGCCGAAGGAGACGCCCTCGTCGGACTTCTCGACCACGAAGGCCGAGATGCCCTTGGAGCGCTTCTCCGGGTCGGTGACGGCCATGACCGTGTAGTACTCGGAGACACCGGCGTTGGTGATCCAGCGCTTGACGCCGTTGAGCACCCAGAAGTCGCCGTCGCGCACCGCGCGGGTCTTCATGCCGGCCGCGTCGGAGCCCGCGTCGGGCTCGGAGAGGGCGTACGAGAACATCGCGTCGCCCTTGGCCAGCGGGCCGAGGTACTTGGCCTTGAGCTCCTCGGAGCCGGAGAGGATCACCGGGAGCGAGCCGAGCTTGTTGACCGCCGGGATGAGGGAGGAGGACGCGCAGACGCGGGCCACCTCCTCGATCACGATGACGGTGGCCAGGGCGTCGGCGCCCGCGCCGCCGTAGGTCTCGGGCACGTGGACGGCGTGCAGGTCGCTGGCGACGAGGGCGTCCAGGGCCTCCTGCGGGAAACGGGACTCCTCGTCGACCGCGGCGGCGAAGGGCATGATCTTCGCCTCGGCGAGCGCGCGGACGGACTCGCGGAGCATGTCGTGCTCCTCGGCCGGGCGGTACAGGTCGAAGTCGGCAGAACCCGCCAAGATCTCTCACTCCCCAGGTGGTGCGTGGTGTTAACTACCGTTAAGTAGCCCAAGCTTAGTGTCCGGCCGCCGACCGCGACACGGCCGTCGGGCGTGAGTTGCGTGACAGCGGGGTGGCCGCCCGGTGGCGGGCTCCGGAATGCATCCCCGGCCACCGGCCCGACTATGCTCGGTTGCCGCGAACGGCCCCGCACCTCCAGGAGCACTCATGGCCCCCCTCAAGATCACTGTGATCGGCACCGGATACCTCGGCGCAACGCACGCCGCGGCGATGGCGGAGCTGGGGTTCGAGGTGCTCGGACTGGACGTGGTGCCGGAGAAGATCGCCATGCTGGCCGCCGGCCGCGTCCCCATGTACGAGCCGGGGCTGGAGGAACTGCTGGCCGCGCACGTGGCCGGACTGCCGGGCTCCACGGGCCGGCTGCGCTTCACCACCTCCTACGAGGAGGCCGGCGCCTTCGGCGACGTCCACTTCGTCTGCGTGAACACCCCGCAGAAGCACGGCGAGTACGCCTGCGACATGAGCTACGTCGACTCCGCCGTCGAATCGCTCGCCCCGCACCTGACCCGGCCCGCCCTGGTCGTCGGCAAGTCCACCGTGCCCGTGGGCTCCGCCGAGCGCCTCGCCGCGAAGCTGACCGCGCTCGCCCCGGCCGGCGAGGAGATCGACCTCGCCTGGAACCCGGAGTTCCTGCGCGAGGGCTTCGCCGTCCAGGACACCCTGCACCCGGACCGGATCGTCATCGGGATCGACGGCGAACGGGGCGAGCGCGCCGAGAAGCTCCTGCGCGAGGTCTACGCGACCCCCATGGGCGAGGGCACCCCGCTGGTGATCACCGACTTCCCCACCGCGGAACTCGTCAAGACCGCCGCCAACTCCTTCCTCGCCACGAAGATCTCCTTCATCAACGCCATGGCCGAGGTGTGCGAGGCCGCCGGCGGCGACGTGGTGAAGCTGGCCGAGGCCATCGGCCACGACGAGCGCATCGGGAAGAAGTTCCTGCGCGCCGGCATCGGTTTCGGCGGCGGCTGCCTGCCCAAGGACATCCGCGCCTTCATGGCGCGGGCCGGCGAGCTCGGTGCCGACCAGGCGCTGACCTTCCTGCGCGAGGTCGACTCCATCAACATGCGGCGCCGCGGCCACATGGTCGAGCTGGCCCGCGACGCCGTCGGCGGCTCCTTCCTCGGCAAGCGGGTCGCCGTCCTCGGCGCCACCTTCAAGCCCGACTCCGACGACGTCCGCGACTCCCCCGCGCTGAACGTGGCCGGCCAGATCCACCTCCAGGGCGGCCAGGTCACCGTCTACGACCCCAAGGGCATGGACAACGCCCGCCGCGTCTTCCCCACCCTCGGGTACGCCGACACCGCCCTGGACGCCGCCCGCGGCGCCGAGGTCGTCCTGCACCTCACCGAATGGCGGGAGTTCCGCGACCTGGACCCCGCCGCCCTCGGCGAGGTCGTCACCGACCGGCTCGTCCTCGACGGCCGCAACGCCCTCGACCCCGCCCTGTGGCGCGCGGCCGGCTGGACCTACCGCGCGATGGGCCGCCCCCGCGCCTGACGCGGCGTCGGCCCGGCGCGGGACCCGGCGGAGGCACGGCGTAGGCGCGGCGGAGGCCCGGCGCCTGACGTGGCGTAAGCCCCGCGTCCGGCCCCCGTCGCGGTCTTGATCCGCTTCGTTGCGGAATGAGCGGTTTCACATCTCGTCACCGGATCGTTGGCCGGACCACCCGGGCCGCACAGGATGGATCGCTAGACTCACGCCCGATGACCAGTACGAGCACGACCATCGACTCCGCACTCCGGGGGCGCGCCGGCCGCCTGGCCATGGCGGGCTTCTGGCTGGCCACCCGGACCCTGATGGTGGTCCTTCTGGTGGTGAACCTGCACGGCACCTCCTCGGTCCGCGCGGAGATCACCGTCACCTACAACAACTGGTACAACGTCCTCGTGACGGGGACCATGCCGCACGGCGACGTCATGTGGCAGTACCCGCCGGCCGCGGCGGCGATCTTCCTGTCGCCCGACCTGCTCCCCTTCCTCAGCTACTTCGAGGCCTTCGTCGCCCTGACGGTGATCTGCGACGCGCTGATCACCGTCGGCCTGGTCCGCGCCGCCCGCCGCTCCGACGGCAGCCTGGCCGGCGCCGTGCTGTGGCTGACCACGCTGCCGCTGCTGCTGTCGCTGCCCTTCGCGCGCTACGACCTCCAGGTCACCCTGCTCGCCGTCGGCTCGCTGCTGTGCCTGCGCTTCCGCCGCAAGCTCGGCGGGGTCCTCGCCGGAATCGGCGCCATGGTCAAGGTCTGGCCGCTGCTCACGCTGATCGGCACCCCGCGCGGCCGCACCACCCGCGACGCCATCCTGTCGGCCGTGGCGGCCGGGGCCGTCCTGCTCGCCGTGCTCGCGCTGTTCTTCCGCGACACCCTCGGCTTCCTGGGCAACCAGGGCAACCGAGGCATCCAGGTCGAGTCCCTCGGCGGCTCCGCCCTGATGTTCGGCAAGCTCGTCGGCGCCTGGTCCGGGAAGTCCGAAGTCCGCTACGGGGCCTACGAGTACGTCGGCCCCTACGTCTCCAGCGTCGCCATGCTCTCCGTCGGCCTCACGGTCGTCGGGTTCGCGTGGCTGCTGCTGTGGCGGATCAAGGCGCGGCGCTGGACGACCGCGACCCCGCTGGACGCCGGGCTGTGCGCCATCCTCGTCTTCACCATCACCAGCCGCGTGCTCAGCCCGCAGTACCTGATGTGGCTGGTCGGTCTCGCGGCCGTGTGCCTGACCTGCAAGCACACCACGCAGCGGCCGGTGGCCTGGCTGATCGTGGCCGCGACCGCGGTCACCACCGTGATCTACCCGCTGACCTACGTCTCGCAGATCCTCGCGGGCAGCGGCGTCGGCACGTTCCTCCTGGTGCTCCGCAACGGCCTGCTGGCCTGGGCCGCCGTCTGGTCCTGCCTGCTCCTGTGGCGGGCGAGCGTGAGCCCCGTACCCGAAACCGGGCACGGGACTGGGAACGGGACCGGGAACGGGAACGCAAACGCCGGGACCGCGGCGGCCCCGGCGTCCAAGGCCGGCTCCGAGCTGCCGGCGCGCGTCTGACTCCCGCTCAGGCGGCGGCCCTGCGGTGCTGGGCCGCGCGGGCCGTGAACTCCGCGTCGCGCACCACCCGCTGGGCGTTGCCCCAGGTGAGCAGGGCGAGGTCGGTCTCCGGCCAGCCCCGCTCCAGGAGTTCCGCGATCAGCCGCGGGTAGCCCGAGGGGTCCGTCAGTCCCGTCGGCCGGCTGATGCCCGGCTCGGCGCCGAAGCCGGCGCCCAGGCCCACGCAGTGGGGGCCCGCGACGGCTCGTACGTGCTCCACGTGGTCCGCGACCGCGTGCAGGGAGTCCCCGGTGAGCGCGGTGTCGAAGCCGACCATCACCAGGCCGTTCGCCGCGCGCAGCGCGAGCAGCACCTCGTCGGTCACGTTGTCCGGGTGCGGATTGAGGGCGGCGGCCCCGGTGTGCGAGATGATCACCGGCGCCTTGGAGGCCGCGGCGAGCTGGCAGGCCGGTGCGGGCGGGCAGCCCCTGAGGTCCAGCAGCATCGCCAGCCGGTTCATCTCCTTGACCACCTCGTGGCCGAAGGCGGTCAGTCCCTCCGTCGCCCAGGGGGCCCCGGCCGGCGCGAGGATCCGTACGCCCAGCGCGTGGAAGGCGCGCAGCGCGCCCAGCGAGTCCGTCAGGGTGCGGCCGGGCACGGGGCCGAGGAAGGAGGCGATGCGGCCCCGGTTCCGGGCGTCCGCCAGGTCGTCGGCGGTCAGCGCGAGGCAGAGGCTGTCGGGGTACCGGCGCATCAGGGCCAGGGCCCCGTCGATCTGTTCGAGGGTGTCGGACACCACCTGATCGGTGGCGGCGGCCTCGCGCGGCATGAGCAGCGACCAGAACTGGGCCCCCACTCCCCCGGCGCGCAGCCGCGGGATGTCGGTGTCGACGCCCGCGTCCGAGGTCTCGATGTCGTGGTACGGACTGGCGCGAAGGGTCCAGACGAGGGTGTTGCTGCCATCCGCGACGGGATGGACGCTGAGCAGTGCGGCGGCCCGGTCCAGGGCGCCCGGGAGCAACGTGCCGGTGGGATCCTCGGCTCCCAGGGAGCCGGGACCCACGGGGGCCACCGGGTTCGTGTGCGGTTCGTCCTGCAGGTCGGCCATGGCGTGCGCTCCGGTCTCGGCGGCTGTGTCGTTGCGAAAAGCAGCGGGAGAGAAGCAGGGAAGATGTTGCCACCGTGACATGTGGGACGCCGGAGGCGCCCGGCGGATGTGGCGTTCGGGTGTAACCGGCGCAGGTGTGCGCTGGTCACGGCCCGTGCGCCGGATCCGCCGGGCGGGCCGGGCGGGAAGCGGCGGGGCTCCTCGGCCTCAGGCCTGGAGCACCGCGTTGGACGGGCCCCGGGAGGCCGACTGCTCGCGCGCCACCGCTTCGGCGTCGCGCAGCGTCCGTACCGCGTTCGACCAGGTCAGCTTGGCCAGGTCGGCCTTCGACCAGCGGCGTGCCAGCAGTTCGGCGACCAGGTTGGGGTACCCGGCCACGTCGTCCAGCCCGGCCGGGGTGAAGGCGGTGCCGTCGTAGTCCCCGCCGATGCCGATGTGGTCGACGCCGGCCACCTCGCGCATGTGGTCGAGGTGGTCGGCGACCGTGGCGGCCGTGGCCACCGGGCGCGGACGGGCCTCCTCGAAGGCCCGGTGCAAGGCCATCGCCGCCGGGGTGGTGTCGAGGTGGTGGTGGCCGTGCGCGCGCAGGTTCTCGTCGGCCGCCAGGGTCCACTCGACGGCTGCCGGGAGGATGAACTTGGGCACGAAGGTGGCCATCGCGATCCCGCCGTTGGCCGGCAGCAGCGCCAGCACGTCGTCGGGGATGTTGCGCACGTGGTCGCAGACCGCCCGCGCCGAGGAGTGCGAGAAGACCACCGGCGCGGCCGTGACCGCGAGCGCGTCGCGCATCGTGGTCGCGGCGACGTGCGAGAGGTCGACCAGCATGCCGATCCGGTTCATCTCGCGGACGACCTCGCGGCCGAAGTCGCTCAGCCCCCCGTGCCGGGGTTCGTCGGTCGCCGAGTCCGCCCAGTCGATGGTGTCGTTGTGCGTGAGCGTCATGTACCGCACGCCGAGCTGGTGCAGGGCGCGCAGGGTGGCGAGCGAGTTGTTGATGGAGTGCCCGCCCTCGGCGCCCATCAGCGAGGCGATCCGGCCCTCCGCGCGCGCCGCCTCCATGTCGTCGGCCGTCAGCGCCCGCACCAGGTCGTGCGGGTAGCGGTCGATCAGCTGGGCGACGACGTCGATCTGCTCCAGGGTGGCGCTGACCGCGTCGTCCCCGGCGTAGTCGGAGCGCACGTAGACCGACCAGAACTGCGCGCCGACCCCGCCGGCGCGCAGCCGGGGGATGTCGGTGTGCAGGTGACCCTTCTGGTCGCGGCCGATGTCGCGCCGGTCCAGGTCGTAGCGCACGGTCTCGCGCAGGGCCCAGGGCAGGTCGTTGTGCCCGTCGACGACCGGGTGCTCGGCGAGCAGTTCGCGCGCCGCGTCCAGGTGCCGGGACGCGTCCGCGGCCCCCGCGGCGCTGCCGGGGGTCACTTGCCGAATCCGAAGGAGTCCTGCCCCGCGACCTTCGTACGCAGCCGCTTGCCCTTCTCGGTGGCCTGGTCGTTCAGGTCCTGGAGGAAGTCGGTCATACGGGCCCGCAGCTCCGGGTCGTGCGCGGCCAGCATCCGTACGGCGAGCAGCCCGGCGTTGCGGGCGCCGGCGATCGAGACGGTGGCGACGGGGATCCCGGCCGGCATCTGGACGATCGACATCAGGGAGTCCATGCCGTCGAGGTACTTCAGCGGGACGGGCACGCCGATGACCGGCAGCGGGGTGACGGAGGCGAGCATCCCGGGCAGGTGGGCGGCGCCGCCCGCGCCCGCGATGATCGCCTTGAGGCCGCGTCCGTCGGCCCGCTCCCCGTACGCGATCATCTCGCGCGGCATCCGGTGCGCGGAGACCACGTCCACCTCGTAGGGGATCTCGAACTCGTCGAGGGCCTGGGCGGCGGCCTCCATGACGGGCCAGTCGGAGTCCGAGCCCATGACGATGCCGATGACGGGAGCTGCTGCGGAGGTGCTCATTCTTGGATGGTTCCTCTGAGGTAGCCGGCTGCGTGACGTGCGCGCTCCAGCACATCGTCCAGATCGTCGCCGTAGGTGTTGACGTGGCCGACCTTGCGGCCTTGTTTCACGTCCTTGCCGTACATGTGGATCTTCAGCTGGGGGTCGTGGGCCATGCAGTGCAGGTACGCCGCGTACATGTCGGGGTAGTCCCCGCCGAGCACGTTGGCCATGACCGTCCAGCGGGCGCGGGGGCGCGGGTCGCCGAGAGGGAGGTCCAGGACGGCCCGCACGTGGTTGGCGAACTGGGAGGTGATGGCACCGTCCTGCGTCCAGTGCCCGCTGTTGTGCGGGCGCATGGCCAGTTCGTTGACCAGGATCCGGCCGTCGGTGGTCTCGAAGAGCTCCACGGCCAGGTGGCCGGTCACGTCGAGTTCCTTGGCGATGCGCAGGGCCAGGGCCTGGGCCTCGCCGGCCAGGTCCTCCGAGAGGTTCGGGGCGGGGGCGATGACCGTGTCGCAGACCCCGTCGACCTGGATGGACTCCACTACGGGATAGGACACGGCCTGGCCGTGCGGGGAGCGGACGATGTTGGCCGCGAGCTCGCGGACGAAGTCCACCTTCTCCTCGGCCAAGACCGGGACGCCCGCCTTGAACGGGGCCTCGGCGTCCGCCGGCGTACGGACGAACCACACGCCCTTTCCGTCGTACCCGCCGCGCACCGTCTTGAGGATGACGGGGAACCCGCCGACCTCTTCGGCGAAGGCGGCCGCGTCCGCCGGATCGCTCACGATCCGGTGGCGGGGGCTGGGCGCGCCGATCGCGTCGAGCTTGGCGCGCATCACCCCCTTGTCCGCGGCGTGCACCAACGCGTCGGGCCCCGGGCGGACGGCGATGCCGTCGGCTTCCAGGGCCCGCAGGTGCGCGATGGGCACGTGCTCGTGGTCGAAGGTGATCACGTCACAGCCGCGCGCGAAGGCGCGCAGGGTCTCCAGATCGCGATAGTCGCCGATGACGACGTCGCTCACGACCTGGGCCGCCGAGTCCTGTGGGGTGTCACTGAGGATCTTGAATCTGATGCCGAGGGGGATACCCGCCTCGTGGGTCATGCGGGCGAGCTGTCCGCCGCCGACCATGCCGACTACCGGGAACGTCACTCCTCCAGGGTATCCGGCGGTATTCCGCCATCCGGACCCACCCGGGGACGGTCCTGGCCGGTACCCGCCGCTCGCGCGCGGCGGGAGCCGGTCGGGAGTCCTGCGGGAGTGCGGCGGCCGGGCGGCGGGTGTGCCGTGTGTCGCACGGTGTCCGAAGGCGCAGACGTACCGATGGGGCGACACTTAGCATGGGCGCGCACGGGTCAAACGTGTGGAGTAGACGTGTGACGCCTCATACGGGGGCCCCGAAGACAGGACTGAGCCTCATATGAGCAAGCCGGAGAACGGATCCGTCCTCGGCCGTGCGCGCGGTCTCGCGCGCGAGATCGCCAGGTTCGGGGCCGTCGGCGGGCTGGGGGTCCTGGTCAACCTGGGCGTCTTCAACCTGATCCGGCAGGTCACCGACCTCCAGGTGGTGCGCGCGAGCGTGATAGCCACTCTGGTCGCCATCGTCACGAACTACCTGGGCTTCCGCTACTTCGCCTACCGGGACCGGGCCGACCGGACCGGTACGGGCCGCACCCGCGAGCTCGGGCTGTTCGTCGCGTTCAGCGCGATCGGGCTCGTGATCGAGAACGGCATCCTCTTCACCGCCACCTACGGCTTCCACTGGGACGGGCCGCTCGCCTCGAACTTCTTCAAGTTCACCGGCATCGGCATCGCCACCGTGTTCCGCTTCTGGTCCTACCGCACCTGGGTCTTCAAGGCCCTGCCGGCGCAGCCCGCGGCCTCGCTGGTCGTCGAGCAGCGTGACGGCCAGACCGCGACCGCGCCGGACGCGCAGGCCGCCCCGCCGGCGCGGACCCCGGAGACCGCGGCCAACTGAGGCCCGCGGCGGCGGCTCCCGCCGCCCCGGCCGCCCGCCGTCCCCGCTGCCCTCAGCGGACCGTCTGCTCCGGCTCCGCGGGCGTGGGCGCGGTCCGGCTCAGGAACAGGGCGAACACCGGCGGCCGGGCCTGGAGCAGCTCCAGGCGGCCGCCGTCGGCCTCCGCGAGGTCCCGGGCCACGGCGAGGCCGATGCCGGTGGAGTTGCGGCCGCTGATGGCCCGCTCGAAGATCCGGTTGCCGAGGTCCGGCGGGACGCCCGGCCCCTCGTCGGTGACCTCCAGTACGGCCTGGTTGCCGATCACACGGGTCCGCAGCGCCACGGTGCCGCCTCCGTGCATGAGGGAGTTCTCCACCAGCGTCGCCAGGACCTGCGAGACCGCCCCGGGGGTGCCCACGGCGCGGATGCCGGTCTTCCCGGAGCGGACGACGGCCCGGCCCGCGCTGCGGTAGGCGGGGCGCCACTCCTCCAGCTGCTGTTTGACGACCTCGTCCAGGTCGAAGGGGACGGCCGAGCCCGTGCGCGGGTCCCTGGAGTTCGTCAGCAGCCGCTGGACCACGTCCGTGAGCCGTTCCACCTGGGTGAGGGCGATCGTCGCCTCCTCCCGCACGGTCTCCAGGTCGTCGGTGACCGTGATCTCCTCCAGCCGCATCGACAGGGCCGTGAGCGGGGTGCGCAGCTGGTGCGAGGCGTCCGCTGCCAGCCGCCGCTCGGCCGTGAGCATGCGGCCGATCCGCTCGGCGCTGGAGTCCAGTACGTCCGCGACCCGGTCCAGCTCGGGGACCCCGTACCGCTTGTGGCGGGGTCGCGGGTCGCCCGATCCGAGGCGCTCGGCCGTCTCGGCGAGGTCGGTCAGCGGGGAGGCCAGCCGGTTGGCCTGGCGTACGGCGAGCAGGACGGCCGCCACGACGGCCAGCAGGGCGACGGCGCCGACCACGGCCAGGGTCCGGCCCACCTCGCGGGTGACGGTGGACCGGGACTCCTCGACGACCACGGTCTCGCCCTGCTCTCCGCGGGCGGTGCCCCGGACGACGCTGTCGGCGATGCGGGTCCCGATCTCGACCGGTTCACGGCCGGGGATCGTGATCCGGGCGTACCGGCCGGCGCCGAGCTGTTCGGCGAGCGCACCGGGGTCGAGCGGCTGCTTCTCCAGGACCTCGCTCTCGACGGTCCCCACCAGCCGCAGCGCCTCGGACTCGATGCGGTCCTGGGCGCTGCTGGTGATGGTGCGGGTCTCGACGATGACGAGGGAGACCCCGAAGACGGCGATGACGACGAGCACCACGGCGAGCGTGGAGTTGATCAGGCGGCGACGCATGACTCCGAGGATGCCCTAGACAGCCGGATATACGGCCCCGGGTGGCTCCCGGGAGGTTCCGGCTTTCCCCGAAGGGGCTCTCAGCTCTTCTCGAAGCGGAAGCCGACCCCGCGGACGGTGGCGATGTAGCGGGGGTTGGCCGCGTCGTCGCCGAGCTTCTTGCGGAGCCAGGAGATGTGCATGTCGAGGGTCTTGGTGGAGGACCACCAGGTGGTGTCCCAGACCTCGCGCATGAGCTGGTCGCGGGTGACGACCCGGCCCGCGTCGCGGACCAGGACCCGGAGCAGGTCGAACTCCTTCGCGGTGAGCTGGAGCTCCTCCTCGCCCATCCACGCGCGGTGCGATTCGACGTCGATCCGCACCCCGTGGGTGGCCGGGGCCTGGGAGGCCTCGGTGGCGCCGCGCCGCAGCAGGGCCCGGACACGGGCGAGCAGCTCGGCGAGCCGGAAGGGCTTGGTCACGTAGTCGTCGGCGCCGGCGTCCAGGCCGACGACCGTGTCGACCTCGTCGGCGCGGGCGGTGAGGACCAGGATCGGGAACCCGTGCCCCTCGGCGCGCAGCCGGCGGGCGACCTCCAGCCCGTCCATGCCCGGCAGCCCCAGGTCCAGCACGACGAGGTCGATGCCGCCCTGCAGTCCCGCGTCCAGGGCGGTGGGGCCGTCCTCCCGGACCTCGACCTCGTACCCTTCCCGGCGCAAGGCGCGGGCCAGGGGTTCCGAGATGGATGCGTCGTCCTCGGCGAGCAGTACACGCGTCATGTGGGTGATGGTAGTCCGCGGCGGGGGAAAGAAGAGGCCCGCCTACAGGCCCCTGTATATCTGCCCTCGCGGACTACTAACGGCCTTCGAATGTAGCCAGTTGGTTCCACCGCAGCCTGTGATCCATATCTCAAGTGCTTTCATATGCGCCACTGTCGTGTCGTATGGTGTCGAGACGCCTGATGCACTACCTCCAAGAGACTTTCGAGCGAAAAACAGCCGAAAGTCTCTATTTCTGCCCTGATCGGGCAGGCATTGTTGTCGCACCGCCCGTTCCGGGCAGCAGATGACAGTGAATGACCTATGGGCCGGGCCCTTCGCGCGATGGAGCGCGAGGGGCGTGGATCCCGGTTGCGGATGTTCCTTCGTCTTCGCCCCCGCGGAGCGAGACCCCCGGGCGTGGGGTCCGGGACACCCGAAGCCGGTACCGGCCACCCCTCACCGGGCGCCGTCGAGCTCACGAAGCCGCGCGTCCCGAGCAAGCAAGGATCGACCATGGCTTCCAGCCTGACGAAGGACTCGGCCGGTACCTCGGCCGAGAAGACCTTCCTCGGACACCCCAGCGGCCTCGCCTTCCTCTTCATGACGGAGATGTGGGAGCGCTACAGCTTCTACGGCATGCGTGCCCTGCTCGTGCTCTTCCTGGCCACCAACGTGGCCGACGGTGGTCTCGGGATGAAGGACGCGACCGCGGTCGCGATCTACTCCGTCTACAACGCGATGGTCTACCTGCTCGCCCTCCCGGGCGGCTGGCTCGGTGACCGCGTGTGGGGCGCCCGCAAGGCCGTGGCCGTCGCCGGTGTCGTGATCATGACGGGTCACTTCCTGCTGGCGGTGCCCTCGTCCATCTCGTTCTTCATCGGCCTGGCGCTCATCGCCGCCGGTTCCGGCGTGCTCAAGGCCAACATCTCCACGATGGTCGGCCAGCTGTACAAGGACAAGAACGACCCCCGCCGTGACGGTGGCTTCACGATCTTCTACATGGGCATCAACCTCGGCGCCTTCTTCGCCCCGCTGACCATCGGCTACGTCGGCCAGGAGATCAACTGGCACCTCGGCTTCGCCATGGCCGGTGTCGGCATGGCCCTGGGCCTCGCCTTCTACTTCTTCGGCTTCCGCCACCTGAACCCGGTCTCCAACACGGTTCCGAGCCCGCTGAGCGCCGCCGAGAAGTCCTCCCTCGTCAAGAAGGGCCTGATCTGGCTCGGCGTCGCCGTGGCCGCCTACGCGATCATCGGCCTGGCCGGCATCTTCACGATCAACTACGCGCTGTGGCCGCTGACCATCGCCGGTCTGGTTCTCCCCGCCTGGGCGATCCTGCGCATCAAGCGCGACAAGGACCTCTCGGGCGTCGAGCGCTCGCGCATGTCGGCGTACGTCTGGTTCTTCGTCGCCGCCGCGATCTTCTGGGCGATCTACGACCAGACCGGCTCCACGCTGGCCCTGTTCGCGAAGGACAGCACGAACAGCACGCTGTTCGGCTTCGACTTCCCGGAGAGCTGGTTCCAGTCGCTCAACCCGCTGTTCGTGATGGCGCTCGCGCCCCTCTTCGCGATGCTGTGGGTGGCGCTGGCCCGTCGCTCCAAGGAGCCCACCACCCTGGCGAAGTTCTCCTTCGCGCTGATCATGATCGGCGTCTCCTTCGGCGTCATGATGGTCGCCCAGGGCCTGGCCGGCGGCGACACGAAGGTCAGCCCGATGTGGCTGGTCGGCGTCTACTTCATCCAGACCGTCGGTGAGCTCACCCTCTCCCCCGTCGGCCTGTCGCTGACGACCAAGCTGGCGCCGCAGAAGTACGCCTCCCAGATGATGGGTGTCTTCTTCCTCGCGGTCACCGCCGGTGACTCCACGATCGCCCTGCTCCAGCTGCTCGGCGCCCCGACGGACACCCAGGGCTGGTTCGCCACCCAGGGCGTGCTCGCGGTGCTCGCCGGTATCGCGATCTACATGTACCGCAAGAAGGTCCAGCCCCTCATGGGCGGCGTGCACTGACGCACCCCCCGACAGGGCGAACGGAACGGCCCGGCACACCGCGAGGTGTGCCGGGCCGTTCCGTTCTGCCGTACGGGCCGTTCCGTGGTGCCGGCGGGCCGGTGTGCCGTTACCGCTGGCCGCGCAGGCGGCGCCACGGGGTGAAGGTGAAGACGGCCGCGCCGAGGAGCATCACCGTGCCGGCGACCAGGGCCAGGGCCTTGATGCCGCCGTCGTCCGAGGCTCCGGTCTGGGCGAGGCCGCCCGAGGTGCTGCCCGAGGAGCCCGCGGCACCCGACGAGCCGGAGGTGCCCGAGCCGCCCGGCTGGGCGGCGGTGTCGAGCGTGAGCGACGCCGTGGCACCGCTCGCGACGCAGGGCACCACGATCGGCTTGCCGCCGGGGGCCATGACCACGTTGATCGTCAGGTTGCCCGGGGTCAGCGTGGTCTTGCCGGTCTTGCCCGGCTTGTAGCTGCCCTTCATGTCACTGAGGCTGACCGGTGCGCCGCCCTTGATCGGGTCGGGGTTGCCCGGTCCGGTGACCTTGACGGTGCCGCTGTCGGCGCCGCCGAGCTTGATGTCCATGGAGGGCTGGAGCGCCCCCGCCGGAAGGTCCATGGGGCTGTTCATCACGCCCTTGGCGGTCGCGGCGGTCAGGTCGTAGCTGCCGCCGTTCTTCTTCGCGCTGATCGTCACCCTGCCCTTCAGGGGGCCGTCGGGCATGAAGGTCCCGCAGTCGAAGGTGACGTCCACGGGCTGACCCGGGAAGTCGGTCTGGCCCCCGCCGGTCGGGGACGGCGCGGGGCTGGTGGGAGGCGCGCTGGTCGGGGGCCGGGTCGTCGGCGGCGCGCTGGTCGGGGGCTGGCTCGTCGGCGACGGGCTCGGGGACGGGCTCGTCGGAGACGGGCTCGTGGGCGGCGTGCTGCCCGCCGGGCTGACCTTGATGGTCGCGCCGGTCGGGACCGCGCCCGTCGGGTCGCACCGGGTGTTGACGTTGAAGCCGCTGACGTTGACGTTGTACCAAGCGGGGGTCACGGTGACGTCCCCCGCCGTGGTCAGCTTGAACGTGCCCTCCATGGGTGACAGCTTCATGGGGGAGTTCTTGGGGATCTTCGGGTTCTTGCGCTCGCCCTCCACCTTGAGCACCCCGGTCTGGGCGCCCGCCAGCTTCATCTCGCCGCTCGGCTTGACCGTGTCCGCGTCCAGGTCGACGAAGCCGGGGTTGTCGGCCGCCGCCTTCACGGTCTCCCAGACCACCTTCACCTCGTCCCCGACCTTGGCGTCCGCCGGTGCGGTGATCTTGGCCGTGGTCGGGCCGACCACGTCCGAACCGACCGGCGGTACGCACTTCACCTCGAAGGTGACTTCCGCGGCCTGGGCGGGCGTCGCCACCATCACAAGGCCCGCACCGCCGAGCAGCAGCGCGATCGCGGCCGCGCTCGCCCTCCGTTGGGTCTTCACGAGTGTCCTTTCGTCGTCGGACTGTTCTCAGACGGTGCGGACGTCTGTGGTGCAGGTGCTTCGGTTTCCTGTGTCCCCGGCGCGCTGTCCGGGGTGAACCACGGCAGTGCCGCCGTGGTGGTCTGTGGGGGTTCGGCCGGTGGGGCGGAGCGGGCCAGCGGTCCTCGTACGGGGACCCGCGCGGGTCCCCGTACCGCCGGGATCCGCGGCAGCCGGGCGGTCACCGCCACCGCCGGGTCCGGCCGGTGGCCGCGGTGGCGGCCTCCGAGCACCGCGAGACCCGCGCGGGGGCGGACCTTGTCCACGACGGCCATGCCGATGCGGAAGACGGCGGCCGGGATCACCAGCAGGAGCAGGCCCCAGAACAGCAGCACCCCGTACGGGCGGTCCACGCCCCAGGGCTGCGTGGCCAGCACCGTCTCCCCGTACTTGAGGGAGAGGGTGTAGTCCCCGTGGGCGCCCGCGGTCAGGGTGGCGTCGAGGGCGACCTCGGCCTTGCCGCCGGGCGGGATGGTGCCCTTCCAGCGGACCTCCTCCCAGGTCGGCGCGAACACCCCGTGGGCGGTGCCGAGCTGGAAGACCGGGTCCTTGACCGCGGCGGAGCCGAGATTGCCCACGGTGACCGTGAACGTGCGGGCGGGCGGGGCCCCGAACCAGGTCAGCACCCCGTCCTCGCCCTTGAGCCGGACCCCGGTGAGCAGCGCCAGCCGGGCCGTGCCGCCCTCGGCGGGCAGGTCGGCGACCGGGTGGTCGGTGATCTTCAGCGGGGCCGCGATGGTGGACTGGTCCCCGTTGACGGAGGTCACGTTGACCACGCAGGGGCAGGGCTTGGGCGGGGCGACCACCGGGAGCTGGGCGGAGAAGTGCCCGTCGTCGGCGACCGAGACGGCCACCCCGTCGGCGTTGGCGCAGCTGTTGGTGCCGCCGATCATGTTCTGCCCGCAGACCAGCAGCATCACCATGGTCTTGGCCCGCCAGCCGGTTCCGGTCACGGCTATCTGCGTGCCCTTGGCCGCTTCCTTGAGCGAGAGGGCCACGGCGGGCTTGGCCCCGTCGTCCGCGGCGGCCGGGGCCGCCGCGAACAGCGCCAGCGCGCACACCGCCAGACCCGCCGCCAGCCCCGCGCGTCCCGCCGCGACCAGGGCCCTGACCTTGCCGCCGTGTCTCCCACCGGCCATGGCGCTCACCTGGGTGCTCCCGTCAACTCGTGTTCCGGCGCTGGGGATTCTTCGGGTACGGCGCTCCCGTGCGGCGCGGGCCCGGGCCCGTCACCGGACCGGATCCGCCGCTTGCGTACGAGGAGCAGCGCGCCCGCGGCCACGGCGCCGAGGCCCAGCAGCCCGAGGCCGGTCGTGCCCGCGATGCCCCAGGGCACGAACCAGGCCGAGGTGCTTCCCGTGGCGCGGGCGCCGCCGGGGGCCGTGACGGTGAGGGTCAGTGCGACCCGGTCGAACACGGGCGCACCGGGCCAGGGTTCGGTCAGCTCGACGCGCTGGCCGGGCAGCACCTCGACGGGCAGGGTGCGGACGCTGCGGCCCGCGACCTTGCCGAGGGTTCCCTCGGCGCTGATGGCGAGCTCGGGGGCGAGGGCCACGTTGCCGCGGTTGACCAGGGTGTAGGCGACGCGCGCGGTCGCGCCCTTGCCCCGTACGGAGACGTCCTCGACCGTGAGCGCCGCCAGCGCCGGGCCGCCGACGCGCAGGTGGACCCGTACGCCCACCTCGCGGCCGGACTCGGTGGCGACGACGGCGGCCGGGTGGTCCCCCGGCGGGGAGCCGGGCGGCACGGTGACGGTGAAGGGGACCACGGCGCGGGTGTGCGCCGGGACCTTGACCGTGGTGCCCGCGCCGAAGCTGATCCAGGGGCCCGCGCCGCCGGCGTGCCCTTCCGAGCCGCCTGCGGCGGCGGGCCCGGCGGGGCGCACGGCGAAGGCGCCGTCCGCCGTGTTGTAGACGTCGGCGCCGCGCAGGGTGATGGTGTGCTCTTGGTCGCTGGTGTTGGCCAGGACGAGGCGGTCCTCCAGCACCGTGCCGGAGGGACCGGCCAGGTAGAAGTACGGGCGGGCCCCGGCCTTCGCCGCCGCCGGCGCGCTCCCGGCGACGGGCTCGGCGGTCCAGCCGGGCCCGTCGGCGGCGGCCGGCGCCGCCACCGCGCAGGGGAGCACGGCGGCGGCCACGGCGGCGATGGTGGCGAGGAGGAGCCCGCCTGGCCTTCGGGGCGAGTGGAGCACGGGCATGACCGGGTGCGCTCCGTTCAGGACCGGGCCCGCTGGCCGCGCCGGGTCAGCCAGAGCACGCCGGCGGCGCCGGAGAGGATCACGGTGGCGCCGAGGGTTCCGAGGGCGATGGCGGAGTCCTCGGGACCGGTCTGCGGGAGGCTGTCCCCGGTGGTGCTGCCGCCCGCGGCGCCCGCCACGTCGAGTTCGAGCGACGGCTTGGGGCTGTTGCCCGGGGTGCAGGTGGTGGTCGTACCCATCGCCTTGATCGTGAGCACGCCCGGCGTGAGGGTGACCTTGCCGGACTTCTTGGGCGTGTACGTGCCCGAGAGATCACTGATCTTGATGGGGGTGTTGGCCGGAACGGCCTCGGAGTTGGGCGCCCCGGAGACCGGGACCGACGCCTTCTCCGCTCCGTCGACCATGATCACGGCGCTGGGCGTCATCGCGCCCTTGCCGAGCTCGATGGGGCTGGAGGAGACGCCCTTCTGGAAGGACATCGTCAGCTTGTACCCGCTGCCTTCCTTGACTCCCTTGATCTCGATCGGCGAGACCGCCGACTTGTCCCCGATGGGGGTCTTGCAGTCGTACTGGACGTCGACAACGGCCGCATGGGCTGCGGGGGCGGCCAGCAGTACCGCCGCCCCCGCCAGCGCGGAGGCCAGCGCGAGCGCGGTGGAACGTTTCCGGTCGGACACCTTCGTCTTCCCCTCGAACCTTGGCCACAAGTTACTGACGGCACATCAGATTGGTGGCTCAAGGTAGCCCCGGGGCCTTACGGAGGGAAGACAAAGGACGACGCCGTATCAACAGCCCGTCCATAGGCCGCGATCCGCGCCCGGCGGCGGATCGCGGCGTCCGGATACCGGCTGTTTCAGGCCGTCTTGAGGCCCTTCTGCCAGACGGCCGAGACCAGCGGAACACCCGGCCGGTAGGCGAGGTGGACGTGGCTGGGGGCGTCGAGCAGGGCCAGGTCCGCGCGGGCGCCGGGGGTCAGGGTGCCGATGTCGGCGCGGCGCAGGGCGCGGGCGCCGCCGGCGGTGGCGGACCACAGGGCCTCGTCCGGGGTCATCCCCATGTCGCGAACGGCGAGGGCGATGCAGAACGGCATCGAGCTCGTGTAGGAGGAGCCCGGGTTGCAGTCGGTCGACAGCGCCACGGTGGCCCCCGCGTCGAGGAGCCGGCGGGCGTCGGGCCACTGCGCGCGGGTGGAGAACTCGGCGCCGGGCAGCAGGGTGGCCACGGTCGTGCCGGACGCCTGGGCGAGGGCGTCCACGTCGGCGTCGGTGAGGTGGGTGCAGTGGTCGGCGGAGGCCGCCTCCAGCTCGACGGCGAGCTGGACGCCGGGGCCGTGGGACAGCTGGTTGGCGTGGACGCGCGGGATCAGCCCGGCGGCGGCGCCGGCGGTGAGGATCGCCCGCGCCTGGTCGCCGTCGAAGGCGCCCTTCTCGCAGAACACGTCCACCCACCGGGCGTACGGGGCGCAGGCGGTCAGCATCTCGCCGGTGACGAGGGCCACGTAGCCCGCCGGGTCGTCGGCGTAGTCCGGGGAGACGATGTGCGCGCCGAGGTAGGTGACCTCCTCGGTGTGCGCGGCGGCGATGCGGAGGGCTCGTGCCTCGTCCTGGACCGTGAGGCCGTAGCCGGACTTGGTCTCGAAGGTGGTGGTGCCCTGGCGGCGGGCCTCGTGGAGGTGGCGCACCAGGTTCGCTTCGAGCGCGGCGTCGGAGGCGGCGCGGGTGGCGGCGACGGTGGTGCGGATGCCTCCGGCGGAGTAGGCGCGGCCGGACATCCGGGCGTTGAACTCCGCGGTGCGGTCGCCCGCGAAGACGAGGTGGGAGTGGGAGTCGACGAAGCCGGGGATCACGGCGCGGCCCTGGGCGTCGTACGCCGTGTCCGTGGCGGGGGCCTTGTCGGCGGGGCCGACCCAGGCGATGCGGTCGCCGTCGATCACCACGGCCGCGTTCTGGATGAGGCCGAGGGGGGTGCCGTCGCCGAGGGCGGGGTCGTTGGTGACGAGGCTGCCGATGTTGGTGATGGCTGTGGTGGTCATGATCCCTCGGGGTCGTCGAGTTGTTTGTTCCCCCACCCCGCCCCTTCCCGAAACCGGGGCTCCGCCCCGGACCCCGATCCGGGGCGGAGCCCCGAGGCGGGCGCTGGCGGCGGCAGCCCCCGGTTTCGGGAAGGGGCGGGGTGGGGGAAGGCCCGCCGCGGGCGGAGTCGTCAGCCGCGGAGGGCGGCGATGGTGGTGGCCAGGGCCGTCGGGACGTCGGGGACCAGGGTGTGGGCGCCGTCGCGGACGATGTGGCGGCCGCCTACCACCGTGTGGCGGACGTCCGCGGCCGAGGCGGCGAAGACGGCCGTCTCCGCGCCGAGGCGGGGAAGCGCTCCCGCCGTGCGGACGGAGTCCAGGGCGATGGTGGTGAAGTCGGCGAGGGCGCCCGCCTCCAGTCGGCCCGCATCGGACCAGCCGAGGGCCGCGTGCCCGTCCTCCGTGGCGGCGGTGAGCAGGGCGTTCGCCGTCCAGTGGCCCCGCGTACGGCTGCTCAGGCGCTCGTTCAGTTCCATCGCCCGCGCCTCTTCGAGCAGGTCGATCACCGCATGGCTGTCGCTGCCCAGCGAGAGCGGACTGCCCGCGCGCTGGAGGCGGACGGCCGGGCCGATGCCGTCGGCGAGGTCGCGTTCGGTGGTGGGGCACATGCAGGTGCCGGTGGTGGTGGAGCCCAGGAGCGCGATGTCCGCGTCGGTGAGGTGCGTGTTGTGCACCCCGGTGGTGCGCGGGCCGAGCACCCCGTGGTCGGCGAGCAGTTGGGTCGGGGTGCGGCCGTGGGCCGCCAGGCAGGCGTCGTTCTCGGCGGTCTGCTCCGAGAGGTGGACGTGGAGCGGGGCCCGGCGTGCGGACGCCCAGCCGGCGACGGTGGCCAGCTCCCCGGCCGGTACCGCGCGCACCGAGTGGATCGCGGCGCCGATCAGGGCGTGCTCGCGGGACTTGAGCGCCGAGACCCGCTCGGCCCAGGCGTCCGCGGTGCCGTCGGAGAAGCGCAGCTGGTGGGGGTTCGGGGCTTCGCCGAAGCCCGCCGACAGGTACGCCGTGTCGAGGAGCGTGATGCGGATGCCGGCCTCGGCGGCGGCCGCGATCAGGGCCTCGCCCATGGCGTTGGGGTCGGCGTACGGGACCCCGCCGGGGGCGTGGTGGACGTAGTGGAACTCGCCCACCGCGGTGATGCCGGCCAGCGCCATCTCGGCGTAGACGGCGCGGGCGAGCGCGAAGTAGCTGTCGGGGGTGAGGTTCTGGGCGACCTTGTACATGAAGTCGCGCCAGGTCCAGAAGGTGCCCGAGCCGACCTGCACGGTCGAGCGCAGGGCCCGGTGGAAGGCGTGGCTGTGCGCGTTGGCCAGGCCCGGGAGGGTCAGTCCGCGCAGGACCTCGGCGCCCGGGGGCGGGGTCTCGACCCCGATGCGCAGGGCGGAGATCCGCCCGTCGTCCGTTGCGTCCAGGGCGACGCCCGGCTCGACATGGGTGCCGAGCCAGGCGTGCTCCAGCCAGTACGTCTTCAGCGGCACGCGAGGCCTTCCAGTACGTCGGCGAGGGCGAGGACGCCTGCCACGCAGTCGTCCTCGGCGGCGAACTCCCGCGGGGAGTGCGAGACCCCGGTGGGGTTGCGCACGAACAGCATGGCGGTCGGGACGGCCGCCGAGAGGATTCCGGCGTCGTGTCCCGCGCCCGTGCCGAGCACGGGGACGGCTCCGCCGAGGATGCGGTTCATCTCCTCGCGCAGGGCGTGCTCGAACTCGACGACCGGGGTGAAGGACTCCCGGACGACGTCCAGGTCGATGCCCTCCGCGTCCGCCCGCTCGCGGGCGGCCTTCTCGATCGCGGTCACGACCGTGTCGAGGGTCGCCTGGTCCGCGGCGCGGGAGTCGAGCCAGCCGCGCACGAGCGAGGGGATCGCGTTGACCCCGTTGGGCTCGACGGCGATCTTCCCGAAGGTGGCCACGGCCCCGGCGAGGGCCGCCTCGGCGCGGGCCGCGAGCACGGTCTGCGCGTAGGTGAGCATCGGGTCGCGGCGGTCGGCCAGCCGGGTGGTGCCGGCGTGGTTGGCCTCGCCGCGGAAATCGAAGCGCCAGCGGCCGTGCGGCCAGATCGCGGAGGCGATGCCGACGCGGTCCCCGGACAGGTCCAGGGCGCGGCCCTGTTCCACGTGCAGTTCGACGAAGGCGCCGATGCGGGCGAGCCGTTCGGGGTCGGCGCCGATGGCGGCGGGGTCGTACCCGGCCGCCTCCATGGCCTGCGGGAGGCTCACGCCGTCCGCGTCGCGGAGCTCGTACGCCTTCTCCTTGGTCAGCTGCCCGGCGGCCAGCCGGGAGCCGACGCAGGCCAGCCCGAAGCGGGCCCCTTCCTCGTCGCCGAAGTTGGTGATGGCCAGGGGCCTGGAGAACTCTGCTCCCCTCCTGCGGAGTTCGTCCAGGGCCGCGAAGGAGGACACCACCCCGAGGGGGCCGTCGAAGGCCCCGCCGTCGGGGACGGAGTCCAGGTGGGAGCCGGTGACGACGGCGTCACCGGCCAGGGGGTCGCCGAGCCAGGCCCACTGGTTGCCGTTGCGGTCGGTCTCGTACGCGAGTCCGCGCGCCTCGGCCTGTGCCTGGAACCACGTACGGCAGTCGGCATCGGCGGCGGTCCACGCGTAGCGGCGGTAGCCGCCGGAGTCCGCGTGGCGGCCGATGGGCCGGAGCTCGTCCCACATCGTGTGGAACGAGGCTCCGGCGGCGGCGTGCTCGCTCACGCGTCGTCGCCCTCGCGCATCGGGATGCGGACGTCGCGCTCGTCGGCGACCGTCTCGGCGATGTCGTAGCCGGCGTCGACGTGGCGGATGACGCCCATGCCGGGGTCGTTGGTCAGGACGCGGCGGATCTTCTCGCCCGCGAGCTTCGTGCCGTCGGCGACCGTGACCTGGCCCGCGTGGATGGAACGGCCCATGCCGACGCCGCCGCCGTGGTGGATGGAGACCCAGGACGCGCCGGAGGCCACGTTGACCATGGCGTTGAGCAGCGGCCAGTCGGCGATCGCGTCGGAGCCGTCGAGCATGGCCTCGGTCTCGCGGTACGGGGAGGCCACCGAGCCGCAGTCGAGGTGGTCGCGGCCGATGACCAGCGGCGCGGCGAGGGTGCCGTCGGCGACCATCTCGTTGAAGCGCTCGCCGGCCTTGTCGCGCTCGCCGTAGCCGAGCCAGCAGATGCGCGCGGGCAGGCCCTGGAAGTGGACGCGCTCGCCGGCCATCTTGATCCAGCGGTGCAGGGACTCGTTCTCGGGGAAGAGTTCCAGCATCGCCTTGTCGGTCTTGTGGATGTCCGAGGCCTCGCCGGACAGCGCCGCCCAGCGGAAGGGGCCCTTGCCCTCGCAGAACAGCGGCCGGATGTAGGCGGGGACGAAGCCGGGGAAGGCGAACGCGCGGTCGTAGCCGGCCAGCTGGGCCTCGCCGCGGATGGAGTTGCCGTAGTCGAAGACCTCGGCGCCCGCGTCCATGAAGCCGACCATGGCCTCGACGTGCGTGGCCATGGACTCGCGGGCACGGGTGGTGAAGCCGGCCGGGTCCTTGGCCGCGTAGGCCGCCATGTCGTCGAAGTCGACGCCCACGGGCAGGTACGCGAGCGGGTCGTGGGCCGAGGTCTGGTCGGTCACGATGTCGATCGGCGCGCCCTCGGCCAGCATCTGCGGGAGCAGGTCGGCGGCGTTGCCGAGCAGGCCGATGGAGAGCGGCTTGCGGGCGTCGCGGGCCTCGACGGCGAGCTGCAGCGCGTGCCGCAGGTCGTTCGCCTTGACGTCCAGGTAGCGGTGCTCGATGCGGCGGTCGATGGCGCGCGGGTCCACGTCGATGCAGATGGCGACGCCGTCGTTCATCGTCACGGCCAGCGGCTGGGCGCCGCCCATGCCGCCGAGGCCGGCGGTGAGGGTGATGGTGCCGGCGAGGGTCCCGTTGAACTTCTTGGCGGCGACGGCCGCGAAGGTCTCGTAGGTCCCCTGCAGGATCCCCTGGGTGCCGATGTAGATCCACGAGCCGGCCGTCATCTGGCCGTACATGGTCAGGCCCAGGTTCTCCAGGCGGCGGAACTCCTCCCAGTTGGCCCAGTCGCCGACCAGGTTGGAGTTGGCGAGGAGCACGCGCGGCGCCCACTCGTGCGTCTGCATGACACCGACCGGGCGGCCGGACTGGACGAGCATCGTCTCGTCCTGCTTGAGGGTCTGGAGGGTGCGGACCATCGCGTCGTACGAGCGCCAGTCGCGGGCGGCCTTGCCGGTGCCGCCGTAGACGACGAGCTTGTCGGGGTGCTCGGCCACCTCGGGGTCGAGGTTGTTCTGGAGCATCCGCAGCGCGGCCTCCTGCTGCCATCCCAGGGTGCTCAGCTCGGTACCTCGCGCGGCACGTACGGGGCGGGGTCCTGACATGGCGGTGCCTCCTCCGTTGTTGGTCAATCTATTCACATCTTCACTCCCTGAATAGGTTCAGTCAACAGCTGCGGGCGGACGCGCCGGATGATGGGATGGCGGACATGGCAGCCGACGCACCAGCGCACGCCACCGAGGACTCCGCCGAGGACTCCACCCGGGAGGCGGCCCGCCGACGGGACCTGGCCGTACGGGCCGCCGTCGAACAGGGCCTGATCGACGAGGACGCTCCCGTCCTCTGCCTGCTCGACACGGCGGGCATCCGCGCCTCCGCCGCCGCCCTGACCGGCGCCTTCGCCCGCGCCCTCGCCCCCGGCACCCCCGTCCTGCACGCCTTCGCCGTCAAGGCCGCCCCGCTCGTCCCCGTACTGCGGCTGCTCGCCGACGCCGGACTGGGCTGCGAGGTCGCCAGCCCCGGCGAGCTGGCCCTGGCCCGCGCGGCCGGGGTCGCGCCGGAGCGCATCGTCCTCGACTCCCCCGCGAAGACGGCCGCCGAGCTGCGGGAGGCCCTCGCCCTGGGCGTCGCGGTGAACGCCGACAACCGCCAGGAACTGGAACGCCTCGATATCCTCGTCGCCCGGGCGGCCACCACCTCCCCGATCGGCGTACGGATCAACCCGCAGACCGGCGCGGGCAGCATCGACGCCCTCTCCACCGCCACGGCCACCTCGAAGTTCGGCATCGCGCTGCGCGATCCGGGCGCGCGCGAGCGGCTCGTACGGGCGTACCTGGACCGGCCGTGGCTCACCCGGCTGCACACCCACTCGGGCTCGCAGGGAGTTCCGCTCCAGCTGATCGCCGAAGGGGTACGGGAGCTGTACGCCCTGGCCGAGGAGATCAACGCGGCGGCCGGGCGGCGGCAGGTCGACACCCTGGACATCGGCGGCGGGCTGCCGGTGAACTTCGCCTCGGACACCGTCACCCCCACCCACGCGGAGTACGTGAGCGTGCTGCGCTCGGCCGTCCCCGGACTCTTCTCCGGGGCGTACGGGCTGGTCACGGAGTTCGGCCGGTCCCTCACGGCCAAGCACGGGCTGGTGCTGACCCGCGTCGAGTACACGAAGACCACCGGCGGGCGGCCGATCGCGCTCACGCACGCGGGGGTCCAGCTGGCGACCCGCACGGTGTACGCCCCGGCGGCCTGGCCGCTGCGCATCCTCCCCTACTCCGCGAAGGGGGCTCCGCTGACGGGGCCGCCCGTCGCCCAGGACGTCGCCGGACCGGCGTGCTTCGCGGGTGACCTCCTCGCCGCCGCGCGGGAACTGCCCCTGCTGGCTCCGGGGGACCTGGTCTGCGTGCCCGACACGGGGGCGTACGCCTTCACCGCGCACTACGGCTACAACAGCCTGCCCCGCCCGGCGATCCACGGCTTCGCGGTGACCCCCTCGGGGGTCCGCTTCACCCTGGCCCGCGCCCCACAACCCCTGTCCGCCATCACCGCAGAGGCGGGCGCGGCCACCCCGAACGCCCTCCTCTGACCCCGGTACGGCGCGGGCGGACTTGATCTCGGCCCGACCTCGTCACCGCGGTCAGCTCTGCGTCTCCTCGCGGCGTCCGAGAGCGGCCGCATCGGGTATGACGAGCAGCTTGCCGGTGGTACGCCGAGCCTCCAGATCACTGTGGGCCCGGGCCGCCTCGGACAATGCGTAGCGGCCCGTCACGGCGACCTCGAGCGCCTTGGAACGCACCCACTCGAACACATCGGCGGCCCGTCGGAGCAGTTCGGACCGATCGGCGATGAAGTCCCCGAGGCTGGGCCGGATCAGGGTCAGCGAACCGCCGTGGGCGAGCCGAATCGGATCGAACGGCGGCACGGCACCACTCGCCGCGCCGAAGAGCACCAGATGGCCGCGGGTTCGCAGGCTGGCGAGGCTCGCATCGAAGGTGTGCGCGCCGACGCCGTCGAAGACGACCGGCAGCCCCTGACCGCCGTTGAGCCGCCTCACCTCGGCTGCGAGATCGTCGACCGTGGAGGACAGGATCACCTCGGCGGCCCCGGCACGCTTCGCCAGCTCGGCCTTCGCCGTGGTCGACGTCGTGCCGATCACCCTGCCGCCGAGATGGGTGATGAGCTGGGTCAAAAGCAGCCCCATGCCGCCGGCAGCCGCATGCACGAGCACGGTGTCGCCCCCCTGAACCGGGTAGGCGTCCTTGATGAGATAGTGCGCGGTCATGCCTTGGAGGAGCACGGCGGCGGCCGTCTCGAAGCCGATGTCGTCGGGCAGCGGCACCAGCCGGGAGGAGTCCACGACGGCCCGCTCGGCATACGTGCCGAGAATCTCCACCCAACCGACCCGGTCCCCGACTGCGACGTCAACGACCCCGGGTCCGACTTCGACGACCGTGCCGGCGCCCTCAGCGCCCGGGGTGAAGGGCAGCGGGAAGCTGTACCGGCCTTCGCGGTAATAGACGTCGAGGAAGTTGACCCCGGACGCGGCGACCTCCACGACCGCCTCACCCGGACCCGGCCGCGGCTGGTCCACCTCGACCTCCCGCAGCACCTCGGGACCGCCCACTTCGTACACCTGAATAGCTCGCATGATCGTCCAACCCCGTTGATGGGGGATCTGATTCCCACAAACGCCGAGGCCGGAGGCCGCGTGCCGGGTCGGTGCCGGGGGCGGGGTGGGGTGTTGGCCTGGACGTAAAACGTGATTTGTGGCGCTGGAGCACGCCGGGCCCTGTCGGAGTAGGTCACAGGGCGCCTAAATCATGCAGTCCAGGCCAACACCCCACCCCGCCCCCGGCACCGACCCCCACCGCAGCAAGCCCCACACCGGCACAACCCCAGCCCCGCCGGCGCTTGAGGCGCAGGGGCACGGGGACAGCGTCCCCGGCAACGGCGCCGCACGAAGGACCCGCCAGGGCTACAGCACCGCAGCCACCCCCGGCGAAACCGCCGCGATCACCTCCTCCGGCGAGAGCCCCGCCATCGGGGGCAGCCGGAGCAGATACCGCGTCAGCGCCAGCCCCAGCAGCTGCGTGGCCACCAGCCCCGCCACCCGCTCCCCCCGGTCGGGGCCCAGCGCCGGCGCGACCTGGGCCGCGAAGACCTCCCGCATCCGGGCCGCCGCCGCCTCGTGCGTCACCGCGGAGCGCAACAGCACGAGCAGCGCGTCATCCGCCGGATCCCCCTCCCACCGCTCCACGAAGTGCCGTACGAGCGCCTGCGCCAACTCCCCCGCCGGTACCGCCGCCAGGTCCGGCAGCCGCAGGTCCACCGCGAGGGCCGCGTCGAAGAGGCCCTCCTTGTTCCCGAAGTACCGCATCACCATCGACGGGTCGATCCCCGCGTCCGCCGCGACACCGCGGATCGTCGTCCGCTCGTACCCCTGCGCGGCGAATCGTTCCCGCGCCGCCCGCAGAATCGCCGCCTTGGTCTGCCCGCCCCGGGTCTCACCCGTCGCCACTCCATCCCTCTTCATGCCAACAACCGTAGGCCAACAACCGTTGACACACCACCCCGCCCGCCCCCATCCTGAGGTCAACAGCCGTTGGCCAACAACCGTTGGCATCCAGGAGGAGACCCCAGATGTCGCTCCCCGCCACCACCCGCGTCGCCATCGTCGGAGCCGGTCCCACCGGCCTCACCCTCGCCCTGACCCTCGCCGAGGCGGGCATCGACTTCGTGCTCCTGGACCGGCAGGCCGAGGGCGCCAACACCTCCCGCGCCGCCGTGGTCCACGCCCGCACCCTGGAGGTCCTCGACGAGCTCGACCCGGCCGCCTCCGCCGAGCTGGTCCGGCGCGGCACCCCCGTCACCCGGTTCCGGATCCGCGACGGCGCCCGCCCGCTCGCCGCCGTCACCTTCGACGGCCTGCCCACGGCCCACGCGTACGCCCTGATGGTTCCCCAGGACCAGACGGAGGCCGTGCTCCTCGCCCGGCTCCGCGCCCTCGGCGGCGACGTCCACCGCCCGTACGAGGTCACCGCCGTCACCCAGGACGCCACCGGGGTCGTCCTCACCACCGCCACCGGCGAGACCCTGCGGGCCGCCTACGCCGTCGGCGCCGACGGGATGCACAGCACGGTCCGCGAGGCCGCCGGGATCGGCTTCACCGGCAGCGCCTACGAGGAGTCCTTCGTCCTCGCCGACGTGACGATGGACTGGGCTCCGGGCCCCCAGGAGGTCTCCCTCACCTTCGGAGCGGCCGGCCCCACCGTGGTGGCCCCGCTCCCCGGGGGCCGCTACCGCGTGGTCACCACCGTCGCCGACGCCCCCGCCGAGCCGGACCTGCCCTTCGTCCAGGCGCTGCTGGACACCCGCGCCCCCGGCCAGGCCACCGTCACCGACGTCGTCTGGTCCTCGCGGTTCCGGGTCCACCACCGGGTCGCGGACCGGTACCGCGCCGGCCGCCTGCTGCTCGCGGGCGACGCCGCGCACGTGCACAGCCCGGCCGGCGGCCAGGGCATGAACACCGGCATCCAGGACGGCCACGCCCTCGGCCGCGCCCTCGCCACCGCCCTGACCACCTCCCTCATCACCGGCACGGACGAGGCCCTCGACGCCTACGAGGCCACCCGGCGGCCCGTAGCCCTGCGCGTGATCGCGCTGACCGACCGGATGACCCGGATCGCCGCCACCCGCAACCACGCCGTGCGCGCCGTACGCAACACCCTGCTCCCGCTCTTGGCCCGCATCCCGGCGCTCAACAAGCGCCTGGCGACCGAACTGGCGGAACTGAACTACCGCTAGACAACCCAGCGGGGACAGGGGCCCATCCACCCGGCGAGCCCTACTCCACGAACAGCCCCCGCGCCGCGGCCCGTGTGTCGAAGGCCTCCAGCCGGGCCTGCGCGTCCGGCAGCCCGTCCGCCATCGCCTCCAGCAGCACCCGGCCCAGCAGCATCGGCGCGCACGCCGTGTCGAAGGCCAGGCCCGTGCCGACGGGCGCCGGGATCAGCAGGTCGGAGTGGCGGGCCACCGGCGCGAAGGCCGAGTCGGCGACCGTGACCACGGTCAGCCCGGCCCCCCGCGCGTGCTCCAGGGCCTCGGCGACCTCCTTCGGATGGCGGGGCAGCGCGAAGCACAACAGGGCCGAGGCTCCCGCGCCCGCGGCCGCGTCGATCCGGTCGGCGAGCATGGAGCCGCCCTCGTCGAACAGACGCACGTCCGGATGGACCTTCGCCGCGAAGTACGCGAACCCGCGCGCCTGCGAGGACGCCGCGCGCAGCCCCAGGACGGGCAGCGGGCTCGACCCGGCCAGCAGCCGGCCCGCCTCGCGCACCGGCTCCGGGTCGGCGAGCATCGCGGAGAGCTGCCGCAGGTTCTCGATCTCGCCCTGGACGGCCTGCTGGTACTCGTTGTACGTGTCCTGCTCCCCGCCCCCGGCCCGCTCGGCGGGGGCCACTTCCCGCAGGTGCCGGCGCAGCGCGGGATAGCCGTCGAAGCCCAGCGCCACCGCGAACCGGGTCACCGACGGCTGGCTCACCCCGGCCAGCTCGGCGAGCTCCACGCTCGACAGGAACGGCACCTCGGCCGCCCCGCGCACCATGCAGTGGGCGATGCGCCGCTGCGTGGGCGTCAGCCGGTGCCCTTCGAACAGCTTCTGCAGCCGGGCCGCAGGGCTCTCGCTCATCCCGTTCCCCTCCGTCCCGTCCCTCGGGCGGCCGGGCGGCCACCGACGGGATATTCAGTCTCCGAGCACTCTGCATGCGGCTATGCAGGACGGCAACCCGATCCCGTAATCCGAGACCTCCCGGCGACCCTCCGGAGGCCCTCCGACGGCCCTCCGACGGTCCTTCACGAGCCCCCCCGGCCGGCCTCCCCGCGAGCCGCCCCGGCAGCCGCCCGGACCCGGATCAATTCCCTTGACCGACCCGAGGCCGGCACTTGATCCTCAAGGGCCGGCCACCCCCATCCACCGGCCAACCCCCACCGAATTCAAGCGAATTGGCCCCCATGGTGTCTTCGTCCGTCTCCGCCCCGCCCCTGCCCGGAACCCGCCTCTGGACCAGGAACTTCGGTCTGTTCTTCACCGCCCGCGTCGTGTCGATGCTGGGCGACATGATGATGCCGGTCGCCCTGGCCGTCGCCGTGCTCTCGCTCGGCTACGGGGTGAGCGGCATCGGGTACGCGCTGGGCGCCTGGATGGGGTCCTTCGCCCTCTTCATCGTCTTCGGCGGGGTGATCGCGGACCGCTTCCATCCCCTCCCGCAGATGATCGGCGCCGACGCGGTCCGCTGCGCGGCCCAGGGCTCCTTCGCCGTCTACCTCTGGACGGGCCACCCCACCCTCTGGTTCGTCATCGGCGGATCGGTCCTCGGCGGCATCGCGACCGCGATGTTCCAGCCGGGCACCGCCAGCCTCGTTCCCCAGGTCTCCGCCGACCCCACCCAGGCCAACGGGGTCCTGCGGGTGAGCCAGGGGATGGCCACGATGGCCGGTCCGGCGCTCGCCGGCGTCCTCGTCGCCGCCACCTCCACGGCCTGGGTGTTCGTGATCGACGCCGCCACCTTCGCCATCAGCGGGGTCTGCCTGCTCGCGCTGCGGCTCCCCCGCCTCGCACCCGACCGGTCCCAGTCCATGCTCACGAACCTGCGGGAGGGCTGGGAGGAGTTCCGCTCCAGGTCCTGGCTGTGGGCCGTGATCCTGATCTGGTGGGTGCTCGGCGTCTTCGTCTGGGGCCCGCTCACCCCGCTCGGCGCGGCCTCGATCATCGCCGAGCACGGCAAGGCCGCCTTCGGGTACGCGGAGGGCGCCTTCGGGGCCGGCTGCGTACTCGGCGGGCTCGTCGCGATCCGGCTCCGCCCGGCCCGCCCGCTGTTCGGCGGCGGCGTCGCCATGTTCCTGTTCCCGATGATGCCGCTGGCCGCGGCCCTGGTCCCGGCCCTGCCGCTGCTCATGCTCGGCTACGCGATCAGCGGCGTGGGCTGGGCGTTCTGGGGCGTCCAGTGGTCCACCACGATGCAGACCCAGATACCCGAGGACCGGCTCAACCGCGTGACCGCGTACGAGGTGGGCGGTTCGATCCTCGCCATCCCCCTCGGCCAGGTCCTGGCGGGCCCGGCGAGCGGCCTCTTCGGCATCCGCCCGCTCCTGCTGGCCGGCGCCGCGATCAGCCTCGGCTGCGCCCTGGCCCTCCTCCTCGTCCGACCCGTCCGGGAGCTCGTCCGACGCGATACGGGGGCTAACCCCCGTGCCGGCAAGGACGCCGGATCCTAGGGTGGCGGGATGGAGTCCCAAGAGCTGAAGAAGGAATTCTCCGCCACCCTCGACGCCCGGCGGGAGCTCGGGGCGGAGTACGAGGCCGAGCTGGTCGACTCGTTCGTGGAGAAGGTGGACACGCAGGTCCGGCGGCACCTCGCGGAGGAGCGGCTCTCCGCCGCCCGCGGCACCCGGCCCGGCGCGGCGGACTCCCGGGACGGCGGCTTCGGCGAGCGCTTCGGCTTCGCGATCATCACCCTGGTGCTGGCGATCCCGCTCTCCGCGATCGGCGCCGCCCAGGCGGATCTCAGCGGCCTGGTCGTGGTCTGGCTCGGCATCCTGGGCGTCAACTACGCCCACGCGGCGAAGTTCTCCCGCCTCCGCCTCTGGGGCGAGCGCCGTACCGATCAGCTGAACTGACGGCCAGGCGGCCGGGGCGTCGCGGGCGGCCCGCGCACATGTTTATGCGCGGGGACCGCCGCACCCCGGTTTCCCGGGGGCGGGACGACGGCGGTCCCCGCGCAGGACACGGGCCGGGTCAGGGCCGTCCGCGCGTCCGTGGCGTCCAACGCGGTCCGGGAGCCGCTCCGGAAGTGCGCCGACGCCGTTCGTGGTGCCGGCCGGGTCCCGGTTTCCCGGGCTTCCCTGCCGACAACCACCACTGTGCCGGAGCCGTGTTAAGCCGGTGCTGCCACCACGTGTCGGGCCCGTACCGTTTGCGCGTCGCCCGCGCGCAGCCCCGTACGCGAACTCGTGCGGGGCCCCGTACCCGAACCCGTACGGGCTACTTCGCGCCCTTGGCCAGGAACGCCAGCAGGTCCTGACGGCTCACCACACCGGTCGGCTTGCCCTCGACCAGCACGATCGCCGCGTCGGCCTCGCCGAGCACCGCCATCAGTTCGGAGACCGGCTCGCCCGAGCCGACCTGCGGCAGCGGCGAGCTCATGTGCTTCTCCAGCGGGTCGCCCAGCGAGGCGCCGCCCGCGAACAGCGCCGCCAGCAGCTCCTTCTCGACGACGGAGCCGATGACCTCGGCGGCCATCACGTCGGGGTGGCCGGCGCCCGGCTTGACGATCGGCATCTGCGAGACGCCGTACTCGCGCAGCACCTCGATGGCCTCGCCGACGGTCTCCTCGGGGTGCATGTGGACCAGCGAGGGGATGCCGCCCGCCTTGTCCGCGAGCACGTCCCGGATGCGGGCGGAGGGGCCCGCGTCCTCCAGGAAGCCGTGTCCGGCCATCCACTCGTCGTTGAAGATCTTGCTGATGTAGCCGCGGCCGCTGTCCGGGAGCAGGACGACGACCACGTCGTCCGGGCCGAGGCCCTCGGCCGCCCGCAGCGCGGCGACGACCGCCATGCCGCAGGAGCCGCCGACGAGCAGGCCCTCCTCCTTCGCGAGGCGACGGGTCATCTGGAAGGAGTCCTTGTCGGACACCGCGATGATCTCGTCGGCCACCTCCGCGTCGTAGGCGGTCGGCCAGAAGTCCTCGCCGACGCCCTCGACGAGGTACGGACGGCCGGAGCCTCCGGAGTAGACCGAGCCCTCGGGGTCGGCGCCGATGACCTTCACGCTGCCGCCGGAGGCCTCCTTGAGGTACCGGCCGGTGCCCGAGATCGTGCCGCCCGTGCCGACGCCCGCGACGAAGTGGGTGATCTTCCCGTCCGTCTGCTCCCAGAGCTCGGGGCCGGTGGTCTCGTAGTGCGAGCGCGGGTTGTTCGGGTTGCTGTACTGGTCGGGCTTCCAGGCTCCCGGGGTCTCGCGCACGAGGCGGTCGGACACGTTGTAGTACGAGTCCGGGTGCTCGGGGTCGACGGCGGTCGGGCAGACCACGACCTCGGCGCCGTACGCGCGCATGACGTTGATCTTGTCAGCCGAGACCTTGTCGGGGCAGACGAAGATGCACTTGTAGCCCTTCTCCTGGGCCACGATGGCGAGTCCTACGCCCGTGTTGCCGCTCGTGGGCTCCACGATGGTGCCGCCGGGCTTGAGTGCTCCGCTCTGTTCGGCGGCCTCGATCATCCGTACGGCGATCCGGTCCTTCGCGGATCCGCCGGGATTGAAGTACTCGACCTTGGCAAGGACGGTGGCCTGGAGGCCTTCGGTCACACGGTTGAGCTTCACCAGCGGGGTGTTGCCGACGAGGCTGATCATCGAGTCGTGGAATTGCACCATGTTCTCCAAGGAGGGGACTCCACGGGTTCTCCGGGAGGCACCGCCAGACTATGCGGAAAGGGATTGGCCGACCGTCCCTACGGGGCAGGAAGGTCAACAGGACGGCGGGGTCGAGCAGGCACGGCGCAGGGATCCGGCCAAGGGACCGAGAAGGTGGCTTGAAGGGTGTCCAGGGCGAGGACGGCCCGCCGCATCGCGGCGGGGGCGGCGTACGGCGGTGGCGGGCTCGGGCTCGTCGGGGCCGCCGCGGTCGGGCTGGTGGTCGCGGAGATGCAGTTCGCGAAGCGGACGGTCGGCACCGGGCTCCCGGATCCGCCGCGCGCGGACGGGCTGTACGGGAGCGAGTTCGGCGGGCCCGAGCTGAGTCCGGGCCCGCTGCGGTTCGGCGTGCTGGGCGATTCCACGGCGGCCGGGCTGGGCGTGCGGCGGGCCCGGCAGACGCCGGGCGCCCTGCTGGCCTCGGGGCTGGCGGCGGTGGCCGAGCGGCCGGTCGAGCTGCGCAACGTAGCCCTTTCGGGTGCGATGTCGGACGACCTGGACCGCCAGACGGGGCTGCTGCTGGACGGTGACGAACCGCCCCCCGACGTGTGCGTGATCATGATCGGCGCCAATGACGTGACCCGCCGGATGCCGCCCACCCAGTCGGTGCGGCTGCTGACCGCGGCCGTACGCCGGCTGCGGCTCGCGGGCTCCGAGGTGGTGGTCGGCACCTGTCCGGACCTCGGCACCATCGAGCCCGTGTACCAGCCGCTGCGGTGGCTGGCCCGCCGGGTCTCGCGCCAGCTGGCGGCCGCCCAGACGATCGGGGTGCTCGCGCTGGGCGCCCGTACCGTCTCGATCGGTGACCTGATGGGGACCGAGTTCGCGGCGAACCCCCGCGAGATGTTCGGTCCGGACTCCTACCACCCGTCGGCGGAGGGGTACGCGACCGCGGCGATGGCCATACTGCCCACCCTGTGCGCGGCCCTGGGCGTCTGGCCCGAGTCGGACCGGCTGGACGTGTCGCGCAACGAGGACATGCTCCCGCTGGCCAAGGCCGCCTCGGCGGCGGCGGGACAGGCCGGCACGGAGGTGACCGGGGCCCGGGGCGCCTGGGCCCTGCTCAAGTACCGGCGCAGGCGCCGGGTGCCGGGCGAGGACCTCACGGAGCAGACGGGGCAGACCGGGCGGACGGAGCAGACTGGAGGTGCCGCGCCGGACGGTGCGCCGGACGCGCCCAGAGCGACCGGAGTCACATCGCAAGGGCAGTGACCTCGACGGTACGGGGCGGTAACTTCGCATGCGGTCCCGGTACGACACCACTTCCCTTGGAGCCCCGATGCCCGAAGCCGTCATCGTTTCCACCGCCCGTTCGCCGATCGGGCGCGCTTTCAAGGGATCCCTCAAGGACGTCCGCCCGGACGACCTGACCGCCACGGTCATCCAGGCCGCCCTCGCCAAGGTCCCCGGGCTGGACCCGCGCGAGATCGACGACCTGATGCTGGGCTGCGGCCTCCCGGGCGGCGAGCAGGGCCACAACCTCGGCCGGATCGTCGCGGTGCAGATGGGCATGGACCACCTGCCCGCGACCACGATCACCCGCTACTGCGCCTCCTCGCTGCAGACCTCCCGGATGGCGCTGCACGCCATCAAGGCGGGCGAGGGCGACGTCTTCATCTCCGCGGGCGTCGAGATGGTCTCCCGGTCCGTGAACGGCTCCTCCGACGGCATCCCGGGCACCCACAACCCGCTCTTCGCCGACTCCGAGGCCCGCACCAAGGAGGTCGCCGAGTCCACCGGGTCCTCCTGGCACGACCCGCGCGAGGACGGCCGCACCCCCGACGCGTACATCGGCATGGGGCAGACCGCGGAGAACCTGGCCCGGCTCAAGGGCGTGACCCGCGCCGACATGGACGAGTTCGGCGTGCGTTCGCAGAACCTGGCCGAGGAAGCCATCAAGAACGGCTTCTGGGCCCGCGAGATCACCCCGGTCACCACCCCGGACGGCACGGTCGTCTCCCAGGACGACGGCCCGCGCGCCGGGGTCACCCTGGAGGCCGTCCAGGGCCTCAAGCCCGTCTTCCGCCCCGACGGCCTGATCACGGCCGGCAACTGCTGTCCGCTGAACGACGGCGCCGCGGCGCTGGTCGTCATGAGCGACACCAAGGCGCGCGAGCTGGGCCTGACCCCGCTGGCCCGGATCGTCTCCACCGGCGTCACCGGCCTCTCCCCCGAGATCATGGGCCTGGGCCCGGTCGAGGCCTCCAAGCAGGCCCTGAAGCGGGCGGGCCTGACCGTCGGCGACATCGACCTGTTCGAGATCAACGAGGCCTTCGCGGCCCAGGTGATCCCCTCCTACCGGGACCTGGAGATCCCGCTGGAGAAGCTGAACGTCAACGGCGGGGCCATCGCCATCGGTCACCCCTTCGGGATGACCGGCGCGCGCATCACCGGCACGCTGATCAACAGCCTGCAGTTCCACGACAAGCAGTTCGGCCTCGAAACCATGTGCGTCGGCGGCGGTCAGGGCATGGCCATGATCATCGAGCGTCTCAGCTAGGTCTCGATCGAGCGGGGCCATCGGGATCAAGAGCCGAGGCCAGACGCCGTAAGGGATCCGCTTGATCCCATACGCCGTACTGACGCCGAATCTAATCCTGTCGCGGCCATTCTGTGACCAAATGTCCCCCAGGATGTGACCTTAGTCCTGGGGGATCATTGTTTCCCCAGGTCAGGCCTGGTTCGGGAGGGGCTCCCGGGACGAAAGGCCTGTCCAATTCATGACGTAATGCACTGCAAGCCATTCCCAGGTCAGGACAAGCTGATGTAGGAAGTCGGGGGATCGAATCAATCAGGAGTTAGTCAGTGAGCGTCATGCCTCTTGCCCTACTGCTGACCACGGCCGCTGCCACGGCCGTCGGCGCTGCTGCGCTGCACGCCGTCCACGGCCTGCGCAAGCAGGTCACCGCACTCCGCGGTGAGCTGACGGTTTCGCACCCCCGTGGCGCCGCCGCAACCGTTCCGCACGCCCGCAGCGCCGTGGAGTCCCCCGCCGCCGAGATACGAGCCGCCGTCGCCGAGGCCCTGGCCGAGGAGCGCGAGCGCGAGCTCGCCGAGGCGCGTGCCTTCTGGGCCGCTCAGGAGGCCCGTGACGCCGCCGACGCCCCCTCGCTGCTGGGCGGCCTGTCCGGCCTCGGCGAGGAGAGCCCCGTCTTCCTGCCCCGGCAGGCGGACATGGTGGGCCTCGAGCCGCTCCTGGGCGACGACGCCGAGGACTACCCGGCCTACCCGGAGGACTCGGCCGAGCTGGCCGCCGCCCGCCGGCGCCACCCCTCGCACCCGGACTTCGTCCCCGTGCAGGCCTCGCACCCCGGCGCCGACCACGAGCGCACGGTCAACCGCCTGGAGGAGCTCGCGGAGGCCCGTACGGCCCTCGCGGACGTCCGCCCCGGCCCGCTGGGCACCCTGGACGTGTACGTCTTCACGGACGGCACCACGCTCTGCATGACCCCGGGCCACCGGGAGACCGCCGAGCGGCTCGCCGACGCCCTGCGCTCGGGCAGCGCCCCGGTCCTGCTGGGTGGCTCGGGCATCTCCGGCGCCTACGCCCTGACCTTCTCCTGCGGCGACTCCGAGGACCCGGACAGCAACGTCTACATCCTCGCCGACCGCGTCATCGCCTCGCTCTGAGCCCCTCGCTCTGAGCCCGCGCGGCGATCCGCGTCACCGCAGCGCCCCGGCTTCCGCCTGATCGACCAGCCGAACGGCCTCGTCCAGCATCTCGGACGGGGCCTTCGCCACGTCCCGGCCCGGTGCGTCCTGTGCGTCCGTCGCGCCCGGGGAGCCCACCGCGCCGGCCGCGCCGGCCGACGCTGCGTACAGGGCCTCGGCGAGGTCCAGCCCGGCCACGGCGAGCTGGTCGCCCACCACGAAGATGCCGGCGTCGGGCATCGTCCGCGCCGGAGCCGCCCCCGCGCCGTCCCTGCCGTCCCCGGAGCCCGCGGAGGCCGCCTCCAGCCGCTGTGCGCGCAGCGAGAGCTCCCGGGCCAGGTCCAGCGCCACCTCGGCGGCTCCCTGCTGGAGCCGGCTCTGCGGAGCCGCCCGCAGCCGGTCGGCGAAACGTTCCACGGCGGCGGTCAAGGGTGAGGTATCGAGCACCCGGCCGACCTTACGCGCCGCCCCGGCGCCATTGCCAACGGGCGAACTCTCCGGCACGGTGGCGTGAAGAGAGCAGCACGGCGATACCTCCGGAGGCGCCCATGTCCGTCGAGTTCTCCGAGCAGACCCACCGCAACATGATCGACAGAATCCCCCGCTCCACCGGTCGTGAACTCTCCGACTGGCTGCGGACCGTGGAGGACGGCCCCTCCCTCGTCCGGTTCGAAGAGAAGGTCAGCTGGCTGCTCGGCGCGCACGAGCTGTCGTACGGCCAGGCCAAGGCGATCATCCACGAGCACGACCTGCGCAGGGCCGCCCGCAAGTTCGGCTGAGCCGGCCCCTGCCCCCGTCCCGAGCCCCCGACTTCCCGTCCGCCCCGATCACCCGATCCGCTGACCCCCGACATGCGGGAAGGCCCCGCGAGCGCGTGCTCGCGGGGCCTTCCTCGGCTCTACGGGTGGAGCCGGTGGTGCTAGTCGCCCTTGAGGATGGAGATCAGGCGCAGCATCTCCATGTAGATCCACACCAGGGTCATGGTGAGGCCGAAGGCCGCCAGCCAGGACTCCTCGCGGGGGGCGCCGTAGGCCACGCCGTCCTCGACCATCTTGAAGTCCATGGCGAGGAAGGCGGCACCCAGGAGGATGCCGATGACGCCGAACAGGATGCCCAGGGGGCCGCTGCGGAAGCCGAGGCCGTCGCCGCCCGCGAAGACGGAGAACAGCAGGTTGACGACCATCAGGAGCATGAAGCCCACGGCGGCGGCCATCACGAAGCCGACGAAGCGCCGGTTCACCCTGATCCAGCGCATCTTGTACGCGAACAGCACGCCGGCGAAGACGCACATCGTGCCCATGACGGCCTGGACGACCGTGCCCGGGCCGGTGTAGGTGCTGACGGCCGAGCTGATGACGCCGAGGAAGACGCCCTCGAAGGCGGCGTACGCCAGGATCAGCGCCGGGACCGGCTTGGCCTTGAACGACTGGATCATCGCGAACACGAACGCGATGAGCGCGGCGCCGATGGCGATGCCGTACGACTTGTTGATGTTGGCCGAGTCGACCGGAAGAACGATCCAGGAGATCGCCGCCGTCAGGATGACCGTGCCGAGCGTCAGAGCCGTACGGCTCACGACGTCGTCGATGGTCATCGCGTTGCCGCGGACCGGCGCCTGCGGCATACCCGTGGCCGGGTCGGTCGCGTAGGGGTTGGTCGCGTACGGGTTGGTGGCGGTCCCGGCCTGGGCCTGGGGCTGCTGCGTACCGAAGCCCGCATAAGCACCGTTGTCGCGGCTGAATCCCCGTCGCGAGAAGACCGGGTTGCTGCTCCTCATCTCACTCCTCCATGGCCACCGTGCGCGGCCTTGGAGTCAAGAGTAATGCGAACGCAAAGGAATCGCCCTACTGCTGGAGGAGGATCTTTCCCCTGGGGTCTCGGGTGTGAGGGGCGGCTCTGGCGTGACGGGCGGGGGTACCCGTGGCGCCCCCGCCGTCCGCGCGTTCCGGCCTGAATCGGAACGTCCTCAACATCATCGTGCCCGAAGCCGGACTTGAACCGGCACGACCCGAGGGTCAGCGAGGTTTAAGCTCGCCGTGTCTGCATTCCACCATCCGGGCAGGGCGTAGCGGCCCCGTAGGAAAAGCCTTGAACGCTGCGCCGAGCCTATCCGGAACACTTGCGCCCCCACCTGGGCATCTCGCCGATGTTGTCTGATTTTATTGGTGATTGATGGCCCGTCAGGGGACAGAAGGCGCGGTCGGCACGTTCCGGGCGTCGATCATGGCCGCCACGGGATTGACGGGATTTCGATGGCCCCGCGCCACCCCGCACGCCACCCCGTGCGCCACCCCCTCGGGCCGGCTCCGCTTCCGGTCCCCCGCCGTTCCGCTTCCGTCCCCGGTCCCGGCTCCGCTTCCGCCCCCGGTGCGGGCTCCGTTCCCACCCCCGGCGGGGGCTCCGATCCGGCCCGCGCGCGGCTCCCGTTTCCCGTTCCGGGCCCCGCCGGACCGGCTGCCTCCCCGAGTCCGCCCCGCCCCGCTGTCATACCAAAGGAGGAGGCCCGGCCCTCCGTGGTCAGTCTCCAGGGGACCGGAGAAGGGGCATCACGGCTGATCCGGAGCGGGGGTAGGCGCCACGAGGATGGAGGAGTCCCGCCCACCGCGGACCGTGAGCCCGGTCCGTCCTTCGAGGAGCCGCCCCCGTGACCACCATGAACTACGCCCCGCACACCGCCCAGGCCGTCGCCGCGCGCGCCTCCGGCCTCTCCAAGGTGTACGGCCAGGGCGAGACCCAGGTGGTCGCTCTGGACAACGTCTCCGTGGACTTCGCGCAGGGCCAGTTCACCGCGATCATGGGCCCCTCCGGATCCGGCAAGTCCACGCTGATGCACTGCGTCGCCGGCCTGGACACCTTCTCCGCCGGGTCCGTCCGCATCGGCGAGACCGAGCTGTCCACCCTGAAGGACAAGCAGCTGACGCAGCTGCGCCGGGACAAGATCGGCTTCATCTTCCAGGCCTTCAACCTGCTGCCGACCCTGACGGCCCTGGAGAACATCACGCTCCCCATGGACATCGCCGGCCGCAAGCCCGACAAGCAGTGGCTGGACTCGGTGATCAACATGGTCGGCCTCTCCGACCGCCTCTCCCACCGCCCCACCCAGCTCTCCGGCGGCCAGCAGCAGCGCGTGGCCGTGGCCCGCGCCCTGGCCTCCCGCCCCGAGATCATCTTCGGTGACGAGCCCACCGGAAACCTCGACTCGCGCTCCGGCGCCGAGGTCCTCGGCTTCCTGCGCAACTCCGTGCGCGAGCTCGGCCAGACCGTCGTGATGGTCACCCACGACCCGGTGGCCGCCTCCTACGCGGACCGCGTCATCTTCCTCGCCGACGGCCGCATCGTCGACGAGATGATCCAGCCCACCGCGGACGGCGTGCTCGACCGCATGAAGGCCTTCGACGCCAAGGGCCGCACCAGCTGACGGACGCCCGCGCCCCTCGCAGACGTCCGTCCCCGCTGACCTCCTAGACCTGGATTCCTCCACCATGTTCCGTACCGCCCTGCGCAACGTGCTCGCGCACAAGGCCCGGCTGCTGATGACGGTGCTCGCCGTCGTCCTCGGCGTCGCCTTCGTCTCCGGCACGCTCGTCTTCACCGACACCGTCGGCAAGGCGATGTCGAACCAGTCCGCCAAGAGCTTCGACGGCGTCGCCGTCTCGGTCACCTCCTACGGCGCCTCCCGCAACGACGAGGGCGTCAAGGAGGGCGAGCCGGGCATCAGCCAGAAGACCCTCGACAAGGTCAAGGCCCTCGACGGCGTCGACTCCGCCTCCGGCCGCGTCCACGGCTTCGCCGCGGTGGGTGACCAGGACGGCAAGCTGATCGGCAACGGCTGGTCCAACACCGGCGCCAACTTCGTCCCCCTCAAGGACGGCAAGGACCCCCGCTACACCTTCTCTGAGGGCAACGGCCCGGCCAAGGCCGGCGAGATCGCCCTCGACAAGGAGACCGCCAAGCGCGGCAAGTACACGGTGGGCGACAAGGTCCGGGTGGCCGACAACGGCCCGGCCAAGGAGTACACGCTCGCCGGCGTCTTCACCACCGAGGACGGCGCGGTCAACGCGGGCGGCTCGCTCGTCCTGTTCGACACCCCGACCGCCCAGCAGCTCTACCTGAAGCAGGGCTTCTACGACGAGCTCGCGGTCAGCGCCAAGGCCGGCGCCTCCGCCGACCGGCTGCTGACCGAGATCAAGCCGCTCGTCGGCAAGGACGCCAAGGCCCAGACCGGCGCGGCGCTCGCGGCCGAGCAGGCCAAGGACATCGAGCGCGGCATGAGCAGCATGAACCAGATGCTGCTGACCTTCGCGCTGATCTCGCTCTTCGTCGGCGTCTTCCTGATCTACAACACCTTCACCATGCTGGTCGCCCAGCGCACCAAGGAACTGGCCCTGCTGCGCGCCGTCGGCGCCAACCGCGGCCAGGTCAAGCGCTCGGTCCTGGCCGAGGCCCTGGTCGTCGGCGTGATCTCCTCCGCCATCGGCCTGATCGGCGGCATCGGCCTCGCGGTCGCCATGCGCTCCGCCATGGGCCTCTTCGACGCCAAGATCCCGGCCGGCCCGGTGGTCGTCGCCCCCCTCACCGTCGCCGCCGCGATCGGCATCGGCGTCCTCGTCACGATGCTCGCCGCCTGGCTGCCGGCCCGCCGCACCGCCAAGATCTCCCCGGTCGCCGCGATGGGCAGCGCCCACCTGCCGGCCTCCTCCAAGTCCCTGGTGCTGCGCAACAGCATCGGCGGCGCCGTCACCCTGCTCGGTCTGCTCGCCATCCTCGGCGGCGCCATGACCGGCAAGGACGGCAAGATGATGATCGGCGCCGGTGCCTTCCTCACGATGATCGGCATCATCATCCTGCTGCCGGCGCTCTCCCGGCCGGTCATCGCGGCCGTCCGCCCGCTGCTGGAGAAGGTCTTCGGCGTCGCCGGCAAGCTCGCCGCGCAGAACGCGGTGCGCAACCCGCGCCGCACCGCCGTCACCGCGGCCTCGCTGGCCATCGGCCTGACCCTGGTCACCGCCCTGTCCGTGCTCGGCATCACGATGGGCAAGGCCATCGACCGCATGACGACGGACAACCTCAAGGCCGACTACAAGGTGTCCATGGGCGACACCTTCGGCAACATGGACCCCTCCGTGCTCCCGGCCCTGCAGAAGGCCCCGGGCGTCAAGGCGGTCTCCCCGCTGCAGACCGGCTTCGTCCAGCTCGGCGAGGGCAAGGAGTACCAGGACGTCTCCGGGGTCGACCCGGCCACCATCGGCCAGCTCCTCAACTTCGACCTGGTCGGCGGACAGCTCGGCAGCCTCGCCAAGGGCGAGGTGGCGGTGTCCGACAAGGCCGCGAAGAAGGACGGCCTGTCGGTCGGCTCCACCCTGAAGGTCACCTTCGACGACCGGAAGAAGGCGGACCTCAAGGTCGGCGCGGTCTACAAGGACATGGAGGGCATGCTCTCCCCCTACGTGATGGACTACGGCGTCCTCGCCGGGCACAGCGCGGACGGCGAGAAGCCGAGCATGCGCGAGGTCTACGTCAAGATGGACGGCGGCGCCTCCGACAAGGCCGAGCAGTCCCTCGTCGACGCCCTCGGCAAGAACCCGGCGATCACCTTCGCCACCCAGCAGGACATCCGCAACGAGATGGGCGGCCTCATCAACACCGCCCTGAACATCATGTACGGCCTGCTCGGCATGGCCCTGATCATCTCGGTCCTCGGCGTCGTCAACACCCTGGCGATGTCCGTGTACGAGCGGACCCAGGAGATCGGCATGCTGCGGGCGATCGGCCTGGACCGCGGCCGGGTCAAGAACATGATCCGGCTGGAAGCCATCGTGATCGCGCTCTTCGGCGCGGTGATCGGCGTGGCGCTGGGCACCTTCATCGCCTGGGCCGTCGGCGAGACCATCAAGGCCTCGATCCCGAACTACGCCCTGGTGATCCCCTTCGACCGGATCGCGATCTTCATGCTGCTGGCCGGCATCGTCGGCGCCCTGGCGGCCATGTGGCCCGCCCGCAGCGCGGCCCGGCTGAACATGCTGACCGCGATCAAGACGGAATAGCCGCGGCAGCCGTACGACGGCACCCGTACGAAGCCGCAGGGCCCCGCGACATCACGTCGCGGGGCCCTGCCGCCGTTCCCCGCCGTACGGGGCTACGCGGGCCACTCCCGGGCCCGCAGCGGCATCCCGGAGGCCGACCGCTTCCCGGTGCGCACCGCGAGCACCTGGTTGACGCCGAGCCGGTTGTGCTCGAAGGCGAGCGCCGAGGCGGCCATGTACAGCTGCCAGACCCGGGCCCGCCCGGGCGAGGTCAGCCGCTGCGCCTCCTCCCAGTGGTCCTCCAGCCGGGCCACCCAGGCCCGCAGGGTGAGCGCGTAGTGCTCGCGCAGCGCCTCCACGTCGCGGACCTCGAAGCCGGCCCGCTCGAGCTCGCCTACGGTGGTGCCCAGTGGGGACAGCTCGCCGTCGGGGAAGACGTAGGCGTCTATGAACGCGTCGATCCGGTAGGCCTCCTCGTCCGGTTCGGGACGCCGCGCGATCTGGTGGTTCAGCAGCCTCCCGCCCGGCCGCAGCAGGCCGTACAGCGTGTGGGCGTACGTGCGGTAGCGCTCGGCGCCGACGTGTTCGGCCATCCCGATGGAGGAGACGGCGTCGTACGGGCCGTCCTTGACGTCCCGGTAGTCCTGGACCCGGATCTCCACGAGGTCCGCCAGGCCCTCCTCCGCGACCCGCTTGCGGGCGTAGGCGGCCTGTTCGCCGGAGAGGGTGATCCCGGTGACCTTGACCCCGTACTCCCGGGCCGCGTGCAGGGCCATCGAGCCCCAGCCGCAGCCGACGTCCAGGAGCCGGTCCCCCGGGCCCAGGGCGAGCTTGCGGCAGACCAGGTCCAGCTTGTCCCGCTGGGCGTCCTCCAGGCTCCCGCCGGGGGTCCAGTAGGCGCAGGAGTACACCATCGACGGGCCGAGCACCCGCTCGTAGAAGGTGTTGCCCACGTCGTAGTGGTGGCTGATGGCCCGCCGGTCGCTGCCCTTCGTGTGCCGGGGGCCGCCGCGGCGGACAGCCTCCTCGGGCGGCGGGGCGGGCTTGGTCCACGGCCGCGCCAGGCCCACGAGGCCCCGTACGGCGGCCCGGGAGCGCGGATCGCGCAGCAGGGCGGCGGGCCCGGCGCCCTTGCCGGCGGACGGCTCGGGAGCGGGCTCGCGGTCCCGCTCCCAGAGCAGTCCGCCGACCCGGTCCAGCAGCTCGAACAGGTCCCCGTCGACGGTGAGGTCCCCGGCCACCCAGGCGCGGGCCAGGCCGAGCTCGCCGGGCTTCCACAGGATCCGGCGCAGGGCGCGCCGGTTGTTCAGGACCAGGATGGGACCGCCGAGCGGACCGGCCTCGCTGCCGTCCCAGACCCGGATCCGGACGGGGAGGGGGGCTCCCATCAGGGTTTCGGCTAAAGCGGCCAGCCGCGGCGCGGCGTCGTTCATGCGGGATCCTCCAACAAGCACCGACGAGTTCGACAAGTTCCGACCGCACGGCATACCCGGATCCGGTCCCGAATATGCCGAAGGGGCCGCCCGCACCACGGATGGCGGGCGGCCCCTTCGGGACGCACTGGGTCGTACTGGTACTGCCGGTCCTGCTGGTCCTGCCGGGGCCCTACGGGGTCAGGAGGCCTTGGCCTTCTCGGCCGGGGCCGTGACGGCGGCCGGAGCCGGCGCCGGCTTGGCGGCCTCGTAGAACTCCTCGCGGGGGCTCTCCAGGGCGCCGAGGGAGACGACCTCGCGCTTGAGGAACATGGCGAGGGTCCAGTCGGCGAAGACGCGGATCTTGCGGTTCCAGGTCGGCATGGCCATGCCGTGGTAGCCACGGTGCATGTACCAGGCGAGCCGGCCCTTGAGCTTGATCTTCATCTTGCCCATGACGATCATCGCCACGCCCTTGTGGAGGCCGAGGCCCGCCACCGCACCCTTGTTGGAGTGCGAGTACTCGGCCTGCGGGAAGCCCCGCATGCCCGAGATGACGTTGTCGCCGAGGACCTTGGCCTGGCGCAGCGCGTGCTGGGCGTTCGGCGGGCACCAGGCGTTCTCCACGCCGGCCTTGCGGGCGGCGAGGTCGGGCACCTGGGCGTTGTCGCCGGCGGTCCAGATGTAGTCCGTGCCCTTGACCTGGAGGGTCGGCTCGGCGTCCACGTGGCCGCGGGGGCCCAGGGGCAGGCCGTAGCGGGCCAGCACCGGGTTGGGCTTGACGCCGGCGGTCCACACGAGGGTGTTGGAGTCGACCTCGAGGCCGTTCTTCAGCACCACGTGGCCGTCCACGCAGGAGTCCATGGAGGTGTTCAGGTAGATCTCGATGCCGCGCGACTCGAGGTGCTCCTTGCCCCAGGTGCCGAGCTTGGGCCCGACCTCGGGAAGGATCTTGTCGGCCGCGTCGACCAGGATGAAGCGCATGTCCTCGCGCTTGATGCTGGAGTAGTACTTCGCGGCGTCGCGGGCCATGTCCTCGACCTCGCCGATCGTCTCGGCACCGGCGAAGCCGCCGCCGACGAAGACGAAGGTGAGGGCCTTGCGGCGGACGTCCTCGTCCGTCGTGGACTCGGCCTTGTCGAGCTGCTCGAGTACGTGGTTGCGCAGGCCGATGCCCTCTTCCACGCCCTTCATGCCGATGCCCTGTTCGGCGAGGCCGGGGATCGGGAAGGTGCGGGAGACGGCGCCGAGCGCGATCACCAGGTAGTCGAAGGGCAGCTCGTACGCCTCGCCGACCAGCGGCGTGACGACGGCGACCTTGCGGTCCTGGTCGATGTTCGTGACACGGCCGGTGAGGACCTCAGCCTTCGGAAGCACGCGTCGCAGCGGTACGACGACGTGCCGAGGCGAGATGCTGCCTGCGGCCACTTCGGGGAGGAAGGGCTGGTAGGTCATGTACGAGCGCGGGTCGACGACCGTGACGGTCGCCTCGCCGTAACGCATCTTCTTCATGATGCGCTTGGCTGCGTACAGGCCTACGTACCCACCTCCTACAACGAGGATCCTGGGACGCTCCGTGGTGCTCATGAGGAAAAGTATCCAGCACCCCAAGGGATGACGCTCGTGAGCCCCTTCACAAGGACCTCCGGACCCTCTGCTACACTCCGCCGCCCACGTGACCGAGGTCATGGCGCGGAGCGGGAACCAGGGTGTAACGGGAGTCGTTGAACACCAGTCCTGAACTGGCCTCCAAGCCCCTAAGCGGAGTAGACCACCGCCTTCGTGGATACCTACCGCCAGAGGTGCGCCGCGACCTTCAATCGCACGAACGCGAGCAAAAAGAAGGCCCAGGAGGCTCCGGACTCACCCAAAAGGCTCCTCCAGAGCCCTCATAGGCACCTTTTCCTTGTGAAGAACTTCACGAAGTTCATGTGGACGACGGGACCAAAGGCCCCCGAACAGCCCTCCGGGAGCCCTTCTTGACCCTCGACCTGGTCGAGGGACCAGGGTTCGGGGCGTGGAGAACGAGATGCGCAGTATCGGCGAGACGGCCCTCGACAGCGGCCTGAGCGTGAGTGCCCTGCGGTTCTACGACGGGGCCGGCGTGCTGGTTCCCGTCCGGGTGGACCCGGCGAGCGGGTACCGCTGGTACGGACCCGAGCAGGTCGAGGAGGCCCGGCTGCTGGCCCGCCTCCGGCGGACCGGGATGCCCTTGGCGGACATCCGGCTCGTGCTGGCCGGCTGGGCCGGCGCGGACACCGATCTGGTCCGCGGCCTGCTCCGGGCGCACCTGCTCCGGCTGGAAGAGGGCCTGTCCGACGCCCGCACCGAGCTCTCCGCGATCCGCGCCCTACTCGACCGCAGGGAGAACCCGATGACGACCACGAACACGACCGCCCCCACGACCGCCCAGGCCACCGCCCACGCCGCCGCCGGCACGACCGCCCGGCTCACCGTCTGGGGGCCCGAGCTGGCCGCCGCCCTGGACTCGGTCCGGTTCGCCGTCTCGGCCGATCCCGGGCTGCCCGTGCTCGGCGGCATCCTGTTCGACATCGAGGACGGGGCGCTGCGCGTCGTGGCCACCGACCGGTACCGCCTGGCCGTGGCCCGCGCCGGGGTCACCGGCCACACCGGGCCCCGCGTCAGGCTCCTCGTACCCGCCCCGCTCGCGGACGCGATGCGGGCGCTGTTGAGCGACGACGCCCCGGTCCTGCTGACCGTGGACGGCGACCGCGTGGCCCTGGAGACGGAGGCGGCGGACCGCCAGGCGGCCGGCCGCTGCCTGGACCACGAGTTCCCCGACTACCGCCGCCTGGTCAGCCTGCCCGCGGGGCGCCGGGTCCTGGTCGACGTACCGGCCTTCCGCGAGGCGCTGGAGAACGGCCCCGTCCGGCCGGCCGTGCGCGAGCAGGACGGTGCGACCGGCGAGCTCAGTGTGCTCAGGGTGACCGGCGAGGGCACGGTGTCCCTCGGCGCGGATGGGGACGACGAACCGGCCGACGTCGGCCTGAACCGCGCGTTCCTGCTGGACGCGCTCGCCGCCGGAGCCCGCGACCGGCTGATCCTGGAGCTAGGCGCCCCCAAGGCCCCCGTGGCGATCCGCCGCCCCGACGACGAGGAGTCCTTCTCCCTCCTGATGCCGGTCCGGCTGGACGGGTAGCCGTCCGGACGTGACGGTGCCCCCGGCGGGATCCGCCGGGGGCACCGTCACGTGCGTGTCGAAACGGGCCGTCAGGCGATGGACCAGGCGATGCCGTCGAGGATGTCGTGCTCCGAGACGACGACCTCCGTGGCGCCGATCCGCTCCATGATCGCCAGCAGGACCAGGGCGCCCGCGCCGATCACGTCGACCCGTCCCGGGTGCATCACCGGGATGGCCGCGCGCTCGGCGTGCGTCAGCGTCAGCATCCGCTCGCTGATCTCGCGGACCGTCCCGTACGGGATCCGGGAGTGGTGGATCCGCGCCGAGTCGTACGCCTCCAGGCCCAGTGCGATCGCGGCGACCGTGGTCACCGAACCGGCCAGGCCCACCAGGGTGCGCGCCTCGGCCAGCGGGACCGTCTCGGAGGCCAGGTCCAGGGCCGCCTCGATGTCGGCCCGTATCGCGGCGATCTGCCCGGCGGTCGGCGGGTCGGTGACTACCCCGTCCACCGTCAGGTGACGCTCGGTCATCCGGACACAGCCCACGTCGACGGAGCGGGCCGCCCCGACGTGCTCGGTGCCGACCACGAACTCCGTGGAGCCGCCGCCGATGTCCACCACCAGGAAGGGCCGCTCCAGATCGGTGCGGCCGGTCAGCTCGCCGGTGGCGCCGGTGAAGGAGAACTCGGCCTCCTGGTCCCCGCTGATCACCTCGGGCTCGACGCCCAGGATGTCCAGGACGCCCCGGACGAACTCGTCCCGGTTCTCGGCGTCCCGGGAGGCCGAGGTCGCCACGAAGCGCACCCGTTCGGCGCCGAGCTCCTTGATGACCGCCGCGTACGCGCGGCACGCCGCGAAGGTGCGCTCCAGCGCCTCCGGGGCCAGCCGGCCGGTCTTGTCGACGCCCTGGCCGAGCCGGACGACGGTCATCCGGCGGTCCAGGTCGGTCAGCTCGCCGGTGGCGCGGTCGAGGTCCGCGACGAGGAGCCGGATGGAGTTCGTACCGCAGTCGACGGCCGCGACCCGGGTCACGCGCCCGCCTCCCCGTCCGTGGCCGTCGCGTTCTCGTCGGCCTTCTTCTCGCCGCACGGGGTGACGCAGGCGCCCTTGGCCCACCACTCGGGCAGCATCGCCAGGGCCTCGTCGCCGAACGGGTTCACGCCCGGGCCCGCGGCCAGGGAGTGGCCGACCAGCACGTGCAGGCACTTCACCCGGTCCGGCATGCCGCCGGCGCTCGGGAAGCCCTGGAGCACCTCGATGGCGTCGCGGCGGGTGATGTAGTCCTCGTGCGCGGCCCGGTAGGCCGCGGCCAGCTCCGGGTCCACGGCGAGGCGGGCCTGCATCTCCTTCATCACGCCGTTGGCCTCCAGCGTGCCGATCGCACCGGCGGCCCGCGGGCAGGTCAAGTAGTACAGCGTCGGGAAGGGGGTGCCGTCGGGGAGCCGCGGGGCGGTCTCCACCACGTCCGGCTGCCCGCAGGGGCAGCGGTGCGCGATGGCGCGGAGCCCGCGCGGGGGGCGGCCGAGCTGCTGTTCGAACGCCTCGATGTCGGCGGCGGTCGGCTCGGTCCGGTCGGTCTGGGGCGGGGGCGTCTGCATGCCTGGAGGAAGTCTTTTCGTTCTCGTGGATGGGTGGGACTCAGTCGCCCGGGCGGTCGGCCTTGTCGACGCCGTCCCAGACGTTGGAGTACCAGGGCCGGTCGGTGGCGGCCTGTCCGCCGCGGCGCTGCTCTCCCGCGGCGGCTCCGGGGTCGGTCATGATGTAGCTGACCTCACCCGGCCGGACGAAGTGCAGGTGCTTGCGCGCCTGCTGCTCGGCGTACGCGTTGTCCTGCCAGCGGGCCTTCTCGTCGCGCAGCCGTTCCAGCCGGTCCCGCGCGGAGACCGCCTCCTTCTGCTGCTGCGCGATCTCCGAGCGCTGGGAGACGTACTGGCGCATCGGATACGCGAGGGCGACGACCAGGGTACAGAGGACGAGCACGAGCAGGGCGGCCCGGCCGGTGAGCCGGCTGCGGCGGACCTGCCGGCGGGACTGCGAGCGGTACACGTGTGCCGCGGTCCGCTCACCGAGCTGCTTGAGCCTGGTCGCGGTCGAGAACGTGGCGAACCGGTCCCGGTTCCCGGCCATTGATCCGCCTCCCCTATATGCGCACGACGCACTACGTCCCCGCACACGGTACGGGACCGAGTGCGGGGACGTAGGGAGGCTTGCGCCCCTAAGGACCGATCAGGGTGTTCAGCCCTTGAAGCGCGGGAAGGCGCTGCGGCCGGCGTACACCGCGGCGTCGTCGAGGATCTCCTCGATGCGCAGCAGCTGGTTGTACTTGGCGACGCGGTCCGAGCGGGCCGGGGCGCCGGTCTTGATCTGGCCGCAGTTCACGGCGACCGCGAGGTCGGCGATCGTGACGTCCTCGGTCTCACCGGAACGGTGGGACATCATGCACTTGAAACCGTTGCGCTGGGCCATCTCGACGGCGTCCAGGGTCTCGGTCAGCGAACCGATCTGGTTCACCTTGACGAGCAGGGCGTTCGCCGAGCCCTCTTCGATGCCGCGGGCGAGACGCTCGGGGTTGGTGACGAAGAGGTCGTCGCCGACGATCTGGACCTTGGAGCCCAGGCGGTCGGTGAGGGTCTTCCAGCCGGCCCAGTCGTCCTCGAACAGCGGGTCCTCGATGGAGACCAGCGGGTACGCGTCGACGAGCTCGGCGTAGTAGTCGGTCATCTCGGCGGCCGAGCGGGACTTGCCCTCGAACTCGTAGTTGCCGTCCTTGTAGAACTCGGACGCGGCGACGTCGAGCGCGAGCGCGATCTGGGTGCCCGGGACGTAGCCGGCCTGCTTGATGGCCTCGACGATGAGGTCGAGCGCGGCGCGGTTCGACTCGAGGTTCGGCGCGAAGCCGCCCTCGTCGCCCAGACCGGTGGAGAGGCCCTTGGTGTGCAGGACCTTCTTGAGGGTGTGGTAGACCTCGGCACCCCAGCGAAGGGCCTCGGAGAAGGACTCCGCGCCGATCGGGGCGATCATGAACTCCTGGATGTCGACGTTGGAGTCGGCGTGCGACCCACCGTTCAGGATGTTCATCATCGGAACGGGCAGCAGGTGCGCGTTCGGGCCGCCGAGGTAGCGGAACAGCGGGAGGTCCGAGGCCTCGGACGCGGCGTGCGCGACGGCGAGGGAGACGCCCAGGATGGCGTTGGCGCCGAGGGAGCCCTTGTTCTCGGTGGCGTCCAGGTCGATCATCGCCTGGTCGATCAGGCGCTGCTCGGTGGCGTCGTAGCCGACGAGCTCCGGGCCGAGCTGCTCGATGACGGCGAGGACGGCCTTCTCTACGCCCTTGCCGAAGTAACGGTTGGGGTCACCGTCACGGAGCTCTACGGCTTCGAACGCTCCGGTGGAGGCGCCGGACGGGACTGCAGCACGGCCGGTGCTGCCATCGTCGAGGCCCACCTCGACCTCGACCGTGGGGTTGCCTCGGGAGTCCAGGATTTCCCGGGCTACGACGACGTCGATGGACGGCACGAGCATCTCCTTCTGGGATGTGACGCTGGGTGTGCGGTGGCGTGTCAGGCCGTGGGATGGCCTTGCCGCTTAGAGCCTAACCGCCTCCGGGCACTCGGCCAGCCGACCGCCCGGGGGCTGGGACGAAAAAGGGCCTGAATGCCCCTCTTACAGGACATAGGACCCTTGATCATCGGCCTTTCGGAGGCTTCGTCAGGCCGGAGACATCCGCACACAGCACCGCCCGGCGCGAAGGGGGTTACGCGCCGGGCGGTGGAATCGCTGGTGGAACTACGCGGTGGAACTACTGCGCGTCGCGGAAGCGGACACGAGCGTTCTCACGGCTTTCAGCTGAGGTTCAGCTTCTGGCCGGGGTAGATCAGGTTGGCGTCCGACACGATCTCCTTGTTGAGCTCGAAGAGCTTCTCCCAGCCACCGGACACGTTGTTCGCGTCGGCGATCGCACCCAGCGTGTCGCCGGACTTGACCTCGTAGGAGCCGTTGCCCGTCTTCGGGGCGGCGGCCGGACGCTCGGAGCGGGTCGTCGGAGCCTCGACGCGCTTGGTCTCCTTCTTCGGAGCCTCGGCCTTCGGCTTCGGCTTCACCTTCGGCGCGGCCGGCTTCGGCTGCGTCTTCGGCTTGGAGGGGGTGGTCGTCCCCGAGCCGCCGCCGGTGTAGGAGGAGTTCGACAGGCCGACGCCGCAGGACGGCCAGGCGCCCTTGCCCTGGCCCTTGAGGACCTTCTCGGCGATGGCTATCTGCTGGCCCTTGGAGGCCTGGTTGGCCTGCGCGGCGTACGCCTTGCCGCCGTACGCGGCCCAGGTGGAGGACGAGAACTGCAGGCCGCCGTAGTAGCCGTTGCCCGTGTTGATGGACCAGTTGCCGCCGGACTCGCACGAGGCGACCCGGTCCCACTCGGCGCCGGTCGCGGCGGAAGCGGTGCCCGCGGCCATCAGCGGCGCGGCCACGGCGACACCGGCGACACCGGCGAGCGTGACGATGCGGACGGCCTTGGAGCCGCGACGGTGCTTGCCCTTGCCCGAAAGCAGCATGGAGTTCTCCTCACCGACGCCTACGAGGTGAGCTGTCGGGTTCGGGCGAGTGAGTGCCCGGCCGAGCGACCTAGCGCTCGTCTTAACCCCTAGCCGGCGATGTGACCGTCTCTCAACGGCCGCTACCGGCGCCTACCTTGGTTCCCCCGCTCCTGCCTTCGGCGCTTTACGCGACGAGTGTTCCCTCCGTCCGCCGGCAGGATTCGGCGATGCGGTCGAAGGAGCCCGCGGTGGCGAGCGATTCAGAAGGTAGACAGGTCTCCCCCCGATGTTCAACGAGGAACATCGGGGGGAACCGGTGCCTACTTGCGCTCCCCGGAAGGGTGTTTGCGCAGGTGAGGGCGGGGTTTGCGGAACCCGCCGGACCGGACACGCCAGTTGACCTGAAGAGACACATGTCTCACTTACAGAAAACGGACAATCAGCTGGTTCCGGGCGACTTAAGTGCCCCTATTGATCCGTTAGATCCAGATTCTGGCCGGGCTTGATCAGGTCCGCATCGCCGCCGATGACCTGCTCGTTGGCCTCGTAGAGACCCTTCCAGCCACCCTTCACTCCGTTGGCGTCCGCGATCTCGATGAGGCTGTCGCCCGCCTTCACGGTGTACGTCGACTCCGACGCGGCATCAGACGCGGAGGCCGTCTCGACCGCGGCCGGGCCGCGGTGCTTGCCGCCGCCCTCGGTCGAACCGGAAGCCGAACCGGAGGCCGCACCGGGGGTCGGCGTCGCGCCCGGAGCGGTGGACGCACCGGGTGCGGCCGGAGTCGTCGGGGCCGTGGGATCAACCGGGTTGACCGTATTTGCCGGGTTCGTCGGGTCCCCCGGATTGGACGGGGACACCGGAGTCGTCAGGTCCCCCGACGGCGGAGCCACCGGCGTGGTGGGGCCGACCGGAGCGGTCGGGTCCCCGGACGGCGGCGCCACCGGGGTGGTGGGGTCCACCGGGCTCGTGGGAGCCGTCGGGTCGCCCGGGAGTCCCGGGGGCGTCTCCAGGTCCGGCGCGGGCATGACGGGCAGTTCGCCGGGCACGCCGATCGGGTAGTCGGGCTGCGTCGAGGCCGACGGGGCCTCGGGAGCCGGGGTCTTCGGCGTAGGGGCTCCGAAGTCCGTGGACGGCTTGCCCGAGCCGGTGTGGGGCACGGAGTCGTCCGGGCGGGAGGGCGCCGGGGAGGCGGATCCGGAACCGCTGGGCAGGCCCGGGTCCACCTCGGCGGCGGGCGCGTCCTGGGTCAGACCGGCCGGCACTCCGCACAGCGGCCACGCCTGCGGGCCCTGGGAAGCCAGCACGCGCTCGGCGACCGCGATCTGCTGGGAGCGGCTGGCCAGGTCGGCGCGCTCGGCGAAGTCGAGCCCGCCGGCCCTCTTCCACTGCTCCTGGGTGAACTGCAGCCCGCCGTACGCGCCGCCGCCGAAGTTGGCACTCCACGTGCCGCCGCTCTCGCATTCGGCGACCTTGTCCCATGTGGAGGTCTCCGCCGCGCTCGCGCCCGTGGCGGCGAGCAGCGGCAGGGCGAGTGCGGTGCCGGTGACTCCGGCGGTGACGACAAGTGCGGGCACTTGTCGGGGGCGTCTGTGGCGGCCGTTCCCGGAACGCATGAGGCTGCACCTTTCGCATAACGGCGGGGTAACGGCAGAACCTAGCGGCCTTCGAACGCCTGTCACAAGTTTGGGCAGTGAACTGACTTCGGATCAGGCTGGTTTCAGGTGTTTTGGGGCTTCGATTCGGCGCTGAAGCGGACCGGCAGCGTCCGCAGCCCCCGCATGATGAGCCCACCGCGCCAGCGCAGCTCTTCGGGTGCCACGGCGAGTTCCAGATCGGGCAGCCGCGTCAGCAGGGTCGCGAGGGCGGTCTGCCCTTCGAGCCGGGCGAGCGGGGCACCCAGGCAGTAGTGGATGCCGTGCCCGTACCCGAGGTGCTGGTTGTCCGTCCGGGACAGGTCCAGGGTGTCCGGGTCGGCGAACCGTTCGGGGTCCCGGTCGGCCGCCGCCAAGACCACCAGGACCGGATCTCCCGCCGCGATGTCCCGGCCGCCGAGGGTGAAGGACTCGGTGGCGAACCGCCAGGTGGCCAGCTCCACCGGGCCGTCGTAGCGCAGCAGCTCCTCCACGCCGGTCTCCAGCAGTCCGGTCTCGCCCGCGGCCAGGGAGAGCTGGAGCCGCTCGCGCTGCTCCGGGTTCATGAAGAGGGAGTGGACCCCGTTGCCGATGAGGTTGACCGTGGTCTCGAACCCCGCGAACAAGAGGATGAAGGCCATGGCGGTGGCCTCGGCCTCCGTCAGGTGGTCGCCGTGGTCGCTCGCCCGGATCAGATCGGAGATCAGGTCGTCGCCGAGGTCGTCGCGCTTGCGGTGGATGAGCTCCCCGAGATAGGTGCGCATCTGCTTCACGGACCGGGCCACGCCGCCGCGCGGCCCGCCGCCGTGGCGGATCATCATTCCCGCCCAGTCGCGGAAGTCGTCCTGGTCCTCTCGCGGTACGCCGAGCATCTCGCAGATGGCGTAGATGGGGAGCGGGAAGGCGAACTCGTGGATGAGGTCCGCCTCCCCCTTCTCCGCGAACCGGTCGATGAGGTGGTCGGTCAGCTCCTGCACCCTCGGAGTGAACTCGGCCACCCTGCGCGGGGTGAACGCCTTCGACACCAGCCGGCGCAGCCGGGTGTGGTCCGGGGGGTCGATGTTGAGGAGGTGCGTCATCAGCTCCGCCTTGCGCTCCCCGGGGATCCCGGTGCGGCCCTTGGCGTGTGCGGAGCCCTCGTGGTGTGCCGGGTTCTTGCTGAGCCGCTGGTCGGCGAGGGCCTGGCGGGCGTCGGCGTACCGGGTGACGAGCCAGGCCTCGACCCCGCTGGGGAGCGTGGTGCGGTGCACGGGGGCGTGCTCGCGCAGCCAGGCGTACGCCGGGTACGGGTCGGTCGCGAACTCCCAGTCGAACAGGGTCGGAGGGGAGGCGGAGGCGGGTGTGGAGAGGGGCGCGGTTCCGTCCACGGACTGGTCGGCGGCGGGCTCTTCGGGGGCTGCGGGGGTCTGCTCGTGCACCCGGAGACCGTATCCCGCCCGCCACCCGTCACCCCATATGGACCAGTTGTCGCGGCTGTCCGTAGATCGGCTCTGGCTTGACCTCACGTTCCCCGGCGTTCCTACTTTCGGTTTTGTGGATGTGAGGATCTTGAAAAGCAGCTTCGCGGTGGTGGAGAGACGGGCCGAGCACGCGGTCAAGTTCTTCTACTCCCACCTCTTCTGGCACAACCCCGGAGTCCGTGATCTCTTCCCGGCCTCCCTCGAAGACATGGAACGGCAACGGGACCGGCTCTTCGCCGCGCTCACCCATGTCATCGCCCACCTGGAGAACGAGACGCTCGTCCCCTATCTGCGCGACCTCGGCCGCGACCACCGCAAGTTCCTGGCGGGGCCCGAGCACTACGCGGCCGTGGGCACCAGCCTCATCGCCGCGCTCGCCGAGGCCTCCGGGTCCGCCTGGCACCCCCAGGTGGAGAAGGCCTGGTCAGAGGCGTACCAGGTGATCGCGGACGCCATGATGGCCGGCGCCGCCGAGAGCACGGACCCGCCCTGGTGGGACGCGGAAGTCGTACGCCACCTGCTGTACGGGGAGGACATCGGCGTCCTGACCCTCCGCCCGCACGTGCACTTCCCCCACGTCCCCGGCCAGTACGCGAGCGTGAGCAGCGACCGGGTGCCGACGACCTGGCGCACGTACTCCCTGGGCAACGCGCCCCGCACCGACGGCACGCTCGACCTGCACGTCAGCCGGATCGAGGGCGGCCGCCTCAGCACCGCCCTGATCCGCGAGACCCAGCCCGGGGACGTGCTGCGGCTGGGCGCGGCCGGCGGGCAGATGACCTTCCGCCGCGAGGACCGCCCGGTCAGCTTCATAGCCGCCGGCACCGGCTGGGCCCCGGTCCGCGCGATGCTGGAGGACCTGGCGGAACACCCTCCCGATCAGGACGCGCGGCTCTTCGTGGTCGCACGGGACGCCGCACACCTCTACGACCGCCCGCTCATCGACGCGTACGCGGACTCCCTCGACTGGCTGAGCGTCACCTACATCACCCCCGCCCCCGGCCAGCACCGCAACCAGGCCACCGACCGGCTGGCGACCGCGCTCAGCAACCGCGGGCTGTGGCCCGACCAGAACGTCTACCTGAGCGGTCCGCCGCAGTTCATCCGGGAGACCTCGAACCTCCTGGAGGAACTCGGCGCGCGCCCCGAAGGGATCTTCTACGACTCCGTACCCGCCAGTGGCAGGAGCCAGGAGGACGGAAGCCGACCGATGGGCTTCGGCGAGTGGTTCCTGAACCGCCCCGACCCGCACTGGCACAACCCGTCCGGCCGGGCTCCCCGGGAGCATTGAGGACACCGCTGCCTGACGCCGCCGCGGGTGCCACCCGCCGCTGAGGGCTACCGCCGCCGATGGCTACTCGCCGACGCCCTCGGCCCTGCGGATCGCGTCCCGGTAGGTCCGGGCCGCCGCGCGCAGCGCGGTCTCGGGGTCGGTCCCCGCCGCCTCGGCACGCGCCGCCAGTTCCAGCAGTTCGTACCCGACGCCCTCTCCGCGGGGCAGTTCCACGGGCACCGCCCCCGCACGGGCGCGGCCCGCCAGCTTGGCCGCGAGCGCGAGACCGGGCTGTCCGACCGGAATCCCGTCGGTCACCGACTCCCGCTGCTTCTCCTCCTGCTTGGTGCGCTGCCAGTGCGCGTGCACGTCCTGCGGGGTCAGCGCCGTCGCGTCGCCGAAGACGTGCGGGTGCCGGTGGATCAGCTTCTCGACGAGGGCCCCGGCCACGTCGTCGATGGAGAACGGCTCGTCCTCTTCACCGGGGCCGCCCTCCTCCGCGATGCGCGCGTGGAAGACCACCTGGAGCAGGACGTCCCCGAGCTCCTCGCGCAGTTCCTCCCGGTCCCCGGCCTCGATGGCCTCGACCAGCTCGTAGGCCTCTTCGATGGCGTACTTCGCCAGTCCCTCGTGGGTCTGCTCCGAGGTCCAGGGGCATTCGCGCCGGACCCGGTCCATGACCTGGACGAGGTCGAGCAGGCGTGCGCCGGGCAGGTCGTACGAGCCCGGCAGCAGCTCCAGGTCCGGTACGGCGACCCGGCCCGAGCCGGCGAAGCGGGCCAGCCCGTCGGTGAGGCGCCGGTCCCCCTCACCGCTGAGCAGGACGACGACGGTGTGCCCGCCGGCGCACTCCTCGATCAGCGCCTGGGCGTCGGGGGCCTCCAGGGCCACGTCGACGCCGGCCTCGCGCAAGTAGGGGAGCTGGACGTGGCCCGGGTCGGCGCACAGCACCCGGTCCGCGGCGTGCAGGGTCTGCCAGGCGGGCCAGGACAGCATGCCGGGGGCCACCCGGTGGCTGGTGGTCAGCAGCACGATGCGGCCGGTGGGCTCGGAGGACACGTCGTCAGTCACCCTCCGAACCTACCTCCCCCGGGCGAGCGCCTAGGCGCCGGCCGGGGGCTGCTCGGGCCGGGTGACCTGGGTGATCCACGGGGTCGAGTGCTCGCCGAGGGTGACCCGCTGGGGGTCCCAGACTCCGTAGCGCGGGTTGACCTCGATGCCGAGCTTGGCCGCGGCCTTCGCGGCGGGCTCGGCGAGCTTGCCCTCGCCGTACTTGGCGTTCAGCTTCTCGAAGAGCACCTGGTCGCGGACCCAGCGCTCGATCTGGTCGGGGGCGACGGCGGCCTTCTGCAAGATCGCCTCCTCGAAGGCCGCGGCCCCGCGGTTGCCCTCGTCGTACGCCTTGCGGGCGTCCTGGAGCTCCTTGGGGGTGACGTCGATCCCGGCGTCCTTCGCCATCCGGTCGAGGATCCGGCTCTGCAGCATCGTGCTGAGCTTGACCCGGTCGAGCTGCGGGACGGCCGCGATGAGCTCGGCCGCGTGTTCGGAGCTGTTCTGTGCGGTGCGGACGTCGTTCACCTGGGCCTGGAGCGCGGAGGTGGTGATCCGTTCGCCGCCGATCACGGCCGCGGTGCCGGGGCGGGCTTCGCCCGAGCACGCGGACAGCAGTGGGGCCGCCAGGAGCAGGGCGGCGGAAACGGAGAGCGCTGTGCGACGGTGCAAAGGAGCCTCCAGGGCCGGGAGATTGTGCTTCGGTGCACAAGGGCCGTGCGGTGATCGATGTTATGCAGTCGGGGTGATCAGAGCCACTGGTTCGACCAACGATTCCGGGGGTGTTGGGGTTCGCGTCCCTCAATGGCCACCCTTCGGCCCACCCGGGGTGCCACGGTCGGCCCACCATGTCGACACCGCACCGCTCCCCGCGCCGCCCGTCCCTGTTCGGCTCGGCGCTCGCCGCCCTGGTCACGGTGGTGGCCGTGGTCGCCGGAGACGCCGTGGCGCGCGTCTTCCCGTACGGGCCGCGCCACCGCAGCATCAACGACCTCGGCAATCAGTTCGTCCCCTTCCACGCACACCTGTGGGACCTGTTGCACGGGCGCGCCGCGGGCGGGCTGCTGCTGAACTGGCAGTCCGGGTACGGGACCAGCTTCCTGCCCGATTTCGGGACCTACCTGACCAGCCCGTTCGCCGTCCTGGTGGGGCTGTTCCCGCGCCAGGACATCGACCTCGCGGTGTACGTGGTCACCGTGCTCAAGGCGGCGGCCGCGGCGGCGGCGATGGCCTGGGTGCTGCGCACCCAGCGGCGCGGGCCGGGGTGGGCGGCGGGGCTGCTCGGGGCCTCGTACGCGCTGTGCGGCTGGTCGGTGATCGAGGCCTCGTACAACCCGATGTGGATGGACGGGCTGATCGCCTTTCCGCTCCTGTGTCTGACGGGTGAGTGGGCGCTGCGCGGGCGCCGGCCCGTGGCGGCCGTCGTGGTGGTGGCGCTCTGCTGGACGGCGAACTTCTACACCGCCTACATGGCGACGCTGGGCGCGGCCCTGGTGCTGCTGGTCCGGCTGCTCCTCGCCCGGGAGGGTGCGGCGGATCGGCTACGCGTCCTCGCGCGGGCGGCGTTGGCCACCGTGCTGGGCGTCGCCCTGTCGGCGCCGGTGCTCGTGCCCCTCTTCCTGAGCTCGAAGCAGGCCTACCCGGGGTGGTTCAAGCCCTTCGTGCCGGTGCCGGCCGAGGACCTGCTGGCCCGGCTGCTGCCCGCCACCTACTCCTTCTCCTCCCCCGCCCTGTTCATCGGCACCGGGACCCTGCTGCTCGCGGCGGCCCTGCCCTTCCACCGGGCCGCGGCCGGGCGGGAGCGGCTGCTGTGGACGGGGCTCGTCCTGCTGGTGCTGCTGTCCTTCCAGTGGATGCCGACGCACCTGGCCTGGCACCTCTTCGCGACGCCCAACGGCAGCCCGTACCGGCAGACCTTCGTGCTGGCCGGGATCGTGGTGATGGCCGCCTGGGCGGGGCTGTCGGCCGGCCCGCCCGGGCCGTGGGCACTGGCGGGCGGCGCCGGAGTGCTGGGGGCCGTCCTGCTCGGGGCGAGCGGGAGCGGGCGGGCGACCCCGTGGGGCCTCGCCCTCTTCGGCGGCGGCCTGGTCCTGGCGGGGGCCGCCTGGTGGGCGCTGCGCCACCGGCGGCTGGTCCTGCCGGCGGTGGCCGTACTGGCGCTGGTGCTGGTGGTCCAGGCGGCGGCGACCACCGCCAACGGGCAGCGGGGCAAGCTGGCGGGCCTGGACGACTACCCGGTGTGGGGCGCGGCGCACACCGCGCGGGCCGACGCCCTGAAGGGCGCCGAGGGCTGGCCCGCGTACCGCACGGACGCCGGGCGGCCGGCGCTGACCGGCAACGACCCGATGCTGCTGGGCGGGGAGGGCGGCGCGTACTACAGCAGCCACACCCCGGACCTGTTCACGCGGACCATGGTGGCCCTCGGGGCGGGCTGGACCTCGCGCGGGCGCAACGTGCAGAGCCTCGACAACCCGGTGACGGACGCCGTGTTCTCCGTCGGCGCCCGGCTGCGGCCGGACGGCACGGTGGCGCGGGCGGAGGTCCCGCCGCTGGTCACCGTCCGCCCGCCGGGCGTGGAACCGGCTTACGGGGCCTCGCCCTTCGCCAACCAGGAACTCCTGCTGGGCGCGCGGGTGTACGAGGATCCGCTCTCCCCCGGGGTCTGCCGGGCGGGGACCGAGGCCTTCCTGTGGGCCCCGGAGTACAACGGGACGGCCCGCCTCGCGGACGGGGCGGCCTTCCGGCTGAACGCCAACCCGCCGCGCAACAGGGCGGCCCTGCAGCCCCTGGGGCCCTCCCACGGCCCGGCCTCGGCGCTGCTCTTCGAGGGGGCGGCGCCGGCGCACCGGCAGCTGTCCTGCCTGGACCGCTCGCTGCTGACCGCGGCCGTCGCCCGGCTGCGGGCCACGGCGGCGGTGTCCGTACGGGTCGGCTCCTCGGGCGTCCACGCGGTGCTCCCGCCGGGCAGCACGGGGACGGCGGTGCTCTCCGTCCCCGCGATCGCGGGCTGGACCTGCAACGGGCGCCCGGCCTCCGCCCGGCTGGGCCTGGTCGCGATCCCGCTGGACGGCCGCACCACCGGCATCGCCTGTACCTTCCGCCCCCCGGGCCTCGTCCCGGGCGCGGCCGTGGCGGCCGGGGCCCTGCTGGTCCTGACGGCCCTGGTGGCCCTGCCGGCCCTGCGGCGGCGGACCCGGCCGGAGCCTCAGCGGACCTGACCCAGCCACAGCAGGGTGCGGCGGACCTCCTCGGTGAAGGGGTGGTTCGGGCCGTGCAGGCGTTCCGCGTCGAAGAGGAGGCGGGCCAGGGTGTCGTGGGCCGCCGGGCGGTCGCCGAGGGAGAGCAGCAGGTGCGCTATCCGGCGGCGGACCTCCAGCGGGAGGCCCGGGTCCGGGTTCGCGTAGTGGTTCTCGAAGAGCGGCAGCAGCGCCCGGTACTCGGCCAGGGCGGCCGCCGGTTCGCCCAGCTGCTCCAGGCACTGCGCCGCGTCGTAGCGGAAGCGCAGGGACTGCGGGTCGCCGGCCGGGAACTCCTCCGCGAGCCGCCGCAGTTCGGGCAGGGCGCGGCGGTACTGGCCGTCGTCCATCAGGGTGGCGGCGTACTGCTTGCGCAGGGAGCGGACCACCGGCGAGTGCGCGCCGTGCTGCTCGGCCGCCGCCGGGAGGATGCCACCGAGGATGTCCACGGCCTGGGTGAGCCTGCCCTGGTCGAGGAGCTTCTTGGCCTCCTCCACGGCCGCCGGGACGTCCGGCCGCGGCGGCGGGGGCGGGGTCGCGGGCCGGGGCGGGATCACGGTGGCGCGGTCGGGCCAGGGGGCCTGCGGGCGCAGGAAGGGGCGGGTCGGGTCGAGGGGGCCGGTCGGGGCGCCCGAGCCGTGGTGGGGCAGCAGCGGGGCGAGGGCCGCGTACACCGCCTGCGCGGAGGCGGGCCGGTCCTGCGGGTCCTTGGCCAGCAGCTTCAGCAGCAGGGCTTCCAGCTGCTGCGGGACCTCGGGACGCAACTGGCGCACCGGCAGCGGGGGTTCGTACAGGTGCCGGTGGAGCACCCCGAGCGCCGTGGAGCCGGCGAAGGGGACGTTGCCGGACAGCAGCTCGTACAGGACCACGCCGAGCGCGTAGAGGTCGGTGTGCGGGCCCACGGCTCCGCCCATGGCCTGTTCGGGGGCCATGTACGCGGGGCTGCCGATGGGCGAACCGGTGCTGGTGAGGCGGGTGGTGTCGGTGTCCATCACCGAGGCGACGCCGAGGTCCAGGACCAGCACGGTCCCGTCGGGGCGGACCATGACGTTGCGCGGCTTCAGGTCCCGGTGGACGATCGGCACCGCGTGCACGGCCGACAGCACCGAACACAGCTGCGCGATCACCGAGACCGCCCAGGGCCACGGATAGGGGTCGTGCTCGGCGAGGTGGTCGGCGAGGTCGGCGCCCTCGACGTAGCCCATGACGAGGTACAGCTCGTCGCCGTCGCTGCCCGCGTCGTGCACGGTGACCAGCCCGGGGTGGTCGACCTGGGCCGTGACCCGGCATTCGCGCACGAAGCGGCGGCGCAGCTCCTCGGCCACGGAGCCGGGGCCCGCGACCTTGTCGGGGCGCAGCAGTTTGACCGCGACGCGGCGGTCCAGGCGCCGGTCATAGGCCGTCCAGACCTGGCCCATGCCGCCCTGGCCGAGGATGGTGGCGAGCTGGTAGCGGTCGCCGATGAGCCGGTCCGTCACGGGCGGGGGTCCTCGTCGCGGGGCGGCTGCTGGCGGCGCAGGAGCTCGCTGAGCTCGTCGAGTTCGGCGCGGACCTGCCCGATGCGCGGGGGCGGGGTCGGGGCGGGCGTGGGCTCGGGGGCCTGCTGCGGGGGCTGGTGCGGCTGGGTCTGGTGGGGCTGCTGGTGCTGCTGCGGGCCGGTCTGGCCCACCGGCGGGTAGCCGTAGGCGGGCCTGGTCTGCTGCTGGGGCGGTACGTAGGAGGAGGCGGGCGGCGGGTACCAGCCGGCCGCGGCGGGCCCGGCCTTGAGCGCCTCGAAGTGCCGGATCTCGGCGACGAGGTAGTAGATGCACACCGCGAGGCCGGTCAGGAGGATGCCGAAGGCCCCCGCATTGCCCTGCCAGCCGCTGGTGTCGGGAGTCGGGTCCGCGCCGATCAGCGCGAGCGAGACGACCTCGGCCGCGATGGAGCCTCCCATCAGCCACCAGTCCCGGGGCTTGCGGGTGACCAGCGCGAGCCGCAGCATCGTCCCCCAGGCGAGGAACCCGCAGCTCAGGATGGGCAGCAGCGCGAACAGCACGCGCAGGGCCACCACGCCCCCGGTGCTGGGCTGGTGACCGTGGGGCGGCGGAGTGCCGGGGCCGTGCATCGCTGCTCCTGACGGGCCGTGCGGAGGAAGGGCGGAGGAAGGACGGAGAAAAGGCGGAAGGACGAGGAAACCGCGGAGGATTCCGGGTCAGAGCGTATACAGCGTTCCCGGCCGGGAGTGAGGGGATGCGCTCAACCGTTGTACGGTCGCAGCCCCGGGCGGTCGCCCGCCCCGGCCGGAGACGGCCCGAGGGCTCATTCCGGCCGGACCGTGCCGTCCGACAGCCCGTCGTACAGCCCCTGTACGAGCTGCTCCCCGAGCCGGGCGGCCAGCCTCAGGGCGTCCTCGAACTCGGCCAGCGCCCGGAACCGCGCCCCGTAGACCTCCTGCTCCGTCCGCGGCAGCCGGGGCAGTTCGAGGCGGCGCACGTCGAGCCGGGTCGTGGTGGAGGCGTGGCTGCTGGCGCGCCGGTTGTTGGCGGTGGCGCGCAGGAAGCCGGCCAGGAACCAGGGGTCCAGCGCGGCCGGGTCGGGCCGCAGCAGCTGCAGGCCCCGGCCGAGCGCCGCCCCGGCGGTGGCGGCGTCGACCACGCGGGCCACGCCGGCGCCACCGGTGAGGGGGACGACCACATCGCCGGGCGCGGTCAGCAGCGGCTGTTCCGCGGCGTCGGCCAGGGTGCCGGAGGGGCCGGTGCCGGCGCTCACGTCGTACTCGGTCAGGACGGGGGCACCGCCCGCGCCGCTGCCGGTGCCCGTGTACAGCAGCAGGGCTCCGGCGCGGGCGAGTTCGCCGACGGTGGTCAGCGGCAGCCGGGCCGGCGCGGCGGCGGGACGGTCCGGGGAGGCGGCGGGCGGGGCCGGCGGGGTGAGCCGGGCCGCGCGGGTCAGCGTCGAGTCCAGCCGGTCCCGTACGGCGGTCAGCTCGGCCACACCGCCGCCCGCGGCGGGCGGCGGCAGGTGGCGGGCCGGGGTCAGGTCCACGTCGTCGTCGAGCAGCTCCACGACCGGCACCACGCGGCGCACGCCGGGAACGTCCGGTACCTCCGGGGCCGGGCCGCCGCGCTCGTACGCCGCCCAGGCCTCCTCCACCGCGCCGTGCACGGCGGCCCACCCGGCCCGCCCGGTACCCGGTCCGGGACCGTCGGCGAGTGCGGCGGTGTCCACGAGGAGCAGCCCGGAGGGGGCCGCCGCGTGCGGGGCGGGCCTGCGCAGCACCCACAGGTGCAGCGGGATCCCGTACGGCGGCGCGGCGCCGGCCGGGAGGGCCACGACGGCCCGCAGCGCGCCCCGGCGCAGCAGATCGGCGCGGATGCGGCGGCCGGAGCGGCGGGCGGCGGCGGCGGGCGGCATCAGCATGACGGCGGTGCCGCCCTCCCGCAGGTGGGCCAGGGCGTGCTGGACCCAGGCGAGTTCGGACTCCGCGCGGGCCGGCAGCCCGTACTCCCAGCGCGGGTCGTAGGACAGCTCCTCGTGGCCCCAGTTGCGTTCGTTGAACGGCGGGTGGCAGAGCACGGCGTCGACCGGCTCGGCGGCGGGGCGCGCGAAGGCGTCGGCGCGCAGGCTGTCGGCGGCCGCCGCGCGGACCGGGGCGTCCGACTGGAGGGCGAGGCGCAGGGCGGCGAGGGAGGCGAGTTCCGGCGAACTGTCCTGGGCGTAGCGGGTAATGGCTCCGGGGACGGCCCGTAGCAGGGTGCCGGTGCCGCAGGCGGGGTCCAGGACGGTCTGGGGGGAGGGCCCGGCGAGGGCGGCCATGAGGGCGGCGAGGCCGTCCGGAGTGAGCGTGTACTGGCGGGGGTTGGCCTCGAGGTGTCGGCCGAGCAGGAACTCGAAGGCGCCCTTGGTGCCGAGTTCGGCGGCGAGTTCGGCGGCGGCTCGCAGGAAGGGCACGGAGGCGGGCGCCAGGGGGGCGCCGGCTCCGAGCGGGTGCACGGGCCCGAACCGCAGGGCGAGCACCCGGTCGATGGCGGGCGCGAGCAGGGTGGCCATCCGCTCGTCGGAGACGGCCGCGGCCTCCAGCCACTCCCTGGGCCGGTCGCGTACGAGGAGCAGCGCGCTCCCGGCCTTGACGAGCGCGGCCACGGAGCCGCCGGGGTGGGCCGCGACGTACTGCCAGACGCGCTCGCGCAGCGGGACCTCGGCCAGCTTGCCCTGGGCCCGGAGCCAGTCGGTGACCTCGGCCAGCGCGAAGGAGGGGCTGGTCTCGGTGCCGCCGACGGGGCGGGGGAAGTCGGCGTGCCTGCGGCGCCAGTTGCTCACGGCGGCGCGGCCGACTCCCGCGAGGCGGGCGATGTCGGCGGCGGTGACTTCGGGGGCGGCTTCGACGGGGGCTTCGACGGCGGCTTCGGTGGGGGCTTCGGTGGGGGGCTTCTGCTCCGGCATGCGCGCGAGCATACAGCTGCAAAGAGGAGAGACCCATTCACAGTGTGAATTTAACAATCTCTCAGAAACTCGTTGACTCGGTTCACAGGCTCTGTTGTGATGATCCCACCGAACAGGCCGTCAGATCAGGCAGGAGCCACACACATGTCCCACACCACGCGCACCAGTTGGATCGCCCGCGCCGCTCGCACCGAGGTCCTGGCGGGATGCGGCGCGGCCGTCGCCCTCGTGACGCTCACCGCATGCGGCGGCGACACCACCACCGACAAGGGCGCCGACGCGGCCGCCTCGAAGCCGGCGGCGAAGAGCAGCGCCCCGGCCGCGGCCCCCGCCGCGGGCAAGGCGAAGTCGGCCATCAAGGGCAGCGGCACCTTCCAGGTCGGCTCCGACGTCCAGCCCGGCCTGTACCGCTCGGCGGGCAACAAGGCCGACGGCAACTGCTACTGGGAGCGCGCCAAGGACTCCAAGGGCGAGCCGGAGTCGATCCTCGACAACGCCAACGTCGTGGGCCTCTCCTACGTGGCCATCGGCGCCACCGACAAGATCTTCAAGACCGAGGGCTGCAAGGGCTGGGAGCTCGTGGACCCGAAGGCCAAGGGCACTCCGAAGGCCGACGTCTCTGGCAAGGGCGGCATGCTCAAGGTCGGCGTCGACATCGCCCCGGGCACCTACAAGTCCGCCGGCTCCACCGAGGACGGCAGCGGCTGCTACTGGGAGCGCACCAAGGACGCGACCGGCAGCCTCGACACGGTCATCGCCAACGAGAACCCCGAGGGCCAGGCCGTCGTGACGATCGCCGCCGGGGACGGCTTCTTCACGACGGTCGACTGCCAGGACTGGAAGAAGAGCTGATCGAGGCCCGCTCCAGCAGGGGCTCGGAGGGGCCGAACCAGGGGGCGGATCCAAGGGGCGGATCCAAAGGGCGGGACCAGGGGGCGGATCCGGGGGCGGATCAGCGCAGCCGCTCCGGCGGGCGGGTGGAATTGCCGCCGGTCGGCAGGCGCTCCCCCGGGCAGCCGGTCAGGACCCGCTTCATCGCGTCGCGCTCGCCGGCCGTGACCCACAGACCGTACTTCCGCTTGACCGCGATCTGGGCCGCGACGTAGCGGCAGCGGTACCCGCGGTCGGGTGGAAGCCAGGTGGCCGCGTCACCGTCCCCCTTCTTGCGGTTCGCCGCGGCGTCGACCGCGAGGAGGTTCAGCGGATCATTGGCGAAGGCGATCCGCTTGCCCTTGTCCCAGCCCCCGGCCCCCTTCTGCCAGGCGTCGGAGAGGGCCACGATGTGGTCGATGTCCACGCCGGTGCGGCCCCGCTCGTGCGGAATGCGGGCACCGGTGTAGGGGTCCTTCTCCAGCACCCCGGTCAGCACCTTGCAGCCGTCCTTGAAGGTGGTCCGGGCCAGGTCCCGCTTGAGGATGTCCTCGCGGGTCCCGCAGCCGCTGCCGTCGGTGTCCAGCCAGCCCTTGCCGAACCGCTCGCGCCCGTACCCCGTCTTCGGCGCCCGCCCCTTGACCGCGAGCCCGTCCACCGAGGCCAGGGCCACCGGCCCGTTGGCCGGGCCGGGTGCGTTCGCACTCGCACCGGCCCCGGCCCCGGGGGGCGCCGCACAGCCGGGGACGGCGGCGGCGGAGGCGAGCAGGAGGGCGGAGAACAGCAGGCGGGGACGCATAGGACAAGATCATAAACTCCCTGCCTTTACGGGACGTTCCGACTCTCCAGCGGGCGAACCGCCCCAAACCGGCGTAGCGTCGCAGACGGGATTACGGAAGGAGCCCGAGCATGGGGATTTTCGACAGGTTCAAGGACAAGGGCAAGGACATCTCCGACAACCTCGAACAAGAGGCCAACGAGAAGACCGGCAACAAGTACGCGGACCAGATCGACAAGGCCCAGCAGACGATGGAAGAGAAGCTCGGCATCGACGACGACCCGAACAAGTAACCCCCGCGGAACGCGAACGGCCGCGACCGGGGACCGGAAGGTCCCCGACGCGGCCGTCGCCGTACCCACACCCGTCGCTACGGGCGCCCCGCCTACGAACCGAGGATCGTGGCGAGGAACTCCCCGGTCCAGCCGAGCAGTTCCCGTCCGACCAGCGGCTTCCCGCCCACCCTGGCCGTCTTCGGCCGCGGCACCAGCACCTGCGACGCGGCCGGCTTGATGACCGACCCCGGGTAGAGCCGCTTCAGCCGCAGCTCCTGCGATTCGCGCAACTCCACCGGCCCGAAGCGGATGTTGGGGCCCTGGAGGGTGATGTCGCCGACCCCGCAGGCACGGGCGAGCATCCGCAGTCCGGCCACCAGCAGCAGGTTCTCCACCGGCTCCGGCAGCTTGCCGTAGCGGTCGGTGAGCTCCTCGCGGACCGCCTTGACGTCCTCCTCGGAGTTGGCCGCCGCGATGGACCGGTACGCCTGGAGGCGCAGCCGCTCGCCCGGCGCGTAGTCGTGCGGGACGTGCGCGTCGACCGGCAGCTCGATCTTGACCTCCAGCGGCGGCTCCTCCTCGACCGATCCGTCGACGGCCGACCGGTAGTCCGCCACGGCCTCGCCGACCATCCGGATGTAGAGGTCGAAGCCGACGCCCGCGATGTGGCCGGACTGCTCGCCGCCGAGCAGGTTGCCCGCGCCGCGGATCTCCAGGTCCTTCATCGCCACGTACATGCCGGCGCCCATCTCGGTGTGCTGGGCGATCGTCGCGAGCCGCTCGTGCGCGGTCTCGGTCAGCGGCTTCTCCGGCGGGTAGAGGAAGTACGCGTACCCGCGCTCGCGGCCACGGCCCACGCGGCCGCGCAGCTGGTGCAGCTGGGAGAGGCCGAAGTTGTCGCCGCGCTCGACGATGAGGGTGTTGGCGTTGGAGATGTCGATGCCGGATTCGACGATCGTCGTGGAGACGAGGACGTCGAACTTCTTCTCCCAGAAGTCCACCACGACCTGTTCCAGGGCCTGTTCGGACATCTGGCCGTGCGCCGTCGCGATGCGCGCCTCGGGCACGATCTCGCGCAGCTTGGCGGCCGCCCGGTCGATGGACTCGACCCGGTTGTGGATGTAGAAGCACTGGCCCTCGCGGAGCAGCTCGCGGCGGATCGCGGCGCCGATCTGCTTCTCCTCGTAGGGGCCGACGAAGGTCAGGACCGGGTGGCGCTCCTCGGGCGGGGTGGTGATCGTGGACATCTCGCGGATGCCGGTGACGGCCATCTCCAAGGTGCGCGGGATCGGGGTCGCCGACATCGTCAGCACGTCCACGTTGGCGCGCAGCTTCTTCAGCTGCTCCTTGTGCTCGACTCCGAACCGCTGCTCCTCGTCGACGATGACCAGGCCCAGGTCCTTGAACTTCGTCTCCTGCGAGAACAGCCGGTGCGTGCCGATGACGATGTCGACCGAGCCCTCCTTGAGGCCCTCCAGCGTCGCCTTGGACTCGCTGTCGCTCTGGAAGCGCGACAGCGCCTTCACCTTGACGGGGAACTGCGCGTACCGCTCGGAGAAGGTCCCGAAGTGCTGCTGCACCAGCAGGGTGGTCGGGACGAGCACGGCGACCTGCTTGCCGTCCTGGACCGCCTTGAAGGCGGCGCGGACCGCGATCTCGGTCTTTCCGTAGCCGACGTCTCCGCAGATCAGCCGGTCCATGGGGACCGACTTCTCCATGTCTTCCTTGACCTCGGCGATGGTGGTGAGCTGGTCGGGGGTCTCCGCGTACGGGAAGGCGTCCTCCAGCTCGCGCTGCCAGGGGGTGTCGGGGCCGAAGGTGTGGCCGGGGGCCGCCATGCGGGCGCTGTAGAGCTTGATGAGGTCGGCGGCGATCTCCTTGACCGCCTTCTTCGCGCGCGCCTTGGTCTTGGTCCAGTCGGCTCCGCCGAGCCGGTGCAGCGTCGGGGCCTCGCCGCCGACGTACTTGGTGACCTGCTCCAGCTGGTCGGTGGGGATGTAGAGGCGGTCGCCGGGCTGCCCGCGCTTGGCCGGCGCGTACTCGACGAGCAGGTACTCGCGGGTGGCGCCCTGCACGGTGCGCTGGACCATCTCGATGTAGCGGCCGACGCCGTGCTGCTCGTGGACGATGTAGTCGCCGACCTCCAGGGTGAGGGGGTCGATCGTCTTGCGGCGCCGGGTCGGCATCCGGCCGAGGTCCTTGGTGGCGGTGCGCTGACCGGTCAGGTCGGTCTCGGTGAGGACGGCGAGCTTGAGGACCGGGTCGACGAAGCCGTTGTCGAGGGAGCCGCACGAGACGTGGACCAGCGAGGGCTCCAGGACGTTGACGTCCGCCTCCAGGCGGGCCGCGATGCCCTCGCCGCCGAGCACCTCGACGGTGCGGGCGGCCGGGCCGTGGCCCTCGGTGAGGTAGACGGTGCGCCAGCCGTCGGCGAGCCAGGCCTTGGTGTCGGCGAGCGCGCGGGAGGTGTCGCCGCGGTAGGCCTCGGGGGCGTGCATGCCGAGGCTGAGGGTGTCGCGGCCGGTCGCGCCCGCCTCATCGGCGGCGAAGGGGGACACCGACCACCACATCATGCCGAGCTCGCGCGCGTGCTCCCGTACGTCGGCGATCCCGCGGAGCGAGGCCGCGCCCACGTCGATGGGGGCCTCGCCGCCGCCGGCCGTGGCGGCCCAGGAGGCCATCAGGAACTCCTGCGAGGTCGCCACCAGGTCCGAGGCCCGTGTCCGCACCCGCTCCGGATCGCACACGACGGCCATCGAACCGGCCGGCAGTACGTCGATCAGCAGCTCCATGTCGTCGACCAGGACCGGCGCCAGGGACTCCATGCCCTCGACGGCGATGCCTTCGGCGATCTTGTGGAGCAGTTCGCCCAGCTCGGGGTGGAGCTCGGCGAGGGCCGCGGCGCGCCCGCGCACCTCGTCGGTCAGCAGCAGTTCCCGGCAGGGCGGGGCCCACAGGCCGTGCTCGGCGATCTCCAGGGAGCGCTGGTCGGCGACCTTGAAGTAGCGGATCTCCTCGACCTCGTCGCCCCAGAACTCCACGCGCAGCGGGTGCTCCTCGGTGGGCGGGAACACGTCGAGGATGCCGCCGCGCACCGCGAACTCGCCGCGCTTCTCGACGAGCTCCACCCGGGCGTACGCGGCTGCGGCGAGTGCCTGCGTCACCGCGCCGAGGTCCACGCTCTCGCCCTGGCGCAGGCTCACCGGGACCAGGTCCCCGAGCCCCTTGACCTGCGGCTGGAGCACGGAGCGGATCGGCGCGACGACCACGGAGACCGGGCCTGCGGCGGGATCGTCCTTGCTGGGGTGCGCGAGGCGGCGCAGTACGGCGATCCGGCGGCCCACGGTGTCGCTGCGCGGGCTCAGCCGTTCGTGCGGCAGCGTCTCCCAGGAGGGGTACTCCGCGACCTCGTCGGGGTTGAGCATCGAGCGCAGCGCGGCGGCCAGGTCCTCCGCCTCCCGGCCGGTGGCGGTGACGGCGAGCACGGTGCGCCCGGTACGGGCGGCCAGCGCGGCGATGGCGAAGGGCCGCGCGGCGGCCGGGCCGACGAGGTCCACGTGCATGCGGTTGCCGTCACCGGCCGCGGTGATCGCCTCTGCGAGTGCGGGGTCCCGGGTGACGGCGTCGAGCAGTCCGTGCAGGCTCATGAAGGCGGCTTTCCGTCCGGTGAGGTGCGGCGCGTCCCCGCGAGGCGGCAACGCGAAGGACCCGACACGTCGAACGGGCCGGGGGTTCCCACCCTACGACGCGGCTCCGACACCCGCGCGTGGGATCCGGGTCCCCCGTGGGGGTGACGGCGAGCACCCGGTGCCCTCCGGAACGACCCCGGCCCCGCCCCACCCGAAAGGGCGGGGCGGGGCCAGGGCTCCCCCGAACGACCGACCGGTGACTACTCGCTGGCGATCGCGTTCAGGACGTTCATCCGGCCCGCCCGGAAGGCCGGGACCAGGGCGGCCAGCAGGCCGACCAGGGCGGAGCCGGCGAACACACCGAGGATGGTGGGCCACGGGATCTCGAGGATCTTCATGCCCTGCAGTGCGAGGAGCTGGTGGGCGGTGGCGCCCCAGCCCATGCCCAGACCGAGGCCCAGCAGGGCTCCGAAGAGGGCGATGACCACGGACTCCAGGCGGATCATGCGGCGCAGCTGGCGGCGGGAGAGACCGATGGCGCGCATCAGGCCGATCTCGCGGGTCCGCTCGACCACCGAGAGGGCCAGGGTGTTCACCACACCCAGGACCGCGACGATGATCGCGAGGGCGAGGAGGGCGTAGACCACGTTCAGCAGCTGGCCGACCTGGTCCTTCAGCGCCTGCTTGTAGTCCGTCTGGTTGAGCACCTGGTACTGCGGGTACTCGGCCAGCGCCGACTTGACCGCCGCGTAGGCGGCGTCGTCCTGGCCGTCCTTCGCGGTGGCCAGCACCATGAAGGGCCGGGGCATCTTGTCGGCGGGCAGGTTCGCCTCGGCGACGGCGGTGCTGACGTACTTCATGCCCTTGTCGAGGTTGCCCTCGTCGCTGGTGATCGCCGCGACCTTGAGCTTGGTGGTCTTGCCGCCGGTGAAGGCGACCGTCAGCTCGTCACCGAGCTTCACCCGGTGCTTCGTGGCGAACTCGGAGCCCACCGACATCGAGCCCGGCTTGTACGCGTCCGCGTGCTCGCCGGCGATCATCTTGCGGCGGATGTCCTTGGCGTAGGTGGGGTCCTGGACCCCGAGCCCGTAGATCTCGGAGCTGCCGTCGGGGGCGGTGATCTTGGCGTCGACCTCCCGGTAGGCGGTGACGTGCGCCAGGCCCTGTGTGGCCCGCAGCGCTTCCTCGGCCTGCGGTACGACCGGCTGCCCGGTCTGGGACTGGACGATGAAGTCCGCGCCGACCGACTTGTCGAGCTCGTCGGTGGCCGAGGCCACCATCGAGGAGCCGACCACCGACAGGCAGGCGACCAGCGCCAGGCCGATCATCAGCGCGGCGGCGGTGGCACCGGTGCGGCGCGGGTTGCGCAGCGCGTTGCGCTCGGCGAGGCGGCCTATGGAGCCGAAGGGCCGCAGCACCGGGGCGGACAGGGCCCGGACCACGACGCCCGCGAGGAGCGGGCCGATCACGATGAAGCCGATGAGGGTGAACAGGACACCCAGCCCCAGCCACTGCGCTCCGGTGCCGGCGGCGTCGGCGGTGCCGGCGAGGTACAGGGCCGCGGCGCCGATGCCGGTGAGGCCGAGGCCCAGGGCGGCGCGGATCCGTCCGGCCTTCTTGTCGCCGGGGGTGCCGGACTCGCGCAGGGCGGCCATCGGGGAGACCTTGCCGGCCCGGCGGGCGGGTATGAAGGCGGAGACGACGGTGACGACGACGCCGAGGACGATGCCGATGACCGGGGTGGTCCAGGCGATGGTGAGGTCGTCGGTGGACATGCTCATGCCCATCTGATTCATGAGCTGCATCAGGCCGACGGCCAGGCCGACGCCGGCGCCGACGCCGAGGATCGAGCCGACCACGCCGAGGAGCAGGGCCTCGATGACCACCGACTTGAGGACCTGGCCGCTGTTCGCCCCGATGGCCCGCATCAGGCCGATCTCACGGGTGCGCTGGGCGACCAGCATCGAGAAGGTGTTGAAGATCAGGAAGATCCCGACGAGGAAGGCGATCGCGGCGAAGCCGAGCATCACCCACTTCATGATGTCGAGGAAGTCCATGTTCTTCTTGTTCGCGTCCGCGGCTTCCTTCGCGGTCTGCAGCTTGTAGGTGTCGGCGCCGAGGGCGGCGGCGACATTCGCCTTGAGCTGCGCGTCGCTCACCCCGTCCTTGGCGGCGACGTTCACGTGGGTGAAGACGTCGGGGGCGCCGAGCAGCTTCTGCTGCGAGGTGGCGGTGTCGAAGTAGACGACGGTCGCGCCCGGGTTGGTCACGGTGAAGGCGGCGATACCGGTGATCTTGGAGCGGATGTCACCGGTGACGGTGATCGTGCGGATGTCGTCACCGAGCTTCAGGTGGTGCTTCTTCGCGGTGTCGCTGTCGATCATCACGTCGGTGGGGCCGCGCGGGGCCTGCCCCTCGATGATCTTCATCGACTTCAGTTCGTTCTCGGTCCAGTTGCCCGACAGCGTCGGGGCTCCGCTGGTCGAGCCGAGGTTCTCGTTCTTGGAGTTGACGACGGTGACCGCCATCGAGAAGACGCCGCCCTCGACGGACTTCACGCCCTCGGCCTTCTCCACCTGGCCGACGACGGAGGCGGGCAGCGACAGCGGCTTGCCGGTGTCGGGGGTCTCCCCGCTGCTCTCGACCTCCTTCGGGCTGACCGTGACATTGGAGTTGGTGACCGCGAACAGCTTGTCGAAGGTCGTGTTCATGGTGTCCGTGAACACCAGCGTCCCGCAGACGAAGGCGACGGACAGCAGGACGGCCACGGCGGAGAGCGCCATCCGCCCCTTGTGCGCGAAGAAATTGCGCCGCGCGGTCTTCATGACGGTCATGACGTCCGCCCACGGGCATCGAAGTCCTTCATGCGGTCCAGGACCTGGTCGGCGGTGGGCCGGTGCATCTCGTCCACGATCCGGCCGTCCGCGAGGAAGATGACGCGGTCCGCGTAGGAGGCGGCGACCGGGTCGTGGGTGACCATGACGATGGTCTGGCCCAGCTCGTTCACCGAACGGCGCAGGAAGCCGAGGACTTCCGCGCCGGCCCGGGAGTCGAGGTTTCCGGTCGGCTCGTCGCCGAAGATGATCTGGGGCCGGGAGGCCAGGGCGCGGGCGACCGCCACACGCTGCTGCTGGCCGCCGGAGAGCTCGGTCGGGCGGTGCTTGAGGCGGCCCGCCAGGCCCACCGTCTCCACGACCCGGTTCAGCCACTCCCGGTCGGCCTTGCGGCCGGCGATGTCCATGGGGAGCGTGATGTTCTCCAGGGCGTTGAGCGTCGGCAGCAGGTTGAAGGCCTGGAAGATGAAGCCGATCCGGTCCCGGCGCAGCTGCGTGAGCTTCTTGTCCTTCAGCCCGGTGATCTCGGTGTCGTCCAGGAAGATCTGGCCGCTGGTCACCGTGTCCAGGCCGGCCAGGCAGTGCATCAGCGTGGACTTGCCGGAGCCCGAGGGCCCCATGATCGCGGTGAACCGGCCGCGGTGGATGTCCACGTCCACCGCGTCGAGGGCAACCACCCGCGTCTCGCCGGAGCCGTAGGCCTTGACGACCTTCCGCGCCCGCGCCGCGACGGCCTCATGCCCTCCAGTACCCCCGTGCCTGGTTTCGGTCATAGCCGTTGTCACGGTGTTTCCCCTCGTTCTGCCGCGTACGGTCGTCGGTTCGATGTCACTCGGCGCGCTGTGACGCGCTTCATTCGAAGTCTGCTGGGCGGGGTGCCGCGGCGCGCTGGTGCCAATCGCCGTATCCATAGGGGTGCTAGCCCTACCCCCCGGACTCCCGCCCTGTAGACACCAGTTAAGGACCCCCGCGCGCTTTCCTCCTCCTCCCCTGGGACGAAGCGCCCCTGGATCCTTATGAGGACCAACCCCTAGGGGATCTCGCCCGTTGGGACGAGGCGCACTGAGGGGATACCGCCCCGCAATGCCGCAGTGAGATGGTGTCCGCGCAGGTACGCACGGGGGGAAGGGTTTTTCATGGGCTCAGGGGAGAGCGCGGGCGCGAGTACCGGCGACAGTGCCGGAGGCATACCCCGGGGCGGAGCCGCCGGATCCGGAGACCAAGCCTCCGCCAAGAAGGGTGCCACGCCGGGTCCGCCCACGACCCCGGCCACGACCCCGGCTCCAGCCCCAGCCCCCGGGGCTCAGCCCCCGCCCGAGCGACCCCGTACGGCCGTCGTCGCCGCCCTGATGCTGACCATGGGCCTCGTCGCCCTGGACGCCGCCATCGTCGCCACCGCCGTCCCGCAGATCGTCGGCGACCTCGGCGGCTTCGCCGTCTTCTCGTGGATCTTCTCGGGCTACGTCCTGGCCGGAACCGTCACCCTGCCCGTCTACGGCAAGCTCTCCGACACCTACGGCCGCAAGCCCGTCCTGCTCCTCGGCATCAGCCTCTTCCTGTTCGGCTCGCTGCTGTGCGCGGCCGCCTGGAACATGGCCGCCCTCATCGCCTTCCGGATCCTCCAGGGCCTGGGCGGCGGCGCCCTGCAGGGCACCGTCCAGACCCTGGCCGCCGATCTCTACCCGCTCAGGGAACGGCCGCGCATCCAGGCCCGGATGTCCGCGGTCTGGGCCACCTCGGCACTGGCCGGCCCCGCGCTCGGCGGGCTGATCGCCACGTACACCGACTGGCGCTGGATCTTCCTGCTCAACCTGCCGCTGGCCGCCGCCGCCCTGTGGATCATCAGCCGCCACCTGGTCGAGCCCACCCTGCCCCCCGGCCGCACCGGCCCGGTCGACTGGCGGGGGGCCGTCGCCGTCTTCGCCTGCGGGGGGCTGCTGCTCTTCGCGCTGGTGCAGGGCGGAGTCGCCTGGCCCTGGCTGTCGGCACCCTCGCTGGGGCTGCTGGGCGCCAGCGCCGCGCTGGGCGCGCTCGTCGTCCGGATCGAACGCCGGGCCGAGCAGCCCATCCTGCCCGGCTGGGTGTGGCGCCGGCGCACCATCGCCGCCGTGAACCTGGCCATGGCCGGGCTCGGGCTGCTGATGGTCGCCCCGATGGTCTTCATGCCGACGTACGCCCAGAGCGTCCTGGGCCTCGGCCCGACCGGCGCCGGCCTGGTCACCTCCGCGATGACCCTGAGCTGGCCGATCAGCGCCGCCCTCGCCCAGCACGTCTACCGGCGCATCGGCTTCCGCGACACCGCCGCCACCGGGGTCGCCCTGGCCGCCGCCGTCCTCGGCGCCTTCACCCTGCTCCCCTACCCCCCGCCGGTCTGGCAGCCCGTCCTGATCATGCTGCTGCTGGGCGGGGCCCTCGGCCTCTTCCAGCTCCCGCTGATCGTCGGGGTCCAGTCCACGGTGGGCTGGCAGGAGCGCGGAACCACCACGGCCTCGGTGCTGTTCTGCCGCAACGTCGGGCAGAGCGTCGGAGCCGCTCTCCTGGGGGCCGTGGCCAACGCCACCATCGCCGGCCGGCTGGCCGACGCCCCGGTGGCGGGTCTCCCCTCGAACCTGGACGACGTCTCCAAGGCCCTGGCCCACCCCGGCCTCCTCGCCCCCGAGGCCGCCGAGTACCTGCGCCGGGCCGTGGCCGCCGCCGGGGACCACATCTTCCTCGGCGCGACCCTGGCGGCGGCCGCGTCGGCGCTGGTGCTGCTGCTGGTGGCGCCGCGGCGGTTCCCGGTGCTGCCGGAGCAGCGCGAGGGCTGAAACCGGGCAACTTGTCATGCCCGGACCGAACCGGTAACCCTCTTCGGAGACGCCGCACTCCCGGGGGGACCACACATGACGTCCGCGCTCTTCGCACTCGCCTTACTCGCCGCCCTGGCGGGCCCGATCGTCCTGCGCCTGCTCCGCCACCCCGGGTTCGTCACCGGCCGCGACGGACGCCTCTCCACCTCGACCACGCTCGCCCTGGCCTGGACCGTGATCCTGCTCTGGCTGCTCCTGGCCACCCTCGGCTACGGACTCACCGCGGGCGGCGGCGTCGACTGGTTCCAGGGCCCCGAGGGCCCCCTGTCCTCCCTGACCACCGTCTACCTCCCGCTGCTCGGGGGCCCGTACGCCGCCCTCATCGCGGCGAAGGCCGTGGTCGGCATGCGGGTGGAGCGGGGCTCCATGGCCAAACCCGCGCCCAAGGGCACGGGGCGGCGGCCGATCCACGACCTGATCGCGAACGACGGCGGCCGGACCGACCTGGTCGACCTGCAGTACGTCGCCCTGAGCGCGGTCACGATGCTCTACGTCGTCACGTTCTTCCTGTCGGACGTGGGCGGCGGGCTGCCGAAACTGCCCTCCGAGATGTGGGCGCTGACGGGGGCGCCGGCCGGCGCGTACCTGTTGAACAAGGTGGCGGTCCGAGGCAATCCGGTGATCACCCGGGTCTCCGTCGCGGACGGCCTCCTTTCGGTCGAGGGCGGCGGCTTCGGGGACGCCCCCCGGATCGAACTGGACGGCACGCCCCTCCCGACCACCGTCACCCCGCGGGGGGCCCTGTCGGCCCCCCTCCCCCCTTCGGCGCCGCCCGCCTTCACGGTGATGGTCACCACCCACGGCCTCCGCAGCGACCCGTCCCCGTACGGCCCACCGCCCACTCAACCGTCCTGACGCACCCACACCGCTGCGCGGGGCCTCCGCGCGGATGCGGCCGGGTGGGCCCTGCGGGGCGGAGTTCCCCTACCCACCCTTCCACCGTTCCCCGGGCGCTGCCCGGACCCCTCTGGGGCTCCGCCCCAGACCCCGGTCCTCAAACGCCGGACGGCTGAAATGGCACGGGGTACCGGGGTCGGGGACGGGGGCGGGGTGGGGTGTTGGCCTGGACGTAAAACGTGATTTGTGGCGCTAGAGCACGCCGCACCCTGTCGGAGTCGGAGGCAGGGCGCCTAAATCATGCAGTCCAGGCCAACACCCCACCCCGCCCCCGGCACCGACCCCACCCGCAGCAACCAAGCCCCGCCGATCGAGGCGCCCCAGGCCTAGCCCTCCGCCGGCGCACGCCCCGTCAGCGCCGCAAGGCTGGAGCGGACGTGGTTCATGTGGGCCCGCATCTCGTCCTGGGACTCCCCGTGTTCCCGAAGGATCCGCTCCGTCTCCCGACCGACCCTCTCCTCCCGCACCCGCGCCTCCGCGATCAGCTCCGCCGCCCTCGCCTCCGCGTCCTCCTGCCCGTGCCGCGCCGTCTCCTGGGTCTGCGCGAACGCCCGCTTCGCCTCCGCCAGCCGGGACTCCGCGTACCGTTCCAGCTCCGCCTCCCGCGCCGCCATCTCCGCCTCCCGCGCCGCCAGCTCCCGCTCCGCCGCGTCCCAGCGCTCCCCGTGTTCCTGCTCGCGCTCGGCGAGCATCGCCTCCGCCCGGCGCGCCGTGTCCGCCAGCACGGCAGCCGCCTCGGCCCGCCACGCCGCCGCGTCGTCCCGCGCCTCCGTCCGCGCGTCGTCCGCCTCGCGCCCCGCCCGCAGCAGCGCCTGCCGGGCCCGGACCTCGGTCTGCTCGCGCACCGCCTCCGCGTCGCCGCGCGCCAGCTCCGTCACCCGGTCCGCGTGCGCCTCGGCGGCGCCCGCCGTCGCCAGGGCGTCCGCCCGCGCGTCACCCCGGAGGCTCTCGGACTCCTCCTCGGCCAGCAGCAGGATCCGGCGGGCCCGCTCGCCGAGTTCGTCGTACGTCTGCGGGGCCAGTCCGGAGACCACCACGCGCAGCCGCTCCGCCTCCGCCTCCATGTCCCTGGCCAGCACGGTCAGACGGGCCACCCGCTCCCAGGCGTCGTCCCGGCCGCCCGACAGCCGGGCGAGGTACCGGTCCACCTCTTCCGCCCGGTAGCCACGGCCACGCACGGTCGTAAAGGGTGCACTCATCCTGGAAGCGCCTCTCTCGCGGGGGTTCCTGCCAAGGATGCGTCATTTGCTCCCGGAAGCCCGAATGGCCGGGCCGAGACCCCGTTCGAGGGTCACGACCCGGCCATCCGGATCAGCCGAGGATCAGAGGAGGCCGTCCCACATCTGCTCCAGCAGCACCGACCACCAGTTCTCCGGCGACGCGAGCGCCGCACTGTCCAGCCCCGCCAGATTCGCCTGGAAATCGACGGTCCAGCGGCCCGCCTGCTCCGGCGTCAGATGCTGGCGCAGCCGCCACATGTGACCCAGCATCGCCAGGGACCGTACGAACTGCGGCAGCGAGGAGTTGACGAACTGCGGGGGCACCGGCGCCCCGCCGGGTCCGCTCTCCACCGGTACCGCGACGATGTGCGCGGTCCCGTACTGCACGCACAGCGCCTTGCCGAAGTCGCTGCCCACCACCAGGTACGAGCCCGCGTCCGAGGCCGGCTGCACCTGCCGCTGCGCGGCCAGTTCGGCCAGCGTCGGCAGCGGGGCACCCGGTACGGCCTGGGCCCAGAAGAACGGCCCGAAGTCGACGGGCAGACCCGACCACATCAGCGTCTGCGCCACGATCTCCGGTACGCCTTGGCGGGACACCGCGCGCTGCTCGAAGCGGAACACCCCCTGCGGGCCGAACGCCCCCGCCAGTTCCTGCGCGATCGCGTCCAGCGGGATCGCCGGCTGCAGGGGCACCTGCGGCAGCGGTGCGCGCACCGGCGCGGGGCGCGCCGGGCCGTCCGCCACCTGGTGCAGTTCGCCCTGGTGGGTCAGCAGGTGCCGCATGCCCTGCTGCCGGCCCGCGTGGTCCGTTCCGTACGGGGCCACGTTCGTGATCCGGACCTGCGGCCAGGTCTCCCGGATCATGCGGGCGCAGTAGCCGCCGGGCAGCTCGCACGAGGCCAGCTCCGTGTGCAGCTCCAGCACCTGCTGCGGAGGCACGTTCATCGCCCGCAGCTCGTACAGGATCTGCCACTCGGGGTGCGGGGTGCCGGGCGCGGAACGGCGGATGAGCTGCTGCTCGGAGCCGTCGGGCGCGCGGTAGCGCAGCACAGCCTGGTAGCCGGGGCCGACGGTGGGCACCCCGGGGTTGGGTGCGGGTGCCTGCGGCGCCGGTACGGGTGCCTGCGGCGCGGGACCGGGCGGACCGGGCTGCTGCGGCCCGCCGGGACCGGCCAGCATCGTCGCGGCGTACGCGTCCCCGCGCCCACCCGACGACCCCGCCGACCCCGGAGCCCCGGGAGCCCCCGGCGGACCGGGAGGCGCGAGCGGCTGCCCCGTCACGGCCGGACCCGCCAGCATCGTCGCGGCATGATCCAGCCCGCCACCGGGCACGCCAGGGGGGCCGGGCGGCGCCGGCGGCTGCCCGGCGCCCGGCGGAACACCGGGCCGGCCGGGAGGACCGGGCGGGCCGGGAGGCTGCGGACCACCGGGACCGGCCAGCATCGTCGCGGCGTACGCGTCCCCGCGCCCACCCGACGACCCCGCCGACCCCGGAGCCCCGGGAGCCCCGGGAGCCCCCGGCGGACCGGGAGGCGCGGGCGGCTGCCCCGTCACGGCCGGACCCGCCAGCATCGTCGCGGCATGATCCAGCCCGCCACCGGGCGCACCGGGCACGCCGGGCGCCCCCGGAGCTCCGGGCGGACCGGGCTGCCGCGGACCACCGGGGCCCGCCAGCATGGTCGCGGCGTACGAGGGCGACTCGGCGGCCCCGCCCGGCGCACCGGGCGGCCCCGGCGGAGTCACGGGCGAGGGGGCCGCGGACCGGTTGACCCGGGCCTTGCTCGTCGGCGCGTCGGCGATATCGCCGCCGGACGCCGGCCCCCGCCCCGGCCCGGACTCCGGGTCGAGCGCGGGCACGACGGCGGTCTTCGGCAGTTCACTGCCGCGGGGCATCAGGGTCGTGCGCGCCTCCGGGCCCGGCCCCGAGGACGCCGGGGCGTCGTCCAGGTCCGATCCGGACAGCGGCGGCGCGAACACCGTCGCCGGCAGCGGTACGGACACGGAGTCCGCACCGGGGTTCACGTCGGTCCCGGCCCAGGGCGTGGCCCCGGTCGGGACCTCGGCGGGCACCCCGTCGTTGGCGGTCGGCTCGTAGGGGACCTCTCCCCCGCGCCGCAGGGGCACGGGCTCCGCCACCGGCTCCGCGGAAGCGGCCACCGCCACCGGAGCGGCCGGGCTCACGGGGGCGGCCGGGGCCGCCGGGATGCCCGCCCGGTCCGCCGCCTCCTGGAGCCACTCCGGCGGACTCAGCATGAACGAGGTCTGCTCCGAGTCGATGCGCGGCACCGGCACCGAAGCCTCGGCCTGCACGGCCGACGCCCCGTACTCCTCCTCGTAGCGGCGGATCACCTCACCCACCGGCAGGCCGGGCCAGAGCGTCACCTCCCCGCTGTCCCGCGCGATGACCAGCCGCTGCCGGCCGCCCCCCGACACCGGGCCCGCGGGGCGGTCCTCCGCCCACACCACGAAACCGAGTCCGAACTCCCGTACGCGCACCTCGCGGTGCTGGTACGCGGGCACGTCCCCGTTGATCCATTCCTCGGCGCGCTCCTGCGCCTGCGCAAACGTCACCATCGCGCCGTCACCTCTCCACCGGTGCCGCTGCCTGACCGGCACCCGGAACCGAACGCTCCGCCGAACCCGCGCCCGCACCCGTACCCGTCACGGGAACCGAGCGCGCGAATCCGCCGTCCACCATCAGACCGGCCACCGTTTCCAGTTCCGGCGGATTGCCCGCCAGCCGTTCCAGGAAGGCGTCGAAATCCGTACCGCACGGCAGCAGCAGCCGCTCCACGCGTTCCTGCACCGACCAGCCGTCCTGGTCGCGCGCATCGTCGTACGGGGAGAACCAGACCGAGCCGATCCCCTCCCCGCGCACCTTCACCGCGAGCAGCCCGCCCTGCACGAAGGCCACGCACAGGTAGTCCTTCGTCAGGTGGTCCCGCAGGCACTTGTTCATGTAGACGAGGTCGTTGACCGCCGCCTCCTCGCGCACCGTGAAGAACGGCTGGTCCACCAGCAGCCCCAGCTCCACGTCGAGCCCCGTGCCCACGGGCGCGCAGCCGCCCGCCGCCTTCAGGAAGGAGCGGTAGGCCTCCGGGAGCCGGTAGCCGAGGTCCTCCTCGACGCCCTGGACCTGCTGCTCGGTCACCGAGACCACCGTCTTGGGCAGTCCCAGGTGCACCGGGCGCACCTCCTGCAACGGCCGAGACCCGCGCTTGACGTGGTCGACCGCGGCCGTCGCCAGACCGGCGTGGTGCCTCAGCAGCGACTTCACCTCGACCGGTACCAGTTCCATGCGGCGCGTGCCGGACACGTGGTGCCAGGTCCAGCCGTGCGGGGTCGACACCGGGCCGACCGTGTCCCACAGTTCGTGGCCGGTCGCGCGCATGGCCGCGTTCGCGGACACGCAGTCCGTCAGACGCAGCTCGTCCACGCCGAAGCCCTCCGGGGGCTCGGCGATCTCGACGGCCGCGCGCGCGTACAGCGCGAAGTCGGGATGTCCGTTCGCGTCGATGCGGACTCCGTGGGGATGGCGCGCGGCCCGGACGGGGTCCGGGAAATGCACGACCTGCCCCGAATAAGCGGCGTTGGGTGGCGCGGCCTGATGCCCGAGCCGACCTGTCGTCATGGCGGTAGCCCCCTGCTGGATCCGGCTGGTTCACCACAGCCTATGTGCTCCGGCGAGGACGTCACCCGCACGTGCGCGGGGACCCCGCGGGAGGGCCGGGAAGTTCCGAATTGATACGAATATTCGACCCCGCTTCCACATGCCACGGGACATTTGACAGGCTGTCCCCACAGCACGGGGGCGTGCGCGACAGCGGTCAGCACCGCGGCCACGGGAGGGAAAGCGCAACCATGCACGACACGGCGACACGTACAGAACCGGCCGACGCCCACTCAGGAGGCGCGGGAGCCCGGGGATCCGCGGATCCCTCGGACGCCCGCGGCCCCGCGGACTCCCGCGACCCCGCGGCCCTTACGGGGACCAGCGGCCCGGCGGCCGTCCCGGCGCAGGCCCGCGCCGCGGCCGACCAGGGCCCCGGCGACCCCCGCCTGCGCTGGGGCGGCGGCGGTGACGGCCGCCCCGCCGTGCCCGTGCTCCGCTTCCGCCGCGACGGGATCCTGCCCACCGTGGCCGCCGCCCTGTCCGTACGCGGGGAAACCCTCACCGGCACCGCCGGCAAGGCCGACCTGCCGCCCGTACTGCACGCGCTCGTCCAGGATTTCCTCGACACCCTCACGAGCGGCCAGCGCGAACGTTTCACCGGCCGATGTCCGGAGGCGATCCTGCTCTCCCGGCACCTCGCCACCGTCGAGGGCGCCCGCAGCAAGCGCGCCTCGCGCAAGCCGCTCACCCCGAGCGAGGCCCGCCGTTCGCTGAAGCACTCCAAGATCACCGCCCGCCGCATCCGCGAGGACGGCGACCCGCTCCACGGCAGCTACGCACCTCCCTGCCGCTCCTGCGAGGCCCTCCTCGCCCACTTCGGCGTACGCCCCGTCGACCTCTCCCACCCCGAGTAGCCGCCATGACCACCTCCGCTTCGTACGCCCGCTCCTCGGCCACCCGCTTCCCCGTCGCCGTGGACTCCGCCCTGCGCACCGCGGGCTGGGAACCGGGCCGATGGGACATCAAGCAGGCCGAGTACTGGGCCGACGCCCTGCGCGACCACACCACCCCCGCCGGGCACCGGCACACCGTCTTCCCGGCGGCGGTCGAAGCCTGGGCGGAGTTCGGGAACCTCACCGTCACCGCCCCGGGCCCCGGCCGCCAGATCGCGCCCACCGCGATACGCCTGGACCCCCTCACGGGCCTCCACCTCGCCCGCACCTTCGCGGACCTCGGCCGCGCCCTGTCCACCCAGCTCTGCCCGCTGGGCGTCGAGGCCGACGGAACGTCCCACCTCGCCCTGGACCGCGAGGGCCGCGTCTACTGCGTGGACCACACCGGCGACTGGTACCTCGGGGCGACCCTCGACGAGGCCCTCACCCTCCTCCTCACCGGCCTCCAGCCGACCCGCTTGACGACGGGCCAGACCGAGGGCCCCGCCTAACCGGGGCCCCGCCCTCTCCCCCTACGCCTCCAGCCCGGGGAGCCGCTCCCCTTCCCCCGGGTAGCGGCCCTCCTCCAGCCGGAAGAGGTACGCCCGCAGATCGGCGGCGAGCCCGCCCTCCAGATAGGCCCGGAACTCCCGGGCCCCCACGGCGGCGTCCCGGTCGGCGGGATGGACGCTGTCCCCGTACTCGGCCAGCGTGAGCGCCAGGTGCTCCTCGACCCGGCCCCGTCCGGCCCACCAGCGGCGCACCGCCTCCGGGGTCCACCAGCGGTCCCCGTCGTACGCGTACTCCTGGAAGGGCTCCTCGTCCGCCGCGTTCACCACCTCGCGCACCTCGCCCGGGTTCCGCGGCTGCCGGAAGACGTACTCGAGGCTGCCCTCGGTGCTCGCCGCGTACATCACGTTGCTCGGCGCGTTCAGCCGCCCGGTCCAGCACGTGTCCGTCTCGCCCGTGTAGAAGGGCCCCGGCACGTTCAGCCAGAGCCGCTTCTCCCACCGCCCCTGGAACAGCTTCCGGTCCTCGTCCGTCAGCCCCGCCACCGGATCCCAGCCCACCGTCATCGACTCTCCCCCTGTTCGCCGCCACACCCTCACAGCTCCGGCAGCCGCTCCCCGGCCTCCGGATACCGGCCTTCCTCCAGCCGGAAAAGATACGCCCGCACATCACCGACGACCCCGCCGGACAGGCACCTCCGGACGCCGGATCCCACGGCCGCTCCTACCCCCGCGCGCCCGGCAGGACCGCCGAGACCTTGAAGCCGCCCTCGTCCGTCGGGCCGGACACGAACACCCCGCCCAGGGCGAGCACCCGCTCGCGCATGCCGACCAGGCCGTTCCCGCCGCTCGGCAGCCCCGGCTCGGCCGCCTTGCCGTCGCAGGGGCCGTTCTCCACCTGCATCGCCACCTCGCCCTCCCGGTGCGCCAGCCGTACGACGACCCGGGCGCCCGCGGCGTGCTTGTGGCAGTTGGTCAGCGCCTCCTGGACCACCCGGTAGGCGGTCTGCTCCACCTCCGCCACGTACGCGGAGTACGCGCCGCGCACGTCCAGCTCCACGGCCATCCCGGCCGCCCGCGACTGTCCGACCAGCGCCTCCAGCTCGCCCAGCGTCGGCCCGTCGTCGAAGCTCCCGATCAGCGCCACCGGGGCGGTCGGGGCCGTCGGCCTCGGGGCCTGGGCGCGCAGCACCCCGAGCATCTCGCGCAGCTCCGTCAGCGCCTGCCGCCCCATGTCCCCGACCAGCGCCGCGTTCTTCGCCGCCTTCACCGGGTCCTTGGCGGCGATCGCCTGGAGCGCCGCCGCGTGCACCACCATGAGCGACACCCGGTGCGCCACGACGTCGTGCATCTCCCGGGCGATCCGGGTCCGCTCCTCCGTACGGGCCCACTCGGCCCGTTCCTCCGCCCGGTCCGCGAGCAGCGACAGCTCCCGCTCCAGCGAGTCCGCCCGCTCCTGCAGGCTCTCCATCAGCCGTCTGCGGGCCGCCGTGTACAGCCCGAACAGCACCGGCGGCACGGTCAGCGCCACCGCCACGAACACGGACAGGGTGATGACGATGGTCAGGGTGACATCGGGCTGGTGCCGGGTCCTCATGTACATCACCACGAAGGTCGCGGCCAGCGACATGGACGTCAGGGTCGCGGTGATCCGCCGGGGCACCTCGGAGGCGGCCAGCGTGTACAGCCCGACCACCCCGAGCAGGAACCCCATGGCCGCCGGCGACACCGCGATGCCGACGAGCACCACGAGGATCGGCCAGCGCCGCCGCAGGACCAGCACGGTCCCGATCAGCAGCCCGAACAGCACCCCGGCGAAGACCGGGATCCCCGCCTCGCGGGCGAACCCGACGCCCTCCACCCCGCACTCGACGGCGGACACCGCGCCGAGCCCCACGTCCAACACGGCCGACCTGCGGTCGTCCCACCACAGGGGCCCGTCCCGCCCGGCCCCCGCCTCTCCCTGCTCTTCCCCCGTACTGGTCATACCGTCCAGCCTACGCAGCGGGTACGGCCGGGAGGCGAGCGGAAATCCCGCTGAAGGGCACGGATTTGTACCGTCGCATTCAGGGCGCCCGGTGCGGCATAGTAGGTCCCGTCGGCTCGACCACCAGGGCGCAATGTCCGGTTAAGTCGATTAATCCCCTGTGGTGTAATTGGCAGCACTGAGGCTTTTGGTGCCTTATGTTCGGGTTCGAGTCCTGACAGGGGAGCTCCACGGTCCGGGTCCTGACGTGCACAGTCGGGACCCACCCTCGTTTAGGGCCTCAAACCCACCGGTATCCTTCACGGGTCCACCACCCGAAGCCGAAGGGCACACCCGTGAGCGCCAACCGCCCGGCAGCCGTCGTCGTACTCGCAGCGGGTGAAGGCACCCGCATGAAGTCGGCCACACCCAAGGTTCTGCACGAGATCAGCGGGCGCTCGCTCGTCGGTCACGTCGTCGCCGCCTCCCGCGAACTGGACCCCACCCACCTCGTCGTCGTCGTCGGGCACGCCCGCGAGCAGGTCACCGCGCACCTCGCCGCGATCGACGCCGACGTCCGCACCGCGGTCCAGTACGAGCAGAACGGCACCGGGCACGCCGTCCGGATGGCCCTCGAAGAGCTCGGCACCGACCGTCCCGCCGGCACCGTGGTCGTCGTCTGCGGCGACACCCCGCTGCTGACCGGCGAGACCCTGGCCGCGCTGACGGCCACGCACGAGGCCGACGGCAACGCCGTCACCGTGCTGACCGCCGAGGTCCCCGACTCCACCGGATACGGCCGGATCATCCGCGGCGCCGACGGGGCGGTCACCGCCATCGTCGAGCACAAGGACGCCACCGACGCCCAGCGCGCCATCGCCGAGATCAACTCCGGCGTCTTCGCCTTCGACGGCGCCCTCCTCGCCGACGCCCTCGGCAAGGTCCGCACCGACAACAGCCAGGGCGAGGAGTACCTCACCGACGTGCTCGGCATCCTGCGCGAGGCCGGCCACCGCGTCGGCGCGGCCGTGGGCGCGGACCACCGGCAGATCCTCGGGATCAACAACCGGGTCCAGCTCGCCGAGGCCCGCGCCCTGCTGAACGCCCGCCTGCTGGAGCGCGCCATGCTCGCCGGCGTGACGATCGTCGACCCGGCGACCACGCTCGTCGACGTGACGGTGACTTTCGGCCAGGACGCGATCGTGCACCCCGGCACCCAGCTGCTCGGCACCACCCACGTCGCCGAGCTGGCCGAGGTCGGCCCCAACACCCGTCTGAAGGACACCCACGTCGGCGCCGGCGCCCGGGTGGACAACACCGTGGCGGACACCGCCGTCGTCGGCCCCTCGGCGAGCGTCGGCCCCTTCGCGTACCTGCGTCCGGGCACCAACCTGGGCGCCAAGGCCAAGGCCGGCACGTACGTGGAGATGAAGAACGCCACGATCGGCGAGGGCACCAAGGTCCCGCACCTGTCCTACGTCGGCGACGCGACGATCGGCGAGTACACGAACATCGGCGCGGCCAGCGTGTTCGTGAACTACGACGGTGAGCACAAGCACCACACGACCGTCGGCTCACACTGCAAGACGGGCTCGGACAACATGTTTGTGGCTCCCGTCACCATCGGGGACGGCGCCTACACCGCCGCCGGCTCGGTGATCACGAAGGACGTGCCGCCCGGCGCCCTGGCCGTGGCCCGTGGCCAGCAGCGGAATATCGAGGGTTGGGTGGCCCGCAAGCGTCCGGGAAGTGCCGCCGCGACAGCGGCTCAGTCGGCGGTCCGCGAGGACTCCGACGAACGCTGAGGTGAACTGACCGGAAACGGCTACGCCCGATACGGCGTACCGTGATAGGTGAACGCAATTCGGCTGGCTCACCGTGTGCGGGACGGACGCACATGGGGGCAAGCAGCTTTCCCACGTCTGAGGAGACAGTGCTGTGACCGGGATCAAGACGACCGGCGAGAAGAAGCTGATGCTCTTCTCCGGCCGCGCCCACCCCGAGCTGGCCGAGGAGGTCGCGCACCAGCTCGGTGTCGGCCTCGTGCCGACCAAGGCTTTCGACTTCGCGAACGGCGAGATCTACGTCCGCTTCCAGGAGTCGGCGCGTGGCGCGGACTGCTTCCTGATCCAGAGCCACACGGCTCCGATCAACAAGTGGATCATGGAGCAGCTGATCATGATCGACGCGCTCAAGCGCGCGTCGGCACGCTCCATCACCGTGATCGTCCCGTCCTACGGGTACGCCCGCCAGGACAAGAAGCACAAGGGCCGCGAGCCGATCTCGGCCCGCCTGGTCGCGGACCTGCTGAAGACCGCGGGTGCGGACCGCATCCTCACGGTCGATCTGCACACCGACCAGATCCAGGGCTTCTTCGACGGCCCGGTCGACCACCTTTCGGCCCTGTCGGTCCTCGCGGACTACGTCGGCGCCAAGGTCGACCGCTCCAAGCTGACGATCGTCTCCCCGGACGCCGGCCGCGTACGCGTCGCCGACCGCTGGTGCGACCGCCTGGACGCCCCCCTGGCGATCGTGCACAAGCGCCGCGACAAGGACGTCGCCAACCAGGTGACCGTCCACGAGGTCGTCGGTGAGGTCAAGGGCCGCGTCTGCGTCCTGGTCGACGACATGATCGACACGGGTGGCACCATCTGCGCCGCCGCCGACGCGCTCTTCGCGCACGGCGCCGAGGACGTCATCGTGACGGCCACGCACGGCATCCTGTCGGGCCCGGCCGCCGACCGCCTGAAGAACTCCAAGGTCAGCGAGTTCGTGTTCACGAACACCCTGCCGGACCCGTCCGACCTGGAACTCGACAAGATCACGGTGCTCTCCATCGCCCCGATGATCGCCCGCGCCGTGCGCGAGGTCTTCGAGGACGGCTCGGTCACCAGCCTGTTCGAAGAGCAGCAGTAAGCACCACCGAGGTGCGCTAGATCATTTTTGGGTACGGCCTCCCCGCCGGGTACACTCCTCGAGTTGCTCGGCGAGGGAGGCCGTACCTGTTTCAGACGGGTATCGGTGCTCCGTTATCGACGCGCTCTTCGTAGCAGGCCGTGTTCCGGCCGGGTGACTGTCGTCCATTTCCGTCACCCCACGAGGAGTGAGCATGTCCGAGATCAAGCTTGCCGCGAAGGTCCGCGAAAACTTCGGCAAGGGCTCTGCCCGCCAGGCCCGCCGTGACGCCCTGACCCCCGCGGTCATCTACGGCCACGGCACCGACCCGAAGCACGTCAACGTGGACGCCCACGCGCTCCAGCTGGCGCTGCGCACCCCGAACGTCCTGCTCTCCCTGGACATCGAGGGCGCCGGCACCGAGCTGGTCATCCCGAAGGCCGTTCAGAAGCACCCGCTGAAGCGCTCGATCTCCCACGTCGACTTCCTGATCGTCAAGAAGGGCGAGAAGGTCACCGTCGACGTCGCGATCGTCACCGAGGGCGAGCTGGCCCCGGGCGGCAACATGCTGGAGACCCTCCAGAACACCATCTCCGTCGAGGCCGAGGCCACGCACATCCCGACCGAGGTCACCGTCTCGATCGCGGGCCTGGAGGCCGGTGCCACCATCACCGCCTCCGACCTGGTCCTGCCGGCCGGCACCACGCTGGCCGTCGACGGCGACATCGCCGTCCTGCAGGTCATCGGTGCGGGCACCGAGGAGCCGGCCGCCGAGGGCACCGAGGCCTGAGCCTCGCGCCTCCCCCTCAGCACTTGCTGAACGACCGCCGTCCGGCTCCACTGGAGCGGGACGGCGGTCGTCTTCGTATAAGGAGCTTTTGATGTCGGACGACGCGGCGCCCTGGCTGATCGTGGGTCTCGGGAACCCGGGTGCGGAGTACGCGGGCAACCGCCACAACATCGGTTTCATGGTCGCCGACCTGCTGGCGGACCGGATGCGCGGCAAGTTCAAGGCGCACAAGGCCCGCGCCCAGGTGGTCGAGGGCCGGATGGGCCCGCCGGGACCGCTGAACCGGCGCGTGGTGCTGGCCAAGCCCATGTCGTTCATGAACCTGTCCGGCGGCCCGGTGACGGCGCTGCGGGACTTCTACAAGGTGCCGCTGGACCGGATCGTCGCGGTCCACGACGAGCTGGACATCGACTACCCGACGCTCCGGCTGAAGCTGGGCGGCGGGGACAACGGCCACAACGGCCTCAAGTCGATGACGAAGTCGATGGGCCCCGACTACCACCGGGTGCGCTGCGGCATCGGCCGCCCGCCCGGCCGGATGCAGGTCGCGGACTTCGTGCTGAAGGACTTCTCCTCCACGGAGCGCAAGGAGCTGGACTGGTTCGTCGACCGTTCGGCGGACGCCGTGGAGTGCCTCATCCAGGAGGGCCTGGAGCGCGCGCAGTCCACGTACAACAGCTAAAGGGGCCAACAGCTAGAGAGGCCAACAGCTAGAGAGGCCAACAGCCAGAAGTACGTGCAGAGGGCCCGCACACCGTCCGGTGTGCGGGCCCTCTGCCGTGCCGTACGAAACCTCAGCCGGTGTTGCGCAGACCGGCCGCGACGCCGTTGACGGTCAGGAGCAGCGCCCGGGACAGGATCGGGTCCGCCTCCTCGCCGCGCTCGGCGGCCGCCCGCTGGCGGGCCAGCAGGGAGACCTGGAGGTAGGAGATCGGGTCCAGGTAGGCGTCACGGACCGAGAAGGTCTGCTGGAGGACCGGGTTGGAGTCGAGGAGCTTCTCGCCCCCGGTGATCCGCAGGACCTCGCGGACGGTCAGCTCGTGCTCGGCCTCGATGCGGGCGAACACGTGCTTGAGCTCGTCGGGCACCAGGGTGTCGACGTAGTGGCGGGCGATCCGCAGGTCCGTCTTGGCCAGCGTCATCTCGACGTTGGACAGGAAGTTGCGGAAGAAGTGCCAGCGCTCGCCCATCTCGGTCAGCGCGTCGCCCTGGCCCGCCTCGCGCAGGGCCTTCAGGCCCGAGCCGACCCCGTACCAGCCGGGGACGATCTGGCGGGACTGGGTCCAGCCGAAGACCCACGGGATGGCGCGCAGGCCGTCGAGGCCGGCGCCCGAGTCGGGGCGGCGCGAGGGGCGCGAGCCCAGGTGCAGGTCGGCGAGCTGGTCCACGGGGGTGGCCTTGAAGAAGTACGCCGGCAGGTCCGGGTCCTCGACGAGCGCGCGGTACGCGTCGTGCGCGGCGTCGGAGACGACGTCCATGGCCGCGTCCCAGCGGGCCAGGTCCTCGTCGGACTGGCGCGGGGCGGTGTGCAGGGCGGAGGCCTGGAGGGTGGCCGCGACGGTCAGCTCCAGGTTCTCGCGGGCCAGCGACGGTACGAGGTACTTGTCGGAGATGACCTCGCCCTGCTCGGTGACCTTGATCTCGCCCTCCAGGGTGCCCCAGGGCTGCGCGAGGATCGCGTCGTGCGAGGGGCCGCCGCCACGGCCGACGGTGCCGCCGCGGCCGTGGAAGAGGCGCAGGCGCACGCCGTAGCGGTGGGCCACGTCGCGCAGTCGGCGCTGAGCGCGGTGGATCTCCCACTGGGAGGTGGTGATGCCGCCGAACTTGGAGGAGTCGGAGTAGCCGAGCATGACCTCCTGGACGTCGCCGCGCAGCGAGACCAAGCGCCGGTAGGAGGGGTCGGCGAGCATCTCGTCGAGGATGACGTCGGCGGCCTTGAGCTCGTCGGTGGTCTCCAGGAGCGGGACGATGCCGATCTTGGCCCAGCCGCCGTGCAGGTCGATGAGGCCAGCCTCGCGGGCGAGGACGGCGGCGGCGAAGACGTCGTCGGCGCCCTGGCACATCGAGATGATGTAGGACTCGATGACCTCGGGGCCGAACTTCTCGAAGGCGTCCTTGATGGCGCCGAACACGCCGAGGGTCTTCTGGCCGGCCGCGTCGAGCGGGGCCGGGGTGGGCGCCAGCGGGCGGCGCGAGCGCAGCTCCTTGGCCAGGAGCCGACCGCGGTAGTCGCGGGGCATGTCCGCGTAGCGCCAGGACTCCTCGCCGAGCCGGTCGAAGAGCTGACCCAGCGCGTGGTGGTGGGCGTCCGCGTGCTCGCGCACGTCCATCGTGGCGAGCTGGAGGCCGAAGGCGGCCAGCGTGCGGATGGTGCGGTCCATGCGGCCGTCGGCGAACAGCGCGCCGCGGTGCTCGCGCAGGGAGGTCTGGATGAGGGTGAGGTCGGTGAGCAGCTCGGCGGTGCCGAGGTAGTCGCGGCCGTCCTCGTGCGGGGTGCCCTTGGCGAGGCGCTCGCGGGTGTTGAGGAGCTTCTGCCGGATGCAGGTGGCCTTGAGGCGGTACGGCTCCTCGGCGTTCAGCCGCTTGTAGCGCGGGCTGATCTCCGGGAGGCGCTCCAGGTCACCCTGGAGGGAGGTCAGGAGCTCCTCGGTGGCACCGGTGTAGCGGATGGAGTTCGACAGCAGTCCGCGCAGGAAGTCGATGAGTTCCAGGGCGTCGGTGATGCCGTGCTCGTGCTGGAGGATCAGCACGTCCCGGGTCACCTCGGGCGTGACGTTGGGGTTGCCGTCGCGGTCGCCGCCGATCCAGGTGCCGAAGGTGAGCGGGCGGGTGCCGGCCGGGATCTCGATGCCGACGCGCTGGAGCTCGGCGGCCAGGTCCTCGAGGACGTCGCCGACGGCGCCGGCGTGCAGCTCGTCGAGGTAGTAGATCGCGTTGCGGGCCTCGTCGGCGGGCTCGGGGCGGACCACGCGCAGTTCGTCGGTCTGCCAGACGAGGTCGATGTTCTCCGCGAGGCGCAGGTCGTGGCGGCGGCGCTCGCCGGCGCCCGAGACGGGCTCCTCCAGGAGGGCCGCGATGCGGCGCAGCTTGTTCAGGACGCTGCGGCGGGCCGCCTCGGTGGGGTGCGCGGTGAAGACGGGGCGGACGTTGAGGTTCTTGACCGTCTCGCGCAGGTGCTCGGGGTCCGCGTCCTTGAGCATGTCGGCGGTGCGGGCCAGCAGGCCCCCCTCGGCGGCGCGGTGGGCGCGCAGCTCCTTGCCGCGGTGCACCTGCTCGGTGACGTTGGCGAGGTGGAAGTAGGTGGAGAAGGCGCGCACCAGCTTGGCGGCGGTCAACAGGTCGGTGTCGCCGAGCAGCTCGGCGGCCGCGATGCCGTCGGTGCGCGTGAGGGCTCGGACGCGTTCGACCAGGTCGAGGAGGTCCTGGCCCTCCTGACGTACGAGGGTCTCGCCGAGGAGGTCGCCGAGGCGGCGGATGTCCGCGCGCAGCTCGGCGTTGGCGGCGCCGGCGGGGGACGTCGCCGGGGCGGTGGTCGAGTGGGCCTGGTCGGCACTGCTCACAGGTGCGGCTCCTTGCAGTGTTTCGAGCGCTACTGGGAGGTGGGCTCCGGTTGCGCGCGGTGGTGCCCGCCCGGACCTTCGTCCGGCGGTGCCACCGCTCCTGATGCGCAGCTCGGGCTGCCCGTGCGGACCGCGCTGTCCGACGACACCAGGATAGGTGGCCCGTACCGGTGACCAGGTCCCTGTGTCACCTAGCGGGACGGCGGCCCCGCGGCCCGGGGCCGATCGGCCCCTCGGCGGGCGTCCCGCGGCAGGGACCAAAGCACCGCGGGACAGGGCCCGCGACACGGTGCGCCGGCCCCGCGCACACCGCTAGGGCGCGCTCCTATTGCCGCTCGAGCGGGCTTTGCCATACTTACGTTGCCGTAGGTTACGCACCCGTAGGGATGTGTGGCCGGACGGCGCGCCTGCCGACTCCCTCACCCTCAGGGGACACACCTATGACCATCAGTCCCGACGTGATCGAGGACGCCCCGGCGTCTTCCGGCGCGTCCGTGCCGTCCGCGACCCTCGGCGGTGAGAACAAGCGGTCGGTCGAGCAGATCGCGCTGCTGCTGTTCATCACCGTCCCCTTCCTCGCCCTGCTGGTGGCCCTTCCGCTTGCGTGGGGCTGGGGGGTGAGCTGGCTGGACGTGGGCCTGATGGTGTTCATGTACTTCCTCGCCTGCCACGGCATCACCATCGGCTTCCACCGCTACTTCACGCACGGCTCCTTCAAGGCGAAGCGGCCGCTGCGCATCGCCCTGGCGATCATGGGGTCGATGGCGGTCGAGGGGCCGCTGGTGCGCTGGGTGGCCGACCACCGCAAGCACCACAAGTACTCCGACCACGAGGGCGACCCGCATTCGCCGTGGCGCTTCGGCGAGACGCTGCCGGCCCTGATGAAGGGCCTGTGGTGGGCGCACATCGGGTGGCTCTTCGACGAGGAGCAGACCGACCAGCAGAAGTACGCCCCGGACCTGATCAAGGACCCGGCGATCCGCCGCATCTCGCGCGACTTCATCTACTGGACGATGTTCTCGCTGGCGCTGCCCCCGCTGGTCGGCGGTCTGGTGACCATGTCGTGGTGGGGCGCCTTCACCGCGTTCTTCTGGGGCTCCCTGGTCCGGGTCGCGCTGCTGCACCACGTGACGTGGTCGATCAACTCGATCTGCCACGCGGTGGGCAAGCGCCCCTTCAAGTCCCGCGACCGCTCCGGCAACGTGTGGTGGCTCGCGGTGCTGTCCTGCGGCGAGTCCTGGCACAACCTGCACCACGCCGACCCGACCTCGGCCCGGCACGGTGTGCTGCGCGGCCAGGTCGACTCCAGTGCGCGGCTGATCCGCTGGTTCGAACAGCTGGGCTGGGCGTCCGACGTCCGCTGGCCCTCCGAGGCCCGGCTCGACGCCCGGCGCAAGGAAGAAGTGTCGAACGCGGCATGATGGGGGGCGTGGGAAACGACGGCAGCAGTTCCAGCAGCGAGAAGCCCAGGCGCACCCGCCGGGTCCGGATGACGGGCGCCGAACGGCGTCAGCAACTGCTGGACATCGGCCGCACCCTGTTCGCCGAGAAGGGGTTCGAGGGCACGTCGGTGGAGGAGATCGCGGCCAAGGCCGGAGTCTCCAAGCCCGTGGTCTACGAGCACTTCGGCGGCAAGGAGGGCCTCTACGCGGTCGTCGTGGACCGCGAGATGCGCCAGCTGCTGGACGGGGTGACGGGCGCGCTGACGGCCGGGCACCCGCGGGAGCTCCTGGAGCAGGCGGCGTTCGCGCTCCTGGACTACATCGAGAACTACACGGACGGTTTCCGGATCCTGGTCCGCGACTCCCCCGTGGCCCAGTCGACGGGCACCTTCGCCTCGCTGATCAGCGATATCGCCACGCAGGTCGAGGACATCCTGGGCCTGGAGTTCAAGGCCCGCGGCTTCGACCCGAAGCTGGCCCCGCTGTACGCGCAGGCGCTGGTCGGAATGGTCGCGCTGACCGGGCAGTGGTGGCTGGAGACGCGCCAGCCGAAGAAGGCCGAGGTGGCGGCGCACCTGGTGAACCTGTCCTGGCACGGACTGGAGAACCTGGAGGCGAAGCCGCGACTGGTGGGCCACCGCAAGAAGTGAGCCCCCGTACCGCGTGTGCGTACGACGGCGCCCCGTCACCGGAGATCCGGTGACGGGGCGCCGTCGTGTGTGGCATCGGAGCATCAGGCGTCTTGCGGGCCGTGCCGCTCCAAGCCGTGCTTCTCCAAGCTGTGCTTCTCCAAGAACTCGATCCGGTTCCCGACCGGGTCCTGCGAGTAGAAGCGGCGGTGTCCCGGCAGGCCGTCGTCCCAGACGACGGTGGCGCCGCGCGCCCGGAGCCTGTCCGCGTAGGCCTCGATGCCCTCGACCCTGAGTCCCGGGTGCGCCTTGCGGGCGGGGCGGAAGTCCTCCTCTATGCCCAGGTGGAGCTGGACCGGCCCGGCGGCGAACCAGCAGCCGCCGCGCGCCGCGAGCAGGGGCGGCTTGGGGATCTCGGTCATGCCGAGGACCTCGGTGTAATAGGCGCGGAGCCGGTCCTCCGAGCCGGGCGGGGCCGCGAGCTGTACGTGGTCGACTCCGGCGAGCATGGTCAGGCCTCCTTGCGGGCGACGGCGAAGATCCGGCGGAACGGGAAGACGGTGCCGCGGGGGCCCGTGGGATAGGCCGCGCGCAGCAGCGTGCGGTACTCGGCGAGGAAGGCCTCGACGGCCTCCTCGTCATCGGCCAGCGCGGTGAGCACGGGCCGCAGTGCGGTGCCCTTCACCCAGTCCAGTACCGGATCGGGGCCCTGGAGCAGCTGGTGGTAGGTGGTCTCCCACACGTCGGCGGCGCAGCCGAGCTCGGTGAAGCGCTCCAGGTATCCGGAGGGTTCGAGGATGTGGACGTAGCGGGCCCCGTGTCCGGCGAGCCGGCTGCGCCAGCGCGGGGTGTCGCACAGGTCGGCGAGGATCCGGTGGCTGGGGGCGGTGAAGTTGCCGGGGATCTGGAACGCGAAGGTGCCGCCGGGGCGCAGTCCGTTGATCCAGGGGGCGAAGGATCCGGCGTGGCCGGGGACCCACTGGAAGGCGGCGTTGGAGACGATCAGGTCGTACGGCTCCTCCGGGAGCCAGTCGGCCAGGTTTCCGTGGCGGAAGTCGAGCCTGCCCCCGCCACCGGTGGGACCGGCGTATTCGGCGTCGGCGCGGTGGAGCATCTCCGGGGAGAGGTCGTAGCCGGTGATGTGGGCTTCGGGCCAGCGGTCCGAGAGGAGCGCGGTGACGTTGCCCGGGCCGCAGCCGAGGTCGGCGATGCGGGCGGCCCGGGAAGGGAGCTCGGGTATCCGGGCGAGGAGGTCGAGGAAGGGCCTGGCCCGGTGACCGGCGTGCCTGAGGTACTGCTGCGGGTCCCAGGTGGGCGCGGCGGGGGTCGTGGCTTCGTCACCCGTGGGGGATGTCGCCGGGATCCTGGCCGGCGCGGTATCGGAATGCATGTTCGAGCCTCCTTGCTGGCAGTACGGACGGAATCGGAAGCCGCTTCGGAAGCTGCTCCGGCCCCCTCCATGCCCCATGGTGGCGGAAAATATATCTCGACGTCAAGATACTTGATGGCGAGATGCTCGATTTAAAGAGACTTCACGTCGACAGACCCTTTACACTGATCGGCATGGAGGACGAGGTCGACCGACTGGTCGCGGCATGGCGGCGGGAACGCCCTGACCTCGACGTGGAACCGCTCGAGGTACTCAGCCGCGTCAGCAGGCTCGCGCGGCACCTCGACCGCGCCCGCCGGCTGGCCTTTTCCGAGCACGGCCTGGAGCCCTGGGAGTTCGACGTCCTGACCTCGCTGCGGCGGGCCGGCGCGCCCTACCAGCTCTCCCCCGGCCAGTTGCTGACGCAGACCCTGGTGACCTCCGGGACCATGACCAACCGCATCGACCGGCTCGCCAAGAAGGGCCTCGTCGAACGGCTCCCGGACCCCAACGACCGCCGGGGGGTCCTCGTGCGCCTCAGCCCCGAGGGCCGTGACCGCGCCGACCAGGCGCTCGCCGGGCTGCTGGCCCAGGAACGGGCGATCCTGGCCCAGCTCTCGCGTACGGAGCGCGGCGATCTCGCCGGGCTGCTACGCCAGTTGACCGCTCCGTTCGACAACATCCCCGGCTAGTCCCTGCCCCGGCAGTCCGGGCAGGTCTGCGGGGCGCACGCCGGCCCGCCGGGCCAGGGCGACCGCCGCGAGCGTGGAGTGCACGCCCAGCTTGCCCAGCACGTTCTGCATGTGGGTGCGGACCGTGTGCGGGGAGAGGAACAGCCGCGCGGCCACGTCCTTGCGGCCCAGCCCCGCCACCATGCAGCGCAGCACCTCGTGCTCCCTGGGCGTGAGGGACTCCACCAGCCGTTCGCTGTCGGTACGGTGCTTGCGCGCCGCGGTCAGCTCGCGGAGAACTCCGGTGAGCAGCGCGGGCGGAAGGTGCGTCTCCTCGCGCAGGACTCCGCGGACGACGGCCAGGAGCCGCGAGAGCGAGCAGTCCTTGGCCACCCAGCCCGAGGCTCCCGCCTGGAGCGCGAGCGCGGCACGGCGTGCGTCGTCCCGCTCGGCGAGGACGACCGTACGGACCGCGGGATGGGACACCCGTACGCCCGCCACCAGCGCGATCCCGTCGGCGGCGAGCGGGGCGGAGCCGGACTCCCGCTGGGCGGGAACGCCCGCGGGCACGGCGGCCAGGTCGGCGTCGACCAGCAGCACGTCGAAGCGGCGCCCTTCGGCCACCGCGCGTTCGAGGCAGCGCAGCGCGGCGGGGCCGCTGCCGGCCGCGGAGACGTCCACGTCCGGTTCGGCCGCGAGCGCGGCGGCGAGAGATTCGGCGAAGATGCGGTGATCGTCGACCACGAGTACCCGGATACGGACCACAAAACCCCCAAGGGTCGGGGAACGGACGACGGCGGGTACGACGCCCGGACCGGGTGATCCGCAGGCGCCTCGGCCGCCGCCGTGACATCTCTGCACTACCCCGGACCGGACGTCGTACCCGACTTGTCTCGACCCCTGAATCAACACCGGCCCCCACCGGTGTCACGCATCAGCGTAGGGCCGGGGTCGGCTCGTGGTTGGCCGAATTGCAGAAGTTTTCCGAGCGATTTTCCGGCGAGGCGGTTCCGGAACCGCTCCGAGGTGGCTTGAAATCGACCGCACACCGCCGGGGCGGTGGCCCGTTCCACCCGATCGCGTGCCATGGGCAGTTGCACGGGGGGTATTTCACTCGGCGTGCGCACGCCGGGCGCCCGCGCGCAGCGCCCGAGAACGGCGCGCCCCGAACGCATGCGCGCCCCCGCCCTGATCGGGCGGGGACGCGTGGGCCAGGGGCTGGCGGTGGGTACCGGTGGCTGCAGGTGGGCTCAGCCGCGCCGGGCGCGGGTGAAGTTCCAGGCGTCCGTCACGATGCCCGTGAGGTCCGAGCGGGTCGGGGCCCAGCCGAGCCGCTCGTGGGCCCTGCGGGCGGAGGCGACGAGGAAGGCCGGGTCGCCCACCCTGCGGGGAGCCACCACCTCGGGAATCTCCTTCCCGGTGACCTTGCGGACGGTCTCGATGACCTCCCGGACCGAAAACCCGCTGCCGTTGCCGAGGTTGCACACCAGGTGCTCCCCCTCGGCGGCGACCCGGAGCGCGGCCAAGTGGGCCTCGGCCAGGTCGGCGACGTGGATGTAGTCCCGCACGCAGGTGCCGTCCGGGGTGGGGTAGTCCTCGCCGAACACCGAGATCGACTCCCGCTCACCGAGGGCCACTTGCAGGACCAGCGGAATCAGGTGGGTCTCGGGGTCGTGCAGCTCGCCGAACTGCCCGTAGGCGCCCGCCACGTTGAAGTAGCGCAGCGAGACCGCCGCGAGGCCGTGCGCCGCGCACTCCCCCGCGATCATATGGTCGACGGCCAGCTTCGAGGCCCCGTACGGGTTGGTGGGGGCGGTCACCGAGGACTCGGTCAGCGGCCCGTCGCCGGGCTCCCCGTAGGTCGCCGCGGTGGAGGAGAACACCAGCCGGCGCACGCCCGCCCCGCGCATCGCCGCCAGCAGGGCCAGGGTGCCGCCGACGTTGTTCTCCCAGTACTTGCCGGGATTCACCACGGACTCGCCGACCTGCGAGGAGGCCGCGAAGTGCAGGACCCCGTCGTAGGAGGGGTCCAGGTGCTCGGCGGCGTCCTGGATGCGGCCCTCGATGAACGCGGCGCCGGCCGGCACCCCCGAACGGAAGCCGGTGGAGAGGTCGTCGAGGACGGTGACCTCGTGGCCCGCCCGAAGGAGGTGGGCCGCGACCACCCCGCCCACGTATCCGGCTCCGCCGGTGACCAAGTACTTGGAGGTCTTGGAACGCTGGGAAGTCTTGGAAGCTGGGGAAGACGCCGTCTCGCTCACGTGCCTACTGCCTCTCGCCGGGAACGCACGCGCCGTGCGCGTGCTGGTGACCGGCATACCGGAATCCGCGCCGCCGGGGAAATCCGGCCCGGCCCCGGTCAGAGCCGGGCGCCCCCGGACGGCGGCGGTCCGGCCCGGTCCAGCAACCCCGTACGGGCGGCCAGCGCGGCCGCCTCCAGCCGCGACCCCACACCCAGCTTCATCAGGACCCGCTGGACGTGCGTGCGCGCGGTGCTCGGCGCGATGGCCATGCCGGCGGCGATGAGCCGGGTGTCCTCGCCCTCGGCGACCCGGACGAGCACCTCCACCTCGCGCGGCGTGAGCAGCCGCAGCAGCCGGCTGCCCTCGTCGTCGGGCTGGGCGGCGGGATTGAGCAGTTCCGCGAAGGCCCCCTGCAACAGCTGCGGCGAGATGGCCACTTCTCCCGCCCGCGCCTTGGCCAGGGCCCGCTCCACGCCCTCGATCCGCTCGTCGTGGCGTACGTACCCCGAGGCGCCGGCCGCGAAGGCGGCGGCGATCCCGCGCGGGCTGGGCACCGGGCCGAGCACGACCACGGCGATCTGCGGACGCTCCCGCTTGATCCGGACGATCGGCTCGAAGACCCCGGGCTCGGCGGGCGTGGCCGTGCCCAGCAGGCAGACCTCCGGGGCGCGGCTGATGACCAGCTCGGCGGCGCCCGCGGCCGGCGCGGCGGCCGCCAGCACCCGGTGGCCGCGCAGTTTCAGGGCCGAGGCGAGCGCCTCGGCCAGCAGCCGGTGCTCGTCGACCACCATGACCCGTACGCCCATTGAGGCACCCACCCCCGCCCTTCTGACCCGGCAAGCTACACGCTTGTTCGACGGCGCGGTGCGGTAACCGCGCAGAAGCCCCCGGAAGGACGGACCTTCCGGGGGCTTCGGGGCTTTCCCGACGTGCTGCGCGGGTGCCGCTGCCGGTCAGCCCGTCGTGAAGGAGACGAAGGTGTAGTACGGGTCGCTGGACACGGTGGACTTGCGGTGCACGGCGGTGCGGGCGATGAAGTACCTCCCGTTGCCGTAGAGGAACTCGGCGGACTCCGCCAGGAACTGGGTCTCGGCGCGCTGCGATTCCTTGGTCGCCGGGTTCTGCATGAGCAGGGTCTCCTTCATCGTCTTGCCGTCGATGGAGACGACCTGGCCGCCGCCGTCGTAGGGCGGGACCTTGTGGGCGATGAGGTTGGAGCCGTCCATGCGCAGCGGGTAGATGCTGTAGCGCTCGCCGGCGTCGGCGCGGTCGGTGGTCAGCTTGCCGGTCTCCAGGTCGAAGGAGACGATCTCGTTGGTCCGGCCGTAGTCGGCCGTGCCGCCCTGGTGCTCCTCGGTCGGCAGGTAGAGCTTGCCGTTGCCGACGACCATGTTGACGCAGTCCTCGACCTCGGTGCCGCACTCGGGGTTGTAGTTGCCCGAGGTGAGCGGGATGCGGGTCTTGAGCTGGCCCCCGTCGTCGAGGACGAAGAGGTCGCTGACGCCGATGGCGTTCTTGGAGGTGTGGTTGATGTCCACCGCGATGATCAGCGGCTTGGTGGAGACGATCCCGGCGTCCTCCACACCCGGGGGCAGCTTGTACGAGGACTTCTGTGCGCCGGTGACCGGGTCGAGGGACTGGGCGGACACCGTGTAGCTCCCGTACTGGCCGCACTTGCGGATCACGGCGAGGGCCGGGCCGCCGCCGTAGCCCTGGTCCTTGCAGTCGTCCGCGTCGACCTTGGGCGTCCACAGGGGCTTGCCGTCGGCGAGGTTCCAGGCGGAGCCGCCGTTCAGTCCGCCCGCGGCCACGGTCTGGCCGCTGACGGTCACCTCGTCGTATTCGATCGGCTTCTCGCCGCCGCCCTGGACCTTGGTGGAGGCCTTCCACAGGAGCTTGCCGGAGTTCAGGTCGATGACGCCGACCTGGTTGCACGGCTGGTACTTCTTCTCGGCCGTCGGCAGGGCCGCGTCGAAGAGGATCGCCGTCTTGTTGTCCGAGACCCAGCGGCTCGCGGCGCAGACGTTGGCGCCGAGCGGGATCTCCCACTTCTTGGCGCCGTCGGCCACGTTGTAGCCGACGATCTTGCCCATGTCGGACTTGGCGTAGGTGGTGTCGGTGAGCCAGGAGCCGGGGATCTGGACGATCTCCTTCGACTCCGGCATCGGGAGGTTGACCAGGGTCTTCGACTTGGTCTTGGACGGCACCTTCTCGCTGCCGCCGCCGCCCGGTGCCTTGTCGCCGCCGGTGCCGGGGCTCGCGCCGCCGTCGGCCACGGCCGGGTCGGCGGAGCCCTTGTCGTCGCCGACGTACCAGAAGCCGCCGCCGACGATGAGGACGATGGCCAGGAGGGCCGCGCCGACGATCATCAGCTGGGTACGGACGTCGTTGCCGCCGCCGCCGGCGGGCGCCGCCGGGCTCGGGGCCGCGTACATGGGCGCGGTGACGGGCTGCGGCTGCTGCTGCGGGTAGCCGTACGGCTCCTGCGGATAGCCGTACGAGGCCTGCCCCGCGGGCGGTCCGGCCGGGACCGTCGGCGGCATGGCCGGAGGCGGGGGCGGGGGGCCGGCCGGCATGGCCGGGGGCATCTGCGGGGACACCGGCGGCGGCCCGCCGAATCCACCGGACGGCTGGTCCTCGGGCGCGCCGAACCCGCCGGAGGGCGGCTGGCTGGGGGGCGGCGGGGTACTCATCGGTGCTACTGCCTCTCGGTGGGCGGTTCGGCGGACTGCTCGGCGGACTGCTCGTGCGCTGTGGGGCGGGCTCTCACTTGCCGAAGACCATCAGGAACTTCTCGCTCTTGTTCTTGGCCTCCAGGTGGGAGGACGAGATGAACAGCCGGCCGTCCACGTAGTCCACGTTCGGGGAGTAGAAGGAGCTCTCCACCGGGGCCGCGGCCCCGGACGGGTTGCGCAGGACCGCGGTGGGCGTGCCTCCGGCGGCCGGGATCGTGAGGACCTCGCCGCCCTTGTCGCTCTCCGCCTCGCGGTAGACGAAGACCTGGCCGCCCGCCGCCTTCAGCGGGGTGAGGGTGCGTCCTTCGCCCGCCGGGGTGCGCCACTTCACCTTGCCGGTGCCGAGGTCGAAGGCGACGATCTCGTTCGCCTTGCCGATGTCGGCCTTGGTGGGCAGGTAGAGGGTGTTCGCGTCCACGTAGGAGGAACCGCAGCTCTGGAGCGAGCGGTTGAAGCTGAAGAGGCCGCCGCAGCCGACCGGGAAGGTGCCTTCGCCGGCGACGGTGGCGCGCTGCTTGCCGTCGGGTCCGAGGACCACGATGGAGCGCTCCTTGGTCTCGCTGTTGCCGAGGTCGAGGACGATCGGGTCGAGCGAGTAGACGTTCTCGACGTCGAAGCCCTTGGGGAGCTTGTAGATCCAGGTGTTCTTGCCGGTGGCCGGGTCGGCGTCCATGACCTGGACGGTCTTGTCCGCGTCATTGCACGTGGCGACGGCGAGCATCTTCCCGTTCATCGCGACGAAGTCGCCGGGCTGGCAGCCCTGATCCCGCTTGTTGGTGAAGAGCTTGTCCCCGGTGCTGACCTTGAACGCGCTGCTCGTGCCCGTCCGGTTGACGACGAGGGCGTCACCGGTGAGGGCGAGGTCCGGGGAGGTCATGATGTCGAAGAGGTTTTCCTTCGGCACCTCCTTCGTCCATCCCTCCTTGCCGGACTTGAGGTCGATCATCCGCATCATGTTGCAGTCGGCGCCGCTGGAGTCGCCGTTCTCGTACATGACGACGGTCTTGCCGTCCGCGGTCATGTCGGTGACCCCGCAGATCACGGCGGGGAGGGCGAGGGTCCACTTCTCCTTGCCGTCCTTGACGCCGTAGCCGGTGACCGACTTCCAGACGGTCTTGACGACGGTGTCCCCGACGATCCACTGCCCCTTGGAGTCGACGCCCGAGCCGGGGCCGTCGATCTTGCTCGTCTTGAGCCAGAGGACCTTGCTCTCGCCCTGCTTGCGGCCGGCGTTGAGGTCCTCTTCCTCCTCGCCGCCGTTGCCGCTGCCGTCGCCCTTGTCCACGGAGGCGGAGGGCGAGGCCTTGTCGTCGACGGGCGGCGGCGTGGTGTCCTGCCCGATGACCTTGTCGTTGCCCTTGTCGTCTCCGGAGAAGAGGAAGTAGCCGCCGGTTCCCAGGACGAGCACGCCGGCGACGGCGGCCGCGATCAGCACGGCGAGGTTCTTCTTCTTCGGCCCGCCGGGCGGCGCCGGCGGCATGCCGGGCCCGCCGGGGAAGCCGGGGGCCGTGTGCGGGGGCGGCGGGAAGCCGTAACCCCCGGGCGGCTGCTGGCCGTACGGACCCTGCGGCTGCTGCCCGTACGGACCCTGCGGCTGGGGCGGCTGCTGGGGCTGCTGGGGCTGCTGCGCGTACGGGTTCTCGGCCTGCGGCGGGAACCCGTAACCGGGCTGCGGGGGCCCGGGGAGGTGCCCGTAACCTGAAGGGTTCGGCGGCTGGTTCGGCGGCTGGGGCGGCTCGGTCATCAGCGCATACCTTCGGCTTCGGGTGTGGGAGGAAGCCCTTTCTATCACTGCGGGCCGGAACCGCCCGGGCCGGTCCGTCCCCTGTACCCAAGGGAGGACCGGCCCGTGATGCCGCTGTTATCCGCCAGTTGGGGCACGTGGGCCCCGGGGACTACGCGTCCTCGGCGAGCTCCAGCCAGCGCATCTCCAACTCGTCCCGGCCCGAGATGAGTTCGCGCAGCTCCGCGTCGAGCTTGGCGACCTTGTCGAAGTCGGTGGAGTTCTCGGCGATCTGGGCGTGCAGGCTGCTCTCGCGGTCCGTCATCTTGTTGAGCTGCCGCTCGATCTTCTGCAGCTCCTTCTTCGCGGCGCGCGCGTCCCCGGAGGCCGAGGACTTTCCGGCGGCGGCCGCGGCGGGCGCCGGGGAGGCCGCGTCGATCATCTTCTGGCGGCGCTCCAGGTACTCGTCGAGGCCGCGCGGCAGCATCCGCAGGCTCGCGTCGCCCAGCAGGGCCATGACCGTGTCGGTGGTGCGCTCGATGAAGAACCGGTCGTGCGAGATCACGATCATCGACCCGGGCCAGCCGTCGAGGAGGTCCTCCAGCTGGGTCAGGGTCTCGATGTCGAGGTCGTTGGTGGGCTCGTCGAGGAACAGGACGTTGGGCTCGTCCATCAGCAGGCGCAGGATCTGCAGCCGGCGCCGCTCACCACCGGAGAGGTCGCCGACGGGCGTCCACTGCTTCTCCTTGGTGAAGCCGAACTGCTCGCACAGCTGGCCGGCCGTCATCTCGCGGCCCTGGCCGAGGTCGACCCGGTCGCGCACGCGCTGCACGGCCTCCAGGACGCGCAGGGACGGGTCGAGTTCGCCGACCTCCTGGGAGAGGTAGGCCAGCTTGACGGTCTTGCCGACGGTCACCGTGCCGGCGGCGGGCTGGACCTCGCCCTGGGTGCGGGCGGCCTCGCCGAGGGCGCGCAGCAGGGAGGTCTTGCCGGCGCCGTTGACGCCGACGAGACCGACGCGGTCGCCGGGGCCCAGGTGCCAGGTGAGGTGCTTGAGGAGGGTCTTGGGGCCGGCCTGGACGGTCACGTCCTCCAGGTCGAACACCGTCTTGCCGAGGCGGGCGTTCGCGAACTTCATCAGCGCGGACTTGTCGCGCGGCGGCGGCACGTCGGCGATCAGCTCGTTGGCGGCCTCGATGCGGTAGCGCGGCTTGGAGGTACGGGCCGGGGCGCCGCGGCGCAGCCAGGCGAGCTCCTTGCGCATCAGGTTCTGCCGCTTGGACTCCTCGGTCGCGGCGATGCGGTCGCGCTCGGCGCGGGCGAAGACGTAGTCGCTGTAGCCGCCCTCGTACTCGTGGACGTCACCGCGCTGCACGTCCCACATGCGGGTGCAGACCTGGTCGAGGAACCACCGGTCGTGGGTGACGCAGACGAGTGCGGAGCGGCGTTCCTGGAGGTGCTTGGCCAGCCAGGAGATGCCCTCGACGTCCAGGTGGTTGGTGGGCTCGTCGAGTACGAGGAGGTCCTGGTCGGCGATGAGCAGCTTGGCGAGCGCGATGCGGCGCCGCTCGCCACCGGACAGCGGGCCGATGACGGTGTCCAGGCCCTGCCCGAAGCCGGGCAGGTCGAGCCCGCCGAACAGGCCGGTCAGGACGTCGCGGATCTTGGAGTTGCCGGCCCACTCGTGGTCGGCCATGTCCCCGATGATCTCGTGCCGGACGGTGGCCTTGGGGTCGAGGGAGTCGTGCTGGGTGAGCACGCCCATGTGCAGGCCGCTGTTCTGGGTGACCCGGCCGGTGTCGGGCTCCTCCAGCTTGGCGAGCATGCGGATGAGGGTGGTCTTGCCGTCGCCGTTGCGGCCTACGACACCGATCCGGTCCCCCTCGGATACGCCGAGGGAGATGCCGTCGAGCAGGGTACGGGTGCCGTACACCTTGCTGACTGCCTCGACATTGACCAGGTTGACGGCCATCAGGAGCGCTCCAGGGAAGGGGTGTGGATCAGCCCCTCAGCCTAACCCTCCGCGAAGTGCCGGACCGTTCCACCAGCAGCCAGCCGCCCAGCGCCATGCCGATCGCGGCGGGCGCGGTGACCGGGAGGGCGATCAGGGTGGCGCTGTGGCCTTCCAGGAGCCCGCCGAGGCCGGTCGTGGAGAGCCCGAGGACGCCGAGCAGGCACAGCGCGGTGCCGAGGGCGGCGCGGGGGCCGGAACCGGGGTGCGTTCCGCTCGCACCGGGTGCCTCGAAGCGCCGGAAGACCGCGACGAGTACGCAGGTCAGCGCGGCGGCGGCGAGGAACCGGACCGGGACCTGGGCCCACCAGGCCGGCCCTGCGGGCTCGGGCAGGGCGATGCCGAGGCCCAGCTGGGCGGCGTAGACGGCGAGCATCGCGGTGAGGTGCCAGAGGAAGGCCGTCATGGCGACCCCGTTGGCGGCGACCACCCCGCGCCAGACCCGGGGCCGGGCCAGCCACGCGGCGGCGGGGCCCCGGAGCAGCTCCACGGCGCCCACCAGCCAGATCCCGTGCGCGAGCAGGGCGAGGGTGGGCGGTGCCATGTTGGAGACCTTCTCCCCGGGCATCCCGACCATGGACAGCGGGTACGGCCCGTACGCCACCAGCGCCACGGCCCCGGCGAGCCCGGCGGCGGCGAGGGCGCCGGGGCGGCGGATGCGCCCGTCGGCGCGCAGGAAGCCCAGCTGGTGGACGGCGAGCCAGACGAAGGCGAAGTTCAGGAACTCGGCGTACGGGACACCGCCCGCGAAGCGCAGCAGGTCGACGGCGGCCGCGGCCCCGGCCAGGGCCCCGAAGGCGGCCCAGCCGTGGCGCTCGTGCAGCTTCAGCAGGGGCGGGGTCAGGGCGACCATCGCGAGGTAGATCCCGATGAACCACAGCGGCTGCGTGACCAGCCGCAGCGCCGCCCCGGACAGCCGCCCGCCGCCCCCGCCGAGGAGCTGCGCGACGAGGGCGACGGCGGTCCAGACGGCGACGAACACGAGGGTGGGCCGCACCAGCCGGCGCAGCCGGGCCCGCAGGAAGGCGGCGTAGACGGGGCCGTCGGCGCGGCGGGCGAGGGACCGGTAGGACAGGGCGTGCGAGAACCCGCCGACGAAGAAGAACACCGGCATCACCTGCAGCGCCCAGGTGAGCACCTGGAGCGGCGGCACGACGGCGAGCAGGTTCCCTATGCCGTCGGTGCTGACGGCGGCCATCAGCCAGTGCCCCGCGATGACGGTCCCGAGCGAGGCGACCCGGAGCAGGTCGACGTAACGGTCCCGCGTGGCGGGGGTGGCATTGGCGATGTCACTTGCGCTGGCTCCCATGGGGCCCACGCTCCCGCGCGGGCCCGCCGGGCAACAGGGCGCGGGTACTCATTCCCGCCTAGGTACCTCGAGGCCCGCGCCCCGGGCCCGGGGCGAGCCGTGCGTCAGAGAAGGGTCGCGCCCGGGGACGGGCTCGTGGCCAGGTGGGTGCTGCGGCAGGTGCCGGAGGCGTCGAGGGCGGCCGCGACCTTGGCCGCGGACTCGGCGTCACGGACCAGGAAGGCCGTCGTGGGGCCGGAGCCGGAGACCAGCCCGGCCAGGGCCCCGGCCGCCGTACCGGCCGCGAGGGTGTCGGCGAGCGACGGGCGCAGCGAGAGGGCCGCGGGCTGGAGCCCGTTGGCGAGGTTCGCGGCCAGCTCCGAGGGGTCCCCGGAGGCCAGCGCCGCGAGGAGGGGCGGCGAGGCCTGCGGCACGGGCACCTCCGTACCTGCGGTGAGCCGGTCGAACTCGCGGAACACCGCCGGGGTGGAGAGGCCGCCGTCGGCCACCGCGAACACCCAGTGGAAGGTGCCCGCCTCGACCGGGGTCAGGATCTCCCCGCGCCCGGTGCCGAGCGCCGCCCCGCCGACCAGGCTGAACGGCACGTCGCTGCCCAGCTCGGCGCACAGGGCGAGGAGTTCCTCCACCGGGGTCTTCAGCCCCCAGAGGGCGTCGCAGGCGAGCAGGGCGCCCGCCCCGTCGGCGCTGCCGCCGGCCATGCCGCCCGCCACCGGGATCCGCTTCTCGATGTGGAGGTGCACGTCGGGGCTCAGTCCGGCCCGCTCCGCGAGGATCTCCGCCGCCCGGGCCACCAGGTTGGTGCGGTCGAGCGGCACCTTGTCGGCGTCCGGGCCGGCGCAGGTCACGGTCAGCTCGCCGGCGCCGGCGGCGGTCGCGGTGACCTCGTCGTAGAGGGAGACCGCGAGGAAGACGTTCGCCAGGTCGTGGAAGCCGTCGGGCCGGGCCGCGCCCACCGCCAGCTGGACGTTGACCTTGGCGGGGACCCGTACGGTGACCGACCCGCTCACAGCGCGGGCCTCTCCGCGGCGGGCTTGTGCTCGGCGATCGCCGCGAACTCCTCGACGGTGAGGGATTCGCCGCGGGCCTGCGGGGAGACCCCGGCCGCGACCAGCGCCGCCTCGGCGCCGGCCGCCGACCCGGCCCAGCCGGCCAGCGCCGCGCGCAGCGTCTTGCGGCGCTGCGCGAAGGCCGCGTCGACGACCGCGAAGACCTCGGCCTTGGTCGCGGTGGTCTTGACCGGCTCCGCGCGGCGGACCAGGGAGACGAGCCCGGAGTCGACGTTCGGCGCGGGCCAGAAGACCTTGCGGCCGATGGCGCCGGCCCGCTTGACGTCCGCGTACCAGTTGGCCTTGACCGAGGGGACTCCGTAGACCTTGTTGCCGGGCTCGGCGGCGAGCCGGTCGGCGACCTCGGCCTGCACCATGACCAGGGTCCGCTCGATGCTCGGGAAGCGGTCGAGCATGGTGAGCAGGACCGGCACGGCCACGTTGTAGGGGAGGTTCGCGACGAGCGCGGTCGGCGGCGGTCCGGGCAGCTCCTTGACCAGCATCGCGTCGGAGTGGACCAGCGTGAAGCGGTCCTTGCGCTCCGGCATCCGCGCCTCGATGGTGGCGGGCAGCGCGGCGGCCAGGATGTCGTCGATCTCGACGGCGACGACCCGGTCGGCGGCCTCCAGCAGTGCGAGCGTCAGCGAGCCCAGCCCCGGCCCGACCTCGACGACCACGTCGTCCGGCCGGACCTCGGCGGTGCGCACGATGCGGCGCACCGTGTTGGCGTCGATGACGAAGTTCTGGCCCTTCTGCTTCGTCGGCCGTACGCCGAGTACGGCGGCCAGCTCCCGGATGTCGGCCGCTCCGAGGAGGGCGGACGTTTCGGGGGCGGCGGTCTCGGTCGGGGCGGTCTCCGGCGCGGAGGATTCGGGCTGCTGCTCTGCGGTGCTCACCGATAAAGGGTACGGCCGCAGTGTGGCCAGGGACTCGCCCCCCGCTGTACGTACAGCTTCTTGGCGCGGTACGTCTGTTCCGGGCCCGGAGCGTCCTGCGGGCGGCCGCTGCCGCCGAGGGCCTGCCAGGTCTGTACGTCGAACTGGTAGAGCCCCCCGTACGTCCCCGAGGGGTCCGTGGCACCGGGCCGGCCGCCGGACTCGCAGCGGGCCAGCGCGCCCCAGTCGAGGCCGTCCGCGCCCTGGACGGAGGACGGCAGCGGCTTGGTGCCGACCTTGACGAGCTGGCTGACGGGCTCGCGGACGGTCTCCTCGGCGATCCGGCGGGGCTTTTGCCGGACCCCGTTGACGGTGCGCAGGCCGTACGTGACCCTGCGCGCCCCGGGCCGCCCCGAGCGCTCGACGACTTCGGTGCCGGCGAAGAGGGAGGGGTCCTTGACCCGCTCGGTCGCGTAGGGGATGCGTTCCTCGCGGATCTCGCGGGTGCCGGTGATGCGGAGCACGGTGACGGTCTGGCCGTCGCGCGGGAAGGAGTCGGCGGGCACGGAGGTGGTGTCCTGGCCGTGGAGGGTGATCCCGGCTTCGTCGAGGGCCTCCCGCACGGTGGCGGCGTTGGTGCGGATCGGCCGCTCGCGGCCGTCGGCCATGAAGGTGATGCTGCGTTCGGTGCGGACGGCCAGGGTCAGGCCGGTCCGGGGGACGGGGGCCGTGCGGGGTGCGGAGAGGTAGGCGCCCTCGGCGCGGATGCCGAACTGGCGCAGGGCGCCGTCCACGGTGCGGGCGGTGGTCCACACCTCGCGCCGCTGTCCGTCGAGGGTCAGGTTCAGCGGGCGGCCGTAGCGCAGGACGATCTCGTCCCCGTCGCCGAGGACCTGCGCCCCGGCGGGGGCGACGAGGTCGTGGGGGCCGATGCCGAGTCCTTCGGCGGCGAGCAGCTCGTCCACGTCGTCGGCGAAGGTGTGCAGGGTCCGCGGGACTCCGTCGACGGTGAGGCGTACGGCCTTGTCGGCGGCGACGAAGGCGGTGGTGCCGCCCGCCAGGAACGCGACGACCAGGGCCTGCGGCACGATGCGCCGCCAGGTGTCGCGGGGAGCGGGGGCGGCGCCGCGACGCCGCCTCGGAGCGGGGGCCGGGGCCGGGGATGGGGCCGGGGCGGCCGGGGCGGGCACCGTGCCGAGGCCGCCACGGCGGCGACCGGTCCCCGCGGGGGCCGGCCCCGCCGGGGCGGAGGCGGTGTCCGAGGACGCGGCCGGCGCGCTGCGCCGCCGACGGCCGGTGGCCGGGGCTTCCGCCTCCGGGGCGGGGTCCGGAGCGAGGCCCTGGGCAGCGCCGGCCCCCGGGGCCGCCGCGGGGGCGGGGGTCCGGCCGCGGGCCCGGCGGCCCGCCCCGGGCTCGGCCGCCGTCCGCCGCCGCCCACCGGCGCGGGGCGCCGGCACCCCGGGCTCGAGGTGCGGGGCCGCCCCCGGACCCGCGTACACGTCGACGTCCGGACCCTCGTACGGTCCCGGGTCCCGGAAGGGTTCCGCTCCGGCATCGGGGTCCGGGTTCGCCGTCCCCGGGCCCCCGTAGGGGTGAGGGTCCCCGTAGAGCCCCGGTCCGGCGGCGGGGCCGGCATCCGTCGCCGCCGGCCCCGGGGCCGGGTACGGGTCCGCGTACGGTCCCGGATCCCGGTCCGCGCCCGCCCCCGGCCCCGCGGCCAGGTCCGTGCCCACCGCCCCGGGCCGCTCGTACCGGTCCGGGGCCGGGTCCGACCCTGGTCCCGCGTCCGGGTCCGGGGCCGTGGCCCAGGGGTCGCGTCCACCGGCCGGCCAGGCCACATCGCTCATCGCGCTCGCTCCACTGGTCCGTCCGGCTGCTTCGGGCACGGCACCCTAGCGGAGCGACCGTCACGCTACAAAGCGGAACGACTACGGAACGTGGCGAACGGGTGAGGGGGTGAGCGGCGGGCGCGCGGCGGGTGCGCGGCGGGCGCGCTCAGTAGTCGAAGGCGCGCGCCGTGTTGGCCGCGAGGGCCGTCGCCATGGCGTCCTCGTCGATGCCGCGGACCGCGGCCATGGCCCGTACGGTCAGCGGAATGAGGTACGGCGCGTTGGGCCTGCCGCGGTACGGGGCCGGGGTGAGGTAGGGGGCGTCCGTCTCCACCAGGACCAGTTCCAGCGGGGCCACCGCCAGGGCCTCGCGCAGCGGCGCCGCGTTCTTGAAGGTGACGGTCCCGGCGAAGGACATGTAGTAGCCGGCGGCGGCGCACTCCCGGGCCATCTCCGCGTCGCCGGAGTAGCAGTGGAAGACGGTCCGCTCGGGGGCGCCCTCCTCGCGCAGGACCCGCAGCACGTCCGCGTGCGCCTCGCGGTCGTGGATGACGAGGGCCTTGCCCTGGCGCTTGGCGATCTCGATGTGCGCGCGGAAGGACCGCTCCTGCGCGGCCATGCCCTCCGGGCCGGTCCGGAAGTAGTCGAGGCCGGTCTCGCCGACGGCCTTCACGTGCGCCAGGGCCGCCAGGGCCTCGATCTCGGCGAGCGCGTCGTCGAGCGCGGCCTCGCCCCCGCCCGTCCGGGCGCCTTGGCGCGACCAGCCGTCGGGGTCCCCGTGCACGATCCGGGGGGCTTCGTTGGGGTGCAGGGCCACGGCCGCGTGGACGTTCTCGTACGCGGCGGCGGTCTCGGCGGCCCAACGGGACCCCTTCACGTCGCAGCCCACCTGGACGACGGTCGTCACCCCGACGGAGGCGGCCTTGGCGAGGCCCTCCTCGACGGTGCCGGACTGCATGTCCAGGTGGGTGTGGGAGTCGGCGACCGCCACCCGGAGCGGCTGCGGCAGCGGGGGCGGTGCGTCGTTCGGCGTACTACGGCTCATGCGGCCGATCTTATGACCGGCGGAAGAACCCCAGCAGCCGGGCCATCAGGCCGGGCCGTTCCACCGGGACCGGCCCGGGGGCGTCGTGCAGGGCGGCCTTGCGGGGCTTGGGGGTCTTCGCGGTGTACCCGGCGGGCACCGGGCCGGCGATCCCCGGGGCCGCGCGGTGGTGGTAGAGCTGGTCGAGCATGCCGATGACGGACTTGACCTGGCCCTCCCGCATGATCCGCACCACGTGGCCGCCGCAGTTCATGCAGGTCGGGTTGGACAGCGGGGAGGGGACGCGCTCGCCGTCCGCCGTGTAGACGATGAACGGCATGCCCCTGCCGTCGGTGTGGTGCTCGATCTCGTACCCCTGCTCCCAGCCGTAGCCGCACTTCATGCAGGCGAAGGAGTACGCCTCGTGCACGGTCGGCACGGCGGCGGGAGCGGGAACCGCGGCAGCGGCGGCCGGGGCGGTGACGGTAGAAGCGGTGGGTACGGAGACGGGTTGGGGTTCGGCGATCTCACTCATGCCAGCTCCTCTTGTTCCACTGGTGCCATTGCCAGTGGACGCCTCTTCGGGCGGGAGCGCATCAGGCCCTGTCTACTGTTGGACGGTCCTTGGGCGAGTCATGCCCAAAGCGCCCGGTGCGCGGTCTGAGCTTTGCTTTTCAGGTTAGCTCTTTACCGACTCACGGCGACTTTTGTGCCGCGTTCTTTGCCGCGACCACCGCGTCGAAGACCTCGCGCTTGGGTACCCCGGCCTCGGCGGCGACCGCCGCGATGGCCTCCTTGCGTCGCTCCCCCGCCTCCTCGCGCACCCGTACCCGGTTCACCAGCTCCTCGGCGTCCACATCGCCGGGGACCGCGGCCGGGGCGCCCTCGACGACCACGGTGATCTCCCCGCGCACGCCTTCGGCGGCCCAGGCGGCCAGTTCGCCGAGCCCGCCGCGCTTGATCTCCTCGTAGGTCTTGGTCAGCTCGCGGCAGACGGCGGCGCGCCGGTCGGCGCCGAAGACCTCGGCCATGGCGGCCAGGGTGTCGTCGAGCCGGTGCGGGGCCTCGAAGTAGACGAGGGTGCGGCGCTCGGCGGCGAGCTCGCGGAGCTTGCCGAGACGCTCGCCGGCCTTGCGCGGCAGGAAGCCCTCGAAGCAGAAGCGGTCGACGGGCAGCCCGGAGAGGGCGAGCGCGGTGAGGACGGCGGAGGGCCCGGGTACGGCCGTGACCTTGATGTCCTTCTCCACGGCGGCGGCGACGAGCCGGTAGCCGGGGTCGGAGACCGAGGGCATGCCGGCGTCCGTGACCAGCAGGACGCGCTTGCCGGCCTCCAGGGCCTCGACCAGCTCGGGGGTGCGCGCGGACTCGTTGCCCTCGAAGTAGGACAGGACGCGACCGGTGGTGTACACGCCGAGCCCCTGGGTCAGCCTGCGCAGCCGCCGGGTGTCCTCGGCGGCGATCACATCGGCCCGCTCCAGCTCGGAGGCGAGCCGCGGCGGTGCGTCGGCGAGGTCTCCGATGGGGGTCCCGGCGAGGACGAGGACGCCGACCCCCGGCACGCCGGAAGACGCCGTGGAAGACGCCGTGGAGGGGGCCGGGGAGGGGGCTTCGGCGGTGCGGGGCTGCTCAGTGGTCACCGCCCCATCCTCTCAGCCGCCCCAACCGCCGCGCCCCACACTCCCGTCCCCCTGGGTCCGGCACAGGGTCGTTCCCTACGATGTGCCGGTGACCAGTACCGCGACGCCGCCGCCCAGCCCTGCGGGGGCCCCGCCCGCCACCGAGGCCGGGCCCGGCCCCGACCCCGCCGACCAGCCGTCCGCTTGGCTGCGCCGGCTGCGCGGCTTCGGCTACGTGCAGCCCGCCGGGGCCAAACGGCAGTCGGACGTCGGCACCCGCCTGGTGCCCCCGTACGCACGGCCGTCCGCCCAGCTGTGGGCGCAGATCGGGATCGGGCCGGCCGCGGCGGTGCGCTGGGAGCGGGTGCTGGCGTGGGCCGGGCCGCTGCTGGTCGCGCTGGTCGCGGGGGTGCTGCGGTTCGCCCATCTGGGCACCCCGAAGGCGGTGATATTCGACGAGACGTACTACGCCAAGGACGCCTGGGCCACGATCCAGCAGGGCTACGAGGCGAGCTGGCCCAAGGACATCGACAAGTCGATCCTCGCCAACCCGAACGGCGTGCCCCTCCCCCTGGACCCGGGCTACGTCGTGCACCCGCCGGTCGGCAAATGGGTGATCGGCCTGGGCGAGTGGATGTTCGGCTTCGACCCCTTCGGCTGGCGGTTCATGACCGCGCTGCTCGGCACCCTGTCGGTGCTGATGCTGTGCCGCATCGGCCGCCGCCTCTTCCGCTCCACCTTCCTGGGCTGCCTGGCCGGCCTCCTGCTGGCCGTGGACGGCCTGCACCTGGTGATGAGCCGGACCGCCCTGCTCGACCTGGTGCTGATGTTCTTCGTGCTGGGCGCCTTCGGGGCGCTCGTCGTCGACCGGGACAAGGCGCGGGCCCGGCTCGCCGCCGCGCTCCCGGTGGACGAGGAGGGGCGGACCCGGCCGGACGCCCACATCGCGGAGACGCTGAAGCTGGGCTGGCGCCCGTACCGGCTCCTGGCCGGGATCAGCCTCGGCCTGGCCTTCGGCACGAAGTGGAACGGCCTGATCGTGCTCGCCTTCTTCGGCGTGCTGACCGTCCTGTGGGACGCGGCGGCCCGCCGCACGGCGGGCGCGGGCACCCCGTACCTGGCGATGCTGCGCCGCGACAGCTGGGGCGCCTTCCTCTCCCTCGTCCCCGTGGCGATCTCCGTCTACGTGGCCTCGTGGCTGGGCTGGATCCTCTCCCCCGACAACGGCAAGGGCGGCTACTTCCGCGACTGGGCCGCCAAGAACGACCAGCACAGCTCGTGGTCCTTCGTACCGGAGTGGCTGCGCAGCCTGTGGCACTACGAGACGGAGGTCTACAAGTTCCACGTGGGCCTGACCTCGGGCCACACCTACGAGTCGAACCCGTGGAGCTGGCTGGTCCTGGGCCGTCCCGTCTCGTACTTCTACGAGTCCCCCTCGCCCGGCACCGACGGCTGCCCGGCGACGGAGACGGCCAAGTGCGCCCGCGAGGTGCTGGCGCTCGGCACGCCGCTGCTGTGGTGGGCGGGCTGCTTCGCGCTGCTGTACGTGCTGTGGCGGTGGTTCTTCCGCCGCGACTGGCGGGCGGGCGCGATCGCCTGCGCGCTCGGCGCGGGCCTGCTGCCCTGGTTCAACTACCAGGAGCGGACCATCTTCTTCTTCTACGCGGTGGTCTTCGTCCCGTACCTGTGCCTGGCGGTGGCCATGATGATCGGCGCCCTGCTCGGCCCGGCCGGCTCTTCGGAACGCCGCCGCGCCCTGGGCGCGGTGGCGGCGGGCGTCCTGGTGCTCCTGATCGTGTGGAACTTCATCTACTTCTGGCCCATCTACACGGGCCAGTCCATCCCGATGGACTCCTGGCAGAACCGGATGTGGCTGGACACCTGGGTGTAGCGGGGCGGCTGTGGTCCCGGTCGCCCCGGGCAAGCAACCAAACCCCTGAATCGCGTGTCTGTTCGGCGTAAGGTCTACTCCACAGGGTTCTTGAACGCGTTCAGCATCCAAGGGCCGGGGTAGGGGACACGGGAACGGGGAGCGGGAATGAACGGGGCTGCAAAGGGAGCCGTCGTCGGCGGGGCCTTCCTCGCGATGCTGGGCGGGGCCGTCTACGGGGTGTACGCGCTGGTGGGGGACACCGGCGACGGGGACGTCAAGAGCACGAGCGCGACCGGACCGGCGGTGCCCGCCAAGGGCACCGGGCCGGTCAGCGACAAGGACGCCGCCGAGACCGCCCGGGCCTTCTTCACCGCGTGGGCGGCCGGCGACGCCCGGGCCGGTGCCGATCTCACGAACAACCCGGCGGAGGCGCAGGTCGCCCTCGCAGATCTCACGGCCAAGGCCTACGTCTCCAAGGTCGCGATCACCCCCGGCGCGCAGACCGGGACCACGGTGGCGTACTCCGTCGCGGCGGAGGTCACCTACGAGGGCGTCACCAAGCCCCTCGCCTACGAGTCCAAGCTGACCGTGGTCCGCGGCAACACCACGGGGCTGCCGCTCGTCGACTGGCAGCCCTCGGTGCTCCACCCGCAGCTCCAGAAGGGCGAGAGGCTGCGCGGCGGCGCCCCGGCCAGCCCGCCGGTCAAGGCCGTCGACCGCAAGGGCAGGGAGCTGACGGCCGAGAAGTACCCCTCGCTGCGCCCGGTGCTCGACAGCCTGCGCACGAAGTACGGGGAGCGGCTGGGCGGCACGGTCGGCGCCGAGCTGTGGATCGAGCCGGTCGCCCAGGAGGCCCCCCGGCGGACCCTGCTGACGCTGGTCGAGGGGAAGGCCGGGCAGATCCAGACCGTCCTGGACGCGGACGTCCAGGCCGCCGCCGAGAAGGCGGTCCTGAAGTTCCCGCAGGCCTCGGTGGTCGCCGTCCAGCCGAGCACCGGCAACGTCCTGGCCGTCGCGGACCACCGCTCGGACGGCTTCCCCGCGTCCCTCAGCGGGGCCCGCGCACCCGGCTCCACGATGAAGATCGTGACCGGCGCGATGCTGCTGGACCGCGGCCTGGTGGCGGCGGACAAGGTCGCCCCGTGTCCGGCGGAGGTGCAGTGGGGCGGCAAGACCTTCAAGAACCTGAAGGGCTTCAAGCTCGAGGGCGAGACCTTCGCGACGAGCTTCGCCCAGTCCTGCAACACCGCCTTCATCAAGCAGATCCTGCCGGTCGACGACGACGACGCGCTCCCGAAGGAGGCCCGTGAGGTCTTCGGCATCGGCGAGGGCGTCGAGTGGAAGGTCGGCGTGCCCACCGTCGACGGCAAGGTCCCGGCCGCCACCGGGCCGGCGGCGGCCGCCGCGTACATCGGCCAGGGCCAGATCCAGATGAACCCGCTGACCATGGCCTCGATCACGGCGACCGCCCGCACCGGGGTGTTCCGCCAGCCGGTCGTCGTCAAGGCCTCGCTGGACGACCGCGAGCTCGCCAGGGCCACCCGGCGGATGAAGCCCTCGGTGGCGGCGCAGCTGGTGCGGATGATGAAGCTGACGGCCACCGCGGGCACCGCCCAGGGCGCGATGTCCGCGGTCCACGGCTCCGACAAGGGCGCGAAGACCGGATCGGCGGAGGTCGACGGGGCGCAGAACCCGGACAGCTGGTTCACCGGCTTCAGCGGCGACGTGGCGGCCGCGGCGATGGTCGAGGGCGGCGGCCACGGCGGCGACGCGGCGGGCCCGATCGTGGCGGCCGTCCTGAACGCGGGCTGACCCCGGGGATCCGGGGGCTCGCCCGGGGGTCAGTTCTCCCGTACGTCGGCCAGCGCGGCGCCCGCGTGCCGGATCAGCTCGCGCGGCTCCATCGGGAACACCGTGTGCGGGGTCCCCGCGGCCGCCCAGACCACGTCGTGGGCCAGCAGGGAGCGGTCCGCGAGGACCCGGGTGCGGGTGCGGTGGCCGAAGGGCGGCACCCCTCCGATGGCGTAGCCCGTGGTCTCCCGGACCAGGGCCGCGTCCGCCCGGGTCACCGCGCCCGCGCCGAGCTCGCGGCGCACCGCCTCCACGTCGACCCGGGAGGCCCCGTCCATGAGGACCAGTACGGGAACCCCGTCGGCGGCGAAGATCAGCGACTTCACGATCTGGCTGAGCTCGCAGCCGATCGCGGCGGCCGCGTCGGCGGCGGTCCGGGTCCCGTCGGGGAAGCTCCGTACGCCCGGCTCCAGACCCAGTGCGGCGAGGGCTTCGGCGAAGAGGGGATGTGTGGTCGTCGTCATGACGGCACGCTAGCGCTCCCCGCCCCGCCCGTGCGACGCCCTTTCGCGGGCCGGGCTACAGCGCCGAGCGGACGGCCCGGACCAGGGCCTGGGCGCGCGGGTCGGCGGTGACCGACTTGGCGTGGGCGTTGGTGACGTAGCCGAAGCCGATGCCCGCCTCCGGGTCCGCGAAGGCCAGCGAGCCGCCGCGGCCCGGGTGCCCGAAGGAGGCCGGGGACAGCAGCGGGGAGGCCGGGCCGTGCAGCATGTAGCCGGGGCCGAAGCGGGTGTTGACCACCAGCACGCGGTCGGGGCCCGAGGAGAACTCCTTGCCGGCCAGCGCGGTGGTGGCCGGGGTGAAGATCCGCGCGCCGTCCTCCACCACGCCGATGGTGGCCGCGTAGAAGCGGGCCAGGGCGCGGGCCGTGCCGATGCCCGCGGAGGCCGGCAGCTCGGCCGCCCGGTAGGCGGGGTCGTTCTCGTCCGGCAGCGGATGGATGGCCGCGAAGGCGCGGCGGGTGAGGGAGTCCGGATCGGCGTAGGCCGCGGAAACGTTTCGCTTCGGCCGGGTCCTGAGCGTGCCCGCACTCTCCGGCGGATCGACCGGCGCCACCCGGCCCACCCGGTGCTCCTCGGACTCCGGCAGGCCGATCCAGAAGTCCAGGCCCAGCGGCTCCGCGATCTCCTCGGCCAGGATGCCCCCCAGCGTGCGGCCGGTCGCCCGCAGCACCAGCTCGGACAGCAGCCAGCTGAAGGTCTGCGCGTGGTAGCCGTGCTCGGTGCCGGGCTCCCAGAAGGCCTGCTGGGCGGCGACCGCGCGCGCTCCGGAGACCCCGTCAGCGGCCTCGGCCACCGTCAGCCCCCGGTCCAGGGCCGGAACGCCCGCGCGGTGCGCGAGCAGGTCGCGCACCCTGGTCCGCTCCTTGCCGCCCGCCTTGAACTCCGGCCAGTACGAGCTCACCGGCGCGTCCAGGTCCAGCAGTCCGCGCTGCTGGAGCAGCAGGGGGACGGCCGCGGCCACGCCCTTGGTCGCGGAGCGGACGATCTGCACGGTGTCCTCGCCCCAGGGCTCGGTGCCCTCGGCGTCCTTGGTGCCGGCCCACAGGTCCACGACCTTGTGCCCGTCGCGGTAGACGGCCACGGCCGCGCCCCGGTCGCCGAGCACCTGGAAGTTGCGTTCGAACGCGTCCCTGACGGGCTCGAAGCCCTCCGCCACCACACCCTTGATGTCCACGCGGTGTGCAACAACCTCCGACCGGCGCTTATGCCACCGCTGGGCTCATCCCACCACTGTGCTCATCCCACCGCTGTGCTCATCCCACCGATACCGAGCGCGGGTCGAAGCCGAAGGGCAGCTCCAGGCGGTGCGCCCGCATCAGCGCCTCGTCGCACAGCACGTCCTGGGTGCGGCCGTCCGCCACGATGGTCCCCTCGCTGAGGATCACCGCGCGCGGGCAGAGCTCCAACGCGTAGGGCAGGTCGTGCGTGACCATCAGCACGGTGACGTCCAGCGAGCGCAGGATGTCCGCGAGCTCGCGGCGCGAGGCGGGGTCCAGGTTGGAGGACGGCTCGTCCAGTACGAGGATCTCGGGCCGCATGGCCAGTACGGTCGCCACCGCGACCCGGCGGCGCTGACCGAAGGACAGGTGGTGCGGGGGCCGGTCCGCGAAGGCCGCCATCCCGACCTGCTCCAGGGCGCCGCGCACCCGCTCCTCCAGCTCGGCGCCGCGCAGCCCCGCGGCGGCCGGGCCGAAGGCCACGTCCTCCCGGACGGTCGGCATGAACAGCTGGTCGTCGGGGTCCTGGAAGACGATCCCGACCCGGCGGCGGATCTCGGCGAAGTTGCGCTTCTCCACGGGCAGCCCGGCCACGCTCACGGTGCCGACGCCGCCGGTGAGGATGCCGTTGAGGTGCAGCACCAGGGTGGTCTTGCCGGCGCCGTTGGGACCGAGCAGCGCCACCCGCTCCCCGTGCCCGACCGTGAGGTCGACCCCGAAGAGGGCCTGGTGGCCGTCGGGGTAGGCGTAGGCGAGGCCGGAGACTTCCAGCGAGGGCGGGGTGGGGGCCGGGGCCGGGGCTGCGTTCACAGAGACCATCCCATCAGACAGACGGCGAGTGCCGTCACCGGGAGCGCGGCCGCGTACGCCCACTGCGTGCGGGTGGCCGCCACCTCGTCGATCACCGGCATGGAGCCGGCGTAGCCGCGGCTGACCATCGCGAGGTAGACCCGCTCGCCGCGCTCGTAGGAGCGGATGAACAGGGCCCCGGCGGTCTTCGCGAGGACCCCCCAGTGCCGGATGCCGCGCGCCTCGAAGCCGCGGGAGCGGCGGGCGATGGACATCCGGCGCAGCTCGTCGCTGATGACGTCCCCGTACCGGATCATGAAGGAGGCGATCTGGACGAGCAGCGGCGGCAGCTTGAGCCGCTGCAGGCCCAGCAGCAGGGCGCGCAGTTCGGTGGTGGAGGCCAGGAGCACGGACGCGGCCACGCCGAGGGTGCCCTTGGCCAGGACGTTCCAGGCACCCCAGAGGCCGGAGACGCTGAGCGACATGCCGAGGACCTCCACCCGCTCCCCCTGCGCCACGAAGGGCATCAGGACGGCGAAGGCGACGAAGGGCACCTCGATCAGGAGGCGGCGCAGCAGGAAGCCGAGCGGGATCCGGGCCACGGCGGTGGCCACCGCGATGAGGACGGCGTACAGCCCGAAGGCCCAGACCGCCTCGCGGGGCGTGGACACGACGACGGCCACGAAACCGAAGGTCGCGGCGAGCTTGCAGTGCGGCGGCAGGTCGTGGACCGGGGAGTTCCCCGGCCGGTAGAGCTTGTGGGCGTGGCCCGCGCCCATGTCAGGCGGCCGGTACGGAAGTGGAGGCGGCCGTCAGGTCGGCAGCGCGGCGGCGGCGCACGGTCCAGAACACGCCGGTGCCGACGAGGACGGTCGCGCCCACGCCGATGACTCCGGCGAGGCCGCCGGACAGGCGGGCGTCGGAGACGTCCTTGACGCTGTAGTCGGCGAGCGGGGAGTCGGCGGCCGCGTGCTCGGTGACCTTCTGGTCGATGCCCTTGTCCGCGGCGACCTTCTCCAGTCCGTCCGGGCTGGAGGAGGCGTAGAAGGAGACGATGCCGGCGAGCGCCAGCGCGGCGACGAGGCCGGTGATCCACACGGGCTTGGTGGAGCGGGCGGCGACCGGCACGGCCGCGGAGGCGGCCGGGGCGTCGACCAGTTCGCCGCCGACGCGCAGCTTCAGCGGGGCCGACAGGCCGCGGGCGCCGTGGACCAGGTCGGGGCGGACGGCGATCACGGCGCCGACGGTGGCGGCGGTGATGACGGCCTCGCCGATGCCGATGAGGACGTGGACGCCGACCATGGCACCGAACACCTTGGCGATGGGGACGTCGGTGGTGCCGCCGAGGGCGTAGAGGAGGGTGAAGAAGGCGGCCGCGGCGGGCACGGAGAGCAGGGCTCCGGCGAAGGCGGCGACGGTGATCGAGCGGCGGCTGTCGGGCAGCAGCTTGACCAGGGCGCGGAAGACGGCGTAGGCGACGACCACGGTGACGACGCCCATGGTGACGATGTTGACGCCGAGGGCGGTCAGGCCGCCGTCGGCGAACAGGAGGCCCTGCATGAGCAGGACCACGGACACGCACAGCACACCCGTATAGGGGCCGACGAGGATCGCGGCGAGCGCGCCTCCCAGCAGGTGGCCGCTTGTTCCGGCCGCGACGGGGAAGTTGAGCATTTGCACGGCGAAGATGAAGGCGGCCACGAGGCCGGCGAGCGGTGCGGTGCGCTCGTCGAGCTCCCGGCGGGCGCCCCGGAGGCTGACCGCCACGGCTCCGGCGGCGGCGACACCTGCGGCAATGGAGACGGGGGCATCGATGAAGCCGTCGGGCACATGCATGGTTCTGCTCCGCTTCCTGCGGTCCGGCGAACGGTCCGGCGACCGGTCCGTTGAGCTGACAAAGTCTTTAACCGTTCAAGAATAGGGCCTTCTTGCGAACGATTGGCAAGAGCGGTCACGTCACAAATAGCCCCGTGCGGATTCGTGGGAATGTGCGAGGCTGGGGGCAATACGGACGCAAATGTTCCGATTAGAGGAGTCTTGTCGATGTCAGCCGCCGCCGAGAATCCATCCGCAGGTGCCACCGCCACCCGGGCCTCGACCGCCACGGCACCCCTCGTCGAGGAGCGGGTTCGGGCCCGAGTGATCACCGACGATCCCCTCTACCGGGCCATCCCGGTCGTCCTGCGCTTCGTCCCCGACGAGCCGCTGGCCGTGCGGATCGTCTTCCCCGCCGACCTCTCCCCCGAGGGCACCGACAACGAGTGGGTCTTCCCCCGCGCCCTCCTGGAGGCCGGCCTCCAGGCCCCGACCGGGACCGGCGACGTACGCGTGTGGCCCTGCGGGCGCGTGCAGGCCGTCGTCGAGTTCCACTCCCCGGAGGGCGTCGCGGTGGTCCAGTTCGACATCGCCGTCCTGCGCCGCTTCCTGCGCCGTACGTACGCGCCCTCGCCCGCGGCCACCCGTTAGGCCCAGCCGGACCCGCCCGATCCGGACCCACCCGATCCGGACGGGTCCGATCCGAACGGCGGCCGGGCACGCGGAACGGCCCCGCACCTTTGGGTGCGGGGCCGTTCTGCGTACGTAGCTCCTGCCGACCGAAGGTCAGGCGTTGGCCAGCTCGCGGTCCTTGTCGGGACCGGAGCCGTCCGCGGAGTCGCCGAGGTGCTTGCGCAGGCTCTCGCCCTCCACGTCCACGTTCGGCAGGATCCGGTCGAGCCACTTCGGCAGCCACCAGGCCTTGTGGCCGAGCAGCGCGAGGACGGCCGGGACGATGGTCATGCGGACGACGAAGGCGTCGAAGAAGACGGCGATGGCCAGGCCGAAGCCGATCATCTTCACCATCTGGTCGCTGGCGCCCATGAAGCCGGAGAACACCGCGATCATGATGACGGCCGCGGCCACGACCACCCGGGCGCTGTACTGGAACCCGGTGACGACGGCCTGACCCGGCCGCTCCCCGTGGACGTACGCCTCACGCATGCGGGTGACCAGGAAGACCTCGTAGTCCATGGCCAGACCGAAGACCACGCCGACCATGAAGATCGGCATCATCGACATGATCGGACCGGTCTGCTCCACCCCGAAGAGCGAGCCGAGCCAGCCCCACTGGAAGACCGCCACGACGGCGCCGAGGGCGGCGACCACCGAGAGCAGGAACCCGAGCGCCGCCTTGAGCGGAACCAGGATCGAGCGGAAGACGAGCATCAGCAGCAGGAAGGCGAGGCCGACGACGAGTGCCAGGTAGGGCAGCAGCGCGTCGTTCATCTTCTGCGAGAAGTCGATGTTCATCGCGGTCGCGCCGGTGACGAACACCTTGCCGCTGTCGCTGCCCTCGCGGATCTCGTGGACCAGGTCCTCGGTCTGCACGGAGGACGGCCGGTCCTTCGGGACGACCGTGATGACGGCGGCGTCCTTGGCCTCGTTCTGGGTGGCCGGCATGACCGCGGCCACGCCGTCCAGGCCCTTGATCCGCTCGACCGTCGCGTCGGCGAGCGCCTTGTCCCCGTTCACGACGACCATCAGCGGGCCGTTGAAGCCGGGGCCGAAGCCGTCGGAGAGCATGTCGTACGCCTGGCGCTGGGTGGTGGACACCGGCTGGGCGCCGTCGTCCGGCAGGCCCATCTCCAGCTTGCTCGCCGGGACGGCGACGATGCCGAGGCCGATCACGCCCGCGAGCAGCACCATGACGGGGCGGCGCAGGATGAAGCGGGCCCAGCGGGTGCCGCCGTTGGGCTTGGCCTCGGCACCTTCGGCGGCCGTCTTGCCCTTGCCCTTGCCCAGGAAGCGGGACTTGGTGCCGGCGGGCAGCACCTTCTTGCCGGCGAATCCGAGCATGGCCGGGACCAGCGTCAGGGCGACGAGGACGGCGATGACCACGGTGCCGGCGGCGGCGAAGCCCATCTTGCTGAGCATGGGGATGTTGACGACGGCCAGGCCCACGAGGGCGATGACCACGGTCAGACCGGCGAAGACGACGGCGGAGCCGGCGGTTCCGACGGCGCGGCCGGCGGCCTCGTCGCGCTCGCGGCCCTCGGCGAGCTCCGCGCGGTAGCGGGAGACGATGAAGAGGGCGTAGTCGATGCCGACGGCGAGGCCGATCATCATCGCGAGGGTGGAGGTGGTGGAGCCGAGGTCCAGCACGTTGGCGAGCGCGGTGATGGAGGAGATGCCGATGCCCACGCCGATGAGCGCGGTCAGCAGCGGCAGGCCCGCGGCGATGAGCGAGCCGAAGGTGATGACGAGGACGATCGCGGCGATCGCGATGCCGATGATCTCGCCGGAGCCCGTCTCGGGGGCGGCCTGCAGGGCGTCGCCGCCGATCTGGACGTTCAGTCCGTCGGCCTTGGCGGCCGTGGTGGACTCCGTGAGGGCCTCGCGGGTGGCGTCCGTCAGCTCCATGCCGCTGACCTTGTACTTGACGCTCACGTAGGCGGTGGAGCCGTCCTCGCTGACGGCCTTGGCCTCGTACGGGCTGGTGACCGAGGAGATCTGGTCCTTGCCCGGACCGTCCTTCAGCTCACTGACGATCTTCTCGACCTGCGGCTTGACGGCCGCGGAGTCGACCTTCTCGCCGGCCGGGGCCTTGATCACGATGCGGGCGGTGGCGCCGTCGGCGGCCATCCCCGGGAAGCGCTGGTCCAGCAGGTCGAAGGCCTTCTGCGCCTCGGTGCCGGGTATGGAGAACGAGCCTGAGGTGGGTGCGGACGCGGATGCCGCGCCGAAGCCGGCGACGAACAGCAGCGCCACCCAGACGAGGGCGACGAATCGGCGGCGCCGGAAGGCACCCCTGCCGAGTCGGTAAAGGAAGGTGGCCACGTCGGTGGTTCTCCCGTTCGGGTCGTGGGATGGATCAGGGCATGGAATGCCGTACCGACGACGAGAGCGGCGTGTCAGGGCAGGCAGGAATTCGAGCGCGGGGACAGCGCGGGCGGGCGGCTGCCTGGGTGGGCAGCCGGGCAGGTGAGCGGCCGGGCGGGATCAGACGCCGAGGGCGGGGAAGACCACGGCGTCGATGAAGTCACCGAGGAACGTCCGGTCGACGGACCGGTCCTCGATGAGCGGAAGGGCGATGAACGCCCCGATGAGCATGTGCGGAACGAAGGCCAGGGCCGGACAGTCCGGGGCGATCTCACCCCGGGCGACCGCTCTTTGCAGCATCTCCTGCAGACCGTTGATCTCCGGATCGACCAGCAGGTCCCGTAGCGCCTTGTGGAGCTCGGGGCTCTCGTGCACCGCGTGGGTCAGGCCCCGCATCAGCGCGGTGTCCTTCGCCATCTGGGCGTCGTCGGAGTTCTCGATCATGACCCCGAAGTCCCCGCGGATGCTGCCCGTGTCGATCTCCCGGAGGGAGACCGGCTGGGTGCAGCGCAGGGCCTTCGCGACCAGCTCGGGCTTGCTCCCCCACTGGCGGTAGAGGGTGGCCTTGCTGGACTTCGTACGGGCGGCGACCGCGTCCATGGTCAGCGCCTCGTAGCCGACCTCGCGGAGCAGGTCGAGGACCGCTCCGTGCAGTTCGGCTTCCCGTTCGGGGGTGATCCGGCTGCGACGCGACATGACCTCTTCGACCATCCCGGCGTCTCCTCCCGACCTTGCCCAACCGAACGAAACCGTTTCGTACGGATCGACCATACCCCGAACTCCAAGCGAAACGAAACCGTTCCGTTTCGCTTGTGGAGTGGTGTCGGTCACGCCCCCAAGGCCTCGCGCCGCCCTCGCGGAAGGCCGCATGGATCACCTGTACGAGTTGCCAGCCCCCCTCCGCGCGGAAAGCATTGGGGGGTGAGTCACGACGCGGCGTACCTCCGGTTCCCCCATCTCCACGACGATCTGCTGTGCTTCGCCACCGAGGACGACCTCTGGGTGGCACCCCTGGTACCTCCCGGAGAGCCCGCGGGCCGGGCCTGGCGGATCACCGTCGACCGGACCCGGGTGGGCCACCCCCGGTTCTCCCCCGACGGCAAGCACATCGCCTTCACCACCTGGCGCAGCCTCGACCCCGAGATCCACCTCGCCCCCGTCTCCGGCGGCCCGGCCCGCCGCCTCAGCTACTGGGGCGCCACCGACACCCGGGTCTGCGGCTGGACCCCGCCCGACAAGGACGGCCGCAGCGACATCCTGGCCGTCTCCTCGCACGGCCAGCCCTTCTCCTACTTCGCCTGGGCGTACACCCTCCCCACCGACGGCAGCCCCGGCGGCCGGCTCCCCTGGGGGCCCGTCTCCGACATCGCCGTCCACGACGAGGCACCACACCGTGACGGGGGCGCAGAGGAGCCGGGCGAGCGCCGCACCCTGCTGCTGACCGGCAAGCCCCCGCACGAGCCCGCCGCGTGGAAGCGCTACCGCGGCGGCGCCACCGGCCGGCTGTGGCTGCACGGCGAGCGGCTGCTGGAGGGCGTCGAAGGCCACCTGGACTCCCCGATGTTCGTGGACGGCCGGATCGCCTTCCTCTCCGACCACGAGGGCATCGGCAACGTCTACTCCTGCCTGCCCGACGGCACGGACCTGCGCCGGCACACCGACCACGAGGACTTCTACGCCCGGCACGCCTCCAGCGACGGCTCCCGGATCGTCTACCAGTGCGCCGGCGACCTGTGGATCGTGGAGTCGCTGGCCCCCGGCGCCACCCCGCGCAAGCTGGAGGTCCGCCTCGGCGGCCCCCGCGCGGGCCGCCGCAGCTACCAGGTCCCGGCCGCCAGCCACGTCGACTCCCTCTCCGTGGACGCCACCGGGCGGGCCAGCGCCGTCGTCGTGCGCGGCAGCCTGTACTGGCTCACGCACCGCGACGGGCCCGCCCGCACCATCGCCGACACCCCGGGCGTACGGGTCCGGCTGCCCGAGATGCTCGGCAGCGGCGGGCAGGTGGCGTACGTGACCGACGCCGAGGGCGAGGACGCGATCGAGATCGCCTACCTGCCCCGCGCCTCGGGCGACCGCGAGCCCCGCCGGCTCGCCTCCGGCGCGGTGGGCCGCGTACTGGAACTGCTCTCCGATCCGGACGGGGAGCGGCTCGCGATCGCCTCCAACGACGGGCGGCTGCTCCTCATCGACGCCACGGAGGAGTCCAACGGGGAGGCCAGCGAGCTGATCCGGTCCGAGAACGGGCCCGTCACCGACCTCGCCTTCTCCCCCGACGGCTGCTGGCTGACCTGGTCGCACCCCGGCATCGGCCGTTCGCTGCGCCAGATCAAGATGGCCCGGATCTCCGGACCCGGCGCGCACACGGTCATCGACGTCACCAACGGCCGCTTCGAGGACGAGAGTCCGGTCTTCACCCGGGACGGCCGCTACCTCGCCTTCCTGTCCTGGCGCGGTTTCGACCCCGTCTACGACGTCCACACCGGCGACCTGTCCTTCCCGCTGGGCTGCCGCCCCTACCTGGTGCCGCTGTCCTCGGCCACCCCCTCCCCCTTCGCCTTCTCCCCCGACGGCCGCCCCGCGGCGGGCGGACTCGACCCGGTCGAGGGGGACTCGGAGTCCGGCGACGGCGCGGTCACCGTCGAGGTGGAGGGTCTGGAGAGCCGGGTGACGCCCTTCCCGGTGTCGGCCTCCAAGTACTCGGCCCTCTACCCGGTGAGCGGCGGCGGGCTGGTGTGGCTGCGCTGGCCGATCTCGGGCGCGCTCGGCGAGACCTTCGCCAATCCGGCCGACACCAGCGGCAAGCCCACCCTGGAGTACTTCGACCTCACCAAGGCCCGCAAGACGGAGCTGGCCTCCGGCCTGGACTGGTTCGCGGTCAGCGGCGACGGCACCCGGCTCGTGGTCAACGACGACGGCGACCTGCGCGCCGTCCCGGCGACCGAGTCCGGCGACTCCGACTCCACCGTCTACCTGGACCTGCGGCGCATCCTGCACGAGGTGGACCCGGCGGCCGAGTGGCGCCAGGCCTTCGAGGAGGCGGGGCGGCTGATCCGCGCCTACTTCTGGGAGCCGAAGATGTGCGGCATCGACTGGGACGGGGTGCTGCGCCAGTACCGCTTCCTCGTCGAACGGGTCGCCTCCCCCGACGAGTTCGCCGACCTGATGCGGGAGGTCCTCGGCGAGCTCGGCACCTCGCACGCGTACGTGTCCCCGGCCCGCCGCAACGAAGGCCCCCCGCACTACCAGCGGGCCATCGGCCTGCTCGGCGCCAACCTCTTCCCCCGCGACGGCTCCTGGGTCGTCGGCCGGATCCTGCCCGGCGAGTCCTCCGACTCCAAGGCCCGCTCCCCGCTCGCGGGCACCGGCATCCGCGAGGGCGCGGTCCTCACCCACGTCGACGGCCGCCCGGTGGACCCGGTCACCGGGCCGTACCCGCTGCTCTCGGCGGCCGGCGGCACCACCGTGGAGCTCACCTTCGAGCCCGCCGAGGGGCAGGGCCGCTCGCGCCGGGTCGCGGTCGTCCCGCTGATCGACGAACGGCCGCTGCGCTACCAGGACTGGGTGGCCAAACGCCGCGCGGTGGTCCAGGAGATCAGCGGCGGGAAGTGCGGCTACCTGCACATCCCCGACATGGGCGGCTCGGGCTGGGCGCAGTTCAACCGCGACCTGCGCGCCGAGATGTCCAAGCCGGCCCTCCTCGTGGACGTGCGCGGCAACGCCGGCGGGCACATCAGCGAGCTGGTGGTGGAGAAGCTGACCCGCTCCATCCTCGGCTGGGACCTGACCCGCAACGCGCAGCCCGTCTCCTACGCCTCCAACGCGCCCCGGGGCCCGATCGTGGCCCTGGCCGACGAGGCGACCTCCTCCGACGGGGACATGATCACGGCCGCCTTCAAGCTGCTGGGCCTCGGCCCGGTCGTCGGCCAGCGCACCTGGGGCGGGGTCGTCGGCATGACCGGCCGGCACACCCTGGGCGACGGCACGGTGATCACGGTGCCGATGAACGCGGCCTGGTTCCCCGAGTACGGCTGGTCCGTGGAGAACCACGGGGTGGAGCCCGACCTGGCGATCCTGCGCACCCCGCTCGACTGGGCGGAGGGGCGGCACGCTCAGCTCGACGACGCCGTGTTCCTGGCGGTGGAGCTGCTGCAACAGGACCCGGCGGCGGTGCCGCCCGGCTACACGGACGTACCGGACCGCCGCCGGCCGCGGCTGCCTCCGCGGGGGTGAGCCCGCAGGGCCCGCAGGGCTCGTAGGGCATGCGAAAGGGGTGCGACCCGGGACGGCGGGTCGCACCCCTCGGTGCGCAAGGCGGGGTATCGCTACGTGTCGCTACTTCTCGAAATTCTCGGCGGTCCCGTCGAACGTGTCGCGGTTCCTGCCCTTGGCCTGGTCGACGGCCTCCGAGGCGCGCTCGGACACCTCGTCCTGCTTGCCGGAGGCCTTCGCCCGCTCCGCGAGTTCCCTGGCCTTGTCCTGGAACTGGTCCTTGATGCCCATGTGTCCTCACTCCTGTGGCGGTGTTCGGTAAGGGGAACCCGACCAGTCTCACCCAGGTGGACATTCAGCGCATTCCGGTCAGTGGCTCTGGCTGCGCTCCTGCTCGTCCGCGGCTCCGCCGGCCCCCACAAGTCCCTTGGAGACACTGGCGAGTCGCGGTTCGAACCGCTTCATCTCGCGCTGTCCGACTGCCGAGATGATCCCGGGCAGGTACCCGCGGACCCCCTGCATGCCCCGCAGCCACCACTGCGCGTACACGTGCGCGGAGCGCCGCTCGATGCCCGCGACGATCCGGTCGACGGCCGGCCCCAGCGGGTACGTCTGGTTCGACGGCCACGGCAGCCGCTGGCGCAGCTCCCGCATGACCTCGTCCTGGTCGGCGCCGCGCACCATGTCGGTGTCGGTCCAGGACAGGTAGCCGACGCCCACCTTGACCCCCTTGTAGCCGACCTCCGAGCGCAGGCAGTGCGCGAAGGCCTCGACCCCGGACTTGGAGGCGCAGTAGGCGGTCATCATCGGCGCCGGGGTGATCGCCGCGAGGGAGGCGATCTGCAGGAAGTACCCGCGGCTCTCCATCAGGACGGGCAGGAAGGCGCGGGCGGTGACGGCGCCGCCGATGAGGTTGACCTCGATGACCCGGCGCCAGGCGTCGGGGTCGGAGTCGGCGAAGGGCCCGCCGGAGGCGACTCCGGCGTTGGCGACGACGATGTCCACCTTGCCGAACCGCTGCTTGACCTCCTGCGCGACCCGGGCCATGGCCACGTGGTCGGTGACGTCGGCGTACCAGTGGTCGCTGTCGGTGTGCAGCCGCGCGGAGACCTCCTTGAGGGCCTCGGGCTCCAGGCCCACGAGGGCCACCTTCGCGCCGCGGGCGGACAGTTTGCGGGCGAGCAGTTCGCCGACCCCGCGCGCGGCCCCCGTGACGACGGCGACCTGGCCTTCCAGACTCCTACGAGCACTCACGCGGTCTTCTCCTTCGCGGGACGATCGGTGTCGATGTCGATGTCGGAGCCGCGGACGGCGGAGCGTCCGAGATACGCCCCGGCGAGCTCGCGCACGGCGGCGGTGACGGCCTCCGGAGCCTCGATCGGGCTCATGTGCCCGACTCCGGTCAGCTCGGTGAGACCCACGCAGTTCGGCAGCGCGGCCGCCAGCCCCCGGGCGTGCACGATCGGCGTCAGCCGGTCGCTCTTGCCGCCGATCACGGCGGTGGGCACGGTGAGCGCGGCCAGCCGCGCGTCGAGGTCCAGCGCGGCCAGCACCCCGGACCAGGCGTGCCGCACCAGGGTGGGGCACGCGTGCACGATCCGCGCGCAGGCCTCGACCTTGTCGGGGGCGGAGCCGGGGCCCATCGTGGCGTACTTGAGCACCTTGCGGGCGACGGGGGTCACGGGCCCGATCGGGGCCCGGGATCCCAGGACCGCCCCGGTGATGCGGGTCCTCGCGCGGCCGGCCCGCCACGGCAGGACCTGCGCCTCCTCGACCAGCCGGCCGCTGCCCGTGCTGCACAGCAGCGCGGCCGCGGCGTGTTCGGCGAACTCCGGCCGGGCGGCGGCGGCCATGACCGTCATCCCGCCCATGGAGTGGCCGGCGACGACGGCCTTCTCGCCGGGGGCGAGGGTGGCCCCCAGCACCGCGACGAGGTCGTCGGCGAGGGCTTCGGTGCCGTATCCGGAGCGGACACCGGCGGGGCTGCGGCCGTGGCCCCGCTGGTCGTAGGCGATGACCCGGTGCCCGGTGGACAGGGCCCGTATCTGCGCGGCCCAGAAGGCGGTGGAACAGGTCCAGCCGTGCGCGAGCACGATGGCCGGAGCCCCGTCCTCGCCGTGCACCTCGACGTGCAGGCGCGCACCGTCGGCGGAGGTGGCGACCAGCTCCCGGCGGGCCACCGGCGGGGCGTACGGCCCGGCGGTCACGTGCGTCAGGCGGCTCACGCGGCCCCCTCCCGCACCGCTTCGGTCCCGCCGGCCGCCGGGACCGGTTCCCGCCCGCGCTCGCGGCCCCGTACGACCTCGTACTCGCCCAAGTCCACGCCCAGGGTCTCCTTGCGGAACTCCCCGGTGGTGCCCGGCCAGACCGTGGTGTTGCGGCCCTGCGCGTCCAGGTACCAGCTGGTGCAGCCGCCGGTGTTCCACACCGTCCGCTCCATCCGGGTCTGGACCTGCCGGTTCCAGGCGTTGACCGCGGACGGCCGGGCGGCGAGGGCGACCTTGCCGCCCAAGACGCCGAGCTGGCGCATGTAGTCCGCCATGTAGTTCAGCTGCGACTCGATCATCAGGATCATCGAGCTGTTCCCGAGACCGGTGTTCGGCCCGATGATCGTCATCCAGTTCGGGAAGCCCGCCGCGGTGGCCCCGCGCAGGGACTGCATCCCGTCCTTCCAGACCTCCGCGAGGGTCTTGCCGTCCACGCCCACCACCCGGTCGGCGATCGGCATGTCCGTGACGTGGAAGCCGGTGCCGAAGACGATCGCGTCGACCTCGGTCTCGGTCCCGTCGGCCGCCACCAGCACCGAACCCCGGATCTCCTTGAGCCCGGAGGCCACGAGGTCCACGTTGGGCCGGGCCAGCGCCGGGTAGTACTCGCTCGACAGCAGGATCCGCTTGCAGCCGATGCGGTACGAGGGCGTCAGCTTGGCCCGCAGCGCCGGGTCCTTGATCGAGCGCGCCATGTTGGCCTTGGCCAGGGACTCGATCAGCCCGAGCTGGTTCGGCCGCTTGGTGAAGGCGCTGACCTGGAGCTCGCGTATCCCCCACAGCAGCCCGCGGCGGGCCGCCCGGGTGAAGGGGAGCTGGCGGTGCAGCCAGCGCTCCACCGAGGTGATCGCCCGGTCGGTGCGCGGCATCACCCACGGCGGGGTGCGCTGGAAGAGGGTGAGGCGCTCCACCTCGGGGGCGATCGCGGGCACGATCTGGATGGCGGAGGCACCCGTACCGATCATGGCGACGCGCTTGCCGCGCAGGTCGTACTCGTGGTCCCAGCGGGCCGAGTGGAAGACCTTGCCGGGGAAGCCGGCGAGTCCGGGTATCTCCGGCATCTTCGGGTCCGACAGCGGCCCGGTGGCGGAGACGACCACGTCGGCGGTGAAGTCGCCGCCCGCGGTCTCGATCTCCCACCGCATCCCGTCCGCGTCCCAGCGCATCATCCGGACCTCGTGGTTCAGCCGGATGTGGCGGCGCAGCCCGAAGGTGTCGGCGACGTGCTCCAGGTACTCCCTGATCGCGGGCTGCCCGGAGAAGGTCCGGGGCCAGTCGGGATTGGGGGCGAAGGAGAAGGAGTACAGGTGCGAGGGCACGTCGCAGGCGCACCCGGGGTAGTTGTTGTCCCGCCAGGTGCCACCGACGGAGTCGGCGCGCTCCAGGACGACGAAGTCCGTGATCCCCTCGCGCCGCAGCCGCACCGCGGCGCCCAGCCCGCCGAACCCGGAGCCGATCACCGCCACGCGTACGTGCTCGCGTTCCTGCTCGCGCCCGTCCATGCCACCGCCCACGCCCATGCCAGCCACCTTCGGATGCCGATGCCAACGCCCATTCAGATGCTGCCAGCAATCACTGGCACAATCGGGAGAGTAGAGCAGCTCCGTACTCATGGGTAGGGGTCGCGCCGGGAAAGTTACCGGGAGTACGCCCTAGGCTGCCCACGTGCCGCACAATGCGACGCAGGACGCGGCGCCACCCACCCACGCCACAGAAGCAAGGACCACAGTGCGCGAATACCGCACGGAAGAGCTGGCCGAGGCCGCCGGCATACCCGTACGCACCCTGCGCTTCTACCGTGAGCGCAAGCTCCTGCCGCCGCCCCGCCGCGAGGGCCGCATCGCCTGGTACGACGACCACCACCTGTCCCGGCTGCGCACCATCGCCGCCCTGCTGGAGCGCGGCCACACCCTCGGCGGGATAGCCGAGCTGACGGTCGCCTTCGAGAACGGCCGCGACGTGGGCCAACTGGGTGAGCTGCTCGGCATCGGCTGGTCGGAGGAGACCCCGGTCCGCCTCACGCCCGAGGCCCTCGCCGACTACTTCGAGGGCGAGGTCACCCCGGAGAACCTGGCCGCCTCGCTCGACCTCGGCTACCTCGCCACCGACGGCGAGGAGATCGTCCACGTCAGCCGCCGGCTCCTGGACGTCTCCTCGGCGCTGGTCCGCGAGGGCGTACCGCTCTCGGCCGTCCTGGAGGCGGGCCGCCGGGTCCGCGAGCACACGGACGCGATGGCGGCCCTGTTCACGGAGCTCATCTCCGCCCACATCTCGGAGGAAGCCGTCCCGCGCCTGCGCCCCCTGGCCAAGAGCGTGGTCGAGGCGGAACTCACGATGTCCATGGACCGCCTGCGCCCACCGGGCCCCGCGCTCCCCCCGTCGGGTCAGACGCCGAGCTCGTAGACCACGGTCACGGGCGCGTGGTCGGACCACCGCTCGGGGTGCGTCTCGGCCCGCTCCACGAAGGCCTTGACGGCCTTGGCCGCCAGCCCCGGCGTGGCCACCTGCAGGTCGATCCGCCAGCCGGCGTCGTTGTCGAAGGCCCGCCCGCGGTAGGACCACCAGGAGTACGGCCCCTCGGTGTCCGGGTGCAGGCTGCGCACCACGTCCACGTACCCGGCGATGTCGTACACCTGCCCGAGCCACTCGCGCTCCTCGGGCAGGAAGCCGGCGTTCTTCCGGTTGGTCTTCCAGTTCTTCAGGTCGGCTTCCTGGTGGCAGATGTTCCAGTCACCGCAGACGACGACCTCGCGCCCGTCCGCGGCGGCCCGCACCTTGAGCTCCTGCAAATACAGGAGGAACTCCCCCATGAACCGGTACTTCTCGTCCTGCTTCTCGGTCCCCGCCTCCCCGGAGGGCAGGTAAAGACTGGCGACGGTCACACCCGGCAGGTCGATCTCCAGGTACCGCCCGCTGGTGTCGAACTCGTCACTCCCGAAGCCGACCTGCACCCGCTCCGGCTCCCGCCGCGTGTACACCGCGACCCCGGCCCGCCCCTTGGCGGCGGCCGGCGCGAACTCGGTGTGCCACCCCTCGGGCGCCCGCACCTCGTCCGGAATCTGCCCCTCCTCGGCCCGCACTTCCTGCAGGCAGACGACGTCGGCGTCCGACCCGGCCAGCCAGGGTGAAAACCCCTTCTTGGCGGCGGCGCGGATCCCATTCACATTCACGGAGGTCACAGAGAACATCCCTGCACGATAGCCGGAGCGTTCCGTAGGCTGTTCGGATGTCTCAGGAGATCCAGCTCCGCGCCGTGTCGTACGACCACCCGGACGCGGTCAAGCTCAACGACCAAGTGCAGATCGAATACCAGGAGCGCTACGAGGGCGAGGGCGACGAAACCTTCCTCGACCCGGCGATGTTCGACCCGCCGAGTGGCCTCTACCTCCTCGCCTACGACGCTTCGGGCACGCCGGTGGCCAGCGGCGGGTGGCGCAGCCACGAGGCGAACGACGAGGGCTACTCCGACGGCGACGCCGAGCTGAAGCGCATGTACGTGATCCCCGAGGCCCGCGGCCTGGGCCTGGCCCGCCGCATCCTCGCCGCCCTCGAAGCGGACGCCCGCGCGGCCGGCCGCCTGCGCATGGCCCTGGAAACCGGCGACCAGCAGCCCGAGGCCATCGCCCTCTACCTCTCCGAGGGCTACACCCTGACGGACGCCAAATTCGGCCACTACCGCTTCCACGACTCCAGCCGCTGCATGACGAAGCCCCTGAACCCGGCCTGACCGGAGCCCGAGTCGGGCGCGGGCGTACCCCGGCCCGCACCCGACCTCGATCCGGCCCCGGCCCCGGCCCCGGCTGGACCCGAACGCAAAAGATCCCGCCCGGTCTTCCGACCGGACGGGATCTCGTGACGTTCTCGGGAGCAACCCGTGAACTGTCGTTTGTGGACCTGTGGGGATTTGAACCCCAGACCCCCTCGATGCGAACGAGGTGCGCTACCAGACTGCGCCACAGGCCCTTGCGACGTGTGAAACATTAGCATCCCCTCGCGGGTGCTCCAAAACCGGTATCGGGGAGCGTCCGCGCAGGTCATCGATCACTCGTTCGCGGCGCGCGGGCGTTCGTCGCCCTCGTACTGGTCGAAGAGCGGCGTACGGGCCGCGTCGCGCGGGCGGGGGCGCGGCGACGGGGTGGACGGCTGGGCGCGCAGGCGGGGTTCGGTCGGCTCGGCCGTGCTGGAGCGGGTCGCGCTCCAGGGGTCCGGGGTCGCCGGGCCGGTGGCGCGGGGGGCGACCGGGGCCGTCACGTACGTGGGCAGCGGCACCGGGACGGGCTCCCAGCTGTCACCTCGGGCGGGGCCGCGCTCGCGCTCGCGCTGCTGGTCCACCCACTCCGCGTGGTCGGTCTGCTCGACCAGGGCGCGCCGGCCGGCCTCCTGCGGGGAGACGGGTGGCGCGGGGTCCGGGTCGGAGCCGGCCGACGCCTCGGACTCCCGGCGGCGCGGGCGGTTCTCGCGCAGGTGGCGGGCGGCCGCCTCGGCGCGCCGCCGGTCCATGGTGAACTCGTAGCGGCGTCGCTCCTGGACCCGCAGGTGCACGATGTACGTGCTCAGCAGCAGGGCGGGGACGGCCGGGGCCCACAGGTACTGGAGTCCGCCGACGGCGGCGGCGACCGCGCCGAAGGTGAAGATCAGGAAGAGCAGCGCGGTGGTGCGCCGGCGGCGGGCCAGGACGACGAGCCGCTGTTCGCGGCGGGCCCGCTCCGCGCGGTCGGCCCGATCGGAGGCGGCCGATCTCGGCTCGGCGCGGGTCGGCGGGGGCACGACGACCGCCCGGGCGTCGGCGGCGTCCACGGGTTTCACCGTTTCCGTCGCGGCGTCCGGGTCCGCGGGGGGCTGGGGCTGCGCCTCCTCGTCACCGCGCTCACGCAGTCCCTTGGCGTAACGGCGCTCCATTCCCGCCCGGCCGGAAAGCAGCCGGATGGCGGTGGAGAAGCGTTCCGTCGGACGGGCTTCGTTCAGCTCGTCCTGCCTCCGGAGCCACATGGGCACCAAGTAGGCGGCCCAGGCCCCGACAATGACTGCGTAGATGAGGCCGCTGCTGCTCACACCCCACACCGTAGAGGGGCGCGGCCGGGCGGATCCGCCAATTGGGACGGCGTGTCGCACGATCTCGCTGATATCACGGACTTTTTTTGTGATTCTTCGGATCAGGTTATGGGCGAATCGGTCATTGCGCGAAAGAATTCGAACAGATATCGGATTTCTTTTATCCGGGCGGCGTGGCCGGCCCGGACGGATGACGTTCGCGGTGCCAGCGGCGCAGCAGCCCCTCGCGCGCCTCCTCCGCCGTCAGCGCGTACACGAGGTGATCGCGCCAGGCCCCGTCGATGTGCAGGTACCGCGGGCGCAGTCCCTCCTCGCGGAAGCCGAGCTTCTCCACCACCCGCCGGCTCGGACCGTTCTCCGGGCGGATGCACACCTCGATCCGGTGCAGACCGACCTTCGCGAAGCAGTGGTCCACCGCCAGCGCGACCGCCGTGGGCATCACCCCGCGGCCCGCCACGTCCCGGTCCACCCAGTAGCCCACGTGGCCCGCGCACATCGAGCCCCAGGTGATCCCGGCGACCGTCAACTGGCCGACCAGCCGGCCCTGGTACTCGATGACGAAGGGCAGCATGCGCCCCGCGTTCGCCTCCGCCCGCAGGTGGCGCACCATCTGACGGTAGGTCGGCCGCTGGATCACCGGCCCCCAGGGCGCGGGCGGCGGGATCGTCGCCTCCCAGGGCCGCAGCCAGTCGCGGTTGCGGCGGTTGACCTCGCGCCAGGCGGCCTGGTCCCGCAGTTTTATCGGCCGGAGCGTGACATCGCCATCCGCCAGCACCACCGGCCAGGAGGGGCCGTTCAGCTCGCGCTCCCCGGCGGTCTGCCCTCGGGACGAGGGTGGTCGCCGCCGCGGATCTGGTCCACGGCGTGCAGCAGGACGCGGGACAGGACCGCGATCCCGTCGCGGACCCCGCCGGTGGAACCGGGCAGGTTCACGATCAGGGTGTGTCCGGCCACTCCCGCAAGCCCCCGGGACAGGGCCGCGGTGGGCACCTTCGCCAGGGACTCGGCGCGGATCGCCTGCGGGATGCCCGGGATCTCGTAGTCCAGTACCCGGGCGGTGGCGTCGGGGGTCCGGTCGGTCGGCGAGATGCCGGTGCCGCCGGTGGTCAGGATGACGTCGTACCCGGCGGCCACGCCCTCGCGCAGGGCCGCCTCCACGGGGTCCCCGTCGGGGACCACGCGCGGGCCGTCCACCGCGAAGCCGAGCGCGCTCAGGCCCTCGGCGAGCACGGGGCCGCCCTTGTCCGCGTAGACGCCCTGGGAGGCCCGGTTCGAGGCCGTGACCACCAGCGCGCGCAGCTCCGGGGCGGCGGGCGCCGCGGGGGCCGCCTCGGGGGCGTGTGCGTGGCTGTGGACCTCGCCGCCGCGCGGGGCGTTCACGAGCGCGCCCAGTCGCCGGACTTGCCGCCCGTCTTCTCCTCGACCCGGACGTCGGTGATGACCGCGCCCTTGTCGACGGCCTTGACCATGTCGATGACGGTGAGCCCGGCGACCGCGACGGCGGTCAGCGCCTCCATCTCGACGCCCGTACGGTCCGTGGTCTTGACGGTGGCGAGGATCTCGACGGCGTCGTCGGTGACCTTCAGGTCCACCTTCACCCCGGAGACGGCCAGCGGGTGGCACAGCGGAATCAGGTCGGGGGTCTTCTTGGCCCCCATGATCCCGGCGATCCGCGCGGTGGCGAGGGCGTCGCCCTTGGGCACGCCCTCGCCCCGCAGCAGTTCGATGACCCGGGGAGAGACGAGCACGCGGCCGCTGGCCCGCGCCGTCCGGGTGGTGACGTCCTTCGCCGAGACGTCGACCATCCGGGCCGCGCCGGCCTCGTCGATGTGCGTCAGCCTGGTGCCGGCGGCGCCGTCGGCGCCGCTCTGCTGAGGGGTTCCGGGGGTTTCCCCCCGGGAAGTCGCTGCCATATCTGCGTGCCGCTCCCGTCCGGGCCCCGCAAGGGCCTGTGTGGTGCAACACGCTACCCGCATCGGCCCGACCTCAGCCGAGCAGGACCACTTCCAGCTCGGCCCCGGGCTCCACCGAGGTCACGTCCTCCGGTACGACCATCAGCGAGTCGGCGTGCGCCAGCGCGGCGATCAGGTGCGAGCCCGCTCCGCCGACCGGGCTGACCGTGCCGCTCTGGGCGTCGTACTTGCCGCGCAGGAACTGCCGGCGGCCGGCCGGGGAGCCGATCGCCTTGTCCGCCTTGAGCACCGCGCGCACGCTCGGCCGGCTGACCTCGGAGGCGGGCAGGCCCATGAGGGCGCGGATCGCGGGGCGCACGAACAGCTCGAAGGAGACGTAGGAGGAGACCGGGTTGCCGGGCAGGGCCAGCAGCGGGGTGTGGTCGGGGCCGATGGTGCCGAACCCCTGGGGCTTGCCGGGCTGCATGGCGAGCTTGCGGAAGTCGATCCCGGCGCCGTCCACATCGTCGTCACCCGTGGAGAGGTCCGTGAGGGCCTCCTTGACCACGTCGTACGCGCCGACGCTGACCCCGCCCGTGGTGACGAGCAGGTCGGCCCGGATGAGCTGGTCCTCGATGGTGGAGCGCAGGGTGTCGGCGTCGTCGGCGACGGCTCCGACCCGGTAGGCGATGGCTCCGGCGTCCCGCGCCGCGGCGGCGAGGGCGAAGCTGTTGGAGTCGTAGATCGTGCCGGGTGCCAGGGCCTCGCCGGGCTGCACCAGCTCGCTGCCGGTGGACAGGACGACCACGCGCGGGCGCGGCCGCACCCGTACGGTGCCCCGCCCGATGGCGGCCAGCAGGGCGATCTGCGGAGGCCCGAGGACCGTGCCCGCGGCGAGCGCGAGGTCCCCGGCCTGTACGTCGCTGCCGCGCGAGCGGACGTGCGCCCGCGCCTCGGCGGGGCGGTGGACCCGCACCTCGCCCGCGGCGCCTTCGGGCGACTCGCTGGCGGGGGTCATCCCCGAGGCGGCGCCGCCGCCCGTGCCGCCGTCGGTCCACTCGACCGGTACGACGGCCTCCGCGCCGGGGGGCAGCGGAGCGCCGGTCATGATGCGGGCGGCCTCGCCGGGGCCCACGGTCGGCAGCTCGCCGCTGCCGGCCGCCACGTCCCCGATGACCGTCAGCACCGCCGGGAACTCCTCGCTGGCCCCCTGGACGTCGGCGGTCCGGACGGCGTACCCGTCCATCGAGCTGTTGTCGAAGGGCGGCAGGGCGACGGGCACGGTGACGTCCTCGACCAGGACACAGCCCTGGGCGTCCAGCAGCTGGAGCTCGATGGGCTCCAGGGGCCGGACGGTGCCGAGGACGTCCGCCAGGTGCTCGTCCACCGACCAGAGGCGCTGGGAGCCTGTGTCCTGCGGTGCGTCGGGCTTGCTCAAGGTCCTACATCTCCTCCGTGACGTAATGGTGAAGCCAGGTGCGGAACTCCGGGCCCAGGTCCTCACGCTCGCACGCGAGTCGGACGATGGCCCGCAGGTAGTCCCCGCGGTCCCCGGTGTCGTAGCGGCGGCCCCGGAAGACCACGCCGTGCACCGGGCCGCCGACGGTCTCGTCCGCGGCCAGCTTCTGCAGGGCGTCGGTCAGCTGGATCTCGTTGCCGCGGCCCGGCTCGGTCTCACGCAGTATGCCGAAGATCGCCGGATCGAGTACGTATCGTCCGATGACCGCGTAATTGCTGGGCGCGTCCGCGGCGTCCGGCTTCTCCACGAGACCGGTGATGCGGACCACGTCCGCCTCGTCGGTGGGCTCGACCGCGGCGCAGCCGTAGAGGTGCACCTGGGAGGGGTCGACCTCCATCAGCGCGACGACGGTGCCGCCGGCGCGCTGCTGGATCTCCGTCATCCGGCGCAGCAGCGGGTCGCGGGGGTCGATGAGGTCGTCGCCGAGGAGGACGGCGAAGGGCTCGTCGCCGACGTGCGGCTCGGCGCACAGCACGGCGTGGCCCAGACCCCGGGGGTCGCCCTGGCGGACGTAGTGCATGGTGGCCAGGTCGCTGGACTCCTGGACCTTCTTGAGCTTGTCGTCGTCGCCCTTGGCGATGAGCGCCGACTCCAGCTCGTAGTTGCGGTCGAAGTGGTCTTCGAGGGCGCGCTTGTTACGGCCCGTGATCATGAGAATGTCGTCGAGGCCGGCCGACACGGCCTCCTCGACGACGTACTGAATGGCCGGCTTGTCCACCACAGGGAGCATTTCCTTGGGTGTCGCCTTGGTTGCGGGAAGGAACCGAGTGCCGAGGCCCGCGGCCGGGATGACGGCCTTTTTGATCACGGGGTGCAACTGAGTCATGGGCGGAACGATAGTGCCTCGCGATGAGAGCCATGTGAGGTTCAGATGAACATGATCAGATTTACCCGGACAGAGAGGGATACGAGCCAGCCATGACGGAGAACCAGCCTTCGGGGGCCAAGACGGAGCTGCGCCGGCAACTCCTGTCGGCCCGCCGCGCCTTGTCCGCCGACACCCTGCGCACCGCGGCCGACGCCCTCTCCCGCACCGCCCTGCGCCTGCCCGAACTCGGCTCCGCCCGAACCGTGGCCGCCTACGTCTCCATCGGCTCCGAACCCGGCACCCACGAGCTGCTCGACGCCCTCCGGGCGGCCGGCACCCGCGTGCTGCTGCCCGTCCTGCTGCCCGACAACGATCTCGACTGGGCCGCGTACGAAGGCCCGGAGAGCCTGGCCGAGGCCGCGCACCCGGGGAAGATGCGGCTCCTGGAGCCCGCCGGGCCCCGCCTCGGGCCGGACGCGGTGACCGGCGCCGACACCGTCCTGCTGCCCGGACTGGCCGTGGACCGGCGGGGGATGCGGCTCGGCCGGGGCGGAGGCTCGTACGACCGGGTGCTGGAGCGGCTGGAGCGCGCCGGGGCGCATCCCGCGCTGGTCGTGCTGCTCTACGACGACGAGGTGGTCGCGCGGGTCCCGGAGGAACCGCACGACCACCCCGTTCAGGCGGTGGCCACCCCGTCGGGGGTGCTCCGCTTCACCTCGTGAGCGCGGCCGTCACGAACCCTCGGGCCGGAGGGTCAGGGTGTCGACCGTGGCCTTGTCCACGGCGTCCTTCCCGAAGGGCCAGTCGAGCAGTTCGCCCTTGGCCCATAGCGAGGTCTGGTCCGTGTAGTGGTCGTGGTACGCGTGCCCCGAGGCGCCCGTCAGGTTGATCCAGCGGGACTTGTCGAAGTCGGCGAGGTTCACGACCATCCGCATCGACGGCACCCAGGTGACCCCGTACCCGCTGGAGGCGTTCCAGCCGGTCGCGTTGACGGTGGCCTCGCCGCCGCCCAGGTTCCAGGGGCCGCGGTTGAGGAGCCACTGGAGGTAGCCGGGGCCCTCGGTGCCGATCGTCTGGTTCTTCAGCATCAGCTGGTGCATGCGGCCCCAGCTCCAGGTCGACTGGTCCTTGCCGAGCTTGGCGGTCAGTTCCCAGCGGGCGTCCGTCATGGCCCGCGCGAAGAGCTGGTCGCGGGTGGTGGTGGCGGCCACGGTGCGGCCGACGGCGGGCGCCTGCCACCAGGCCGAGTCCTCGTCCTTGACCAGGCGGCGGACCACCTCGAACCAGCGGTCCCCGCCGTCCGGCTGCGCCGAGTCGGAGGCGCGCTCACCGCATTCGCGGACCATCTTCACGAGGTCGTCGGCCGGGCCGGTCGTCGACTCGGGGACGTTCATGCAGCTGCCCTCGACCCGCAGCTCCTTGGGCATCTTGTCGCCGAAGGCCAGCTTGAGGATGTTGCGCCAGACCGCGTTGAAGTACGCGGCGGCCGCCGAGTCGGGCTCCTGGGTGTAGTTCCAGCCCTCCAGCAGCTTCTGCGCGGAGCGGACGTCCGGGTCCGAGACGTCGATCTTGGCCAGCATCGGGGTCAGCAGCGCGGCGATCTCGCTGCTGTTGTCCATCTGCATGGTGCGCATGTCGTCGGTGGAGATCTTCCCGCTGTCCTTGATCTTCGCCTCGATGAGGTCGTTGATCCGCTGACTGCGGGCGCCGTAGCCCCAGTCGGTGGTCAGCAGGTAGGGGTACTTGCCCTGACCGGTCTCGGTGACGGCCTGGTTGGCGGTCACGATGAAGCCGCGGTCCGGGTTGAGCGCCCACGGCATCTCGTCCTGCGGGACGTAGCCGGCGTTGCCGTCCTTGCCGCCCTTCCAGGCGTACTTGGAGTCCCAGCCGGGGGCCGGCATCTTGCCGTCGCCGCTGGTGCGCATCGGGATGCGGCCGGGGGCCTGGTAGCCGATGTTGCCGTTGACGCCCTTGTTGTCGGCGTAGATCAGGTTCTGCGAGGGGACCTCGAAGTCGCGGGCCGCGGTGCGGAACTCCTGGAAGTTCTTGGCCCGGTCGAGCTTGAAGACGGCGTCCATCGACTTGCCGGGGTCCAGCGCGGTCCAGCGCAGGGAGACCCCGTAGCCGTTGCCGCGGTCGGGGGCGGCGCTGCTCACGGGGGCGCGGGAGCCGACCGTGGCGATCTCGTCGCTGCGGTCGGAGATCAGCGGGCCGTTGTTGGTGGACCGCACGGTGATCTTCTTCTCACCGCCGCCGGCGATCTTGATGACCTCTTCGCGGGTGGTGAAGGGGAGCGTCTTGCCGTCGTAGACGTAGCCCTCGGGCTTGACCTGCTCCAGGTAGAGGTCGGTCACGTCGGCGCCGAGGTTGGTCATGCCCCAGGCGATGTCGGCGTTGTGGCCGATGATCACGCCCGGCATGCCGGAGAAGGTGTAGCCCGCCACGTCGTACTGGCATGCGGCCGAGGCCGCCCGGCAGTGCAGGCCCATCTGGTACCAGACCGAGGGCAGCTGCGGGGAGAGGTGCGGGTCGTTCGCGAGCAGCGGCTTGCCGGTGGTCGTGTACTTGCCGGCGACGACCCAGGAGTTCGAGCCGATGCCGCTGCCGGCCGGGCCGAGGATCGCGGGGATGGTGTCGAGGGTGCTCGCCAGCGCGCTGAGCGAGCTGCGCAGGCCCACGGTGGCGCCCTGGGCGGTGGCGTTGCCGGCCAGGCCGGTCTCGCCGGTGGTGCCGGTGGTCCCCGTGGACACCTGGGAGCCGCTCGTGGAGCCCTGACCGCCGGAGCTCACCGGGCTGCCGGAGCCGGGGGCGGCCGCGGGGGTGTACTTGCCGCCCTTGACGGTGCCGCCCTCGACGATCGGACGGTTCCGGTCGAAGGGGTACGGCGGGTAGAGGTCGTTGATCTGCGCCTGCGAGAGCTTGCCCGTCATCAGCGCGCGGTCGATCTCGTCCTGCATGTTGCCGCGCAGGTCCCAGGCCATCGCCTTGAGCCAGGCCACCGAGTCGACCGGGGTCCACTGCTCGGGCCGGTAGTCGTCGCTGAGCTTGAGGGCGGCGTGCTCGACGGAGAGGTCCTTGCCGGACTTGTCCTTGAGGTACGCGTTGACCCCGTCGGCGTAGGCCTGCAGGTACTTCTTGGTGTCGGCCGACAGCTTGGTGTCGTACTCCTGCTGCGCGACCTGGCGCCAGCCGAGCGTGCGCAGGAAGGCGTCCGTCTCGACCTGGCCGGAGCCGAACATCTCGGAGAGCCGCCCCGAGGTCATGTGGCGGCGTACGTCCATCTCCCAGAACCGGTCCTGCGCGTGCACGAAGCCCTGCGCGCGGAAGAGGTCCTGGTCCGAGTCGGCGTACAGCTGGGGGATTCCGTTGGCGTCGCGCTTGACGTCGACGGTCCCGGTCAGGCCGGGCACCTTCAGGGAGCCGGTGGTCTGCGGGAACGAGGCCCGCACGCTGTCCACGCTCCAGTACGCCCCGTACCCGAGGCCAGCGAAGAGCGCCAGGACCAGGACGAGCACGATCAGACGGGCGCGTCGTCCCTTCTTCTTGACGGAAGGGGCGGTTTCGTTGGCGGGCATCGCTGTCCTTAGAGGGGCAGGGTGGTCCTGGGAGTGCTGGGAGCAACCATAGGCGCAGGACCGGGTGCGTTGATCCGCCAGGGGTCGAGGTCATGACGACAGGTCATGAGGACAGAGCCCCTCAGGCGTTTCACAATGTGGCTATCGAGTAAAGGGCGCGTCAAAGATTAGGTAAGGTAACGAAGTACTTGCCGTCCGTGCCCCTGCCGGAACGATCCGTCCGTCCGACGTCCCTCGTTCCGTCATCGTCAGGCACGTCGAGGAAAGGGCCGCCCGCTGACTGTCCACACGCTCAATGAGCTCCTGCTGGTCTGCTCGCTCGTGCTGCTCGTCGCCGTGGCGGCGGTGCGCGTCTCCTCGCGCAGCGGACTCCCCAGCCTGCTCATTTACCTCGGCATAGGTGTCGCGATAGGCCAGGACGGCATCGGCAACGTCGTGTTCGACAACGCCGAGCTGACCCAGGTGATCGGCTACGCCGCGCTCGTCGTGATCCTCGCCGAGGGCGGTCTGGGCACCAAGTGGAAAGAGATCAAGCCGGCCCTGCCGGCCGCGATCGTGCTGTCGCTGGTCGGCGTCGCCGTCAGCGTGAGCGTGACCGCGGCGGGCGCGCACTACCTGGTCGGACTCGAATGGCGCCAAGCCCTGCTGATCGGCGCGGTCGTCTCCTCGACCGACGCGGCGGCCGTCTTCTCGGTCCTGCGCAAGGTCCCGCTCCCCTCCCGGATCACGGGTGTGCTGGAGGCCGAGTCCGGCTTCAACGACGCCCCCGTCGTCATTCTGGTCGTGGCCTTCGCGACCGTCGGACCGGTCGACCAGTGGTACGTCCTCATAGGCAAGATCGCGCTGGAGCTGGCGATCGGCGTAGCGATCGGCCTGACGGTGGGCTTCCTGGGCTCGTACGGGCTGCGGCACGTGGCCCTGCCCGCCTCGGGCCTCTACCCGATCGCCGTGATGGCGATCGCGATCACCGCGTACGCGGCCGGCGCGATGGCGCACGGCTCCGGCTTCCTCGCGGTGTACCTGGCGGCGATGGTGCTCGGGAACGCGAAGCTCCCCCACTGGCCCGCCACCCGGGGATTCGCCGACGGGCTCGGCTGGATCGCCCAGATCGGCATGTTCGTGCTGCTGGGCCTGCTGGTCACCCCGCACGAGCTGGTCCACGACTTCTGGCCGGCGGTGATCATCGGGCTGGTGCTGACGATGGTGGCCCGGCCGCTGGAGGTCTTCGTCTCCCTGCTGCCCTTCCGGCTGCCCTGGCAGGAGCAGGCGCTGATGTCCTGGGCGGGCCTGCGCGGGGCCGTGCCCATCATCCTGGCGACCATCCCGATGGTGTCCGGGATCGAGGGCAGCGAGCGGGTCTTCAACATCGTCTTCGTCCTGGTCGTCGTCTACACCCTGGTCCAGGGCCCGACCCTGCCCTGGCTGGCGCGCAAGCTGAAGCTCGGCAACAGCGACGAGACCGCCTCCGACCTGGGCATCGAGTCGGCGCCGCTCGAGAAGCTGCGCGGGCACCTGCTGTCCTTCGCGATCCCGCCCGCCTCGCGGATGCACGGGGTCGAGGTGAGCGAGCTGCGGCTGCCGCCGGGGGCTTCCGTGACGCTGGTCGTCCGGGACGCGCGGAGCTTCGTACCGGCGCCGTCGACCGTGCTGCGGCGCGGGGACGAGCTCCTGGTGGTGGCCACGGACCCGGTACGGGACGCGGCCGAGGCGCGGCTGCGCGCGGTGGCCCGGGGCGGCAAGCTCGCGGGCTGGCTGGGGACCGGCGGGGAGGCCGACGGGGCCGGGTCCGCGGGCGGGAAGGCGAAGGCCAGGGGCTCTGCCAAGGGGTCCGCCAAGGGTCCTGCCAAGGGGTCCGGAAAGCGCTCCGGCACGGGTTAGAGCGGCGCTCTAATTCAACATTTTCGAGGCCCTATGTCCACATTCACCCCTGTTTAGGTGGGGCTTGAATGCGAAGTTCCAGTTAATCGCAGGTGAAGACACGCCCTGTAGCCCTAATCACAGGGCGTATCGGTCGATCTGCCTGTACCATTAAGGAACACACATCGAACCAACTCTGCCTGACGCAGAGCTGGCGCGACCGCAAAGCGGCCGCGGTGCCCTCCCGCAGTGGGCGCCCAGGTATCACTCGGTTTTGCGCAAGAGGACAGCTCTCGGGGCTCCCACATGTACGGGTGCGATCGCTCACAAGGCGCCGCATCGTCCGCAGACGGGGAGTTCTACCAGGCAGCGGAAAGGCCAGGCCGTGACATCCGCGGTCACGACCGACAAGTCCGCCACGTCCACCCGACCCGGCTACGGGCAGCTCCTGCGCACACCCGGCGCCCTCGGCTTCGTTCTCCCGGGATTCGCCGCGCGACTCCCCTTCGGCATGCTGACGATCAGCATCCTGCTGCTGGTCCAGCACACCACCGGTTCCTACGGAAGCGCCGGCATCGTCGCCGCCTTCACCGGTATCTCCATGGCCGTGTTCGCCCCGGTCATGGGCAAGCTCATCGACCGCCACGGCCAGAGCGCCGTCCTGGTCCCGGTGGCCCTCGTACACGCCACCGCCGTCAGCTCCCTGGTGGCGTTCGCGCTGCTGGGCGCGCCCGTCTGGGCGCTCGCACTGGCGGCCGTCCCCGCCGGTGCATCCGTCCCGCAGGTCGGACCCATGGTCCGGTCCCGCTGGGCGGCCAAGCTCGAGGGCTCCCCGCTGCTGCCCACGGCCGCCGCGTTCGAGTCCGTCACCGACGAGTTCACCTTCGTCGTCGGCCCGGTGCTCGCCACCGCGCTGTGCACCGGCATCAACCCGGCGGCCGGTCTGGTCACCGAGGCCGCGCTGACCCTGATCGGCGGCCTGCTCTTCGCCGCGCAGCGCGCCACGCAGCCCAAGCCCGTCGCCCGCCCGGCGCACGGTGAGAAGCACGCCCCGGCCCTGTCGTTCCACGGCCTGCGCGTCCTGATCGTCGCCTTCATCGGCATCGGCGCCGTCTTCGGCGGCATGCAGGTCTCGCTCGCCGCCTTCTCCGAGGAGATCGGCAACCCGGGAGCCAACGGTCTGCTCTACGGCGTCTTCGCCGCGGGCAACATGATCGCCGGCATCGCCTGCGGCGCCATCGCCTGGAAGATCGGCCCGCGCCGCCGCCTGATCCTCGGCTACATCGGTCTCACCGCGGCCGCCTCGGTCCTGTGGGCCGCGAACTCGATGATCCTGCTGGGCGCGCTCGGCCTGGTCGTCGGTCTGTGCATCGCCCCGGCGCTGATCACCGGCTACACCATGATCGAGCAGCTGGTCCCGGCCACCTCGCGGACCGAGGCCTTCACCTGGCTCACCGGTGGCGTCGCCTTCGGACAGGCCGGAGCCGTGACCCTGGCCGGCCGTCTGACGGACGCGCACGGGTCCTCGTACGGGTTCCTCGTGCCGATGGTCGCCACCGTGCTCGCTCTGGCGATCCTGCTGGCGCTGCGTGCGAAGCTGGCCCCGAAGGCCCCGAGCCGGATCGTCAGCTCGTCCAAGCCGGCCGCGCAGGCCGCGCCCACCGCACCGTCCACGAAGGTGAACGAGCGTGGGATGGGTCACCGAGTCCCGGTGACGGTGGACTGATCCGCCGGAATACGTCACCATGAAGCGTCGTTAGCACTCATTGAGCCAGAGTGCCAGGAGGAAATTCGTGCCGACCTACCAGTACCAGTGCACCGAGTGCGGTGAGGGCCTTGAGGCCGTGCAGAAGTTCACCGATGACGCACTGACCGTGTGCCCGAGCTGTGACGGACGCCTGAAGAAGGTGTTCTCCGCGGTCGGCATCGTCTTCAAGGGCTCCGGTTTCTACCGGAACGACAGCCGCGGCGCTTCGTCGAGCAGCACCCCTGCCTCGAAGCCGGCTTCGACGCCCGCCGCCACCCCGGCCGCGTCGTCGTCCAGCACGTCGACGTCCTCGAGCTCTGCGTCTTCGTCGTCTTCCTCGTCTTCGTCGTCGAGCACCTCGGCCGCCTGACCTGCCCGACGCTTCATGCTTCGCCCGAGGCCCCGCCGGTCCCCACGGACCGCGGGGCCTTCGGCATGCCCCGTTAGGGTGGCCGCATGGCGAATGCAGAGATCGGTGTCATCGGCGGATCGGGCTTCTACTCCTTCCTGGAGGACGTCTCCGAGATCCAGGTGGAGACGCCTTACGGGCCCCCCAGCGACTCCCTCTACCTCGGCGAGCTCGCCGGCCGGACCGTGGCCTTCCTGCCCCGGCACGGGCGCAGCCACACCGTGCCCCCGCACAAGATCAACTACCGGGCCAACCTGTGGGCGCTGCGCTCCGTAGGCGTCCGCCAGGTGCTGGGCCCCTGCGCGGTGGGCGGCCTGCGCCCCGAGTACGGCCCGGGCACCCTGCTCGTCCCCGACCAGCTGGTCGACCGTACGAAGTCCCGCGCCCAGACCTTCTTCGACGGTGAGCCGCTCCCCGACGGCTCGGTCCCCAACGTCGTGCACACCACCTTCGCCGACCCGTACTGCCCGGTGGGCCGCTCGGTGGCGCTCGCGGCGGCGCGCGGGCGGGAGTGGGAGCCCGTGGACGGCGGCACCATGGTCGTCATCGAGGGGCCGCGCTTCTCCACGCGCGCCGAATCGCGGTGGCACGCCGCGGCCGGCTGGTCGGTGGTCGGCATGACGGGCCACCCCGAGGCGGTCCTCGCGCGCGAGCTGGGGCTCTGCTACACCTCGATGGCGCTGGTCACGGACCTGGACGCGGGCGCGGAGACGGGCGAAGGGGTCTCCCACACCGAGGTCCTCAAGGTCTTCGGCGAGAACGTCGGGCGGCTGCGCGAGGTCCTCTTCGACGCGGTGGCCGCCCTGCCCCCGACGGAATCCCGCGCCTGCCTGTGCACCCACGCCCACGACGGCTGGGACCTGGGCATCGAGCTGCCGTAGGAAGGGATCCCGGGGTCCTGTCACGTTTCGCGGGGCCGTGCGGTCTCAGTGGGTGAAGGCCGGGCGAACAGCGCCCGGCCCGGCCCGGCCCGGCCCCAGGAGGCACCCGCCATGGCACGCATCTCGCTCTCCCCGCCCCGCACCCTCCTCAACCGCTTCGGTGCCTGGTACTCGCGCCGCGCCTACGGCAAGGTCCTCGAACCCGGCCTGGCCTACGGACACAACGCGCGCGTGCTGTTCACCTACGTACGCCTCGAGCAGCAGGCGGCGAAGTGGAACGCCCTCGACGGCGGCCTGAAGCACCTCGCGGTCATGGCCGCCGCCGCCCGCATGAACTGCTCGTGGTGCATGGACTTCGGCTACTGGGAGGGCCAGGCGAAGGGGATCGCCCCGGAGAAGGCCGAGAAGGTGCCGACGTGGCGCGAGGCCCGGGAGGCGTTCACGGAGCTGGAACTGCTCGTCATGGAGTACGCCGAGGCCATGACCGTGACCGAGCCGGCCGTCACGGACGAGCTCGCCGCCGAACTGATCGCACGCCTCGGCGAGGCAGCCTTCGTCGAACTCACCGCCATGGTCGCGCTGGAGAACATGCGCTCGCGCGTCAACAGCGCCTTCGGCCTGACCAGCCAGGGCTTCAAGGAGTCCTGCGAGATCCCCGCCAAGGGCTGACCGGCGCCCGCACCCGCACCCGCACAATGGCGGGCATGGACAACCGAGTGATCGTCGCCCTCGACTTCGACGACCGGCGGGCCGCCGAGGCCCTCGTGGCACGCCTCGGGGACGCCTGCGGCTTCTACAAGGTCGGGCTGGAGCTGCTGACCGCCGCCGGGCCGGACCTCGTGCGCGGCCTCGTCGACCAGGGCCACGAGGTCTTCCTCGACCTGAAGCTCTTCGAGATCCCGAACTCCGTGGCCGGCGCCGTCCGCGCCGCGGGCGCCCTGGGCGCGTCCATGGTCACCGTGCACTCCATGGGCGGTACGGGCATCATGGCGGCCGCCGTGGAGGCCGCGCGGGAGTTCCCCGGGCTCCGGGTGCTCGCGCTGACGGTGGTCACGAGCATGACCGGGAGCGACCTCGCCGACATCGGGATCCGCGCGGGCACCGACGAGCAGGTGCTGCGGCTGGCCCGGCTGGCGGCGGAGGCCGGCTGCGACGGGGTCGTCGGATCGCCCAGGGAGGCCGGGGCGCTGCGGGAGCTGCTGGGGCCGGAGCGGCTGATCGTCACGCCGGGGGTGACGCTGACGCTGCCGGGAGCACCGGGGGCGGGTGCGGGGACGAGCGGGGCGACGGGCGGGACGACAGGCGGGGAGACGGGCGGACACGCCCGCGCCGGCACCCCGTGGGCGGCCTTCGCCGCCGGGGCCTCGCACGTCGTGGTCGGGCGGTCGGTGACCCGGGCCCCGGATCCGGTGGCGGCGCTGCGGCGGATCGGGGCGGGCGGCTCCCGGTAGCTCCTGCGGGTGACGGGGATATCCACAAGCTGGGGACGGTCCACAGGTCCGAGCGGGATCCGGCGGGGCGGCGGATCGTGTGGGGTGTCCGGGCGTTGGGTCCGGGCTTCGGATCCCTCCCCGTCTGGTGGTGGCCTTCATGACCGCGAACTCCCGCGTCCCGTCGCTCTCCTCGCCTCACGTCCACACCCCGGTACGCCCCTCCCCCGTCCCCCGGCACCCCTCCTCCGCCACGTGTCCCCCCGCGCGCTCCGTTCCCCTCTTCGCCCCGCTCCGCGTGGGGCGGGCCGGGGACCGGCTGCGCAGAGCGGTGCGGCGCCGGCGGCGCGGGGCCGCGGCCGGGCTGGCGGTCGTCGCGGCCGTGCTCGTGGTGGGCGGCACCGAGGCTCGGGCCTCGCGGGGCTCGTCACCGCCCGCGGCGCAGCCCCCTCCGGCGGCGGTGCGGCTGGTGTCGGCTCCGGTGCGCATCGCGGACGCGGCGACGGTGCGGCTGCTGCGTCCCGGGGACCGGGTGGACGTGGTCGCCGCGGAGCGCGGCGGGCCGCCACGGGTGGTGGCGGCGGGTGCCCGGGTCTCCGAAGTGCCAGCTCCGGAAGCGGGTGTTGGGGACGGTGGGGCCCTGGTGGTGCTGTCGGTCCCCCGGGACACCGCGCGGGCGCTCGTGGGCGTGGGGAGCGTTTCCCGACTGGCGGTGACCTTGTGTTGAATCGTACGAACGTGCGGTCAAGTCACCGTGAGGTGAGGGTCGATTGGACACCCCCGACCCAAACTGCCGTAGCTTTCGGAACCGTTGGCTCCGTGTTCGGCAGATACGAAGAAAGGCTCAGTGGTGAGCGAGAAGAAGAAGGAGAGCATCCTGGCGGGCTTCAAGGCCTTCCTGATGCGCGGCAACGTGGTCGACCTGGCGGTCGCGGTCGTCATCGGTGCCGCGTTCACGAACATCGTGAACTCCGTCGTGAAGGGCCTCATCAGCCCGGTGATCGGCCTCATCGGCACGCAGAGCCTGGATGCCTACAAGAGCTGCATCAAGGATCCCTGCGGGATCGGCCCGGACGGCAAGCCGACCGGCGTGGAGCTCCTCTGGGGCTCGGTGCTCAACGCGGCGCTCAGCTTCCTGATCACCGCCGCGGTCGTCTACTTCCTGATGGTCCTGCCGATGGCGAAGTACCTGGCCAAGGTGGAGCAGCGCCGCAAGGCGAAGGAAGGCGTCAAGGAGACCATGGAGATCACCGAGCTGGTGGTCCTCAAGGAAATCCGCGACGAGCTGGTCGCCCAGCGCGGGGCGAACGGCGGGCACGGTGGGAACGGCGGGGCCCAGCCCGGCCAGTACGGCGCCCCGGGGCCCCGGCTCTAGGCAGGGCCTGCGCTCAGACGTGGTGCGGAGGCTTCTCGTCGAGGAAGCGGGCCAGGTCGGCCGCGCTTCCGCCGGCGGGCGGCCGCTCGCCCCAGCCCCGGTCGGTGTCGTCCGAGGACTGCTGGTCCAGCGGGTCTCCGAAGTCCAGTCGCGGCTTCGGCCGGGCCTTCGGGCGGGATTCCGCCTCGGATGCCGGCGGGGACTTCGGGGCGTGCGGGTCGGTGGCGGGGGCGTCGCTCATGCCTCCAGGGTACGGCCGCCCCCGCCACCGGCCCCGCTCAGCTGGGAGCCTCGGCGCCCTTGCGGGCGTAGAACCAGTAGCAGACCACCAGGCACGTGGCATAGAAGCCGATGAAGATCCACAGTGCGTTGGTGACGGCCATGGCCGCGAACATCGCCGGGATGAAGAAGAAGCCGTAGGCCGCGATGGCCGAGGAGAAGCCGGTGACGGCGCCCGACTCCATCTCCGACTGCTTGAGCGCCGCGGCCTGCGCCTCGGGGCCCTTGCCCTCGGCCGCCTTCATGTGGTGGTCCCGGAAGATCACCGGGATCTGCCGGAAGGTCGAGCCGTTGCCCAGGCCGGAGAAGGCGAAGGCCACCAGGAAGCCGATGTAGAAGGGCCAGAAGTTGCCCTCCTGGCCGCCGGACGGCAGCGCGAAGATCACCACGACGAGGGCCGCGGCCATGCCGATGAAGGACAGGATGGTGACCCTGGCCCCGCCGATCTTGTCCGAGAGCCAGCCGCCGCCCCAGCGCGTGAGGGCCCCGATGAACGGGCCGATCCAGGCGTAGGTGGTGGCCTGGTAGCCCTGCCCCTCGAAGTTGTTCTTGATCAGCAGCGGCAGGGCGGCCGCGAAGCCGATGAAGGAGCCGAAGGTTCCGACGTACAGCCAGGTCATCAGCCAGTTGTGCTTGCGCTTGAAGATGATCTTCTGCTGGCTGAAGGGGGCCGCGGCCACCTTCAGGTCGTTCATCAGGAACCAGGCGGCCAGCGCCATGATGACCAGCAGCGGCACCCAGAGGAAGGCGCCGTTCTGCAGCCAGATGTCGGTGTTCTTCTTCGCGTCGTGCTGGGGTCCGCCCGCCGGGGCGCCGAGGACGGCCGCGGTGACCACCAGCGGGGCGACCAGCTGGACCACGCTCACGCCGAGGTTGCCGAGGCCGCCGTTGAGGCCGTTGGCGCTGCCCTTCTCCCGCTTGGGGAAGAAGAAGCCGATGTTCGCCATCGAGGAGGCGAAGTTCGCGCCGCCGATGCCGCAGACGGCCGCGATCAGCGCCAGCTCCCAGTACGGCGTCCCGGTGTCCTGGAGCGCGAAGCCCAGCCACAGCATCGGCGCGATCAGGATGATCGTGCTGAAGGCGGTGAACTTCCGCTCACCGAACATCGGCCCGATGAAGGTGTAGAGGATCCGGAAGGTGCCGCCTGTGATCCCGGGGATGGCGGTCAGCCAGAACAGCTGGGACTTCGAGAAACCGAAGCCGACGTCGTTCAGCCTGACCACGGTCACCGACCAGACCTGCCAGACCACGAAGCCGAGCATCAGGGCCGGAATCGAGACCCACAGGTTGCGCTGGGCGACCCGGTGGCCCTTGGAATTCCAGAAGCCCTCGTCCTCGGGCCGCCAGTCGGCGATGGTGGCCCCGGGCTTGTAGCTCTCCGCACGGTGACTGCGGGGTGCCGACGAAGTCGGCGTGGGCATCGACATGGTCATCGGTCCTTCGGGTCGAGGAGCCACAGTCCGATCACGACGAGGAAGGACAGGATCAGGAACCCCGCTCCCCACCAGGCCGTGCCGGTGTTTCCCTTCATCCACTCGTTGACGGTCACGGTGAGCGCCCAGAGCTGGCCGATCACGACCGTGAGCGCCAGGGCGAGGCGCGCGTTGAGGCGGGAGGAGCGCTCGGGCTCCTGCTCGGTGCCGGCTCCCGGGCCCGGGCCCGTGTGCCGGATCCGGGGGTCCCCGTACCCGCTGGTGGAGCGGATCTGCGGGTATCTCTCGCGCACCGGGCGGTTGAGCCGCGGCTGGGCACTGCCCGGGTGGTACTCCGGGCGGGGCGGCAGCGGGGGTGGCGCCGGGGTCTCGCTCATGTGGGCCTCCTCTCGGTGGTACCGGCCCGGGCCGCGCCGGGGCAGCCCAGGCGGGCGGACTCCTGCGGGTGCGAGTCGCCGAACTGCCGGCAGAGCGCGTCCTTCACCGGTTCTCCCGACCGGGCGGTCGCCACGGCCCAGACGCTGCCGTCGGCCTGTTCGGTCAGGTAGATCCGAGGCAGCGGGCGCGGCGGCGGACCGGCCGTCACCTCGCCGGTGCGGGCGTCGAAGACACCCTCGTGGCAGGGGCAGTACAGCTCCCCGTCGGGGCCCCGGTCCTCGCGCCACAGCACCCCGCAGGCCAGGTGGGTGCAGACGGCGGAGTAGCCCACGAGAGAGCCGTCCCCGAGGCGCACGGCCAGTGCCCGGTCGTCCTCGCCGGGGAACCGGAAGGCCACGGACTGGCCGGGGGGCAGCAGGTCGGCGACCTTCTTCGGGTCGGGCAGGCCCTCGTTGTCCCCGTGCCGGTGCAGGATGCCCGCGGCGACGCCGACACCGCCGATGGCCAGGCCTCCGGAGACGGTGGCGACGATCCGCAGGTAGTCACGGCGGGTGGTGAGGGAGTCGGCACTGATCCGGTCGCGCAGTTGCTCGATCGCGGCGTCGGCGGCCGCACCGCCGTCCGCGGGGCCGTCGCCCCGGTTGCCTGGGTGCGGAGGGGGCTGTTCGGTGACGCTCACCGGACGTCCTTTCCGTTGATCTCGACGACGGGGAGGCCGCCCGGGACGGGCCATTGGACCTTGTCGGCGGGAACGACCATGGCCACACCGGTCTGGACGACGACGTCTCCGAAGACGAAGGAGTCGGCCACCTGGACCCCGGGGCGCTCCGCCTGGAGCTCTTCGAGGGTTCCGTAGAAGAGGGCCCCGGTCGGGCAGACGGTCGCGCACATCGGGGCGAGGCCGTAGGCGGTGCGGTCGTAGCAGAGGTTGCACTTCATCTGCAGCTTCGCCTGGAGGTCGATCTTCGGGATCCCGAAGGGACAGGCGTTGACGCAGTTGGAGCAGCCGATGCAGCGGGTGGTGTCGGCCTGCTGGACCACCCCGTCGGCGGTCACCAGGATCGCGTCGGCGGGACAGACCTCGGCGCAGGGCGCGACCGGGTCCTCACAGTGCATGCAGACGCTCGGGAGGGAGGCGACGGACATGCCGGGTTCGGTGTAGTCCAGGTGGATCATCGACTTCCCGCGGTGCGAATCGCACTCGCGGCAGGCCGAGACGCACGCCTGGCAGCCGATGCAGCGACCCGGGTCGATGAAGATCGTGCGGCCCATCATGGCGGGTCAGCTCCTCTCCGCCGTGCCACGGCCCTGAGGGGACGTGGGGGGCAGGGGGTCGGTGCGGGAGGCCTGGGCCTCCGGGTAGGCCTCGCGACCCGGAGGGGTGGGCGGCGCGGGCACCTCGTCGACCCGCTCGGCGGCCTCGATCCGGGCGGCGCAGACCTTGTACTCGGGGATCTTCGAGCGGGGGTCGAGGGCGTCGATGGTCAGGGCGTTCGCTGACGTCGGGACCGGCCAGTGGTACGGGATGAAGACGGTGTCGGGGCGGATGGCCTCGGTGACCAGGGCCGGGAACACCTCGCTGCCGCGCCGGGTGACCACCCGTACCGGGTCGCCGTTGCGGAACCCGTGCGAGGGGTGGACCTCCACCCAGGGCCGGGGGGTCTGCTCGACGAGGGCGCCGAGCCGACGGGTCTGGTTGCCGGAGAGGAAGTGCGCGACGGTGCGGCCGGTGGTGAGGGAGAGGGGGTACTCCTCGGTGTAGGCGTCCATGGGCGGATGCCATTCCACGACCTGCATGTGGATCTTGCCGTCGGGGTGGTAGGTCCTGCCGTCCTCGAACAGCCGGGGGGTGCCCGGGTGCTCGGTGGAGGGGCAGGGCCAGGCGATCCCGCCGGTCTCGTCGAGGCGGTCGTAGGTGATGCCGTAGTAGTCGTTGACCGTGCCGGCGGAGGCGACGCGCAGCTCCTCGAACACCTCGCGGGAGCCGGGGAACTCGAAGTGCTTCCCGGCGCCGAGCCGCCTGGCGAGTTCGCAGATGACCCAGGTGTCGGTGCGCACCCCGGCGGGGGGCTCCTGAGCCTTGTTGTGCTTGACCACGCGGGCCTCGGCGTTGGCCATCACGCCCTCGTCCTCGGCCCAGGTGGTGACGGGGAAGACCACGTGGGCGTTGGCCGCGGTCTCGGAGAGGAAGAAGTCGAACTGGGCGTGGAACTCGGCGGTGTCGTAGCCGTCCTTGACCACCGCGTAGTTGGGGAGGGAGACGAAGGGGTTGTTGCAGATGCCGATGAGGCCGCGGATCTCCTTGCGCTGCATCTGCCAGACCATCTCCATCATGGAGGTGCCGGCGCCGGGGAGTTCGGACTCCTCGATGCCCCAGATCTGGCAGATCTGCTTGCGGTGCTCCGGGTTGGTGATGGAGCGGCCGCCGGGCAGCAGGTCGGACTTCTGGCCGTGCTCGCGGCCGCCCTGTCCGTTGCCCTGCCCGGTGATGGTGCCGTAGCCGGCGCCGGGCTTGCCGATGTGCCCGGTGGCCACGCACAGGTTGATCACGGACAGGCAGTTCTCGACGCCCTGGGAGTGGTGCTCGATGCCGCGCGCGTGCCAGGCCATGGCCTTGTCCGCGCCGGCGAAGACGCGTGCCACCTGGACGATCTGCGAGGCGGGCACCCCGCAGATCTCCGCGGAGCGCGACGGCGGGTACTCGGCGACGGTCCTCTTGACCTCTTCCCAGCCGGTGGTGTGCGCGGCGATGTAGGCCTCGTCGGTGAGGCCTTCGGCGATGACCACGTTCAGCACGGCGTTGAAGAAGGCCGAGTCGGTGCCGGGCTTGAGCGCGACGTGGATGTCGGCGGTGCGGGCGATGGCCGTCTCGCGCGGGTCGATCACGATCAGCGAGGCGCCGCGGTCCCGCGCGCCCCACAGGTACTGGGTCATCACGGGGAAGCACTCCCCCACGTTCGACCCGGCGATGAGCAGGCAGTCGGAGAGGAGGATGTCGGAGAAGGGGTTGCCGGCCCGGTCGATGCCGAAGGCGAGCTTGTTGGCTCCGGCGGCGCTGACCATGCACAGGCGGCCGTTGTAGTCGACGTGCTTGGTCTTCAGCGCGACCCGGGCGAACTTGCCGACCAGGTAGGTCTTCTCGGAGAACAGGCTGGCTCCGCCGAGCAGCCCGAAGGCGTCGTTGCCGTGGGCCTCCTGGATGCGCCGGATCTCGGAGACGGTGAAGTCCAGGGCCTCGTCCCAGGAGCACTCCTTGAACTCCTCGTCCCGGGAGCGCCGCATCAAGGGGGCGGTCAGCCGGTCGGGGTGGTTGACCTGCTGGTAGGCGTTGATGCCCTTGGGGCACAGCCGCATCCGGTTGATGTCGTGGTTGCGGGGTTCCACGCCGAAGACCTTGCCGCCCTTGTCCACGCGCAGGTACATCCCGCACTGCACCCCGCAGAAGCAGCAGTGGGTGGGGACCAGGGTTTCGCCGTTCTGGTCGGCGTGCCACTGGTCGGCGGGGATGCCGCCGGCGTCGCGGAAGTTGCGGGTGCCGGGCGGGGCGATGGAGGGATCGATGGAGACGGGCACGGGTGCGGGCCGGGCCGCGGCCCTGCCCGGGTCGGTCGCGGTCACTTGAAGCCCTTCTTGACGTGGGTCAGGTAGGCACTGCCGCGCAGGACCCGCTTGCAGCGCGGGCAGTACTCGGCCCAGGCGTCGAAGTCGAGCTTCAGGTCCTTCATCGTGCCGCGCAGGTTCTCCACGTAGGGCGCGGTGTCGATGGGCTCCTCGCAGCGCTTGCAGAGGAAGACCTGCTCGTCCTGGCGGGCCGTGTACTTGAAGAGCTGCATGCCGACGGCGGCCGGGCGCTGGACGATGTGGAAGAACTTCCCGAACGGGATGTAGATGAGGGTGAACACCACCGACACCATGTGCAGGATCGCGAGGAACTCGTATCCGCCGCCGTGCAGGAAGATCGAGGAGAAGGTCAGCAGCAGACCCGTCACGGAGATGACGATCAGGCAGATCAGCGGCAGCAGGTCGTAGGCGAAGCGCTGGCCGGTCATGGCGCCGCGGTCCTTCATCCGCCGGTACAGGAAGTACGAGGCGCCGGGGATGACCAGGACGGCGGCGATGTCCAGGCCGTGGAACATCAGCCAGCCCAGGACGCTGAGCGCGTCGAAGCCGAGGACCTTGATGCCCCAGATCCGCATGTCGTAGCCCGGGCCCGCGCCGCTGTCCGCGGTGAAGGTGAACCAGCCCCAGGTCAGCGGGAAGGTGATGGCCGCGGCGAGGAGGCAGCCCCAGAACATCAGCTGGTGCGCGATCCAGCGGGGGCGCGAGCGGGCGCCGAGGAACTTCTGGAAGCCGAGGTAGGTGGCGATCATCTTCGGCAGGGCGGTGGGCGCCTTGCGGAAGTTCTCCACCGACCAGAAGCTGCCGATGCCCTTCTTGAAGAGGCGCCGCGCACCGGGGGCCGAGACCCACACGGTGTACCGGTAGGCCACGCCGAAGGCCAGGAAGACGGTGGCGACGGCGTACGGCAGCAGGGCCGAGTCGAAGTCCCGCAGCAGTCGGCTGCCGAGCACGATCGCGAGGATGAGCAGGAGCGAGACGACGGTGCCGGCCAGGGTGGCCCGTGCGGTGACGGACCGCCCGGCCGGCGGCGGGGTCTCGGGCGCCGGTGGGGGCGGCGCGGCGTCGATGACATCTGAGGGCTCGGACACAGCACCACGCTAGGTGGTATGTACTGATTCGGCCCGTTATACGGAGCTTATGGGTGCGCCGTTCGAGTGAGGCGCGGGCGGACCCGTAGGGAGGTCACGCAGGGAGGTCACGTAGGGAGTTCCTGCCCTCAGACCGCGTTCAGTCCCTGCGCGGCGAAGATCGCCTTCGCCTCGGCGACCTGTGCGGCGGTCGGCGACGGCGTGTCGTGGAGGGTGAACTTCATGTCGAGCGCCTCCCACTTGCTCTCGCCCAGCTTGTGGAAGGGCAGTACGTCGACCCGCGAGATGTTGTCGAGGGCGCCCGCGAAGGCGGCGACGCCCTCGATGTTCTCCCGGGCGTCGGTCAGTCCCGGGACGAGCACGAACCGCAGGTGCACCTCCTTGCCGAGGTCGGCGAGGCGGCGGGCGAAGTCCAGGGTCGGCTCCAGCGGGCGGCCGGTCACCTTCTTGTACGTCTCGCGGTCCCAGGACTTGATGTCCAGGAGCACCAGGTCCACGTCGCGCAGCAGCGCGTCGGTGGCGCGGGCCCCGAGGAAGCCGGAGGTGTCCAGCGCGGTGTGCAGCCCGAGGTCGTTCTTCATCCGGTGCAGCAGTTCGCCCGCGAAGACGGGCTGGAGCAGCGGTTCGCCGCCGGAGATGGTGGCTCCGCCCCCGGAGGCGGAGATGAACTTGGTGTACTTGCGGGCTTCGGCGATGACGTCGTCGGCCGAGGTGCGCTTGCCGTTGCGCATCCGCATGGTGTCGGGGTTGTGGCAGTACAGGCAGGTCAGCGGGCAGCCGGACAGGAAGGTCACGAACCGGGTCCCGGGGCCGTCGACCCCGGTGGACAGGTCCCAGGAGTGCACCGTGCCCTCGCTCGGCCGCTGCGTCGCGGCGGCGGCGGGCGTCTGGCCGGCGCTCACGCTGATCGCGTTGGCGTGGCCGACGGGGAGGCTCGTACCGAAGAGGACGGTCATGGCAGGTGCTCCAGCTTCCAGATTCCGTGGGCTGATCTGGTGACGCGCGGTCCCGGGGCCGGGTGAGGGCCGGCCCCGGGCCGCGCGTGCTCGTGGGCTCTCGTAAGGGTCAGAGAGAGCCGTGGAAGGTGCGGTTCAGCACGTCGAGCTGCTGAGCGCGCGTGAGGCGGACGAAGTTCACCGCGTATCCGCTGACGCGGATGGTGAGCTGCGGGTAGTTCTCCGGGTGCTCCATGGCGTCCATGAGCGTGTCGCGGTTGAGCACGTTCACGTTCATGTGGAAGCCGTCGACCGCCATGTAGCCGTCGAGGACACCGGCCAGGTTCTTGATCCGCTCCTCGGGAGTGCGGCCCAGGCCGTCGGGGGTGACGGTGTTGGTCAGCGAGATGCCGTCCTCGGCGTCCTCGTACGGGAGCTTCGCGACCGACAGCGCCGAGGTGACGTAGCCGTGGGTGTCGCGGCCGTTCATCGGGTTGGCGCCCGGGGAGAAGGGCTCGCCGGCGCGGCGTCCGTCCGGCGTGTTGCCGGTCTTCTTGCCGTAGACCACGTTCGAGGTGATGGTCAGCACCGACTGGGTGTGCTCGGCCTCGCGGTACGTGGGGTGCTTGCGGATCTTCTTCATGAACTCCTCGACCAGCCAGACGGCGATCGAGTCGACACGGTCGTCGTTGTTGCCGTACGCCGGGTAGTCGCCCTCGATGGTGTAGTCGGTGGCGAGGCCGGTCTCGTCGCGCACGGCGGTGACCTTGGCGTACTTGATGGCGGCCAGCGAGTCGGCGGCGACCGAGAGGCCGGCGATGCCGCAGGCCATGGTGCGGCGCACGTCGCGGTCGTGGAGCGCCATCTCGATGCGCTCGTAGGCGTACTTGTCGTGCATGTAGTGGATGACGTTCAGGGCGTGGACGTAGGTGTCGGCGAGCCATTCCATCTGCTCGTCGAACTTGGCCATGACCTCGTCGTAGTCCAGCACGTCGGAGGTGAGGGCGCCGGTGGACGGGCCGACCTGGGCACCGGACTTCTCGTCACGGCCGCCGTTGATCGCGTACAGCAGCGTCTTGGCGACGTTCACGCGGGCGCCGAAGAACTGCATCTGCTTGCCGACCGGCATGGCCGAGACGCAGCAGGCGATGGCGGTGTCGTCGCCGAAGCGCGGGCGCATCAGCTCGTCGGACTCGTACTGCACCGAGGAGGTGTCGATCGAGACCCGGGCGCAGAACTCCTTGAAGCCCTGCGGCAGCTGGGGCGACCAGAAGACGGTCATGTTCGGCTCGGGGGCCGGGCCGAGGTTGTAGAGGGTGTGGAGGTAGCGGAACGAGGTCTTGGTGACCAGCGGACGGCCGTCCTCGCCCATGCCGGCGATCGACTCGGTGACCCAGGTGGGGTCGCCGGAGAAGAGCTCGTCGTACTCCGGGGTGCGCAGGAAGCGGACGATGCGGAGCTTGATGATGAAGTCGTCGACCAGCTCCTGGGCCTGCTCCTCGGTGAGGATGCCGGCCTCGATGTCGCGCTGGAGGTAGACGTCGATGAAGGTGGAGGTGCGGCCGAGCGACATGGCCGCGCCGTTCTGCTCCTTCACGGCGGCCAGGTACGCGAAGTACAGCCACTGGATGGCCTCGCGGCCGGTGGTGGCCGGGCCGGAGATGTCGTACCCGTAGGAGGCGGCCATCGCCTTGAGCTCGGCGAGGGCGCGGATCTGCTCGGAGAGCTCCTCGCGCAGGCGGATCGTCTCCTCCAGCGAGCGGTTGCCCGCGGGGAGGGAGTTGATCTCCTCCTTCTCCTCCTTCTTGACGGCGATGAGGCGGTCGACACCGTAGAGCGACACGCGGCGGTAGTCGCCGATGATGCGGCCGCGGCCGTACGCGTCCGGCAGGCCGGTCACGATGCCGGCCTTGCGGGCGGCGCGGATGTCGGGGGTGTACGCGTCGAAGACACCGGCGTTGTGGGTCTTGCGGTACTCCGTGAAGACCTTCTCCAGGTCGTCGGAGACCGGGTAGCCGTAGGTCTCCAGCGCGCCGGCGACCATGCGCCAGCCGCCGTAGGGCATGATCGCGCGCTTGAGCGGGGCGTCCGTCTGGAGGCCGACGATCAGGTCCTTGTCGCGGTCGATGTAGCCGGGGGCGTGCGCGGTGATCGACGACGGGATGTCGTACGCGACGTCGTAGACGCCCTTCTCGCGCTCCTCCGGGAACTTGTCCGTGATCGCCTTCCACACGGCGGTGGTGCGCTCGGTGGGGCCGGCGAGGAAGGTGTCGTCACCCTCGTACGGCGTGTAGTTCTGCTGGATGAAGTCGCGGACGTCGACGGCGTCGCGCCACAGACCGCCCTTGAAGCCGTTCCAGGCCTCGCCGTTCTTCGTGGTTTCCGCAGGGGTGGCAGTCATCGCCCGCACCTTCCGATCGCCTCATTGCTTGCTTCCATTGCACGCCTTTTGATCGATCATTTGGCGCCGCGTTGGTCCTGAGCTGGGGCCCGAAAGTCCCCTGATCCCCAGCCCCAAGGGTCTCCCATCCCGGCTGACCTGGCACTTTGAGCAGGTCAAAGGTCCATCGTGCGCTTGTGAAAACTTTCACAAGATTCTCGAAAAGTCTGGCTTAGCAAGCGGAAGGAGAGTGGAGGGCGAGCGGACCCGGTCAGACAATCTGAACCAGAGCGAAGCCTGTGGATACCGCGACGCACGTGGTGATCAGGCCGGGCAGCATGAAGGAGTGGTTGACGACGAAGCGGCCGACGCGGGTGGTGCCGGTCCTGTCGAAGTTGATCGCCGCGATGAAGGTGCCGTAGGTGGGGAGGAGGAAATAGCCGTTCACGGCGGGCCACATCGCGATGAGGAGGGGGGCCGGGATACCGAGGGCGAGCCCGAGGGGCATCAGCGCCTTGGTGGTCGTGGCCTGGCTGAACAGCAGCGCGGAGAGGAGCAGCAGCATGATCGCGAAGAACCAGGGATGGTCCTGTGCGACCCCGCCGAGGGCGCCGGTGATCCGGGTCTCGTTGGCGCCGATGAAGGACAGCCCCAGCCACGACAGCCCGAAGACCCCGATGACGGCGACGAGCCCGGACTTGGCCACGTCCGTGCCGGGTATCCGCTTGGCGTCGACCTTGCACAGGAGCAGGATCAGCGCGGCCACGGCCATCATCAGGATCTCGATGGTGGCGGGCATCGAGAGCGGTCCCTTGCCCGTCTCGGGGCGCAGCGCCGGGAAGAGTCCGCTGAGGACGACGGCGACGGTCCCGCCGAGGAAGAGGTACGCGGACCAGCGCGCCCGCGGCCGCAGCGGCGGGGCGGCTTCGGCCGGGGCCGGAGCCTCGATCTCGCCGGCCGCCAGCCGGCGCAGGTACTCGGCGTCCTGCCCGAGCTCCTTGCCGATCCGGGACTGCACGGTGGCCGCGACGAGCACGCCGAGCAGCGTGGACGGCACGGCGACGGCCATGATCCGCGGCAGGTTCCAGCCGTCGCCGTCGAACATCACGATCATGGCGGCCATGGCCGCGGAGACGGGCGAGGCGGTGATACCGAAGGTGGCCGCGATGGAGGCGACCGCGATGGGCCGCTCGGGCCGGACGCCGCCTTCGCGGGCCACGTCGTGGATCACGGGGAGCAGCGGGTAGAAGACGTGGGCGGTGCCGGCGCCCAGGGTGAAGGCCCAGGAAACGAGGGGAGCCACGTAGACCACCCGGCTGGGCTTGCGGCGGATCGCCTTCTCGGCCAGTCCGACGAGGTAGTCGATACCGCCGGCCGCCTCCATCGCGGCGGCCGCCATGATCACCGCGAGGATGATCAGCATGACGTCGACGATGCCCGAGGTGTCGGCGGGGGTGACCCCGAAGAACGTCGCGAGCACGAAGACGCCGACGGCTCCCCAGAGCCCCATGGCCACCCCGCCCTTGCGGGACCCGAGGGCGATGGCCGCCACCATGACACCGAGTTGCAGGAACATGCCGAGCACGGACGTGGCCTTTCAGTCTGTGTGCGTCCCGGCCCGCTTCGGGGCCCGGGCGCAGGCGTGGCCGGGGAACCGGGGCAGGACACCGAGAGGCCCGGGCGGGGTCGGGTTCCGCCGGCGCGGCGTCCCCTCACCCACACCCGGGCCGGCCCGGCCGGGGAACCGGCCGGGCAGGGTCAGGAAGGGACGGTCTAGCTGGGGGCCTCCGCGCCCTTGCGGGCGTAGAACCACCAGGCCACGACCACGCAGCTGGCGTAGAAGGCGACGAAGCCCCACATCGCGCTGGTCACGGCGAAGTTGGCGAACATCGCCGGGATGAAGAAGAAGCCGTAGGCGGCGATGGCCGCGGTGAAACCGGTCACCGCGCCCGACTCGATCTCGGCCTGCTTCAGGGCCTTCGCGTACTCGGGGGTGCCCTCGGTCAGGCCCGCGAGGTGCTGGCCGCGGAAGATGACCGGGATCTGACGGAAGGTCGAGCCGTTGCCGATGCCCGAGAAGAAGAACGCCGACAGGAAGCAGAAGAAGAAGCCGTAGAAGGAGCCCTGGTCGGAGCCCGCCGGAAGGAAGGTGATCACGCCGATGATCGACGCGCCCATGCCCACGAAGGACAGGATCGTCACCCGCGCGCCGCCGAACTTGTCGGCGATCCAGCCGCCGGCCCAGCGGGCCAGCGCGCCGAGCGCCGGGCCCATCCAGGCGTAGGTGGCCACGGAGTACGCGGGGAAGGTGGTCTTGATCAGGAGGGGGAGGGCCGCCGCGAAGCCGATGAAGGAGCCGAAGGTGCCGACGTAGAGCCAGGTCATCAGCCAGTTGTGCTTGCGCTTGAAGATGATCTTCTGCTGGCTGAAGGGGGTGGAGGCCACCTTCAGGTCGTTCTGGCCGAACCAGGCGATGGCCGCGAGGACGATCAGGACCGGCACCCAGACGAACGCGGCGTTCTGGAGGTAGATCTCCGAGCCGTCGGCCTTCTTCTGGCCCGAGCCGATCGCAAGCACCGAGGTGGTGATCAGGATCGGGGTGAGCAGCTGGACCACCGAGACGCCGAGGTTGCCCAGGCCGCCGTTGATTCCGGTCGCGTTGCCCTTCTCCTGCTTCGGGTAGAAGAAGCCGATGTTGGCCAGGGAGGAGGAGAAGTTGGCGCCGCCGATGCCGCAGAGCGCGGCGATGGCGACCAGCGTGCTGTACGAGGTGGTGGGGTCCTGCACCGCGAAGCCCAGCCACAGCAGCGGCACGATCAGGATGACCGTGGAGACCGCGGTGAAGCGGCGCTGGCCGATCATCGGGCCGATGAAGGTGTACAGGATGCGGGCGGTACCGCCCGTGATGCCGGGGACCGCCGTCAGCCAGAACAGCTGGGACTGCGAGAAGCCGAAGCCGACGTCCTTGAGGTTGGTCGCCGTGATGCTCCAGACCTGCCAGACCACGAAGGCCACGAGCAGGGCGGGCACCGCGATCCACAGGTTGCGGGTGGCTACCTTCTTGCCGGTGGTCTGCCAGAAGGACGGGTCCTCCGGCGTCCACTCGGTGATGGTGCGACCGGGGCGGTACTGCGCCGGATCCGGCGCCTGCACCCGGGCGGTCGCCGCGCGCGCGTCCTGCTTGGCGGAACTCATGGCATGTCCTGAATGTTTGAGGGGGTTGAGAAAAATGAAGCTGAAAGCCCTGACCTTCTTAGGGTCCGCCTACAGGGGCGCCCCGCATCAGGGGAGAACGTCGTGTGGGCGACAGGACAAGGTCCCATCGCCCACAGTGCGTTGGTACGGCCGCCGCAGAGCCCTAAGGCTTGAGCTCCACCAGCGGCAGGGACACCTCGGGGTCGTCCAGACAGATGCCGGTCCGCAGGTCGAAGACCTGCTTGTGCATCGGCGAGGCGACGACGGGCACCCCGTCGCGCGAGCCCATGATGCCGTTGGCGATCACGTCGGCGCCCGAGAAGGGGTCCCGGTTGCCGACCGCGTAGACCTCGCCCGCACGGTCCTTGAAGACCGCGGCCTCCGTGCCGTCCGGCAGCACCGCGGTGCGGCCGCGGCCCGGCTCCAGCGCCCGCGCCGCGCCTTCGGCGCCTTCGGCCGCTCCGAAGTCCACGGTCCCGAAGCGCTCCAGCGCCGCCGGGTCCTCCAGGACCGCCGACCACTCGTCCTCGTACGCCGACACGTGGCGCTCCATCTGCGCCTCCAGCTCCGCGCAGAGGCCGAGCGAGTCCTCGATCAGGACGGCCTTCAGATGGTCCAGGCCCGCGCCGCTGCCGCCGAGCCGCTCCAGCCAGGCGGACGTCCGCTCCAGGCGCTCGCCGGTGCGGATGTAGTACATGAGGAACCGGTCGATCAGCGCGAAGAGTTCGGCGGTGTTCAGGTCCGAGGCCAGCAGGTCGGCGTGGCGCGGGGTCGCGCCGCCGTTGCCGCTGACATAGAGGTTCCAGCCGTTGGCTGTGGCGATGACGCCGATGTCCTTGCCGCGCGCCTCCGCGCACTCGCGCAGGCAGCCCGAGACGCCGCCCTTGAACTTGTGCGGGGTGCGCAGACCCCGGTAGCGCAGCTCCAGGTCGATCGCGAGCTGGATGGAGTCGCCCTGGCCGAAGCGGCAGAAGCGGGCTCCCACGCAGGACTTCACCGCGCGCAGGGACTTCCCGTACGCCTGCCCGGACTCGAATCCGGCGCCGCCGAGGCGCCGCCAGATGTCGGGCAGCTGCTCCTTCTCGACCCCGAAGAGGCCGATGCGCTGGGCTCCGGTGATCTTCGTGTAGAGGCCGTAGTCCCGGGCCACTTCGCCCAGCGCGATGACCTGCTCGGCCGTGATCTCGCCGCCGGCGACGCGCGGGATGACCGAGTAGGTGCCGTCCTTCTGGAGGTTGGCGAGGAAGAGGTCGTTGGAGTCCTGCAGGGCCGCCTGCTCGCCCGCCAGGATGTGTCCGATGCCGAGGTCGGGGGCGAGGGTTCCGAGCACGTTCGCGACGACCGGCTTGCAGACGGCGCAGCCCTCGCCGCCCTCGCCGTAGGACTCCAGCAGCTCGCTGAAGCTGCGGATGCGCTCGGTGCGGATCTTCTCGTAGATCTCCGCCCGGGTCAGGGTGAAGTGCTCGCACAGCCCGCGCGGCTTCTCGATGCCCGCGGCGGCCAGTTCGGCGTCCAGGACCGCCTGCAGGGTGCCGATGCACCCGCCGCAGCCCGTCCCCGCCTTGGTGCACTTCTTGATGCCGCCGATGTCGGTGAGGGACTCCGCGACGACCGCCTCGCGCACCCGCCCCTTGGTGATGTTGTGGCAGCTGCACACGACCGCGTCATCGGGCAGCGCGTCCGCGCCGGGCAGCGCCACGCCCTCGCTCGACGGCAGGATGAAGGCCTCCGGCGGGGCGGGGAGCTGCCGGCCGGCGTGCGGCTTCAGCGAGCCGTAGGCCTCCGCGTCGCCGACCAGGATGCCGCCGAGCAGGGCACCGTCGGGGCCCAGGAGCAGCTTCTTGTAGACGCCCTCGCGGGCGTCGGAGAAGACCACCGAGACGGCTCCGTCGCGGCCCTCGGGGGCGAAGGGGTCTCCGAAGGAGGCCACGTCGGCGCCCATCAGCTTGAGCTTGGTGGAGGTGTCGGCCCCGGTGAAGGTCAGCTCGCCGGCGCCCGCGAGGGCCTCGGCGACGGTCTCGGCCATCTGGTAGCCGGGCGCGACCAGGCCGTAGACCTTGCCGTCGACGGTCTGCGCGCACTCGCCGATCGCGTAGACGTACGGGTCGCTGGTGCGGCAGTGGCCGTCCACGACGACCCCGCCGCGGTCGCCCACCGCCAGGCCGCACTCGCGGGCGAGGCGGTCGCGCGGGCGCACACCGGCCGAGAAGACGACGACGTCGGATCCGATCTCCTCGCCGCTGGTCAGCCGGAGCGCCTGGGCCCGACCGTCGGGGTGGATCTGCACGCCGGCCGCGCCGACGCCCGTGTGGACGGCGACGCCCATGGACTCGATGGTGGCCCGCAGGGCGGCCGCGCCGCCGTCGTCCACCTGCAGCGGCATCAGCCGGGGCGCGAACTCCACTACGTGCGTGGCCAGCCCGAGGGTGCGCAGGGCTCCCGCCGCCTCCAGGCCGAGGAGCCCGCCGCCGATGACGACACCGGTACGGACCCCGGGGTCCGCGGCGTAGGCGGTCAGGGCCTCGACGTCGTCGAGCGTGCGGTAGGTGAAGCAGCCCTCGGCGTCGGCGCCGTCGATCGGCGGCACGAAGGGGTAGGAGCCGGTCGCCAGCACGAGGGCGTCGTAGCGGAGCACGTCGCCGGAGCTGGCGGTGACCGTGCGGGCGGCGGTGTCGATCAGTTCCGCCGGGTCGCCGAGGCGCAGGTCGATGCCGTACTTCTCCAGGAAGCCGGGCTCCACCAGGGACAGCTCCTCGCCGGTGGACCCGGTGAAGGCCGCCGACAGGTGCACGCGGTCATAGGCCGGGCGCTGCTCCTCCGCGAGGACGGTGACCTGCCAGCCGCCGCGCTCGGGGCGGGTCGGGTCGGCGAGCGCGTCACGCTCGGCGAGCGCCTCCAGCAGGCGGTGCCCCACCATGCCGTGGCCGATGACAACCAGCGTCTGCCCCATGGATCTCACTCCGTGTGTCCCTGTGCCGCGCGGTCCCAGGGCGGCCAGGGCGGCCGGGCCAAGACGTCACGCGTGCATGCGTTCCGACTCTTCGACGGTAGGTCGCCGCCCCGGCCCCGAACGCCCGAAAAGGACCCCTGGGGACGGGGAAACGACCCTTTCCGCACAGGACCTCCGGCCTGCCGCGCGGGCCCTTGGCCAGGCTGCCGACGGCCCGTACCGCGCCTAGCGTGGGAAGGGGACCCACGGGGTGGATCAGGGAGGCAGACCACATGCTCGTCATCGCCGTCCACGGCAGCGCGGTCCCGGAGGCCGCGGCCACCATCGACCGGCTCGTCGCCGCCGTCGAGGCGATCAGCGGGGTGCACGCGCTGGTCGGCCACCTCGACGTGCAGCGCCCCTCCCTCGCCGAGGTCGTACGGGAACACCCGCGCGCCGTGGTCGTCCCGCTGCTGCTCGGCGACGGTTTCCACCGCCGCGTCGACATCCCCGCCGTCCTGGAGGGCACCGGCTGCGTGCTCACCGAGGGCCTCAGCGGCGAACGCGACGTCGCCCGCGCCCTGCACGGCCGGCTCCGCGAGGCCGAGCGGCGCCGCGGCCCGTACACCCGGGCCGACGCGGTGGTCGTGGCCGGCGCCGGCTCCTCCCGCCCGGGCGGGAACACCGGTACGGAGGCCTGCGCGGCCCAGCTGTCCGCCCTGCTGGAGTTCGAGGGCAGCGGAGACCCCGTCCCCGTACTGCCCGCCTACCTCACCTCGGCCGGGCCGACCGTGCCCGAAGCCCTGGCCGCGTTCCAGAACGCCGGCTACCGCCGGATCGCGGTGGCCACGCACCTGCTGGCCCCGGGCCGCTTCACCCGCGCCCTGAACGCCTCGGCCGCCTGGACGGTCTCGGAGCCGCTGGCCGACCACCCGCGCCTCGCCCGGCTCGTCCTGGGCCGGTACGAGTCCGCCCGGGGCACACGGGCCCTGAGGGCCGCGCGCCTCGCCTGCTGAACCCCGTAGGGCTGCTGTCCTGGGCGGTATGGCTCTGGTTTACGTACCCATGACCGCCCGCAGCCGGGACGAGGGCCACCGCGCCTCGACCCCGCTGGAGCTGTTCTTCGACCTGTGCTTCGTCGTCGCCATCGCGCAGGCGGGCGCCCAGCTCGTCCACGCGCTGGCCGAGGGGCATCCCGGCACCGGCGTGATCAACTATTTCTTCGTCTTCTTCGGCGTGTGGTGGGCGTGGATGAACTTCACGTGGTTCGCCTCCGCCTACGACTGCGACGACGTGCCGTACCGGATCGCGACGCTCGTCCAGATCGCCGGCGTGCTCGTCTACGCGGCCGGCGTGGGCCAGGCGTTCAACGAGAACGACTGGACGACGGCCGTCATCGGCTATCTGATCATGCGCGTCGCGCTCACCGCCCAATGGCTGCGGGCCGCCTCCGGCGAGAGCGGCGAGGCCCGCACCGCGGCCCTGAAGTACGCGGCCGGGCTGGTTCTGTGCCAGGCCGGCTGGGTGGTCCTGCTGTTCGTCCCGGACGACATGAAGCACTGGCTGTTCCTGGTCGTGGCCGCCGCCGAGCTGCTGGTTCCGGTGGTGGCCGAGCGCGGCCACCAGACACCGTGGCACGCCCACCACATCGTCGAGCGCTACGGCCTGTTCACCATCATCGTGCTCGGCGAGACGATCTCGGCGAGCACCGTGGCCGTGAAGTCGGCGCTGGACGAGCACGAGGCCCTGGGCGAGCTGCTGCCGATCGCCGCCGGCGGGCTGCTCATCGTCTTCGCCGCCTGGTGGATCTACTTCGCGGTGCCGATGCACGAGCGCCTGACCTCCAACCGGGAAGCGATCCCGTGGGGGTACGGACACCTGCTGATCTTCGCCTCGGGCGCGGCGATCGGCGCGGGCATCGAGGTGGCGGTCGAGCACGCGGTCGGCAAGGCCCACATCTCGCAGCTCGCCGCGAACGCGGCCGTCACCGTCCCGACCGCGCTCTTCCTGCTGATGGTCTGGCTGCTGCACTCCCGCCACTTCAAGCGGGGCCTCGCCCAGCAGCTGACCCTCCCGGTCTCCGCCCTCGCGATGCTGGCCTGCTCGTGGACGGGCACGTACGCCGTCCTGTACGCGGGCCTGGTCGCGGTGGCCACGGTGGTCATCGGGATGGCCCTGGCGGACCGCGCCCCCTCCGGCCCGGCCGGGGTGTGAGGCGATCCTCGGCCCCGCCGGCGTTCGAGGCGCGGGGGTCCGGGGGCGGAGCCCGCCGCGACGGCGCCGCGCCGGACCCGTCACCCCCGCACCCCCGGCACCGTTTTCAGCCCATGACACTCCCCGCACAACGCCCCGGCCAAGACCCCGGCAAGGACCTCGCCGACCCGGCCTTCTGGCAGGCGCCCCCCGCCCACCGGCTGGCCGCCTTCGCCCGCCTGCGGGCCCTGGACTCCCCCGTGTTCGTCCCCGAAGGCGCCGGGCACTGGGCCCTCGTACGGCACGCGGACGTGCAGGAGGCGAGCCGGCTGCCCAAGGTGTTCGCCAGCGCGCCCGGGGTGACGACGCCCGAGCCGGCCCGCTGGGTGCGGGCGCTGTTCGGGGACTCGATGGTCAACCTGGACGGCGCCGAGCACGCGCAGCTGCGCAAGATCGTGCAACGGGCCTTCACCCCGAGGCTGCTGGCGGCGGCCGAGGAGGACATCCACGCGGTGGCGGCACGCATCGTGGACGACGTACTGGACCGGCGGCCGGAGGAGTTCGTCGAGGCGGTGGCCTCGAAGCTGCCCCTGGAGGTCATCTGCAACATGATGGGCATCCCGGAGCGCTACCGCGCCGAGATCGCCGACCGCGTCAACCACGCCTCCGAGAACATCGGCGTCGAACGGGGGCTGACCGCCCGGCTGCGGATGCCCGGACGCGGACTGCGGGCCCTGGCCCGGATGCAGCGGATGGTGGCGGGGATCGGGCGGGATCGGCGCGAGAACCCGACCGACGACCTGATCTCGGCCCTGGTCTGCGCGAACGTGGACGGCGAGGCGCTCGGAGCCCGTCAACTCGGCGCGTTCTTTTCCCTGTTGATGGTGGCCGGAGTGGAGACCACCCGCAACGCCATCACCCACGGCCTGACCCTGCTGACCGACCACCCGGACCAACGCGAGCTGCTGGTCGCGGACTTCGAGGCGCACGCGGACGGCGCGGTGGACGAGATGATCCGCCACTCCACGCCGATCATCCAGTTCCGCCGGACCGTGGTCGCCGAACACACCCTGAGCGGCCACACGTTCGCCCCCGGCGACAAGGTGGTGCTGTACTACGCCTCCGCCAACCGCGACGAGGCCGTCTTCCCCGATCCGGACGCCTTCGACATCACCCGCTCCCCCAATCCCCACCTGGGGTTCGGCGGCGGCGGGCCGCACTTCTGTCTGGGCGCGCACCTGGCCCGGGTGGAGATGAAGGCCCTCTTCCGCGAGCTGCTGACCCGCCCGGTGGGACTGCGCGCGGTGGGCCTGCCGGATCTGGCCGGCTCCAGCTTCGACAACCGGGTCCGCTCGCTGCGCTTCGCCTTCGAACAGGCTTAGCTTCGAACGGCCCACAGGCGGACGGTTCCGCCGTCGAGTCCCGCCGCAAGGGTCTTCCCGTCCGGGCTGAACGCCACCGCGTCGACCGCGCCGTCACCGGTGAAGGTGGCGGTGGTCGATCCCGAGGCCGTGTCCCACAGGTAGGTCTTCCCGTCCGAATCCGCACTGGCCAGGAGCCGGCCCCCGGGGTGGAACGCGAGCGCGAGGATCTCGGCGCCGTGGCGGTCCAAGGACGCGAGGTCCTGGCGGGAACCGGCGCTCCACAGCCGTACCGAGTAGTCCGCCTGCGCGATGGCCAGGATCCGGCCGTCGGGGCTGAACACCGCGCGCCGCGCGTCCTTGTTCTGCCCGCCGGAAAGGGTGGCCACGAGCTGGTCGGCGGGCATCTGCCGCACCTGGACGGGAAAACCGCCGACCAGCAGGCCGCCGTCCGGGCTGAAGGCAGCGGGACCGCTCTTCGCGTCCTCGTGGACGGTGGGGGCGCGGCCCGAGGGCACGTCCCAGACGTGCAGCCCCTCACCGCTGCTCGCGGCCACCGTCTTGCCGTCCGGGCTCAGGCCGACGGAATGGAGGAAGCCCTCCTGGGCCGGCCCCGTGGGGGCCCCGGTGAACGTGGCGACGGAGCGACCGGTGCCCACGTCCCACAGCCGGACCTTGTTCTCCTCCGCTCGCGCCAGGAGCGCGAGGTCCCGGCTGAACACGGTGGCCTGCATGTACTGGGGGGTCTCGACGCGGGTGACGGTGCTCTGCCGGGTGGACAGCTCCCACCGCCAGATCTTCCCGTCCGTACTGGAGGCGGCCAGCGTCTTCCCGTCCGGGCTGAAGGCGAGCGCAGCGATGCCGCTGGGGCCCTCCAGGGAGGTGCCGTCGTCCCGGTTCAGGAGGAGGGCACCTCCGGCCGCCGCGGTCGCGGCGGCCGCGAGGCCGCCGAAGAGGAGCGTGCGCCGCGACACCCGCGCCGTGGCCGGCTCAGGGGCGGACGGTACGGGCGCTGAGGACCGTACGGGCGCTGCGGGCGCCGCCGGGACAGGGCCCGTCCGCGTGGCGGCGTACGGATCCGCGTCGGCGTCGGCTTCCACACGCCCGCCCGGGTCCCGCACCGTAGCGGGCCGCGACTGCTCCGCCCGGGGCGGGGCCGGGGCAGGCCGCGCCGGGGTCAGGGCCACCGTCGGCTCCGGCCTGGGCGGAGGGACCACGGCAGTCCCGCTCCCGGCAGCGCCCACGAACCGGGCGGGAAGGTCCGAGACGGAGGGCCGGTCGGCCGGGTCCTTGGCGAGGCAGGAGTCCAGGAGGCTTCGGAGCCGACCGTCCATGCCGTCGAGCGCGGGCGGCTCGTCCAGGATCCGCTGGACGACCGTCAGGAGGGTGGGCGCGTCGAAGGGGCTGTGGCCGGTGGCCGCGAAGGCCACGACCGAGCCGAGCGCGAACACGTCGCTGGCGGGCCCGGCCCGGTCGGCCCGGATCTGCTCGGGCGACATGTAGGCGTACGTACCGATGACCGAGCCGGTGGCGGTGAGCGAACTGGCGTCCACGGCGCGGGCGATGCCGAAGTCGATGATGCGGGGACCGTCTTCGGCGAGGATGACGTTGCCCGGCTTCAGGTCCCGGTGCACCAGACCGCACCCGTGAATGGCGGCGAGCCCCTCGGCCAGACCGGCCCCGAGGCGCCGGACTTCCTCAGGGAGGAGCGGACCGCGCTGAGCGACGACCTGCTGCAGCGTCGGCCCGGGGATGTACGCGGTGACGAGCCACGGAGCAGACGCCTCCGGGTCCGCGTCGACGACCTGGGCCGTGTGGAACCCACCCACCTGCCGCGCCGCGTCGACCTCACGGGCGAACCGGATCCGGAACTGGGGGGTGGCGGCCAGCTCGGGCCGGATGAGCTTCACCGCGACCTTGCGGCCGCCCGGCGACGTGGCGAGGTAGACCTGGCCCATGCCGCCCGCGCCCAACCGGCCCTCCAGCCGATAGGGACCGACCCACTGGGGATCGCCGGGCAACAACGCGTCCATGAGTACCGTCCGTTGGAGAGGTGGGGCGGGCCGGGGAGCCGACGGAACCAGAGAGATCCAGCGCAGCCGGGGAAGCCGGGGAGGCTAGGGAAACTAGGAAATCTTCCAGAGCTGGATCGAGTGGCCCGCCTCGTCGGTCGCACCGACCTGGTCGAGACTGGCCGCCAGCGTCTTGCCGTCCGGGCTGAAGGCCACCGCGGAGGTGTAGGTGTCCATCGGGGACTTCGGCATGGTGCCGGTCAGGGTCCTGGTGACGCGACCGGCCGCCAGGTCCCAGAGACTGACGGTCTTGCCCGTGTCGTCCTGGATGTTGGGCTCGCGCACCCCTCCGGCCCCCGCGATCATCGCGCCCCCCGGGCGGTACGCCGCCGTGGAGACGTACGGATGGGTGTCGGTGAGGGTCGCCGTCTGCTGCTCGGTGGACAGGTCCCACACCTGGATGCCGGGTCCGGCGCCGGCGACGGACTTGCCGTCCGGGCTGAACAGCACCGCGTTGAAGTGGTCCTTCCCCACTCCGGTGAGGGTCTTGAGGTGGCGGCCGGTGTCGGCCGCCCAGAGCCAGATCTTGGCACTGCCTTCGGATCCCACACCGGCCACGAGCTTGCCGTCCGGGCTGAACGCGACACCGTTCACGCCTCCCGGCCCGTCGAGCGTGGCGATGGCCCGGCCCGTGGACGGGGTGATGAGCTCGAACCTGCCCGCGACGCCCACGGCAAGGACCTCGCCGTCCGGACGGAAGGCCAGACAGCTGACGTAGTCCTGATCGCCGTCGTACGAGGCGGCGACGCTCATCGGCTTGCCGGTGCGCAGGTCCCAGCGCCGCAAGGTCTTGTCGAAGCCACCGGAGTACAGCGTCCGGCCGTCCGGACTGCAGGCCAGGGACATGACGTTGTCGGTGTGCCCCCTGAACGTCGTCGTCGTGCGGCCGGTGGCCACGTCCCACAGCCGCACGGTGCCGTCGCGGCTGCCGCTGGCCAGGGCCTTGCCGTCCGGGGCGAAGGCGAGGCAGCCGACTTCGCCGGTGTGGCCGGCGAGGCGCGCGACGGGCTTGCCGGGATCCGCGTCCTTGCCCGGCCCTCGCCACAGGAAGTACGCGGGAACGGCGGCAGCGGTCACACCGACGGCCAGTCCGCCGAACAGCAGCGTGCGCCGCGACGGCGCCCTGGCGGAGACCTCGGCACCGACGGGCGAGGTGCTGGGCAGAGCACCAGGCGGGGCTCCGGGCGGGGCGCCCGGTGCGGCGGCGGACTCGGACCCCGGCGCGGTGGGCAGGTCGTGGAACGGGACACGGGGTGCCGCGCCGGCGCCGCCGGCTCCGGTGACCGAAAGCCGGGTCAGGACCTCGGCGGTGGCCGGCCGGCCGGCCGGGTCCTTGGACAGGCACGCGGCGACCAGGTCGCGCAGGGGGCCGAAGAGCCCGTCGAGCAGGGGCGGTTCGCTGGTGACCCGGTGGACGATGGCCGGCACGCTCGTCGCGTCGAAGGGGCTGTGGCCGGTGGCGGCGAAGGCCAGGACCGAGCCGAGTGCGAACACGTCACTGGCGGGCGAGACCCGGTCGGCCCGGATCTGCTCGGGCGACATGTAGGCGTAGGTGCCGATGACCGTGCCGGTACGGGTCATCGCCTCGGCTCCCGGGGCGTGCGCGACACCGAAGTCGATGATGCGGGGGCCGTCTTCGGCGAGGATCACGTTGCCGGGCTTCAGGTCCCGGTGGACCAGGCCGCAGCGGTGGATGGCTTCGAGCCCCTCGGCGAGACCGGCACCGATCCGCAGCACCGCGTCCGGCACGAGCGGGCCGTTCTCGGCGACGACCTGCTGCAAGGTCGGCCCCGGTATGTACGCGGTGACCAGCCAGGGGGAGTCCGCCTCGGGATCGGCGTCGACGACCTGCGCCGTGTGGAACCCGCCGACCTGACGCGCGGCATCGACCTCACGGGCGAACCGGACCCGGAACTGGGGACTGTCGGCCAACTCGGGCCGGATCACCTTCACCGCGACCTTGCGGCCGCCCGGCGAGGTCGCGAGATAGACCTGTCCCATGCCGCCCGCGCCCAACCGGCCTTCCAGCCGGTACGGTCCGACGCTTCGGGGATCTCCGGGACCCACGGGCTCGACCATGCGCGCTACTCGAATCTGCCGGGGATCACGGGCTGCGTCTCGCACGGCATTGAACCATGATCCAGCACGCCGGAGGATGAGATCTGCATCTCGCCCCCCTTCCCCCACCACCACACGCCGCGCCCAAACCCGTTGCGGACAAAGAGATTTGGAGCAGATCCCGCCGGCACTGCCGGAAAGCTCGGACCGGCCACCGAGCGGGCTGGGAGCCCGGCGGCCGGAGCGGGGGCCGACGCGCGACGCGCGGCGTCGGCAGGCGGCGTGCCGCGTGCGACGTACCGCGTGCGGCGTGCGCGCGAGGGGGTGCCTGCCGCAGGTCCTAGCGCTGCAGGCGCCGCACCGCGAGGACGGCGTGGGCGCTGTGGTTGAGCACCTCGGTGTCCCCCGCGAACGCCTGCAGCGTCTCGGCCTCGACCGGCTGTCCGGGAACCGCCTCGGGCCAGGCGCGGGTGGCGAAGAGGAAGTACGCCTGCCCGCTGTCGGACGCCGCCTTGACCCACTCCGGCGGGGCGATGCACTTCGCGTTCATGCCCGGCAGGGTCAGCGCGATCTGGTTGCCCTCCAGGAGGATCTGCACCGGGAAGGAGGCCGGGTTGCGGACTCCGTCCATCACCACGTCGCCGATGGGCAGGCCGATCTCCTCCAGCAGCCCGCGGGCCGCCGCCTCGCTCGCCTCGGGACCGTCGGGACCGTCCCCGAGGATGTAGGCGAGGAGATAGGGAATGTCGTGGGCCTCTTCGGGGTCGCCGATCCACGCGAGCACCGAAAGGGTGCCGAGCTTGGAGCGGTCGAGTTCGGCCTGGGTAGAAGTCATGCGCCGCACCTTAGTGGCCGACGGCCCGGCCCTTTGACGCCGTTTCACCCGGGCGGGCTAGACCGCCCAGAATCCACCTCCGGAATTCGCCAGCATGTTCGCGTCCTGGTACTGGAGCCGCACGATGCGCGCGTTTTCCGGAATTTCGAACACCACCCATCCTTCGGCCCGCTCACCGACCGAGAGCGAATCGAAGACGAGTGGTTTGCCGGTCGTGAGCTCGCCCGTGGGCACCACCGGGTGGCGCTGCCCCGCGCCGTCGAGCGCCCACATGCGCCCGAGAGCCCCGTACGAGGCTCCACCGACGTTGACGAACGACATCGAGGCGGCCACCCAGCGCTTGCCCGCCGCCGGGGCGAAATTCTTCTCGACGCTGACCGCCGGATCGACGTAGGCGCCCAGCACCACCTGGAGGTGGCGGCCGACCTCCCGGCCCCTGACCCGTACGGAGTCACCCACATGGGCGTCCTTCGAGGCGGCCCGCGTCACCCCGTCGCGCTCGGCCGCGGGATCGTCCCCGACCCCCGGCACACCGTCGTCCACGGGCACGGCGGGCACCGCGGCCGGGGCGAGCGCGGCCCCTTCGGGGGCGCCGGAGCAGGCCGTGACACCGAGGAGCAGGAGCGGGAGGAGGGCTGCCGTGACAAGAGCGGACTGACGCATGCGGGATCCCTTCGGGGATCTTCGGGGACGTATTCCGGTCAGTCTCACGCGCCCGGGCGGGAAATTGCACACACCGACACGATCGCGCGGAACCCATTGACCTCCATATGCCAGCACAATGCGTTCCGGCGGAATTCCGCAACCCCTTGCACCCCTCGTCCAACAGGAGGAACGATGGCCACGACCGGCCCCCGCATGGCCTTGGCCGCACTCGCCGCACTGGGCGCCACGGCGGTATTCACCGCCCCGGCGAATGCCGCGCCCCACGGCAGTGAAATGCGCGGCAGTGACATTTACGTATCTTCGGAAGCGCACATCGCCGCCGACGGCACGATCCACCTTTTCGGTGAGTACCACTGCGCCGCCCCGTCACCCTCTGGGGCGGTTCAGATCAAGGCGACCGTCGAGCAGGAGGACGTCCGCCTCAGCATCGGCGGCGGCGACGCCCAGTGCGACGGCGAAGTGCACGACTGGGCGGCCCACGGCACGCTCCGGCTCACCCCGACCGTGCACGCCGGCGAGGCGCTGGCCAAGGCCGAGCTGCAGGAGATCCGCTTCGGCGGCGGGCTGCTGCCCCGGTCGATCGACACGGTCGCGCAGGACGTCCGTCCGGTCCGGGTGATCGACCACCGGTAGACACCGCCCGCGGTGCGCGCGTACGCCCTTCCGGTAGCCGCCGCTACCGGGAGCCGGGCGCCGCCGCCGACCGGAGCCGGCCGGGACCCGTCAGCGGCACGCGGGCGCCTCGCCCGTCATCGACATGAAGGCCACCGTCTGACACCCGGGGTCCGTGTCCGGACGCCCGGTCGACCAGTCCACCGCCGTCGCCGCCCCGGCCGCGCACAGCAGCAGCGCCAGGACTCCCGTCACCGCGCGCTTGCTCAGCCGGCGCACGGCAGGTTCCACGCAATCCGTTCCATGGCGGCATCATCACCCCGCCCCCACCGCTCCACAACTCGACGTGAACGCCCGGTCACGGGGCGTTCCGCGCCGCGCTGCCCGCCGCGGAGAACTCGCACCACACCGCCTTGCCGTCGCCCCGGGACTCCACGCCCCAGTGCGTGGCCAGCGCGTCCACCAGCAGCAGCCCGCGCCCCGTGGTCGCCGACTCCCCCGGGGTGCGCCGCCGCGGCCACACGCTGGAGCGGTCCTTGACCCACAGCCGGATGCGCCGGACCGGCTCCGGCAGCACCTCCATCGTCAGCACCGCTCCGCCTTCGGTGTGCAGCAGGGCGTTGACCAGCAGCTCTCCCGCCGCCAGCTCCACGTCGTCGGCGAGCTCCGGCATGCCCCAGTCGCGCAGCGCCTGCCGCAGGGCGTAGCGGGCCTCGGAGAGCCCCTCCGGGTCCGCCTGGTGGACGTACTGGTGGATGCGCGGTGCCCGGTGCGTGCCCGGGTCGGGCGCCCGGCGCAGCACCAGCAGGGCCACGTCGTCGCCGGAGCCCCAGCGCTCCCACAGCCGGTCCGAGAGGTGGTCGGCGAGCGCTCCGGCCTCCTGGGGGCCGCTGCGGACCGCGTGGGCGAGGGCCTCCATGCCCTGGGTGATCGCGGTGCCGGGTTCCTCGACGAGCCCGTCGGTGCACAGCACCAGGGTCTCGCCGGGGACCAGGTCGAGCCGGGTCTCGGGGAACTCCTCCTGCTCGAAGACCGTGGCCAGCCCGAGCGGCAGGCCGCCGCGCACGTTGGGCCAGCCCGTTCGCCCGTCCGTGTGCCGGATCAGCGGTCCGAGGTGGCCCGCGCGGACCGCCCGTACGCCTCCGGTCTCCAGGTCCACCTGTGCGTACATGCAGGTCGCGAACCGTTCGGTGTCCAGCTCGGCCAGGAAGCGGGAGGCGCGCGCCAGCACCGTGGAGGGCGGATGGCCCTCGCCGGCGTAGGCCCGCAGGGCGATGCGGAGCTGGCCCATGATGGCGGCGGCGTGCGTGTCGTGGCCCTGTACGTCGCCCACGACGATGCCGACGCGGTCGCGGGGCAGGGCGATGACGTCGTACCAGTCCCCGCCGACCTCGCGGCCGCTCCAGGCCGAGTGGTAGCGCACCGCGATCTCCCCGCCGGTGATCTCGGGGATCCGCCGCGGCAGCATGGCGGCCTGGAGCATGGTGGCGAACTCGCGCTCCTGGTCGAAGAGGAGCGCCCGCTGGAGCGACTGGGCGACGATGCCCGCCAGGCCCAGGCAGAGGTTGCGCTCCTCGGGGCTGAAGTCGGTGCGGCGCCGGTAGAACAGCACCAGTCCGCCGATGGCCTCGGCCTGCGCGATGAGCGGGAGGTAGGCGGCCGCGTCGTACTGGATGCGGCTCAGGTAGTCGGCGAGCAGCGGGAACTCGCCCGCGAGCTCCGTCAGCGAGGTGACGAAACGCGCCTTCCGGGTGAGCACCGCCTGCGACAGCGGCAGCGTGCCGTCCAGCCGCGTGAACTTGCGCTCGCTGAGGATCTCCAGGGACTCCCCGCTGAGCGCGATGATCTTGATGTGGCCGCCCTCGACCAGCCCCAGCGCCATCCCGTCGACGCCGAGCCGCTCCAGCGCCCCCGCGCCCGTCAGGGTGGCCGTCACGTCGTCGACGGTCACCGCCCGCGACAGGGCCTCCGTGGTCCGCTGCACGATGGTCGCCTGCTGGGCGCGCGCCGACTCCAGCTTGCGCAGCACCGTGAGGTGGGCGAGCTCGGCCGTCGCGTCCCGGACGATGCCGACGATGCGCACCGCGCGCCCCTGCGCGTCCCTCAGGACCCGGCCCTGGGTGTGCGTCCACTGGTCGCGGCCGTCGCGCCGCTGCACCGTGAAGTACTGGCCGTACGTCTCCTCACCGCCGTCCAGGACGCCCTGGACGGTGTCCCGGAGCCGCGCGGAGTCGTCGAGCGGGATCCGCAGCCCCAGGCTGTCGGGGGTGCCGTCGAAGTCCTCCGGGTCCAGGTCGAAGACCGCCCTCCCGGCCTCGTCCATGTCCAGGGTCCCGGCGCCGAGGTCCCACTCGAAGCTGCCCATGCTGTTGAGCGCGAGCCGCTCGCCCGGGCCGATGAGGGGGTCCCCGGCGGCCCCCGTGCTTCCGGGGCCCTCCGGTCTCTTGTCGCGTCGCTCCGCCGCTGCCACGAGACTCACACCACCTAACGGCCGGGCCAGCACGGCTGGGAAATGAGCCGCTCCCACTCCTCGTCAGGATGCCCCGGAAGGGTGCGTCCGGCCTCCTGCCAGCGCCTGACGAGGGAGAGGTAGATCGTCGAGGGGTCGTACGGGGCCTGCGGATACGGGTACGGGCCCTGCGGATACGGATCCTGCGGGTACGGGCCCTGCGGGTACGAATCCTGCGCGTACGGGTCCTGCGGCGAGGAGGCCCGCCCGTACGGCGACTGCCCGTAAGGCGGCTGCGCGTACGGTTGCGCGGGCGCCGCCCTCGTCGCACCGGGCTGCTCCGCACGGCTGGCCGGAATCCTCACCCAGCCCCGGCCCTGTGCGCGCTCCTCGCTCATCGCGACACCTCTCACGTCGTGTGACCGGCTCTCACGCTCTATGCCCGGCAGCCGGAGCCCGGTCGTCCCGGGGCGTGCCGGTGGATCCCGTCAGCGGGCTCCGGGCCCCCAGACGCTTGCGGACTCCTGACACCAGTCTCCCCGCCGTGAAGCCGGCACCGTGCACGAATCGCATGGAAGGGCCGAATGAGGGAGCGGTCAGCAGCCCCGCGAAGAACAGCCCGGGCCACGAGGACTCGAAGCCGGGACTCAGCTCCGGCGTCCCGCTCTCCCCTACGGTGACCAGCGCGGCCCGCAGCCCCGCGTCGAGCAGCTCCAGCCGGGCCAGGTCCGGGGTGAAGCCGGTCGCCGCGATCACGTGCGCGGTGTCCAGGACGACGGACTCCCCGGTGGCGGTGGAGAGCCCGAGCCGGGTCCGCCCGCCCGCCGGGACGGCCCGCCGCAGCCGGTGCCCGAGCAGGACCGGGACCCGGCGCTCGAAGCGCTCCCGCAGCCACCAGGCTCCGGCCGGTCCCAGCGCGGTGGCCGCGATCCGCTCCCGGGTCGGCGCGGGCAGCCGGCGCACCGCCCAGGGCAGCTCCGACCAGGCCCAGCTGCGCCAGCCGGTGCCCAGGCCGCTGTGCGGATCGCGCAGGGCGCGCAGCGGGGGCCGCCGCAGCGGCTGCGGGACGGTGTTCCAGTTCAGCCGGGAGCGCCGGGCCACGAGGCACGGCCGGGCCCCGCTCTCCGCGAGCAGGGCCGCGGTCTCCAGGGCCGCCTGCCCGGCGCCGAGCACGGCGACCTCGCGGCCGGCGAAGCGGGTCAGGTCGCGGTGGCCGCTGCTGTGCGAGTAGTCCGCCGCGGGCAGCTCCCGTAGCGCCTCGGGGTACCGGACGAACGGCATCACGCCCACGGCCAGCGCGACGGTCCGGGCGAGCAGCGGCGGCCCTTCGGCGGTGCGGATCAGGAAACCCCCGCCCTGCGGGGTGACTTCGGTGACGGTCGCCTCCTCCACCGGGGGTACTGCCTGCCGGGCGAACCAGAGCCCGTACGCGCTGAACGTCCCGATGGGCAGCGGAGTTCCGTGTTCGGCGGCGATCCCGCGGCCCGCGCAGTACTCGGCCAGCGTGTAACGCCCGCCGGGAGCCGACAGGTTGGAGGACCACGGCTCCGACTTGAGGTACATGCCCTCGGGCATGTGGTCCCGCCAGGAGGCCATGGGCCGCCCGAGGATCCGCACGCCGAGCCCCGCCCCGGCCGCGTGGGCCGCGATCGACAGCCCGTAGGGCCCCGCTCCGACCACCACGAGGTCGTCCATCCGTGTCACCGCAGTCCCTCCAGCCTCATGGTTCGCCCACTGCCACCCGCACCGCACCGCGTGACGCGGCGCGCCCCGCGCCCTACCGCGTCACCAGCTCGTCCGGCTCCGCCGGGGCCTCCGGCGGAGCGGACCGGGGACCGGACCCCGCGGCGGCCGGGGGCAGCTCCCGGCCCCGCTGACGCGGGGCGCGGACCACCGCCCGGGCCGTCCGGCGGCCCTGCTCGGGGACCCCGCGCAGCACCCGCAGCCCCTTGAACGCACCGCGCCCCAGGAAGGCGGCGAGCATCCCCAGGAAGGGCATCGGGTCGTCGGCGGCGAACCACGCCGCCTCCACCTGCCCCCGCTCCCGGCCCCGGCGCGCGGGGGCGGTCGCGGCGGGCGGAGCCGGGGGGCGGCGCGGGAGCGAGCGGCCCCGTACCGCCGCGAGCAGGGCGTAGTTCTCCGCCACGAAGACCCGGCCCGGTCCGCCGGACGGCTCCGGGACCCGCTGGCCCGTCAGGTCCAGGTACATCGCCTGGATCACGTCCAGGCCGCCCGCGTCGGTGAAGAGCCGGAACTGCGCCCCGGGGCGCGGGTTGAAGTCCACCAGGCGGAAGACGCCCTCCTCGTCCCGGCGGAAGTCCAGGTCCAGGATCCCCTGGTAGCCGAGCCGCTCGGCGAGCCGCAGGCCCGCCTCCTCCACCGCCGGATCCGGCAGCCAGCGCCCGACCGCCGTCAGCCCCGTGCGCACCGGCCAGGACAGCTCCTTGCGGCCGGACCCGGTGATCAGCGGACGACCGCCCCGGGCGAACGCGCCGTGGAAGAACCAGTCCGTGTCCGGTCCGGCCGGCAGGTACCGCTGGAGCAGCAGCCTGCTGCCCGCCTCCGCCGAGCGCTCGTACAGCCGCCGCGCCTCGGCGGCCGACTGGAGCAGGGTGGTGCTGCGCAGGCCGGCGCCCGGGGGCAGCAGCCAGGGCCGGCTCCACTTGGCGATCACCGGGAGACCGAGCCGCCACGCGGCCTCCGCCGCCTCGGCCCCGCTCGCCGGGATCACGGTCTCCGGGTGCGGTACGTCCCACCGGGCGCAGAGCCGCGACAGCTCCGCCTTGTCCGCCACCCGCGCCGGCAGGTCGTCGGGCTGATGGGGGATCCGGAAACGGTCCGTCAGCATCGGCGCGACCCGTGACACGGCGATCGCGCTGAGGTCGTCCATGGCGATGAGCACCGCCGGACGGCCGATCAGTTCGGAGACCCCGGTCAGGCACTCCAGCAGTGCCTCGGGGGCCTCGGGGTCGAGCCCGCCGACGGGTCCGGGATGCACGGCGTGCAGGTAGCGCGAACGCCCCATGGGACCTCCCCCGGCCTCGACGACGGCATGGACCTCCACACCCGCGCGCCCAAGGGATCTGACGGCGCCGAGGGTTCCGTGGTGGAACGGATTCCGATCGAGTCTGAGCAGAACTGCGGGCACTTGGCTGGGATGCGCGTGCATGGGAACGGTGTCTTTCACCTAGTCGGACCAAGCGGGGAGGGTGCGCACGTGCGAATGGCCTAGGAAGTGGTCACCGGACAGGCCATTCGTCAGATGTGATGCCTAACGTCTTTGGTAAGCACACCGATTCAGGAAAGCTCGGGAGACGCCATGCCCAGACCACGCCGCCGACTGGCGAGCACCTGCATCGGAACGGTGACGGCCGGACTGCTCGCCACCGGGGCCGCGCTCGCGGCTCCCGAGGAGCAGAGCACCGGATCCGACGTCGCCATGGGCGCCTACCTCGACTACGGGCCGCCCGGAGTGGCCCGCATCCCGTTCCTGTCGAACTGGCTGGGCGGCAAGGAGATCCGGGTCGGGCACACCTATCTGCCCGGTGACCAGTGGGCCGGCATCGAGGGCGGCGTCAGCTTCCTCGACGACTGGGCTCAGTGGCGGCGCCAGCGGGACGACCGGATGTTCGTCCTCAACGTGCCCATGCAGGAGCGGAACGAGGACCGGATCCCCGACCGCCAGGTGGCCCAGCTGATCCGGGCGGGCGCGGAGGGCCAGTACGACCGGCACTTCAAGAAGCTCGCCGAACGGCTGGTGGCGCTGGGCGTCCCGGACACCGTGATCGTGCTCGGCTGGGAGATGAACGGCACCACGTACACCCACCGCTGCGGGCCGGACCCGGAGAACTGGAAGGCGTACTGGAAGCGCGTCGTCAACACGATGCGGTCCGTGCCCGGCCAGAAGTTCAAGTTCGATTTCACCCCGAACCGCGGCACGGACGCGATCGGCTGGACCAAGTGCTACCCGGGCGACGACGTGGTCGACATCGTCGGGATGGACTCGTACGACCAGGCTCCCGGCCGGACCTTCGACGACCAGATCAGCCAGCCGTACGGGCTCCAGCAGCACGTGGACTTCGCGCGCGCACACGGCAAAGAGATCTCGTACCCGGAGTGGGGGCTGTTCCGCAACGGGGACAACCCGGAGTACGTGCGGCGCATGCTGCAGTGGATCGACAAGCAGAAGCCGCTCTACCACACCATCACCGACTACTGCCCGCACGGTGTCTGGCAGTGCAAGCAGAACCCGGCCTCGACGAAGGTCTTCCGCGAGGCGCTGACCCCGCAGCGGCCCGACCCGGTCATCCCGACCCCGGTCGTCCCGACCCCCGTGGTGCCCACGCCGGTCATCCCGACCCCGCAGGTCCCCACGCCCGAGATCCCGACGCCGGTGGTCACCCCGCCGGTCGTGCTCCCCAGCCCGGAGGTGCCGAGCCCGGTCGCGCCGAGCCCCGTCGCACCGAGCCCGGTCGCCCCGAGCCCCGTCGAGCCCAGCCCGGTCGAGCCCAGCCCGCTGGTCCCGAGCCCCGAGGTCACTCCGAGCCCGGTCGTCCCCAGTCCTGCCGTCCCGAGCCCGGTCGTCCCGAGCCCGGTCGTCCCGACGCCCTCGCCCGTGGTCCCGAGCCCGGAGGTCCCGGTCGAGCCCAGCCCGGTCGTACCGAGCCCCGCCGAGCCGAGCCCTGTCGAGCCCAGCCCGGTCGAGCCCAGCCCGCTGGTCCCGTCCCCCGAGGTCAGCCCGAGCCCGGTCGTGCCCAAGCCGAGCCCCGAGGTCCCGTCCCCGACGCCCTCGCCGCTCGTCCCGAAGCCGGAGCCGTCCCAGCCGCCCAAGCCGACGACGCCGCCCGTTCCGACCGCTCCGCCCGTCAACAGCACGGAGTGGTGCGTGCCGATCAACTTCGGCGAGTGGCTCTCCAAGCTGGTCGGCAAGCAGTCGGTCTGCGTCAAGGTCGACTGGGGCAAGGAGTCCGGCTTCTGGCCCTTCTAGGCGGGGCGTCCGGGTCATCGGACCCGCAGTTCGTTGAGCCGCGCCCGCCAGTCCCTGGCGGCCGGCAACGCCTCCCGCAGTACGTCCACCGCCCGCTCGCGCCCCGTCACCTGCGACTCGTGCAGTCGCAGCAGGGGCGCGAGCGCGGCCGTGGCCAGCAGGAAGCGCTGGTTGACCACCGTCCGCGGCCGCCAGTGGTTCTTGTACGGTTCGTTCCCGCGCAGGAAGCTCACCACCGGGCGTCCCTCGGCGAGCGCGCGGGTGGCCTCGTAGCGCAGCAGCAGCGTGGCCACGTCCACCTTCCGGTCCCGCAGGTCGGGATCGGCGCCGTAGAGGTAGCCACCGCTGAGCGCGCCCGAGAGCAGCGTCAGGTTGGCTGCCACGACCTTCCCGTCGAGCCGGAACTCGGCCAGCCGGCCCTCCCCGGCACGCACCATCCGCCGCGTGGCCCGGGTCAGGTGTTCGGCGAAGCGGGGCTTGAGGTGTTCGGGGGTCACCCCGCGGCCGCGCCACTGCTTCTCGTGCAGCCGCAGCAAGGTCCTTACGGCGCGCGGCACTTCCTGCTCGGTGACCTCGTGCTCCTCGATCCCGGCCGCGTCGGTCTTGCGGAGCTTGGCCCGCACCCGCTGGGCGCCGGAGGCCGGCATCCGCTTGACCAGCTCGTCGAAGGGCATGGCGGGCAGCTCCATGCAGGTGGAGTCGGTGAGCTTGCTGGCGATCCCCGGCCAGGCCGCGTACACGGCTTCGACCGCGGCCCCGGGCCGCACCTCGCGCAGGTCGACGACCGCGCCCCGGGCGGCCCGGTACAGGCCGTTGGCCAGGGCCGGCACGACCTGGTCGGCGTACCGCTCCGCGACGAGCACGTCGAAGTAGTCGGTGATGCCTCCTCCGAGGGGCACGAGCAGCGGCATCGGCCGGTGTACGAGCATCAGCGCGGCCGCGCCGACCAGCTCCTCCCCGCGCCGCACCAGGACGATGCGGAGCCGGCCGTCCTTGCCGTAGGACAGCCACCAGGAGTGCAGCCAGGCATGGCTCTGGAAGGGAGTGGCGGTGGGACAGGCGCGGACGAGCCGGTTCCACTGCTCCTCCAGCGCGGCGAACTGCCGGGGATCGCGGCACAGCGTCACCGACAGGGCCCCGGCGGAGCCGGAGGTCATCGCACCGACTCCTTCTCCTTGGCCGCGGCCGGCTCGCCCTGCGCGGGCAGCGAGGCGTACTCCTCCGCGGCGGGCTCCGTGATGATCTCCACCGCGTCCGAGGCGGTCTCCTCGCCGCGCCGCCGGGCGGCCGTCGGCCGGGCCAGCAGCCACAGCCCGCCCAGCAGCCCGCCCGCGCAGAGCCCGACCGCCCCGCTGAGGGCGGGCGACGCGGAGGCGGGGTCGCTGGGCGCGACGGCCTGGTTGAAGAGGAGCAGCTGCACGCCGGTGTTCTTGGCGGCCGTGTTGCTGCTCAGCGACAGGGCGTCGGCCACGGCGTTGGCGATGTCGGCGGCCTCGCCGGCGCTCTTCGCCGTCCCGGTGATGGCGATCATCGGGGACTCGGGGGAGGTCTCGGCGCGGACCTGGGTCCGCAGCTTCTGCACGCTGATGCCCGCGCGGGGCTGGGCGTACGCGAGGGTCGAACTGCTCGTGGCGATGCGGGCGTAGGCCTGGGCGAAGCCGAGGGCGGTGGCCGGCTCGGTGGTGTCGTCGGGAACCGCGACGACGTAGCTGGTGGCGGCGTACTCGGGCGCCTTGAGCACCCCGTACGCCCCGCCCCCGGCGAGCCCCAGCACCGCGGCGGCGGGCAGCGGCCACCACACGGGCGGCGACAGCAGCCGTACCCGGCGCCGGTGGGTGGACTTCTTCTGGTCGGCGGTGTCCGCCATGTGCGTACCTCTTTCCTGGTGACGGGTGGTGTGGTTCGGGTCCTTCTCCGCGGACCCCTGCGGGGGCCGGCTCAGCCGGCCTCTCCGCCCAGGGGCGTCGCACGGTCCGAACCGGCCGGGGCCGGATCCAGACCGGCCGAGCCGAGATCCAGCCCCTCCCGGGGGCCCCTCCCAGCGGTGGCCGGGGGAGTGTGAGGAGCAGGGGTCCGGGGGCTGGTCCCCGGCAACGGCGCCGCGCCCTGCGGCCCCGCCGGGGCGGCGCCCCGGGGTCCGCTGCCGGGAGCGGGCAGCGCCCCCTCTGCCCGGGACCCGGCCGGCGAGCCGGCCATCGCGAGGTCGTACACGCGGAGCAACTGCTCCGCGCTCCGCCCGATGTCGTAGCGCCGCACCACCCCGGGCGGCGGCAGCCGCCGGACGCCGGCCTCCATGTGCCCCCGCAGCGCCGCGACGAGTTCCTCCGTGCCGGTGCCGATCCGCCGCGCCCCCGGCGCCTGCGCCGCGGGCAGGTCGTCGATCGCCGGGCAGGTGACGTGCAGCACCGGCAGCCCCGCCGCCAGCGCCTCGATCACCGCCAGCCCGAAGGCCTCCTCCCGCGAGGGGGACACGAACACGTCCATCGCCGCGAGCAGCGCGGGAATCCCCGGGGTCCGCCCGTCGGTGCTGTCGCCCAGTGGATCCCGCTCCCCCAGCAGATGGATCCGGCTCTGCGCCCCCAGCTCGGCGGCGAGCCGGCGCAGCGCGGCCCGCTCGGGCCCGTCCCCGGCCAGCAGCAGGTGCGCGCCGGGCAGCGCCGCCACCGCCCGGACCAGGACGTCGAAGCGTTTCCCCGGCACCAGCCGGCCGACGCCGCCGACCACGAAGGCCCGTTCGGGCAGTCCGGTCCGGGTCCGGGTGGCCCGCCGTACGCCCTCGTCGAAGCGGAACCGCACGGCTTCGATCCCGTTCGGGACCACGTGCACCCGCCCGGCCGGCACTCCCCAGGCCTCCAGGCGGGCCGCCACCGTGTCCGACACGGCCACGGTGGCGGCTCCCAGCCGCTCGCTCGCCAGGTACAGGGCCCGTACGCCGCCCGTGAGCGGCCGGCCCTCGATCTCGCCCGCCCCCAGGGAGTGTTCGGTCGCCACGCTGACCCGCACGCCCGCGAGCCGCGCCGCGAGCCGCCCGTACACGCAGGCCCGGTACAGGTGCGTGTGGACCATGTCGTAGCGGCCCCGGCGGATGAACTTCACCAGCTTCGGCATCGCCCCCAGGTCGCGGTTGCCGCGCATCCCGAGGTGGACGACGCGGACCCCGTCCGCGCGCAGCCCCTCCGCGACCGGCCCGGGGTTGGTCAGCGTCAGGACGTCGCAGCGCATCGGCATGTGCCGCAACAGCAGCCGCAGTTGCTGCTCGGCGCCCCCGACGCCGAGTCCCGTGATGACGTGCAGCACCTTCCCGGGGCTCACAGGTGCACCGCCCGGCGCAGCTCCCGCACCTGGTGGCGCACCTGCTTGATGCGCAGCCGCGGGCCGCCGTCGGCCTGGCTGATGTGCGTACGGGGCATCGCGTGGGGTCCGGCGAGGCGGCCCGGGTCGATGGCGCAGGCGTAGCCGTACCCGGCGGCCCGGGTCGCGGCGACGACCCGGGCGTCGAGGTGCCCGTACGGGTAGCAGAATCCGGCGGGCAGCGTCCCGGTCAGCTCCCGGATCAGCTCGCGGCTGCCGCGCAGCTCCTGCTGCAGTACGTCGTCGGGGGCCGCGGTGAGGTCCTGGTGGAGCAGCCCGTGCGAGCCGATCTCCTGCCCGGCGGCGGCGACTTCGCGGATGCCCTCGGCGGTGAGGAGGGGCTTGCGGGGGCCCAGTGGGTCCCAGACGTTGTCCACGCCGAGCCGCCCGGGCAGCACGAAGAGGGTGGCGGTGCAGTCGTAGCGGCGCAGCAGCGGCAGTGCGCGGGTCAGGAAGTCGCTGTAGCCGTCGTCGAAGGTCAGCCCGACCAGGCCGGCGTCCCGCCCGGCGGCGCGGGCCCGCAGCAGCTCGCCGACGGACACCCCGCGCAGCCCGCGGGAGCGCAGCCACAGCAGCTGTGCCTCCAGCGCGTGCGGGGTGACGGTGATGCCGTACGGGTCCTCGGCGGGATCGGTGAACTCGGCGACGGAGTGGTACATCAGGACCCACGGCGATGCGCCGCGGCGGGCGGTGACCGCCGCGGCGGGGCGCGCCGTTTCGGTGTCAGCGGACATTGCGGAACCTCTGGGTGAGCTGGGAGGTGAGGTGAGCGGTGAGCTGGGCGAGCTGGCCCGGCAGGGCGGTGACCTCCAGGGCCCGTATGGCCATGCCGGTGGCGCCGAACATGGCCGGGACCAGCAGGCAGCCGAGGGCGGCGCTGACGAGCGGGTCGGGGATCATCGGTCCGGCGATCCAGCCGGTGGCGCAGGCGGCGAGGGCCGCGACGGAGAGCCGGCCGATGCTGATGGCCACCCGGCGGACCTGGATGGCGATGATCCGCGAGCCGAGTCCGGTGAGGAGCAGTGCGGCGGTGGTGGAGATGCCGGCGGCGTTGGCGGCGGCGATCCCGTAGATGCCCCACCAGCCCACGGCGAAGGCTCCGGCGACGATGTTGACGAGGAGTCCGGAGCCCATGGCGAGGGCCGGGAACCAGGTGGGCCGGGCGGTGGAGAAGAAGGGCCGCGAGAGCGCCCCGACGAGGCAGTGGCCGAGCAGGCCGAGCCCGTAGACCCGCATGACGGAGGCGGTGGCCTCGGTGTCGGCGTGGGTGAACGCCCCGCGTTCGAAGAGCACTTGGATGATCTGTGGGGCGTACCCGATGACGAGCGCGGTGCCCATGAGGACGGCGAGCGAAGCGAGCGCGAGGTCCCGCTCGACCCGCCTGCGGGCCTTGTCCCGCTCCCCGCCGGCCATGGCCTGGGCGACGACGGGGAAGGTGACGGTGCAGATCATGAGGGAGAGCACCATCGGCATCTGCGCGACTTTTTGGGCGTAGTTGAGGTGCGAGATGGCGCCGGGCGGCAGCGAGGCGGCGAGGAACCGCTCGACGAGGACCTGGGACTGCCGGAAGACGGCGAAGAAGATGACTGGTGCGATCACCCCGAAGGCGATCAGCGTCGGCCGGTCCCGGTCCCGCTGGCAGCGCGGTGCGCCCTTGGCGCGGGGCGGTCCGAAGCCCACGTTGCGGATGAAGGCGGGCAGTTGGACCAAGGCCATCAGCACTCCGCCGACGGCGACCCCGGCGGCCGCGGCGCGCACTCCCCACAGGGCGTGCAGGGCGACCATGGTCCCGATGATGCCGACGTTGTACGACACGTAGATGGCCGCGGGCGGCACGAAGGAGCGGTGCGCCCTGAGGGCGGCGCTGAAGTAGCCGGCGATCCCGAAGGACAGCACGGTCAGGGCGGTCATCCGGGTGCATTCGACGGCGAGCCCCGGGTCGGGCAGCCCCGGCGCGAGCACGCCCACGACGAGCGGCGCGGCGACGACGAGCACGGAGGCCACGGCGGCCAGGAGCACCAGCAGCCGCGGCAGCGTGGCCCCCACGAGGAGCCGTACGGGATCCTGCGCGCGGGCCTCCTGGCGGGTGAGCCCGGCCCGGCTGGCGGCCCGGCGGGCCAGGGCGTGGCTGAAGGCGGGCACCATCAGCAGGGCCATGGCGTCCTCGATGAGCAGCGTCGAGGCCATCTCGGGGACGGTCCAGGCGATGAGGAAGGCGTCGCTGTCGTGGCCGGCTCCGAAGAGGTGCGCGATGGTCTGGTCGCGGACCAGCCCGAACACCGCCCCGGCGGCGGTCAGCCCGGCGGTCACGGCGGCCGCCTTGGCGAGCGCCCCGCCGATCCCGGACCGGGCCCCGTCGGCCGTCGCGTCGGGGTCGCCACCCCGGCGCCCACCCCCCGCCATCCGGCGCGGGCCGCCGTCCCGCGCGGCCGGGGCACCCGGATCCCGGCCGTTCCCGGCCCGTACGGACCCGGCCGCCGCGGTGCCCAGTACGGACCGGCGCACGGCCTCCGCCTCGCCCGGCGACGCGCCCGGCGCCGCGGTCCCGACGGCCCCGGCCCCGGACCCGGCAGGCCCGTCGAGTCCCGGGACCGGGCGGCCGGTGGCCACCACACGGCCCGCTCCGGCGTCGCCTGCGGGGACGGGAACGCCCACGTGCGCGGCGCCGCGTCCGGCGGACAGCGGTCCGCCCGAGGCGGCCACGCGGCTCGCGCTGTCGGCTGGACCGGTGGTCTGCGCGGCCGGGGCCACCGGCGGGTGCGGCGGACGGCCCGCAGCCGCGGCGACCTCGGTCGCCGCGGCTGCGGGCCGCCGCCAGGGCGTCGTATCCGTCACCGGCCGGCCGCACCCTCAGGGACCGCGGCCCGGCCGGGCGCGCCCGGCCCACGGCCGGAGGCCGCGGCGGCCCGGCCGCCGGAGGCGAGCTCGCCCGTCCCGCCCCCGGAGGGAAGCGCCCACCAGGCCGCCAGCCCGATGATCACTCCGGTCAGCACGGTCGACGGGCCCCCGATGTCCGCGTAGAGGAAGTCGGTGAGCTGCCACACGAGCAGGCCGATCGCGACCAGTCCGCAGTCCCGCACCGCGCCGGAGCCCGACAGGCACCGCCGCAGGCCCGCCACCAGGACGGCCAGCCAGCCGCCCGCCAGGGCGATCAGCCCGATCAGCCCCTGCTCGCTCAGCACCAGCAGGTACATGTTGTGCGGGGAGAGCAGCGGCTGGCGGACGTACCCCTGGCCCGCGCCCGCGGTGTCGCTGCCGGAGGACAGCGCCAGCCCGGAGTGCGAGTCCCGGTTGGCCGGGAAGCCCTTCAGCCCGACCCCCACCGCGGGCCGCTCGCGCCACATCGACCCGGCCGCGTCCCACATCGTGTAGCGGTCGGTCACCGACTGGTCGGGGGCGTCGGAGACCTGCGTGATCGAGGTCAGCCGCTCCGCGACCATCGCGGAGCCGACGCCGAACCCGCCCACGAGGACCACCCCGACGGCGGCCAGCGCGAGCAGCACCTTCAGGGCCCGCCGGATCCCGGCCAGGGCCATCACCAGCCCGGCCGCGGCGAAGGTCGCGATCCACGCGCCCCGGCTGAAGGACAGCACCAGCGGGAGCACCAGGACCAGCGCGGCCGTGCCCGAGGCCCGCCGGACCCGCGCCGGCAGCCCCGGAGCCAGCGCTCCGGCCGTCGCGACGATCAGGCCGTAGGCCACGACCGTGGCCATGCCCATGACGTCCCCGGGTCCGAAGGTGCCCACGGCGCGGATGTCCTCGCCCTGGTAGGAGGCCCCGGTGTGGGTGGCGAACTGCACCACGCCCACCGCTCCCTGGACCAGTGCCAGCACCACGAAGCACCCGGCGGCCAGCCGGAACTCGAAGGCGTCCCGCACCAGCAGCACGATCGCCGCCGGGACCAGCACGAACACCTGGAGGTAGCGCACGAACCCGGGCAGGGCCGCGTACGGGTCCCCCGCGGTCACCGTCGAGACGGCGAGCCCGACGGCCGGGAGGCCGAGGACGAGCACCCCCAGCGGGCTCAGCGGCCGGACCCGGCCCCGCAGGGCCTGGACCCCGCAGACGAACACGAGCAGCAGTGAGGCGGCGTCGGCCGGACCGACCTTCCCCGAGGCGCTCGCGTCACCCGCCGGGACGGGGATCAGGAGGGCCAGTACGGTCGCGGCGAGCGGCAGCAGCGGCCAGTGCCGGCGCAGCAGATCGGCGGTGTCCGGGCGTGACCATGAGGTCGGTGACGTCGGTGCGGCAAGGCTCATGCTCTAGCTGCCCCCCAGCCGGAAGCGGAAGAAGGAGGCCGCGGTGCGGGCCAGGATCCACAGGTCCTGCCACAGCGACCAGGTGTCGATGTAGTGGTTGTCGAAGCGGGCCCGGTCCTCGATGGAGGTGTCCCCGCGCAGCCCGTTGATCTGGGCGAGCCCGGTGATGCCGACCGGCATCCGGTGGCGGGCTTCGTACCCCGGGTGCACGCTGCTGAACTTGGCTACGAAGAAAGGCCGTTCGGGACGCGGACCGACCAGGCTCATGTCGCCCCGGACCACGTTCCACAGCTGCGGCAGCTCGTCCAGCGAGGACTTGCGCAGGAAGGAGCCGATCGGGCTCATCCGGCAGTCGCCGGCCACCGTCCAGCGGGTCGCGGACTCGTGCGCGTCGGCGCGCAGGGTGCGGAACTTCAGCAGGGTGAAGGGGCGTCCGTACAGGCCGACCCGCTCCTGCCGGAAGATCACCCCGGGCCCGTCGGCGACCCGTACGGCCAGCGCGCAGGCCCCCATCACGGGGGCGGCGGCGAGCAGCGCGATCGCGGCGAGCGAGGAGTCGATGACCCGCTTCGCGTACCGCTCGACCGGCCGGCCCGGACGCGGCAGCAGCGGCTGGACGGCGTACCCCCACAGCTGGTCGGCGGGCTGCGCGACGCGCATCCCGGTGACCTTGGCGGTGCCCGCCGGGTCGGCGAGCCAGAGCCGGCACCCGTGGTCGTGGAAGAGCCGCACCAGGGAGGCGGTGCGTTCGTCGGCCTCGGGCGGGCGGGTGAAGACGGCGTGCCGGACGGAGTTCTGGATGACGGCCCGCCGGATGTCCTCATGGGTGGCGAGTACGGGAACTCCCGCGTCCCCCTCCCCGTCGGTCCCGGTGTCCGCGAGCCCGACGGGGCGCAGTCCGTACTCGGGGCGCCCGTGCAGGGCGGCGGCGACCGCGCTCGCCCCGGCGCCGGGTCCGACGACCAGGGCGGAGGCGGGGCGGCGGGCGCGGGTGCGGCGACGGAGCTGGTTGACGAGGCCGCGTCCCGCGCAGGCCAGGACGACCTGGACGCAGACGGCGCCGAGCAGCGCGCTCCAGCCCAGGGCCTCGCCCGGGGCGGTGGCGGCCAGCACGGCGGCGGCCCCGCACCACAGGGCGGCGGACCGCCCGGCGAGCGCGGGCAGTTCGAGGAGCGCGGAGGGGGCGAGCCGCGGCCGGTACAGCCCGGCCTGCGCGTGCAGCGCGACCAGGGCCAGTGCGAGGGGAGCGGCGGCCCCGAGGGGCAGCTCCGTCCCCGGCAGGGCCGCCACCGTCGCGGTGGCGGCGAGCGCGTCGGCGGCCAGCAGCGGGGCGATCCCGTCCCGGCGGCGCACCCGGCTCGGCCGTACGGTGGCCCGGGCGCGGTCGGCCTTGGGTCCGCGCGGGGGGTGGATCGCGGTCACGGAACGGCGCACGGCGCCGGTGCCGGTCCCGGAGACCGTGCCGGTGGCCGTACTGGTGGCCGTACTGGTCGCCCCGGCGCCGCTGGTGGTACCAGAGATGCCGGTGATGCCGGTGATGCCGCCGGCGGGCCCCGTACCGCCCTGCCCGGTGTGCCGGGCGGGTGCGCTGTCCATCGTCATCGGCTGATGCGCTCCTGGTTCAAGGGCCGGGGCCTGCCCAGCAGTTCGTGATACAGACCGGTGACCGCGTCCGTGGTGCGCCGCACGTCGAATTCCATCCGCGCGTGCCGCTCCGCCTGCTCCCCGAGTGCGGCAAGCAGCCGCGGCTCGGCGAGCAGCCCGCCCAGGGCCTTGGCCAGCGCCGTCGGGTCCTCCGGTTCCACCAGGCACAGCCGCCCCTGGCCGGGCGGAAGGCTCTCGCGGGCACCGCTGACGTCGGAGACCAGGACCGGTCGGCCACAGGCCATGGCTTCGAGCGGGGCGAGCGCCATGCCTTCCCACCGCGACGGAAGTACAACGAGATCGGCGGCCCGAAGCCACGGCCGGATGTCGAAGGCGGCCCCCGCGAAGTGGACCGAGGGCGGGGCGCCACGCCGCAGCCGTTCCATGTCGGGGCCGTCCCCGACGAGCACGAGACGGGCCCCCGGAACGGCTCCGAGCAGCTCAGGCCAGGCCCGCAGCAGGACGTCCTGCCCCTTCTGCTGGCAGAGCCGGCCGACGCAGACGGCGAGCGGTCCGTCCCCCAGGAAGGCCGCGGGCAGCGGCAGTTCGGCGCGCGCCCGGGCCTTGTCCTGGACGGGGTCCGGGCCGCCGGGGCGGAAGTGGCCGAGGTCGACGCCGTTGCGGATCACCGACCAGCGGGCGGCGATCCCCTCGGACTCGCCGGTGCGGCGTTCGGCCTCGCTGACGCAGAGCACCCGGTCGGCCCAACGGGCCCCGAAGCGCTCCCAGCGCAGCGCGAGCGCGGCGGTGGCCCCGCCCACGGCGTCGAAGGACCAGGCGTGCGGCTGGAAGACGGTCGGGACGGCCCCGCGCACGGCGAGCCGCCCGGCGAGTCCGGCCTTGGCGCTGTGGGCGTGCAGGATGTCGGGCCGGACCCGCCCGATCAGGCGGCGCGCGCCGAGCACTTCGGCGGCCAGGCCCGGCCCGGGAGCCCGCCCGGCGCGCCAGGTGAGCACCTCGGCCCCGGCCTCGCGGGCGGCGTCGGCGAGCTGTCCGCCGCGCGGGCAGCCGACGAAGGTCCGCAGGCCGGCCGCGGACTGGGCGCGTACGAGGTCCACGACGACGCGGGCGACCCCGCCCTCGACCGGCTGGACGAGGTGGAGGACGACCGGAGGCCGGGACGGCGAGGGAGAGGGAGAGGGATCGGGAGAATCGTGAGAATCGGGAGAAGGGGATGCGGAAGGAGAGGAAGGCTGCGTGGGCACGTGGAGTGGTCTCCTGCGTTCAGCGGCGCGCGTCTGTCTGAACGAAGAGCACACCGAGGAAATGACCCTGGTTTTCGCCCGTGAACCCGAAGGTCAGGCTGCGGGCACCACCGGACAGGGCGGGGCTCAAATCGAACACGTCCGCGTCATATCCGAGGTTATTCATATGTTCGGGCTGTCGCACGAACGAGTGATCGCCGAATTCCGTGATCGTGGAATTCATAACATCATTAAAAGGATTTTCTCCGTCACTGAGGCTGATCCGGCGACCGCTGTCGGCGGTCACCGTGAGTGAGTCCCCGAGCGTTCCGCGGTCCCCGTCGTACGCGACCACCCCGGCCCGCCCCCGCGCTCCGGGCGCCGCGTCCAGGCCGGTGAGCTCCACCGTCTCGCCCGCCGCCTCGCCGGCCCCCGCGGCCAGCCCTTCGAAGCCGTCCCAGATCGAGACCCTGCGCACCGGCTCCTGCGGGTGCTCGTAGGCCACCACCAGCGTCCAACCACCCCAGGCACCCGCGTCCGAGTGCCCCATGGCGATGTTCAGCTGGGCCACCGTCCACATCCCGGCGCCGCCCTTGCGGACCAGCGGGGTCACGTCGGCGGAGGCCTGGTAGGCATCACCGGCCGCATCGCTGCGGTGCCCGATGGCCGTGTCGGCCAGCACTTCCTTGTACGCGCCGCCCGGCTCGGCGACGAGCACCCGGCCGTTGTCCTCCGGCGGCTTCTGTTCGCCGACCCGCAGGTTCCCGCCCCAGTACAGCCGGGCGTACGAGACCTTCGCGCCCGCCGGGACCTTGAGCTCGGCCCGGGTGGAGTTGTAGGTGTCCGGGTCCTTGTCGACCTCGTCGTAGAACATCTCGTAGTCGCCGTTGGTCCCCGCCGCCCCCTTGTTGACCGCGGCACACGGCTCGGCCTGCGCGGACTCCTCCTTGCGGCAGCCGATGGAGGAGTTCGAGGCCCGGACGAGGCCCCCGTGCTGCACGGCCTGGTAACGCTGGGTGAACGGCACCCGGGGCGCCTCCTTGACCAGCGGCCCCCGTCCGCCCGGCGGGGCGGCGGCGGCCCCGGCTGCGGGGACGTTCACCGAAAGTGCGAGGCAGGACAGCAGACCGAGCGTGCCGAGGATTCTGCGGGAGGAACCCATGACCCTGTCTCCATTTTCGATCAAGGGGACAAAACAGGAGTGAACTTTGTCAGAAGTCGGGAGGGAAATCACGCCGGACTCGCCCGTACGGCCTTTTGGGCGATAACACGCACCCTGGAGACGGGCGGGTCGTTATGGCTTGCACCATTGTTCGAACAGAAAGGAAAAAGCGAGATGAAGAAGAGGCTGGTGCGCGGCACCACCCTGGCGGTCGCGAGCACCGCGCTGCTGATGGGCGGCGCGGGCCTCGCCTCCGCGCACGGCGACGGCGGCGCGACGGCGAACGGCTTCACCGGTGAGTCCCCCGGCGTCCTGAGCGGCAACCTGCTCCAGGTCCCGGTCCACGTCCCGGTGAACGTCTGCGGCAACACCGTGAACGTGATCGCCCTGCTGAACCCCTCGTTCGGCAACACCTGCGTCAACGCCTGACGTCAACCGTGCCGCCCGAAACTTCGGCATCCGAGTGAATACACGCAACCCGAACCGCGGTTGCGCCGTTGATCCCGGTGCTTGAGTAACGGGCAATCCTGCAAAAAAGGGACCATCATGATCAAGAAGTTTGCGGCCGGCGCAGCGGTTGCCGCCTCGTTCGTCGGTCTGGGTGCCGCCATGGCCCCGCAGGCCATGGCCATCGGCAACGACCACGGCATCAACACCGTGAACGGCAACGGGGCCTCGCAGATCTACGGCAACCAGGCCACCTACGGCAACATGAGCCCGCAGATGGCGCTCATCCAGGGCTCGTTCAACAAGCCCTGCATCGCCCTGCCGGCCAAGGCCAACGTCCAGTCCGTCCTGGCTCTGGTCAACGTCGGCGTCCAGGACATCCCGGTCCTGTCCAGCCCGCAGAACCAGCAGTGCACCGAGAACTCCACCCAGGCCAAGGGCGACGAGGCTCTCTCGCACATCCTCAGCAACATCCCGGTCCTGTCCGGCAACGCCTCCGCCGGCAGCTGACAGCGCCGCGCCGGTTGACACAGCACCGCGCCAGTGGGGCCGTCGCACCTTCGGGTCGCGGCGGCCCCGCCGCATGTCGGGACTCGAATAAGGGCGCGGAAAAATCCGGCCACAATTCAGGACGCACAGGCATCTGAGTGAATTGTCCGGAGGCGCGAAAAAATCCGCGGTTTCTTTTCCCGGACCCACTCGTTGTTATTTCTGCAGCGGATAGACCTCTGCGGGAAGGAAACGAAAACAAATGACGTACAAGAAGGCAGTGGTGCTGGCCGCCGGCATTCTGATGGCCGCCGGTGCCGCCTCCCCCGCCATGGCCGACTCGGCGGCCGACGGCAAGGCCGTCGGTTCCCCGGGCGTCCTGTCCGGCAACGTGCTCCAGGTCCCGGTCCACGTCCCGGTCAACGTCTGCGGCAACACCGTCAACGTGATCGCCCTGCTGAACCCCTCGTTCGGCAACACCTGCGTCAACGCCTGACGAAGCGCCTGTGCCCGCAAGGGCAGACCTCCTCGGGGTGGCCTCGGAGTGCACGGCGGTGCACTCCGAGGCCACCTTCGATTCAGCACCGGCCGCAGGGCCGGTAGACAGGGAAGGACCCATGCGACAGGTACTGAGCCGACAGGTACTGGGCAAGGGGGTGCTCACCGCGGCCGCCGCGTCCAGTCTGCTGTCGATCGCGACCGGCGCGGCCTACGCACAACCCGGGGCGATGGCCGAGGCCTCCCATTCACCGGGCGTGCTGGCCGGCAACAGCGTCTCGGTACCGATCACCTTCACGCCGAACGTGTGCGGCAACACCGTGGACGCCGGAGCGGGCCTCAACCCCGCCATGGGCAACAACTGCGCCACCACGACCGGATCCGACGCCGGCCACGACTACGAGCGCTACCTCAGCCCGCAGCAGGCGGAGCAGGTCCGCCGCTACGTCGATCGGCAGGATCGGCACGAGCAGCAGGAGCAGGGCGGCTACGGGGACCGCGGACCCGAGCAGCACGGCGGCTACGGCGAGGACGGACCCGGGCCGCAGCGCGGCCACGAGGACCACGGACCCGGACCGCAGGGCGGCTACGGAGACTCCGGCGACTCCGGCGAGGAGGAGTGCGACGACCACCCCGCCCCGGAGCGGCCCGAGCCCCGGCCCCAGCACGAGTCGCAGCACGAGCAGCCGCCACACGCCGAGCACCCCCCGGCGCCGGCCCCGCAGCACGCGCCCCCCGCGCCGCAGCCGCTGCCCGCGCCCGAGGCGGAGCACCCGGCTCCGGCTCCCGCGCCCGCGCCCGCTCCCGTAGAGCAGGCACCCGCGCCACAGCCCGAGCCCGTACCGGCGCCCGCACCGGTCGAGGAGGCCCCGCAGCCGCTTCCGGCGCCGGCCCCCGCCCCCGCGCCCGTAGTGGAGGAGGCTCCGCACACGCTCCCCGCTCCGGCACCCGTGGAGGAGGCTCCCGCGCCGATGCCCCCGCACGGCAGCCAGGTCGTGGAGCACCCGGCCCCGGTAGTGCCCGCGGTCGACCAGCCTCCGGCGGCCCCCGCCGGTGACCTGCCGGTCACCCTGCCCCCGGCACCGCTGCCCGCCCCGGCTCCCGCACCGGTTCCCGCGCCGGCACCCGCCCCCGAGGCCGTCCCCGTCGCGGCGGTCCCCGCGGCCCCCGCGCGGCAGGAGCTGGCCGCGACCGGTGCCGGACAGCCCGGCGCCGCGGCGGCCCTGGCCTCGGCCCTGATCCTGGGCGGCGCCATTCTGTACCGCAGGTCACGGAACGCCGCCTGACGGCAATACCGGTAATCAGAAAAAATATCGGCCGGAGAGTCCCTTGTCGGATTCTCCGGCCGTTGCCGTGTTCGGTTCCGCGTTTCCGTGGCGCCGGGTAATCGTTAACCAGGTCGAAAGTGGCGCGACGGTCGCCACTGGCCGCCATTGGACACCCCTGGAAGAGGATTTTGAAATGAAGCTCTCGAAGGTCGCCGCAGTCGTCGTCGGCTCCGTCGCCGCCCTCGGCGCCACCTCCCCCGCCTTCGCCGCCACCGAGGCGCCGGCCGTCCCCATGAGCCTGACCAGCGGGCTGACGGCGGTGACCGACTCGGTGAACCCGGTGTCCGCGGCGCTGCCCCAGACCGTGGGCAACGGGCTGGCCGAGCAGGGCGAGAGCGTCGAGAAGGTCGTCACCACCGTCCAGAAGGTCAACGAGGTCCGCAACGACGCTCCGGCCGAGGTGATGCACCTCGCCAACGGGGCCACCCAGGCCTCCCCGCTGCTCGGCGGGGTGAAGCTCAACGGCGGCAGCAAGCACTGACGGGTCCGTCCCGTTCTCCCGCCGACATGACTGTGGGCGCCACCGGCGAGGCCGGGGGCGCCCACAGTCACGTGGTGTGCCGAACGTCAGTCGTTGACGCAGACGTTGCCGAACGCCGGGTTCAGCGCACCGATCACGTTCACGGAGTTGCCGCAGACGTTGACCGGGACGTGGACCGGGACCTGACCCAGGTTGCCCGAGAGGACACCGGGGGAACCCACGGCCGCGCCCTCGGCCGACGAGTCGGCCATAGCGGAGCCGGCGGCACCGGCCGCAGCGAGACCAGCGGTGGCCAGGACCAGGGCGGCCTTCTTGGCAGTGTTCATGGGAAGTGCACCTTCTCTTCGATGTTCTGCCCCGATTCCGGGGCTCACATCGAGCGAAACGGTCCACCATCCCAGACGACACGGTTCCGCACGCGATCAGACCTGTTCAGCCCAATAGTCGTAACCGCGTGCGGGTCCGTGTACGGATCCCGGTGCCTACGGAAGGAACTCCGCGAACGAGGGGATCTTCGGGACGAGGCCCGCCGGTGTCCCGGGCACCGCCGGCACGGCGGGCGCCGCGGCCGCGGGCGGGGCCGCGGGATCGGAGACCGGGAGCGCCGGTACGCCGGGGATCTCGGGGATCGGGACATCGGGGATCGGGATGTCGGGGATCTCCGGCACCGCGGGAACCGCCGGTACCGCGGGTACCGCCGGAATCGCCGGGAGCTGCAGGTCCGGGAGGCCGGGGATCGCCGGGATCGCCGGCAGGGCCGGGAGCGTGGGCAGTTTGATCTCGGGGATCTTGATCCCCAGGTCGCCCAGGCTCTTGGTCAGACCCTCCAGGATCTTGGAGACGGCGGCGAGGGCGTCCTCGACGGGACCCGCCTTCGCCACCCTCTCGCTGATCTCCTGCTGGGCGGCCGCCACCCGGTTCGCGGCGGCACCGGCACCGTCTGCGGCGCTCGCGGGAGCCGCCGCGCCGGAGAGTATGGCGACCGCCAGGGCCGACGGGACGAGGACGCGGATGCGGGAGGCCTTGGTGCGGTGCATGGGTGTTCCTTCTCGTGGTCGCTCAGAAGCGGACCCGAGCGATCCGCTTCCTTACCCACCGTGCGAACGGGTTCTACGGAGCGCAACACGAACACGGGCCCCCCGCGCCGCTCCGGGGTGCGTACGGGCTTCGCGCACGCGTCCGGGGGCGGCTCACCCCACTCGGGGAAAACCTGACCGTGGACAGGCCGTTTGAGTGAAGCAGCGGAACCAACCACCAAAAGAACAGTTGATCAGGGCGCTCCACTAGCGGGCACTCGTGCGACAAAAGGATCAAGATGCTCAAGAAGATCATGACTGCTGCCGCGGTCACCGCCGCCGCCGTCGGCGCGGGCGCTGCTGCTGCCGCCCCCGCCATGGCGATCGGCAACGACAACGGGATCAACACCGTCAACGGGAACGGTGCCGTGCAGGCCTACGGCAACCAGAAGACCCACGGTGACATGAGCCCGCAGCTCGGAGTCGTCCAGGGCACCCTGAACAAGCCCTGCATCGGCCTGCCGGCCAAGGTCAACGCCCAGTCGCTGGTGGCGCTGCTCAACATCGGTGTCCAGGACATCAACGTCCTGTCCAACCCGCAGAACCAGCAGTGCACCGAGAACTCCACCCAGGCCAAGGGCGACGAGCCGCTCTCGCACATCCTGGACAACATCCCGGTCCTCTCGGGCAACGTCTCCCAGGGCAGCTGATCTCCGCTCCCGATCTACGCTCCGGGACCCCGTGGTCCACACGCCCGGCGCCCGTGGAGCGACGCGTTCGAAGAAGCGGTGTGAAGTCGTGAAGTGACGAGGGCCCCGGCAGCGTCCAGCTGCCGGGGCCCTCGTGCGTCGTCCGGCCGCCTCAGCCGGTCCAGAAGTCCCACCACCGGGTCAGGATGAGCATCCCGATCACGCCGGTGTGCAGGACGGGCGGGGCCCAGCCGAAGTCGGCGAAGAAGTTCCGTACCGGCGCGGGCGCGGGCAGGATCCCCGTGCGCACGGTGTGCGCCGTGACCGCCCAGAACATCACCAGGGTGGCCGCCCAGGTCAGGCAGCACCACAGGCAGAGCGCGTTGATCTCGTAGAGCGACTGGACCATGAGCCAGGAGCAGAATCCGACGCCGAAGAGCATTCCGGCGTTCAGGCCGAGCCAGAACCAGCCGCGGTGGCGGGCCCCGGCCAGCAGGCCGGCGCCGACGCACACGACCGCCCCGTAGGCGACCAGGCCCAGCATCGGGTTCGGGAAGCCGAAGGCCGCCGCCTGCTCGCTCTTCATCACGCTGCCGCAGGAGACCACCGGGTTGAGGCTGCACGCGGGCTTGAAGTCCGGGTTCTCCAGCAGCAGGAACTTGTCCAGGGTGATGACCCAGGCGGCCAGCACCCCGGCGGCCCCGGTGATCAGCAGCAGCCAGGCCAGCGCACGGGGGGCCGCGATCGGTTCAGCGTCCTTGCGGTTGTGGGGCCGGGCCTGCTGGCGGGGGACTCCCACGGTATTTGTTGCCATACGGTCATGCTCCCGCCCTTGTGCCCGCTATCAGGCCCAACCATGCTCATCGACATGGAGGTTGACCTGAAGGGGTGGCTGGAACCCCCGGCGCTTCCCGGACGTTTTACCGAACCCCGGACGTGATGTCAGACCCAGGGGCTACGTTGAGCTTCCGCGAAGTGACAAGCTGCGACGGCCTGGAGACCCACCTTGAGCGATCCGCACGAGACCACCGAGGCGCACCTCGGCCGACTCCTGGGCCGCGCCCTCAACTCCTTCGACCTGCCGGACGAACTGGTCGAGCGGCTGGGCACCGCGCTCGCCCACAGGTCCTCGCTCCACACCACCCGCCGCGGTCCCGCGGCCGGACCGTGGCGGGAGATACACCGGCACGCCTACCTGCTGTCCGACGGCGACTCCGTGGTCCTGTGGGAGCTGGCCCACCGTCAGGACGACGGCCTGTCCATACGGTACGAGGTCTTCGCCGGCAAGGCGGAGACCTGCCTCGCGGCGGCCCGGCTCTTCGGCGAGGTCCCCTCGCAGGTGGCGCGGGACCTCGTGGAGGTGACGGTCGAGGAGGACCCGGAGAGCGACATCGCCGTGCTGAGCGCGCTGTTCACCAACCCGACCCCCGCCCAGCGGCACCGTGAGTACGCGGTGGAGGAGTCCGCGGACCACGCCCGCCGGGTGCTGCGCCGCGCGGAGAACCCGGACCGGCCGGGCGAGCAGGTGGCCCTGCTGCTGCGGTCGGCCTACGCGCACCAGATCACGCAGGTGTTCGGCACCCGGCAGTGCCTCGCGGACGGGCGGGACGCCGGCTTCAGCCTGTACGAGCACTCCTTCGTCCTGCTGGACGGGAGCGAGTTCAGCCTGTGGGAGGTCGAGCACACGGTGACGCCGGACGGGCGGCACATGTGCGAGGTCTACGAGACCGAAACGGCCGCGCGCGGAGCCATGGAGCTCCGCGCGCGGGTGAGGTGACGGGGACCGGGACCGGGACCGGGAAGTCGGTCAGGCGGCGACGGTGACCTTCGCCGGGTCCGGCAGGGGCGCCGCTTCGGCGGGCGTGTCCTGCTTGCGCATCCCCTTGAGGAGGATGACGAGGCCGGCGCTGGTGGCCGTACCGGCGGCGATGGCGATCAGGTAGAGCAGCGGGTTGCCGATCAGCGGGATCACGAAGATGCCGCCGTGCGGGGCCCGCAGGGTGCACTCGAAGGCCATCGAGAGCGCTCCGGTGACCGCGCCGCCCACCATGGAGGCCGGGATCACGCGCAGCGGGTCGGCCGCCGCGAACGGGATGGCGCCCTCGCTGATGAAGGAGGCGCCCAAGAACCAGGCGGCCTTGCCGTTCTCGCGCTCCGTCTTGGAGAAGAGCCGGCCGCGGACCGTGGTGGCCAGTGCCATCGCCAGCGGCGGCACCATGCCGGCGGCCATCACGGCGGCCATGACCTTGAGGCTGCCCTCGTTGGGAGTGGCGAGGCCGCCGATGGCGAAGGCGTAGGCCACCTTGTTGAGCGGGCCGCCGAGGTCGAAGCACATCATCAGGCCGAGGATGACGCCGAGGATGATCGCGTTGGCGCCGGAGAGGCCCGACAGCCAGTCGGTGAGGGCCTGCTGGAGCGAGGCCACGGGCTTGCCGACGACCAGGAACATCAGGAACGCGGTGACGGCCGAGCCGATGAGCGGCAGGACGACCACGGGCATGATCCCGCGCAGGGCCGTGGGGATCTTCACCTTCTGGACCGCGAGGACCGTACCGCCCGCGATCAGACCGGCGATCAGACCGCCGAGGAAACCGGCGTTGATGGTGAGGGCCACGGCACCGCCGACGAAGCCGGGGACGAGGCCGGGGCGGTCGGCCATGCCGTAGGCGATGTAGCCGGCCAGTACGGGGACCAGGAAGCCGAAGGCGAGGCCGCCGGTCTGGAAGAGCAGCGCGGCCCAGCTGGCGGCCTCGGTCCAGACGAAGTGCTCGGCGACCGAGGGGGCGTTGTTGATCTCGTAGCCGCCGATGGCGAAGGCCAGGGCGATGAGGAGGCCGCCGGCGGCGACGAAGGGGACCATGTAGCTGACGCCGGACATCAGCCAGGTACGGAGCTTCGGGCCGTAGCCGTCCTGGTCCTCCCCGGCCTCTTCCACCGGGGTGGGCGAGGCGGTGGACACCTCGCCCCGGGCGGCCTTGTCTCGGGCCTCCTGGAGGAGTTCCGCCGGGCGGTTGATGCCGGCCTTGACGCCTACGTCGACGATGGGCTTGCCGGCGAAGCGGGCCCTTTCCCTGACCGGGACGTCGTGGGCGAAGACGGCCGCGTCGGCGGCGGCGATGGTCTCCGGGGTGAGCTTGGTGAAGCCGGCCGAGCCCTGGGTTTCGACGGTGATCTCGATTCCCGCCTCGGCCGCGGCCTGCTGGAGGGACTCCGCCGCCATGTAGGTGTGGGCGATGCCCGTGGGGCAGGAGGTGACCGCCACGATGCGGAACGGCTGCCCTGCGGGGCCTTCCCCCACCCCGCCCCTTCCCGGCTGTGCCGCATGGTGCGGCTCCGCCGCGCGCGGGGCTCCGCTCCCGGACCCCTGCTCCTCAAACGCCGGAGGGGCTGGATTGGGCGGAGCCGGCTCTTCGCCGGCCACCAGTGCCGCCGCTTCCGCCGGAGTCGTGGCCGCGCGGAGGGCTGCCACGAAGTCAGGGCGCATCAGGCGGCGGGCCAGGGTGGAGAGGATCGAGAGGTGGGCGTCGTCCGCGCCCGCCGGGGCGGCTATCAGGAAGATCAGGTCCGCCGGGCCGTCCGGGGCGCCGAAGTCGATGCCCGACGGGGAGCGGCCGAAGGCCAGGGTGGGGGCCGTCACGTGGGTGGAGCGGCAGTGGGGGATGCCTATGCCGCCCTCCAGCCCGGTCGGCATCTGGGCCTCGCGCGCGGCCACGTCGGCCAGGAAGCCGTCCAGGTCGGTGACCCGGCCCAGCGTCACCATCCGTTCGGCGAGGGCACGTGCCGCCCCCTCCTTGGACTCCGCGGACAGGTCGAGGTCGACCAGGTCACGGGTGATCATCTCGCTCATCGCTCGTCACTCATTTCGGACAGAGGGAGGTCCAGGGGCAGGTCCTGGGTGACATGGACCGCGTCGGGCCGCAGGTCCGAGGGGGCCGGCATGAGGCTGCCGGGAAGCTGGACCGCGGCAGCGCCGTGGGCCAGGGCGGAGGCCAGGGCCGCAGGCCCCGTACCCCCGGCGATCAGGAAGCCGGCGAGGGAGGCGTCGCCCGCGCCGACGTTGCTGCGGACCGAGGAGACGGCCGCCGTGCCGTAGTAGGTGCCCTCCTCGGAGACCAGGAGCTGGCCGTCCGCGCCGAGGGAGGCCAGGACCGCGCCCGCGCCCAGCGAGCGCAGTTCCTCCGCGGCCTTGAGCACGTCGCCGAGGGTGGCCAGGGGCCGCCCGACCGCCGCCGCGAGTTCCGAGGCGTTCGGCTTGATCACGTCCGGGCGGGCCGCCAGCGCCGAGAGCAGCGCCGGGCCGGAGGTGTCCAGGGCGATGCGGGCGCCCGCGGCGTGGGCCCGGGTCACGATGTCGGCGTACCACTCGGGACCGAGGCCCCGCGGGAGGCTGCCGCAGCAGGCGATCCAGGCGGCGCCGCCCGAGCAGGTGCGGACCGTTTCCAGGAGCAGCGCCGACTCCTCGGGGGTCAGCTCCGGCCCGGTGGCGTTGATCTTGGTGAGGGTGCCGTCCGGTTCGGCCAGGGAGATGTTGGAGCGGGTCTGGCCGGCGATGGAGACCGCCGTGACGTCCACGCCCTGGGCGCCGAGGAGTTCGGCGATCATCGTGCCCGGCGTGCCGCCGAGCGGGAGGACCGCCGTCGTACGGACGCCCGCGGCGGCCACCGCGCGGGAGACGTTGACTCCCTTGCCCCCGGGGTCGACCCGGTCGGCGGTGGCGCGCAGCACCTCACCGCGGTCCAGCGAGGGGACTTCGTAGGTCCGGTCGAGGGAGGGGTTCGGGGTGACGGTGAGGATCATACGAGCACAACTTCCGTACCGGCGGCCTCGATCGCCGCCTTCTGAGCGGGGTCGAGCCCCGGGTCCGTGATGAGGAGGTCGACCTCCGCGAAGGAGCCGAAGCGCGCGAAGTGCTCCTGGCCCGCCTTCGCGGAGTCGGCGAGGAGGACGACGCGGCGGGCCGCCGCCATCGCGGCCCGCTTGACGGCGGCCTCGGCGAGATCGGGAGTGGTCAGGCCACCCTCGGCCGTGAAGCCGTTCGTCGCGAGGAAGAGGACGTCCGCGCGGATCTCGGCGTAGGCGCGCAGGGCCCAGGCGTCGACGGCGGCGCGGGTGCGGTGGCGGACGCGCCCTCCGACGAGGTGGAGGTCGATGCCCGTGTGGTCGGCGAGCCGGGCGGCGACGGGCAGCGCGTGGGTGACCACGGTGAGCGCGGAGTCGACCGGGATCGCGGCCGCGAGGCGGGCCACCGTACTGCCCGCGTCGAGGACGATGCTGCCGCCCGCGGGGAGTTCGGCGAGCGCCGCGGCGGCGATGCGGTCCTTCTCGTCGGCCGCGGTGGACTCGCGCTCGGTGAGGTCCGGCTCGAAGTCGAGGCGGCCGGCCGGTATGGCACCGCCGTGCACCCGCCGCACGAGCCCGGACCGGTCCAGGGCCTTGAGGTCGCGGCGCACGGTCTCGGCCGTGACCTGGAACTGGTCGGCCAGGGACAGGACGTCGACCCGGCCCGCCTCGCGGGCGAGGCGGAGGATCTCCTGCTGGCGCTCCTGTGCGTACATGTGGTTTCAGATCCGTTCGATGCCCGACTCTGTGGGTTCTTTAGGATCGTACGCCCGTTTGCGCCTGAAAACAAAAGAAACGGGCATGCCCGCCAACAGAAGCGGACATGCCCGGCCCCCTCGGTCTCAAAGAGTGAGGGACTCGGAGACGCGCGGACTAGCCCGCGTACTCCGTGCCGCCTTCGCGCTCGGCGATGGGGACGGCCTTGCGCGGCAGCATGAACATCACCGAGAAGATCACGACCAGGACGGCCGCGACCCACCACATGGCGTGGTGGAACGCGTCGACGTAGGGCGGCCCGAAGACCCCGTCGTCCTCGATGAACCCGAAGTAGACGACGGAGGTGAGGCCGAGGCCCAGCGCGTTGCCCATCTGGCCGGTGGTGTTGATCAGCCCGGACGCCGAGCCGGCGTGCTCGCGCGGCACCTCGGAGAGCACGGTGTCGGTCAGCGGGGCGATGATCAAGCCCATGCCGATGCCCATGACGATCAGCGGAGCGGCCATCTGCAAGGAGGTGATGGCCATGCCGTAGCGGTCCGACTCCCAGATGTAGAGGAGGACGCCCGCGGCCATGACCAGCGCGCCGGCCTGGAGCACCTTGCGGCCGAAGCGCGGTACGAGCTTCTGTACGGATACGCCCGCGGCGGCCGAGACGGCGATCGAGAACGGGATGCCGGTGGAGCCCGCCTTCAGGGCGCTCCAGCCGAGGCCCATCTGCATGTAGAGCGTCCAGATCAGGAAGAAGATGCCGGTCGCGATGCCGAAGGTCAGCTGGACGGCGATGCCGCCGGCGAAGCTCTTGACCTTGAAGAGGGAGAGCTCGACGAGCGGGGAGCCGTCCTTCTGGATCTTGTACTTCTCGTAGGCGATGAAGGCGCCGAAGACCATCGGCGAGGCGATCATGCAGACGAAGCCCCACACGGGCCAGTCGTTCTCGCGGCCGTGGGTGAGCGGGAAGATCAGCATGACCAGGGCCAGGGTGGCGAGCACGACGCCCACCAGGTCCAGGCGCAGCGCCTTGGGGGCCTTGGACTCGGAGATGAACCTGCGGCCCAGGATCACGCCGGCGATTCCGACGGGCAGGTTGATCAGGAAGATCGGGCGCCATTCGAGACCGGCGATGTTCCACTCGGTGAGCAGGGCCCCGAGCATCGGGCCCGAGACGGCGCCGAGGCCGATGATCGCGCCGAACAGGCCGAAGACCTTGCCGCGCTCGTGCGGCGGGAAGGTGACGTGGATGATCGCGAGCACCTGCGGGACCATCATGGCCGCCATGCCGCCCTGGAGGATGCGGGAGGCGACGAGCACGTCGGGGCTGGGCGAGAGGCCGCAGAGCAGCGAAGCCGCGGTGAAGCCGGATATGCCGATGAGGAAGAGGCGCTTGCGGCCGTAGATGTCACCGAGACGGCCGCCCGTGATCAGGCCGGCGGCGAAGGCGAGCGCGTAGCCCGCGGTGATCCACTGGATGGCGCTGGTGGAGGCGCCGAGGTCCTCGCGCATCCGGGGTATCGCGATGTTGACGATCGTGACGTCGACCAGGTCCATGAAGGCCGCGGTCATCACGATGGCGAGCGCGATCCAGCGGCGGCGGTCGGCGGGGGCCGCGGGCTCGTCGCCGGCCGTGCTCGGGTCTCCGGCGTGGCCGGAGTCGCCGGCGTCGCCGGACTTGCTGATCGAGATGGTCTCTACGGGAGGGTCGGTCCGCTCTTCTTGTACGGGCCCGTTCTTTCCTTCGGGCGATGACTGGGTCGTCTCGGTGCTCATGAGGAGAAACCTAGACGGCATCTAGGTCAGTTGGTGTCCTATTTGGCTGGCATCTTTGCACCATGACCGACACCCCGGCCCGCCTGCTCTCCCTGCTCTCCCTGCTCCAGACCCCGCGCGAGTGGCCCGGGAGCGAGCTGGCCGAGCGGCTGAGGGTGAGCCCCCGTACGATCCGGCGCGATATCGACCGGTTGCGGGAGCTCGGATACCCCGTGGAGGCCACGCTCGGCGCGGAGGGCGGGTACCGGCTGGTGGCGGGCGCCGCGATGCCGCCGCTCGTCCTGGACGACGAGGAGGCCGTCGCCATCGCGGTGGGGCTGCGGGCGGGGGCCGGGCATGCGATCGAGGGCGTGGAGGAGGCCTCCGTACGGGCCCTCGCGAAGCTGGAGCAGGTCCTGCCGGGGCGGCTCCGGCGGCGGGTGGGCGCGCTGCAGTCGGCGACGGTCGCGGTGACCCGGGGCGACGGGGCGAGCGTGGATCCGCGCACGCTGACGGCGATCGCCTCGGCGGTGGCGGGGCCGGAGCGGCTGCGGTTCGCCTACCGGGCCCGGGACGGGGTGGCCTCGCGGCGGCTGGTGGAGCCGTACCGGCTGGTCAGCACCGGGAGCCGGTGGTACCTCGTGGCCTACGACATGGAGCGCGGGGACTGGCGGACGTTCCGCGTGGACCGGTTGAGCGAGCCCGGCGCGACGGGGGTGCGGTTCGCTCCGCGGGAGCCGCCGATGGACGCGGTGGACTTCGTGCGGCGGGGCTTGCGGGGCAGGGAGCCGACCTACCTGGTCGATGTCACCTTCGCGGAGGCGGCGGAGCTGCCGGAGTGGGCACGGCAGTACGTGGTCCCGCCGGCGGGGGGTGGCGCCGGGGAGGGGGCCGGGGTGCGGGTGCGGTTCGAGTCGTCGGATTCGCCGGAGTGGCTGGTGGCGCGGCTGGCCTTGGCCGGGGTGCCGTTCGTCCTGCACGGGCCCGAGTTCCTGGTGGAGGCGGCTCGGGCGCTGGGTGCGCGGCTGGCGGAGGCGGCGGGGCCGTAGGGGCAAAGGGGAGCCCCCGGCGCCTGGGGGGGATAGGCGCCGGGGGCTCGTATGGGGGGCTTCGTTCGGGGCCGGTCAGGCCACCGCGTCGAAGCCGGTGTCGCGGGCCATCTTCTTCAGTTCGAGCAGCGCGTGCTTCTCGATCTGACGGATCCGCTCGCGGGTCAGGCCGTGCTGCTTGCCCACTTCTGTCAGCGTACGCTCTCGACCGTCGTCAATGCCGTAACGCATCTTGATGATCGACGCGGTTCGCTGGTCCAGCTTGCCCAGCAGGTCCTCCAGCTCCTCGCTGCGCAGCAGGGAGAGGACGGACTGCTCGGGGGAGATCGCCGAAGTGTCTTCGAGCAGGTCGCCGAACTGCGTGTCGCCGTCCTCGTCCACGCCCATGTTCAGGCTGACCGGGTCGCGCGCCCAGTCCAGGACGTCGCCGACGCGCTTCTCCGTGGTGTCCAGCTCGGCGGCGATCTCCGCGTGCTCCGGGTCACGGCCGTTCTCGCGGTTGAACTCGCGCTGCACCCGGCGGATCCGGCCGAGCTCCTCCACCAGGTGGACGGGGAGCCGGATGGTGCGGGACTGGTCGGCGATGGAGCGGGTGATCGCCTGGCGGATCCACCACGTGGCGTACGTGGAGAACTTGAAGCCCTTGGCGTAGTCGAACTTCTCCACGGCGCGGACCAGGCCGGCGTTGCCCTCCTGGATGAGGTCGAGGAGGGGAAGTCCGCTGCGCGGGTAGCGGCGGGCCACGGCGACGACCAGGCGGAGGTTCGAGCGGATGAAGACTTCCTTGGCACGCTCGCCCTCGGCGGCCAGGGCTTCGAGCTCCTCCTGGGAGGGCCGCTTGCCCTTGCGCTCTATCGCGCCGTCGAGGATCTGCTGGGCGTACACGCCCGCCTCGATGATCTGCGAGAGCTCCACTTCCTTGGCCGCGTCGAGCAGCGGGGTGCGCGCGATCTCGTCCAGGTACATGCCGACCAGGTCGCGGTCTGCGATCTCCCCGCCCACAGCGCGAGCGCTGCTCGTGGACTGACGACGGGCGACGGCGCGGGTTGCCATGCGTGCTCCCTTGCGATGAGTTCGGTCGCGGTGGTGCGGTGACACTCTCCCGAGTGCCCGCTTCCGAAGGAAACAACGACTGGAATCGGGACAGAATTCCCACGTCGCTCCCTGTTTTTCGAGATCTTGCAGTATCCTGCCCCGCCGCCCCCCGGTTCGAGAGGATGGGTGATACCGCCGGACTCGAAGATCCGCAGGTCAGGGCCGGAATTACGGCCGACCCCAGGGGCCGGCGAGCCCGTCCGTGCGGGGCGACGGTGAGACCACCGTCACACTTGACACGGGCGCTTTCGCCCCTGCGGCAGCGCCGCTCCCGGCTGTGCTTCTACCCCAGGAGACGGTCTTCACCGGCTTCTGGTTGCCTCGGCCGGCCGGGTCCCGCTCGTCCGAGTGAAGGTGCGGCATATTCCTTCGGCATGACCCGCGACGCCCTGAGCATCGGAGAGTCGCTTGTGCCGTCCGGCCGGCGACGCCCACACTCAGAGGAGGTGCTGCACATGACCGCTCTCGCCCACGAGACGCTGGAGGCCGTAATGCCGAAGGTCGCGACTCCCCCGTCGGACCTTGACGACGTCCTGTGGCAGGCATGGAAAGCCATGGAACTCCCCGAGGGCTACCACGCCGAGATCGTCGAGGGGTTCATCGAGGTGTCACCCACGGGTCGCTACTCGCACGGCCGTACCGTCAATCGCTTGAGGGATCAGCTCGTCGTATTCCTGGCGGGCGGCGAGTTCGCCGCCCGCCAGGACATGAACGTCGTCCACAAACGCAAGGTGTGGATCCCCGATCTGTTCGTCGTGCTGGAGGACACCGAGGGGCACGTCACCGAGGACGGAATCGGGGTCGACGCCTCCGCCGTAGCCCTGATCGTTGAAGTCGTCTCCCCCGGAAGCGACAACATCACGCGCGACCGGACGCGCAAGCGGCGCGGATACGCCCGGGCGGCCGTTCCCGTGTACGTCCTGATCGACGACTTCGACAACGGTGGCACCGTCACCGTGCTGACCTCCCCCAACCCCGGGAAGGCCGTCTATGGGGACGAGTCCCGGACCGCATACGGGACCCCGGTCGCGATCCCGAGCGGCCCCGCCAAGGGGTTCACCATCGGCGAGGACATCACCGGGCCGCCCCGCGTCCCCTAGCCGGGGCGGGTGGCGACCTGCGGGCAGGCGCGGCAGGCGGGTGGGCCCGACTGGGTCCACCACTTGCAGGCCGGCCGGAGGTGGCAGGGCGGGAGCGGGGATCCGTCCCGGGGGCTCGCGGTCGCCGTCAGGCGGGTGGCCAGGGTGCAGGTGTCGCCCGCGCGGTTGAGGCAGTGCGGGACGCAGTGGGAGGCCAGGCGCAGCAGGCGGCGCGGTTCCACCCCGTCGGCGAGCTCGGCCAGGGCTTCGGCCGCCGGGCGGGGTGCGGGGAGGTAGTCCGGGGGGCCGTCGAGGCCTTCGCGGACCGCGAGGACCAGCGACTCCGGCGCGTACGCGGAGCCGCTGGGGCACCAGAGCCGCTCGGGGTCAGCCAAATTGCAGGGAGCGCTTCGAGAGGCCCATCCAGAAGCCCGAGACGGGGGTCGACGCCGCCGCGAGGTCGGATTCCGCGGCGCCCAGGGTGACGAACAGCGGGGCGAAGTGTTCCGTACGGGGGTGGGCCAGGCGGCCGGCCGGGGACTTGGACTCGAAGTCCAGCAGGGCGTCGATGTCGGAGGCGGCCAGGGCCTCGTGGCCCCAGGCGTCGAATTCGGCGGACCACGACGGGACGCCGGGGCCGGTGTGGCGCAGGGCGGCCAGGTTGTGGGTGAAGAAGCCGCTGCCCACGATGAGGACGCCTTCGTCGCGCAGGGGGGCCAGCTTGCGGCCGATCTCCATCAGGCGGCGCGGATCGAGGGTGGGCATCGATATCTGGAGCACCGGTATGTCGGCTCCGGGGAACATCTCCACCAGCGGGACGTACGCGCCGTGGTCCAGGCCGCGGTCGGGGATGTCCTGGACGGGCGTGCCCGGGGCCTTGAGGAGTTTGCGGACCGACGCGGCCAGCTCGGGGGCGCCCGGAGCGTCGTAGCGGACCTGGTAGTAGTGCTCGGGGAAGCCCCAGAAGTCGTAGACGAGCGGGACCTGCTCGGTGGCGCCGAGGGCGAGCGGGGCCTCTTCCCAGTGGGCGGAGACCATCAGGATCGCCCGGGGGCGGGGCAGGTCCGCCGACCAGGCGGCCAGTTCGCCGGGCCAGACCGGGTCGTCCGCGAGCGGCGGGGCTCCGTGGCTCAAGTACAGCGCCGGCATCCGGGCGGGGGTGAGGGCTTCGGGGGTCGGCATCGGCATCGGGAGCTCCAGGAATCGTCGCGGCGGGGCGCCACGAACAGACTAACCCCGCATCGTTCAAATTTGAACGATGCGGGGTCATCAGTCATTCCCTTGCGCACCCCCGAGCGGGGCCCGGGCGGGTCAGTGCGCGATCACCGGGATCTTCATGTCGGCGTCCGCGCCCTCGGCGACCGGGTCGCCCGCGCCCGGCTTGCCCGTGGTGATGAGGGTCAGGGCGATGAGCGAGCTGGCGACCAGGATGCCGACCGCCCACCAGATCGCGGAGGAGTAGCCCTCCACCATGGCCTGGGCCTGGATCAGCTGCGCCGCCGGGCCGCCCGCCGCGGCCGCGGCCGCGTGGTCGGTCAGGTACGCGGTCGTCGCGGAGGCGGCGATCGTGTTCAGCAGGGCGGTGCCGATCGCGCCGCCCACCTGCTGCGAGGTGTTGACCATCGCGGAGGCGACACCGGCGTCGGCCGGGTTCACCCCGTACGTGGCCAGGGACATGGCGGGCATGAAGGCCGTACCCATGCCGAGGCCGAGCAGCAGCTGCGCCGGCAGGATCAGCGCCGGGTAGGAGGAGCCGACCTCGAGCTGCGTCAGCAGCAGCATGCCGGCGGCGGCGACCATGAAGCCGGGGCCCATCAGCAGGCGCGGCGGGACCCGCGTCATCAGGCGGGCGCCGATCTGCGTGGAGCCGGTGATCATGCCCACGATCATCGGGAGGAAGGCGAAGCCGGTCGTGACGGGCGAGAAGCCCTTGACGACCTGCAGGTAGTAGGTGAGGAAGAGGAACAGGCCGAACATCGAGATGACGGCGAGGCCCAGCGAGAGGTAGACACCGCCGCGGTTGCGCTCCAGCAGGACGCGGAGCGGGAGCAGCGGGTTCTTCGTACGGGACTCGACGAAGACGAACGAGGCGAGCAGCACGACGGAGGCGACGAACATGCCCACGGTGAGGCCGTCCGACCAGCCGGCCGACTCGGCGCGGGTGAATCCGTAGACGAGGGCGACCAGGCCGGTCGTGGAGAGCAGGACACCGGGGATGTCGAGCGGGGCGCGGTTACGGCCGCCGGCCGGCTCGCGGATGATCATCCAGGCGCCGACGGCGGCGACGATCGCGAACGGGATGTTGACGAAGAAGGTCCAGCGCCAGTTCAGGTACTCGGTGAGGACACCGCCGAGGATCAGGCCCACGGCGCCACCGCCACCGGCGATCGCACCGTAGATGCCGAAGGCCTTGGCGCGCTCCTTGGCGTCGGTGAACATGACGGCCAGCAGCGAGAGCGCGGCGGGCGCGAGCAGTGCGCCGAAGGCGCCCTGGAGGGCGCGGGCGCCCAGCATCATGGCCTCACCCTGTGCGGCGCCGCCCAGCGCGGAGGCCAGGGCGAAGCCGGTCAGGCCGACTATGAAGGCGTTCTTGCGTCCCCACTTGTCGGCGATGCGGCCGCCGAAGAGGAGCAGTCCGCCAAAGGCCAGCGCGTACGCGGTGATGACCCACTGGCGGTTGCCGTCCGAGATGCCGAGGTCGGTCTGGGCGGACGGCAGGGCGATGTTCACGATGGTGGCGTCGAGGACGACCATCAACTGCGCCAGCGCGATGAAGACCAGGGCCTTCCAGCGACTGGGGTCTGCGCCGGTCAGCTGCGGGTTCGCGGCTGTTTTTGACATGGGGGTACCCACTTCGTGGTGCGAGATGACTGAATTGAGATGATCAGGGCGCTTTTACGACGCTAGAGGGTGCGACCCGGGGCGTCACATGGTTTTCCGCCTCAGGTCCGCCAGGGTGATCGCCGAGCCCGGCAGTTCGGAGCGGGCGGGGGCCATCAACCCGTCGAGGAACAGCTGCAGATGACGGTGGACGAAGACGTCCGCGTCGAAGCAGGCGGTGCCCGGGAGGGGGCGGCTGAGCTGCGACAGCGCGATCATCAGGTCGCCGACGCCGATGTCGGGGCGCAGCAGCCCGGAGGCGCGGCCGGCGGCCAGCAGGGCCTCGATCGACTCCTCCAAGGCCTCGCGGGAGGCCACCAGTTCGGGGTGGTCGTGGTCGAACTCACTGGAGAGCACCGGGCACAGGGCGCCGATCCGCTCGTCCGCCGCCGCGTGCGTGAACCGGCGCAGCGCGGCGAAGGCGTCCGGCTCCTGGGCGAGCGAGTCGACGGCCAGGGCGGTCACCCGGTCCAGGCCGAAGAGCACGACGTGGTGGATCAGGGCCGGGCGGTCGGGGAAGTGCCGGTAGAGCGTGGCGTTGCCCACGCCGGCCCGGCGGGCGATCTCATCGAGGGGCGCGGCGGGGCCGAACTCCACGAGCACGTCCCGGGCGGCGGTCAGGATGCGCTCGCGGTTGCGGACGGCGTCGGCGCGCGGACGCGGGACCCCGTCCGCGGAGGTGCGGGCGCGCTTGCCCGCCGCCTTGACCGCCGCCTTGACCTTGCCCGCGGCCGCGCCCACGACCGCACACGCGCCCCCGCCCACGCCCGCACCCATGCCCGTGCCCGCGGCCGGAGCCGCGAGGTCGAGGTCGGCCTCCGGGCCCGGTACGGGCAGGGCCGCCGGATCGGTGGTGGCGGGGCTCTTCATGGACGGCTCCCTGGCGGGTGACGGGCACTTCCGGTGACGGGTGCTTACGGGTGATGGCGAGTGGGGCGCCCGCCCCTCGAAACGGGGAGCGGATCCCCGGTTCATGGGGACTCTGGTTCAAACGGGGAGAGGGTCCCCGCTTATTTCACTCTCCCGTGTGACCTGGGTCACACCGTTCCAGGGCCTCTGTTCCCGTTTGGCCTCCTCCGGCGCGCGAGCCCGCTCCAGCCGTCGGAGGGTGAGCCCACAGAGCGCAGTCCGGACCCGGCCGGCTGCCGCGGACCCGAAGGCCGATCTCATGTCGCAGACGCGCCACCGGATACGCAAGCCAAGCCGCACCAGCGTCTACATCGGCATCACCGCGCTGGCCCTCGGCATCACGGCTACGGCGAGCGCGGGCATATCCAGCCGCAGCCATTCGGCGGCCGGGCCGGTGGGCGCGACCAGCGCCGAATCGATGCTCGCGCCCTGCCGGATCGCCGGCGCGATGGGCGTGCAGATGTCCGAGGGGCTGCCGACGGCTCCGGGGTACTCGCGCTCGACCGGCGAGGTCCGGGCACTGAACCTGATGATCGACTTCCCCGACGCCAAGGGCGAGGGCACGGCGGCCGACCGGATGGCGGAGTTCTTCCCGCAGACGTCCGACTGGTTTCGCATCAGCTCCTACGGGCGGCTGACCTACCGGGCCGAGGCGCCGATAAAGAACTGGCTGCGGATGCCGATGCCGTTCGCGGCGTACGGGATCGAGCGGGGTTCCGCGTACGAACCCGGCTACCGCCAGCTCGTCGAGCACATCATCAAGGCCTCCGACGCCGAGGTCGATTTCTCCCGGTACGACCTGATAAACATCCTCGTCACTCCGAACGCCGGCCCCTCCGCCCTCGACACCGTCCTCTCCGTCACCTTCTCCGGCAACGGCGAGGCCCCGATGGCCGACGGCGTCCCGCTCGCCAACACGTCCTTCGTCTACAGCCGCCAGGACGACGGCTCCGGCTCCTACCGGGAGACCGGCTACCGCGTGCTCCCCCACGAGAACGGCCACGTCTTCGGCCTGCCCGACCTCTACACCGCCGACGGCGGCGGCACGGTGGGCCACTGGGACATCATGAGCGAGGACTGGGGTGCCAACAACGACCTGCTCGGCTGGCACAAGTGGAAGCTGGGCTGGCTCGACAGCAACCAGATCAGCTGCGCCGGGAAGTCCGGGGTCAGCGACCACGTGCTGAGCCCGCTGGCCGTGGAGGGCGGCACCAAACTGGCCTTCGTCCCCGTCTCCGAGAGCGCCGGGTACGCCGTGGAGGTGCGCACACGCGCGGGGAACGACGAGGCCGTCTGCAAGCCCGGCGTGCTCATCTACAAGGTGGACTCCGACGTCGACACCGGCCGCGGGCCCGTCACCGTCTCCGACAGCTCCGGCGCCAGCGGCGGCTGCACCCGGCGCTCCAACGTGCACGCGGAACTCTCGGACGCGCCGTTCCGGCCGGGCGAGACCTTCACCGACGAGAAGTCGGGCATCAGCGTCTCGGTCGTGGGCGAACTGCGCAACGGCAGCTACCAGGTCAGGGTCACCCGACCTTGACCAAGTGCTGACGGTCGGCCCGCCAGGTTCCGACCTACGGCCCCCCGCCGGACCGGATCCGTACCCGCATGGTTGGGAACTAGGCCGTCTCTTTCGGATCTTGCCTGGCCCGCGCCGCCCGGCACGATCCGAAAGAGACGGCCTAGCCGCGTAACGACGTAGTAAGGAAACCCGTGAAGGCCTTCGCGCTGCGCCGTACCGGCGAGCCGCCCTCCGTGCTGGAACGGCCCGTCCCCCACCCGCGGGCGGGCGAGGTCCTCGTACGCACCACGGCAGCGCTCATCTGCGCCTGGGACGGGCACACCGCCGCCGGTGCGCCCACCGGGCTCGGGCACGAGGCCGTCGGCGTCGTCGAGGCCGTCGGCCCCGGGGTCTGCCCGTCCTACGTCGGCCGGCGCGTCGGCGTCGAGGGCCACGGGCGGCTCGCCGAGTTCTTCCGCGCCCCCGCGGCCGGGGCCGGGCTGGTCGCGCTCCCCGACGTCATCTCCGACCACCAGGCCCTCTACGCGGCGGGCGCGCTCCCCACCGGCTTCGCCGCCGCCGAGGAGTCCGGGCCGCCCCCGGGCGGGAGCGTCGTCGTCTTCGGCCAGGGCGCGGTCGGACTCAGCGCGACCATCGCGGCCGGCCGGCTGCGCGGGGCCCGCGTCATCGCCGTGGAGCCGGAGATGAAGCGCCAGCGCCTCGCCCTGCGGTTCGGGGCCGACGTGGTGATCGACCCGGCATACGAGGACACCGGCGAGCGGATCCTGGAACTGACCGGCGGCTCCGGCGCCGACCGCGCCATCATGGCGACGGCCGCGCCCGCCGCCGCGCGGGCCGCCCGCGCGGGGCTCTCCGGGGGCGGGAAGATCACGTACGCCCGCTGCCGGCCTCCGCAGAGCAGCGGGGCGCGGCTCGCGCGGGCGCTGCACCTGATCGGGGACGGGCTGGTGGACCCGACGGTGATCACCACGCACAAGTTCCCGTTCGACCGTGTCGGGGAGGCCTTCGGGCGGCTCGCCGCCAAGGAGCCCGGCATGATCAAGCCGGTCATCCTCTTCCCCCGGCCGGGCCACCCCTCCCCCGCCGGCGACCCCAAGGAGATCCGCCCGTGACCAGCACCCCCGAAGAACGCCTCGCCGCCGCCGGTCTGAAGCTCCCGCCGACGCCCTCGCCGGTCGCCGTCTACGTCCCCGCCGTACAGAGCGGGCACTACGTGTACACCTCCGGCCAGCTCCCGATGGTCGACGGCGCCCTCCCCCTCACCGGGAAGGTCGGCGCCGAGGTCACCCCGGAGCAGGCGAAGGAACTGGCGCAGCAGTGCGCGCTGAACGCGCTGGCCGCCATCACCTCCGTCGCCGGGGACCTGTCCGCCGTCAAGCGCGTGGTCAAGGTGGTCGGCTTCGTCGCCAGCGATCCGCACTTCACGGGACAGCCCGGCGTGCTCAACGGCGCGAGCGAGCTGCTGGGCATCGCCTTCGGCGACGCGGGCATCCACGCCCGCAGCGCGGTCGGCGTGAGCGTGCTGCCGCTGGACTCCCCCGTCGAGGTGGAGATCCTCGTCGAACTGCACGCTCCGATGGGCCTCTAGGCCCGGCCGCCGCCGGCCCGCGTCAGCCGCCGCCGGACTGGCCGTACCGTCCGCGGGCGCGGCGCTCCTGTCCGGTGAGTCCGCCCCAGATGCCGAACTCCTCAACGGTCTCCCGGGCGTACGCCAGACAGGCCCCGCGGGCCGGACACGAGAAGCAGATCCTCTTGGCCCGGGCGGCGGCGCCCGAGGCCTCGGAGTAGAAGAGTTCGGCGCACTCCTCGTCGGAGGTGCACACCGCCTGCTTCCACCAGTCGTCTTCCTGGGCGGGCCGCGGACGCGTGGTCCCCATGGCCGGCACTCTCCTTCACGTCATCGTCCCTCCCAGGCTGGCACCGACGGGCGGCCGCGATGAGGGCCGATCGGCACCAGCGGGGACGCCGATCGTCCGTACCGCGCCGTGCGGGTGCCGGGGCGCTCCGCCGGACGGGGTGCCGGTCAGTCACCGATCCCACGAACCGGTGCGCTCGGACTCACCCCGATTTCCGTGGAATTACCCCAACGTAAAGGCCTGACCTGCGGTTCAGCGGGGATACGTCGTGATCGGGAACGCGGCGGCACATGGCAAAGTGGGGCCATGAGGCTGCGTGATCTGCTGTCGTCCGATGAGACCCAGGCACCTGCGGACCTGCGTCCGCTACGCCTGCTGCGCCTGCCCGGCGGCGAGCGGGACCTCGACCGGCCCGTCCTCGGAACGGTGACCATCGACCTGCCGGACCCCGGGCGGTTCGTGTCCCCCGGGGACCTGGTGCTGTCCGGACTGGCCTGGCACGGCCTGGACGTGGGAACCGAGCAGGACCCGGGAGCCGAGCAGCACCCGGATGCCGATGTCGGTGCCGATGCCGATGCCGATGCCGGACGGGATGCGGCGGCCGACCGGTCCGACGCGTTCGTCCGGGTGCTCGTGCAGGCGGGGGCCGTGGCGCTGGGCGCGGGCGAGGCGCGGCTCGGGCACGTTCCGGACGATCTGGTGGAGGCCTGCGCCCGGCACGGGCTGCCGCTGCTCGCGGTGGGCGTGGAGGTGCCGTTCACCTCGGTCACCGAGTACGTGGCGCGCGGCCGGACCGAGGAGCGGATCGGCGGGCTCGCCGCGCTCGTGGACCGGCACCGGCGCTTCAGCACCCAGCGACGGGCCGGGGCCGGGTCCGGGTCCGAAGCCGTCCTCGAACTGCTGCTGGCCGAGCTGGACCTGCGCGCGCACATCCTCTCCCCGACCGGGCGGCAGATCGCGGGCGCGCATCCCTCACTGCCGGAGAAGACCGCCTCGGCGCTGGCCGGGCGGTTCCTGGCCGCCGAACGGGCGGGCGAGCGGGCCCCGCACCGTACGGTCGCGCGCGGGACGGCCTTCTCCCTGTTCCCGGTCCGCTCCGGGGCCGGCGAAGGGGACTCCGCGCCCCGTGCGGCGCTGACCGACTGGCTGATCGCCGTCGAGGCCGACAGCGCCGACTGGAACGACGAACGCGTCGACCTGCTGGACCAGCTCGCGCGGCTGGTCGCGGTGGAGCGCGGCGGCCGCGACACCGACCGCACGATGCGGCGCCGCGCCGCCGAACGGCTGCTGGCGCTGGTCGGCTCCGCCGCCGCCCGGGAGGGCGGGCCGTCGCTCTTCGAGGAAGAGGAGGAAGCGGCCCGGCTCACGGCGGGGGCCGCCGGGGCCGCGGAGGCCGCCGGTCCCGAGGGCCGGCTGTGCTGGCAGGCCGTATCGGCCCGGCTGGAGACGAAGGGCGCGCACGGGTTGCCCGGAGCGGCGTCCGTGCGCGGCCTGCTGGAGGAGGTCCTGCTGCATCCGCGCTGCCTGGGCCCGGAAGCCGGACCGCGGATGGCGGTCACGGCGGCCGGGGACGGGGACGGGGCCGGAGCCGAGGCCGTGGCCTTCGTCCTCGTCGGGGAGGACGCGCGCCTGACACCCGACGCGGTCGAGCGGGTCGCCGGCGGGTCCCTGCCGCGCGGGCTGCGGGCCGGGGAGCGGCTGGCCTTCGGCGTCAGCGACCCGGTGGGCGGGGCCGCGGAACTGCGGCACGCGCTCGCGCAGGCCCGTAACGCCCGTCAGGTCGCGGCCCCTTCACAGCCGGTCGCCGCCTCCGGGCCGGACGCTCTCGCCGCGCACGTCATGGCGCTGCTGCCACTGATCCCGGCCGAGGTCCGGCGGGAGTTCAGCCGCCGGCTGCTGGCACCGCTGACCGACTACGACCGGCGCTACGGCTCCGACCTGGTACCCACCCTGCGGTCCTTCCTGGAACACGACGGTTCCTGGGCTCGCTGCGGAGAGGCACTGCACCTGCACGTGAACTCGCTGCGCTACCGGATCAGCCGCATCGAGGCGCTGACCGGACGCAACCTGAGCCGGCTGGAGGACAAGATGGACTTCGCCGCGGCCCTGCAGATGGGCTGAACCCCGCCCGCAGTAGCCTCTCGATCACAAGAAGATCATCGGTGCGCCATCGAGGGGGATCCGCGCATGACCCGTCACATCGAGTTCGAGCGACTGCACAACTTCCGTGATCTGGGGGGCTATCGGACGCAGGACGGCTCCACCGTCGCCTGGGGAGCCCTCTACCGGGCGGACTCGCTCGGGAAGCTCGCGGGCGCCGACTGGGACCGGTTCCTGGGCCTCGGCGTGCGGACGGTCATCGACCTGCGCTACCCCTGGGAGATCGAGGCGAAGGGGCGGATACCGGAGCCGGAGCGGTTCACGTACGCCAACCTCAGCATCGAGCACCGGCCGTACGACCAGGCCGAGATCGACCGGGACACCGACCCGTGGCGGTTCCTCGCGGACCGGTTCGCCGAGGTCGCCGAGGACGGGGTGGCGGAGATCCGCGCCGCGATCGAGCTGCTCGCCGAGGGCCCGGGCCCGGCGGTCTTCCACTGCACCTCCGGCAAGGACCGCACCGGCCTGATCGCCGCGCTCGTCCTGACCCTCCTCGGCGTGGACGACGAGCAGATCCTCGCGGACTTCGCCCTGACCGAGCTGGCCACCGCCCGGCTGACGGCCGACTGGCACACCGCCAACCCGGGCCGCACGATGCGCTGGCCCTCGTACGGCCGTGCGCCCGCCGAGATCCTGCGCCTGACCCTGGCCGGTCTCGCCACCCGTTACGGCTCGGTCGACTCCTACCTCGCGGACGAGGTCGGCATCACGCCGGCCACGACGGCAGCGCTGCGGGACCGCTTCCTGACGCGGTGACGCCCCTCGAAATGACAGAGCGGCCCTCTGTTCAGGGCCAGTTGTGGAGATTCATGAGCGCCTGATCGAGGAGACAGGTCCCTTCCGAGACTCGCCGCGAGCTCGGCATTCGACGGGCCGTGCGCCATCGCGTGGAACGTCTGGTGTTCCCGGTCCCCTCCACGATCTCCCACGCCGTGGTGCCCCAACTCCCCCTGGAATTGGCGTTCGAGCCGCCGTGGGCGGCCCGGCTGCCGCGAGCCCCTCCCAGGATGGGATTCATAACGTCCCTTCGGACGATTGACGGACTGATCCGACAGGCGTGCTTGGTAGCGTTGAGGGCACCCGAGGTGGGCTGAACCCACCTCGGATGTACCCCCCTCGGGTTGCCGAATGCAAGTTATATGCATCTGGCGATACGATCAAGCAGTTAAAACCAGCCATCGCCTGCCCGCACCGTGGAGTCCCGATGCCCGAACGCCGCTTTGACGCCTCCGGGTTGCGCTGCGCGCGCGTCGCGAAGGGCATGACCCAGGCACAGGTGGCCGCTGCGCTCGGGGTCAAGGACCCGTCCGTGGTGTCGCGTTACGAGAGCGGCGACGCGACTCCGCCGCCGGAAAAGCTGCCCCGACTCGCGGCGCTGATGGGCGAGCGCGTCGACGACCTGTTCCCGCGGCCGGGTCTCCCGACCCTCGCGGACCTGCGATGCGACGCGGGCATGACGCAGAAGGACACCGCGGCCGTCACTCGGACCGGCTCGGCGTCCCCGGTACGCGCGGCAGAAGGCGGACGGCGCAAACTGGCCCCCCACTACCTCGCTCCGCTCGCCGAGGCCTACGGCGTCAGCGTCGAAGAGCTCCTCGCGGCGGAGAAGCGTTCCTTCGGCGAGGACGCCGCGGCGGCGCCAGGACGGGCCCACGGCCCGCAGCCCCGCGACCCGCAGACCCGCGACCCGCAGACCGAGCTCCGCCAGCCCGTGGGGCCGTACGGCATAGCCAAGAAGATCGCCGCCCTCCTCGAAGGCGCCACCGCGCAGCACCGCCCCACCGATTCCGAGATCGCCGAACTCGGCAACGCCCGGACGGGCCGGACGGTCCTGAACGGCCCCCTCGTGACGAGCCTGCGCCTCGGCCGGTCGACGCACGCCGGCCCCGAGGTCCTGGAGGCCCTGGCGGCCGCACTCGACGTACCGGCCATGTTCTTCGAAACCGGCGACGCGGAAGTGGCGGCCGTCGTGACGGGTCTGCGTACGGCGCGCATCGGCCTGACCGCCATGGCGGCGCGCGGAGCGGAGGGCGACTCGCAGAACGCCGAACTCATGCGCTGGGTGGCCGACATGTTCGGCGCGGAGCCCCAGCCGGGCGACAACACCTAGGCGGTCTCTTTCGGATCTTGTCGGCCGAGTCCGCGGTGTCTGGTGCCGTGCATGGGCGCGCTGCCGGGGCGTGCGTGTACTTGGACGTACTCGGTCGCCCCGGCAGTGCGGCCAGGTGCGGTGCCAGGCACCGCGGGCCCGGCAAGATCCGAAAGAGACGGCCTAGGCGTCCACAGTCAGTCGATCACCGGGCTGCGGCGTTCCAGCAGGACGACGTCGCGCCACACGCCGTGGTGGCGGCCGATGCGGGTGCGGGTGCCGATGACGCGGAAACCGGCGCGCTGGTGCAGGGCCAGGCTCGCGGTGTTCTCGGGGAAGATCCCGGACTGGATCGTCCAGATGCCCGCCGCCTCCGTTGAGGCGATCAGGGCGTCGAGCAGGGCGCGCCCGACGCCGCGGCCCCGGGCGGCGGGACGGACGTAGACGGAGTGTTCGACGACCCCCGCGTACGCGCAGCGGTCGGACACCTTGGAGGCGGCTACCCAGCCGAGCAGCTTCCCGTCCTGGCCGAGCGCGACGAAACGGTGCTCGGGCAGCTTTGCCGCGTCGAACTCGGCCCAGGTGGGGGCCTCGGTCTCGAAGGTGGCGTTGCCCTCGTCGATGCCGGCCCGGTAGATCTCCAGGACCTCTTCGGCGTGATCCCGCGCCATGGGAGAGATGTTCACGGCCGCCGCCCGAGGATCGCCGACACGGCCGCCGGGAAGCACTCCAGGCAGGCGTCGTTGACCTCGTAGCTGACGGAGTTGCCCCGCCGCTCGGGCAGCACGAAGCGCACCTCGGCCAGCAGCTTGAGGTGGTGGGACACGGTCGACTGGCCGATGGGCAGTCGACCGGTGATCTCCCCGACCGTCAGGGGGCGCCGCTCCTCCGCCAGCAGGTTCAGCAGTCGTACGCGCATGGGGTCCGCCAGTGCCCTGAACCACCCGGAGTACGTCTGCGCGTCCTCGGGGCTCAGCCCCTGGCCGGTTTTCGTCGTCTCACTCATCGATCATCGACGATAGTCGATGAATGCGACGCCCGGAAGGCCCGCCCGCAGGCGCAGGCACCCCGGTTAGGCGCAGGCACTCCGGTCAGGCGCAGGCACTCCGGTCAGGCGGAGCGGCCCAGCATTTGGCTCATCGCAGCGATGACGGAAGGCTCCACCCGGTAGTAGACCCAGGTGCCACGGCGCTCCGAGGACAACAGGCCCGCCTCCCTGAGCTTCTTCAGGTGGTGGGACACCGTCGGCTGGGAGACCCCCACGTCGGAGATGTCGCAGACGCACGCCTCTCCGCCCTCGTGCGAGGCGATCGCGGAGAAGAGCCGCAGGCGCACCGGGTCGCCGAGGGCCTTGAACATCAATGCGGTCCGCTCGGCCTCTTCGGCCGTCAGCGGGCGCTCGGTGAGCGGCGGACAGCAGGGCGCCGCGGCTTCGTCTTCGAGCATCGGCAGCAGCTTCGTGGAGGACATGAAAGCGATTCTCCCTCCAAATTCGACAGATGTCTATGTTGACGTACGTCGATACACGGGGAATGCTGAGCCCAGAAGGACATCGACGTTCGTCGAAACAATCACACCGGGAGCCTGCCGTGAGCGCATCCACAGACACCCTGCCCGTCATCGTGATCGGTGCCGGCCCCTCCGGCCTCGCCGCGGCTTCCCGCCTGGTCGAGCGAGACATCGAGCCCCTGGTGCTGGAAGCCGGACCCGCGGCCGGCGCCGCGGTCCGCGAGTGGGGCCACGTACGGCTCTTCTCCACCTGGTCCGAGCTCGTCGACCCGGCCGCCGAGAAGCTCCTCGCGCCCACCGGCTGGACCGCTCCCGACCGTGCGACCTACCCCTCCGGCGCGGACTGGGCCGAGCGGTACCTCCAGCCCCTCGCCGACGTCCTCGGCGCCAAGGTCCGCTACGGCGCCCGAGTCACCGGCGTCTCCCGCCTCGGCCGCGACCGCATCGTCGACGCCGACCGCCAGGCCCAGCCCTTCACCGTCAGCGTCCTGAACGCCGACGGCACCGAGGAACGCCTCACCGCCCGCGCCGTCATCGACGCTTCCGGCACCTGGTCCACCCCGAGCCCCATCGGCGGCGACGGTCTGCCCGCCCTCGGCGAGAAGGCCGCCGCCGACCGGATCTCGTACCGGATCCCCGACCTCAAGGACCCGGCCGTCCGCGCCCGCTACGCCGGCAAGCGCACCGCCGTGATCGGCTCCGGAGCCTCCGCCTTCACCGCCCTCGCCTACCTGGCCGGCCTCTCCGAGGAGGACTCCGGCACCCACTCCGTCTGGATCCTCCGCCGCGGCATCAGCGGCTCCACCTTCGGCGGCGGCAGCGCCGACCAGCTCCCCGCGCGCGGCGCCCTCGGCCTCGCCGCCAAGGCCGCCGTCGACAACGGCCACGCCGACGCGGTCACCGGCTTCCGCACCTCCGCCGTCGAGAAGACCGGCGGCCGGCTGGTCCTGGTCGGCGAGGACGGCCGTCGCCTGGACCCCGTGGACGAGGTCATCGTCCTCACCGGCCTGCGCCCCGACCTCACCTTCCTCGACGAGCTGCGCCTCGGCCTAGACGAGCGCCTCCAGGCCCCCGTCGACCTGGCCCCGCTCATCGACCCGAACCAGCACTCCTGCGGCACGGTCTACCCCCACGGCGTGAAGGAGCTCTCCCACCCGGAGAAGGACGTCTACCTCGTCGGCATGAAGTCCTACGGTCGCGCCCCGACCTTCCTGGCCATGACCGGCTACGAGCAGGTCCGCTCCATCGCCGCCCACCTCGCCGGGGACCACGAGGCCGCCGAACGCGTCGAACTCACCCTCCCCGAAACCGGAGTCTGCGGCGGCGCCGGCCTCTTCGACCAGCCCGCCGCAGCCGAAGAGACCAGCGGCGGGGGCTGCTGCGCGGCCCCGGCCACCCTCACGATCGGCGCCCCGGCCTCCTCGGGCGGCTGCTGACCTCCGTGCCACGCACCCGGGCCGACGCGGCCCCGACCGGGACGGGGGTCCGGTCGCGGCCGCGCGCCGCCCTGCCCGCCCTGTGCGCCACACAGATCACCAGTTGGGGCAGCGTCTACTACGCCTTCCCCGTGCTGCTCCCGCGCCTGACGGCCGACACCGGCTGGTCCGCCAACGCCGCGACGGCAGCGTTCTCCCTCGCCCTCCTGGTCTCGGCGCTGGCCGGAATCCCCATCGGCCGCGTCCTCGATCGCCGAGGGCCGCGGGTGGTGATGACGGCGGGCTCCATCCTCGGCACCCTCGCCCTCCTCGTGATCGCGACCGCCCCCAACCTGGCCGTTTTCACCTTGGGTTGGGTCCTGGCCGGCCTGACCATGGCCGCCACCTTCTACCCGCCCGCCTTCGCCGCCCTCACCCGCTGGTGGGGCCCGGACCGCATCCGCGCCCTGACCATCGTCACCCTCGCCGGCGGGCTCGCCTCCACCGTCTTCGCGCCGCTGACCGCGACCCTGGCCGAACACCTCGGCTGGCGGGCCACCTACGTGACCCTTGCCGTCATCCTCGCCGCCGTCACCATCCCCGCCCACGCCCTCGCCCTGCGCGCCCCCTGGCCCCCGGCACCGCCCACCCCGGCGTCGACCGACCGCACCCCCGTCGCCCGCAGTCGGCCCTTCCTCCTCCTGGCCGTCGCCTTCACCCTCTCCGGCTTCGCCATGTACGCCGTCGTCATGGGCATCATCCCGCTCCTCACCGAGCGCGGCGCCGACACCACAACCGCCGCCTGGGCACTGGGACTCGGGGGCGCCGGGCAGACCCTCGGCCGCACCTTGTACACCGGTTTGTCCGCCCGCACCTCGGTCACCACCCGCACCGTCGTCCTGATCGGCCTGGGCGGCGCGACGACCGCGGCCTTCGCCCTCGTGCCCGGCCCGATGCCCCTGCTGATCGCCCTCGCGGTCCTGGCGGGCGTCGTACGCGGCAACCTGACCCTGCTCCAGGCCACCGCGGTCACCGACCGCTGGGGCACCACCCACTACGGCCGCCTCTCCGGACTCCTCGGCGCCCCGGCCCACATCGCGGGAGCCCTGGCCCCCTGGGCCGGAGCCGCCCTCGCGGGCCCGCTCGGCGGCTACCCCCACCTCTTCGCGGCCCTGGCCTCACTCTCGATGGCGGCCGCCTGCCTCGCCCTCGGCACCTCCAGGACGAGCGGCACCCCGCCACAGATCCAGCACCAAGGCCTCACCCGATCCCCCAAGAACTGAGCCGCGGAGCCCCGCCCCGATCCGCTACCCTGTCCCTGGGCTGCCCTTGTGGCAGCCCAGGACCTTGCCGAGGCGAGCCGGACTCCCCCGCGGAGCACCCAGCCACGCTTCACGCAAGGCCCGCCTTCGTAGCTCAGGGGATAGAGCACCGCTCTCCTAAAGCGGGTGTCGCAGGTTCGAATCCTGCCGAGGGCACAGCATGAAGCCGCCTCCCCGGGATTTCTTCCTGGGGAGGCGGCTTCGTTCGGCCTCCGACCCCGCGTTCGGGGCCGGTTGCGTGAGCTGGTTCGGCGGAGTCTGCGTGGGCTACGGCCACCACCTCGGCGACCCGCGCGCCGACAGCGAACAGCTCACCGGTTGGGGACTCCGTCCTGCGGCGGGTCCTCGCCGTAGTCGCGGGTCAGTTGTCGGAGTAGCTGAAGTCGCCCACGGTCCAGGCGCTGACGTCCTTGATCGAGATGCGGTACATCCCGCCCGTCTCCGGGATGCCCACGGTCCCCTGCAGGATCCGCGCCACATGGAAGTGCAGATGTGTGGGCGGACCCTCCGTGGATGGCGTGGCGGTGAAGATGGCGGAGAACTCGCCCAGGCGGGCGGAGTCCGTCAGCACCTCCGACACCCGTTCTCGCCACACGGCTTCGGGGGCGAGCCGACCGGTAATGACAGCACCGCCGGTGACCACGGTCAGGGACATCTGGTTGCTCTGCCCGGACTCCACCAGGGCGGCGACGTTCACGAGCAGCTCGTCAGGCTTCGACATGGAAGTCAATTCTATTCGCCACCGCGCCCCGGCCGACAGACCTGCGGTCACCTCGAGGACCGCTCCAACGGTCCGCCACGTCCGAACCCGTCCCCCACACGCCTCCGACCAGCCGACTTCGCCGCCACCTCCTGCAGCCGGAGACGAACAACCAAAAAACGCTGCAGTCGGGGTGAGTCAATATCTGTCACCGCGAACCGAGGATTTAATGGATCCAGCGGGGAGAGTTTCTACCGCAACACGGCGGCCGGAATTATTCCACGCACGCAGCAGGCCGCAGCGTGCTACTGTCGATCTCGGTTGCAGTTTTGGTACCCAAGAACTTCAAGCGCCTCCAGACCGGAATTAATTCCACTGGAAGCGTTTTGTATTTCCCGGTCTTTTACCGGGCGGGGCATCATCGCGGCGACACGGCGTCCGCACAGTGCTGTCGCCGGTGTATTGCCCCAAAGGAGATATGACATGGCTGCTGGTACCGTGAAGTGGTTCAACGCGGAAAAGGGCTTCGGCTTCATCGAGCAGGAGGGTGGCGGTCCTGACGTGTTCGCCCACTACTCGAACATCGCCGCCCAGGGCTTCCGCGAGCTGAACGAGGGCCAGAAGGTCACCTTCGACATCGCGCAGGGCCAGAAGGGCCCGACGGCCGAGAACATCGTTCCCGCCTAAGCGCTGACACGCGTTCTGCAGCTGGGGCCCGCATCCCTCGGGGTGCGGGCCCCAGCTGCACGCATTTCCCGCGGTGAGTCCGCCCGCGGTATCGATCATGGAGACACTCGGCCGACCGGCCCTTTCCGGGCCGAACCCGAGTGGATTGTTTTTGGTTGCCGCGCCCGTATGGCGCCACCTTTTTTCAGCGGCTGAGCCCGTACAGATTTCCTGTCCGCCAGATCCGCTTCCGCATTCCATCGGTCCGTTCTCGCAATTCCCTGCGCCGCTCTTACGCTGCGGGAATTCCTTGATACGTGCCGCATCAAGGAAGGTTCCGCATGAACCCCACCCGTACGAACGAGCGCTCCTCACGCGGCCGCACCGGCGGCCCCGCTTTCGGCACCGGCTCCGGCTCCGGCTCGAGCCGGGGCAGCCGCTTCGGCTCTTCGGCCCCGAGCCGCTCCGGAGCTCCCAGCCGCTCCGGAGCTCCCAGCCGCTCCGGAGCTCCCAGCCGCTCCGGTGGTCCGAGCCGCTCCGGTGGCTACGGTCGCCGGCCCGCTGCGATCCAGGGCGAGTTCGCGCCGCCGAAGACGATCACCCCCGCGCTGCCCGCCGTCGAGGCCTTCGCCGATCTCGCCATGCCGGCCCCGCTGCTCGCCACGCTCACCCGTGAGGGCATGGCCACGCCGTTCCCGATCCAGGCGGCCACGCTGCCCAACACCCTCGCGGGCCGTGACGTCCTGGGCCGCGGCCGCACCGGCTCGGGCAAGACCCTGGCCTTCGGCCTCGCGCTGCTGGCCCGTACGGCCGGCCAGAGCGCCGAGTCGGGTCAGCCGCTCGCACTGGTCCTCGTACCGACGCGTGAACTCGCCCAGCAGGTCACCGCCGCGCTCACCCCCTACGCCCGGGCGGTCAAGCTGCGCATGGCCACCGTCGTCGGCGGCATGCCCATCTACAGGCAGGCACAGGCGCTGCGCGGCGGGGCCGAAGTGGTCGTCGCCACCCCGGGCCGCCTGAAGGACCTCATCGACCGGGGTGACTGCCGGCTGAACCAGGTCGGGATCACCGTCCTGGACGAGGCCGACCAGATGGCCGACATGGGCTTCATGCCCCAGGTCACCGCGCTCCTCGACCAGGTGCGCCCCGAGGGCCAGCGGATGCTGTTCTCCGCCACCCTCGACCGCAACGTCGACCTGCTGGTCCGCCGCTACCTGACCGACCCCGTCGTCCACTCCGTCGACCCCTCGCAGGGCGCGGTGACGACCATGGAGCACCACGTCCTGCACGTGCAGAACTTCGACAAGCAGGCCGCCACGACCGAGATCGCCGCCCGCGAGGGCCGCGTGATCATGTTCCTGGACACCAAGCACGCCGTGGACAGGCTGACCGAGCACCTGCTGAGCAGCGGCGTGCGCGCCGCGGCCCTGCACGGCGGGAAGTCGCAGCCCCAGCGGACCCGGACCCTCACGCAGTTCAAGAGCGGGCACGTGAGCGTCCTGGTGGCCACGAACGTCGCGGCCCGCGGCATCCACGTGGACAACCTCGACCTCGTCGTCAACGTGGACCCGCCGACCGACCCCAAGGACTACCTGCACCGCGGCGGCCGCACCGCCCGCGCCGGTGAGTCCGGCAGCGTCGTCACCCTGGTTCTCCCCAACCAGCGCCGCGACATGGTCCGTCTCATGCAGGCCGCCGGAATCAGTCCGCAGACCACCCAGGTCCGCTCCGGCGACGAAGCCCTGACCCGGATCACCGGCGCGCAGGCACCCTCCGGCATCCCGGTCACCATCACCGCACCGGTGTCCGAGCGACCCAAGCGCAGCACGGCCTCCCGCGGCCGGCGCGGGCCCGCCTCGGCCGCCCGGCGCGCGAGCGCGCGGCAGTCGGCCTTTGATTCGGCGGCCTGAGAACGACGTGATCAGGAAACTGACCCATCTCTGCAGGAGGCAGATTTTGACGCTGGTCCAGATGCAGCCCCGCTCCGCGCACGCCGACCTCGTCCGCAGGACGGTGGACGACGCCATGGAGGCGGCCGGTCCTCAGGTCTGTGACGACATGACCGTCGAGGTGGCCCTGGCCGTCACGACCAGTTCCCGCGCGGATCATCTGCTCGTCTGCGACGCGGACGGCCTCTGCACCGGGCTGATCACGCGGGAGCGGCTCGGCGCCATCCGCGACAGCGCCGCGTACACCGACCGGCTCCGGCTGCGCGATGTCCTCGGCGACCGCGGGCCGTTCACCTCACCCCTGACCGCGATGGCCGAGGCCGAGCACGCGATGCGCTATCGCAAGCTCACCGCCCTGCCCGTCGTCGATGAACAAGGCAGCGCCCTGGGCGTCCTCGCCCTCGCCCGCTGAACCACCTCACCGTGTTCTGACCCTTCCCCTCTTCGCCCTGTGAGGCACCATGCGCTGTGTCATCGCCCGCTTCCCGTTCGACCTGACCAAGACGGGCGTCCTGGAGTCCATGAAGGGCATCAAGCCCGAGCAGGTGCTCGGCGAGTCCGTGATCATCGGCCGCCGCACCTACCCCGTCAAGCAGGTCGGCCAGGTCCTCACCCGCCAGGACCGCCGCGACTTCAGTGCGGGCGAAGTCCTCCGCGCCATGACCCGGCTCGGCTTCACCTGCCGCGGAAGCCTCCCCCGGACCGCCGTGACCACACGCGCACTCAGCCCTCTCCGGCGGGCCTCCGCGATGCTCGGCACCCCCGTCACCGCCTGACCGGTGGGCCGGGCGCGCGCCCACCACAGCGAGGAGTGCCCGAGCGGCACGCGCCGCTCGGGCCCTTCCGCGTACCCACAGGCACACACTGCTGGGGCGGGGACGGGGACGGGGTCGGCTGATCGGGATCAGGCCACGAGGTCGGCGTAGAGGATCACGTTGTTGGTGCGGTGGCCGTTTTTGATCTCGCCGCCGCAGGTCAGCAGGCGCAGCTCGGGGCGGTTGGTTTCCCCGTAGACCTTGTCGGTCGGGAAGTCCTTCTTGGCTACGTCCTCGATCTCGCGGATCTTGAACCTGGCCGTCCTCCCGTCCTCGCGCGGCACCTCGATCAGGTCGCCGAGCTTGATCTTCTTGACGTTCTTCATCACCGCGGGCCCGTATTTCGTGTCGAAGTGCGCGACGAGCACGGACACCCCCTTCTCGCCCGGAGTCACGCCCTGGGTCCACCAGCCCGGGTTGTCCGCGTCGGTGTCCGCGTCCGGCACGCCGAGCTCTCCCGTCGCCGGGTCCACCGCGAGGTCGACCATCTTCTTCGCGTCCACGCCGGCCGCCTCGATCTTCATGCCGGTCGGCTTCGAGCCCGGGAGGGCGGCGGCGGCCGTGTGCCCGTCCTGGGGGGCGGGAGCCGCCGTGCTGCCCACCTTGGGGTCCGCCGGCAGCCCGGTGCCGCCCCCGGTTCCGCACGCGGTGAGGGCCCCGCACACGGTGAGCGTGGCGACGGCGGCGGTGCGGAAGGTGGCGCGCATGAACGATTCCCTCGGGTCGGCGTCACCTGCGGTGGCGACGACCACGACGTTACGAGAGGCATGTCCGGATCGTCCGTCGGGAACGTAACAGCCGACCGGACGTCGCCCCGCGAACCCGTTAAGGGGGAGTGGGGAGGGAGGGATGTGGGAGGGCGGGAGAGGGCAGACGAAAGCCCTTCCGGCCTGCGCCGCCGGAAGGGCCACATCATCACGTCATCGCATCATCACGGAAGGGAGGCGGGCTCGGCCCTCGGCCCCGTCCTCAGCTCAGGCCCCTGCTGCGCTCGCCGATGCGGTCGCCCTGCGGGGTCCCGGCCCGCTTGAGTTCCGCCTTCGTGTGCGCTCCGCCCTTGACCTTGCTCCGGACCGGACCGGAGAAGCCGTGCGCGTGCTGCACGGCGCCGGGCAGGTGGGTCGCTTCATCGGCCTTCGCGACAGCCGCCTGGAAGTCGTGCTTCTGCTCTTTGCTCATCCCGTCGTCACTCCCTAAAAAGACTCGGGGCACCCAATCGGACTACTGGGATCGTATGCATATATAGGGCCCAACGCACCCGGACCAGACGTAAAGAATGGTCGATCAAGGACGGTCAAGGACGCGGCGGAGTCGGGCGCTCCGGCGGCCCCAGCACCTCGTAGAGCAGTTCCTCCGGGCACGGCGTGCCCCGCGGGAGCTGGTACTTCGCCGCGATCCGGTACTCCCCCGGCGCCGGGGCCAGCAGTTCCGTCCACTCGTCCCCGATACCGTCCGAGGGCGCCTTGAACAGGCATCCCGCGGTGTTCGCGTAGACCTTGGGCTCGGCGACCGTGCCCTTCGGCGTCGCCTTCCCGGCGGCCTTGGAGGCCTCCGTCTCCTGCGGCGGTTCCACCGGCTTGCCCGCGCCGTCGACCAGACCCAGCCACGGGGAGTGCGGGATGCGCACGAGCACCCGGCCGGCCTGCTTCACGTCGATGACCAGCTGGTCCGCGCTGGCCCGCACCACCGTCGCCTGGCCGGCGACCAGGTTCGTCGGGTCGGTGACCTTGAAGAGCTGCCAGTTCGCGTCGCCCCAGATCTGCTGGAGGTACGGGAGCCCCTCGCGCACCAGCTTCGCCTCGTCCCGCCCGCCCTCATCGGGTTTGTCGGCGGGCAGCACCACGTAGTGCACGGCCCAGCGGTCCAGCCACTCGCGGTAGCTGTATGCCGTCAGGGTGTCGTCGTAGAAGACCGCGTTGCGTTCCAGATCGGCCTGCCGGTTCCAGCCGCGCGCGAGGTTCACGTACGCGGGGAAGGCGGAGGACTCGCGGTGGCTGCTGGCCGGGACCACCTCGACGCGGCCGCGGTCGGCGCCCGCCTTCTGGAGCTGGTCCACCAGCGGGGCCAGCTCGCGGCTCCAGGAGGCCAGCGGGGTGGTGCGGACGATGTCGGTGACGCTGTTGACGGTGATCCAGGCGGTCACCCCGGTCAGGGCGAGGAGCAGCCCGTACCAGCGGCGCGTGCGCGGGGCCTCGTACGGGAGGGCCGCGAGCAGCACCACCCCGCCGAACAGCATGGCCAGCCGGGTCACGTTCGAACCGACCTGGGAGTCGATCGCCCAGGTCAGCGCCACCCCGAGGGCGTAGATCGCGGAGGCGGTCCGGACCGTCTTCCAGCCCTTCGGTACGAGGAACAGCGCGGCCAGCGCGCACCCGAAGGGCAGCGCCGCCGAGAGCAGCTTCATCGGCTGCGTCCCCGAGAAGGGGAACAGCCAGGAGGACAGCCCGACCACCGCCGCCGGGGCCAGGCCCAGGGCGTACGCGCCCGGGCGCCGGCCGTTCAGGAACAGCGCGGCCGCGATCACCCCGAGGAACAGTCCGGCGACCGGGCTGGAGGCGGTGGCGATCGCCGCGAGCGGCGCGGCCACGGCGGCCTTCGCCCAGCGCCGCTCGGCCCATTTGCGGGGCCAGCAGAAGACGGCGGCGACGGCCCCGAGGGCGAACATCACGCCGAGCCCGAAGGTGACGCGGCCCGACAGGGCATTGCACAGCAGCCCGTACACCCCGGCCAGGGCGGGCCACAGCGGCTCGCGGACGGCGCCGCGACAGCGGGTCAGGATCATCGCGAGCAGCCCGGCCGAGACCGTACCGGCGATCATCATCGTGGTGCGGACGCCGAGCACGTGCATCACGTACGGCGAGACCACGCTGTACGAGACCGGGTGCATGCCGCCGTACCAGGCGAGGTTGTACGCCGAGTCGGGATGGCGGCCCACGAACTCCGCCCAGGCGTCCTGCGCGGCGAGGTCGCCGCCGCTGTTGGCGACGGCGAAGAACCAGATCAGGTGCAGCAGCCCGGCCAGCGCGGTGGCCACGGCCACGGGGTGCCGGCGGGCCCAGCCGAGGGCGCGGAGGAGCGGCCCGGGGCCGGCTTGCGGGCCGGGGGCCCCCGCGGCCCCCGGGGCTTCGGTGGCCTCGGCGGGGCGCGCCGGAACTCCGCCCCGGCCGTGGGCGCCGTTGCCCTGGCCGTGCCCCTGCTCCTGGCTCCGACCCCGGCCGCGCCCTTGCTCCTGGCTCTGGCCCTGGTCCTGCCGCTCAGCGGTGGTCACGCCGACGTACTCCCCACTCCGGTCCCTCGGGTGCGTCCCTCGGTTCGTAGACGCGATCCGCCGCCCCGGGGTTGCCCCGGGGCGGTCGCCGGACCCGTTCCGCGCACGAGCGCGGCGTCGACCGGCTGCCTGCGGGCCGCGGCATGCGGCCCGCGGGTCAGCCGACGCGCGTCAGCTTCTTGCCGAGGCCGGGTGCGGTGAGGTCGCCCTGCAACGCCACCGGCACCTTCACCTGGCTGGCGCCCTCGCCGACCGTCAGCATGCCGATCTCCGAGCCCGCCTTGGCGGTCTGCGGGAGCTGGGTCGCCCCGTCAGCCAGCTTGATGGCGATCGTGAGGGTCGGCCAGCCGACCGCCTGCACGTCGGCGGTGGCCACGACCGGAACCTGGGTGCCGAGTCCGTCGTCCACGTAGCCGACGACATCGCCCTTCTTGATGACGGGCTCGGCCTTCAGCATCTTCTGCGTGGCGAGCATGATGTCCTTGCTCGCCGCGATCGCGGTGCCGAGGATCGGGACGCCGTGCTGGCCGAGCACCGCTCCGACGATCAGCTGGTTGGTCTTGCCGACCTTCTTCTCGGCGGCGAAGAGCAGGTTGCCGCCGGCCTTGGTGGTGGAGCCGGTCTTGATGCCGAGCGAGCCGTTGAAGGGCACCAGGTCGTTGTAGTTCCGCCACTTCTTGCCCGCGGGGTCGGTCCAGGACGGCTTGTTGGTGATGTCGATCAGCTCGGGCATCTCGACGATCTTGAGGCCGAGCTTGACCTGGTCCTCGGCGGTGCTGACCGTGGTCGCGTCCAGACCCGACGGGTCCGTGTACGTGGTGTTGGTCATGCCGAGTTCCTTGGCGGTGTCGTTCATCTTCTTGACGAACGCCTCCTGCCCGCCGTCCCAGCGCGCGAGCAGTCGCGCGACGTTGTTGGCGGACGGGATCATGATCGCGGAGAGGGCGTCGTGCTGCGAGATCGTGTCGCCCTCCTTCAAGTTGTTGACCGTGGACTCGCCCTCGGTCTCCTTCTTGCCGTCGTCGACCGCCGTCTTGTCGACGGGGATCATCTGGCCCTTCTCCCCCTTCTTCATGGGGAAGTCCTTGAGGATGACGTAGGCGGTCATGGCCTTGGCCACGCTGCCGATCGCCACGGGCTTCTGCTCGCCGAAGGTCCCGACGGTGCCGAGGCCGGCCGCGGCCATGTAGGCCTGGCCCTCCTTCGGCCACGGCATGGACGCCTCGGCGCCCTTGAAGGTGTACGAGGCGTTCGTGGTCATCTTCAGCGTCGGAGCCGGCAGCGGGCGCACGAGCTGGACGACGGCGAGGACCACCGCGAGGAGCACCAGGATCGGCGCGTAGATCTTGAACCGGCGTACGGCCGTACGGGCCGCGCTCGGCGGCGGGGGCGGGTTGTTGGTGAGGTCCGCCAGCATGTCGAGCGGCGGCTTGGGCGGCAACGGCTGCTGCGTGGTCCGCTCGGGGGACTCCCGCGTCACGGGGGTCCGCACGCCGGCGGGGACCGGAGTCCGCCCCGGGGCCGGAGCGCTGGGCGCACTGGGCGCGCCGGGCGCGCCGGGCGCGCCCGCGGTGGGCCGCGCGGGCCCGTCGTCGCTCCGCAGCGGTACGAAGGTGCTCGCCCGCTCCGCACCACCGGCACGCGCGGACCCCGCCGGAGCCGACCCCTGCCCGACGCTCCCGCGCCCGGCGGAGTTGGGCCCCTGGCCGGGGGTGGCGGGGTTGGCGGTGTCGGGCTTGATGGCCCGGAACACAGCCGTCCGCTCGCTGTCGACCGGCTCGTCGTCGGCCGGACCGGCCGGAGTCGGGGGCTTGACCGCGCGGAACACCGCAGTCCGCTCGCTGTCCTCCGCCGAACCACCCGGGGCCGACCCGGGCTTCACCGCCCGGAACACGGCCGTCCGCTCGCTGTCGCCCGACTCACCGGAGTCACGACCGGCGGGAGCACCGGGAGCGGTCCGACCGCCCGGGGCCGCCGGAGCACCCGGGGCACCAGAACCGGTCCGGCCGCCCGAGGCCGCCGGAGCGCCGGAGGAGGCCGGGGCACCCGGAGCGACCTGGTTGCCCGGGGCTGCCTGGTTGCCCGGCGCAGCCGGAGCACCCGACGGCGCCGATGAGCCCGGCGCGCCTGAGGGAGCCTTGGTACCGGAAGAACCCGGGGCACCCGCGCCCACCCGATTCCCCGGCGCGGCCGAACTGCCCGGCGCGCCCGAAGGAGCCCGGTTGCCGGAAGAAGCCGGGGCACCCGGTGCAGCCGGAGCGCTCGAAGGCGCCTGGGCGCCGGAGGAAGCCCCCGCACCCGCGGCGGCGTCCTTGCCCGGAGCCGCCGAAGCGCCCGAGGCGCCTCGGTTACCGGAAGGAGCCGGAGCACCCGGGCCCGCCTGGTTGCCGGGGGCAGAGGGCGAGCCCGCGGCGTCCGAAGGGGGCCGGACGCCCTGAGAAGCCGGGTTGCCGGCAGCCGCCTGGCGGCCCGGCGCAGCCGGGGAACCCGAGGCGTCAGTGCCAGCCTGGCGGGCCGAAGGAGTCGAAGGATCCGCCGCCGAGGAGGCCGGGGCATCCGACGGGGCACGGGTGCCGGGCGAGCCCGGGGTACCCGACGGCGCCTGGGAACCGGGGCCCGCCTCGTCGCGGGACGCCGCCGAGGAAGCCGGGGCATCCGACGGGGTCCGAGTTCCGGGCGAGGCCGGGGTGCCCGACGGAGCCTGGGTACCCGGGCCCGCCTCGTTGCGGGACGCCGCCGAAGCCGGGGCATCCGACGGGGCACGGGTGCCGGGCGAGGCCGGGATGCCCGACGCAGCCTGGGTACCGGGGCGGGACTCCGCCGAGGGGGCCGGGGTGGTCGGCATGCGGAAGACGGCCGTGCGCTCGCTGTCGGCCGGGGCCGCGGCGGAGTCGGCGGGGCGACCGGTGCGGGCCGGCGGCGTGACCGTACGGAACACCGCCGTGCGCTCGCTCTCGACCGACCCGGCGGCAGCCTCGGACCCGCCCGAGGTGCCGGAAGCGGAACCCGTACCGGAGCCCGCGGGCAGACCCGTGCCGGCCGGCGGCGTGGCCGTACGGAACGACGCCGTACGGTCACCCCCGATCGACCCGGCGGCGGCCGGAGCGGCCCCCTCGGAGCGGTCGGAGCGGTCGGCGTCGGCCGGCGGCGTCACGGCACGGAAGGCGGTCGTACGGTCGCCACCGACGGGCGCGCCCGAGGACCCGGCCCCGGAAGCGGTGCCGGGCGCGGACGTCGAAGCCGCAGGTCGGCCGGCATCCGTACCGGAGCCCGCCGCGGCTGCGGGCCGGGCATCCGAGGCACCCGCACGCCCGGAAGCGGAATCCGACGCGTCAGGAGAGTCGGTGGAATCGGCGGAGGCCGCGGAGGAGCTGGAGGCCGCGGAATCCGCGGCGCGGGCAGTCGGGGGCGTCACGGTGCGGAACACCGCCGTGCGCTCGCTCTCGACCGCCGCGCCGGCGGACTCACCGCCCTCGGACCCCGAAGCGGAATCCGAATCGGAAGCAGGATCGGGGTCGGACTCAGACTCGGGGTCAGAAGCGGAGTCGGCACCCGTGCCGGCCGCGTCCGCGGGCAGGGCCCTGAAGACCTCGGTCCGCGCGCCCGGCGCGCCCGGCGTCTCGTCCTGCTCGTCCCCGGAGGGGGAGTGCTCCGCCGTGGCCACCCACGCGGCCACCGCTTCGCGCAGCGGATCGCGGTCCGCGGGACCGTCCTCCGAGTCCCTCGGGCCGAACAGCGACACCCTCGGGTCACGCCCCTCGGACGACTCCGCCGTCCCCGACGTTCCTTCATCAACCGACTTGTCGGGGGACTCGCCCGCCACCAGTTCCTCCTCGATCGCCTTCACGCCCGGCTGTCCGAATGTCTAACAGTGTCCCGTCTAGGGGGCATCGCCCCCGTGCTAGACGAGAACGACATAGCTGACGGTTCCCCCACAAAGCGGCCAGGCACTCTCGACAGATGAATGTGAGAGGCGTCACCCTGTCACTCATCCACGCGGGGAGGCATGGATGGGCAAGAGCCGCAGAACGATTCCGGAGGAGCTTTTGCTGCTCGCCTTGGACCCGGCCACGGGTACCACGGCGCAGCCGCAGTCGCTCGACCTCGGCCTGGCCGGGGCACAGCTAGTGGAGCTGGCTCTGGCAGGACGGATAGCCCCTGATGGGGATCGTATCGCCGTGGTGATGCCACGGCCGACAGGAGATCCGACTCTGGACTCCGCACTGGAACTGCTGCGCAGGCGCGGCAGCCCGGTTCGGGCGGTCCACTGGATCGGCGGACCCCGACTGGGGCTCCGTCAGATTTACCTCGCTCACCTGGAGCGTTGCGGCATGGTTCATGCCGTCGCGGGCCAGATGTGCGGGGTGCTGCCGACGACTCGCTACCAAGCGACCGACACAGCGATCAGCCGGGAGATCCGTGGCCGGCTGGACAGTGCGATCCGCACCGGCGTACCGCCGGACCCGCGGACCGCGGCGCTTGCCGCACTGGCCCACGCGGTCGGACTCGGCAAGCACCTGTACCCCGGCAACGAGGGGCGGTCGTCCAGGTCCCGACTCCGGGACCTGATCCGGCACGACCCGATGGGCGGACTGGTGGCTCACGCCGTCATGGACGTCCAGAACGGCGTGGCCGCACAGCCACGCCGCGACCGGGCACCGGCACAGCCCGCCAGGGCAACGGCGACAGCCGCCGCCCTGCAGCCGCGCAGGACCGGTGCGATGGCCCGCGTGGCCGCGCACTGATCCACCGGCAGCACACGCAGGACAAGCAGGGCAAGCAGTAATCGCAACCGCCGACGCGCGGGGCGACGGGGCCGGTACGCCGGTCCCGTCGGCCCGCGCGTTTGCTTTTCCCACCCGTTCCCACCCGTTCCCCAGCGGGGTCACGTCCTTCGGTGGCAGTCTGCTCACCAGCAGACACGCAGAGAGACAGCAAAGAGACAGAAACAGCAACAGAAGAAGGCGGAGGTGCCGTTCACGTGGCGTCCAATGTCAATCCCACCGTCCGACGCCGCCGACTGGGCATGGAGTTGCGCAAACTGCGCGAGGACAAAGGCATGACGGCCGAGCAGGTCGCGGAACGCCTGCTCGTCTCCCAGTCGAAGATCAGCCGGCTGGAGAACGGCCGCCGTTCCATCAGTCAGCGCGACGTCCGCGATCTGTGCGACGTCTACGAGGTCGAGGACCGGCGGCTCGTCGACTCCCTCATGCAGATGGCCAAGGATTCCCGCCAGCAGGGCTGGTGGCACGCCTTCGGCGACATCCCGTACAGCGTCTACATCGGCCTGGAGACGGACGCCGCCAGCCTGCGCACCTACGAACCCCTGGTGATCCCGGGGCTGCTCCAGACCCCGGAGTACGCCCAGTCGCTCGTCCGCGGCGCGTGGCCGGAGACGGCTCCCGTCGACGTGGAGAAGCGCGTCCAGGTCCGGATGCACCGCCAGAAGCGGCTTCACGAGACCGAGAACAGCAATCCCGAGATCGGGCCGCTGCGCCTGTGGGCGGTCATCGACGAGGCCGCCCTGCGGCGGCACGTGGGCGACGCCCAGCTCATGATCCGGCAGCTGGAATTCCTGATAGAGCAGTCGGAGAAGCCGCACGTCACGGTCCAGGTGATGCCCTTCTCGGTGGGCGCCCACCCGGGCGTCAACGGGCAGTACGCCATTCTGGAATTCCCGGACGCTTCGGACTCCACGGTCGTCTACATCGAAGGCGTGACGAGCGACCTGTATCTGGAGAAGGCCAACGACGTCCAGAAATACAGCGTGATGTACGAACATTTGCGCGCACAGGCCCACAACGTGGACCAGACGCGGCAGTTCATCGCGCAGATCATCGAGGACTTCGCGGGCAAGGAGTAAGGGGGTTCGGCGAAAAGGCCGGTACGGTACACCGTCACTCCCCGGCGGCAGAAGACCTGAATGGAATATGCCACTCGGTCGGGTGAACGCCCCCTTCGCACAACGGGAGCTGCGGGTAGCGTCGATCACGTCAGCCGGAGCAATGGCCGACATGACACCGGAACCACTCGCTGAACCGGAGAGAAACATGGCTATTCGTCAAGGTGCAACGGAAAACTGGACCAAGTCCTCGTACTCCGCCAACGGTGCCTGCGTCGAGGTCAAGTCCCCCGTCATGGAGGCCATCGCGGTCCGTGACTCGAAGGTGCAGGACGGTCCGTCCCTCACCTTCGCGCCCGGCTCCTGGACCTCGTTCGTCGCCGACGTGACCGAGGGCCGGCTGGGACGCCTCGCCTGAACGTCGAAGCGACCCTCCCGGACCGCCGTCACACGACCGGTGCCACCGGCTCCACCGCAAGACCGGCACCGCCAGCGCCACCCGCACCACCAGCACCACCTGCACCACTGACTGGAGCCCTCTCGACCGGCCCGCCGTCGCCTGCCGAGGGGGCTCGGCCATGTCCGGGCCCCGGCGCCTCCGTCCCGGCCTACCTCAGCTGATCCACGTACCGGTCCGTCCCCGGCACCGTCGGGATGAACGGGGCCACCAGCTCCACCCGCCCCAGCCCCGACTCCGCGACCTCCGCGTCCAGCCCCTGGAACCGGTCCCAGCACTCGCGCGGGTCGGCCTCCAGGAACCACAGCAGGGTCAGCCGGGTGTCGACCCCCTCCACCTGCTTCACGTACGTCATCCGGTCGCCCGGCAGCGGCGTCGGCCGGAAGACCGTGACCATCGCGGCCGGTGAGCCGGCCAGCCGCTTCGGCAGGGCCCGCGAACGCAGCCACTCCAGCAGCTCGGCCCGCCGCTCCGGGCCCTCCGCGTCGATGACCTGCACCACGAGCCCGCCGTACGGGTGGTCGAGGGCGTGGAAGTCACGGGGGCCCGCGGCGCCGTCCCGGTAGACGGTGGCCTCGTGGTCCTGGAACGCGGTGAAGACGTGCGTGCGGTCCTGGTAGACCCGGCCGTCGCGGTTGAGGCGCTTGTTGATGCCGACGGTCCACTTCATGTGCTCGTCGTAGCGGCCCTCGGTGACCCAGTACGTGGAGATGTAGCACCCGGCGGTCACGGGCTGGGCCACCGCCGACTTCTCCGGGTAGCGCAGCTCCTGGAGCTCGCGGGTGGCCACCCAGCGGCGGCCGGCGAACATCCAGGGCATGGCCATGGCGCCGGCGTAGTAGTGGTCGTCCTCGTACCAGCGGTTGTACGCGAACTCGTGGCCCGGGTGCGGTTCGACCATGGTGATCAGCGCGTGGCCGGGGTGGACTCCGTAGGGGCCGACCGAGGCGAGCTCGGCGTAGTCGTCGGCCCGGATGTTCCGCTCGTCTGCTGTCATGGGAGACGGTCTAGCTGATGCGACGTCAGATGGGGAGTCCCTGGGGGCTGTTCAGTACTTGATACATAACTGCCATCTACACCTACTCGCCGCTACGATGCCCGCACCCGCCTCCCGAAGGAGCCACCGTGCCTGCCTCAGCGCCCGCCTTCGCACCGCCCTCCACCCCGCAGGTCGCCACCCCGCCGCCGCCCTTCGCCGCCCGGATCCGTACGACCGCCCCCTCCACCGTGCGCGAGATACTCGCCGTCACCGCCCAGCCCGGCATGATCTCCTTCGCCGGCGGCCTGCCCGCCCCCGAACTCTTCGACACCGAGGGCCTGCGGGCGGCGTACGACTCCGCCTTCGCGCGGTCCGCCGGCCGCGCCCTCCAGTACTCGACCACGGAGGGCGCCCCCGAACTGCGCGCGGCGGTGGCGGCCCGGATCGACCGGCAAGGACTGGCGACCACCGCCGACGACCTGCTGATCACCACCGGATCGCAGCAGGGGCTCGGCCTGATCACGACCGCGCTCATCGAGCCGGGCGACGCGGTGCTCGTGGAGAACCCCACCTACCTGGCGGCGCTCCAGGGGTTCGCGCTCGCCGGCGCCCGGGTGATCCCCGTCCCGTGCGACGGCCAGGGCATCCTCCCGGACGCCCTGGCCGAACTCGTCGCCCGCGAACGCCCCAAGCTGCTCTACACGATCCCCACCTTCCAGAACCCGACCGGCCGCACCCTCCCCGCCGACCGCCGGGCCGAGATCGCGGCCGTGGCGGCCCGGCTCGGCCTGTGGCTCCTGGAGGACGACCCGTACGGTGAACTCCGCTACGAGGGCCGCGCACTGCCCCGGCTCGCCTCCTACCCCGGGGCCGAGGACCGCACGGCGCTTCTCGGCAGCTTCTCGAAGGTCATGGCCCCCGGACTCCGGCTCGGCTGGCTGCGCGCGCCGGCGGCGCTGCTGCGGGGCGCGGTGCTCGCGAAGCAGGCGGCGGACCTGCACACCTCGACGGTCGACCAGCTGGCGGCGGCGGAGTACTTGCGTACGGCTGACCTCGACGCGCACGTGGCGGGGGTCCGCGACGCGTACCGGATCCGGCGCGACGCACTGCTGGCGGGCCTGCCCACCGCACTCCCGCAGGGCTCCACGTGGAACCGCCCCGAGGGCGGGATGTTCGTCTGGGCCCGGCTGCCCGAGGGCCACGACGCGATGGCCTTGCTCCGCGCGGCCACCTCCCGGGGGGTCGCCTTCGTCCCCGGAGCCCCCTTCTTCGCCCGCGACCCGGACCCCCGAACGCTCCGCCTGTCGTTCACGACGCACACGGCCCCAGAGATCCAGCAGGGCCTAACCCGCCTGGCCCCCTAGCCCCCGACGCGGGCCGGAGCCCCCCACTGCCCCCTCACCGCTGCGCGGGGCCGAGCTCCCCGCTGCACCCCTCCCCGCTGCGCGGGGCGAAGCCCCCTGCTGCGACCGTTGCCGCTGCGCGGGGCGGAGTTCCCCGCTGCGGCCCTTTGCCGCTGCGCGGGGCGGAAGTCCCCTACCCGCCCTTCCACCGTTCCCCGGGCGCTGCCCGGACCCCGGTCCTCAAACGCCGGACGGGCTGGGAAGGGGTACCGGGCTGCGCCCGGACCCCCTGGGGCTCCGCCCCAGACCCCGGTCCTCAAACGCCGGACGGCTGAAATGGCGCGGGCGGACTGGAAAACCCATCCCCGACCGACTGAAAGCAGCCCGGCCGGGGCTGAATGTCCTCCCAGCCGGGGTCGGTGGCTGCGTGCCGGGTCGGTGACGGGGGCGGGGTGGGGTGTTGGCCTGGACGTAAAACGTGATTTGTGGCGCTAGAGCACCCCGCACCCTGTCGGAGTCGGAGACAGGGCGCCTAAATCATGCAGTCCAGGCCAACACCCCACCCCGCCCCCGGCACCGACCCCCACCCGCAGCAGGCCCGCCGGCCCAGGCAACCGCGCCGCACCCAGGACCTTCCCTCCCCGCCCCCCACACCGTAGCCTGACGCCCCGTCAGATTCATCGGGCCGCCAGGAGGGCCGCACCATGTCGCCGCTACTGCTGCAGGGCAAGACCGTCATCGTCTCCGGCGTAGGCGCCGGCCTCGGCCACCAGGTGGCCGCCACCGTCGTCCGCGACGGCGGCAACGCCGTGCTCGGGGCGCGGACCGAGGCCAACCTCGCCAAGGCCGCCGCCGAGATCGACCCCGGCGGCACGCACACCGCGTACCTCCCCACCGACATCTCCGACGAGCGCCAGTGCGAAGCACTCGCCGCCCTCGCCCAGGACCGCTTCGGCGGGGTCGACGCCGTCGTCCACGTCGCCGCCTGGGACTCGTACTTCGGCGGCCTCGAAGACGCCGACTTCGGCACCTGGCAGCAGATCCTCGACGTCAACCTCCTCGGCACCCTGCGCATGACCCGCGCCTGCCTCCCCGCCCTCAAGGCGGCCGGCGGATCCGTCGTCATCATCGGCACCCAGTCCGCCATCGCCTCGCCCAACGAGGTGCAGCAGGCCGCCTACGCCGCCTCCAAGGGCGCCCTGACCTCCGCCATGTACTCCATGGCCCGCGAGCTCGGCCCGCACCGCATCCGCGTGAACACCGTGCTCCCCGGCTGGATGTGGGGCCCCCCGGTCCAGGCCTTCGTCACCTTCACCGCGCACACCGAAGGCGTCCCGGAGGCCGAGGTCCACGCCCGCCTCACCGACCGCATGGCACTGCCCGACCTGGCCACCGACGGGGACGTCGCGGACGCCGCCGCCTTCCTCGCCTCCGACCGTGCGCGGGCGATAACCGGCCAGTCTCTGCTGGTCAACGCCGGGGAACTGATGCGATGAGCCCCTCCGTGCGCGCGCGAGCTGATCGTATGCTCGGGCCATGACCACTCCGAGTGACGCTCCGACCGAGAACTCGATGCGCCGCGCGCTCCGCCGCGCCCGCGACGGCGTCGCGCTCGACGCGACCGAGGCGGCCGTACTCCTGCAGGCGCGCGGCGAGGCCTTGAAGGACCTCGCCGCCTCCGCCGCTCGGGTCAGGGACTCCGGCCTCCAAGCCGCGGGGCGGCCCGGCGTCATCACCTACTCGCGCAAGGTCTTCATCCCCCTCACCCGGCTGTGCCGGGACAAGTGCCACTACTGCACCTTCGTCACGGTCCCCGGCAAGCTCCGCCGCGAGGGCCACGGGATGTACCTGTCCCCCGACGAGGTCCTCGACATCGCCCGCAAGGGTGCGGCCATGGGCTGCAAGGAAGCCCTGTTCACGCTCGGCGACCGGCCGGAGGACCGCTGGCCCGAGGCCCGCGAGTGGCTCGACGCGCACGGCTACGACGACACCCTCGCCTACGTGCGCGCCATGGCCATCCGCGTCCTGGAGGAGACCGGCCTCCTCCCCCACCTCAACCCCGGCGTGCTGTCCTGGTCGGACCTCCAGCGCCTCAAGCCCGTCGCCCCGTCCATGGGGATGATGCTGGAGACCACCGCCACCCGCCTGTGGTCCGAGCCCGGGGGCCCCCACCACGGCTCCCCCGACAAGGACCCGGCCGTCCGGCTGCGCGTGCTCGAGGACGCCGGACGCTCCAACGTGCCCTTCACCACGGGCGTGCTCATCGGCATCGGCGAGTCCTACGAGGAGCGCGCGGACGCCTTCTTCGAGCTGCGCCGGATCCAGCGCAGCTACCACGGCATCCAGGAAGTCATCGTCCAGAACTTCCGGGCCAAGCCCGACACCGCCATGCGCGGCATGCCCGACGCGGAGCTGGAGGAGCTCGCGGCGGCCATCGCCGTGGCCCGCCACATCCTCGGCCCGGGCGCCCGCATCCAGGCCCCGCCGAACCTGGTGGACTCCGAGTACGCGCTGCTCATCGGCGCCGGCATCGACGACTGGGGCGGGGTCTCCCCGCTCACCCCCGACCACGTGAACCCCGAGCGCCCCTGGCCGCACATCGAGGAGCTCGCCGAGCGCACCGCGGCCGCCGGTTTCGAGCTCCGCGAACGCCTCACCATCTACCCGGAGTTCCTCCAGCGCGGCGAGCCCTGGCTGGACCCCCGCCTGCTGCCCCACGTACGCGCGCTGGCCGACGCGGACAGCGGGCTCGCGGACGAGTCCGCGACCGTGGAGGGCCGGCCGTGGCAGGAGCCGGACGAGGGCTTCACCGCCTACGGCCGCACCGACCTGCACACCACCATCGACACGCAGGGCCGTACCGGCGACCGCCGCGACGACTTCGACGAGGTCTACGGCGACTGGGAGGCCCTGCGCGAGGCCGCGGCCCCCGGGATGGTCCCCGATCCCGAGCGCATCGACACCGAGGTACGGGCGGCGCTCGCGCAGGCCGCCGACGACCCGACGAAGCTCACCGACGAGCAGGCGCTCGCCCTGCTGCACGCGGACGGCCCGGCGCTGGACGCGCTCTGCCGGATCGCGGACGACCTGCGCAAGTCGGTGGTGGGCGAGGACGTCACGTACGTCGTGACCCGCAACATCAACTTCACCAACGTCTGTTACACCGGCTGCCGCTTCTGCGCCTTCGCGCAGCGCCGCACGGACGCGGACGCGTACACCCTCTCGCTCGACCAGGTCGCCGACCGGGCCGCGCAGGCGTGGGACGTGGGCGCGGTCGAGGTGTGCATGCAGGGCGGGATCCACCCGGACCTGCCCGGGACGGCCTACTTCGACATCGCGCGGGCCGTGAAGGCGCGCGTGCCCGGCATGCACGTGCACGCCTTCTCGCCGATGGAGGTCGTCAACGGCGCGACGCGCACGGGGATGTCCGTACGGGACTGGCTCACCGCGGCCAAGGAGGCCGGCCTCGACTCCATCCCCGGTACGGCGGCGGAGATCCTGGACGACGAGGTCCGCTGGGTCCTCACCAAGGGCAAGCTGCCGACGGCGGACTGGATCGACGTGGTCTCCACCGCGCACGAGCTGGGCATCCGCTCCTCCTCCACGATGATGTACGGCCACGTGGACCAGCCCCGCCACTGGCTGGGCCACTTCCGGACGCTGGCGCGCATGCAGCAGGAGGCCCACGCCAAGGGGGTGGAGGGCTTCACGGAGTTCGTGACCCTCCCCTTCATCCACACCAACGCCCCCGTCTACCTCGCGGGCATCGCGCGCCCCGGCCCGACGGTGCGCGACAACCGCGCCGTGACGGCGATGGCCCGCATCCTGCTCCACCCGCACATCACCAACATCCAGACCAGCTGGGTGAAGCTGGGCTCGGAGGGCGCGGCCGAGATGCTCCGCTCGGGCGCCAACGACCTGGGCGGAACCCTGATGGAGGAGACCATCTCGCGGATGGCCGGCTCCAGCTACGGCTCGTACAAGTCCGTGCGGGACCTGATCGCCGTCGCGGAGGCGGCCGGCCGGCCCGCGAAGGCCCGTACGACCCTCTACGGGGAGGTCCCGGAGGAGCGCCAGGCCGCGGCCCGCGCCTCGGACGGCCACCTGCCGGAGCTGTTGCCGGTCCTGGACTGAGTCGCCACCGGACGCGTCCGTGCGTGAGCCGCCGGGCCGGCTCGCGCACGGACGTGTCCGCACACACCCCGTCCCCGTACAACCATCGGGCGGGGTGAGCGGTCTCCTCGGTGAGTGACGGACGTCATCCCCGGGGGAAACATGAACAAGCGCATCACCGCCGTGCTCTGCACGGCGACGGCTCTGGGAGCCGTACTGGCCGTGCCCACGGCCGCCCAGGCCGACGAATCCCGGCCGAAGGGCTTCAGCGCACGCGTGGAGCACGAGACGGTCACCCTGGACTTCTCCGGTGATCCGCCCAAGGACCTCAAGGTGCACCTGCGCAAGAAGGGCACGACCAAGCGGGTCGCCACCGTCACGAGCTTCCACCCGGTCCGTCCGGAGGATTGGGATCCCTGCGCGGATTCCTGCGGGGACCCGGACCCCACGTGGTTCCCGGTGCGGACCGCCCCGCTGAAGCTCGCCGATCTCGGCGAGTACGCCGTCGACGTGGAGTACGACGGCACCGGGGGCGAAACCGTCCTCCACAAGGACAAGGCCGTGCTGACCTACCAGGTGCGGCCGTCCTTCACGAACCTGAAGGCCACGAACGGGGTGTCGTTCGCGCGGCCGGACACCGTGGTCTCGGGTGACATCAAGCTCTACGACCCGCGCAACGGCTCGCTGAAGCCGTACGCGGGCGGCGCGTTCACGACCCGGACCGGCACCGTCAGCTCACCGCTGACCGCCGACGCCAAGGGACACTTCACGTCGAAGGTCACCTTCTCCGGCGCCGAGTCCGGCACGACGCGGGCCGGCCACGACTCCACGTACGTCCACCTCGCGAGCAAGGCCAACGGCTCCGAGGAGCGGGCTTCCGTGGCGGTGCCCGTGACGGCGTCCACGGCCGCACGCATCGCCCTGGACTCCCCGACCGTGACCGGCCCCTACGGAACGGCCGGCAAGGTGAGCGGCACGGTCACCTGGAAGTCCGCCGACGGCTCGTGGAAGCCGGCGCCCGCGGGCCTGAGGATCGCCGTCGACACCGGCGCCGGACTGCCGCACCACCTGACGACGGGGAGCGCGGGCCGGCTGGAGGGATCCGTGCCCCTGACGAAGGACACCACCTGGCGGATCGGCGCCGACAGCCCCTGGGCGTCCTCGGACACCCGGGAGGTGACGGTGGACACCACCGGCGGCACCGCGTTCATCGACTTCGGGACCACGCTGCTGCAGAGCAAGTACCTGGAAGTGAAGGGCACCTTCCTGAGCGTGGAGGTCCCGGCCGGCATCACCTCGCTGGAGGTGGACTTCCAGTACTCCGCGGACGGCAGGACCGGCTGGACCACCGTCAGGAAGCAGACGGTCACGGCCAACTCGGCCGACGCGTTCGAGGAACGGGTGCGCTACCCCGGACCGGGCTTCATGCGACTGCGGTACGTCGGTACCCCGGACATCCGCGGCTCCGTCACGCCCGCGGTGCGGCTCGCCGAACGGACGACGACGGCCATCCCGGAGTTCAACGCCGCGCCCGAGCCGGTCAAGAAGGGCCGACCGATCACGCTCACCGGAAAGCTGACCGAGAAGAGCCCCGACTGGAAGCCCTTCGCCGGCCAGACGGTCCGCTACTACTTCCGGCCCGCCGGAACCATCGCGTGGAAGCCCATGGGCCTCTCCAAGACCGCCGCGGACGGCACCTTCACCAGGAAGTTCACCGCCGACGCGACCGGCTCCTGGCTCGCCAAGTTCGTCGAGCCCACCACGGCCCACTTCAGCGCCTCCAGCCGCGTGGACGAGGTCGTCGTCACCCCGTGATCCGTCACCCGTGACCGCGAGCCGCGCCCCGGTGGAATGGACCCTTCGGTCCTCTCCACCGGGGCGCGGCCCCCTCGGCCTAGCCGACCAGGAGGTCCTTCTTGAGCTGCTTCAGCTCGCGGCCGTCGATGCCGAGGCCGTCCTCGAGGTAGGCGTCGAAGCTGCCGAACTTCGCGGTGACCTCGTCGTACCCGGCGTTGAGGTACTCGGCGCGGACGTCGAGCATCGGCTTGTACACGGCGGCCTGCGCGGCCGGGAGGTGCGAGAGGATCGCGTCGTTGGCGGCCTTGCGGTAGTCGTTGCTGGCCAGGTAGTCGGCCATCACGGTCTCGCTCGGCACGCCGAGGGCGGTCAGCAGGGAGGCGTTGGCCCAGCCCGTACGGTCCTTGCCCGCGGTGCAGTGGAACAGGACGGAGCGGTTGCGGTCGCGCTCGATGCCCTCGAACACCTGGGTGTAGGCCTTCTTGCCGCCCTCCCCGCTGACCATCGCCTTCTCGGCGTCGACCATGGCCTTGACGGCCTCGTCGGGGGTCTTGGGCATGGCCTGGAAGGAGCCGGAGCCGGCGAAGACGTCGGCGACGACGTAGTGCGCGCCGGCCGGGACCTTGTCCACGTCCTTGGTGCGCTCGCTCTCCATGCGGAGGTCGAAGACCGTCTTCACGCGCAGGCGCTGGAGCTTGGCGAGGTCGTTGTCGGTGAGCTTGTTCAGGGCGTCGGAGCGGTAGATCTCGCCCATCTTGACCCACTGGCCGTTGGTGGTGCGGTAGCCGCCCGCGTCACGGAAGTTGGCGGTGCCCTCCAGCTTGATCAGCCGGTCGGCGAGGCGCAGCCCCTGACCGCGCTCGGGCTCGAAGTCGAACCACTGCCGGTCGGCCGCGGGCAGCCCGCCGACCACGGCCGCGCCCTGGGCGCCGCCCCGGGCGACGACCTTGCCGTTCGCCCTGATCTCCACGCGCTTGGTGCCCTTGGCGTTCCACTTCAGCGTGTACGCCCCGTCGGCACCGGCGGTGACGGTGGCCTCGGTGAAGGGGATGGAGTTGCCGTGGTGGTTGCCCCAGGGGAAGTCCCACCCGTGGGCGGAGGCGGCGGGGGCCGCGACGATGGCGACGGTGAGCGTGGAGGCGACGACGGTCGCGGCGAGCAGTGCCTTCTTCATGCCCCGAGACTCTTGGCCTCCGAATAACGCCGCATGAACACGGCATGGCCGAAACCAGCCAACGGGAAGGCGACTGTCAAAACGTGCCATGCGCCGGGTCGGCAGGGGAACGAGAGCCGGTACTCGCCGATGACAGCCGGGAAGAAACGTCACGTCTATATGCGTAAAGGGCAGATGCCCCTTTATGAGCCACAAAAGGGCTTGTTCTCGCGCTCGGCTCCCGGCATCCGGATGCTCTAGTGGAGGGAAGGAATCCACATGTTCCCGACCAAAGGCGGATCTTGTGATGTCAACGCGACGCTCCCTCCTCACCTTCACGGCCGCTGCGGGCCTGGCCATGTCCGCGGCACTCACCGCACCGGCGGCGGCGGCACCCGCCGCCGAGACGCCCTGGCGGAACTGTGAGGTCGGCGAGTTCTGCGTCTACGAGCACGACAACGGATACGGCGGAGCGGCGTACTTCCGCAGCGGCACCGACAACCTCGGCGACTACCGCCTGAACGACAAGGTCTCCTCGGTATGGAACAGGACCGGCAAGACGGTCTGTACGTACCTGGACACCAACAAGCAGGGCTCCACGTGGCCGGTGGGCAACTGGAAGGGCAACACCTCCCAGTACAACCGGAACGACAACATCAGCTCCCTGTGGGTCACGGCCTGCTGAGCCCGCCGCCCGGCTAGGACGCCCGGCTACGACGCCCGGCTGGAACACCCGGCCAGAACCGCCCGTGGGTGCCGAAGTACCGCGCCCGCGGGCTCCCCCGCTCTTCCGCACCCCCGGAGGACCGGCGGAATCCAGCCGTTCCACGCCCCCATACCGCCCCCACGACCGACTACTTCCGGACCCGATCGGTACTGTCCACTACAGTGCCCGCCAGAGCACGCGCGTGCAGTCCGGGGGGATCGACATGGACACGGCGACGGAAACGTCCGGGGAGCAGCAGAGCAGGCCCGAGGCCGCCCCGCCCCTCCAGGCGGCGCCCGCACCCCAGGGCGGAGCCACCCTCGGAGCCACCAGCCTCGGCCCCGCCACCGGCCCCGCCGCCGGCGCCACCCTGGGCGGCCGCGCCGCCGTCACCACCGGCCTCTGGGGCCGCACCGAGCAGCAGGACTTCCGTAGCCGCGTCAGGGGAACCCTCCTCGGCTCGGCCATCGGCGACGCCCTCGGCGCACCCGTCGCCCCCCTCTCGCTCCCCGAGCTCCTCGAAACCCACGGCCCGGCGGGCCTCACCGAACCGACGGCCCCCCGCGCCCGGGTCACCGCCGCCACGCAGCTCGGCCTCTTCACCCTGGACGGCCTGATACGGGCCCACGTACGCCGGGACACCGGCGCCTGGCACCCGCCGACCGACGTGCACCGCGCCTACCTCCGCTGGGCCCTCACCCAGAGCGACTGGGGCCCCGACGAGCGCCGCGAGGACAACGGCTGGCTCGCGCAGGAGGAGTGGCTCTACGCCCGACGCTCCCCCGCCCGCTCCTGCCTGACCGGCTTCGCCGACGGAGTCCTCGGCACGCTCGCCCAGCCGAAGAACCCGACCGCCGTGGACCCCGGCGCCGCCACCCGCTCCGCCCCCTTCGGACTGCTGGTCGGCTGGGAGTCGGCCCTGGTGCTCCAACTCGCCGTCGAATGCGCCGTACAGAGCCACGGGCACCCCACCGCGTACCTGTCGGCCGGCGCGCACTCCGTCATCGTCCACGGCCTGACCCGCGGCGAGTCCCTCGACTCCGCCGTCCAGCGCGCACTGGGCCTGCTCGGCGTCCGCCCCGGCCACCAGCCCGTCACCGACGCCCTGCAGCGCGCGCTCGGCGCCGTCACCACGGGCGTCCCCTCACCGCAGGCCATCGAGGACCTGTCCCCCGGCCAGGGCCGCTCCGCCGAAGAGGTCCTCGCCATCGCCGTGTACTGCGCCCTCGTCGCCGAGAACGTGGCGCACGGCCTGCGCCTCGCCGTGAACCACGGCGGCGACTCCGCGGCCACCGGCGCCCTGTGCGGCTCCCTGCTCGGCGCCCAGCACGGCGAAACGGCACTCCCCGCGGCCTGGCTCGCCGGCCTCGAGGGCCGGGCCACGGTCCTGGAACTCGCCGACGACTTCGCCCTGGAGATGACCCAGGGCCCCGCCCTGCACGGCCCGACGGCCACCTCCACCGGCTGGCTGACCCGCTACCCGCGGGGCTGACACCGGAGGAACCCCCTCGGTCTCCGCCCCGCCCCGGGCCAACTCGGCCTCCCGCCCCGCGCCATGGCCGACGCACGCCCCTGCCCTCCGCACGCGCGAAGCCGTACTTTGGCCCTCCCCAGACCACGGAGGTGTCAGCACACATGCGGATCGCCACGACCGTCTTCCTCACCGACCGCACCATCGCTCCCGTCCCCCTCGCCCGCGCCCTGGAGGAACGCGGCTTCTCGGGGCTCTACCTCCCCGAGCACACCCACATCCCGGTCAGCCGCGTCACCCCGGCCCCCATGGGCGGCGAGCTCCCGGAGATGTACGGGCGCACCCTGGACCCCTTCGTCGCCCTCGGCCAGGCCTCCGCCGTCACCGAGCGGCTCCACCTCGGCACCGGCATCACCCTCGTCGCCCAGCACGACCCCATCGACCTCGCGAAACAGGTCGCCACGCTGGACCACCTGTCCGGCGGCCGCGTCACCCTCGGCATCGGCTACGGCTGGAACGTGGAGGAGGCCGCCGACCACGGAGTCGAGTGGCGCACCCGGCGCGAGCTGGTCCGCGACCGCATGGCCCTGATGCGGAGCCTGTGGTCCCCGCACCCCACGGCGTACGTCGGCCAGTTCTCCTCCGTCCAGGCCAGCTCGGCCCACCCCAAGCCGGCGCAGACCCCCCGCGAACTCGCCCCGGGCGTCCCCCTGTACGGCCCCCGCACCCTGATCGGCGGCCAGGCGGGCCCGAAGCTCTTCGCAGCGATCGCCGACCACAGCGACGGCTGGCTCCCGATCGGCGGAGGCGGCCTCACGGAGTCCCTCCCGGCGCTGCGCCAGGTCTGGGAGGCCGCGGGCCGCGACCCCAAGTCCCTCCAGGTGGTCCCGTACGCCGTCCAGCCCACCCCCGGCAAGATGTCCCACTACGCCGACCTGGGCATCGAGGAAGTCGTCCTCCAGCTCCCCTCGGAGGGCGAGGCGGAGATCCTGCGGATCCTGGACGACTTCGGGCAGTACCTCTAGCGGGGGGCCGGGGCGAGGTGAGGCCCCGGCCGGTCGAAACCCTGTGGCACCGAGGCGCCGACCACGGCGAACATGACCTCATGCCGGGCCAACGCAAGCGCGCACGCAGCAGGATTCGAGCCACCCAGCGGACGGCGGACGCCCGCGGCCGCTGGGAGCCGCTGTTCTCGACGACCGAGGAGTCGGAGGTCCGGGCGTACGTCGCCCGCCTGCGGGCCGACGGCACCGCCACCGACCCGTCGCAGCTCCGCATCGACCTCTTCTGCAGCCGCCTCGAGCATCCGTCGACCTACCAGGTCAGCCTGTTCGTCCCGGAGGGCTCGGCATGAGCGAGGACACGGACGGCACGGCCGACCTGTGGGAGGGCCTCCCTGAGGGCATCCGCCGCCAGGTGGACGGGTACGTCCTCCAGGACCGCCTGATGTACGCCGTCCGCGTGGTCTGGGAGGCCCGCCGCGCCCAGGGTGTGGGCCTCTACGAGGCCCAGGAGCTGGTCTCCGACCGCTACGTCCACTTCGGCGACCGGGTGGCCCGCACCCCCGACTGCCCGCTCGACCTGGAGTCGCTGGCCGCCATCGCCTCCGGCATCCGGGCCCGGGTGGTGGCGATCGAGGCCGTCTGGGACGGGGACACGATCCACGACTGGTTCGTGCGACTGCTCGCCGTGACGGAGGAACCGGCCGGGGAGCACGCGCTGGCGACCGTGTACCGGGGCACGGGCGCCCGCGCCCTCGAAGCCGAAGGCGCCGACCCCGGCCCCCTGGACCCCCACGCCGCCGCGGCCACCCGCGCCGGCACGGCCCTGGCGGCCCACCTCGGAGTCCCGTTCCACTTCGCGAGCCCGGACAGTCCGGACGACAGCGCACCGCGGTGGCGGGCTACACCATGACCGCGCCCAGGAGGCGCAGCTCCGCCCAGACCGTCTTCCCGACCACCCGGTCCCTGACCCCCCAGTCGGTGGCGACGGCATCGACGATGCGCATCCCGTAGCCGGTCTCGGCCCCGTACTCGTTCGGCCGCACGGCCGGCCGGCGGTCCCGCCGGGCATCGGACACCTCGATGCGCAGCGCCCCGGGGAGCAGGCTCATCCGCAGCTCGAAGTCCCGCCCCTGGACCCGCCCATGGGTCACCGCGTTGGCGGCGAGCTCCGCGACGAGCAGCCCCGCGTCCTCGGAGAGCCCGCCACGGTCGGGGATCCCCCAGTCGTGCAGCTCGACGAGCGCCAGCTGCCGGGCGAGGCGGGCGCCGCGCAGGGTGGAACTGAAACGCTGAGTGAACGTGCGTGCGATGGCTTGGGCGGGGCCCGAGGGTGTGGTCATGGGAGCAAAGTCCCGTGTGGGGTGGGGTGTTCCCCAGCAAGCGAACCGCTACTTTTCATCTGTACGAGTTCGCGCTCTGGACAGTCTCGGTCACTGACGGTGAACATGTTGCCGGGGAGGTGACCTCCATGGCGAGTGTCGATGACAGCGGTGACAACGAGGCCGGGACAGACCCCGACCTGCGCAACTTCGGCGAGACGGTCAAGGCCTTCAGGAAACGCGCCGGCCTGACCCAGGAGCAACTGCACCCACTGATCAGGTACTCCGTGCAGTACATCGGGTCGGTGGAACAGGGCCGGCGGCATCCGTCCACGAGGTTCGTGGACCGGGTGGAGGAGGTGCTCGACGCCTTCGGCGTCATCCGCATCGCCGCGAAGCAGCTGACGCGGCGGCGGGGGTTGGCGAAGTGGTTCCGGCGGTGGGCGGAGCTGGAGGAGGACGCGGTCGCCCTCAACACGTACGAGTGCCGGTCGATTCCGGGCCTGTTGCAGACGGAGGCCTACGCCCGGGCCCAGATCCGGGACGTCCCACCACTGGCGACACCGGAACAGGTGGAAGCACGCATCATCTTCCGCCTGACCCGGCAGGCGGTGCTCCTCAAGACCCCGTACGTCGCCTTCAGCTTCATCGTCGAGCAGTCGGTGATCGAGCGGCGGACGGGCGGGGTCGAGGTGACCCGCGAGTTGATCGACCACCTGCTGGAAATGGGGAGGCTGCCGAATGTGGATCTGCAGGTCATGCCTACGGTCAGTCCGGAGCATGGGGGCTCCGATGGCTCCTTCCAACTCCTCGAAACCGAAGAACACGATTGGCTGGGATACAGCGAGGGCCAGAAGACGGGCCGGGTCATCTCCGGCCCGAAAGACGTCAGCGACCTCCACCAGCGGTATGCCAAACTTCGCATCCAGGCCCTCAACCCGGCCGACAGCGCGGGCCTGTTGATGCGAATGCGAGGATCCCTGTGAACAGCTCCCAGCTCCGGTGGTTCAAGAGCAGCTACAGCGGCAGCGAGGGCGACAGCTGCGTCGAGATCGCCAGCTGCGCCGACTCCGTCCACGTCCGGGACTCCAAGGTGACGGCCGGCCCCGAGTTGGCGGTGTCACCCCGGTCCTGGGCCGCGTTCGTGGGTGGGGTCACGGAGGCCTGAGCTGCGGGTTGGTGATTTAGTGAGGCCCTTCAAGAACTTTTGAAGGACCGAACGGAGCACGAAATGAAGGCCGTTGCATGGGAAACCGTGTGTGTGGTGGCGCTGGTGGCAACGCTGACCGGCTGCGGCGGTAGCGCGGATCCGGATGCGGCCGCGGCCGTGGGCGTGACCGGAATCGACGGCGGGAAGGGGAAGGCCTCCGGCCCGCTGTCCGCGGAGCAGGTCCGGTCCGCACTGCCGACCAACGAGAGACTCGGGGCCGTCTTCGTCGGCGACGACTTGGTGGCGTTCGAGGGAGAGCCGGCGAGCCAGGCCTGCGCCGAGGAAACCGGCATCACGTGTGACGGTGTGGTGGCCGCGGGCCACAAGGAGGCTGCGGTCAGGGGGGACGCGAGCGACGACAGGGTCGAGTTCACCCTCTTCTCGTTCGACTCCCAGCAGGGCGCGAGTGCCGCGGTGAAGGGCCTTGTGGCCAAGAGGAGCAGCTACGAGCCCGCACCCACGCCGACGAAGCTCGATGTCGGCGCGGACGAAACCAATGCGCTCAGCAGCGGCAGGGGCAGCACCGAGGTCATCATGCGCGTCGGCAAGGTCTTGGCGTACGTGAAGGTGGGCATGACCGACCTCGAAGACGCGAAGCAGATGTCCACGATTCAGGTCGACCTGCTCAAGAAGGCCGCCTGACGGTCCCGGCGGACGCGACGTCGGAAATCCGCCAGCGTGCGCGCGGTCGGCCGGGCGAGAATCCGCGCATGAGCGCTGAATCGCAGGGAATCCGCATCCGGCACCGCGGGCACGAACCGCAGGTCCATCCCACCGCCTACATCGCCCCGACGGCCACGCTCGTCGGTGACGTCCGCGTGGGTCCGAGGGCGCGGGTGATGTACGGCGCGGTCCTCGATGCCGAGGGGTCTCGGATCGAGGTCGGGGAGGCGGCGGTGATCTGCGAGAACGCGGTCTTGCGCGGGTCGGCGGTCGCCGGCGATCAGCCGGTGCTCGTCGGCGACCACGTCTTCGTGGGGCCGCACGCCACGCTGCTGGGCTGCGAGGTCGGCCGGTGCGCCTACGTGGCGACCTCGGCGACCGTCCTGCAGTGCGCACGGTTGGGGGCGGGCTCGGTCGTCGCCGTCGGCGCGCTCGTCCACGCACGCACCGTTCTGCCGGACGAGTTCTTCGTGCCGCCGCACACCGTGGCGCTCGACGCGCCGGTGCGGCTGCTGGCCCCTGGCGATCCGGGCCTGGCCGAGGCCATCGGGCGGGTGGGCTTCGCGCAGGTGGCGTTCGGCGTCGACGCGGAGTGGACCGACCGGATCAGCCGGTACGAGCGCGTCGCGGAGGTCCGTGTCGCCGAGTTCGGCGCGCACGCGGACGATGAGGTTCTGGACCTCGGCTAGCGCCGCATCAGCGACCCTCGTCCTGCGGTGGGACCGGCGCCCAGTCCTTGGCCAGGAGGCCGAGGAGGACCTCGTCCAGGAACTCGCCCATCACCCAGGCCGAGGAGCGCAGGACGCCCTCGCGGACGAACCCGTTGCGCTCGGCGGACCGGAGCATCGGCTCGTTGTCCGCGAGGGTCTCGATCTGCAGTCGGTGCAGGCCGCGTACGACGAATCCGTAGTGGCACAGGACCGCGACCACGTCGGTGCCGTAGCCCTTGCCCCGTGCGGACGGCAGCAGCCCGAGCCCGACGTGCCCGGACCGGTTGTGGTTGTCGAGGCCCCACAGGGTCGCTGTGCCGACCAGCGCGCCGCTCTCCAGGTCCACCACGGAGAACGGAACGTGCCCCGGTGCGCTGTCGTCGACCAGGAACGGCAGGGCCTTCGAGCCGGCCATGAGCGGTCGCCACGGCTGCCCGGTGGCCCGGGAGGCCCCGGCCACGTCGTCGTGGAGACCGGCGTGCAGGACGGGGATGTCGTCCTCGTGGCGGGCCCTGAGCCCTACGGTGTTGCCTTTTAGCATGCACGCTTCCTATCCGACGGCACCGCACGGCAGCAACCGAATAGACCGCGGGCAGCTACGCCCGAGCCGGGACGCTCCTCCGGGTGGAGGGGCGCCCCGGCTCGGGGTTCAGCGGGTCAGTACTGTTTCAGGCTGGATCAGTACTGGTTCGGGTAGATCTGGTAGTTCGTGCCGATCTTGACGCGGCTCTTCAGCTTGCCCGTGCCGTACGAGTCGTAGCGCCACAGGACGCCCGCCGAGTCGGTGGCGAGGAGCTCGGCGCGGCCGTCTCCGGTGAGGTCGCCGGTGACGACGAGCTGCTTGTAGCCCTCGTAGCCGTAACCGACCTTGACGCGCGACTTGAAGGGGGCCGAGGGGACCCCGGTGCCGGCGTACAGGTACAGGTTGCCGGAGCCGTCGCGGGCCAGCAGGTCGGCGCGGCCGTCGCCCGTGAGGTCGCCGGCGCCGGTCAGCTTGTTGTAGACGCCCCAGCCGCCGCCGATCTTGATCTTGTTCTGGGTGCCGCCGACCCCGTTGCCCTGGAACAGGTACAGGTTGCCGGACGTGTCACGGCCCAGGAGGTCACCGGTGCCGTCGTTGCTGAGGTCACCCGGGGCGACCAGGGCGTTGAACGAGCCCCAGCCGAGGCCCTTGTAGTCACCGTTGATGTAGAGGGCGCCGTTGGAGGTCTGCTCCAGGATCGCGCTCGTGTTCTGGTTGGTGAACGAGGAGCCGAAGGTGACGTTGGCACCCTTCCAGCCGCCCGTGTCACTGATCTTGACGCGGCTGCTGAGGGTTCCGTTGTTCTTGGAGTAGTACCACCACAGCGTGCCGCCGGAGTCGCGGGCGGCCAGGTCGTTGCGCCCGAAGTCGGGGTTGCCGCCCTGCTGGGCGAAGAGGGTGGCGGCGTTCCACCCGGTGCTGCCGATCGCGCGCGGCTTGAAGGCGCCGGCGCCGTTGCCCTTGTAGACGTACACCTGGCCGGAGACGGTGCGGGCGATCATGTCGCCGTTGCCGTCGCCGTCGATGTCGTCCAGGCCCACGATCTGGTTGTACGCGTTCCAGCCGCTGCCGATCGTGCTGCGGGGCTTGAACGGGGCGCTGGTGCTGCCGGTGCCCAGGTAGGCGTAGAGGACGCCGGAGAAGTCGCGGGCGACCAGGTCGGCGATGCCGTCGCTGTTGATGTCGTTGGTGCCGACCAGCTGGTCGTAGGCCTGCCAGCCCGCGCCGATCTTGATGCGTCCCTTGAGGGGGGCGCTCGGGTTTCCGCTGCCGGGGTAGAGGTAGAGGACGCCGTCCGGGGTGCGGGCCAGCAGGTCGACCTTGCCGTCGCGGTTGATGTCGCCGGGGGCGAACACCTTGTTGTAGATGCCCCAGCCGCGGCCGGACCAGGCCCGGCTCTGCCCGTCCTCGATGAACTGGGAGCGGAAGAGGGTCAGTTCGCCGTCGGCCGTGAGGGTCAGGAGGTCGGTCTGGTAACCGCCGTCGACCTTGCCGAACGGGATGACGTCCTTGTAGTCGAGGTAGGAGCTCGCCTCGCCCACGCCGTACTTGAAGTGGTCGGTGGCGCCGCTGGCGTTCACGTAGTACGAGTCGTTGATCGCCTGGTAGAGCGAGTCGGGGATGTTGTCGCCGTCCACGTCGAGGCGCGGGGCAACGGTGGCGGCGGCGCGCAGGCCGGCGGAGGCCGCCTTCCGCTTCCCGGCGAGCGGGCCGAGGGGGGCCTCCGCCTTCGGGGTCGGGCGTACCACGGAGCCGTGGGAGTCGCCATCGGTGGCCGAGGCGGTTCCCGCCAGGGTCATGCCCGTGGCGAGGACGATGGCGGTGCAGACCGCGAGGCGGCCGGGGCGCATGTGGCGCGAGAAGTTCAAGGTCCCCCCTGGGACATAAGTGCTGGTCGGGGGGGCCGGTGCGCGCGATGGGCACTCGGTGGACGCAGTGGACGCGGCGGCGCGACTACGTCATCCCCCCGGATTCGTGCGTGCAGTGTACAGCCGCGCCAGGGGTGCTCTTGCGGGCCCCCGGGCCTGTACTGGAGGACCCTTGACTGCGAGGGGCCGTATGTCGTCCCATCTCTCGTTTTACCCGGCGGCGGGCTCGCCCCCCCCACCCGCGAAAAACCCCTTCCCCATCCCCCCACCCGTCCGGAACGATGAACCGCATGGTGTCCACTGACCGGCTCTTGGCGTTCGCCGCCATGTCCTTGCTGCTGATCCTCATCCCCGGGCCGAGCGTCCTCTTCGTCATCGGGCGGGCGTTGTCCCAGGGGTGGCGGGCCGCGCTGATCACGGTGGCCGGGAACACGCTGGGGGCGTACGTGCTCGTCGTCGCCGTGGCCTTCGGGGTGGGGTCGGTGGTGGAGCGGTCCGTGCTCGTGTTCACGGCGCTCAAGCTCGCGGGTGCCGCGTACCTCGTCTACCTCGGGATCAAGGCCTTCCGGCAGCGGCATGCGCTCCGTGCGGAGTTCGGGGCGGGCGCGGCCCGGTACGGGAACTGGCGGTCCCTGTGGGAGGGGTTCGCCGTCGGGGTGGCCAATCCGAAGACGATCGTGTTCTTCGCGGCCGTCCTGCCGCAGTTCGTGGACCGCGAGCAGGGTCACGTCACGGCCCAGATGCTCCTTCTCGGGCTCGTCTTCAACCTGATCGCCGTAGTCTGCGACAGCACCTGGGGCATGGTTGCCGCGACCGCGCGCAGCTGGTTCTCCCGGTCACCGCAGCGGCTCTCCGCCGTGGGCGGAGCCGGGGGGCTCGCGATGATCGGTCTGGGCGTGACCGTCGCCGTGACCGGGCGCAAGGACTGATCCGAAGCCTGTTCCGGAGCACGACCCGAAGACTTCCCAGGGGGAACGATGCGCGTCCGCTTACCGCTCGTACCGGCCGTCACCGCTGTCGCCACCGGCGCCGTCCTGCTCACCGGGTGTGCGGGGGACCCGGAGGTCGCCGCGCCGAAGACGAACGTGAGCTTCAAGCCCGTGCCGACCGCCACCGCTCCGACCCCCGGCAGCACGGCGCCGGTGAACCCCGGCCCGGGCGTGATCCAGTGGTACGGGACCGGCGGCGAGAAGCTGCTCCACGGGCTGATCTCCACAGCCCTGTCCGCCCGGGGCCAGCACCGGGACGGCAAGATCGTCATCGATCTCGGCCCCCTGTCGGACAGCCTGGAGGAGGCCCGGGGTTACACCGTCGCCTACATCCCCGAGCAGAAGACCCAGGCCGTCTGGACCGAGGCCCGCAAGCACCTCTCCTCCGGCCTGGGCACGGTGTTGAACGCGTCGGGACTGGGTGTGTCACGGACGAGCGAGGAGAAGGCCGCCGAAGCGGAGGCCATCGGCTGGGCGGAGATCGACGAGGGCATCAAGGGACTCAAGGAGACCGACGACCGGCTCCGCGCACTGGGCTGCATGCCGACCGCGGACCCCTGGAAGTAGCCCGCGGCGCCGGCCGAGGCCCTCTTCCGGCACCCGGGACCCCGCCCGTACCCTCTCTCCCATGATCGACGCACGCGCGCACATCCGGATCGCCCGGCCCTCCCTCGACCTCGCCGCCGCCGAGCGGTTCTACGTGGGCGGGCTCGGGCTCGACGTGCAGTGGCGCTCCACCGAGCGGGTCTCGGGGGAGCACGACCTGCTGATGGTCGGTCCCCTCGGGGGCGGCTGGCACTTCGAGCTGACCCACGACCCCGAGAACCCGGTGGCGCCCTCACCCACCGCCGACGACCTCTTCGTCGTCTACCTGGGCGCGGAGCCCGACGAGGCCCTCGTGCAGCGGCTCGTCGAGCACGGCGGTACCCGTACGCCCGCGCACAACCCCTACTGGGACACCTACGGGGTCACCGTCCTCGACCCCGACGGCTACCGGCTCGTCCTGTCCTCCCGCACCTGGGGCTGAGCGGCCGCGGGGAGGGCCCGGTGTCCCCGGTGGGCACGCGGACGTTCACCTGTTCAAGTCGCCGTAGACCTGCGGTCAGCGCCAGAACTGCGCCAGTGCCGCGTCCTTGAAGGGCGCCGGGCTCACGCTCAGTTCACCGGCGAAGGGGCGGTCGAGGGCCATCACCAGCAGCAGGCTGAAGCCGATCAGCCCGGCCACCGCCGAGACGAACAGCAGCTGCATCTTCAGGCTCCGCAGCCCGAAGAGGAAGGTGAGCGGGAGGATCACCAACGCGCCTCCGTACACCAGCACTTGGAGCAGCGGCGGCAGCGAGGTCTCGGCCATCGTCACGCGTGCCCGGCGCTGCGCGGCCACGTCGTTGAGGCGGCCGACGGCCTCCCCGTAGAAGGTCTCGCTCCGGGGGCCGGAGGGCTCGTAGGCCTGGAGGGCCGTGTACAGGGCGTGCGTCTGGTCGGCGGTGGCCTCGTAGCTGGGCCGGCCCTCGCGCATGAGGGGCCACTGGATCTCGACGACGGCGTGCACGTAGTCCCCCACCGCCCGGTCCACGCGGGCGCGTTCGGCCGGCGGGAAGACCTCCGCGCTGCGGACGACCAGGGCGAGATCGGTGGCCTCGGTCGCGACGATGGTCTGGGTGTTCTCCAGTTGCGTCCACAGGGTGACGACGACGAAGGCGAGGATGATGCCGTAGATCGCGCCGAACATCCCCAGGGCCACCCCGACCATCTCGTTGTGGTCGCCGTCCGCGAGGTGCGGGAAGCGGCGGCGCGCGGCCACGCTGCCGCCGATGGCGAGGGCGACGAACCCGCCGACGAGCAGGACGCCGAGGAAGAACGTGCTGAGGTGATTGAGCAACCAGAGGATCATGTGCTGCCCAACGACCCCCCGGTCGGGAGGGACCGCCCCGAAATCAGCGCGAGCCGCTCGTACCGGGCGGGCCCGCCGCTCCCGCTTCTCGGGCGTCGAGCAGTTCGTCCCAGTGCTCCCGCGTCCAGTCGCACGCCGCGTCCAGGGGGCCCAGCAGTCCGCGGCCGAGCGGGGTGAGGGCGTACTCGACCCGGCGCGCCGGGGTCTCGTACTCCGTGCGCGCCACGAAGCCGTCGCGCTCCAGCCCCCGCAGGGACTGGGTGAGGGACTTGGCGGTGATCTCGCGCAGCGGGACCTTGAGCTCCGAGAAGCGGCGGGGGCCGTCCTGGAGGCAGCGCAGGATCACGAGGTGACCGGAGCCGGGCGGGGGACGGCGACTTCGCCCCGGCGGGATCGTCCGGGAGCGGGAGCTACGCCTTCGCCCCCGCTGTCGCCGGGGCCCGGATCCCGCACGCGGACTTCGCCCGGGCCGTCCTGGACGAACTGCTGGCCCCGACCGTGCACCGTACGCACGCGGGGGTGACGGGGGCATGAGCAGGACCAGCGGGACCGCGCGGACGGCCGGCCGCGAGGTCCCGCTGGTCCTGGTCACCCGGCGGGACGCCGCCACCCGCGGCCGAGCCTCAGCCGCGCACCTTCGGCGCCTTCGGCAGCCCGGACGACAGCGCGTTCCCGGCTCCGCCGAGGGAGGCGTCGGTGGCCTTCGAGGCGGACCCGGCGGCCGAGGCGGTGATCTCCACCGCCGTCTTCGCGTCCTTGACGGCGCCCCCGGGGTGGTCGACGATCTCGCCGACGCGCTGGGTGATCGGGGGCCCCTGGATGGCGGGCTCGTCGGCGGCGTGCGCGACGGCGGGGCTGAGGGCGAGGGCCGCCCCTCCGGTCAGGACGAGGGCGGTGAGGCTGCGCTTGATGGCGTTCATGCCCGTCCCAACGACCCCGCGCGCCTACGGGTCACCGCCCAGCCCCACCCACTCCGCGAATCGGCGAACGCCCGCGGCCCCGGATCGGAGGATCGATCCGGGGCCGCGGGCGTGCATGACACAGCGGGGGTGGGGGCGCGGGGGCCCCGGGGTCAGTCCTGGACCACCAGGGACGGGGTGGACTTCGTCAGGACCTCGCCGCGGAAGAAGGCCGGGCTGCGGCGTTCGGTGACGAACATGACGACCAGGCCGAGGAGCAGCAGGCCGACGCCGATGATGAAGACGCTGCCGACGCCGAAGACCGTGGAGCCGGAGCCGTACGACGGGTTCCACATGTCGATCAGGGTCTTGAAGAAGACCGTGGCGAGGAGCAGGCCGCCGAGGACCGGGAAGACGCCCTTGAAGAACAGGTCGCGGGTGGACTTGCGCAGCTCGCCGCGGAAGTACCAGGCGCAGGCGAAGGCCGTCAGCGAGTAGTAGAAGCAGATCATCAGGCCGAGCGCGAAGATCGTGTCGGTGAGGACGTTCTCGCTGAGCAGGGTCATCACGGTGTAGAAGACGCCGGTCGCGACGCCCGCCATGATCGTGGCGCGGCCGGGGGTCTTGAACTTCGGGTGGACCTTGGCGTAGGAGGGCGGCAGCGCCTCGTACGTGGACATGGCCAGGACCGTGCGGGCCACCGGGATGAAGGTGGTCTGCAGGGAGGCCGTCGCGGAGGCCAGGACGGCGACGAAGAGCAGGATGCCGAGCATCGGGCCCATGACCGGGCCGGCGAGGGCGGCGAAGACGTTGTCGGAGGTCTCCGGGTTGCCGAGGCCGAGGCCTTCGGTGCCGGAGCCGACGGCCATCTGGGCGGCGATGCCGGTGGCCAGGTACGAGCCGACGAGGACGACCATCGCGATGAGCGAGGCGCGGCCGGGGGTCTTGGCGGAGCCGGTGGTCTCCTCGTTGGTGGCCAGGCAGGCGTCCCAGCCCCAGTACATGAAGATCGAGAGCGAGAGTCCGGCGGTGAAGGCCGCCATGGACTCGACCGCGAAGGGGTTCATCCACTGCCAGGAGAAGTCCAGGCCGGTGTCGAAGGTGCCCGCGGAGGCCTTCTGGAAGGCCATCGCCACGAAGATCGCGAGGACGGCGAGCTGGAGGCCGACCAGCGCGTACTGGACGCCCTTGGTGGCCGTCATGCCGCGGTAGCTGATGGCGGTCGCGGCGGCGATCAGGGTGAGACAGGTGGCGATGTGGACGAGCTTGTTGTCGTCGAGCGCGGAGATCGCCGGGTTGTTCGTGATCTCGCCGAGCAGCAGCCAGAAGTACGAGGTGGCGACGCCGGCCAGGTTGGAGAGCACGATGATCGTGGCGATCACCAGGCCCCAGCCGCACATCCAGCCGATCCGCGGGCCGAAGGCCTTCACGGTCCAGGTGAAGGAGGTGCCGCAGTCCGGCATGGCCTTGTTGAGCTCGCGGTACGCGAAGGCGACCAGCAGCATCGGGAGGAACCCGGCCAGGAAGACGGCCGGCATCTGCACGCCGACCTCACCGGCGGTGGAGCCGAGGGTCGAGGTCAGGCAGTAGACGGGGGCGACGGTGGAGATGCCGATGACGGCGCTTCCCACGAGGCCGACGGAGCCCTTGCCGAGGCCCTTGCCCCGTACGTCACCGTCGGAGCCACCCCGGGGGGTGGCTCCGTTTACCGTGTCTCCGGCCTGGGGCCGGACGTCCAGCTGTGTCATACCTCAGGACGTTAGACGCTGCGTTTTCCACATCTGGAGGACTTAAGTCCGGATCCTCACACGGCCAAAGCCCTTGGAATCTCGAACCCGATCGTCTTCACGAGGATGTAATACAAGGTTCACAGGCCTGCCGATCATCGTTTCGGCAGGCCTGGACCTTTTATTTCGCGATGCGGAAACCGCAGCACTGTCCGTTTTGACCGGTTTCAAACTTTCCGGGTCAATATTTGGTCAAGCCGAGAACCTTCGGCCCGGATTTCTGTTCAGGCCCGCTCGGACCCGCTCAGGCCCAGACGATCGACTGCATCTCGCTGTAGGCGTGCAGTGCGTACGAGCCCACGTCCCGCCCCACGCCCGACCGCTTGAAGCCGCCGAACGGCGCCTCCATGTTCCGCCCGATGGTGTTCACGCCCACCCCGCCCGCCCGCAGCCGCCGCGCCACGCGGAACGCGCGCGCCGCGTCCGCGGACCACACGTAGCTGATCAGGCCGAAGTCGCTGTCGTTGGCGAGCGCCACCGCCTCTTCCTCGTCCCCGTCGAAGGGGACGACCACGACCACCGGCCCGAAGATCTCCTCCCGGACCACGCGCATGTCGTTGGTGCAGTCGACGAGCAGGGTCGGGGCCACGTAGAAGCCCTTCCCCTCCGTACCCACGGAGGGGCGCTCGCCGCCGAAGGCGATCCGGGCGCCCTCCTTCTTGCCCAGCTCGACGTACGACTCCACGCGGTCCCGGTGCGCCGCCGAGATGACCGGGCCCACCACGGTGCCGCGCACCGCCGGGTCGCCGACCTTCATGAAGGCCAGGTAGCCCTGCAGCTTCTCCACCAGCCCCTCGTACACCGAGCGATGGACGATCACCCGGGTCGGAGCCGTGCAGATCTGTCCGGAGTAGAAGGAGAAGGTGGTGCCGATCCCCATCACCGCCGCGTCCAGGTCGGCGTCCGCGAGGACGATCGCCGCGCCCTTGCCGCCCAGCTCCATCAGCTGCCGCTTCATCGTGCGGCCGCAGACCTCGGCGATGCGCTGGCCCACGCCCGTGGAACCGGTGAAGGACACCATGTCCACGTCCGGGGAGTCCACGGCCGCCTCGCCGACCTCGACCGAGGTGCCGGAGACCACGTTCACCACGCCCGCCGGGACCCCGGCCTCGTGCAGGGCCTCGGCCATGCGGAACACCGACAGCGGGTCCTGCGGGGCCGGCTTGACGACCACCGTGTTGCCCATGGCCAGCGCCGGGGCCACCTTGCCCGCCGGGTTCGCCCACGGGTTGTTGTACGAGGTGATGCAGGTGACGACCCCGACCGGCTGGCGCACCTCCAGCGCCCCGAGCACGCTCGCCGCGCCCATCGGGCCCGCCTCGGTGACCTGCGGCGGCAGCCCGCGCTCGACCGGTTCCAGCGCGCCCTTCGCGTACCGGCGGAAGCGGGCCACGCCCACCCCGACCTGCATGCCGCGCGCGATCCCGGTGGGGGCGCCCGTCTCGGCCTGGGCGAGCGCCGCCCACGGCTCGTACTCGCGCTGGATGATGTCCGCGGCCCGGTCCAGGATCGCCGCCCGCTCCTCCGGCTTCGTCCGGGACCAGCCCTCGAAGGCCGCCGCCGCGGCGCGCGCCGCGTCCTCGACCTGGCCGCGCGAGGCCTCGGGGGCCAGACCGACGACGGACTCGTCGGCCGGGTTGACCACCTCGTAGTGCCCGCCGGCCGGCTCGACCCACTCGCCGCCGATGAAGAGTTTCTGTGCGTGGGGCTTCTGCGCAGCTTCCTGCCCGGTCATCGCGTGCTCACCGTCCTCGTGTCCCGCCCCGAACGGAGCACGATCCCGGGGATCGCCCCCGTGACCTCGTCGTCGCGGATGGTCTCCACGCCGTTGACGCGTACGGACACCATGCCGATCGCCCGCGCGTCCAGCCGCGGGCTGTCCCCGGGCAGGTCGTGCACGAGCGTCGCGGGTCCCGCCTCGATCCGCTCCGGGTCGAAGAGCACCAGGTCCGCGTGGAAGCCCTCGGTGATCCGGCCGCGCTCGCGCAGTCCGAACAGCTGGGCCGGGTCGTCGGTGAGCATCCGTACCGCCTGCTCCAGCGGCACCAGCTTGCGGCCGCGCAGGCAGTCCCCGAGGAAGCGGGTCGTGTACGGGGCTCCGCACATGCGGTCCAGGTGGGCGCCGGCGTCGGAGCCGCCGAGCATGACGTCCTCGTGCTGCCAGGTCTCGGCGCGCAGCGCCCAGCTCGCCGGGTCGTTGTCGGTGGGCATGGGCCAGAGCACCGTACGCAGGTCGTCGTTGGCGCAGATCTCCACCAGGCACTGGAAGGCGTCCTGGCCGCGCTCGGCCGCGATGTCGTTGACGACCCGGCCGGACAGGCCCTCGTTGGCCTCGCTGTAGGTGTCGCCGATGACGTAGCGGCCGAAGTTGGCCAGGCGCCGGAAGACCCCGGCCTCCTTGCTGGCCGCGCGGACCAGCATCTCGGCGCGCACGTCGGCGTCGCGGAGCTTCGCGATGCGCTCGGGCACGGGCAGGCCCAGGACCTCGCCCCAGCCGGGGATGAGGTTGAGGGCGCAGAAGGTCCCCAGCGACATGTTCATGGGGGTCAGGATCGGCATCGTCAGCGCGACGATGCGGCCGCCGGCCTTGCGGGCGCGCTCGCTGGGGATCAGCTGGCGCGGCACGCGCTCGGGGACGGACGCGTCGATGGTGAGCACGTTCCAGTTCAGGGGCCGTCCGGCGGCCGCGCTCATCTCGACGAAGAGGTCGATCTCCTCGTCGGCGAACTGGTCCAGGCAGCCCGCGACGATCGCCTCGAGCTGGGTGCCCTCGTGCTCGGCGACCGCCCGGGAGAGCGCGAGGAGCTCCTCGGGCTTGGCGTGCCGGGAGGCCACGGGGGCGCCGGAGCCGTCGGAGTGGGTGGAGGACTGGGTGGTCGACAGGCCCCAGGCGCCGGCGTTCATGGCGTCGTGGAACAGGTCGAGCATCGCCCGCATCTGCTCTTCGGTGGGCTGGCCGCCGACGGCGTCCTCGCCCATGACGTGCCGGCGCAGCGCGCAGTGGCCGACCATGAAGCCGGCGTTGACCGCGATGCGGCCGTCGAGCGCGTCGAGGTACTCGCCGAAGGTGGACCAGGTCCAGTCGACGCCCTCTTCGAGCGCGGCCAGGGCCATGCCCTCGACCTTGCTCATCATGCGACGGGTGTAATCGGCGTCCTCGGGGCGGGCCGGGTTGAGCGGGGCCAGGGTGAATCCGCAGTTGCCGCCGGCGACGGTGGTCACTCCGTGGTTCATGGAGGGGGTCGCGTACGGGTCCCAGAACAGCTGGGCGTCGTAGTGCGTGTGGGGGTCGATGAACCCGGGGGTGAGGACGAGGCCGGTCGCGTCCTCGGTCGTGGTGGCCTCTTCGGTCACGGTGCCGGGCTCGGCGATGACGGCGATCCGGCCGTCGCGTATTCCTACGTCGGCCACGCGGGCCGGGGCGCCGGTCCCGTCCACGACGGTGGCGCCCTTGATCAAGTGGTCGAGCATGACGTCCTCTCCGACAGTGTTCACGTTGCGCGCCGCGTCCTGCGGCTGCGCCCCGGGCCGCGGGGGCCGGCCCCCGGCGACGGCGCCGCACGTGCGGGGCGCAGCCCAGGGCCCCGGCCGGAGTCCGCCGGGCCGGCCGCAGCCACGGCGTGACTCCGGCCGGGGCCGGTTGCGGGGCGGCGGTCCGGGAAGACGCCGCCCCCGTTCCCCCGCGGGCTACGCGCCTTCGCGGAAGCGGGTCGTGCGGTGCACCGGGTCGGTGTCGATGTGCGGGATGACGTGCTCGCCGATGAGCTTGATGGTGGTCATCGTGTCCTCGGGCGAGACGCCGGTCGGCAGACCGAAGGAAAGCTGGTCGGCGCCGGCCTCCTCCCAGCGCTTGCACTGGGCGCGGACCTCGGAGGGGTCGCCGCAGATGAGCAGCTCCTCCTCGATCAGCAGCTCGACGATCTCCGCGTTGTACTCGGGGAGGATCTCGGGCCACTCGGGGATGATCTCGGGCCGCGGGAAGGTGTCGTGGTAGCGGAAGACCAGCGACTGGAAGCGGTTCATGTTGGCGTTGACGGCGATCTCGACGGCCTTGTCGTGGGTCTCGGCGCAGATCGCGGTCGAGGTGACCATGACGTTGTCGTTGACGAAGGCGCCGATGGCCTTCGCCTCCTGGATCGCGGTCTTGTACTGGTCCAGGACCCAGGCCATGTCGGAGACCTTCTGGACGCTGAAGCCGAGGACTCCGAGGCCCTTCTTGGCCGCCATGGCGTACGAGGCGGGGGAGCCCGCGGCGTACCACATGGCCGGGTGGGCCTTGCCGTACGGCTTGGGGAAGATCTTGCGCGGCGGGAGCGACCAGTGCTTGCCCTGGAACCCCTCGTACTCCTCCTGGAGGAACATCTTGGGGAACTCGGCGATGGTCTCCTCCCAGATCTCCTTGGTCCCGTCCATGCTCTCGATGCCGGGGAGGAAGCCGAGGATCTCGTGGCTGCCGGCGCCGCGGCCGGTGCCGAACTCGAAGCGCCCCTTGGAGAGGTGGTCGAGCATGGCGACCTTCTCGGCCACCTTGACCGGGTGATTGACCGGGGCGAGCGGGTTGAAGATGCCGGAGCCGAGGTGGATGCGCTCGGTGGCGTGAGCGAGGTACCCGAGGAACACCTCGTTCGCCGAAAGGTGCGAGTACTCCTCCAGGAAGTGGTGCTCGGAGGCCCAGGCGTACTTGAACCCGGACTTGTCCGCCTGGATGACGTACTCGGTCTCCTCGATCAGCGCCTTGTGCTCTGCCTCGGGGTCGACCTTGGACCGTGCCTCAGGCACGTATCCCTGCACAAAGAGCCCGAATTCCAAGGGGATTCACCGTCCTTCTGTTTCTGACGTTGCGTCAGATTCGATGTCACGACTGTTCCATCGCGGGGGCGGGAGCGTCAATACCTGACGCTCCATCAGATAAAGCTCGAGGGGCGCTCGCGGGCCGCTAGCCGATGCTGACGCCCGCCATCCAGCCGCCGTCGATCACGAACGGCTGGCCGGTGATGTACGAGGAGTCCTCGCTGGTCAGGAACAGCGCCAGCTTGGCTATCTCCTCCGGCTGACCCACCCGGCCCATCGGCACGACGCGCTTGTAGAGGTCCGCCATGGCGTCCCGGGCCTCCTGCGGCAGGTCCGCCGGGTTCGTGTTCCCGGGCGTGGCCATCGCGGTGTCCACGGCCCCCGGGCACATCGCGTTGACCCGGATGTTCTTCGCGGCCAGCTCCAGCGCGGCCACCCGGGTCAGGCCGAGGATCGCCGCCTTGGTCGCCGCGTACGTGCCCACGTACGCCATGCCCGTCAGGCCCGTGTACGAGGAGGTGTTCACGATCGTGCCGCCGCCGGCCGCCTCGATCTCCGGGGCCACCGACTTGATGCCGAGGAACGCGCCGACCTGGTTGACCTGGACCACGTGCTGGAACTCCTCCAGCGGGGTCGCGGTCAGTTCGTTGAAGCGCAGGATGCCCGCATTGTTGACCAGGCCGTTGACCTCGCCGAAGGCCTCCTTGGCCGCCGCGACGGCGGCCGCCCAGTCCTCCTCCCGGCTCACGTCCATCCGTACGTACCGGGCCCGGTCCTCGCCGATCTCCTTGGCGACCGCCGCGCCCTGCTCGTCCAGCACGTCACCCAGGAGCACCTTGGCGCCCTCGGCGGCGAAGAGCCGGGCCTCCTGCTCGCCCTGGCCGCGCGCGGCACCGGTGATGATGACGACGCGTCCGTCCAGCTTGCCCATGCGTTTGCCCCTAGTCGCTCGTCGCTAGTCGTTGAGAAGGGGTCCCACTTCGGACCCGAAAGCCGTGATCTGGTCGATGAGTTCAGCCCGGTCGCGGTTGCGGAAACGGACCTGGATCTGGTCGATGCCGATCGCCTTGTACGCGCGCAGCGACTCGGCGAGCACCTCCGCCTTGCCGGTGAGGGTCCGCCGACCGGTGTCCCAGCCGGGCTCGCCGACGTACAGCGGGGCGGTGATCGCGCCGAACTCCACGGGTCCCGTGACCCCGGCCTCGGCGCGGAGCTCCTTGATCCGGGCGATCTGCGCCGGCAGCTTGTCGAGCGGGTCGCCCTGCGGGAGCCAGCCGTCGCCGCGCACGGCGGCCCGGCGGACGGCCGCGGGCGAGGATCCGCCCACCCAGACCGGGATCCGGGACTGGACGGGGCGGGGCAGCTGCCCGAGGTCCTTGAAGGAGAACAGCTCGCCCTCGAACTCCGGGTACTCCTCGGGCCCGAGGGCGGCGCGCAGCGCGTCGAGGGTCTCGTCGAGGACGGCCCCGCGGCGCGCGAAGTCCACGCCGAGCACCTCGAACTCCTCCTTCACGTGCCCGGCGCCGACGCCGAGGATCAGCCGGCCGCCGGAGAGGTGGTCGACGGTGGCGTACTGCTTGGCGCTGAGCAGCGGGTGGCGCAGGCCGAGGATCGCGACGTGGCTGAGCAGCCGCACGTTCTCGGTGATCCCGGCCAGGAAGGAGAGGGTGGCGATCGGGTCGTACCAGATGGTGCTCATGGGGCCGGCCATGTGCCGCGGGATCGCCACGTGGTCACAGGTGGCGACGTAGCCGAAGCCGGCCCGGTCGGCCGCGCGGGCGATCGCCGCGAGATCGGCCGCGCCGGCCGTCGCCTCCCAGGGCTCGGCGTAGATGGTGCTCTGCGACTGGATCGGGAGCTGCATCCCGTAGACCAGCCGACCTTCCGGAAACACGCGCGCCATGGGCCGTACCCGCCTCGTCCTCGACTGCCGATTCGTCATACCGGTGCGGGGGCCATCGTCGTAGCTGACGGGTCGTCAGGCAAGGGGTCGGCGCAATGCGCCCGATCGGGTGTTGCGGGATGCTACCGATGGTGGGATCGTGGTGGCGTGGCAACAAGAGCACTTGCACCCGCGGAGGCCCGCATGTCCGAGATCACGGTGAAGAAGTCGGTGACCATACGGCGCTCCATCGCCGAACAGATCGAAGAGCGGGCGGGCGCCGGCGGGTTTTCGAGCTTCGTGGATGCGGCCGCCGAGCACTGGCTGGCGCTCCTCAAGGCACGGGAGATCGTCGAGGACTACGAGCAGGCGAACGGGCCTCTCCCCGAGGACCTCCTAGAGGAGGTCAGCCGCGAATGGCACGGCGAGTAGTACCGAGGGCAGAGCCCCTGAGCGTCAGCGCCACGCTCGTTCTCGACGCCCAGCCGCTGTCCCTCCTCGCCGAGAAGGACCCGCGCACGACGGCGCTGATCGAGGTGGCACGCCGCGACGGCTACGCCCCTGCCATCAGCGCCGCCACCCTCGTAGAGGTGCGCCGCCACGGGCAAGCGGGCCAGCGCCTGGCCTGGATCAGGTCCCGCCTCACGGTCATTCCCGTCACGGAGCAGATCGCCGACAAGGCCGCCGAGCTCCTGGAGGCAGCCGGGCTCGACGGACACGAGTGCGTGGTGGACGCACTGGTCGTGGCCACGGCAGCCCTGTCGGCCGGGCCCGCGAGGGTGGCCACCTCCGACGGGTCCCACGTACCGAAACTCTGCACCGCGGCCTCCTTGGGGCGACCGTCTCCGGTGCAGTGGGTACGCGTATGACGGCGTCCAGGGGCGGAGACAGCGGGAGCGCGAGCGCCTCCGAGAGCTGATCCAGCAATCCGAAGCGGTCAACGGACCGGCCGACCCCGCCGCGGTCGACGCGAAGCGAGCCCTCTTGCGCGGCGGGACTGCCACCTGGTGGCCCCGGACGGGCCGATGACCGAGGCGGACCTCGGACCGTGACCCCCGAGGGGATGTACCGGGTGCCGGCCGGCCGCTAGGGTGCCGCGCGTGGATCTCTTTCTGACGCTGATCAGCGGGGTGGCGTGGACCCTCGTGTACGCCGAGGCGATCCGGGTGGGGCTGCGGGACCGGACGTACGCGATGCCCGTCGCCGCGCTCGCACTGAACTTCGCGTGGGAATCGACCTACGCCGTACGGGAGTTCAGCGTCGGGGTGTCCGCGCAGGGCATCGTCAACGTGGTGTGGGCCCTCGCCGACATCGTCATCGTGTACACGTATCTGCGCTACGGGCGGGCCGAGTTGCCCGGCTTCGTGACCCGGCCGCTGTTCGCCGTCTGGACCGCGCTCCTCTTCGCGAGCGCCTTCGCCGTGCAGTGGCTCTTCCTCGCCCACTTCGGCCACCACGACGCGAGCCGCTACTCGGCGTTCCTCCAGAACCTGCTCATGTCCGGACTGTTCATCGCCTTCTACGCGAGCCGGCGCGGCCGGCTCGGACAGTCCCTGGTCATCGCGGTCGCCAAATGGCTCGGCACGCTCGCGCCGACCATCCTCTTCGGCGTCCTCGAGGACGCCCCGTTCATCCTCGGGCTGGGGCTGCTCTGCGGCGTCTTCGACCTCGCGTACATCGCGCTGCTGGCCCGGAACCCGGCCGCGGAGGGCGGAGGGTCCGCTGAGGCCGGACGGTCTGCGGAGGGTGGGCGGCCTGCGGAGGGTGGACGGCCTGCCGGGGGCGAGCCCGTCAGAAGCCCTTCGGCCCCATCACGATGACCGGCTTGGCCGCCGGGTCGAGGGTCTCCAGGACCTTCTGCATCGCGGCCTTCGGGATGCCCACGCAGCCCTGCGAGGGGCCGTCGTGGTCCACGTGGAGCCAGATGTTGCCGCCCTTCTCCTCGCCCTCGGGCTTCGTCGGGTCGAGCGGACTCACTCCCGGCTTGCGGTTGAAGTCGATGGCGACGACGTAGTCGAAGGAGCCGCGCAGCGACTCCCCGTTGACCCCGAGGCCGCTCGCCACGAAGCCGCCGTCCTGGTCGTACGGGAACTTCGTGCCCGGCGGCTTCGCCAGCAGCCCGCCCGCGTCGGTCAGTGCGAACACGCCCTCCGGGGAGGTCAGGTCCCCGTACGTACGCTCCGTCGACCAGCCCTTGGCTCCGTTGCGCGCGGGCCAGGTCTGGCTCTTCAGCCAGTCGGCGCCGGCCGCCGGGCGGGCGTACAGGGACACGGTGGACTCCGAGGAGTTCTTCGCCTTCCCGGTGACCAGGATCAGCTGGCGGGCGTCCGCGGGGATCTTCGCCCGGGTCCGCTCGCTGACCTCGGGCAGACCCTGGAAGGGGTCTCGCTCGGCCGCCCGCGCGGCCCGCTGCTCGGCCGGCGGCCGGGCGTCGGCGGCGGCCGGGGCGGCGGCGTTGGCCGGCGGGTCGTACGCCAGGTACACCCAGGCGGCGCCGAAGCCGAGCAGCCCGAGGGCGGCGGCGAAGGCCAGCGGGCGCGAACCGCGCGGGCGCCGGGAAGCGCGGTCGGCGCGCCGCGTGCCGCCGGCGCGGGTGCGCCGGGTCGGGCGGGTCGCGCCGGTCCCGCCGGTCGGGCTGTTCGCACCGGCTGTGCGGGACGGGCGGGTCGCGCGGGAGCCGGCTCGGGCGTGCTTGCTCATTGACCCGACCGTACACAGCCGATCTTCATTTTTGTTGACTAGTCAAGCGCCCGGCGTTTCCCCGGCGGGTCGCGCGGCCGGCGCCCCGGCCGGGAACCAGACCCGGACCATCAACCCGCCGCCCGGCGCCGGGTTGGCCCGCGCCGTCAGTTCCGCACCGTGCGCCCGTGCGATCGACGCGACGATCGAGAGCCCCAACCCGGCGCCCTCGCCCGCCGTATGCTGCCGCTCCGCCCGCCGCCGAAAGGGCTCCAGCAGCCGCGGCACGTCCCGCGGCTCGATCACCGGACCGGTGTTGGAGACCGTCAGCACCCCCTCCGGAGAGACCGTCACCTCCAGGCGGCCGCCCGCGCGGTTGTGACGTACGGCATTGGCCAGCAGGTTCCGCACGAGGTGCCCGAGCAGGGTCCGGTCGCCCGCGACGGTCAGCGGCGCGAGGTCCCGTACGACCAGCAGGTCCTGAGGGGCCGTCGCCCGGGCGGCCGCCAACTCCGCCTCCGCGAGCGCCGTGAGGTCCACCGGCTCCGTCGCCTCCAGGCCCTCCTCCGAGACGGCCAGCAGGAGCAGCGACTCCACGAGGTGCTGACTGGAGTCCGCGACCTCGATGAGCTTGGAGCGGATGCGGGCCACCTTCTGCGGCGGCGGGTCCCCCGCCAGCCCGATCTCGGCGGCCGCCCGCTGGACGGCGAGGGGGGTGCGCAGCTCGTGAGCGGCGTTCGCGGCGAACCGGCGCTGCGCCCCGACCAGGTCCTCCATCCGGTCGAGCATCCCGTCGAAGGTGTCCGCGAGCCGCTTGAGTTCGCCGGGCGGGGCCTTGAGGCCGATCCGCTCGTGGAGGTTGGCGCCGGACAGCCGCCGGGCCGTCTCGGTGATCACCCCGAGGGGGCGCAGGACGCGGCCGGCCATCCACCAGGCGAGCCAGATGGACAGGACGGCGAAGACGGCGAGGGCGACGAGGGAGACGAGGAGCAGCTCGTGGAGGGTGGCCTGCTCGACGCGGCTGGTCAGGTCCTGCGTGGCCTTCCACGCGGCGATCTGCTCGGGCGTCGGGGTGATGCCCGGGGCGAGGCTCTCGGCGGGAACGGGCATCGGGAGCCGGTAACCCGGTACCGCGGACGCTTCGGAGCCGGGCGGGAGGATCCTGGTCGTCGTGACGGCTCCGCTGATGCGGGTGTAGAGGCCGTTGCGGAGCAGGATGTTGATCAGTGCGATGAGGCCGCCGCCCGCGAGGAGCAGCAGGGAGCCGTAGAGGGCGGTGAGACGGGCGCGCTCGGAGTGGAGCACTGCTCTCATCGCGGATCACCGCTCCGGTGGTCGTCACCGATCCGGTGGGCATCACCGATCCGCTGGCCGTCACCGATCCGGTACCCGGCGCCCGGGACGGTCTCGATCAGGGGCGGCTCCCCCAGCTTGGCGCGCAGCTTGCTCAGGGTCACCCGTACCGCGTTGGTGCTGTACGAGGTGTCCTCCTCCCACACCTGCTCGATCAGGTCGTCGCTGCTCAGCACCGCGCCCTCGGCGCGCAGCAGCGATTCCAGGACGGCGAACTCCTTGCGGGAGAGCGCGAGCCGGCGCCCCTCGCGGGTGGCGGTGCGCCGCGCGACGTCCACGGCCACCCCCGCCCGCTCCAGCACCGGCGGCAGCGCCGGCTGGGCGCGCCGGCCGAGTGCCAGGACGCGGGCGAGGAGCTCGTCGTAGGCGAAGGGCTTGGTGAGGTAGTCGTCGGCGCCGAGGCCCAGGCCCTCCACCCGGTCCCGTACGGTCCCGGAGGCCGTCAGCATCAGGACACGGGTCAGCAGCCGCTCGCGCACCACCTGGCGGCAGACCTCGTCGCCGTGCAGGCCGGGCAGGTCCCGGTCGAGGATCAGGACGTCGTACGCGCCCAGGCGCAGGCGGCTCAGGGCCTCCAGGCCGTCGCTCGCCTCGTCGACGGCCAGCGCGTCGCCGCGCAGCCCCTCGGCGATCATCTCCCGCAGGAACTCCTCGTCCTCCACCACCAGAACTCGCATCCTCCCTCTTTACCGGAGGGGGACATTTCCTCGTCATAAGCGCGGGGGTTTAGAGAAGCGAAACCCCCTCCTCCCGCACGCTCGGGCCCATGAAGCGATCAACGACCATGACCGCGGCCGCCCTCCTCACCGGCCTGACCCTCTTCGTCACCGCGTGCGGGGGCGGCACCGGCGGATCGGACAAGAAGGAGGACGGCTCCTCCCAGTCCGGCGGAGCCGGCGGCTCGGGCGGCGCCGCGGACGCCGACAACGCCCTCAAGCTGCGCAAGTGCCTGCGCGACAACGGAGTGGACGCCCCCGACCCGAAGCCCGGCGAGGACCCGCGCGGGATGACGGTGGGCGCGGGCGCGGACCAGGAGGCGCTGAAGAAGGCCATGGAGAAGTGCGGGATGTCCGCGCCGGGCGGTGGCGGCGAGATACCGCAGGCCGAGAAGGACAAGGCCCTCGCCCAGGCCAAGTGCATGCGGGACCACGGCTTCGACATGCCGGACCCGGAGTTCAACGGGAACTCGCGGACGGGCTTCTCGATCCCCGACGGCGTCGACAAGGACAAGTTCATGGACCAGCTCAACAAGTGCGGCGCCGACAAGTGAGCAAGCGCACGAAGTGGGTCCTGGGCTCGCTGGTCGTCGTACTCGCCGTCACCGGCGGTGGCTACGCGGTCGTCGCCCAGCCGGGACCGGAGGGCGGTGGCTCCAAGCAGGACCGCTCGGACGGGCTGCCGGGTGCGACCTCGCCGGTCACCCGCGGCGACCTGAGCTCCGGGATCAAGGTCGACGGAACCCTCGGCTTCGCGAAGGAGCGCAAGCTCAACGCGGTAGGGACGAGCGGGACCGGTGGGACGGGCGGCGCCCCTGGTGCGGGCGCCGGTACGGGCGGGGCGGGTGCCGGTTCCGGCTCCGGCGGGGCGGGCTCCGGCTCCGCGACCCTGACCTGGGTGGCCGCCGCCGGCTCCTCCGTGGAGCGCGACGGCAAGCTCTACGAGGTCAACGGCAAGCCGGTGCGCCTGATGTACGGCACCACCCCCGTGTACCGGTCCCTGAAGTCCGGGGACAAGGGCGAGGACGTCAAGCAGCTCAAGCAGAACCTCCAGGCCCTCGGCTTCGGCACCGGCCTGGACACCACCGACGGCACCTTCACCGACGGCACGGTCACCGCCGTCAAGCGCTGGCAGAAGTCCCACAAGGTGAAGGAGACCGGGGAGGTCGGCAAGGACGACATCGCCTTCGCCTCCGGACCCCAGCGGATCCAGAAGAACGACATGGCCGTCGGTGACGAGGCCGCCGCCGGCAAGCCCGTCCTGACCCTGACCGGCACCGAGCGGATGGTCCGCCTGCAGCTCGACGTGGCCAAGGCCGGCAAGGTCAAGACCGGCGACCCGGTGACCGTGAGCCTGCCCGGCGGAGGCACCGCCAAGGGCAAGATCAGCTCGATCGGCACCACCGCCAACGACGACGACCCGTCCTCGGGCGGCGGGGGCGGGGGTGGCGGCGGGGACAAGAAGCCGAAGGTCGACGTCGAGGTCGCCCTCGACAACCCCGCCGAGGCCACGGGCCCCGACCAGTCGCCCGTCTCGGTGGGCCTGACGGGCGAGGTCCGCAAGGGCGTGCTCTCCGTACCCGTCAACTCGCTCCTCGCCCTCGCCGAAGGCGGCTTCGGAGTCCAGGTCGTCGAGGACGGCAAGGTCCGCGAGGTGAAGGTCGAGCTCGGCATGTTCGGCAAGGGCCGGGTGGAGGTGAAGGGGGACGCCCTCAAGGAGGGCATGCTCGTAGGGGTCCCCGCGTCATGAACAAGCACGCCCACGCGGTCGTCGAACTGACCGGCGTCACCAAGGAGTACCCCGGCGGGGTCGCGGCCCTGCGCGGAGTCGACCTCACCGTCATGAACGGCGAGCTCCTCGCCATCGTCGGGCCGTCGGGCTCCGGAAAGTCCACCCTCCTGCACATCGTGGGGACGCTCGACCGGCCCACCGCCGGCCACGTCGCCATCGCCGGCTACGACATCGCCCGCCTCTCCGACCGAGCGCTTTCGGCGCTGCGCTCCCGGCACGTCGGCTTCGTGTTCCAGTCCTTCCACCTCGTCCCCGGCATCAGCGCCCGCGCCAACGTCGCCGAGGGGCTCCTCTACTCCGGCCTCTCCCGCGCCGAACGCGGACGGCGGGCGGAACGCGCCCTGGAACGCGTCGGCCTCGGCGACCGCATGGACCACCGGCCCCACGAACTGTCCGGCGGCCAGAAGCAGCGCGTGGCGATCGCCCGCGCGGTGGCGGGCGAACCGGACCTGCTGCTCGCCGACGAGCCGACGGGCGCCCTGGACACGGCGTCCGGCGAGTCGGTGATGGAACTGCTGCACGAGCTCAACCAGGACGGGGCCACCATCGCCGTGATCACCCACGACAACGAGATCGCCGCGAGCCTGCCCCGCCAGGTGCGCATCCGCGACGGCGAGATCGTGGCCGACCTGTGGAACCCGGACGCGGGCACGGGCACGAATGCGTTGGGGGTGGGCGCGTGATGGGTTCCGGTACGAAGTCCCGTACGGAGTCCCGCGCGGCCGAGAGGAAGGCGCGCAAGCTGTCTCCGCCGCGCCTCGGCCCCCGGGACGTGTTCCACGTGGGATCGGCGGGGCTGCGCTCGCGGCCCATGCGCGTGTTCCTTTCGGCGCTCGGGATCGCGATCGGCATCGCGACAATGATCGCGGTCGTCGGCATCTCCTCGTCGAGCCAGGCCAAACTGCTCCAGGAACTCGACAAGCTCGGCACGAACATGCTGGTCGCCAGCCCCGGCCCGTCGATGTTCTCGGGACAGGACACCAAGCTGCCGAAGGACGCCCCCGGCATGATCGGCCGGATCGCCGGGGTCGAATCGGTCGGCGTGACGGGCGACGTGAAGGAGTCCGTGCGCCGCAGCGAGAACATCCCGAAGGAGGAGACGAACGGCATCGCCCTCAAGGCGGCACAGGGCGACCTCCTGAAGACGCTGCGGGCCCGGATGCACAGCGGAAGCTGGCTCAACGACGCGACGGGCCGCTACCCGTCCGTGGTGCTCGGGCACGTCACCGCGGACCGCCTGGGCATCACGGGGCCGGGCGGTCAGGTGTTCATCGGCGGCCAGTACTTCACCGTCATCGGCATCCTGGAGCCCATCCCCCTCGCGCCGGAGATCGAACGCTCGGCGCTCATCGGCTGGGACGCCGCGCAGAGCCTCCTGGGCTTCGACGGCCATCCCACGTCCGTCTACGAACGCTCCGACGACGACCGCGTCCAGGAGGTCCGCGGCCTCATCGGCCAGACGGCCAACCCCGAGAACCCGAGCGCGGTGTCCGTCACGGACCCGTCGGCGGCCCTCCAGGCGAAGGCCGCCACCGAGGGCGCCTTCAGCACCCTCCTCCTCGGCCTGGGCGGCATCGCCCTGCTGGTGGGCGGGGTCGGCGTGGCCAACACGATGATCATCTCGGTACTCGAACGCCGCCACGAGATCGGCCTGCGCCGCTCCCTGGGCGCCACCAAGGGCCAGATCCGCATCCAGTTCGTCACGGAGTCCCTGCTCCTGTCGGGCCTGGGCGGCCTGGCAGGCATCGCCCTGGGCGCAGCGGCCACGGCGGTGTACGCCCGAGCCGGCGACCTCCCCTGGGTGGTCCCCCTCTGGGCCGTCACCGGCGGCTTCGCCGCAACCCTGGCCATCGGCACGGTGGCAGGCCTCTACCCGGCGGTCCGCGCGGCAAAGCTGTCGCCGACACTGGCGCTGCAGGCGGGGTGAGGGGGCGGGGGGGCGGGGCCGGGGCGGGGCTTGTGCTGCGGTCCGGTCGGTGGCGTTGACATGGTCCGGGGGGAGCCCGGCAGTCCAGTGTCCTTTCGGTGCGGGCCGGTCCCTCAAGGGC
>NZ_JBIAPV010000010.1:0-299256 GCF_042888445.1 Streptomyces sp. NPDC002886
CCCGCCCGGCCCTGCCCACCCCCCCCCTTTCCCCCCCCCCCCCGGGGTGGGGGGGGGGGGGGGGGGCGGTGGGGGGGCGGGGGGGGGGCCCCCCCCCCCGGGGGGGGGGGCCCCCCCCCCCCCGCCACACTGCATCTGAACTGCGGTTCTGTGAGCAGCTACCAGCGATACCATCGGCCGCTGCTGCCCTTCGGGCGAGCGACGAATCCGATCAGCCACAGGACGAGGACCGCGATCGCGACCCACCAAAGAATTTTGATCGCGAAACCCGCACCAGCGAGAAGGAGAACCAACAGAAGAACGAGAAGCAGGGGAACCATATTTATCAACCTCCGAGCACTCATCTGCCCGACCGCCCCTCGAACATGCGCGCATAACTTACCTGTTTCTTATCGGCGCAGGCGGGAAGGCGTGTAGCCCGTTTTTCGATTCATTGCCGCTTGGTGTGGTGCCAGTCCGCCGATGATGCGGTTCTCGGCGTAGAAGCTCTTCAGGATCGGACCGCCGGCACGGGAGCGGCAGGCCGGCTGTCCGACGGCAGGCCGGTGCAGGCGGCCGCACCGGCCACCGTCCTCGGCACGGCGGCGCACCTGAAGCAGAAGTCGACGGGGGTGTCCGGGGACCCGCTGAAGAACATGACCGAGGGCAGGACCGGCTGACCCCGAAGAGGTGAGGACAAGCCGGGGTGACCGCCCGGCCGTCCGTGTGCATGGCGGCCCGGCCGTGGCGTGGTGCGGGGGAGCGGACGGGCCGCCGGGGCTAGCCTCGGCGGCCGGACGACCAGGACAGGTAGGTGCGCCGTGCCCCGTTCCGCAGTTCCCGAACCCCCGCGTACGAACCGTACGGGCAGTTCCGGCCGCAGGGCCGGCTCCCTCCTGGTGCTGCTGGCGCTGTGCGCGATCGGGCTGGCCCCGGCCGGTACGGCAGCCGCCTCCGACCCGGGACCCGGAGGCGGGGGCAGCCCGCTGTACGTCTCCGACTACGGCAACGACCGGGTGCTGCGGGTGGCGCGCCGCGGCGGCCAAGACGTGGTCCCCGCCATGGGCCTGGTCCGGCCCACGGGCATGGTGGTCGACGCCGCGGGCGACCTCTACGTGGCGGACACCGGGAACAACCGGGTCGTACGGATCCCCGCGGACGGCGGCCCCCAGGTCACCGTCGCGACGGACGGGCTCTCCCGCCCCCTCGGGCTGGCACTGGACGCCGAGGGCGATCTGTACATCGCCGACAGCTTCAACGACCGGGTCGTCGAGGTACCCGCGGACGGCAGCGGGCAGCGCACCGTACCCACCGTGGGACTCCTCCACCCCTGGGGCCTGGCCTTCGACTCCGCGGGTTCCCTCTATGTCACCGACTTCGTGAACGACCGCGTCGTCACCCTCCCCGCCGGAGGCGGCGCGCAGCGCACCCTTCCCTTCACGGGACTCTCCCAGCCGGCCGGCATCGTCCTCGACCCGGCGGGCAACCTCTACGTCTCCGACACCGGCAACAATCGTGTGGTGAGGCTGGCGGCCGGCGGCTCCGGCCAGAGCACGGTCCCCGCGTCCGGGCTCAACGACCCGCTGGGGCTGGCCCTCGACGGGAGGGGCCGCCTCTACGTCGCGGACGCCTTCAACAACCGGGTGGTCCGCCTCGCCCCCGACGGCAGCGGCCAGACGACCCTCCCCGTCACAGGCCTGAACACCCCGACGGGCCTGGCGATCCCGCCCACCCGCACCCTCCCGGCGGGCACCCATCACGAGGGGCGGTCCTAGGAACCCTGCGCCGCCGGGTGGGCCTGACCGGGTGCGTCAGGAGGTAGTCGCTCGCCAGCCCGAGAGGTCGCCCTCGTCGGCGTCTTCGAAGCCGACGGCGACGGGTGCGTCGCCGTCGGCTGTCAGGTGGATGCTGCACTGCGTCACGCTGCGGCCGGGCGCAACCATGGTCTGGTCTTGCTGGGAGGGGCAGGCGGTGATCCCCGGTCCGTCGAGGAGCTGCGCGGGTACGCCGCCGATCTGCTGGCCGCCCTCGGTGAGCAGGCGGATGCTACTAGGCAGGAGGGGGGAGTAGAGGTCGCTCTTTCCGGGATTGCGGTAGGAGATCGTCACGTAGTACGGGGTGCGCAGCCGCTGCTCGTCGTCGAGCTTGAGACCGAGCTTGGCGAGGTCGGCGGGGCTGCCCTTCTTCACGGACTTCAGGGTGGCGGGCAGTTCGAGGACGCCGCCGTTTTGCTTGCCGGCGTCCCACCTGACGGCGATCGTGTCGCCCGCGTTCGCCATGTCCTTCGAGGCGGTGGCGAGGCCGCCGCCGACCGGCCAGGAAGCGACCTGCTTGGCCGGGGTGATGAACCCGCCCCCGGCGGTGTGCACGACGGACATCGCGCCGACGTCCTTCGCCACCATGTACATCCCGCAGGAGGTGTACGAGGCGCCGGGGGCCAGCGTGTCCGGCGAGGTGTCCTGGCAGAGCTCCGAGGCGCTCATGCTGACCTGCGTTCCAGGCGCCCAGTCGGTCCCGGTGAGGGCGAGGTTGCGGAACACCTCATAGGCGTGGGGGATCGCTTCTTTGCCGGTGTTGGTGACCTCGTAGGTGAGGTAGTGAGGGACCTTGCCCTCCAGGTCGCCCTCGACACGCACACCCTGGAGGTCCTTCTCCGACCCGCGGACCAGGCTCTTGACCGCGAGCCGGACCGGGTACTCCTTCTCGTCGATGGAGGTGTGGATGACATCGCGCGCACCGGTCTTCACAGGCAGCGTCGTCCCGGACGGCGAACCTTGCTTCGACTCCACTGAGTCCTGTGCACCCGCACACCCGGCGAGCAGAGCTATTCCTGCCACTCCCGCGACCGCCATCTTAAAGTGCCTGATCAGGCGCACAGCTTCCCCTTGCAACACAATGCTCTGCCATGTTCTTTTGATTGGCACATGCTAAGTGATCGCTGTGTACGGAAACGCGCCGGCCCCACGATCAGCTTCCTGAGCGGCCGTGTGCCGCTGCGCTGAGGCCGTCGGCTCACGGGCCCGTGCTCAGCATCGGCCGGCTTGGTGGGCTGCTCGGTCGTGCCACCGGCAGGACGCGGCCGCCGGGTCGGTCCAGCCACTTCGCGCACCAATACTGAAGTGCCGCGTAGGGGGCGCTGTAGGTGCGGGTCCGGGTCGGTGATCTCCTTCCAGATCTGCTGCATGGCCTCGTCGGGGTAGCCCAGGCCCGGCGCGGCGAAGATCTCATTGACGTAGGGCGAGGGGCTCGGGCCTGGTACCGCCGCCGGGTGCTGGCCCACCGTTGTGGTCGCGGGTGGTGGCGGAGGCTGCCGACCCAGAGGCGATCCGGGCCTCCTGTTCACTCCCTTCCCGGGAACCACCCCACCCCTGCCGGTTCCCGGGAAGGGAGTCAGCAGGAGGCCCGGTGGAGTGCGTCCAACGGCCAGCTACTCGCGTCCCCCGTCATGTCGACGCGCCCAACTACCCTGCGGGCCGCGTGCAGCGCTCACCAAGGCCCGCGCTCCTAAGGTCAGGCCGCACGGTCGAGGTTCGGGAACAGGTACTCAACTTGTTCTTCAAGGTCGGACCGGGCTGGTGGCGACATGTGGCAGCGGGACACCACAGCCCCGAGTAAATCCGATGGCACCGCCAGCCTTTCGGCGACAAGACTGCACTGGTGAACACCCTGCCACCGCCGCCTGACCCGCTCCTCCTGCCGGTACGGGACCCGCGCGCCCGCGACCTCGTTCTCGACTATGCGGACATGCACGCTCTGGTTACCGACCTGGTTTTGCCGGGCGACGCGTCGATGTACGTCATGAGTGCGATGGAAACCTCCCGCGACCACGCCCATCAGACGGCTTCCCGGCCAGGACCTCACCACAACCCAGCAGACGATCATCCGAGCCCTGTCAGCGGCACGAGCACCGGTCGAAGGAAGCATCGCGCGACTCAAGTCCTGGCAGATCCTGCGCCGGGCCCGCTGCAGCCCAACCGGATGACCGTCATCGCCGCAGCCGTCCTCACCCTGGAACGTCAACGCTGATGCATCTCATTGCCGTTCCTAGGGTGAGGACCGATTGGCAATGGTCGTCATCCAGTGGGCAACCGTCTCACGACCAGACAAGTCGCCCTTCGGCAACGGAACAGACCGGATAGTCCCCCGCGCCGATCCTCGTCAGCATCTCCGCCACGGAGTCGAAGTAGTGAGCCAGTGACGCGTACTCGCCGGTGACCGTGGGCTCACCCACAAACCATCTGCCGAGACGTCCGTCCCTCGCGTCGATGAACCGCCCCAACCAGCCGTCCCGGTCCGACTGGAAGGGGATCCACTCCTTGCGCCATTCGTCCCCACCGGACAAGGGGTGATTCGCGTAGAGCCTCTCCATCGCCCGGATGCCCAGAAAGAAGCGTCCCTCGTCGGGGAACCGGTCGAAGCCGCAGCACATCACGTCGTCGTCGACGTCCTCCTGCGGCAGATCCAGATTGTTCTGCAACAGCCACGTCCGCAGGTCCCCATGAAGGGAGATTCCCATCCGTTCCTCGGCTGCCGCGAGCATCTGCTCCGTAGCGGGCCCAGGCAGATCCGCGTGATCGGCCGGCGCGTGCTCTCGAAGAAGGCTCATCACACGCGACCAACTCTCAGCCACACTCATCGCCCTATGCTCTCTGTGCTCTCTCCATGGATGTCTCCGTCCGACTACGCCACTGCAGAGGTTGGGAAGTACCGGCCGGAGAACCTTGCAGGGATGGTACTTCGAGCACGCGTTCCATCCCTGCCCACAGTCACCTTCCGCCCCGAAGCGCAGGACCGGCCCCTCAGCGAAGTGACCGCCAGCGACTTTTCACAGACAACCCACCGTGCCCGGCGGGCCCAGCCGAGGAGCTTCCAGGCTCGAGCGAGGGCCGTGGCGTCACCCTGGAGTGGCGAAGCTGAAAACGTTCACTGTATGAGAGCTGCCAGGCCCCGCTGAAACGCCTGCTCCGCCTTGCTCGGGCCCTTGCCCGCATGCAGGGCTGAGGAGGAGGGGCGAGGGGGAGGGGGAGCCTGGGCGGGTTGTACGCCGAGCTTGGTCAGCCGGTCCTGCTGCTCGCCGGTTGGTTGTCCCCAGGTGCTGGGCTGTTTGTGCTGGCCCAGCCGCCGGTCCGAGGTCGTCTCCGGCGAAGAGGACGCCAGGAGCGATGTCGGGGAGATGCCGCCGGCTTCGGCGTCGACCTGGTGACCGGACGGACGGACGGACGGTGGGAGTCGGCCTGTCCGGTTCTGCGGCGGCACCCTCGCCCGCGACCTGTCCCTGCAGAAGGTTCGCGAGCGCTTCGACCTTCCCGTTGTTGAGGAATGGGCGTGGGCGGAGGCCCGTACGGGCCCGCCCGGCCGTAGCGAAGGTCTCGCTCCTCCTGCACCGCGTCCGGATGTCCGGCCCGCCCCTCGTGTCGAAACACCCTGTCCTCAACCGGCCTCGGCCACCGTCTCGGTACTCACCAACGGCCTCGCGCTACTCACCTCCGCGACGCTGGGGACTCAAGCACCCAGCACCCAGCAGCCGATCCAGACCGGCGTGGACCGGTCCAATAGGGCGGACTCCACGGCACATCGAGCCGCAGCGGAACTCCGCACCCCGCCCCGGCCCGACAGCACAGGGCCCATGACGCCGCAGTCCCAGAAGCAGAACGGTCTCGTGCCGCAGACCGCCTCGCCTCTGGGTGTGTGCTGGGGATGGTGCCTTCACCGCCGGGACCGGGGGTTGCTCTCAGACGGCTGTCGGTACTGGCTGCTTGGCCTCGTCTACGGGTGCGGGGGTGATCTCGGGCACGGGCCAGGTGTAGAACACGGTGCCCTGCTGGCTGACCTTCTCGAGCTCTTCCTTCTTCACGAGACTCTGCAGGGCGTTGCGGAGTGTCTGCACTGAGGCTCCCCGCTCGGGGTGCGCCGCTTGGAACTCGCTCTGGATCTCGCTGACCTTCTTGGGCTCGCCGGGCTGCTTGGACAGGATCGCGCTGAGGAGCTGGCCAAGGGTGGGCCCGGTCGTCGCGGGGTGTTGGGCTTCATCGGCTGCGGTCTTCGTGGCAGCCGTCTGTTTGGCGGCCAGGTTCTTCTTCGCAGGTGTCGCCCCGGTCTTGGCCGTGGCCTTCTTGGCGGCAGTCTTCCCGGGGGTGGTGGTCTTCTTCACCGAAACTGCGCTGGCGGTGGCCTTTCCCGCCCTCGGCGGCGGCACGGCCGCCGTATCCGTGCCTTCGCCGGCCGGGGGAGTGCGGCGCGTGGTGTGGACAGGCGCCGGTGTCGGCTCAGCATGGGCATCCTGCGCAGTGTCCACCAGTGCCGCGGCGAGCCACTTCTCCTCTCCCTGGAGCTTGCTGAGACGGTCGGTGAGGATCGCCTGCTCGGCCTGGTTGGCTGCGAGGGCAGCGGCCAGGTGGTCCGTGTACTTGCTCTGGTTCGGGGTGCTGACTGGCTCGTTTGCCACTGTGGTCCACGCTCTTTCTGGAGGGATGTGTGTTGATTCGCGATGCTACTCGGCTCAGGCTGAGGCTGGTTGGGGATTCGCCTTCTCCTGAAGCAGGCCAAAACCCGCCATCTCGTAGCGGATGGCTAGGCGGTGAAGGCGGAAGGTGGTGGATCTGGGCCACGGCCTGGAGGAGCTGTTGCTGTGCGCCTGATGGCGGGGTGCCGGCTCCACCGGGGTCGGGGGCAGAGTCGGGGAGCCGTCGTTGAGCCGGTCGCGGGGTTGTTTCGGCGTGACGATCCACATGCCCGTACGGTGGGGCCCGCTCGGCGAGTCCGACCAGTTTGCCCTGTATCTCAGTCCTCACTCCGGTCGTTCCCGGCCGGGACCGGGTGCAGTTGGGGGAGGTGGCGCGGGTGTGCCGTGCCGCGGTCGTGAAGTGGCGGCGCCGGTACGACGACTTTCCCGTCAGGGTGGGCGGCACGGAGGTGCAGCCGCTGTTCGACCGGTCGGCGGTGGTCGCGTGGCTGCTCGCTCACGACAAGATCGGCGTGCCTGTGGCCATGCCGGCGGGAAGCTACCGTGGCGAAGGCAAGACCGACGTGAAGGACGCCGCAGTCATCGCCGACCAGGTCCGCATCTGCCGCGAACTGCACCCCTTACGCGCCGGCGACGAAACCGTCGCCGACCTCGAGATCCACACCGGCCGCATGACGATGTGATGGGGGGCAGGGAGAAGGCTTGCACTTCTCCGTCATGGCGCATTGCCGCGTCAGCACGTTGTCGGTGGTGATCAGGGGTAACGTCTCGACATGGACCTTCGCACCACCATTGAGCGCGCTCAACGCCTCAAGCAACTGCACGCCGACCACAAGCCGCTCGTGCTGCCGACCGTCTGGGACGTATGGTCCGCGCGGGCGGCAGCCGATGCCGGGTTCCCCGCGCTGACGATCGGCAGTCATCCACTCGCCAGCTCCCGGGGGGCTCAGGACCAAGAAGGACAGACCTTCGAGGAAGTGCTCGCCGCCGTCAGGCCGATCATCGAAGCGGTCGGTATCCCCGTCTCCGTGGATCTGGAAGCCGGGTACGGACAGGAGCCCGCGGATCTCATCACCGGACTCACCGAGGTCGGAGGTGTCGGCCTCAACATCGAGGACACCGTCCACTCGGAGGGCGGACGCCTACGCAGCACACATGAGCACGCGAGCTACATCGCAGGCCTCCGCACGGCTGCCGATGACGCGGGCATCCCGGTCTGGATCAACGGGCGCACTGACCTCTTCGCGCACGCGCAGGACACCGCCAGCGTCCTTGAGGAGGCGATCGAGCGACTGCTGGCTATGGAGCAGGCCGGCGCCGACAGTGTCTACCCCGTTCGCATTCAGGATGACGACGACCTGCTCGTCGCGGTGACCGGTGCCGTCACCGTTCCTGTGAACTCCACGGCCCATCCCGTCAAGCATGATCTTGAGCGCTTTCGCCGCCTCGGCGTCGGCCGGATCACCTACGGCCCGCTGCTGCAAATCGCGATGACCGATGCGATGAGGGACATGCTCCGGCCATGGGCACTCTGAGTAGGTGATCGAGCGACGGGGGCGCACACGAACAGGGCGGCCCCGTCGCACCCGGTCTCGAACCCTCAGCGTTCCCGCAGTCACGGTCCTGAGATGAGTTCGTAGAGGCTGGGGAACCCGCTGAGGTGCTTGACGCGGGAGCAGGCGCGGGAATGGCCTTCGGCGCGTTGGTCGTTGACGAAGTCGCTGACGGCACGGCGGAAGCGTCAGCGTTGTCCGGGGATGAGGCTGCTCAGGTCGGAGGCGAGGCGCGGCAGGGTCTCGTACGTGGGCACGGCGAACATCTCCGGGAAGCACGGATCAAGGCGATGGGGTGGCCGCGCTTCGGGGCTGGGCTCACCGGTCCGGTGTCGATGTGAGGAGACGGACGAGTCGGCCGCTGCGGTGCTTGTTCACGGTCTGTTTTACCGTCCCGAGCACTTTGCGGTGTTGGCGGAACGGTTGCGGACCGACGGAACCGAGCCTGCTGTGCCCGAGCTCCACCGTGGCTCTTTGGCTGCCGACACCGCCGCCGTCCAGGGCGCCACCGATGCGTTGCCCGAGCCCCGGTCGTCCTTGGCCATTCCTACGGAGGGTCGGTGATCACAGGGGTCCGCGGAGCGTCACACCTGGTCTACCTGGCAGCGTTCGTGCTCGATGCCGGCGAGAGCGCGGCCGGTCTGGGTGGTGCGTCCCAACAGCTCAAGGACGCCATCGTCGCCGAGCCGGACCGCTCGACCACCCTGCACCCCGCGCCGGCCATCGACACCCTCTACAGCGACTGCCCTGGCCCCCTTGCCGCGCGGGCGGGCGGCCTCCTGCGTTCGCAAGCCCCGGGCTGCGGACGAGGAGTCCCCCGACACCACAGCTGGAAGGAAACCGCCTCTATCTACGTCATCTGAGGACAGGACCGGGCCATCGACCCCGGCCTCCAGCGAACCACGGCCTCGCGCTGCACCGACGTGCGCGAGACGACGACACCAGCCTCATCGGAGTCCAGGTGCGCTGAGACTCCAGGTCGCGTCGGGCTGATCGCCGGCGGTCACGACCCGCCGGGTTCGCTGCCGGGAGCCGGTGCGTGGTACGACTCGCAACGGGTAGGCGCGCGGGACAGCCCGCGAGCGGAAGAGGACACTATGCCGGCCCGGCCAGTCCCCACGTACGGAGCACTGCCCGAACGCGACGCTCTGATGGGCGGCCGCTACCGGCTCGAAGGCGCCATAGGATCCGGCGGGACGGCGGACGTCTACCGCGGCGTCGACGAAGTTCTGGGCCGTGAGGTGGCCGTCAAAGTGTTCCGCACGGGCACGGACACGGTCACTGCCGACCGCTTCTGCGACGAAGCACGCCTGCTGGCCCGCCTCTCCCACCGTGCCCTGGTCACCGTCTACGATGCCGGTCGCCACGGACAGGGCGCCTTCATGGTCACGGAGTTGATCCGTGGCGCCACCCTGCGCGCCCGAGTGAACGCCGGCCCCCTCAGCCCAGTCCAGGTCACACGGATCGGCGCCGACATCTCGTCGGCCCTCGACCACGTCCACGCCCACGGCATCATCCACCATGACGTGAAACCGTCCAACGTCCTGCTCAGCGAGGAAGGCTCCCCGCACCTCGCCGACTTCGGGCTGTCCAGGACCGTGCACGAGCATTCCGTGAGCGCACCCGACGCCCTGGTCGGCACCGTGGCCTACATGGCTCCCGAGCAGCTCCTCGGCGAAGGCACGAGTACGGCCAGCGACATCTACGCCCTGGGAGTGACCCTCCTCGAAGCACTCACCGGCCACCGGGAGCACCAGGGAACGCCCGTGGAGATCGGAATCGCCCGCCTCCTTCATCCGCCCCGGATACCCGAGGGGATGCCAGACGAACTCGCCCGCCTGCTGCGGGCCATGACCGGCCGAGATCCTGCGGTACGTCCCGATGCGGCCGCCGTCCACTTGCGTCTGCAGGACGTCGCGCGCGCCCTGCGATCCCGCACCGCATCGAAACCGCACCCCACGGACACCTCCACCACCCACCGCTCGCCTTCGCGGCCCCTCGCTGCTGCGGGTCCTCGCGCTGAACCCGTACGAACGCCCGGACCGACGCATGGCAGCGCCGCGAGCCGTCGGAAGAGGGCCCGATGGGGTCTTGTGGCGGTGAGTGTCGCGGGAGCCTGCACGCTGGTGATGGGCGCTATCCCGGAAGGGGAGAGCGGCGGGCCTGCCACCGCGCCGGTCCACGAGCAGCCGGCGGCATCGAATGGCACTGCACCGGCAGAGCCCCAGCCGGTGCGGTCCGCGCTGCCGTTGCCCACCGCAATACCATCCACGGGACCCGACCTTCAGATACCCACCAGTACAGCCGAGGCGCGGCGGGGCAGTGATCGCCTTCCCCCGGTGGCGCCGGAGGCGGCGAAGACGAAGGACACCCCCGGGAAGGCGAAGGGCAAGAAGGACAAGGGGCGCTGATTGACCGCGTTCCTCCGCCCGTTCTCAACTGGCGGGCGGGTGTGCGGTGGTGGATCAGGGTTTCGGCTCCCACGCCGTGTCGGCGGCATGAGCGCGTCTGGATCTCTGCTGTCCGTCATCGCGGCCCGGGGTCCGCTCGGTTGCTTTCGGTCCGGGCTCGATTCCCGTACGTCTGCCCGGGTGGACGTAAGCCCAGCATCTCGAGGAGCGAGGCCAGGTCGCTGGGGCTGGTGGTATAGGACGTGATCACCTCCTGGGCACGCTCGTGAGCGTCTATGACGCCCGTGAAGGCGCTCCGATGGCGGGGTCGGGCTGATGCGCCCCCTCCGGACCTGCCCTGTCGATCGGGGCGCGATCGGTGCCCGGAGGCGGACGTGCAGACGGCTGTGGTGCCTGCGGCGCGGCCGGCAGTACTCGGCGTGAAACGACGGCAGGGGCCTCCTTCAGGAGGTGGGGACTGATCGTGCGCGGCCGAAGCGGCAAACCGACATGGAACCGTTGGGCGTTGCGACGTCGGCCTGTCAGTTGGTGCTTCTCGCCGTTCCGCTCAGGTCCTGGCGGGTGGCAGCCGGAGCTGCGAGGTCGCCCCGGGTGCGCCGGCCCATCTGCGTCCATTCGGCAAACCAGCAGGCGCTGGCTATCCCCCCACACCAGCCCGCTGAGTAGAGCCATCCGCCAGGATGCGCCTTCGCTGACACGCTCGACGCCCGTCAAGGTCGCCCAGCTGATGGCAAGTACAGCAATCGTACGAAGATGTCGGTGACTGGCGTCACGAGAATGCCTGTTGCCTGTTACCGGAGACGGCCTAGACGTTTTCCCGTCTGCATCGATAGGAAACAGGTAAGTTCTGTGCGCATGGTCGGGGCATGGTCGGGCAGATGAGGCCCCGGAGGTTGATAACTATGGGTCCCCTGCTTCTTGTTCTTCTGCTGGTTCTGATTCTCGCCGGTGCGGGTTTCGCGATCAAAATTCTCTGGTGGGTCGCTATCGCGGTCCTCGTGCTCTGGCTGATCGGTTTTGTCGCCCGCCCGAAGGGCAGTAGCGGCCGGTGGTATCGCTGGTAGCTGCTCGCAGACTCGCAAGCTCCGGATTTGGCCGGAGGGGTGTACGAGACAAAACGCAGGGCAAGCGAGGAGTATCCCGGAACGCGAGTTCCGGCCGTGAACACAAGAGGGCAAAGGGTACGGTAGGGATTTCCTTTCCTTCCGTCCTCATTGACCGAAGGAGTTGTTTTCGCATGACTGAGAATTTCTGGAACTACCGCGAGGCGTCCAACCGTTCGGCTGGTGCTGATCTGACGGGGTACAAGGTCGAGGCGAGCGACGGTTCCATCGGCAAGGTCGATAAGCACTCGGATGAGGTCGGTTCCTCGTACATCGTGGTCGACACCGGGCCGTGGATCTTCGGCAAGGAAGTCCTGCTGCCCGCGGGCACGATCAGCCGGATCGACGCGAACGACGAGAAGATCTATGTCGACCGGACGAAGGAGCAGATCAAGAACGCTCCGGAGTTCGACAAGGACAAGCACCTCGGTGATGCCGACTACCAGCGCCAGGTCGGCGGCTACTACGACGGTCCGCACCACCTCTAAAACACGGGCGGGCACCAAGCACTCCAGGGTGGGGACGACAGCGTCAAGCTGTCGTCCCCACCCTGCTGCTGCGCTCCTTCGGTGACACGAAGCGGGCCGCCGGCCGTGTCGAGGGCTCAACCTGAGGGCGGCACGGGGCCCGCTGGAGAGAGTCCCGCGTTCCGTCCGGGTGCCGGGGTTCAGCGGTGATCGCCAGGGTAGACGTCGGCCATCTGATGGAACGGTCGGCGGAAGGCAATACCCATGTTGATGGCTCACCCGGCGGTGCTTCCCGGGCTTGTTGATCGCTACTGGGCGCTGTCCGTGCTCGATGCCGCGGAAGGCGACTCGCCCGTGCGCAGGGAGATCAGGGACGTTGAGCACACCCTGTGTGTGGCTACCGGCACGGCGGACGTGCACGCCGCGCTGATAGCCGCCCGGCATCACCTGCCCGGCACGGGCGCTCTCGATGACTCAGTACTCGCCTCCCGCTGACCCTGTCGGATGAGGGCGCACAGCGGTTGTGGGCCAAGACCCAGCCCTGGCACCGATCCCGAGTAAGGCGCCACCCAGCAGGGTAAGGAAGCCGTTTCCTTGTAGCCGAAGTGCGCAATGGCCCAGTCCGCCCCCCGGGGGCGGACTGGGCCATTGCGTCGCGTGTCGCCCGTGCGCGCTGCTTAACCGGCGGCGCCGGCCCCCGGCGGGGTCGGGGTGTCCGGTATCACGCTGCCGCGGCGATCGGCGTAGATGCAGCCGAGAACGCGGCGGCGGCCAGGGGGCGGGTGGGCTGGACGGCCAGCCCCTCGGCCCCCGTCTGTGCCTCCAGCGCCCGGCGCGTTTCGGCGGTCGCCGCGAGGACGGTCAGCGTTGCTCCTGAAGAGCGGCACATGCGGTGGGTTCGTACGACCGTGCTCACCGCGGCGGTACTCAGCGGCGCGTCCGAGAGTTCCAGCATGACGGGTGCGGAACGGTGGGCGGTGAGGTAGCCGTCGATCGCCCAGGCGGCCGCGGCCCGGCCTGCGATATCCAGGTCGGCTCGCAAGTGGATGATCAGGACACCGTTCTCGGTCACGTTGCAGGGCAGCACGGACACTCCTTGTCTTCACGACCACATCGTCTGGGTACCGTTCGGATGCCCGCGGATGAGACTGGTATGCGTGTTCCTGGACGGTCGGGCCCGCTGGTGGAAGCGGGGAAGGGACGGGTGATCAACCCGCCCCCCCGGGGGCGCCCCCGGGTCGCCGTCCCGGGGGCGCCCCCGGGTCGCCGTCCCGGCGAGACCATGCGCCGTCCTTGCGCCGTCCTTTCAGATGTGTCGCCAGGTCCGAGGAGCATGCGCCGCCGACGCGGGGGTACGCGAGCGGCATGCACGGACATCATGCGCGTCCCACGAGCACCTTGTTCCGTACCCCCCAGCCCCGCGAGGCTCCTCCGGCCGGCGCGGGACGGCACGCGGGCGGGGGAGGGATGCTCCGTCGGCTGCGCCGCCGGCTCCTCGCCTACCAGCACGTCGACCTGCTGTCCTCGCACATCCCCGGGGACACCGGCACCGGCGACGAGGTCCTGCTCCTCATCCACGTCCGCAAGGTCGTCGGGGAGGTCCACTACCGGATGTGCCTCACCTGCGCCGAGGCCGTGATCGCCGCAGTCGACATCGACCCGCGCTTCCTCGGCACGGGCCTGGACACCCGAGCCCTGTCCCACCTCCGAGCCCGCCATCCGGGACTCGCCTGGCACAGCACCCTGAACCTGCGCGGCACTCGCGACCTACTGCGCCGATCGCGCATCCTCGACGGCGATGAGGTGTGCCACCACCTACGCGTCCATGCTCAACCGTCCCCCTGATCACAGCGGGAAGAAGGGACCGCAGGCCGCGATGTTCCCGGCCAGGGGCAGAAGGCCGCCTCCAGCCGGGCGCCTGACCGGGTCGCCCGCGCAGCCGGCCATCCAGTCGGCGCCGTAGCCACTCAGCCGAAACCGGACGCCGCTGGTCGAGATCATCCGAATGCGGCTGTCGCCTTGCAGCCTGAACCCGATCAGTGCTTTGCCGGGTACGCCGGTGACCGGGGTGGGGTCGGTCTGCCATGACTGCGGAGGAGTGCGGCCTCCCAATGCGGGGGAGAGGTGGGAGGTGTTCCACCAGCGCACCCACTCGAGCAGAGGCGCGGCCGGGCCACATGGCTGTCAGCCGATGTTGGGCGGCAGGCTGGGCGGGAAAGGGGAACGCTCCTCCAGGTAGTCCTTCGTGCCCCGTTGCGAACACAGGGTGATCCCGGTCATCGCGAGCGCGAACGCGGTGATGAACCCGATGATCTGGGTCTGTGCCGATTCGGTGTCGAATTCGGCTTGGGCGATCATGGCGCCGATCGCCACGCCGGACAGACCGGCGATGATGCCGAGCTGCGTGGTCAGTCTCTCAGCCCCGTCCTCGTCGCCTGACAGGAGCAGGAACGCGTTCCGCGCTATGGACAGGCCGAAGAGCAGGAGCACCAGGCAGATGAGCGGGCCGAAGCCGGACTCGAACGTCTTGATCCCGGTGTACGCCGCGTAGCAGGCCATGGTCCCGCCGAGCAGCATCGCGAAGACCCCTGCGGCCGTTGCGACGCCCGGCCGCCGTGCGGAGGCCGGTGCCGGGGTGGGGCGGCGGTCATAGGGGTTGCTGGGTGGATTGGTCACGGCATGCCCTCGCTCTCGTCAACTCTGGTTGCCAAATCGGAAGATGCTTCCCCACTGCGGTCCCTTCTGCTGCCTACCCGGTGCCTGCCTGCGGCCTCTTCGGCGCGACGGACACGGGCCTGAACGTGCACCCGTTCCGGATCCCCGAAGAAGAGGCGGACCTGACCCGGCGTTCCGGACCCGCTTGCCGATCTCGTACGAGATTCCGCGTCGGCCCTGTCACGAGCGGCGCCGGCACCTTGCCCGGAGGCTCTCCGCCGTGCCCCGTCGGTGATGCCTCTTATCAGTGCGCGCAGCCGTTCAGTGGCACCAGGCGGCCACGATGGTGGTGAACACGATGAGTGCGGCGGCCGCCAGCAGGAGACCTCCGTTGCGCGCCCTGGGGCCGAGTCTTCGGGTCTCTACCTGGCCACCTGGGGACGTGCCCGGGTGCTTGCGGGCGTAGTGCTCGATCTGCCGGCGCAGCCCCTCGGACTTCTCGAGCCAGGGCGTCTTGAAGCTGCACTCTGCGCACCAGTAGCGGTTGGCCACATCGGCTCCTTGCCTTCCTTCGGTGGGGGGCACCGACCCGATGGTGAGCTCGGTCGTATGGGCTGTACAGGTCACCCACCCGGCCATTGGTGACCGGCGGCCACAGGTAGGATCACCGCCGTTCGTAGTGGTGGTCAGGGGAGGCGCTGGATGACAGAGGACCTCGGCACGTTATTACGCGAGCTGCGCGATGAAGCGAGCCTCACGCAGGAGCAGGTGGCCGAACGGTCCGGGGTCAGCGTGCGGACCATTCGTCGGCTGGAGGGCGGTAGATCCGCGAACCACCGGATGGGGACGGTGAATCTGCTCGCGGACGCGCTCGGCCTGGATGAACAAGACCGTCTGCGCCTGGCGGCCGCTCTCACCGGATCATCCGGCTCCCCTGCTGCCCGAGCGGGAACCGAATCGGGCTCGCGGCCCGAATCCATACCTGAACGCTTCCCAAGGCCCAGCCAGGAACCCTGGTCGGCGGCCCAGGACGCCGGCGTCCCCGGACTGCCAGAGCTCGCGCCCGCTCCGCCCGCCCGGTCGCCCGTCCACGACGCGCTCGCCGACGCCGTGCAGGAGCTGGCCTCGGAGGTCCGGCGTCGCTGGCGCCGCGAGGAGGCGCAACGCCGCGTCCACGACCCGTTCCCCCTGCCCGTCAGGTGGGAGCCGGCGCCCGCGGTTCTGACCGACCGGGCGGAGAACATCCAGCGCCTGGGACCGGGTGAGACTCCGCGTGAGGTGGATCTGGACGGCGACCTGCGGAGCGTGGCCTCGGTCTACCTCCGGATCCCTTCCGGACGGCTGGTGATCCTCGGCCGGGCCGGCTCGGGCAAGTCCATCCTCACGATCCGGCTCGTCCTGGACCTCCTGGAAGCCCCGGCCTCGCACCATCGCGTACCGGTCCTCTTCAGCATCGGCTCCTGGGATCCGTCGACCACTGCCTTGCGGGACTGGCTGATCGGCCGGCTTCTGCGTGACCACCCGCACTTGGCGCGCCGCAGCTCCGGCGGGGCGCCCCTGGCCGCCGCGCTGGTTGACGCCGATCTCATCCTGCCGGTCCTGGACGGGTTCGACGAGATCGCCGAAGGCCTGCGGCGCGACGCCCTGGACGCACTCAACGCGACCTCCTCACCGCTCGTCCTCACCAGTCGGCGCGACGAGTACGCCGAAGCGGTCCGCGCGGCGCACGCGCCGCTCGTCTGGGCGGGGGGCATCGAGCTCACCGACCTCAGCCTCACCGACCTCGCCGACTACCTGCCCCGCACCACCCGTACCGTCCCGTCCGACGCGAGCGCCGCCTCCCCCTCGGACCTGCCCGGCTCGGCCTGGGATGGGGTCCTCAGGGAACTGCGCACGCACCAGGGACCGGCACACACGAACCTCGCCGCGGTGCTGAGCACCCCGCTCATGGTCGTCCTCGCCCGCACCCTGTACAGCGAGACGCCAGACCGGGATCCCGGCGAACTCCTGGACGCCACCCGGTTCCCCTCGGTGAAGAGCCTGGATGAGCATCTGCTGGCGGGTTTCGTGCCCGCGGTCTACCGACGCCGTGCCCCGGAGCGGGACGCGGCCGGCCGACAGCCCAGGGCGCCGTACGCGGACCCGGCTCGGGCCGAACGCCGGCTCGGCTACCTCGCCCACCACCTGGTCCGCCTCGACCGCGAACGCCAAGACCTGGCGTGGTGGCAGCTGGGGGATTCGCTGTCACGTTCGACGCGAACCCTGGCCTTCGTCCTGGCCACCGCCCTGAGCATCACCCTGGCCGACTGGCTTGTCGGCCTCCTGCTCACCCCACTGTCAATCGGCGAACTCTTCTTGCAGGGCACCCTCATGGGACCCGCCGCAGGCCTCGCCTTCGGAGCCGTCTACACGATGGTGGACAGGACCGGCGGCGCAGCGGCTTTCGAACCGGCCCGGATCCGGCTGACACTGCGCGCCACGCACGAGAGTCTCGGCCGCCGCCCCCTGCACACCTTCACCCTTCGCTTCGGACAAGGCCTGATCGGCGGCACCGTCATGGGCATCGGATGCGCCTGCGCCCTCACCCTCGGGCGCGCCTTGGCCGCGGGGACATCCGTCACCGCCCCGACCGTCATCGAAGGCACCCTGATCAACATGCTGGTCCTCGGACTGGTCTTCGGCACGGCCGCCGGTCTCGTCTTCGGGCTCATGTCCGCGCTCGAAGTGCCTGTGGACGTCACCGCGGCGGCCACTCCGACCAGTTTGCTGTCCTCAAACCGCACGACGGCCGGCCGGCAGTTCCTCATCCTGGCTCCGGCGTTCACCCTCGCCATCGCCTTCGGCGGGTACCTGATCGTCCGTCTGCTCCAGGGCACCATGGGACCGCTCAACTGGGGAGTCCAGGACAGCCTGTTCATCGGCGCGGTCGGCGGGCTGGGCGGCGCGGCCTCCTACGTGCTCACCTTCACCGCTTGGGGCCAGTGGATCGTGCTCGCACGTGTCTGGCTGCCCCTGGCCGGACGGCTCCCCTGGGACCCGGCCGCGTTCCTGGACGACGCCTATCACCGAGGGGTGCTACGCCAGACCGGAGCCGTGTACCAGTTCCGCCACGTCCGGCTCCAGCACCACCTCGGACGCACCTTCCGCAGTCGGCACCCGGACTTCGCACCGGCCACGTTCACACCCTCCTCGACCAGCACCTCGCGACCGCGGGAACAAGACGGCGAGTGACCTCGGCACCCGGGATCCCGGTACCCGGCATGGAGCGGGCCTCACCGATGGCCGGTCACCAATGGCCGGTGGCTTGGCCTGTTGGCCAGGCCGTTCGGCACACCACCATCGGAACGTCCGGCTCGCGGCAGCTCACCACACCGCGAGCCTCCTCAACGAAGGGTCTCCGATGACGTCCCTGCGACTCACCTCGCTGAGCGCGGCACTCGCGCTCACCGCCCTGACGGGCACCGCCGCCGCACACGCCGCAGCACCGACCGCCGCGCCGGCGGTCACCGTCTCCACCCCCTCGGCTTCCGCCGTCGTCCCCGCCTTCAACGACGGCTACGGTCTGAGCCTGGTCCCCGAAGACACGCAGGTGAACAGCCCCACCGACTTCACCATCACCGTCACCACCCCGCAGCTCTCCGGGAAGCACAAGATCCGCATCCTCCTCCCCACCACCTACGACACCGACCCCGGCCGCCGCTGGCCCGTCACGTACTTCCTGCACGGCGGTGCCGGCAACGTGAACGATGTCGCGGCCGCGCCGGCACTGCACTCGGACTCGATGATCACCGTGGTGCCGGACGGGGGACTGAAGGGCTGGTACGCCGACTGGCTGATGCAGAACACCGTCGAGGGGAAGGCGAACTGGGAGACCTTCCACCTCACCCAGGTCGTCCCGTTCATCGACGCCAATCTCCGTACGCGCGCCGACCGCGCCCACCGCGCCGTCGTCGGACTGTCCATGGGCGGCTACGGCTCCCTGCACTACGCCCAGGCCCGGCCTGACCTGTTCGGCCACACGGCCGCCCTGTCGGGGGGCATCGACTTCGGGATGTGGGAGGTCCGCGGGGCTGTCCTGGCCACCGAGCTCAACCTCGCGGGCGCCTGGTGCGCGGCGAGCGCCTCGTCCGGCTCCGGCTCCGGCGACTGCGCAGGCCACGGCCCCTATGTGGACAGCGACGCGATCTTCGGCTCCCCGTACCCGGTCTTCAACGCCGACCGTGTGTGGAAAGCGGTTGATCCGGCCGCGCCGGTCAACCTTGCCAAGCTCTCCCGTACCGGCATCACGCTCTATACCGGCAACAACGACCTCATCGACGTCAACACCGCCGCAGCTTCCCACACCGTCAAGGCCCGCCTGGACCAGCTGGGGATCCCCAGCCGTCTCGTCGACTACGGCGACGGCACGTCACTGGCCCCCAGCTGCAACGGCGGGCACAACTACGGATGCTGGGCCCCGGCCTTCGCCGATTACGTCCCGCGCCTCGAAGCCGCCTTCGCCGCCGCAGGCTGAACGGGCAGGCGCCACCAACCCCCGCGCCACCACACACGCCCCCGCCTCCTGTCGCTCTGCGGGGACCCCTCATGCCGCAGCGCCCAGCCCCCGCCCGGGCCGTCCGGCGCGGCATCCCTGGCCGATGAGCCGTGCGAGCACACGCGGCGATGACCAACCGCCCGCCTCAGCACCATCCAACCGGTCAGCGGTTGGCCACGCTCCGAAGCATGGCGCCGCGCCCGCGTGCGGAGAACCTGAACTCACCACGCATCCCGAGCGGGGAACGGGGCCTGCCCAGGGTCGAGACGCGGCAGCCTTCCGCCTCGAGCAAGCAGCCATTCTGATGATTCGCCAATGTGCAAGGTCGGGAGAAGACATGGAAGAGAAGGACACCTACGAGCAGCCGACCAGCCAGGCCGGCGCGTTGGCGGCCGAACGTGGCCTTGGGCAGTGGTCGCGGACCTTCCGGAGCAAGCAGAGCCGCTTGGTCCGCAAGCACAACGCGTCGAGGCTCTACATACACGCCACCGGCGCGGTGGTGACGGGTCCCGAGGGATTCATGGCCGCGTACGACTGGGAGACGGTGCGAGTCCTGCGGTACTTGAGCACCCGCAACGGCGTCCCGTGGGACGCCCGGTACACCCTGGTGGACCCGCACGGCGCCGCAGTGAACATCGGCCCCGGCATGCGGGTGTTCCTCAAGGAGGAGAGGCAGTCCCTGGGCCTCACTTCGTTGGTGCAGGGCGCGCTCTTCCTGTGGCCGAACGTCTGGGGAGAACACATGATGCAGGCCGTCACGCGGACGCAGCTACCGAAGGTTCTGGGCGCCATCGAACGCGGCGAGACGGTGAACTTCGGCGCCTACAAGGTCGACCGGCACCGCCTGGCGGGCCGCAAGCACTCCGCCTCCTGGTCGGACATCACCGAGATCTCGTCTTTCAGCGGCACGCTGATCTTCAACGGATCCCAGAAGCGCACCACCGTGGACAGCGCACCCATGCAGAACATCGCCAACCCTGATCTGTTCCTTCAGCTGTGCCATCGCTTCATGGGCTGAAGGGACCGGCGACGCCGCCGCGGCGGCGCCAGAGGTCCAGGGGGGCGGCAGGCCATGGACGGCGGCCTCACAGTCGTTCTGACACGGGCAGACCGGGTCAGCCGCCACCCGAGTTGGCCGACGCCGAACCGCCTGAGGTCCAGCCGGAGTTGGCCTGCGGCCGATCGCGCGTGCTGCGCTCGGTGCGCAGCTCCACCTCGACCTCAGCCGGGCCGAGCAGGACGTTCAGCGCGTCGGCGAGCCGCTGCGGGTCGCCGTCGAACGGGAGCGAGAGCCGTTCCCGGACCTCTCGCAGGACGAGTTCCAGCGTGAGCGTGGAGACGGCCGGCTTGTGGTCCCCCTGGTACGGCTCCACCACCTTGTGCGTCAGCCGTACCTCGCGCAGGGTATCGACGGGCAGCCAGTCGTCCGCCCCGGCGGCCCGGACCAACCGCAGGGACGCGGGCGCCCCGGCCGGCGCGAACTCCACCCGCAGCATGTCCCGGGCCCGGGAGAAGGCCAGCGCCGGCCAGCCGAGCAGGTACTCCAGCCCGGCGATCACCCCCACCACCAGGAACACGGTCGACGCCCGCGCCCCGGCCAGCACCATCCAGAAGGCGACGAGCAGGGTCGGCCCGCCCAGAACGAGCGGAATGAACAGCGCCGGCCCGGCCGAGGTCAGCGCGTTCCACGCAGGCCCGGCCGGGCCGGCGCGCAGGACCAGATCCGTCGAGTGGGGGCCTTGCCTCAGCGCGGGATCGGTGGCCATGCCTCCAGCGTAGGACCGGTCCGCAAGAGCGCCCCGACCGTATCCGGCCGATGGGGCACGACTTCTGACAGCCGTAGCCCACAGCCGGCGGCGGGTGGGCGCCGCCCGACGGTGCATCGCGTCGGTCGCCGCCATGGCCGGCAGCAGCATCGCCAACCCGTCCGTCCCCGCAGGCCATCTGCCTCGCCAGCACCCCCGCCAAGCGGCAGGCTGCCGCCGCCTGACCGATCACCGGACCGAACAACCCGGCGCGACGAGTTTTGACCGATCTTGCCCACCCACCGCCGCTGGCCAGCCGGTTGCGGTCCGGCCGGCCGACCCGACACCCGTCGGTCAGGTCCCGGATGGTCGGTCAGGGTCGGTCGGGGGCGGCGCAGAACAGGGGATCGAGCGGATCGCCCTCGTATCCGACGACGAGGCAGGCCGTCGCGACCGGTCCCCTGGAGAGTTCCACAAGCCGGGCCAGGGCTGCCGCCTCGGACGGAAGCGCGGCTGGATCGAGACCGAGCGCCCGGGCCGCGCGGTCGCGTCGTCGGTTGAGGTCGGGCCAGTCCTCCCGGTACTCGTCGGCGACCGCCTGCAGTTCCTCGGCTGTCCGTCCGGGAGCGTCCCGCCACCACGGTGCCACGAGACACAGCCGCACCAATTCCGGCAGTCCGAGGGCGAGCGGTCCGGCCTCGCCGTCGAGGCTCACATACACCACTGGGCGATCCTCTCCGCCCTCGCCGACGAAGCAGAACGCGTCCCCTGAACCTGCACGCGCGAACTGCTCCAGCCGGGCCCCGGAGGCGAGCCGAACCCCGTCTTCCAACTCGTGGTCGGCCGGGTCCGTCGCGTCGAGGTCCGCGACCCCGACAAAGAAGGCGATGACCTCCTCGTTGGTACCCAGGAGAGGCAACAACGTGTCGGGCTGGGCAGGCACGTCCGGGGTGGCCGCTGCATTCGATCCATTCACCAGGCAACCGTAACCGGGTCCCCTGACACCGGCCGAAGCACACCGTCAGGGGCTGTCACAAGACGAAGCGCCACGGACCGTCAGTGCCAGCCGGCGGCGGGGGCGCGGAGTCGAGGCAGGGTGGTCGTCGAACCCATTCCTCCGGGGCAGCCCCTGAACCGTTCACCCACGGCCGAGCCCAGCCGGGAGTCGGGAGAGGCCCTTCGGGCGTTCTGCGCGGACTGCGGAAGCATGATGCCTTGCGAGCAGTGCGTGAGGACGGCCGCAGCGGTGGCGAACCGATGAACGCGATCCGTGCGACTTCCGGACAAGACCAGGAATGTATCTTGAACGCGTTCAGGATGTGTAGTGGCGCGGACCAACACAGGGGGCCCTCAGTGAGTACGTCGGCAGAGCAGCTATCCAAAAGCAAGAGACGGGCCTTGCCCGTCCTCGTCATCGTGTCCGGCCTGGTGATGTTCGCCGCATGCTCAGCCGTCAACGTCGCCTCCCGTCTCCGGGGAGACATGCCCACGGACGTTCCGTGCAAGGAAGCCGTCGAGTTCGCGATGGCCGAGCTCCCGGAACGGGCAACTCACGCCAAGTGCGAAAGCCACGGCGTGATGGACCGCTCCTACAGAGGAACCTGGCAAATGCCGCAGGCTGACGTCGACACCTGGGTAACTCGGTACTTCACCGACCGCGAGCCCCCGCCGGCCCCGGGGATACCTTCGCAATGCGCAACTGACCTCTGTGTGACGGTGCATCGGGACCCCATGGCCGAAAGCACGAAAGGCGCCTACGACATCGGACTGGACATCCGCTTCACACCCGATGGGACCGCACACGTCAGCTACTCATCCACCGACTACTGAGGACACAAGCACAGGCACGCACATCCCCTGGGCACTCCCTCAGCATCATGCAGCAAGATGAAGAACGGTTGGAAGAAGGCCCCGGCTGACCGACGGAAGGGATCCGGATGGTGTCGCGGAGCAGTGAACCTACGCAGCACCTCTTGGTCCGGGCGGTCGCGTCCTGCTCCGTTCAAGCGGGCGCATGACCGGTCGTCGGTCGCTGCTGCTACTCGACTGCTACTCGACATGTTGATGAGCCCTGGAAACGTCTGCCGGTGCGGCGGCGTCTGCAGCCGCTGGGGTGGCGGCGCCGTTCAGGCAGTGGTCGAGGAGCGCGTGCATGCGGGGGACGGGCAGCGATGGGTTGGCGGCAGCGCCCTCCGCGGTGCGGAGGTCGGCGAGGAGGGCCTCCAGGGTCTCCGGTGCAAGGCTCGGGTTGGCTGCGGCAGCCCGGCGCACCGACTCATCAGGGTCTTCCAACGGTGGTTCGGACAGGGCCGGATCGATGGCAGCCAGGGCGCGCACCTCGGGATCCGGGTGGCCGATGAGGTGGGTCAGGCCGGTGCGGGGGAACGCGGGCAGGGTCAGGAGATGCGGGCGGTGGACCGGGCGGGTGACGAAGACGTCCAGGAGGAGGTGTGGCGGAGCCAGGGGGTGGCGGCAGGCCAACCGGATCCGTACCTCCTCGTCTTCGTCCCGCGCGAGGGTGTCGACGAGTTCGGCGGGCATGCCGGGCCAGCTCGCCGCGACTTGGCGGAGCACCGGTTCCTCGGACGCCGCGCAGGCCGCGAACCAGTCGGGCGACGGCTCGTCGGCCGGCTCGGTGATCGGGCAGGTGCAGTCCGGGCCGTGCCCGATGACCGCGTGGATCGCCCAGTACTCGGCCCAGGTGCGGGGGAAGGGGTGGAGGCGTGCGCGCATCCGCACCCCCTTGTCCGGATCCTCCCGCAGCTCGGCGGCCAGGTCCGGTTCCAGGTCGGGCCGGGCGGCGACCATCTCGCGGACCTTGGCTTCGGGATGGCGGGCGAGGCGGGCGACGGCATGGGCCGGGGTGTGGCGGTTCCAGGCCAGGGGATGGGCCTTGTCCTCGGCGAAGCACTCCTCGACGAGCGCGGTAGACAGGGCGCACGTGCCGAGGAAGAACGGCTTGCTGCGCGCGCCCATGGTCGGCAGCTTGGCCTCCACCGCCTGCGGATCCAGCTCCCAACGGCTCTCCCGCGCCGCTTCCCGTACCGCGGGATCCGGGTCGTCGAGCAGGGCCTTCCGCTGCGCAGGGGTGAGCCACTGCCACTCCCAGGTCGCGCGCACGCGGAGGGTGGGGTGTTCGTGTCCGGCCATGGAGCGTTGGAACGACAGTGGTATCTGCCGGGAGGAGGTGAGCTCCTGGATGATCTCGTTCTCGGTGAGAATCCCGTCATCGCCCCCGTCCCGGGCGGTCAGGAGGGTGACGAGGATGCCCTCCGGGAGCGGCCGGACCCGTCGGGCCCGTGGGCGGGGGCCGCCGGCGAGCCAACCGCGGACGATCCCGGACGGGTCCGTGGCCAAGGGGGCGAGTCGCGCGGGGTCGACGTGCCGGTTGAGGGCGAGCGCGCCGCGGATCCTCCACGCCGGATGGCGGAGCGCCGCGTCGACAACGTCGCCGGGCAGATCGCGGCCCTCGCACATCAGCGGGCCTATCCCACCGGCGGCTGGATCCATCAGGCGTATCAGTACGTCGGAGGTCGCCGCCGGATTGAAGGCGACGCCGCGCAGCCACGGTTCACGCAGAGAGTCGGACACCGCGTCATCCTGCCACCCCAACGCGCCCGGAGGGATGGGCCACCACGAGTTTCGGGCCGCGACCGTCAACCTCGACGGGTGACTCGGCAAGGTTGAGATGGCCCCATCGGTCGCGCGTCGGGCTGCACCCGCTGACAGGCCGAGCCCGTCCTGAAGGAGACATCACCCCGACGTGGTCGACCGATCGTCGCAGGCGAAGGCGTCTTCTACGCGGCCTGGTCGAAGGCGGACGGCACCAACAGTGCGGCGAACTGCTGAAGTTTTCTGCTCCGGGCGGCCTGGTGCGCGGGACGACTGTGGCACTCCCGGCCTGGCCGGACACCGCGTCCGCGCTGGGCAACCTCGATGTGAAGGGCGCCGATGGTGCCGATGAGACCGCCCTGCCCACGCGGCACAAAGCGCGCATGGCCGACAGTAGGCGTGGCGGCAGGTGAGCGGCTGCCACATTCAAGTCGGCATGGAATCCCGCGCCCAGGACCCGGCCTTCGGCAATGCCATGGGGCCGTGGCTGCCAGGGCGGTGGCACCGTGCACCTGCGCGGCCAAGCCAAGATCACCAACTGGGCCGTGTCGACCAGCATGGTCGACATCGCTGGAACCGAAAACGACACTGTCAGCGGCGCTTACAGGAATCCGGCACACAGCTATCACGCGCTCGGCAACAGGGCCGGGGTGCTGAACATGGGGACGCTCACGGTCGAGGACCAGGCCAAGATCACCGGCAACAAGGTCGTACGTACCTCGCAGCAGCCCAAGCATGCCCTGAAGGCAGACGCCCACAACACCTACCAGGGCGGCGGCGGCACCTACAACAAGGAAGGGGCCACGGCCACGGTCGTACCCGGCTCGGTCACCGGCAACCAGCCAGACCAGTGTGCGGGCCCCGCCCCGGTCACCGGCTGCAGCAACTGACCACGGCGGTCCTGGGCCGGCTAGGCCGGCCCAGGACCGCTGAGTTCGCTCCGTCCCGCTATGGATCTCCGTGGTCAGGTGCGACTGAGCTTGGAGGTATTCGCGGAGGCAGGCCGTCCTACGCTGCGGCTTCCTCGGCCACGGCGAGGGCCCGGTAGTGAGAGCCGACCAACGGGTCCCTGCCCTCCAGGATCGGCTTGTGGTCCAACTTCGGTGGCAATCATCCAGGTTCCCTGTCACAGGACAGACGGCTCCGCGCCAGAGTCCGGGCCGGAGTGGGTGTCCCGTCTCGGTCGATCCGGTTCCTGTCTCAGCTGAACTGGCCCAACTCGCCCGGCATCTCAGAGGACTTTGTCGCTCAACAGTGACTCACGGACCATCCGTACATTGGGCAACTTGTCGCGCCAGAGCTCGCGCTCGCCAGTGGTCCTGAATCCGTACCGTTCGTAGAAGCGGATCGCCTTTGCGTTGTAGTCGGTCACCCACAGGTGCGTGGAAGCACCGTCCGCCCAGGGCAGGAACTCGTCCATCAGCCGTCCGCCGATACCTTGGCCTTGGGCTTCGTTCACGAGATACATCGGCCCGAGGGTGACCATCTCATCTCGGCGGCCGCAAAGGACCCCGACGACCTCCGCCCCGGAACGGACGACACGACAGAACAGCAGATCCGGCTGCTGTACAGCCCTCTCAATGAACCTGCGCCACTGGGCAATGCCCTCCGCGGTGACAGCGACCCCTCGGTGCTCACGGATCCACGCCTCATCGATCCCCGCGACTTCGTTGGGGTACGTCTGGAGCCAAGCCCTCAGCTGCATCCGGCCCACGGAGGCGGCATCGTCAGGCTCAGGCACTTCGATCCGATGGTCCATGACGCCATTCTTGATGGTGCACCTGATGCGGCTCTCATGATTTCGTCGTGCAGACCAGCTTCCGATCTGATCCGCCGGCGCCGGACCAGATCCATTGAGACTCAGATGAGAACGTCATGTCTGGGGAACTACTTCCTCTGAGATCTGGATCTTCAGATTAGGACTGGTCCGGCCGATCATGGTCCCGGCTGCTGAGGCATGGCGGGGGCTACAGCTCGTTGAGAGGATGGTCGGCCCACATTGTCCTGTGCCAGGGTGGCGGTATGGATTGGCAGTCTGAGAGCCCGGAACTCTGGGCGTTTTTGGAGTCCCTGCACCGCGGCGACATCCTGTCCGGCACCGTTGCGGCGATCGAGCGGTTCGGGGTCTTCGTGGCCCTGGACGACGGGCCTGCCCATCCCCTCTTCCCCGGTGTCGGGTTCATCAGCGTTCCCGAACTGTCCTGGCTGCGCATCGACGCTCCCACCGATGTCGTTCAGGTAGGCCGGCGTGTCTCGTGCGAGTTCCTACAGTTCGACACCTACAACGCGGAGGCCAGACTGTCCTTGAAGGCACTGGAGCCCGACCCCCTCCAGGCCTTTGCAGACCGCACGGCGGCGGGGCAGGAACTCCGCGGGACGGTTGAGAAGGTGCTTCCCTTCGGCATCATCGTCGACCTCGGGGACGGGATTGCCGGGCTGGTCCCCTTCAGAGAAGCCCCCGGCCGCGCTGCGGTGCGCCCGCTTGAAGACTTCGAGGTCGGAGAGGAGATCGCCGTCGTCGTAGCGGAAATCGACCCGCCGACCCGTCGGGTTCTCCTCTCCAGGCCACAGGGTGGCCGGCACGAGGGTGTCGTGTCGGCCACGTGACGGCCGCCGTGCCCCAGCCGTTGATGTGAGCATGGGGCGGGGTCATCTGACGGATGCCGAATGGCAACGGCCCCGACCATTGCTGCCGGTCAGCAACGGGCGTTGTGGCAGGTGGCGGGACCACCGGCAGGTGATCGACGGGATTCTGCACCGGGTCCGGACGGGGGTCTTGGAGAAGATCCGAGTGCCCAGGGCCAGGCCTGGGACGGCCACACATGAAGCCAGACAGCTTTGCGGCCGACAGGGCCTACAGCAACGGCCCCATTCGCGAGTACCTGCGACGGCGGGGCATCCGCCACACCATCCCGGAGAAAACCGACAGTCAGGCGGCCAGCCTGCGCAAAGGCTCACGCGGTGGACGGCCGCCCAGCTTCGACGAGGACCGTACAAGAGGCACAACACCGTCGAGTGGGCGATCAACAGCCTGAAACAGTCCCGAGCGGTCGTCACTCGATACGACAAGCGCGGCTACGTCTTCCTCTTCCTCGGCACCGCCACCGCGGCGGCCGTCGCGATCTTGCTTCGGTCATGAACTGCTACGCGACCCAGCAGTAGACGCCTTGGTCCTGGCGCCGGGCGCTGCTGACGAGAGCAGCAAGACCACCCACGATCGCGTCGGCGATCTCCGTGCCGATGACCTCGCCGTCCTCCGCACGCAGCCGGGTCCACGAGGCGGCGACGTCTCGCGACCTGGCGTGCCCGGCGTCCGCGAGTGCAGTGGACAGGCGAGGCGAGATCGCGAAGACGACGCACCCGTCATGGTCCTGGTCGGCGACGATGCGAGGCTCACCGGCTTCGAAGAGTTCCTCGAAGCCGCCGCCGGTCAGAAGGCATTCCCACTCCACCACGGCCTCTTCAGGATCGAAGTTGCCGAAGGAGAGGGACTCGAATGCCGGTCCTGGCCCGGACTGGAGGGCCAGACCCGCTGACGTGTCGTCCGGCGCCACGAAGAACTTCACGATGATGCTCACCCGGGCATCATGCCCGGCTGCCTACAGCCATGATCGGCCGGACAAGTCCTAGAGCACTGGAGTAACTGGCAGACAGCAGAACCCGCCGTGGACAGCTTTTACCAGGTCACCCCGGAGGGTTTCTCCATGGACGAGTTGTCCCTGCCCCCCCGGCTGGAAGACCGGCGGCTGGACCCGTTGGGGCCTCACCGATCCCGAGCCTCTGATCTGCTCCGTGTACGGCACCCAGGCGCACCCACTGCTCACCAGCGCCGGCACCGAATCGGGCGGCGACAGCTGGAACCCGGAAGAGGACCAAGCACATCCTCCGCAGCTCCTTCCCGGCACGTCTCCGGGCGACTTCGTCGGCTCACGATTGTCAGTGGCTACGACCTGCAACTCCACATCTGCCCGGAATCCCCGGACCACCCGCACATCGAAAGGATCCAGTGAGTCGATGCACAACAGCGCCACGGCATCCGCAAGAGCCGGGGCATCCAACGACGTTCAGGACGAGGTGCCCAGCGTGGTGACGGAGGTCTCTTGAAACCGACATGGAGCGGAGCCGTCAGTTTTGGCTTGGTCAGTTCTCTGAACTAGGACTCCGGTCGTCGGGCCTCGGGCCTGCCCGCCCTCCTGCGTCAGCGTTGGCTTGGTGTCGGCTTGCGTGACGCAACCGCTGCGTGCGAGCGCTGGGCCGGGAAGGCGTGCGTGCGTGCCGCCACCACGACGATCAGTACCGGTATCAGGAGCAGCAGTGCGCTGTCGGGGAAGGAGGCGGGACCGAAGGTCGCGAGGAGGGTGCCGCCGATCGCGCCGCCGCCGGCGATCGAGGAGTTGCAGACGGTGACGTACAGGGCTTGGGCCCGGTCATCTCCGGCATCGGCGACGGCGGTCTGCAAGAGGTTCGCGATGCCGCCGCAGGCCAGCCCCCACAGCACGGTGGCGGCGTAGACCGCGGCGGGGCTGGTGGCGAGGGTCGCGAGGAGGACAGCCGCGGCGAGGAACAGGGTGACGCTGGTGATGGTGAGGGTTCGCAGGTGGTGGTCGACGAGGGCTCCGGCGATGAGGATGCTCACCACGGAGGCCATTCCGAAGACGAGCAGCACGGTTCCCCGGGCAGCGCCCATGTCGTACGCGTCGAGGAGGGCTGCGACGTAGGTGTAGAGGATGTTGTGGGCCAGCATGAAGGCCGCGGCCGTGAAGAGGACTGGTACGACTCCGGGGAGCCGCAGTGCCTTGAGGATGGGGCGGCGCTGGTCGGGGAGCTGGCCCGCGAAGTCGGGCAGCACCGTGGACATCCAGCCCAGCAGGACCAGCGTGACCAGGCTGACCAGGGTGAAGGTGAGCCTCCAGCCGAGCAGTGAGCCGAGCAGGGTGCCCAGGGGGATTCCCAGTGATAGGGCGAGCGGGATACCGGCCAGGGCGACGGCAAGAGCCCTGCCCTGCAGGTGGGGTGGTGCCAGGCGACGGGCGTAGACGACGAGCTCGGACCAGATCACGGCGGCGGCAACGCCCGCGAGCAGTCGCAGGCCCATGGTCAGCAGGTAGTGGGAGGAGACGGCCGTGGCGGTGTTGGCGATCCCGATGACAGCCACGGCGCTGAGCATCAGCTTCTTGCGGCGCCAGGTTGCCGTAGCCCTGGCCAGGGGAATGGCGGAAACACCAGTGGCGATGGCGTACACCGTCAGGGACTGGCCCATGGCGGACTCGCTGACGGACAGGTCGCGGGCCATCTCCGGCAGGACACCAGCGGGCAGCGCCTCGGTGAGCACGGTCATGAAGGCCGCCAGGGCCAGCGCCAGCAGCGGCGACAGGGGGAGCTTGCCCCGCTCCCGCGCTGGTTCCGAGCGGGGAGGAAAGGTGGTGGTGGGCATCGCGGAAACGGTCCAGGTGAACTTACGCGGGCGGCGCTGACCGCCTCCGGTCACCGGAGAAGATCACGCGCATGCCCGCACGCGGGAGGAAGGGGCTGCGGATGGCATGTGGAGCCATCGCATCCCGTTCACCTGGCCGCGCTCGGACCCGATCACGTACCGCACTCGCCGTCCGTGCACCCGCCGCGCCGGAGCCCGGCAGCCACGCGGGCGGCAACCAGGAGCGAGGCGGGTGGCGATAGGCATGATCGAAGCCTAGCCCCCGCGGCATCAGTCCGTCCCGGGGCAAAGGCCCCGCATCCACCGAGCCGTAGGCCCTGCGACCGTTGCCGTCCAGCCGTCTGGTTCAGTCAACGGGACGATCCCGGTGGCACGTGTGCCTGCTACCGAGGACCACTCGATCTCCTTCCGCCAGATCCATACGACGGACGGCGGCCGAGTCCGTACGGCAAGCGGTGTGAGCTCGACGGCCAGCAGCTGAGCCAGGCGGACATCGGGCGCCTCTACGAGACCGCGACCGGCACCCTCGTGGAGGTCACCGACCAAGACCTCGACGGAATGCCGCTCCCCACGGCCAAGACGACGGCCAAGACGACGCCCAAGACGATCGACATCGTCTGCTTCGTCCCGGCCGTCTCGATCGCCCCGATCGTCCCGAGCCAGATCGGCGCCTCCTCCTGCCCGGCCGCCGAAGGCGTCGCCGCGAAGCCCTACGAGCTGCTGCGCCCGGCGCTGGAGCGCAGTAGCAAGGTGGCGGTGGCCAAGTTCTCAGCCGCAGGGGCGCGGCCGCGGGGCGACGGCCCGCGGGTCAGAGCAGTGGCTGGATGTCTCCGCGCGTGACGCTTCGGCCGCTGGCGCGTGCTGTCAGGTCGCCCGGCGGGATGCCGGGGTGGTGCTGCGGGCCGTCCGCCGGGGCTGGGCCGTCCTCGGGGCCGGGCGCGGCGAGGGAGATTCTGGAGACCATCCGGTAGCGGTCGCCGCGGTAGACCGAGTGCACGTACTCCACGGGCCGTCCCGTGCGGTCGGTGGTCAGCCGCTCGAAGCGCAGGGCCGGTGAGATGACCGGCACGCCGAGCAGTTTCGCCTCCTGCTCGCTGACGACGGTCGGCTCGATCGCCTGTACCGCTTCGTGGACTTTGATGCCGTGGGCGGTGCCGAGCAACTGGTAGAAGTCGCCGCTTTCCATGTCGGCGGGGGAGAGCCCGGGGGTGAGCTCGGCGGGTACGTGCAGGTGCTCGATGGCCATCGGTTCGCCGTCCACCAGGCGCAGCCGCGCGATGTAGAAGATGTCGGCGGCCGGGGAGAGGCGCAGCTTGCGGCCGATGCCGGCGCCGGCCGGGAGCGTGGTGAACTCCAGTACGCGGCTGGCCCAGCTGCCGGAGGCCTTCGGGAGGCTGAAGCCGGGTTCGCCGATGGCCGGCGCCAGCTCCTGGGTGATCTTGGCGGGGGCCACGAACATGCCCCGGCCGTGTTCGCGGACCAGCCGTCCGGTGGCCACCAGTTCGTCGGCGGCGGCCCGCAGGGTGGGGCGGGAGACGCCGAGTTGCTCACTCAACGCCCGTTCGGACGGGATCGCGTCGCCGGGTGCCCCGGAGTCCACCAGCTCCCGCAGGTACGCGCGGACCCGGGTCCGCTTCACCGCCGCCCCGGGCATCCCCTCGGCCATCGCTGCGCCCTTCCACTCGACCTGACCAGACCAGTTCCTGGACTTTACCAGCTGGGTTTTACCTGCTGCGAGGCCCAACCTCCGCGGCCTCTCCCCGTATCTTCCCCTATTTTGCGGCCAACTTGTCATCACGCAAAGGTCTTGACCACCCTTCAGGGCTGTGTCACTTTCTCTTCCATCGCTTACCAGTTGGTCAACTGGTGAGGTCGCTTACTCCTCCCCATCGAGGTGGCAATACCGTGAGAACTCCCGCGCGTCCGCGCCTGGTCCCCATCGCAGCAGCCCTCACCCTCGCGCTGACCGGCGCGGGCCTGGCCGGTTGCTCTTCCTCCGGGGATTCCCCGGGCTCCTCCGGCGGTTCGGCCGGTCCGGCCAAGCTGACGGTGTGGATCATGCGTGACAGCGTGACCGACGGCTATCTGCAGCGGTTCAAGTCCGACTTCGAGGCCACCCACGCCGGAACCACCCTGGACGTCCAGATCCAGGAGTGGGACGGCATCGGCCAGAAGATCACCAGCGCGCTGGCCAGCAAGGACGCCCCGGACGTCATCGAGGTCGGCAACACGCAGGTCGCCCAGTACGCGGCCAGCGGCGGTGTGCACGACCTCAGTGACAAGGTCACCGAGCTCGAGGGTGCGGACTGGATCCCCGGCCTGGCGGAGCCCGGGAAGATCGACGGCAAGCAGTACGGCATCCCCTGGTACGCCGCGAACCGCGTGGTGATCTACAACAAGGACCTCTTCGCGCAGGCCGGCATCACGGCCCCGCCGAAGACCCGGGACGAGTGGATCGCCGACACCGAGAAGCTCAACAGCGGCGGCAACGACGGCATCTACCTCGCGGGCCAGACCTGGTACGCCCTGGCCGGCTTCGTCTGGGACGAGGGCGGGGACCTCGCGGTCAAGGGCTCGGATGGCAAGTGGAAGGGCGCGCTGGACACCCCGCAGGCCCGGGCCGGCGTCGAGTTCTACAAGAAGCTGCAGGCGCTGGGCAAGGGCCCCAAGGACTCCGACGAGGCCAAGCCGCTCCAGGCGGAGGTCTTCGCCAAGGGCAAGAGTGCCCAGGTGATCTCCACCCCGGGCGGCGCCAACGCGATCATCAAGGCCAACCCGGCGCTCAAGGACAAGCTCGGCTTCTTCCCCATCCCCGGCAAGACCGCCGACAAGCCGGGCGCGGTCTTCACCGGCGGATCGGACCTCGTGATTCCCGAGGCCTCCAAGCACCAGGCCGCCGCGTACGAGGTGGTCAAGGCGCTGGCCGGGGCGAAGTGGCAGAGCGAGATGGCCAAGGAGATGAACTACGTCCCCAACCGCACCTCGCTCGCCGGAGTGCTGTCCGGCAACGAGGGCGCGGCGGCGATGGCCGCGGGCGCGGTGAGCGGCCGCGGCACCCCGAACTCGCCGAACTGGGCCGCCGTCGAGGCCAACAACCCGATCAAGCAGTACATGACCCAGGTGCTCACCGGCGCCGACCCGGACCCGGCCGGCAAGACCGCCTCCGAGGCCATCACCAAGGCCCTCAACAGCGCTTCCTGAACAGCGATTGCCGACAGCGCTTCCCGACAGGAGAGTCACCGCCGTGTCCACCGCTCCTCCTCCAGCCCGAACCCGGGTCTGGCCGTACCTGCTGGTCGCCCCCACTGTGGTGGGCGCGGCGTTCCTCCTGGTCTATCCGCTCCTGCGGAACCTGATCATCTCGGTCCAGCACTTCCGGATGGCCGAACTGATCCACGGCCGCGCTCCGTTCGTCGGCGCCGCCAACTACACCGCGCTGCTCGCCGATCCGGAGTTCTGGGAAGTGGTCCGCCGCACCCTGGAGTGGACCCTGCTCAACACCGTACTGATCACCGGCCTCGGCACGCTGATCGCGCTGCTGCTGGTCCGGCTCGGCCGCCGGATGCGGCTCGCGGTGATGAGTGCGCTGGTGCTGACCTGGGCCACCCCGGTGATCGCCGCCACCACGATCTTCCAGTGGCTGTTCCAGTCCCGCTTCGGAGTGGTCAACTGGGCCCTTGACCAGTTGGGGCTGCACGGCTTCCGGGAGTACGCCTGGTTCGCTCACGAGCGCTCCACCTTCGCCATCCTGGTCGCCCTGGTCGTCTGGCAGTCGGTGCCGTTCGCCGCGCTCACCCTGTACGGCGGACTGACCACCATCCCCAACGAGCTGTACGAATCCGCCCGGCTCGACGGTGCCGGGGCGTGGCAGACCTTCCGACTGGTCACCTTCCCGATGCTGCGGCCGCTGTTCGCCCTGATCACCTCGCTGGAGGTGATCTGGACCTTCAAGTGCTTTGCCCAGATCTGGGTGGTCAGCCAGGGCGGCCCGAACGGCGCCACCACCACGCTGCCCGTGTACGCCTTCCAGATCGCCCAGTCCCTGCACAAGTACGACGTCGGCTCGGCCGCGTCCACGCTGACCGTCCTGATCCTGCTCGTCGCCTTGGTCGCGACCCTGCGCCGGATGTACCGCCAGGAAGGCGAGACCTCGTGACAACCTCCGCCCCCGCAGTCCGCGCCCTGCGCCGGCTCCCGCTGACCCTGGCGGCCCTGGCCGTCCTGGTCACCTCGGCCTTCCCCGTGTACTGGATGGTGATCACCGCCTTCAAGCCGACCGCCGAGATCCAGTCCGAGACCCCCGGCTTCCTGCCGCTGCACCCCACCCTGGACCACTTCGCCACCGCCGTCCGCGCCCCCGGCTTCGGCTCGTACTGGCGCAACAGCCTGCTGGTCACCCTCGGCGCGGTGCTCCTGGCCCTCGTGGTCGCGCTGCTCTCCGCCTTCGCGGTCGGCCGGATGCGCTGGCGCGGCCGGCGCGCCTTCCTGCTCCTCGTGTTCACCGCGCAGATGGCGCCCTGGGAGGCGCTGCTGATCCCGATGTACGTCATCGCCCGCGACACCGACATGCTCGACAGCCTGACCATGCTGACCCTGGTCTACTTCATGACCACCCTGCCCTTCACCATCGTCACCCTTCGCGGCTTCCTCGCCTCGATACCCGCCGAGCTGGAGGAGGCCGCCCTGGTCGACGGCTGCACCCGCACCTCGGCCTTCCGCCGGATCACTCTGCCGCTGCTCGCCCCCGGGCTGCTGTCCACCTCGCTGTTCGGCTTCATCACCGCCTGGAACGAGTTCGCCTTCGCCAACACCCTGATCATCAAGAACCAGGACGCCCGTACCCTGCCGGTCTGGCTGTCCTCCTTCGCCAACGTCTTCGGCACCGACTGGGGCGCCACGATGGCCGCCGCCAGCCTGTTCATGCTGCCCGTCCTGCTGGTCTTCCTGTTTCTGCAGAACAAGGTCACCACCGGGATGACCGCCGGCGCCGTCAAGGGCTGAGCCCGCCCCTTCTGGAGAGAATCCGTGATCCTGCCGACCCCCGTCGAGCTCGTCCCCGCCGCCGGACACTTCACCCTCACCGAACGCACCACTGTTCACGCCCCCGGCGACGCCGCGCCCGCGGCCGACCTGCTGCGCACCCTGCTCGCCCCCGCCACCGGCCTGCCGCTGCCACCGCACCCCGACGGAGAACTCTCGCTGCTCCTCGACCCCGCCGAACGCGGGCTCGGCGAGGAGGGCTACCGCCTCCGTGTCACCCCCGAGGGCGTGCGGCTGCTCGCCGCCGGCCCGGCCGGGCTGCGCCACGGCGTCCAGACCCTGCGCCAGCTGCTCCCGGCCCAGGCGCTGACCGACCGCCCCGCGCCCGGGGCGGACTGGACCGTGCCCTGCGTGGACATCACCGACCGGCCCCGGCACGCGTGGCGCGGGGTCATGGTGGACGTCGCCCGGCACTTCCAGCCCCTCGAACTGCTCCTGCGTACCGTCGACCGGCTCGCCCTGCACAAGTTCAACGTCCTGCACCTGCACCTCACCGACGACCAGGGCTGGCGCATGCCCGTCGACGCCTACCCCCGGCTCACCGAGATCGGCTCGGTCCGTGCCCGTACGATGCTCGGCCGGGCCGGCTCCGACCGCTACGACGACCGCCCGCACGGCGGCGCGTACAGCAAGGACGAGCTGCGCCACCTCGTCGCGTACGCCGCCGAACGCGGCATCACGGTCATGCCGGAGATCGAGATGCCCGGCCACGTCCGGGCCGCCCTCGCCGCCTACCCGCACCTCGGCAACCGGCCCGAGCGACGGCTGGACGTCTGGACCGAATGGGGCGTGTGCGAGAACATCCTGGGCGTCCACGACGAGGTGCTGGTGTTCTGCCGCACCGTGCTCGACGAGACCATGGACCTCTTCCCCTCCCGCTACATCCACCTCGGCGGCGACGAATGCCCCACCGTCGAGTGGGAGACCAGCCCCGGCGCGCTCGCCCGCACCGCCGAACTGGGTCTGGCTGCACCGCGGGAGCTGCACGGCTGGTTCCTCCAGCAGATGGGCGCCCACCTGCTGGCCAACGGCCGCCGCCCGGTCTGCTGGGCCGAGTCCGGCGACGGCTCACTGCCCGAGGACTTCACCGTGATGCCGTGGCGGGACGCCGACCACGGCCTGGCCGCCACCCGCCTCGGCCATGACGTCGTGATGTCCCCCTACCGCTCGACATACCTCGACTACCCGCAGTCGGACCGTCCTGACGAGCCGCTCGGGCAGGAAGGAGCGATCGTCGACCTGTCCGCCGCGCACGCCAACGAGCCCGCCCCCGCGCAGTGGGCGGCCGCCGAGCGGGACCGGGTGCTCGGGACCCAGGCCCAGCTGTGGACCGAGTTCGTCACCACTGAGGAGCAGTTCGACTACCTGGCCTACCCGCGGCTGTGTGCGATCGCCGACCGCGCCTGGAACCCGGCCAGCGACTACTCCGCCGACTTCCTGCCCGCGCTCGCCCGGCACCGCCCGCGGCTGGCCGCCCTCGGCATCCACCACGCCGACCGGCCCTGAGACCGGGGGCCGGCGGCCCCGATCCGCCGGCCCCCTCGCACCACCCCGCACCATCCCCCCCGCAGTACAGCTCCCCGGCTCGTCGGCTCCGGCCCGCGCAGCCACCTCGTTGAAAGGGATTCACGTGTCAGCACGACCGCGCCCGAACTCCCGGCTCCTCGCCGCCATCGCCCTCGCCTCGGCGGCCGGCCTGGCAGGGGCCGCCCTGGTGGCCGCTCCGGCCTCCGCCGCCGCCGACGCGCTCAGCGTCCAGTACCGCACCAGTGCCACCGGTGCCACCGCCGACCAGACCGAGCCGTGGCTCCAGGTCACCAACACCGGCACCACCACGGTCCCGCTGAGCCAGGTGAAGCTGCGCTACTACTTCAAGTCCGACGGCCCCTCGGTGACCTACCGCTTCGCGTGTTCCTGGGCGGTCAAGGGCTGCGGCAACATCACGGGAACCATCGGCACCCTGGCCAACCCGACCGCCACTGCGGACCGCTACCTGGAGATCGCCTTCACCGCGGGCGCCGGTTCGCTCGCCCCGGGCCAGTCCACGGGCGACATGCAGCTGCGCTTCAACCGCGCCGACTGGCAGACCCTGACCCAGTCCGACGACTACTCCTTCAGCTCCACCCAGACCTCCTACGCCGACTTCTCCCGGGTCACTCTGGAGGCCAACGGCGCGCTGATATGGGGCACGGCCCCGGCCGGCAACGACCCCACGACCCCGCCGACCACCCCGCCCACGACCCCTCCGACCACGCCGCCCACGACCCCACCGAACGACCCGAACGCTCCGGTCCTGTTCGACGACTTCAGCTACGCGTCGAGCAGTGACCCGGCGATCCAACAGCACGGCTGGACGGTCAAGTCCGGCCAGGGCGGGCCCGGCGTCCCCGGCGCCACCTGGTCTCCGGCCGACATCACCTTCCCGGTCACCGGAGGCAACTCCGTCATGAACCTGGGGCTCACCACCGACGGCACCGCGAGCGGGACTCGCGAGACCGAACTCCAGACCACAGCAAGGAAGTTCAAGAACGGAACCTACGCGGCCCGCGTCAAGTTCGACGACACCCCGACCGGCGGCCCCGACGGCGACCACGTCAACCAGACGTTCTTCGCCTTCACCCCGCTCAACCGCCCGATGGACCCCGACTACAGCGAGCAGGACTTCGAGTACCTGCCCAACGGCGGCTGGGGCGAGCAGGGCAACATCATGTACGAGACCACGTGGGAGACCTACAACCCCGACCCGTGGAACGCGGTCAACGCCCACGGCCAGCAGCGCCAGTCCTACGACGGTTGGCACGACCTGGTGTTCACCATCGACAACACCAGCGTCACCTACTACATCGACGGCCAGCAGGTCGCCAGTCACGGCGAGCCCTACCTGCCGGAGACCGGGCAGTTCATCGACTTCAACCACTGGCTGATCGACCTGAACGGCCAGACCAGCAGCACCCCGCGCTCGTACGACCAGCAGGTCGACTACGTGTACTTCGTCAAGGACCAGGTACTGACCCCGGCCCAGGTCAACGGCAGCATCGCGGCTCTGCGCAGCGCCGGCACCACCTTCAAGGACACGGTCCCCGGCAGCTGACCCACCCTGACCGCCGTCCGCCGTCCGCCGAAACGGGCAGCCGGCGGACGGCGGCATCTCTCGGTCCGCGCACTGCCCTTCGGTTCGGCGAGGAAGGCTCGCACAACAGGCCCCGGCCGCCGCACGGGGCGGGCCGTCAGTGCGGATCTCGCCGGGAATCGTGCTCAGGCGCGCTCCAGCTCGCCGGCAGCCTCCGGCCGATGCGCAGCTCAGCCGGGTGGCCTCAGCGTTCCGGCATCTGAGGGCGCGGCCGTGATGATGGTGTTGAGGATCGCGCGTGACGCCTGTAGATCTTCGATGGCGCGGGTCATTCGCTCGCCTTCCCGGCGCAGCCGGGCGAGGAGGTCGGGGCAGGTCGGCACGAGAAGCTCCTCGTCCGCCCGGATACATGGCAGGACCTGGGCGATCAGAGACGTCGGAAGCCCGGCCGCCAGCAGAGAGCGGATGCGGCGCACCGTCTCGACGTCCGAGTCGCTGTACACGCGGTAGCCGCTGGGCAGCCTGTCGGGCGTCAGGAGTCCTTGCTGTTCGTAGTAGCGCAGCAGCCGTTCATGGATCCCGGTACGCCGCACCATCTCCTTCATGCGCATGCCGATCGCCTCAACCCTGTTCCCCGGCCACGCCGTTCCGCGCCTTGACTCTCACATTGATGTCAGAGTTTAGCTTAGGCGTCATGACCACTGATCTCGCGCTTCCCACCTCTGACCTCGACGTTCTCGTGCGGGGACGCGGCCCCGCACTTCTGCTCGCGCACGGCGCCGGGGGCGGTATCGAGGGGAACTTCGGCCTGGTCCTCGACGATCTTGCCCAGGACCACACCCTCGTCGGACCGCACTACCCGGGGGCAGGCGGCTCCGCCGTGGCCCTCGAGCCCCTGGCCCTGAACGATCTCGCCGACCGCCTGGTCGCGGCCGCAGTAGCAGCCGGCCAGGACTCCTTCGCCGTGATCGGGGAGTCCCTCGGCAGCGCCGTGGCGGTGCGGATCGCCACACGGCACCCTGACCGTGTCCGGGCCCTCGTCCTTACCGCCGGCTTCGCCGTCCCCGACCCCGTCCTGGCGCTCGCCGCGCAGCTGATCAAGTCTTTGGCCGCTGCCGGCCAGTGGGATGACTTGGCGCGGCTTGCTCTTGTGTCCTGCATGTCTCCGGCGGACCTGGCGGGCATCGATCCAGCCGTCCTCGACCAAACAGTCGCCCGGACTCTGACCGCTATGCCGCCGGGCATGCTGGACCACTTCGATCTGGTGTCCCGCGTAGACGTCCGGGCCGACCTGGCGGAGGTGTCCGCCCCGACCCTGGTGGTGGCGCCGACCGGCGACCGACTCGTGCTGCCCGAGAGCTCGCGCCGTCTGGCGGCCGGCATCCGAGGCGCCCAATTGGTCGAACTGCCTGGCGCCGCCCATGTCCTGAACCCGTCGGACCGGGCGGCCTGGCTCCGACACGTACGAGAATTCCTTGCCGCACTCCCCGCTACATCTGCGTGAGCACACCATTCCTCACAGGTCCTGCCGGGGCCCGGCATCCGCCCGCGCGCACTGCAGTTCTCCGTCGGACCCGCAGACCAAACGCCGGACGACCAACTGGCAGCAAGCTCTGGTGGGATCTCTCGGTTCGGGGACAGTGGTGTGAGGGAGCGTGAATTGACCGCGTGTGCGGCCCGGGGTGAGGGCGAGTCGCCTCCGTCGATTCCGACGTTGCATCGTGCGATCCGGCGGGATCTGACGGTGGGGGAGCGCGGACGGAATCGGCAGATGGCAGTCGCCCTGCAGCTCTGCTGAGGGCGGCTACGGTCGGGGCAGTCGGCGCCCATATGGCGTGCGCGGGCGAGGCCCGGTTCCGCCTTCGATCGGGGGCGGTACCACCGGGCCGCCCCAAGCCGACAACCCCGGACGCCTTCCTGAGGTCCCCTTCATGAACGCCCGACCGCAGGGACGGGTTGCAGCGGTGCGCGGAGGCCGGCGGTGATGACCGCGAGCATGCGCTGCGCGGCCCCGCGGTCTGCCCCGGCGGCGCCGGCCACGGCGGTCACGAGGGCGAGGACCTCGGGCCAGGACAGTGCCGGGTCGACCAGGTCCTGCTGCTGCGCGCGGACGAAGAGCGGCTCGGCGGCCGCACTGATGCGCTCGTGCCACTCGTCCACCTCCGAGGTCGACTCCCCGGGCGCGAGTGCGTAGGCGGCGATGAAGGTGTCACGCAGGCCCCGGCTGGCCAGCATGTGTTCCACGACGGCGCCGAACCAGGCGAACAGGGCATCGACGCGGCCCTCCTCGGCCCGCGTCCGGGCCTCGTCGCAGAGCGCGTCGATGGTTCGGGCATAGACGGCGCTCACCAGCAGTCGGCGGGTCGGAAAGTGCCGGTACAACGTCGCGTTCGCGACGCCGGCACGTTCGGCGATCAGGTCGAGGGAGGCGTCGGCACCGGCTTCCTGGAAGACCTGGGACGCGGCGTCGAGCAGCCGCGCACGGTTGCGCTGGGCGTCCTGGCGAGTGGGTCGGCCTGTCATGTCACTCCCGTTGCTTATCCGGGGACTGTCCTCGTATTGTGGCACGGACAGAAATCCGGGGACACTCCCCGTTTATCGGAAGGCGGGACTGCGCATGTCAACTCCTGGCCCGGCCGAGGTGGTTCACGCCATCAACGCCCTGCGTGCCCGCGGCGAGTTCGACGTCGCCCTGCAGTACATCGCGCCCCTGTCCCTCGACCAGGGAACCGAGAGCGACCGCACACGGTGGCGCGAAAAGTGGGAGAGCATCCTTGCGGGCGTACCCGACTTCGAAGTCGCCACGGTGCGCAGTGTCGAGGACGGCGAGTGGGTGGCGAACCACTACCGGATCACCGGCACCCACACCGGGGACTTCTTCGGCCGTCCCCCGACGGGCCTGCGGTTCGATGTGATGGGGATGGACATGGTGCGTGTCGTCGGCGGGCAACTGGTGGAGCACTGGGTCGTCGCCGAACCCTTCTGACCGGCCACGTCACATCCGCCCCCGACATCTCGGCCCGCGCGTTCAACCCCCTTGGTCCCCCAGAGTGAGATACCGCGGGTGATGGTCACTAGGGCGCCGCGGTAGCTGCCCGTCGCTTGTAGGTCGTCGCTGATGCTGGTCATGGGTGTGCGTGCCTCTGGTGGTGACATTTTGGTGTGGTGTGTTCGGTGTCATCGGTGTGTTTGCCCGGGTCAGTGGCCGTGGTTGTGTCCGGGCCCTCTGCCCCGTACCAGGGGCGAAGCTGCAGGTATCTCTCGTTCATGGAGGGGCCGAGGTGCCCTTCGATGCCGTACCCGGGTTCCCCCTGGTACGGGAGGGCGTAGAGGAACGAGGTAACGACGACCTCGATCGCTCTGGGCAGGCGACGGTGTGTCTGCTCTTCCAGGAACGCGAGGACCTGGCACCAGTCGGGACCGTTGCGCGACGTGTGAGTTGCGGTGGTCGGCGACGGGGCTTTCCGTAGGGGTCTGTCTGGTGGGTGGGTTGTGGGGTGTCGCTTTTCTACTGAAGTCCGGTGTCGTTTCTCGCTGAAGTTTGCTGTCGTGTGTGTGGGCTTGTGGGAGGGCCTGACTGTTCGGTGAGTTATTGTCAAATTCTGTGGATCTGATCAGCGCGGTCGTTCCACCGGAGCCTTGTGATGGTTCCCTCAGGCGAGAGCGGCCGAATCCGGTCTCACAGAGTGACATTCGCCTACTGACTGGTGAACGAGCTGGTAGCTTCCGCGACATGACGGACCTCAGAGACAGCACAGCTCTCCGGACGCTGGTGACCGACACCGAGAGCGGCATCCTGCTGTTCGGCATCACGCCGCCGCGTCTGAGCACCGCTCCCGAACGGGTCCAGGAGATCACCGCAGCCACGTTGGCACGGTTGGACTCCCTCGATCTGGACGGTCTGGCGCTCTACGACATCGACGACGAGAGCGACCGCAATCCTGCGGAGCGACCGTTTCCGTACCTGCCGACCATGGACCCCGCCACCTACCACGCGGAATACCTCGCCGAGTGGAACCGCCCCGCGGTCGTCTACCGGTGCGTCGGCAAGTACCCCGAGGCGGAACTGCGGACTTGGCTGCAGACGGCCGACACGGACCGCGTGCTCAGCGTCTTCGTCGGTGCGGCCTCGAAAGACAAGACGGTGCGGACCCGCCTGTCCGAGGCGCAGGCCCTGCGCCGTGACGTCCGCCCGGACCTGCTGCTCGGCGGCGTCGCCATCACCGAGCGGCCCGACGAGCACCTGCGGCTGCTCGCCAAGCAGGAAGCGGGATGCACGTTCTTTATCTCGCAGGTCATCTACAACGTCGACGCAGTGAAGAGCATGGTCTCCGACTACTACTACGCCTGCCGCGACCGGGGGCTCGCACCAAAGCCCGTCCTGTTCACGCTCTCGGTATGCGGCTCGGTGAAGACGCTGACATTCCTCAAATGGCTCGGAGTCGACGTGCCACGCTGGATTGAGAACTCGCTGCTCCACGCAGAGGACACCCTGGCCGAGTCGTACGAGCACTGCTTGGCCAACGCCCGTGACCTGGTCGCCTTCTGCCGCAGGCTCGGCATGCCGTTCGGCTTCCTCGTGGAGAGCGTGTCGATCCGCAAAGTAGAGATCGATGCCTCGGTCGCCCTCGCCGACGAGGTAAGCGGACTGCTTGGGCGCGGTCGACCATCCGCATGAGGCCGGCCATGAACGTGCCGTCGTCAAGTCCTCTGATCACGACGTAGCTCAGGCTGCTGAGGCTTCCTCGCGCTCGACCGAGGACTCACTTCTCGAAGCGGGCGCCGGCGCGGACTAGGGCGACCAGGTGAGGCGCGTTGACCGCGCGCCATCGGGTCTGGGCGGACTCGATGAGCTTGAACACCATGCCCAGGGCTGCGGCCCGGCTGCCCGCACCCATGGTGATCTTCGTCCGTAACCTGACCGTGGCGAACGTGGACTCGATCGGGTTCGTCGTGCGCAGATGGATCCAGTGCTCGGCCGGAAAGTCGAAGAACGCCAGCAGCTCGTCCTCGTCGTCGGCGATCCGCTTGACGACCTTCGGGTCGCCTGCCCCAGGGGATCGCCGATCCAGACCATGCGGCGCGGAGATGGAGGCAGGCGAGGCAGCTCTCGGGTCCGGTGCTCCACCGGCCGAATCCGGCAGGTGCCTCCCGTCATTGGACACGGGACGAAACCGCCGGACCACCCCCGCGAACTGCTCGCGCAACCGGCCCGGGTGCGGGCCGGCCGTACCCACCGGTCGACAGATGCGACTCACTATGAACTTCCACTGCCGGGACCCGAACCCGCGCCGCGGCCAGAGCGGGGACGCAGCCCAGCAGGGTCAGGTAGGCCCACCACTGCCAGGCCGCGCCGTCGAAGGAGTAGGCGACGGCGGCCGGGATGAGGGGTGGGATGGGCACGGGTGCCAGGTGCCACAGAACACGGCCGCCTGGCAGCCGCAGGGCCAGTGCTTCGCCGGCCAAGGCCGTCGGAGCGGCGAACAGAACGGCCTGGGCCAGCCCCAGGGCGGCGCTGAGGAAGGCGAGCCACACCAGCGAGTAGAGCCAGTCGCTGTGGTTGAGGGGCGCCCCCTCGGTGATCAGGGACAGCACCATCAAGGCGACGCCGATGGCTGCGTACTGGACTGTTGTCGCGTACACCGCGACGCGCAGGGTCCGCTTGCAGCTTGTCTTCCGCACCATTGCGCATTCCCCCTGCTCGCTTCGGGAGTACCGAACCATTAGCTAATTGAACACGTTCAATCGCTCGTTACGCTACACCCCGCCCCTACGTGGTGGAGTGGCGGGGCCGAATCGTGCGTACTCCCAGACGGTGCGTGGAGGAATCGCCGCCGCAAGGCTGAAGGTCGCCGGCTGTTCGTGGCGTCACACAGGCCCGAGCCGAGCACGTGTCCTGTGTGACCTTGCCGCCCATGGCGGATGCGGTGGCCGGGTTCTTCGACAGGCTTGGTTGCCGTGTTGGGGTCGGCGTCCACCATCCCCTGCAGGGGAGCTCCGTCATGCCGATGTCTGCAGGCCCCTGGAGCGCTGTGTCACGCCGTGGTTCTGATGCGGTGCTGAGCGCCATCCGATGCGGTTCTGCCGTATTCCGCTGCGAAGTTGTGCGCATTCGTGGACGGAAAGAGGGGGTCTCCCGCATGTGGAGCAGAGGAATCAGGTCTGTCGTGGCGTTGGGAGTGGCGGCTGCCACGCTCCCGCTCACTGCTTCGCAGAGCACGGCCGCTGCGGCGGTGATGGGCGATGCGGCGCCGTCGGTGTTCTCCGGCCGGCGACTGGACTGGCGGCCCTGTGCCGGTGGCGGACTCGCGCAGTGCACCTCCGTTGAAGTACCGCTCGACTACAGCCGGCCCGAGGGGAGGACGATCCGCATCGCGGTGTCGCGTATCAAGGCGAGCGAACCGTCCGAACGCCATGGCGTGCTCCTCGTGAACCCCGGCGGCCCGGGCGGCGACGGGCTGACCGTGCCGCAGATGATGCTCGACGAAAAGGTCATCCCGGATTCCGTGCGGCGCAGTTTCGACCTGATCGGTTTCGATCCACGCGGTGTCGGCCGGAGTGCTCCCGTCAACTGCGGCCTGACGGAACAGGAGAAGACCCTCAGCGGCCCCGCCTACCGGCCCGAGACCTTCGCGGACGACGTCGCTCAGGCACGGGGTACCGCAGCAAAATGCCAGAGCAAGAACCGGGACATCCTCCCGCACATCACCACCCGCAACACCGCCCGGGACATGGACGTCATCCGCGGAGCTCTGGGTGAGAAGAAGATCTCCTACCTCGGCATCTCCTACGGAACCTATCTAGGCGCCGTATTCACCCAGCTGTTCCCCGGCCGGGCCGACCGGTTCGTCCTGGACAGCGCGGTGGACCCCGGACGCGTCTGGCGGAGCTTCTTCCAGGACAGAGCGCAGGACGCGGAGAAGGCCTTCACCCGGTGGACGCGGTGGACCGCACAGCGCCACGCCACCTACGGACTGGGGGAGACGCCCGACAAGGTCCGGGAGACGTTCTGGGCCCTGTTCAACAGGCCCGCCCCCAACCAGGTCCACGACTTCGTCTCTGGCTTCCCCACCGTGTTCTACGACGTAGAGGACGCCGCCCGGACGATCGCCGGACTCCGTGACACGGCCACCACCCCCACCAACGGGGCCATCGGGATGGGCGCCGGACCGGCCGCGCCATCGGACACGAGCGACAACTTCCACTCCGCCTACTGGAGCCTGACCTGCGCCGACAGCAATTCCTGGCCTCGCAACCCGGAGCGGTACCGTCGCGACGCCGCCTTGGACAAGCAGCACCATCCGCTCCTCGCGGGCTCCGCGTCCAACATCAACCCCTGCGCGTTCTGGCCCAAGGCGACCGAGCAGACGACCGTGGTGGACAACGCGGTCGGCGCGCTGGTCGTGAACAACGAGTGGGACACCCAGACGCCCCTCCCCGGGGCCACCGGCCTGCACAAGGCCATGAAGGGCTCCAGGATGATCACGGTCCAAGGAGGCCTGGGACACGGCGTCTACGGCACCAACCCTTGTGCGGACGACGCGGTCAACACCTACCTCACCACGGGCCGGCTCCCCCAGAAGGACATCACCTGCCACCCCACCGGCCGACCCGGCCGCTGAAGGCAGGCCCCCCGGGGACGAGGGCGATGAGGCGGAAGCGGGGCAGGGGCAGCGAGAAGAAGCGGCCCTCGGACAGGAGCGGGGCCGTGGCGCGGCGCTGCGGGGAGGTCGCGGCGCCTGCCGTCGCCGAGGCCGGTGACGGCGATCCCGGCGTCTGCCAGGGCGACGAGCCCGTCGGCCAGGTGCTCGACCTCGATGACGAAGCGGCCCCCGGAAGCCCTATTGGTGGCGCGCACATCCACTGAGACCAGGCAGGTCTCGCTCACCCGAGGCGCCGGGAACGGGCTGCGCCGCAGTCCTCGTCGGCCGGGTCAGGTGTTCTCGTCTGCGAGTGCGGTGACGGCGTCGGAGAGGGACCGTGCGGCCTGCGCGGTGCGCGGGACATCGACCTTGTCGAGGGTGTCGCATTTCTGGTGGTAGCAGGGGGCGTAGGTCAGGACGCCCTTGTCGTCGACGCTGGAGTGGACGGATGTGATGTCGGCGGTGGGGATGCCGGTGGCGATGAACGGTGCGGAGTCGGTGGACATGTAGTCGACCTCGTCCGGCTCGCGGGGGAGGGCACGGCGATCCAGGGCGTGTTCGAGTTCGTGGCTGAGCGCGGCGGATCCTGCCGGGGGCCGGGGTACGTCCAGCTTGGCCAGGGCGTCGCGTTGGGCGGCGGGAAGTTCGGCGAAGCCGTGGCCGTCGCTGTCGGAGATCCGGAAGGTCCCGTCCTTGGCGCCGATCATGTCGATGTTCACGTAGCCGCGCAGGTGCTCGCGGCCGTGGGCGGCGAGCCAGCCGGTGGAGCCCAGCAGGCCCTGTTCCTCGTCACCCCAGAACGCGAGCCGCACGGTGCTGCGCGGTTTCCAGTGCTGCTCCTGGGCGTGTGCGGCGAGCGCGAGCAGCGCGGTCACGCCGGTCGCGTTGTCGTTGATGCCCGGGCCGGCCTGGACACTGTCGAGGTGGGCTCCGACCAGCAGCACCTGCTCGGAGGTGCTGGGGATGTCGGCGGTCAGGCTCGTGGTGGTGCGGCCCTTGAAGCGGCCCTCGGGCGTGGTGGTGGTCGCTTCCTGTGGATGCAGGCCGGCCTTCTCCAGCTCCCCGCGGACGTAGTCGAGCGACGCCGCGTACCCAGGGGTCCCGCTCGCTCGGGTGTCGCCGTGGGCTCGTGCGATGGACTCGAACGCCTCCAGCTTCCCCGCCACGGCCTTGACGGAGAAGGGATCTGGTGCGGCGGAGTGGGCTGCGGCTTGCCCACAGCCGGAACACAGCAGCGCGAGCGCCAGCGCACCGAGACCGAGGGAACGCGCAGAGCGGGCAGAGCGAAGCATGGGGGGAGCCTTCCGGGAACACGGCGGCCACCGGCCGGCCACTCCTCCCATTCGAGCATCCGACCCCGGGCCCGGGCGTCACGCTGAGGTCGTCTGGAGGGCCGCTCTCAGGTCGCACGCCGCAGTGGACGCTCTCGGCCGAACGGCCGGTATCACCGGACTGGTCCGGGCGGGGATTCTGCCGGGAGGGGCCTTGCGGCAGCATCGCCCGGCTTGCGGGCCGGGTTCCCGGGTGGGGGAGTGGGCGTGACGTCGGGGGTGCGGGATCGTTTCAGCGGGCATGATCGACAGCCCTGGCTCCACAGTGTCCTGCCCCGCTTTGCGGTCCTGCCGGCGACCGGCCGCGGGTCGCCGTCCGCTCGCCGCCTACGGGGTAACCGGTGTCCGTCAGCCCGGGAGCGGGGTGGGGGAGTGAGTGAGCGGGAGCGGTCGTTCTACTGGTGCCGCAGCTGTCGCCAGCCCCTGTACGCGACGAGCACGGCGACGGAGACGGCTCTGCGGGACTGGGAGATCGACCATCAACGGCCGGGTTCCTGTACCCGGGGCCATGCGCTGCCGTTGACCGGAGTGGCCACAAGCCCTGAGGAGCTGCCGGCTGCCTCAGCGGTCCTGCGGCACTTCGGACCGTAGCGGCCGGGCCTACCCGGCGGACGCCGTCCGCCGGGGTGCGCCGAGCTCCTTCTTTTCGCGGGCATCCGTGTGTCACGGCCGCCCCTGGCGGGTGCGCTCTTACGGTGTCCGTCCCGTCTACGTCACTGGCGGCCAAGGCCGCGATCGTGTTCGCCGGAGAGACGCCCATCAGCGACCAGGCCTCCGCTCTTGCCGATCGAGCGCCCATCCCCGGTTCTGGGCGTGATCGGGGGCCGCTTCGAGGGGTGCGTAGGGGCCCGTACGCCACCGGCCACCGGCCACGGCCACGGCCACGGGCGGGGGCACGGCCACGGGATCAGCCGAACAGCCGCCGGTGTCCCTGCCGACCGCCGCCGTGGGGCGACCCGGCTACTGGCCGGCGCGCACGGAGGGGGCTGGCGGCAAGGTGGTGTGCAACAGCCTCAACAGCGATACCGCGGCTCGCCTGGCCGGCCGCTCGGCCAGTGCGGCTTCCTCGTGTGTCATAGAAGACCCGTGCGCTCCGGTCCGGGGGGAACGCACGGGTTTCATGAGGGAATCCGCAACATGTTGGCGGACGCAATGACGGATCTGGTGATGGGGTTAGCCTGCGTGCGGCGGAACGGGGCCGGGCAGCCGCGGCGTTACCGCAAACCGGCCGGAGCCTGCGGGAGTTGTCTGGCTTGGGGCAGCTTCCGGGGGTCGCTCTGTCCTGCCTGCTACGTATTCGGACGCACCCACGAGGCATCGGCCTGCGAGGGCTGCAGTCGGCTCCAGCCGTTGAAGTGGGGCTATTGCCGGCTGTGCTGGTGCCAGGCCCGGATGCCTACCCCGGCCGCTCCTGGAATCCAGGACATGGCGACCGGTGTGAGGCTGCGGCTCGGTGCGGTCCGCTACCACCAGCTGTTCCTTGCCGGCATGCACCACCGCAACGGATCAGCACCGGCTGCGCGGCACACGGGTGGCCGACGGGGCGCCCCGCGCAAACCGCCGCCCCCTCTGGCCGGGCGCCCTGATCCCGGCTGGCAGCAGCTTCCACTGTTCGGACAGCTGCCGCGGCACTACGGCCGGACCGCCCCGGACGGCATCGATGCGGCGGGTCCGTGGCTGGCCTGGGCCCGGTATCTCGCTCACAGCCGGGCCGAGGCCGGCCGATGGAGCGTCGACAGCCGGCTGTCGGTCAACCGCGCCCTGACCGTGGTCCTGACCGGCTACACGGAGGGTGACGTCATCCGCCGCGGCGAGATCAGCACCCAACCGTGGGGGAGGGGCCTACGAGGTGGCCTCCTCATCAGCGTCCTGCAGGAGATGGGCATCTTCGAGGAGGCTGTCGGGCCCCCTGCCCGAGCTGACCGTCCGCCCGCACGGAAGCGGACGACCGGGGCATCGGGGCGCCAGGCCGTTTCTTACGGATAACCCCGTCGAGGCACACTTCGGACCGCTACGGCAGTTCACCCTGGCCAACTCGAACCACCCCAACCACACCATCCAGACCCGGGCCCTGCACGCCTACCTCCGCCGACGCAACAAGAACGCCCGCCACTCCGACGTCCTCACAGCCCAACGACGCGAACGCGCCCGCATCCGCAGCGAGGCCTCCGCTGGGGCCGCAGACCCCTACCCGCCGCGGCCTGACCACCCCACCCGGCGAACCTTCCCGGTCACAGCACTGGAATACGACGGAGGCCTCCGCCCAGGTCCTGGGGGAGGCCTCCGCTTCTGACGGTCGGAATGATCAGAAGGCGCCGTTCAGGCCCCACCAGTTTCCGTCCTCCGGGACGCCCGCGGTGAGCGCGCCCGTCCCCTTGCCGGGATAGAGGACCAGGCAGCCCACACCACGGCACTCCGGGGAGACGTAGCCGCTGTTGGTGATCGTCGCCAGGTCATTGCGGCCGTCGGCGTTGAAGTCGCCGACCGCGAGGAAGGAGGCCATGACGTTCCAGCCGCCGGAACCGATCAGCACGCGCGAGCCAAGGGCGCCGGTGCTCGTGGCCGGGTAGAGCCAGAGCTTGCCCGTGGCGCCCTCGCGAGCGATCAGGTCGGCCCGGCCGTCGCCGTTCATGTCGCCCGGGGCGACCAGGGCGTTCATCGCGTTCCAGCCGCCGCTGCCGATCAGCTTCCGGGCGCCGATGGCGCCGGTCGACGTGCCCGGGTACAACCACAGCTTGCCCGTCGACTTCTCGACGGCGAGCAGGTCCGTGCGGCCGTCGGCGGTCAGGTCGCCGAACGCGGTGATCTTGTCCATGGCGTTCCAGCCGCCGCTGCCGATCAGCTTGCGCGTGCCGACGGCCCCCGTGCCGGTGCCCGGGTAGAGCCACAGCTTGCCGGTGGCCGACTCGCGGACGACGACGTCCTCGCGGGCGTCGCCGGTGAAGTCGCCGTGCCGGGTGAGGGCGTTCATGGCGTTCCAGCCGCCGGTGCCCACGAGCTTGCCCGTGCCGTCACCGGCCAGGAACCACAGGCGGCCGGCCTTGTCGCGGGCGATGACGTCCGGCTTCTTGTCGGCGTTCAGGTCGCCGAAGCCCGCCGCCTTGGTGCCGGTCGCCGCATACCACTCGGGGTACGCGGGCAGGACGCACTCGCGCTCGGTGGGGACGAACTTCAGCGAGCTGACCGAGTTGCTGCCAGGGCCGCCCCACTCGGTGCCCGACGGGTTCGGGCCGATCACGCCGGCGCCCGTGTCGTCACCGTAGTTCGGGTCGTCGTAGAGACAGGCGAACTTGTTGGTGCGGTTGACGACCGAGCGGAACGTGTTGTTCCACGTCCCGAGCGTCGCCGCATTCACGTTGGTCTTGTACATCGCGCCGGTGCCGTTGTCGGTCTTCCAAGCGCAGAAGTAGCCCGACGGGCAGTCGCCGATCGCGGCCTGGGCGGGCGTGCCCGTACCGAGGAAGCCGGCCGACGTGAGCCCCAGCGCCGTGGCCACCGTGGCCAGGCGCTTCAGTAGTGATGTGCGCAAAATCGATTCCTCCCTGAGGTGGCGCGGAGAGGACTCGACGCGCCACGGGGAGGACTGTATCGCGCAGGGGGAAAGGTGCTGCCGCAAGGGGTGGCTGAGGCCGTGAGCTCCACGGCGACAGCGCGGCCCTCCGCGCCAAGGCCGTGTCCGATGGGTGGTGGAATCGCTTGGGCGTAACAGGGCGTTTCATCCTGTTGGGGTCTGATGCAGGTGTGGGTGGCAGGTTCGGTCACGCGGCCTGGAGGGCCGGTGTGGTCATGACGGTCTCGAATTCGACGGGGGTTAGCCTGCCCAGCGAGGCTTGTCTGCGGCGGCGCTGGTAGGTCCTATCGATCCACGTGACGATCGCGATCCGCAGTTCCTGGCGGGTGGCCCATGTCCGGCGGTCGAGGACGTTCTTCTTTAGCAGGCTGAAGAACGACTCCATGACCGCGTTGTCGCCGGCCGCCCGGACCCTCCCTATTGATCCGGCCATCCGGTGCCGGTCGAGTGCCCGGACGAATTGTTCGGTGATGTCGGTGAGCCACAGCCGGTTCGGGCCACTTGCGGTGAAGTCGCGGCGAACGAGATCGTCGTGCACGGGTGGGCCGGCCTTCTTGTTCCTGCCACGCTTCTTGCCGGACACCCTCCACCAGCGGTTGTCCCGGCAGATCCGCCACGCGGTCCGGTCAGCCATGGCGGATCCCGCGCTGCGGGCCTCGTCGGCCAGGCAGCGGTAGCCGAACTCCGGGTCCTCACGGTGGGCGTCGAACAACGCGTTCGCGCGAGCGGCCCGCTCCGCCTCGGCGTCGGTCACCGCCCGCTCCAGCCACCGGCAGTGGGGCTGCCTGGCGAGCTTGAGGACCCGGCACGTGCCCGTGACGGGCACCCCGTTCGCGGCCACGATCTTTCACGAGCGGGTAGATCCTTTTCCCGGAAGGTTCGCCTGGGACAGGCAGGCCGAGGCCCGGCGCAGGACCTCGTTCTCCCGCTCCAGCAGCTTGATGCGCCGACGCGCTTCACACAGCTCCGCGCTCTCTTGGCTGGTCATTCCGGGCTTGGCCCCGTCGTCGATGTCCGCCCGGCGCATCCACTTCCAAGCCGACACATTGGTGCGGGAAGGCATCGGTCATCGTCTGCGGGGACGGGGGGCCTCCGCCCCGCCGTCGGTCGCCCCGGCACCGTCGGGACCGAGCTCCTGCGAACAGCGACGGCGCCGGGCCGCACAGCGCACATGCGGCTCAGGGGTGGGTCGGGCTGGGGAGGGGACGGCGATTCCGCGCGAGCTGGAGCTCTACGCCAGCTCGCGCCGGATGGGTCGCCCTGTGGCTGGTACCCGTTGGTGCCGGTACCGGCCACAGGGGTGGGGCTGTGCTCAGAGGAGTCGGTCGTAGGTGTGCCAGCCCGAGCTGATGCGGGTACGGGCGTCGAACGGGTCGGTCGCGTTGCCGGTGCCCTTGTACAGCCAGAGCACGCCCGCGGTGTCCCGGGCGACGAGATCGGCGCGGTTGTCGCCCGTGACGTCGCCGACGATGCTGAACTGGTTGTAGCTCTTCCAGCCCGAGCTGATGCGGGTGCGGGCGTCGAACGGGTCGGTCGCGTTGTCGTTGCCCTTGTACAGCCAGAGCACGCCCGCGGTGTCCCGGGCGAGAAGGTCGGGTTTGCCGTCGCCGGTGATGTCGGCGGAGCCGATGAGCTGGTTGTAGATGTTCCAGCCGCCACCGACCCGGGTGCGGGTGCGGAAGGGGCTGCCCGAGTTGTCGTTGCCCTTGTACAGCCACAGCACGCCCGCGGCGTCGCGGGCGAGGAGGTCGGGCTTGCCGTCGCGGTAGATGTCACCGGCGCCGATAAGCTGGTTGTACACGTTCCAGCCCCCGCCGACGCGGGTACGGGGCGCGTACGGGCCATTCCCGGAGAACTGGCGCTGGTAGTGCCAGAGCACGCCGGCGGCGTCGCGGCCGACGAGTTCACCGTTCCCGGTCATCAAGCTGGCGGGGGTGCCGGACGGGTACCAGAGCCGCTCGGTGACCGGAGTCAGCTTGGTCAGCTGGTCGTAGGTGTTCCAGCCTCCACCGACCAGATACTCGTCACTGGACAGTGAGCCCTTGTCGTTGGCGCTGTACGCGAACATCTGGCCGCTGCCGTCGCGAGCGAGGAGCTGGTTGAGACGACGCAGGGGCCCGCTGCCCACCTTGAAGGAGGCCGCATCCCGCCTGGAACCCTTACTGGGGCTACCTGTGTAGATGTTGCTGGTGCTGTCCACGATGAGGGGAGTCGTGCCGCTGCCCTTGGGTACCGTGACGGTGAACTCGATCCAGTGCTCGCCCGCGGTGTAGTTGCAGTTCGCGTTCGCCCAGCGCCAGGTGATGGCCGGGTCGAGCGTGCACGACATGCCCTTGCTGGTGCGCAGATCGCTCAGCTGGGCGAGTGAGCCGGATCCCCACTCGGGTGCACCCGCGCCGGGCAGGTAGACGAGGTTCCGCCAGCCCGCGTCCAGAGCGTGTACGTCGATGCGGTGGCGGACCGCCTTGCCGGCCGGGACATCGGGTGTGTGGAAGGTGACCGTGTTGCGGGCGGCCCGCTTCAGGGTTTTCACCGTCACCTTGGACGAGCCGCCGGTCGAGCTGTCGGGGCGGGTGCCGGCACTCTGCGCCACCTTTATGGCGGCCTTCAGGTCCCCGCCGGCGGGCACGTAGGCGTAGCCCTGGTAGATCGTCGTCATGTCGACGGTGTCCCGGCCGATGAAGAGGTCCGGAGAGGCCCTTTCCCACACCGAGCAGGCGTAGACGGAGGTCGCCCCGGCGACCTTCTCGCATGCATTGGGCTCCCTGGTAAGGGAAGCGGGCAGTCCGTCGGCCGCCGCTACCGGCCCGTCGAGCGGCTTCGTGGAGAACGCGTAGATCATCGTGCCGCGCGTGACACCGAACCCCACCCCGTTCTGCCACAAGGTACCGGGCATCATGACTTCGTCCCCGGGATGGCCGGTGATGGGAGCGGCGTCAACGGCTACTGCCGGGCCCGCCATGACACCGAGACCGGCCGCGACAGCGGACGCCGCGGCGGCTATGGAGACTGCTCTGCGCAGAGTCCTCTTCAACTGGTCCTGACTTTCGAATGAGAGACGTCCGCAAACAGCGGAGAGTCCGGTTGTAGGCACCGGGGCCCGGCCAAGGCCAGCCGCACGGTGCGTGGATCTCAGGGCATGAAACGGCGAATCGCCACCCAATCCCGGTACACGGCGCAGATGTGATGGTGGAAAGGAGGCGGCGAGCCGGGAGAACCCGAACTTTACTGCGCCCCTTGCTACCTGCCAGGGAGATCATCAGCTGCCGATGACCAGAGCGCAAACCTTCTGAGCAAATTGCTTCACCACCGCCTCCGCGACTCACCAAGCTGAACTCCGCAGGACGCCTACTGAATGGGGATATTTGAATCTGAGGCTCCCTATCGGCGCGATTGCCCGTGTTGTGCAGGAGTCCACCAACCGGTTGCGGCAGCGCGGTCGGACCGCAGGCGCGAGGTGATGGCCGAGCAGGTCGGCTGCTGGGCGGCCCACGGCACCGCCGCTCCGGTACCACCGGCACCTCCATCAGCCTCACCGACCTCGGCACTTCCCTGGGTGAGGCCGAATTCGGAGCCCCCTCACCCGGTGACCCCATCGGACCGGTCCGTCCCCCTGCGGTGGGTCGGTTGATCGAATAGGCCTGTTCGGTTGCTGATCACTGACGCTGGCGGGCCGGTGGTACGGTCCGCTTCTGCGATCAAGAACGCACGGACGTCAGCGGGGAAACCCCACGTCCGGTCACAGCATTTCAACTCGGGGGCCTCCATGCCGTACCGCCGCACGTCCCGGCGACTCGTCTCACTCGCCGTCCTTACCGCTCTCGCGGCCGCCGGCGGCCCGGTGGTCCTTCCCGCAGCGGCCGCGCCGGGGCCGTCTGCCGAGGCTGAGGCCTTGGCGGCACTGCCGAGGATTCCCAGGGACGCCCGGGTAGTGAGCGGGGGACCGGGGGGCTTCCTGGTGCGGGCCAACAGCAGCGACCGAGGGCAGGATCTGGCCTGGACGCGTTACTCCGACGGCTCGGTCACGCGGTTTGACTTCCCGTCGACCACCGACGAGGCAGCAGGAGCCATGTCCGACACGGTGGTCGAGGACAGTCGGCCCGTGCGCCTGCACCACATGGACACCGGAACCACCACGGAGGTGGACGTGTTCGGGATGGGGTACAACTACCTCGGCGCCGTCGGGACGACACTCATCGCTTTCGGGCCCCGCCCCGGTTCAACCCCCCTGCTCCACCTGCTCGGCGACCCCCGGAAGGGGATGACGGACCGGCCGGTCAGTGGCCTGCCTCGCGGCATCATCACCCCAGAGGGCGGAAGGGTCGTCGCGTACGCGGACGGGGCCTTCGTCCTCGAGTACGAGACCGGCACCTGGGAAGACCCGATCGTTTACCACGCGGTCGTCGACGTTGCTTCGGCGCGCATCGTGAACACCTACCGGGTGTGGCGCTCCTGGGGTGACGTGGCCCTCTCGGGCACGCACATTGCCTGGGTCGGCACTGCCAACGGGGTGAGTGGGGACGTCCTTCGCATCGCGAAGCGCGGCTCGGTCACCGTGTCGGTGACCAAGCTCGGGCAGATGGGCGACCGCCCGTTTCTCGGCCTGCTGGGTGGCTGGTGGCTCGCGGCCCCGCAACGGAACGACCCATCCGACGATCACGCGCTGTACGCCCATCCCCTGGGCGGGGGCGCACCGCGCAAGGTGCTGGACTCCGTCGCCTCCTACACCCCGGGTCTGGCTCCGGGCGGGGCCCTGCTGGTGAAGGGAGGCACGGTCGCCCACGGTGACGGCCTCTACCGCATTACTCAGGGCTCCGACGGGCTCCCGCACACTGAGATCGTCGCCACGATGAAGCCGCCCACACAGGTGGCTCTGGTGCGCGAGGAGATACCCACCACCATCGACCTCTCCCGTACTCCCTCGGTCAGCCTGAACTGGAAGCTGTCACGCGACAACGTCCGCACGGAGTTCATCCTGCACAACGTGAGGACCGGCGAGCGCGGCTACTACCACGACGAGGACATCCTCCAGCCCGAGAAAACGGCGAGCGGGTTCTTCGAACTCCACTGGGACGGACTCCTCAACGGTATGCACATGCCGGCGCCCAACGGTGAATACGAATGGACGCTCACCGCCCGGCCGCGCGACGGAATCGGCCGCACCCTGGCCGTGCACGGCCAGCTCACCGTCACCCGGGATGCGGCACCGCACGACCTGACCGACGACGGCACACCCGACCTCCTCACCCGCACCCAGGACGGGCATCTCATCAGCCAGAACACTCTCTGCGACAAGGGCGTGATATCGAGTTCGTCGAGTTATGAGACGGACCTCGGCAGCTTCTGGGGGAAGTACACCGCGCTCGTTGCCGCGGGGAACGTCGGCGGCTCCCGCCACGCGGACCTCCTGGCCCGTGACGGGGAGGGCGTGCTGTGGCTGTACACGGGCAAGGGCGACGGCAAGCTCTCCGCCCGGAGCAAGATCGGGGGCGGCTGGAACACTTACGACGAACTGACCGCGGGCGGCGACGTGACCGGTGACGGGAAGGCCGACCTGCTTGCCCGTGACAAGACTGGCGTGCTGTGGCTGTACCAGGGCACCGGCGCGGCGGACGCCCCGTACGCGACCCGCAAGCGGATCGGCTCCGGCTGGAGCCAGTACGACGCCCTGGTCTCGACGGGCAACATCGCCGGCGGCGCGGCGGGCGACCTCCTGGCACGTGACAAGGCCGGCGTGCTGTGGCTGTACCGCGGGCGCGGCGACGGGACGTTCGGCACGCGCACCCGCGTCGGGTCCGGCTGGGACAAGTACAAGGACCTGGTGGCCTGGGGCGACGCCAACAGGGACGGGACCCCCGACCTCTACGCACGCGACAAGACGGGCAACAGCTGGCTCTACCAGGGCACGGGGGACGCCGAAGCACCCTTCCGCAGCCGCAAAGCCGTAGCCCCAACCTTCAACTACGACCTGCAGAAGTACTCCGAAGTCCTCTGACACCAGGCAGATCGCGCAAAACCCCGGGTTGATCACAGGGGCGATGAGGCGGCGGCGACGGACACAGGACTCCACGTCTCCGCTGGCGAACCTGGCCACCGTTCAGCGCGGACCGGGTTCACCGAAGGGCCCAGCGCGGAGGCTGGTGGGCTGCTGTCAATCGCGTGAGGTACCGCACGCCGTGACCGTTACCACGCAGGTCTGGCTTCCCCACACGGGGAAGCCAGCCCTCTGCCTTTGTTCCTTCCGGCAACGGCGGTCTATCGGGTGGATCGGTTGGTGCGGTGGGTGGCGCCGTTATGTTCGCCGCTGCCCGGGTCGGGGGCTGTGTCCTCGCGGGGGGCCGTCGGTGCGGGCCCAGGCGAGGGAGTGGATCTCCAGGCCGGGCGCCCGGCGGGTGACAGTCGCGGCGGCCCCAGGGCGTCGGCCGAGGTGTCGCCGGTGCAGACGATCGCGTCGAACGCAGAGATCTCACACGAGCTGGTGCGGTCAAGTGCCGTGCCTGGGAAAGCTTCTGAGAATCGGCCGGACTACGGATCCGATCTCCGGCGTGTCGGCGGGCCGGGCGTGACAGAGCCCGGCCGTCTGATGGTGGGCCCGGCCGGGCTCTGCGTGTGTGGGGTGGGGCTGGCTAGGCGGTCTCGGGGTGGACCGGGTCCTGGCCGGGGCGCCGCATGCGCTCTTGCTCTTCGCGGCCCTTGCCCGGCTCCTGGCGCTTGTCCTTCATGCCGCCCATGACGGTGACTCCCTGATGCGTGGCGTGGGGGTTCCTCCTGCCCCCACACTGACACGGAGTGTGACGTCTTGCACCATTTTAGCTACCGTCCGTGGTGGCCTGGTGGTGCTGAGGATGTGCCGCTACTGCGGGAGCTCGTCCAGTCGTGGCGGGGGAAGGGCATCGGCCGGCGGCGGGTCCTGGTCCTGGGGGAACAGGGGGAGCGTGCCGGTGATCTCCAGGATGCGCTGGAGTTGGGCGTTGGGGGCGGCGAGGCGGATGACGGTGTTGGTCTGCTGTGCTTGGCGTCGTACCGCCAGGAGCGCGTTGAGTCCGGAGGAGTCGCAGAACGTGATGCCGCTGCAGTCGAGGACGACGTCCTTGGCGGGTGTGGCGTGGGCGAGTGCTTCGGTGAGGGCGAAGTGCAGGGCGGGGGCTGTGTCGATGTCGATTTCGCCGGTGGGCCTGACCGCGACGGCCTGGTCCAAGACTTCCACGGCTATGCCGCTGCCGGCGGTTCCCCGGTCTGGGTGTTCGGCCATGACGGTTCACTCCTTGGCTCTGCGGGTGTGCCCTCGGCCCCCCGGCTCGACGCCGGCGGCCGGCCCTAGGGGGAGTGGGTCAGGTGTTGCGCTGGTTGTGGGTGTCCTGGCGGAGCTGGTCGGTGTGCCGGGTCAGGGTGTCGATGCGTTCGGCGAGGTCGGCGTCCTTGGAGCGCAGGTGGGGCCGGGTGTCGGCCAGTGGGCGGACGAGGCGGGCGGCGTCGTTGTCGGCGAGGGCCTGGTTCAGGTCGCTGACCGCGCTGTCGGCGCTGGCGGGGAGGCCGGTGAGGGAGGTGACCTGGCCGGCGAGCCGTCGCAGGTCGGCCGCGTTGTCGCGGGCCCAGGCGGTCACGGTGCGGTCGGCGGCGCGGGTCGTACGCGTTGCCTGGACGCGCTGGTCGCCGGTGCTCCCGGCGGTGCCGGGGCGCAGACGCAGGTAGCGGCGTTCGGCGGCCTGGCGGCTGGCGACCCCGAGGGGCCCGGCGAGATCGGCCCAGCTCGCTCCGTGTTCGCGGGCGGTTTCGATCAGTCCGCTTTCCCAGCCGGCGAGCTCCTCGCGGATCTCGCGCAGCGTGAGCAGTGCGGCCAGAGCCGGGTGGTGGCCCGAGTCCGGCGTGGTCATCGCCGCGGCCGGGGTTCTCACGGAGGGATGCTGCGCGTCCTTGACGGCCTGCTGGATGGCCGCCAAGGCCGCAGCGGCGGCCAGGAAGGGGACTGATTCGGTCGGCTCGGCGGCCTCGTTCATGACACTCTCCCCGCTCCGTCACCCTCCAGGTGACATCCTGCTTGTCATCGTTTAGATGACATGTTACAACGGATGCACGTTGAAGCGCATTGGCAGTTTCTGCCTGAACCAACTGGAGGTGTTTCGCGATGTTGATGCGCACTGACCCGTTCCGCGAGATGGACCGGATCGTCCAGCAGCTGTCCGGCACGTCCGGCACGTGGTCGAAGCCGTCCGTGATGCCGATGGACGCCTACCGCGAGGGCGAGGAGTACGTGATCGCCTTCGACCTCCCCGGAGTGAGCACCGAGGCGATCGACATCGACGTCGAGCGGAACATGCTGACCGTGAAGGCCGAGCGCCGCCCGGTCGCGAAGGCCGACGGCATGAAGATGGAGCTCTCCGAGCGGCCCCTGGGTGTCTTCTCCCGCCAGATCATGCTGGCCGACACCCTCGACACCGAGCGCATCGCAGCCGACTACGACGCGGGTGTCCTGACCCTGCGGATCCCGATCGCCGAGCGCGCCAAGCCCCGCAAGATCAGCATCGGCGGCGAGTCCGGCCGCAAGCAGATCTCCGGCTGACCCTCCGCACCAGCCGACAGCGGAGGGCGGGGAGCCCCGATTCCCCCCTCCGGCACCCCGCCCTCCGCACCCCCCCTCTTTGACCCTTCACTCCTCTTCTCGGAGGTGACGTGATGTCGATGCGCAGGGAAGCGTTCCTGGCCCATGTCCAGGAACGAGGCGAGTACGAGAACACGGAAGAAGCCGACCGCGTTGCCCGCGTCGTCCTGGCACTGCTGGGCGCCCACCTCGTCGGCACCGTCCGCGCCGACCTCGCCGCCCGCCTCCCCGAAACGTACGCCCTGATCCTCCTCAACCCCCTCCAAGCCGCCGAACCCCTCTCCCCTGAGCGGTTCGTCCGCGCGACCGCGGCCTGGATCGAGGGCGCCACGGAGAAGACGGCCTTGTGGGACATCGGCGCTGTCCTGTCCACCGCGGCCGCCGCCGCGGGCGACGTCCTCACCCGCGAGGTCCTGCTCCAGCTCCCGCCCGGATACGACCTCCTCTTCGGCCACCCCCAGCCCACCTGACCGCACACCACAGCCGAGCCCCCGCCCCGACTTGATGGAGAAAGGCCAGCCCCCGTCATGTACGCCCAGACCAGTCCGGAACGCTCCCTGACGGCCATGACATACGACCAGCTCCTCGAACGTGTCCGTTACGAGGGCGTCTACCCCACCCGCGAACGCGCCGCGGAAGTCGTCCACCATGTCCTGGCGGCCCTCGGTCGCCAGCTCACCGGCGACGAGCGCTTCGACCTCGCCCAGCGTCTGCCCGTCGAGGCCGCTCTCACCCTGTCCGCGCAGATCCCGGATACCGAGCACCTCACCGGCTGGGGCTTCGTCAAGAACCTTGCCGCCCGTACCGGAGCCACCCCCGCCACCGCCCGTTGGGACACCGGCGCCGTCCTCGCCGCCGTCGCCCGCCTCGCAGGCCCCGACCTCCTCGCCCGCATCCTGCGCCGCCTCCCCGGCGGATACGCCCTCCTCTTCGGCCAGGCCGAACTACTCCAGCTCCAGCCGGCTTCCGCCTGACCCCTATGAACCGGGTTCTGGCTCGACCTGAGCCAGAACCCGTTCTCGTGAACGGAGCCACCCCAACGACCAGCTCGAAACGGAGCTGCTTCCGGACCGTCAGGTCCTTCCGAAGGGTCGACTACTGGCCGGGGCCGGGCCGGGTCAGCAGGCGGCGGAGCTGCGGGGGGTCGTGGCCGTCGAGGTGTCAGGGTGCATGGTGAAGACGCGGTCGAGGCCGACGATGCGCAGGATGCGGGCGGTGTTGTCGGGGACCGAGGCCAGGGCCATGGCGGCGTCCTGCTCGGTGGCCCTGTTGCGGGCTGCCAGCAGGGCGCTGATGCCGCTGGAGTCGCAGAACTCCAGACGGGCCAGGTCCACTACCAGGAGTTGCCCTGCGGGAACGATCAGGGCGTCTACCGCTGTGCGGAGTTCGGGTGCGGTGGCGTAATCGAGGTCACCGGTGATCTCCAGTACGGGACCAGTGGCGGCGTCTCGGAGGGCGATCGTCAGCGGGCTCATCAGGTCTCACTCCGCGGTGGGAAGGGCGGGCACGCCGAGGGCGAGCAGCGCGGTGTCGTCGTCGAGTCCGTCGCCGAACCCGGTCAGGAGTTTGGTCAGGGAGGTGATCAGCGCCTGCGGGCCGGCAGGCGGCAGGCCGGTGGTGAATGTGTGCAGGGCGTCCTCACCGTAGAGCTGGCGATCGGGTCCGGTGCGGGCTTCGGTGAGGCCGTCGGTGTAGAGGAGCAGGGTGTCGCCGGGTAGCAGGCGGGTGCGGGCGTCGGTGAACTGGACCTCGGGCAGAACGCCGATGAGCATCCCTCCGGGGGTGGGGAGGTAGTCGGCGCTGCCGTCGGCACGCTGGATCAGCGCGGAGGGGTGTCCTCCGGAGGCCAGGTGAACTTCCACATGATCGCTGCCCGGTTCCAGGGTGCCGAAGATGGCGGTGCAGTAGCGGGCGTCGCCGCTGGAGTACCGCTCGTGGAGGACCGTGTTCAAGGTGGTCAGCACGGTGACGGGGGCAGGGTCGTGGAGGGCGGCGGCGCGCAGGGTGTAGCGGGTGAGCGAGGTGACCGCTGCGGCCTGGGGGCCTTTGCCGCAGACGTCGCCGAGGAAGAACGCCCACCGGCCGGTGTCCAGGGGGAACAGGTCGTAGAAGTCTCCGCCGAGCAGGTCCGGCGAGGCGGTGTGGTAATAGGAAGCGGCATCCAGCCCCGGCACCGCCGGCAGCTGGGCGGGCAGCAGGTTCTGCTGGAGGACGGCCAGGGCTTCCTGGAGCCGTTCACGGTCGGCCTCCGCCTCACGGCGCGCGGCTTCGGCCTCACGTTGGGCTTCCTCGGCGGCCTGGCGGCCGCGCAGTAGCTCTACCTCGTAGGCGCGGCGGTCTCGGGCGTCGAAGACGGTGGTGCGGATCAGCAGCGGTTCGCCCTCGTCGCTGGTCTTCACCTTCGAGGTGACCAGCACCGGCATCCTCTGCTTGCCGGCCGCCTTGATATCTAGGGCGATACCGCTGATCTCGCCGTGCATCTGCAGCATCGGGGCGAAGTGCGTCTCGTGGTAGAGCTTGCCGCCCACCGTGAGCAGGTCAGTGAACCGCATCCGCCCCACCACTTGGGAACGCTCCAGCCCCAGCCAGTCCAGCAGAGTGGTGTTGATCTTCGCGATGGTGCCGTCCGTCAGCGTCGACAGATACCCGCACGGCGCCTGCTCGTACAGCTCCTCGGCGCTGTCCTCCAGCAGCGCGGTGAACGCCGCGTTGGTGGCGTCCACGTCCTGCTCCTCATCCGGTCCGGGCGCCGCCTGGTCGGTGCGGCACATCAGCGGGCCGCTCCGATGAAGTCGATGACCGCCTCCGCGGTGGCCTCCGGTGCGCTCAGCTGCGGGCAGTGACCCGTCGCCTCAAGGGTCACCAGCCGGCTGCCGGGGATCGCGGCGTGGACATAGGCGCCGACCTCGCGCGGGGCAATCACGTCCTGCCGGCACTCCAGTACCAGCGTCGGCACCGTCACCGTCTTCAGGTCCTGGCGGCTGTCGGACAGGAACGTCGTACGCGCGAAGACGCGGGCCATATCGGGGTCGGTCGCGCAGAACGACGCAGTCAGCTCCTCGCCGAGTTCGGGCCGGTCCGCGTTGCCCATGATGACCGGGGCCATCGCCGCCGACCAGCCCAGATAGTTCGAATCCAGCGACTCCAGCAGTTCGCCGATGTCCTCGGCGCTGAATCCGCCCCGGTAGTCCTCGTCGTCGATGTACCGGGGCGAGGGGGCCACCATCACCAGCCGGGAGATCCGCTCCGGCGCCTTCGCGGCTGCGAGCACGCCGACCATTGCGCTGACCGAATGCCCCACGAACGTCACGTCCCGCAGGCCCAGCTCCTCGCAGATTTCCAGCACATCTGCTGCGTAGCCGTCCAGGGAGCCGTAACGGCTCTCGTCCCACGCCGAGAGGTCCGCCCGGCCCGAGCCCACGTAGTCGAAGAGCACCACCCGGTAGCTCGCCGTCAGGGAAGGGGCCATCAGGCGCCACATGTTCTGGTCGCAGCCGAACCCGTGCGCCAACACGACCACGGGCCCGTCTGGGCGGCCGGTGACGGTGACGTTGTTCCTGCGACGGATATCCATACACGCCAGTTTCCCATCCCTCCCCGCGCCCCCGGCAGGGGCCCGGCGCCGCGCTGCCTCCTGCGGCTTCCTCGTGGCAGGTCCGAGATCACATGGGGGCTCTATCGGGGGAGGAGGGCGCGGACGGTCTTGCCGCCTTCGGGACCGGGCGTGACGACGACGTGGTGGGCGAGGTCGTTGACCATGTGCCAGCCGAATCCACCCGTCCCCTCCAGGAGGTCGGGAGTCCGCGCCCGCGGCATCCTCGGGCTGGGATCCTCCACGGCGACCTCGATGGCGCCGGGGCGGGCGGCGAGGCGCAGGGTGTAGGCGCCGCCACCGTGGCGCAGGGCATTCGTCACGAGCTCGGAAACGACCAGGACGACCGTATCGGCCTGCTCCCGGCCGATGGCCGGCTGCCCGAGGGCTGCGAGGAATGCCCGGGCGGCCCGGCGTGCCTCGGCCACGGCGGACAGAGGGCGAAGGGCTGTCGGCTCGGCGTGCATCGTGGTCATCGCGCGCTCCGTTCTGTTGTCGGTGTCCGGCCCTGCCTGCCCGGTCGTTGTGCCCGCGCCCGCAACAGTTCAACCCGACCGCACTCGATTACCTCCGAGACGCGCACACGAAAATCTGTGATGGCTGGAGTAGACATTGCGCTGTGACGTGGTTATGGTTTCTCTCGTGACCCAGTGAAGAAGGGCCCGGCAGGGACGAACTGCCGGGCAGCAGTACCCGCAGTTGCAGTGCGCAGGACGGTGCGGTGGTGGAGTCCCGGAGCCAAGTGGGTTGCATGGCGGCGACGGGACTGACGACCGGACCGGGTGGCCCGCAGTGATCAGGGGCCGCCGCAGGCATTACCGCAGTGAACGCAGTGATGCAGTACCCGCAGGTGAATGTGGTTCGCAGTACCCAGCAGTGAAGTAAGCGAGCGGTACCTCGGTGAGCGCGTCGAAGTATGGGCGCACCCACCGGGAGGTTCGGCAGTGGGGTTCTAAGCCAGAGCAGTTGCAGGACGGGCGACGGGGCTGGCTGCCGGAGCGTGGCGCTCGGACAGGCCACGAGCAGTACCAGCAGTGCGCAGTACCAGTAGTTGAGTGGAGTAGTACCCGCAGTTCGCAGTACCAGCAGTTCCCAGTGGTATGTAGTTGATCATCCGAGGGATGAACGGAGGGATTGGGCGCCATCAGGATCGCCCGGGCCGGCAGGTTGAAGCCTGGGTACCGCAGGACATCGAGATATGAGGTGGTCTCCGGTCAAGCAACCGCGATCCCCGCGAATCCCGTCCCCGATCGGACGGGCCAGCGGAAACAGAAGGCCGGCGCAGTTCCAGGGCCGGCAGATGGTGTAGTCAGTTCCTTCGGGGCCCTGGTGCCATAGGCACCAGGGCCCCTCCGCGTTCCAGAAGGAGGTGCGATGACCACAGACGACTCCTTCGGCCGTCTCGATGACGACGACTACCCCGCCTACACCATGGGCAGGGCCGCAGAACTGCTCGGCACCACCCAGGCCTTCCTCCGCACCATCGGAGACGCCCGCCTCACCACCCCGCTGCGCGCTCCACCGGCGGCCACCGCCGCTACTCCCGCTACCAGCTGCGCATCGCCGCCCGCGCCCGCGAGCTCGTCGACCAGGGCACGCCTATCGAAGCCGCATGCCGGATCGTCATCCTCGAAGACCAGCTCGAGGAGGCCCACCGCATCAACGCCGAGGCCCGCACCGCGGCCGCTGCGGTCCCCAAGGACATGGGCTGAGACCGTGTGGTCGTCGTTGCTCCGTTGCCAAGATGCGGCGGGGACGCAACGGAGCTCAGTTCCCTGGTGACGGTGGTGGCGTCTGGCTGCTGTGGCCGTCCTTCTGCGCTTGCGGCAGCGTCTTTATGAGGACATTCCCTGCTGGCCGAATCTCTGGGGGTGATGTCTTCGCTGCTCCTGTCCTGGCCGGTCCGGTTGTCGCGACCGATCAGGCTTGTTCCTGGGGACAGACCTCGGCCAAGAGCTCCAGAAGATGGGCGGTCACCAGCTCAGGCTCGCCCCGCCGTACCCAGGTGTAGACGGCAAGCCGCGATGCGGCGTCGGAATGCCGCAGAACGTACCCGTCCACCAGCCCACGCGAGCGGGACTGCCGTACATGGATCTGCCGGGGCTTTACGTCCCCTTCAGCCAGGACCTCGACGACCTGACGCTCCGGGCCATCCCGGAACTGGTACACCCAGCACGTCCGCATGCGGACCATTGTTTCCGGCACTCTCGGCCGCCGGGCGCCCGACACCCTCCGGCCCGCGCCGGACCACCGTCCTGGGGCTCGCGGCCACCGGACAGATGCCCCGATGGCCAGGGGCGCCCGGCCCCTCGGTTACCAGGAGGTCCTCCTGCGGCCTTCCCCTGACCGGGAGGGGAATCGCACACCAGAAACAGGGCGCGACCGGGTGGCGCGCTCCCCGCTTGTACGGCGAGAGCCTGGTCGGCAGCGTCAGGCAATACGGCCGGCTGGATGCCCGCCGGGGTCGTCGGCCAGCCCTATGGTCACTTTCACCCGCTTGCCCACCGGCTCGCGGCGCACCTCGAAACTGCGGCACACCGCCATCGCGATCTCCAGGCCGTGCCGCCCGATCCGGCCCGCGTCAGCCGGGCTTGCCGCGGGCAGCTGCGCGTCGGTGTCCCACACGCTGATCTCCACGGCGCCGTCGCGGACCTCCAGGTCCACCAGGCACGGCCCGGGCGCGTATTTGTAGGCGTTGGTCACCAGCTCGCTGACCACCAGCTCCACCATGCTCATCGCACGGTCCGACACCGGAATCCCGTGCTCGGCCTGTACCGCGGTCATGAAACCGCGGGCACAACGCCTGGCCCCGGCGATCGGCTCACTGCCGTCCAAGGCCATCGACGCCACGATCGGACGGCCGACCAGCGACTCGCACTCGTCTTGGGGCACCACAGCAGCCATACGTCACCCTCATCCTGAGCAAGCCACACGCGGCTGCTTCCAGCCTGATGCCCCCAAACGCTAGCCATATTCGGGAATACAGAACGAAGATCTGACCGCCTGGTGACGCGGAACAGCAGTACGGCTCCCAGCTCCCCCTCACCTGAGGGGGCGTACTGCTCGGGACAGGTGCCGGGTCGGTACGTGACCAGATCGTCGGGTTCTATCGCGCGTGTGGGAGCTCTCGGACGCGACGATCAGCGAGCTTGCCCTCGATGCCTCCGGCCCACGCGCCCTGGTGGTCGGAGCCTTCTCCCAAGACGAACCCGTTCGCCATCATGGTCCATGTCCTCGGCGAGACCATCCGCATGCCGGGCACGCCGACATCCTGCGCGAGGGCGTAGACGGCCGGACCGGGATGCGCGCCGCAAACGAGCAGCCGGTCGACGAGGAAGCCCGCGCAGCCTACTCCGCGAAGACCGAGCAAGCCGCCAGGACGGCCGCATCAACCATGGCTTAGGCCAGCGCTGCCTACGGGCTCAGGGGGTGAGCGTCGGGCTCCGCGGCGAACTCGCCCAGGGGTGTCCACGTCTGCAGCACACGCCTGGCCCGTCGGTCTCCCGGATGAGCCGGACAACCGCGGCCTGGCCTCCGTACAGCCCGACCCATCGCTGGTAGATACACCGCGGGGTGAGAAGGAGGTCGACGCCGCCGGTGGCACGAACCTACTAATGATCAATGGCCTGGGGAACTGCTCTCTTTTGAGCGACGCCGCATCATGCCGGTCGAGCCGGTGAAGGTAGGTTGACCACCAGTTGGCTCGAGGTCGCGGAGAGGAGCTGCTGTGACAGAGATCGAGGTCCCGGGGCCTGAGCCCGACTGGCAGCCTGCCACACGGCCGCCGTACTACACCGGGAAGAATCCCGCCTCCCAGTACAGCGTCTGGGAGCACTCCGCTCCGCTGTTCCAGATGATCGGAGCGCTGGCGCTGCCGGTGCAACCCGTGGCTCAGCGGCTACGTCTGCACGTGGAGCGGTCGTGGGACGGGCTGGACGAGCTCGATGTCGTTCTGTTCCGGCTGGAGGGTTTCAGCTTCGCGATCAGCAAGCACGATGGCAATCCGCTGGGCGTTTCGTATGTCTGGCTCACTCAGCCGCACGAGCGAGCAGACAAGGCCCTGGACACCCTTCTGGACGTCGTCGGGATCGAGGAGGACTCCGTCACGTTCCGCGGAGACGCTCACGATTTCCGAGCAGAGCGGATCGCCACACGAGAGACCGGCTCACCTGGCGAAGTTCCCAGCGGCACCTTGCCGATCTCTCTGTGGGCACGGCTCCGCAGTGCCGTCGGCATGACGTCAGCCACTTCGTAAGTACCCTCCACGCTTGACAGCGGGCGCTGGTGACAGCGGCCAAGATCTTTTCCCCGCGTACGGCCAGCGGTTCCCCGCTCGCGGTCCCCACCGGTGGCGAGTCGCACTCCCCGACGTAGAGGGACTAGTCACGCACCGTCACGGGAGTGGAGCGTCACGCCTTCTCCTTGGCAATCATCGAGACGGGCGCGGCGTGTGAGGCTCACCAAGGAAACCGGCCTGCGTTCGGGCGGGCCGACCGGCAATATGACGGGATGCCGGATCTGTTGTGGGATGACGTCAGGAACTTCTTCGACCCTGACCTGATGGGTGCTCTGCCGGACGTGTGCGTGCCTGACGCCTCGGCCGCCGACTGGGAGGCCGTGTTCGACCTGATCCGATCGAGCGGATGGACGTGGGAGTACTCGGAGGGCGGAGTCGCCGGGCCGCTGCCGTCCGCCGCAGAGGTGCTGTCACGTCCCGCCGATGCCGACACCGTCGAGCTGCGGGTCTGGCCGGTCCCGGACGTGCTGGCGATCTTCCGCCCGATGTCCGCCGACGAGATCGACTTTGACGTCGACCTCAACGAGCTGCAGGGCCAGGCCGGGGTGGACACTCTGTGCGACTTCTTGCGGGCGATCGGCCGGCGGCTCGGCAAGCCGGTGGTCATGACCGGTGAAGGCGACTACGCGAATCCGGTGCTCGGCTTCGACCCCACTGCCGACTGCGTGGTGCTGCTGGCAGATCCTCGGCTCATCGAGTTGGCCGGCCCCCCTGCGGGCCACCTGGACTCGGACGAAGCAACGTGCGCGGCCGAAGTCACGGAGCCGAACCCTGGTCAACCACAGTGATCACTTTCATGGTCGGTTGACTCCCCATCAGGTGGCCGCAAGGCGGGGAGATTCAACTGGCCACCGACAGTCGGGAATCAGTCAGCAATGTTGGGGGTCCTCCGACCTTGCTCAGCCGGTGAGCCTGATCTTGACCTGGTGGTTGTGCTCGGTATGCCAGATGACCTCGCCCGACACTCGCATCCCCACCAGAGGAAGGGTTTCGCATGGGGGCATAGCGATGACCTCGGCCAAGCCAATCGCCTCGGGATGACCGTCGAGGCGGATGAAGACACCGAAGGGTTGGCGCCCGATGACTTCACCAGCGACGCGAGTTCCGACCGGCAGTTCGGCAGCCGTACGGTCCCATGCGGTCCGGGCTCGGGCAGCGATCTGGGGGTAGTCGGGCCAGGAGTACTCGCTCATGGGTTGATGATGGCAGGTGCCTCGCGCACGCGTCAGGAGGGCTGAACTGTTCCGCGATGGTCGGCGCTGACGGCTGCTGAACCGGGGGCAAGCCGCAGGACGGCCTGCTGGAGCTCAGGCGTTCCCTGCATCTGTTTCATGGGGTTCAGCCGACATTGAACCTTCGGCGAAGCGGATGTGGAGCATCGTGATGGACGACATGGTCAGCCAGGTGCCGTGGTGGTCAAGGAATGAGCGCCATGACTCCGTGGGTCTAAGGCCCTGCATGTAGTGGTCCTGGATCCTTCGATAGGTGTCCTCGGACATGTGGGAGCGCGGGGCGGGCCGCGCATCGGTGGACTGCGGACTGGGACAACCCCGACACCCTGGCCTTGGCCGCGATCCACCTCGCCGACGGCCGCACCCTGCTCGCCTCCGGCGACCGGAGCGGCGTCCGCATCTGGGACCCCCTGACCGGCGAACTCCGGCACACCCTGCTCACCGGCGCCCCCGTCCACGCCTTGGCCGTCGGCACCGGCCCGACGGGCCCGGCCCTCCACGTCCACGGCCCGTCCGGCCTGGCGATACTGACGCTGGATCAGCGAGTGCTGTGACCGGCCGCGCCCTTGCCGTGCCAGGCCTGTCGGGCCGGCCGTACAGTGTGTCGGCCATGTGGGTGTCACATGGCCGACATCGCTCCGGGGGGAACGAGATGTTCAACTCCGCGCGCTCGCGCGCACGGTTCAGATCCGCGAGAACGCTACTGGTCCCCGCTCTGCTGGCGGCGCTGCTGACGTCCGTCGTCCCGGCCGGGAACGCGTTCGCCGCGACGCCACCACCGGCCACCACGGGCACGAGCGCGGTATCCGCAACCGCACTCACACCCGTTCCCGCGCCGCGGGCTGATCTGGTGCAGCGCCCTGCGAGGCCGGTCCGCGCGGACAAGGCCCCAGAGTCGGGACCGGCCCCGGCAGGGCCGGCCGCCGAACCCTGCGCGCCCCTCGCGCTCGCGCCGCTCGGCGATCCCGGGAGCGCGGTCGGCAGCGCCACGATCGAGCCCCGGGGTAGCGCCTGCTTCACGGTCGTCGTGACGAAGCGGGGCCTGCACCGGCTCCTCGTCTCCGACCAGCACGCCTACCCTTCGGTGAAGTCCGGTGGGAAGCAGGTCGACTGCGAGGCACCGCAGGGCTCCTGGTGCGAGCTCGCGGCCGGAACCTACACGCTCACGGTCTCCAACACCGGCTGGGCCACCATCACGAACCGGGTCACCCTCGTCCCGCTGATGGCCGCTCCCGGATGTCCGGCCGTCGCCGGCACCCGCTACGACTCCGCTCCGACCACGGGACTCGCGGCGGACCGCGTGCGCATCATCTGCTACACGTTCGCCGCCACTGCCGGCGAGCGGATCTCCACCGATTTCCGGCTGACCGAGTACGGAGACTACTGGCACTGGATCACCGACGGCACCGGCAAGCGCATCTGCGACAGGGCCGAGTGCGTCCTGCCCGCCGGAGTGGGCGGCTACCGCATCCTTGCCGAGGTTCGCAGCGGAGAGTTCCCCGCCGCGTACAGCCTGAAGGTCCGGCGCCTGTCGAACCCCGAGGGCTGCGTGCCGGTCACCCAGACCGCCTACGGCTCCGCGCCCGCGCAGGCCGCCCCCCAGACCGCGTGCAGGACGTTCACCCCGACCGTGACCGGCCGCTACGACGCGGACAGTCTCGATGCCGAGGGCCGCGTCTCCGGCATCGCGGTGCACGCGGCGGACGGCTCCGCGGTCTGCGCGAACGGTCAGGACTGCCCGCTCGCCGCCGGCGTTCCGTACACCCTGCTCACGGATGGCGCCGTGCGGATCCTCTCCCGGACCGCCACGGAGAGCTGCGAGAACGGGGTCGTGCTCGCGCGTGACCACAAGGGCACGTTCGCCGCCTCCGGTGAGGTCGATTGCCTCAACCTGCCGGTACCCCGAGGTGCCCACATCGCCGCCCTGTCCGACGGCGCCGCATCGATCACCATCGTCGACGCCAAGGGGGCCACCTTCTGCGAGCGCGAGAACGTCCTTAATGAGGGCACCTGTGTCCTGGGCGGCACGGCCCCGTACCGCGCCCTCGTCTCCAAGACCGACCCGTACGACAAGGAGGACGTCTACCGTCTCGTCGTGCACCGCACGGACGCGCCCAGTGCCTGCCGGACCTTCCTGCCCGGCGACTTCTCGGGGAAGCCGGCCCGGATGAGCGTGAAGACCGGCACGGAAGTCTTCGCCGACTGCCTGACCATTCCGGCCGGCGACCACTCCGCGCACGAGATCGTCCAGATCCAGCGGATCTCGGGCGACCCGGACGCCCGCGTCAGCATCCTCGACGAGAAGGGCAAGCAGGTCTGCTCCCTCAGCGCGGACTACGGCTCCTTCTCCACCTGCCCCCTGACGCCCAAGGCCGCACACAGCGTCCTCGTCCGGAGCCAGAACCTGCCCGCCGAGTTCGCCCTGACCCGCCTCGACGTCACCTCCACCGCGCGCGGCTGCCTCCCGACCGCGGCCACAGCGGTGGGCGGCCCGTCCACCAGAGGCGTGCCGGCCAAACCGGGCACGTTCCTGTGCCACCAAGTAGCCACGACCGACGCCACGGACACCCTGCACCTCAACGTCCGTGACACGCAGGGCTCCGCCCGGCTCCTGGCGTACACGGCGAACGGCGACGGCGTCTGCGACTACTTCGACGCGGGCTGCGCCGCCACCGGCTCCGCCCGCTACCAGGTCCTCATCCAGGTCCAGGAGGACAAGACCGCGGCATCCGCCTACCACCTCGACGCCCTGCGCATCGGCACGGCGGCCGGGCCCGCCCCCGAATGCGTCAAGGTCCCGAACGTCAGCTACGGATTCGGTCCCCTGACCGCCACCCTGAGTGAGAAGAAGACGGCGATCTGCGCCGTGCTCCCGACGGTGACAGGGGACTACTTCGACCTGCGGTTCACGCCTGCCGGGACCTTCGAGCAGTCGCCGACGCCCTGGCTGTACGACCGAGCCGGACTGAAGAACGGCTGCGGTGGTTTGTACTCCAGCGAGGGCGAGACCTACGAGTGCTCTCTCCCGAACGCCTCCCCGAAGGCCTCCCGGCCGAGCACGCTCGTGATCGGCCTGCCGGAGAACCCCGCGAAGGCTTCCACCGCGGTACGGGCCGAAGCGACGTGCACCATGTCCCTCTGCGGTCGGGAGGACCTGACCATCGGCACGGTGGGGCCGTCCACGGTAGGCCGGGGCAAGGTCACCATGACCGTCACGGGCACCGCTCTGCGTGAGGACACCGTGGTCGAGTTGGCCAACGACACCTTCAGCGTCCGCTCGACGACCGTCTCCGTCGCTTCCGACCGGCGCAGCTTGACGGTCGCCCTGGACGCCTCGAAGGCCCCGCTCGGACGGCTGTCCGTGAGCGTGCACACAAGCGGCTTGGAGTACGGCAAGGGCTCGGTCACGGTGGTCGCTCCGATCCGTTCCACCGCCGCCCCGACCGTGAAGGGCACCGCGGTCGTCGGCGGCAAGGTGACGGCGACGACCGGCTCCTGGTCCCCGGCCGCCGACTCCCACACCTACCAATGGCAGGCCGACGGGAAGACCATCGCCGGAGCCACGGCAGCCTCGTACACCCTGCCCTCCACGCTCCAGGGCAAGAAACTCACCGTGGTCGTGACCGCCCGCAAGGCGGGGCACCCGAAGGTGAAGGCCAGCAGCGCAGCCGTGCTCGTCAAGGGGGCCGCACCCAAGGCGACGAAGGCCCCGTCCATCACGGGAACGGCCAAGGTCGGCAGTGTGCTGACCCTTAGCCGCGGAACCTGGACCCCGGCCCCGACCTCGTACGACTACCAGTGGTACGCGGACGGAAAGGCCATTACCGGCGCCACCCGGACCACCTTCACCCCGGCCAGCGCGCAGCGCGGCAAGCGGATCACCGTGAAGGTGACGGCCCATCGGACCGGCCACCTGGCCGGCACCGCGACGAGCGGCGCACGGGGGCCGGTCACCGGTTGACCCCCTCCGCTCGAGGGAAATGCCCCACGAGGCAGCCGAACAGGCCGCCACGTGGGGCATTTTCGTCAGACGACGTACGAGCAACTCTTGCTGACCGCGACATTCCGCCTACTCCAGATAGAGGGCTGCTCAGCGGGGGAGTCGGCGAGTCATCTCGTCGCGGTCATCGAAATCGAAGTTCCAGGCGGGGGTCAACTTCGGGAAGCGGATGGTGCGTGGGCTCGTGGGGAGCTGATCACCGGTCGCCGCGATGTGTGCGTTCCAGGTCGTGACCAGTACGACCTCGCCCTCCAGATGGTTGACCGCCCACTAAACCCGGCGGTCAACCACTACAGCCCCAAATTAGGCAGTCACCCTCAGGCTGTGGGATTCAAGTTCAAACCCTGCCACTCCGTTGACTGCCCGAGAAATTCCCACAGTAACTCTGGAACAAGCAACCAGTGACGCGCTGGAACCGCCACTCAAAGACAGGACCAGGAGTCGGCGCCCCCTATTCTTCATGGCCTCGATTTCGGGAATCTCAGGCACATCCGCGAGAGCAATATAGATGCCATGAAATGTTTCGTCACTTGACCATCGAACGTTCTCATCCTCGACTTCACTCAAAAGGGTTCGACTCCTCTCTTCCGTTTCGATACCAAGTCACCCGATCCCACGCTCCACCTCGCAGTCTCTCCCCACCATTCGACCTCGTCGGAACCCGCGGGAACCGCCCCACCCCGCCCGTTCGGTCCACTGGGCTGGCACATGACTGAGGGGGCAACAGACTGGGAGCGGTACGAGCGAACCCCTGGTCAGGTGGTCGTCACCGTCGAGCCCGAAGGACATGGGAAATGAGCTTTGCACTCCGCCGTGCGGTCACTGTCGCAGCCGTCCTGCTGCTGCCGTGCATCCCTACAGCCGCCGCTGCGGCCGCCGAGTCCTCAGCGGCCATGCCGGACACCGCCAAGCGTGTCCAATCGGTCGGGGCCAGAGGAACCCTGCTCTGTCAGGGCCGACCTGCGGCGAATATCAAGGTGAAGCTCTTCGATCGGGACCTCGTCCTGATCGATGATCTGCTGAGTGAGACGCGCACGGACGGCCAAGGGCGATTCGAGCTGAGCGGCGCCACGGACGAAGTCGCAACGATCAACCCGCACTTCGCGATCTATCACGACTGCAACGACGGTGTTCGTCCGTGCCAGAGGAAGTTCTCCACCGACATCCCCAACGCGTACATCACCAATGGCCCGACCCCCTCCATGGTGTTCGACGCCGGAACGCTCGAACTGGAAGGGCGGCGCGCAGGCGAAACCCGGGACTGCCTGGGCTGAGCTCCTGCGGCGAGCGGTAACGAGCACTGGCCGGGCGCGATGTTGCGCCCGGCCTTCTCGACGATTTAGGCCTGCGCCCGGGTGGCCGCCGGGATTGAATCCGGCAGTGCCCGCGCTGCCAGGTCTGCACCCTTCTGAGCGGGCGAAGAATGCCTGGGCGAGGAACGTCGTGACCAGCATCGTCACGACGACCGCGAGGACCAAGCGCACGGGCACTTCCGTAGGCAAGGACCGCTGCAACGTGCCGGCCCGGTGCCGTCCTCCGGGCGCCGGGCCGGGGCGGTCCGCTGTCGGACGGCCCGTCGGATGGATCGGGGTACCCGCGGTGATGTGCCTGTTGGGGCGGGAGTATGCCCATCTGGCAGCGATTATCGGCCCCTTGTCGCTCTTCACCCCTGCCCACCACCGCTCGGTGGGTCCGGAGGGGTGGGTCCGCATGCCGCGGACACCGCGCGGAGATTGCTAAGCGGCTTCGGGACCGAGGCGGTGGGAAGGTGACCGGTCTCTTCTGCCCGCCCGCACGGTGTGCGCGGATGCTGCAGACCCCTTGGGAGCCTTCCGGAACGTGGTGACCTGTCCGTGATCCGCCAGCCCGGGCACCGGTCGGGCCGTGGCCGCTACGCGGTCGGCCGGCTGACCGGCGGGATCCCGGCGTTCCTCGCCATATATGGGTTACCGCTTTGGCCTGCCTCCCGCCGGCGCGCCTCGTCCAGCTGACCTCCCGGCCTCAGGTGTGTCACCCTGTTGCCCTTGTTCGACGCGGAGATCCGCCGGATCGTCTGCACGACGAACGCGATCGAGTCCGTCAACGCCAGGAACCGCCGGGCGGTCAGCGGCCGCGGCCATTTCCCTTCGGAGAACGCGGCCGTGACGTGCGTCTACCTCGCAGTGGTGTCCCTGGACCCGACCGGCGCTGGCCGCAAGCGCTGGACCACGACATCGCCGTCGAGGCCGGACGCTTCGCGCAAGGCGGTGAAACGCCAGTCGAGTAGATCCATGCACTCATAAATCCCCGGCCTCAGGCCGTCGGCGCACTCTCGCATCAGCAAGAGGGCCTGCACGTCGCGACCAGCGGTGATGAGGCGGTCCACCTCCCGCTGGCCCTCGACCGATAGCCGGCCCCATAGAGAATCGTTCATTCCTGTATTGAACCGCTCGACCCAACCGGCGGTTGCACCGCCGGCTTCGTCAGGTCAGAAGGGGGCGACGCTGGCGGATGCAGGACAGGCGGCTGTGGTGACGTACCCGAGGATTCCTGGTGCTAGGGGAGGGCTGTTACGTCCTCGTTGTCGCGGAACCCCTGCTGCGGCTGGCATATAGCCAGTGCATACAGGTGTCCAGCCGTGGCACGATGGCCTCATGTTGATCCGAAAGGGCGATGCCGCGTAGGCGTCCCAAAGCCGTCCGTGCAGAGCGGTGGCGGCCACGATGGCAGTATCCGGTTCTGAAGGTCCCCGATGTCTCCGCGCGAACGCGTGCCGCAATCCGCCGGGTCGAAGACCAGGAGATGTGGCTCAACGCGGTCGCCGAAGCGCTCTCGTGCTTCGAGCGATCCTTCAAGCGGCCAGGACGCTACCTGGATGCCTCTGAGTTCGAATCGCCCGGGGTGGGAGATGCGCGTGACGCCCTTGAGTGGGCGATGCTGCACCTTCCGCCCGGAGCCAAACAGGATTTGGGCCGCTTGATCACGCGTATCGATGAAGAATTCGAGCGCCGCACCTTGCCGGAGCCCAACGAAAACGAGTGGGCGACGACGCGCTGGTGGTGGACCAAAGTGCGTGAACGCTGACGGTCCCCCTGCCGCCGCCCCCTGTAATCGACAGGGTCTGTCACTCTCCGCGACGACTCCCCAAGACCTCGCTCTGTCGCATACTTGGGGGTCGCGGTCTCTTGATCATGCGCAGCAGAGTCCCCGGTGCTGGCCGGAATTCAGTACTCCTCGTCGGGATAGCCCCACTGAACCTTCCCGCTCGCACCGGCAGCCACCTCTGCGACGGTCGCTGCGAAGAGCCCTTCGAAATGCGGCCGCCACAGGTAGAAGCGGCTGATCCCCAGCGGAAAGTCGGATTCGCCGGACACGAAGAACGCGCCGTCGTCGTCCACCGCCACTCCCAACGACACCTGGAGGATGAGGGACTCCTCACGCAGCAGTTCCTCGAGAGCACGGACGATCTCCCAGGCCTGCGGCTCATCTGTGACACCGGTAACGGTGAAGGCGAGATCAATGTTGACTGACATGGAAGGAAGGGTAGAAGACGCCACCGACAGTGCCAGACGACGGTCCGACATATGACCTCAGCCGTCGAGGGGAAACGGGCAGCTCTGCTCCCGCCGTGATCGAGAAGCCACGACCTCCAAATGTGCGACAGAGCCCAAGACCTGTGCCAGAACCCACAACTCGCCGACAAAGCCAGCGAGAGCAGCGGCTGGAGGCAGCTGAGGGAGCGTCACCTACGGCTGTCGGACAGCAAGGCGTACGCGGTCTCACCCGAACCAGCGTCGTCGAGCGGAGCACACAGCCCACGACCGGGGCCCGCACACACTTCCAGGACCGCGCACCTGGCCTTCACCCTGCTCCTGCTCCTGGTGGTGGTCCGGGGCTACTGGGCACCGAAGGTTGCCGAGTGGCAGCGCTGGGCCGGCGGGGTGGTCGAGAGGTTCGCCGCCCGTCTGTCCGGGAGCTAGGCCGTACGTACACGGTCGGTCGAGACCGGCCCGACCGGGACCGAGGACTTTCGGAGCCTGTCCGAGAGGGTCTGACACACAGGCTGTGCAGGTAGACGGACCGGAGCACGTAGATAGTGCGGGCCCGTGCCCCCCTTCAGGGAGCGCGGGCCCGACGCGTTGGGGGAGGCCGGTGTCAGTTGGTGGTGCGGGCCTTGGCGAGCAGTCGTTCGGCGGTGCGGGTGCTGACGGCATAGCGAGCGGCGAGTGAGGCAGGGGTGACGGCCGGCCCGTCGCCGGTCTGTGCGGCGGTGATTTCGGCGATGCGGGAGTCGGGTGTGGTACGCCGTGGTCGCCGGTCGGTGGCGCCGGGGTGCGGCCTTTGTGCTGTGCGGGCCGCACGGTGCGGGCTTCGGCGGTCTCGCGCTTTCACCACAACCAGGTGCCTCACTGGGGTGTGATCACGATGTTGGCGGTGGTGGGCCGGACTGCCGGTGGGCCGCCGGCGTCGTAGAGAACTTTTCCGGTGACGGTGTTCACTGTCGTCGCGAACAAATGCTCGCGACCGCTGACCGCCGCCCTGACGAAGTACGCTCCGCTGGAGTCACGCTCTAGCGCGATGAACGTGATGTCGGCGCCTCCGGATACTTCAATTACGTCGTCGGCGCCGAAACTACCTCCGGCGTCGTGTTCGGTCGGCACGGACACGGCGGGCGCGACCGCTTCGTACACGGCCACGATCCGTCCGGACGGATCCACCACGCTGAGCTGGGCGGGAATCGACGTCCCGCCCAGCGCCACAAGCACAGGCCGCTCGTCGCGGTAGTAGAGAGCCAACGTCGCCACGCCATTGTCGGACACAGCTGCACCCCTCGGCAGTCGGGTAATCACGGGTAGATCCTGTCAACCGCTCGAACTTGGCTGGGCGCGCCCCACACGCCTACGCGCCCCCTGTCGGACCGCCGCTGACGGCTGGCCCGGATGCAGGTGTCGTCCGGTTGATGTCTGTTGTGCTCTGCTGCCCGCCGGCTTGATGTTCAACCGCCTTCGAGGCGTTTCTACGGCCATTATCGTGCTGGCATGGCCCGGTGCTGTTGGCGTAAACAGAAGCGCTTGGCTGAGCACTTCTACGAGTACGCCGACCATGCGCACGCGGACCCCCGGCCGGTGCAAGGCCGTACCTGAGGGGCCGGCGGCAGCTGGGTGCACGCACGGTCTTCCGCTCCTGCACGTGGCTGGGCCCCGACTCCGGGGGGAGGGGGTCGGGGCCCAGCGGGTGACGGTGGTCCGTCGTGGGTGTGGTTAGTGTCGGAAGGTGTCCTTGACGTCTTCCTTGGCCTGGCGGGCGTTGCCCTTGGCCTGGTCGGCGTGGCCTTCGGCGGTCATCCGCTTGTTGCCGGCGATGCGGCCCATGGCTTCCTTGGCCTTGCCCTTGGCCTGTTCGGCCTGTGCCTTGGCCTTCTCCGTGCCCGACATCGGGACCTCCTCGTGTAGTACCGGATTGGTCGTGACGCTCTTCTGCTCCCGATCCCGGACCGCAAACCCCGCCGTCTGTCATCGGCCTGTGCTGGCCGGCGGCTGGAGGTCGATGGCGCGGCGGCGGGCATCGGACGCTGTTGCTTCCGGCGCTCAATCCACGGATGAAGTGGGAAAGCAGTCTGGGGGCCGTGGTCAGCGGGCGTGGTGGTTGAGGCCTCGCTGGTGGGGGAGGCCTCCGGGGCGCGGTGTGGTGCCGCGGTGGGTGGCGCGGTGGCGTCGGCCGAGGAAGGGGTTGCGTCGGGCGGGCTGGCGGGGGGCCAGTGCCAGCAGGGTGACGAGGATGGCGACCGCGACGAGGATGAGCACGGTAACGAGGGTCATATTCCAGCCTTCCGTCGGGTTCTGACTGCCTGTAGCTACTTGCTGTTACCGGAATGAGGCCTTCTAAACACATTGGGTGATGGTGGCTCGGGTGGCGCTCTGAGCCGCACGGGGCGGCCAGGCTGGAGGCCGTCAGCTGCCGACGGGCCGTGTGATCGGGTCACTCGCCCGATTCCGTGGACGCCGTGGAATGTAGGAAGATGCCTGCTGTGATGGGAGACGAATCGGTGGTCATCACGGCCACGCATGAGGACATAGCGCTGATCCGTCTGCGCGGAGCCATCGACGAGGACAGTGCCCCCGGCCTCACCCGGGCGCTCGCGGAGGCCGCGGCAAGCGGTAAATCGCGTACGGTTGTCGATCTCTCGGAGGCCAGCTTCGCGGACTCCCATGCCCTGCATGCGCTGCTCGATGCCCAGAACCTGCACCGGGCGGCGGGGGTGTCCCTGGTCCTGGCGGGCCCGCTGCAGGCGGGCATCCGCCGCCTGTTCGAGGTGACCGGTACCGCGGCCGCGTTCCGGATCACTGACAGCCTGGAGAGCGCGATGACATGCTGACCACCACGCGCTTCCTTCGAACTGGAGTGTGTCCGCATGCCGTGTCCACGCCCGGGCAGGCGATGAGGCGATGAACCCGACCTCCGCCGACACCGCCGAAGGATCCACCCGCCGCCGTAGCAGCAGCGCTACGGCAGCCACCGCGCCGCGCTCCGCCGCCGAGGCCCGCGAGGAGGTCGGTGCCCTGCTGCAGCACGCGGGCATCGCCCTGGACAGCGTCACCGCCGCGGACGCGCTGCTCGTGACCTCGGAACTGGTCACCAACGCGATCCGGCACGGTGGCGGCCTCACCGCCTTCCGCACCGAGATCACCGGCGAGGCCCTGCGCGTAGATGTCAGCGATACGAGCCCGCACACTCCCACGGCCCGGGCGGCTGCCCCGGAGCAGCCTGGCGGGTTCGGCTGGCCGCTCATCCAGCGGCTCGCGGCACACGTGGACATCCACAGTCACTCCCGCGGCAAGACGATCACGACCGTTCTGCGTCTCACCTGATCCACCCCCACCGTCCTCCCAGGGCGCGAGCAGGCCGGCCCCGGGATTCCGCAGCCCTGCTCCGGCCCCCGTGCTGCGGCGCCGAACGAGCAAGCGTCCTGCCCCGCGGCCTCGCCTTCAGGGCCCGCGGACCTCGTTGGCCCCGGACGGCCCCCCACCACCTCCGACTTCCTGGCCGGCGCACTCACCACCGCCCGTCCATCCCCTGATCCGAACCCGGGCGTCGCCGACATGATGAGCACCGACGCAGCAACCGCGCCGCGAAGCTGCGCCTCGACCCAGCCGGCACGCAAGAGCCGCCCACCACTGCGTAGACCCCGCGTCCCTCGACCAGGCTTGGGCTCGCCCCGGGGGCTGATCAGGTGGGCTGTGGACGGCACCTGGGAACGTATCCTCGCCGCGGTCCTGCCGCCCCCTCGCCCTTTGCGTCACCGCAGGCCAGGCTGGCGACGCCCCGGCCTTCGCGACCGTCATGGCCTGCATCCGTGTTCCGCGAAGCGGGCCGGGAAGACCGAGGACCCGGCCGGATGCCGCCCTGGCGGACCGCGCGTACTCGTCCCGCGCGATCCGGAAACACCTCCGCCGACGTGGAATCCGCGCTGTGATCCCCCAGCCGTCCGACCAGGTCGGCCACTGTCTGCGGCGAGGACGCGGTCGAGCGATGCATCAACCGGCTGAAGCAGTGGCGCGGCCTGGCCATGCGAACGGACAAGCTCGCCAACGCCCATCAGGGCGCACTCCACCTCGCCGCCATCCTCAGCTGGGCACGCCGATGACCACGGAACAACAACCTAGACCCGTTCCAGCGGGCGGTGAGGGGGTGGCGGGAGCTCGACCTGGATGGAATCGCCGGGGCGGACGGTCCCTCCACGGCGGACCACAGCCATAACGCCACACTTGAACGTGAACTCGCCGGACAAGGGGTCCATGGCGAAGACCTCACCGAGCAGCCCCTTGCGGAAGTCGTTGATCTTCGAGCATGGGTTGCGCAGTCCGGTCACCTCAAGCACTGCCTGCTCCCCGAGATGGAGCAGGGCGCCGGCAGGCAGGCCCAACAGGTCCATCCCGCATGTGGTGATGTTTTCGCCGAGCTGGCCCGCAGAAACCTTGTAGCCCTTGAGCGCGAGTTCGTCGAAGAGTTCCTCGTGCATCAGGTGGACCTGGCGCAGGTTGGGCAGGTTCGGCTCGTAGGTCATGCGGAACTGGTGGCGGATCGTCTCACCTGCGTGAACGTCTCCTTCCACCCCGAGCCCCGTGAGCAGCCTGATGGAATCGCGATGGGGCTTGCTGAACGAGTACCCCTCGTTACGGCATACTGCGGTCACCTGACCAGGCATCACGCCCTCCACCTGTCGTCTTTCTGCGGCCGGTCGATCATAGAGGCGCTGCGAGCAGCCTTGTGAGGGAAGCGTGCAGCGAGCGAACCTCATCGGGCGGATGGGTCATGTCCGGATCCTGATCGACACCCTCCCGTCAACGAACACCAAAGAGACAGCTCCTAGCGCCGCTGCTCCGGGTGGAGGGAAGCCGCCGCGGCCGAGCGTGCAGTACAGGCGGTCACGCCGATGAATGGCAGATTCCAGTTTGCTGGTGCCGTGCCTTCCCCGGCGCCCGACAGCCCTTCCCGCCCCGGGCCGCCCACACCCGTCCACTACTGGTGTCGTTCCTGCCATCAGCCCCTCTACGCCACCGGCTCGTCGACGGCCGCGGCTGACTGGGGCTGGGAGGTCGATCACCAGCAGCCCCGAACCTGCGGCAACCAGCACCTGATGCCCCTGACCGGCACCGCACCAGCCCTCGAGAACCTCCGCGATGCCTCACGCGTCCTGCGTCACTTCGGCTCCTGACCGGTTTCACCGAGCTTGCCCGCCGACGGCGTGGGAGTGCCGCGCGCACGGCACCCGCGCGACGCCTGTGAGGTGACAGATGGATCACGGACCGCCACGGTGTCCCGTGGCGGGTCGTTGGGCTGGTCATGGACCAGAGAACCGTTCCAGCACCCAGGTGTTCCACGGGGCCGGGTGGTGGGTTGGTGTCGGATTCGCCGATCTACGATGCCGTGGAACGGCAATGGCTTCAGGAGGGGCGGGAGGTTCCCGCTCTGGGAGGATCCAGTGGGCTGGCGACAGGCCGGCACCGCTCACGCGATCCCGACCTCTTCCACCGCGGCTGACCAGGCTCCTGCTCGTTGGACCGCGACGACCTCTTGCCCGACACCGTGCGGTCACACCCTCCGGGACGTGACGTGACTGCGTTCGCTCTCCACACGGAGACCGCTGGGCGCATCGCAGTCGTTCGCATGGTTGCCTGGTTCAGGTTTCGTTTCCTGGTGGTCGGCTTCGGTGAGTGCGGTTTCGAGGGTGTGGCCGATCTGCTGGACGGGTCCGGGTTGGAGCATGTCGACGTGGGCGCAGTCGACGTCATGCGATGTGACCCGGCCGGCGATGTAGGGCTTCCACGCGGCCTCGGGACTGCCGCTGGTGAAGAGGCGGTCGGCCGCGGTGAAGTGCAGCAGGCCGCCCTGAATTCGGGGCGGGCTCCAGATGTCCTGCAGGCGGATGCTGTTGCGCATGACCTGGACCAGGGCGTCCACGCCGTCGGTGCCGAGCCCGGTCAGGGCACTGCCGGCGCCCTGCAGGAGTGAGGCGACCTCGGAGCGGCTGATCCGTGCGCCGGGCTGTGCACCTGCCGCGTCGGCGCATCCGGCGTCGCGGAGCAGGACACGGAGCAGGAGCTGCTCCAGGTGATCCGGGGACGGTCCATAGCCCGGGGAGGGCGGCCAGGTGTCGAGGACCGCGAGTACCCCGGTTCGGCGCCCTGCTTGTTGGAGGAGGCTGGTGATGGCGTGGGCGACGAGCCCGCCGAAGGACGCGCCCAGCAGGTGGAAGGAGCCGTCGGGGCGTACGGAACTGATAGCGGCGGTGTAGTCGGCGGCCATCTCCTCGATGGACGAGGCGAGGGTCTCGTGGCCGGTCAGGCCGCGGGCCTGGAGGCCGTAGAGGGGCCGGTCGGGTGCGAGGGTGTCCAGGAGGGCGGCGTAGGACCAGGCGGTGCCGCTGGCGGGGTGGATACAGAACAGCGGGGGCAGTGACCCTTCGGGGCGGATGGGCAGGAGTACGCCGCCGGGATCGCGTCCGGTGTCGGCCAGGTGTCGGGCCAGGCAGGCGACCGTGGGGTCCGCGTACAGGGCCTGGAAGGTCAGCTGGATTCCGAGGTGTTCGCGGATTTGAGCCAGCATGCGGGAGGCGAGCAGGGACTGCCCGCCCAGGGCGAAGAAGTTCTCGTGCGGTGCGATGTGCTCGCGGTTCAGCAACGCGCACCAGATCCAGGTCAGTGTCCGCATCGTCCCCGCGGCGGCCGCCGTGCTGGTGCCAGGGGCGGCCGCAGAGGCGGGTGTGGGTGCGGCCTCCTTGATCCGTGCCGACCCCGGCCGGTGGGGGTCGGCACCGATCAGGACGTGCGGTACGCCGGTGCGGATCGCGGGCTCGAGCATCTTTACAGCCATGGCGGGGGACAGGATGCGGTGGCCGCGGGCTTCGACGAGGTCGCGGAAGGGGTAGTCGCGGCTGATGCCGAGGTTGTCCCACATGCTCCAGGCCAGGCTGGTGGCCTGCATGTGGCATTGGGTGCGCTGGTGCACGGCGAGGGCGTCGAGGAAGGCGTTGGCCGCGCTGTAGGCGCCGATGCGCGGACCGCCGAGGAACCCGCCCGTCGAGGAGAACGACAGGAACAGCGCATCGGGGGTGGCCTGCAGGAGCTGGTGCAGGACGAACGCACCGCGGGTCTTGGCGTGCAGCACGATGCTCCGCTGCTCGAGGGTCTCTTCGTTGAGGGGGAATTCCTCGTAGTGGCCGGCCAGGTGCAGGGCGCCGGAAAGCCGGATCTGACAGACCTCCTCGGCAGTGGCCACGGCGGCGCGGACCTGATGTGCGTCGGTGATGTCGGCCGCGGCGTAGTGCACGTCTCCCAACGCGCGGAGCCGGCGCAGGGATGCGAGTTTCCTGCCGAGCTCGGTTCCTGCTGCGATGTGCTCGTCCCAGGTGGCCGCTGGCGGGAGCTGGGTCCGCCCGAGCAGCAGCAGCCTCACACCATGGGCGCCCAGCAGGTGGCGGGAGGTCTCCATCGCGAGAGCGCCGAGGCCGCCGCTGACCAGGTACAGGCCGCCCTCCCGGAAAACCGGCCCCGTCGGCGCGGACACTTCGTGGGCTTGAGAGCCGGTGGTGTCGATCGGGGTGAGCCGCCGGACCAGTCGCCAGCCCGAGCGGTGGGCGAACTCCACGCCACCTTCTCCTGTGACGGGGGTGCGGAGCTCTTCGAGGACGGTGAGGGCATCAGCGCGCGAGTCCGTGTAAGGCAGGTCGACGTGGCGGCAGGAGAGCCACGGCACCTCCTGGGCGAGGCTCTTGACCATGGCCGTGGCGGGTGCACGTTCGTACGCCAGCAGGTCACCGTCGTGGACGTACTGGCTGTGGCTGCCGATCACGAAGAGTCCGCGCGGCGCCCGCCCCGGGTTGAAGCGAGCCAGGGCCGCGGCCAGTTCCGCCAGGCAGTGCACCGACTCATCTGTGACCCTCTCAAGGTCCGCCTCGGTGGGCTCACCCAGATAGGGGCCGTAGGTCCGCAGATGCAGGACACGGGTGACCCTCTGGCCGCGGCCGGCGAGGACCTCCAGCAGGTGCTCGTACGCGTCGCGGTGGCCGGACGGCAGAATGAACCGGTCAGGCCCCAGGACGGCGAAGCCGGGCCCCGCAACAGCGACCGCGCACGCCTCGCCGCGCTCCCGCAGCGCTCGGGCCAGGGTTTCCGCCAGTCCGTGCTGGTCGGCGAGCAGCAACGTCATCCCCCGCTCCGGGCACTCTGATTCGATAACCGTCGGCGGGGGAGACTCGGCCGGCTCCCAGCTCTGCCGATGGAATCCGCCTTCACCGGAGGACGGGTCGACCACGACCCTCCCGGCCGCTCGCCGTCCGGCACGAGGCGGACGTACCGAGAGTGCGCCGGTTTCGAAGAGCTCCCGCAGCCGTGCCCGTTGGATTTTGCCGAGTTCGGTCTTGGGCACGTCTTCGCGCGGGACCGGGATCAGGTGGGCCGGGTTGATCCCGGCCTCGTGCAGGACCGTTTCGCGGATGCGAGTCAGGGCGCGGTCGGGGTCGGCGTCGTTCTTGAGGTGGAAGAACAGGGCGAGTTCGTCCGTGCTGCTGTCCGGGGTTCGGACCGCGCAGGCCGCGGTGAAGGAGCGTTCCACCTCGTCGAGGTCTTCGACGAGTGCCTCCAGGTCATGGCAGGCGTGGTTGACGCCGTTGACGATGATGATGTCCTTGGCCCGCCCGGCGAGCGTCAGCTCGCCCTCCTGGGTGAGCCCCAGGTCACCGGTGTCGAGCCAGCCGTCCTCGGTGAACGCGGCGCCGGCCGGCTGATCGTGGTATCCGAGAGTGACCGCGGGGCCGCGGACCTGGAGGGCTCCGACCGTCCCCTCCGGCACCACGTTGTGCTGCTCGTCCACGATGCGCAGGGCGAAGCCCGGATAGGGCCGCCCCACCGAGACGGCACCTGCCTCCCGCCCGCCCCGGCCGGCGCCGCTGTCCTCGCGGGTGAGTACGCCGTCGATCTGACCGGAGGAGGTCTCGGACATGCCCCACACGGGGCGCATCGCCGTCACCAGCAGACCGTGGGGACGCAGGAGTTCGGTGAACCGCCGGGCGGTGCGGCCGACGACCGCTTCCCCGCCGTTGAGGACGACCCGCACGCAGGAGAGATCCCAGCCGCGGGAACCCGCCTCCTGCGTGAGGCGGTCACTGACGAGGCCGAACGCGAAGTTGGGGGCCCAGGTCATCGTGGCCCGGTGCTCGTGCAGGGCGTCGAGCCAGCGCAGCGGATCAGCCAGCACCCAGGCGGTGGGGGCGTGGATCTGGCGGCAGCCGACGACGACGTTCCGCAGGTGGGACATGATCACGCCGCCGGCGTGATCGAGCGGCAGCCAGTTGAACCAGATGTCGCCGGCCGTCTGCTCGTGGTGCTGACGGCCCGCGGCGGCGTGCGTGAGGATGTTGCCGTGGCTGAGCCGCACCCCCTTGGGCACGCCGGTGCTCCCCGAGGTGAGCAGCACCAGCACCGGATCCTCCGGGACCGCCCGATGCCACTCCTCGCTGCTGTGACCGTCATGGCGTGCCAGGAGCTCGTCGAGGACGGCGATCCGAAGCTCCGGCCGGCCACGGTGCGCTGTGAGGGCGCGCAACCCGTCGGCCTCGTCCGCACCGGCTAGTAGCCAGGGGTCGCCCAGCAGCCGCCAGGCCGCCTCCAGCCTGCCGGTACCCGCCCGGTCGGTGCCGTAGTCCGAAGGCACGGCGACGGGCACCGCGACCAGCCCGCCCAGGACACAGGCCCACAGACCGGTGACGAACGCCCGCTGGCTGGCCAGCTGCAGGACCACATGGTCACCAGCTCGGGCTCCTGACCTGCGCAGGCCACCCAGAACGGTCTCTGCCTCAGCGCGGAGTTCGGCGTATGACTGCCGATCGATCCGCCCGCCCTCGCCGAGGAAGACCGTTTCACCTCGTCCGGGCCACCTGAGGTCCGTGCACAGACCGTGGGCAGGGTGGGTGACGCGAAGCAACGCGTCGCCGAGCGTCCGCGCCCGCTCATCCTTCAGGGACGGACCCTCAACGCGTGCGGGGTTGATCGGCTCGTGCAAGGTCTGGCAGTCCTTCCGTCCCCGTGCGTGGAGCTGCCGAGTATGCCGACGTCGGCGACCCCCGCGGACGACACCTCACACGATGGGATGATCTCCTCCCGGACAATGAGCCGAACGAGTGACAAGGAGGTAAGGCCGCCCTGGTGACGTCTGCGATGGTTCGTGCCGTCGATCGACCCCCGAGTCCCGCTCGGCCCTCGGCAGGCCCGGGCGGACACGGTCAGCGAAGGAGCACCGCATGCCCAACGTCATCCACGACAAGTGCGACCGTCTGTTCGCCCTCTACGACACCGACGGCAACGGCCGCCTCGACCACACCGATGTCGAGCTGATGGTCGGAAGGATCCTGGCCGGCAGCAACGTGCCCGCCGACTCGCCCAAGGCCGCTTCCGTCCGCGCGGACTACGACGCATGGTGGAAGGCACTCCTCGACCACGCCGACGACAACGGCGACGGAGTCATCACCCAGGACGAGTTCCGCGCCGCGATGACCGGCCTGTCGCCCGACGACCCGGCCATCAAGAGCACCGCCCGCAAGGCCGTGGACGCAGCATTCACCGCCATGGACTCCGACGACGACGACCAGATCCCCGTCGCCGCCCTGGTCGCCATGTTCACCCGCGGCGGCGTGCGCGAGGACGACGCTGCCGAAGCCGCGCGCGTCTTCGACCTCAACGGCGACGGCACCATCACCCGCGAGGAATACGCCACCGCCTGGCTCGAGTTCTTCGCCACCGAAGACCCCGACGCCCCCGCCAGCCGCATCCTCGGCAAACTCTCCTGACCAAGACGACCGCTGCCCCGGCTGCCCGCCACGGGCACCCGGGGCCGAGTCGCGCGAGTATGGACACGAAGCGCTCTTGAGGCCCGCTGACCCGGGGCCTGGCGATCCCCCCGCGACCTTGACCTCGGCGACCGCGCGAAGAGTCTGGAACAACCCGACGTCAACCGGCTCGCGCACGCCGCGATCGTGGGAATCGTCAAGGGTGTCCTGCGGGAGATGGAGGCGGGCACGCTGGTGGGCTCCCGCCAGCGGCCCCTGCTCGCGGCCCGCAAGGACGGGATCCGCGACCAAGGCGGCACCGGCCTCCCTAACGCGCACCTGGCCCGCATGGGCATGGGCATCTCCTGGAAGCGGGGTCTGGCCTTCGCGCTGGTGGGACGCCTGGTCGAGCAGACACAGCATGCTCTGGCCAAGCCGCCGCCGGGACCGGTCTCTGGGGTGAGGGTGTCCTTGCCCCGGCCGGGTGCAGCGTCGACGTCCTGTAGAACGTGCAGGAGAACTTGCTCCAGGCCGTGCTGCAGGGAGGCGGACGATCCGGGGCGTTCTTCCTCGGGGCCTTTCTCGGGGCCACGGGTGTCGAGGCCCGCCCGGAGAAGGTGGTGCGCGGAGCGAGCGGCCGGCACCTCCTGGCCGAGGATCGGCGACGGGGAACGCTTCGGCATCACAGCCGACGCTGCCGGCAAGCAATGAGGCTGTGCCGCAGGTGGGCACCATCATGGTCACGCCCTCGACGGTTTCAGGAGGGCGTTCCAGCCACCTAGTCGTTGCAACAAACCATGAAACGCGATCGCCGCAGGTGGACCTCTGGGTCATCCGCGCAGGCATCAACATCCCCTCCTGACAGGCGACCCCGATACGTGCACTGAGCGCCGTACTTGGTTCTGACCGCGCTTCCGTGACGGGCACGCCAAATGGGTGACCGCACAAGTCGAAGGGGAATCTCCCGGCCTCCCCGGCCGCCTGGTCCGCGTTCATCACGTCGACCAGGGCACTGTGCTTTCACCTGCTCCGACACGGCCCGCAGTACACGGGTTGGACTCCACGAAGAGCCCCCTCCCGACTTCGGTCAGAGGGGGCTCTCCACGCACCAGGCGGAGACCTTGATCCTGCGGTCGGTAAAGCCAAAGGTCCTACCGCGGTGCCGATCGTGTTCCCTCGGTTAGCAGGGTCCCACCTGGACGCTGTAGCCATTACCACTCCTCAAGGGCGGTCTTCCGTCCCAGCAGCAAGCCGGGACGTGATCCCCATGCGCCGAAGCTGACACCATCCGACGGGAATCGGCACGACACGATCAGCCGCTATTCACTACAGTCACATGGGAAGGGACGTGGACATGGCACTGGTCAAAAAGGGATCGCGGCTCATCACCGTGGACGGGACCACCTACCGGTGGCGGCTCCGCGGCCGGCCGACCTACGACCAAGCACTGGTCTGGGCCCCCCTCTCCTATGCGGTCGAACACGCCGAGACGCCCGGCACCAAACTGGTGATCACCACCAACCAGCCGCACCCGAGTAACTGGTTCGGAACACAAGGCAGCCCGATCCTGCCCGCCCAGGTCGCTGACAGCATCCGCACCGCGCTCACCGCCGGCTGGAAGCCCGAGAACCCGGGCTCACCGTTCCACCTCGACCAGTCAGCTGGCTTCGTCTCCTCCGATTGACCCCCAGACCTCCAGGACTCACCGGCCCAGCCATCGGTGAGTTCTTCTGCTTTACCCTCCCCACATTCCTCAGTTGGTTCACTCCGTGAACCAACTGAGGCGAAGAGCCGCAGTGAGGAAAATTCGGGATCTGACCGCAGTTCCGTGATTGATCTTGAGTGGATGCCTCGGTTTCCCGGTGTGCAAAGGTGTGGCGGCACGTCGTCACACGCGCTATACGAGCGATCTTGCTAAGGGCCCAGGGCCTGCGTGCGGCCGACGAGGCGCCGCGCCAGCTCACCTTCGACCCCGACGTCGACAAGTTGCTGGCCATCGAGGCCGTCACAGACCGAGCCCGAACCCGCTCGGGGATGGCGCAATCAAGCCCGCCAGCCTGGCGCACGCAGCGCGCTCAACTTCTTGGTCACCTGTATGGCCCGTGGCAGAGCTGCGTGATGGCCGGACTCGTGACCCCGTGCGAGGAGCGGCACAGCTCGGCCATGGAGACACGACCCCGATCCGGGACCGCAACCGGGCGGGAGCGCTGAGAACCGCGGGCTTCGACGTCCGCACCTTGCGCGGCTTCACCTTCACTTTGGCCTTCACCTTGGCTTTCGAGGCCGGGCGCTGCTGGCTGAACTGCTTTGCTTTCACCGGCCGCCGTAGCGTCCGCGTTCCCGTGCCCGATCCGTCGGCCTTCGTCGTGCGGAGCTGTTCCCGGCGAGGGGGCACGGCCGACGGGCTCTCCTCGGGCGCGATCACCACGGCAGAAGCGGGCGGCCGGCTGGCGGGCAACGGCGTCATCGGCAGCGCCCCACCGGTCCCACGCTGGGAAGCGTGGGCCGGGGCCTTCGTCCGGTCCTGCGGGGGCTTGTTGTCGACGGGGGCGACGGAGACGCACCCCGCCCTGGCCAGGAGGACAGCGAGGAGCGGGGGGAGGGTCCGGCGGTTCACATGATCACTGTCGCGCACACCGGACCCGGTACCACCGAAGGCACGCCCGGCCTCGCCCCCTACGACGGCCGCCAGCAGCGGCACACTGTCACCATGGCCGCGACCTGACTGCCCGCTCAGGCCGAGGCCCGCGTGGCCAGAGCGATGACGGCGGCGGAGGCCGCCCGGTCCAGGGCGGTCGAAAGGTCTTCGCGACGATCGCTGCCTCCGCGCTCATGGCCGCGAACTCCGCTACGGCCAGAGCGTCGGCCGCGGTACGGGCCAGAAGGTCGAGCTCCACCAGGCGCTGGATCTGCGGGAGTTCCCGGTAGCGCAGGTCGGCCTCGCAGACCTGCGCGGCGTAGTCCTCCAGTGCCGCGATGTGCTGCTCGACGCCGCCCCGGCTCACGCGCAGCGCCTGGCGGCGTGCTGCCTGCAGAGCGACGATCTTCGCGTCGCTGTCCGCCGCCGTGCTGTCGGACAGACGGCTGTACTCGCGCAGGGCGCTCGCGATCTCATCAGCTACCCGCCCGGACGAGAGGGCGTGAACCGAGACTCGCAATTTCGGTACCGGAAGTTCGTCCGCACTCTCGACCGCCCCTGCCGCCGCACAACGGCGGAACGGTCCGCCAGCATATCCGGCGGACCGTTCCTAAGATCCTAGGTTTGGCCTAGTGTAAATGTGGTTTGTTTTCGCGCATCAAAATTGAAGCGGTCGACCCTTTGTCTCCACATTTTGCGGCCGCGGGCTGCGTTAGCCTGACTGCCCTGGTGATCTCGAGTACTGCATACCTGTGTTGCTGTCGAGAAAGCCCTTACCGGCATTCCTTTCAGGGAATACTGTGAGGTAAATCTTGCATGATTTGACGGGGTTTGGTATTTGGAAGTCAAATCTTATCCCAGGCGCCTCGTCGGGGAAAGTGTCGAACTCCCAGGTAGCTGGGCCGCTGTAAGCATGGAAGGATGGCTCGACCGACATTCCGCAGTTTTCCTGGATGTCCCTAACGCCTAGCAGCTCCGCGGACCCATCTGAGCGGACCGTGAGGCGCTCTCCTGTGGCTGCGGACCAAGTCCCCTCTACGTCGGAAATCTGCAGTTTACGCCTGTGGCCATCTTCGGATCCGATAATGACAGCCGCCAGAGCCGTCAGAATTCCTAGAGATGCCGCCAGTATCCAAACGAACTTACGCAAGGGCATTTCCTGTCCCTTCTCTCACTTACTGGTCATCTCTTTTTTCCGAAGTCGAACTGTGTGGAAAAATCTGTTGCGGATCTCGCATACGTAGCCGATTTGTTTATGATTACCATCTGTAGGGCCTTTGGGCTCAGGATGCTGATCAGGTTTTTGCTACTCTCTCTGCCGATTTCTCTACCCTTTGCATTATTGTAGAGAGGTCTGACTTGTGATCCCTCTCCTGTCCGGCAAACAGGTATGCTTCGTGTGCATCGGCCCATGCAATTGCCCTGTTTTCGCCGAGTTCGGCTGTTAGTCTTGCTTGCCATAGTGTGTGTCGGTAGGTGTTTGTGTCGATTCCAGTTCTTTCGTGTTCGGCATCCGATATCCGCGTAGCCCAGTCTTTTATGATCATTGCTTGCACGCATTCTCTCGCGTTATTTACGCACAAGGTTCGCTCGGCAAGGTTCGGCTTTTCAATGACCGCCGCCCGCGCTTACTACGAGTTCCACGGGACGCTGGCCGCACCGGGCCATACTGTCGCCCTCGACCGCCCGGTCGGGTAAGGGCTGACGAGCCTGCGCCGCCCCGGCGCATGCGGGCGGACGGTGGACTGGCAGCGCCACCACGCCCAACTCTCACAGCTCCTCGCCGAAGGCGCGCGCCTCAGCGCGATGCTTCCGGGGTGACCCGGTATGAAGAGGACATCGCGGCATCCAGGGAGTGGGGACTCAAGCCACTGACCGGGGCCCAGCGGGGTTCTGCGGCGCCGGCCGGACGGAGCAGCCTGGGCGCCTCTCACGGACCGTGGTGTCCGCGCGCGCAGCGCCAGGGGCAGGGGCAGAGTGCTCGCCGCGCGGAGAAGCGCGGCCGGCACCCGTCTCGACTCCGAGGCACAACCGGAGCTCCGTTCAGGGCTCGCGTCAGCCGACGAGGCTTTGTGTCCCTACGACCGACAGGAGTGCGAGGCGTTCGGCGTCCTCGGTGCCAGGTTCGGCGGTGTAGATCATGATGTGCAAGTCGTTGCCGGTGACGTGGAGGATGTCGCAGTCCAGAGTGATCGCGCCGACCTGAGGGTGGTCGATGGTCTTCTGAGCGCCCGGCTGCGCCGTGGCGGTGCCCGATTCCCACAGCTGCTCGAAGAGGGGGCTGCGGGTGCGCAGGGTGGTGATGAGGTGCTGGAGCCTCGGGTCGGCGGGGTAACGGCTGGCCGTTGCGCGCAGATAGGCGGCCTGCTGGGCGCGGAGGTTGCCGAGGGAGTCGGGGGTGTGGCGCACGCGGGTGCCATTGCTGAGGAAGTTGCGCCAGACGGCGTTGAGTTCATCGCCGTGCCACTCGCCCATGAGCGCGGTGTAGAGCGCGTTGGCCGTCAGCTGGGTCCAGGCGGCGTCGAAGACGGCGACGGGGGTGTTGGTCAGCCGGTCGAGCATCCGCTGGACGCCGGGGGTGATGTACGCGGAGATCGTTCCGGGGCCGGGGACGGCGAGGCCGGCAAGCTCGAAGAGGAGTGCACGGGCGTCGGTGGGCAGGCGCAGGGCGCGGGCGAGGGCATCGACGACCTGGGCGGAGGGGTTCGTGGCGCGGCCCTGTTCGAGGCGGGTGATGTAGTCCACGGAGATCCCGGCGAGCTGGGCCAGTTCTTCGCGGCGCAGGCCCGTGGCCCGTCGGTGGCCGCCGGTGGGCAGGCCGACGGCGTCGGGTGTGATCTGGTCGCGCCAGCGTCGCAGGGCTACACCGAGTTCTGTCGTTGCCATGGCAGTCAGTGTGGCTTACGGGCGGGATGGTATGCCTGGTACTGGTAGTCCTATGAAGGCGGGTCTACTCCTTGATGTGGCGGTTTGTCGCCAGACTGGGGGCATGACGGAATCAGGAACGGCCCCACCTGTAGTGGGCTGGTTCGGGCTGGGTGATCAGGGCTGTCGGCCCCGTCGCCGCAACTGTGCGTTCCACGACCCAGCGGTCGGTGAGAACCGGGCCCTCCTCGCCGCCGTCCCCGCGGCCATCCGTCCGTAGCCGATCGTCCACCCCCCAACGAGTACACCGACCGTCTCAGCAGAGTCGATTGCGACCGTCCGAGCCGGACGAAGTAAGGACTTCCCTCATGAGCAGCCTCGCCCTCGTCACCGGCGCCACCTCCGGCATCGGCCTGGCCTTCGCCGAACGCCTCGCCGCCGACGGCCACGACCTGATCGTCGTCGGCCGTACGCAGGACAAGCTCGACGCGTTCGCCGACGCCCACCCCCACGTAAAGGTCCGCACCGTCGCCGCCGACCTGTCCACCCCGCAGGGAATCGACGCCGTCGCCGCGTACTGCGCCGACGAGCCCCTGGACCTGCTGATCAACAACGCGGGCGTCGCCCACTACATGCCGCTCGCCGACCTGCCCGCCGGCAAGGCCCGCGAAATCGTCAACGTCAAGGTCCTCGCCCCCACCCTCCTCATGAACGCCGCCGTCGGCGGGATGCAGGAACGCGGCAAGGGCACGATCGTCAACATCGCGGGCATGATCGCCTTCAGCGGCCCCGCCGGGCCCGAGGTCATGCCGCGCCGCGCCGTCTACGCCGGCACCCTCGCGCACCTCGTCACCATGTCCCAGACCCTCGCCGCCGAACTCGAAGGCACCGGAGTCACCGTCCACGTGGTCTGCCCCGGCATCGTCGCCACCAACTTCCACGCCGCCCAAGGCATCGACGCCAGTGCCATCCCGCGCATGAGCACCGACGACTTCGTCACCGGCACCCTGCGCGGGCTCGAACTCGGCGAAGTCGTCATCGCGCCCGGCATCGAAGACCGCACCCTCCTCCACGCCGTCTTCCAAGCCGACCTCGCCGCCTTCGCCGGCCAGAGCCCCACCCTCGCCACCCGGTACCAGAGCAACTGAGCCGTAGCCGTAGCCGTCCGCCGCGTCACTCAGGAGCGGGTGGCCGGGCCGGTCACGGCGTGCGCAGGGCGAGCGCCGCGCAGTGCCCGGTCGGGACCAGGACGTCGCTCAGGGTCCATCCCGGCAGACGGGCCGGTGCCGGGCCGGAACCGACGTAGTCCGCCGCCGGATTCTCCGAGAGGCCGACCCCCAGGCCCTTGAGGTAGGCCTCCTTGCGGGTCCAGACCCGGGTGAAGGCCTCCGAGCGCTCCCCCGGGGAGAGAGCCGCCAGTTCGGCGGCCTCCCGCGGGTGGAGTACGTCGGCCAGCTCCGGGATGGTGCGGGGCGCCACCAGCTCCTCGACGTCCACCCCGACCGGGGCCGTCGCGAACGCCAGCAGACTGATGTCGGTGCAGTGGGAGAGCGAGAAGTGCAGGGACCCGCCCGGGAGTACGGGGCGTCCGTGCGGCTCCTCGCAGTGTGCGCACGGAGCCCGCTCGACGGTGACCTCGCGCGGGACGATGCCCAGATAGGCGCCGAGGAGCCGCCGCAGCGCGACGTGCGCGCAGACGTACGCGTCACGGTCGGCGGCCTGGACGAACTCGGCGGCTCGGGCCAGTTCCTGGGCGTCCAGGGTGCCGGGGGCGTGCCGGGCGGCATGCACGCGGTACTCCGTCGTGTCCACGAGCCACAGTTGCGGGCTCGCGGCCACCAGGACGGCCTGTGCCGGGCCGGGGTCCGACAGCCTTTCCGGGAGCAGGAGCTGCCGGGTCAGTACGGACATGGGGAACCTCCTCAGGCGGCCGCGGGGACGGGGAGCTGCTCCACCGGCGCCGGCTCCTCGGCCCGCGCGGGGTGGCGCAGTGCCAGGACCGCCGCCACCGGGGAGACGAAGGCGATCGCACCGCACAGCAGCCACGTGGTCTGGATGCCGAGGACGAGCGAGAGCGAGCTGAAGACGGCGATGGAGATGGGGGCGGTGCCGATTCCGGCCAGGGCGAGGGTGGACATCGCCGCGCCCATCCGGTCCTCGGGGGCCGACTGCTGGTACAGGGTGACGATCGCGGGACCGTTGAGGCCGGACAGCAGCCCCACCCCGGCCGCGACGGCGGTGAGCGAGACCACGGACGGCATCAGGGCCATCACGAGGATTCCGGCGGCGAGCCCGGCGCCGGTGACGACGAGCCGTACGAACATCGGAATGCGGTGCGCCATCGCGGCGCCCACCGCGCTGGAGCCGAGCGCGCCCACGCTGAAGGCCGCCAGGACCACGCCGACCGCGCTCACGCCCCAGCCGCGTTCGGAGACCAGCAGCGGCAGCGCCACCTCCGCCGGCCAGCTGAAGGCCAGGTCGAGGCAGAGGGCGGCGACGAACATCCAGCGGAGCCGGGGGTGGGCGGCGAGCAGCCGGAAGCCGTCGCCGGAGCGCTTGACCAGGGAGACGCCGGGCTCCGGCGCGGGGCGGACGAAGCCGTGCGTGACGTGGAGCAGGCAGCCGAGCCAGATGGCCCCGGTGGCGGCGCCGACCAGCATGGCCAGCCACAGCTCCCCGACGCTGATCAGGAGCGCTCCGGCCGGTGAGCCGAGGATGGGGGCGACGCGCAGCACCATCGAGTAGAGGGAGTTCGCGCGGGCCAGCTGGTCGCCGCGGGCGAACATCGGGAGCAGGACGCCGGACGCCGGCCCGGCGAGGCCCAGGAGGATCCCCTCGATCAGCGCGATGACCACCAGCGGCCACAGCTGGTGGGTGGTGGCGGTGACGGCGGCGCCAACGGCCAGTAGGACGACGCGGGCGGCCGTGGTGCGCAGCAGGATGAAACGCGGCCCGAGGGTGTCGGCCACCGCCCCGCCGAAGATCAGCATCAGGGCGCGGGGCACCGTGGCGGCGAGCATCAGCAGGGTGACCGCGCGGGTCCCGCCCAGCTCGACGGCGGTCCAGTTCATCGCGATGAGCAGGGCGAAGCTGCCGAGCTGCACGGAAGCCTGGCCGCCGACGAGGGAGCCGACCCGGCCCCACTGGACCGGCTGTCCGGGCCGAGGAGTCTGCTGTACGGGGGTGTCCATGGTGCACCTGTTCTCTGTGGGAGGGGTGGGGTTGTTCATCGGTGATCGCCGTGCACATCGCCGTGCAGGTCGCCGTGTACGTCGCCGTGGTGGTGGTGGTGGTGCTGGCGCTCGGCCAAGGCCGCGGAGACGGCACGCCGTGCGGCGTTCGCCAGGTCGAAGCTGCGGGGAACGCCGCCGTACGTCCGCAGTTCCAGGCGGCCGCCGAGGTGGCCGAGGCCGGCTGCTCCGAGTGCCCGGTACGCGGCCGTGGCCGCGGCGGCGGTGGCGGCCGGTCCCGCCTGGGGGACGGCGGCCGCGCTGACCCCCGGTTCCTCCGAGAGCCACAACCGCGCCCGGACGCACGCCGCCCGTCGACGGCGCCCGGACGGCCCCGTGAGTCGGCCGCCCGGCACGGGCCGCAGGGCGGCCCGACCGGATGCCGGACCGACTACCGCGGGAACGACGGGCCGGGCCGGACCGGCCGGCCTCATGACGGGCTCCCGAGCGCGACGGCCGCCACGGCCCCCGGCACCGGGGTTTCGGGGGACCACAGGTCGGTTGGGTCCAGATCGGCGACGCGGTACTTCCCGAGGGCGCTGACCAGCAGCCGCAGCTCCAGCGCCAAGGCCTCGACCAGCCGGACCAGCCCCGCCTCGGGGTCCTCGTCCACCGCCAGCAGCGCCGCCCGGCCCAGGCCCACCGCGGTGGCCCCCAGGGACAGGGCCCGTGCCGCCCGGCCCCCCTCCCAGATCCGGCCCGTCGCGAGCAGGTCCCCGGCCGGACGGCCGATCCGGCGCAGGCACTCCCCGAGCGGCAGCCCCACCTGGTCGAGGAACACCCGCGGGGCCCAGCCGGTGCCCCCCTCGGCGCCGTCCACCGTCACCGCGTCGGCGCCCGCGGTCCAGGCGGTGGCGGTGGCCGCCGCGATGTCCCGGCCCGGGTGGAACTTCACCCAGGTGCGCGCCAGCGGGAAGTTGTTCCGCATGAAACGCAGTTGCTGGCGGACGATCTCCTCGGTGAAGGTGCCGGGCGTCGCACACCGCAGCCGGCTGCCGCCGGCCCCGCCGGCCTCGCCCAGGAGGTCCCGTACGGCGAACCGCCCGGCCAGCCGCTGGGCTTCCGCCGCCCCCACCACGGTCATTCCGCCGAGCCCGGGCTTGGCGCCCTGGCCCACCTTGAGTTCGAAGCCGAGGCGGCCCGAGTCGCGCAGCGCCCGGGTCCCCGGGTCGCTGTAGAGCAGGTTCCAGACTTCGGAGTCGGCGTCCTCGGTGGACTGCTGCACGACGACCCCGCCGACCCCGTCCGGGAGGGACTCGGCGTAGGCGGCGATCCGTTCCAACAGGGCGGAGCGGGTGGCGCCGCCCTCGCCGCCGCGGGCGTAGCCGTGGACCGGCACCATGTTCTCGCCGATCACCATGGGGATCCCGAGCCGCGCGGCCTGGCGGCCGGCCGCCACCCCGAGATCGCCGCTCCCGGCGCGGGTGGATCCGAACGCCGAGAGGTACAGCGGCAGTCGGGCGGTGAAGCCGCCGATCGAGGTGTCCAGGTCCACGTCCTCGTACGAGGGCTCGCGGCCCAGGTCGATCAGCTTCTCCAGCCGTCGCGGCATGAACACCGGCGGTACGATCCGCAGCGCGTCCAAGGAGTCGGGGGCGCCCTCCGGGGTCCCGGCCCCGAAGAGCTCCGCCCCGTACGCGTCCGCCGCCGGGAACACCTCGGCCGTGCCCGAACGGGCCCTCGCCCGTACCGCCCGCTCCGGGAAGCCCGGCGCACCCAGGGGGCTCATGGCGCGATCACCCCCGGCAGCTTCGGGTAGGCGCTGACCTGCCAGAGGGCGTCGAGCCCGGTCAGGAACCGCACGAGGCGCTGCAGCCCCATGCCGAAGCCGGCGCTGGGCTCGATGCCCTCACGGGCCAGTTCCAGGTACCAGGCGTACTTGGCCGGGTTCTCGCCGCTCTCCCGCATGCGGGTCACGATCGCCGCATACCCCGATTCCCGCTCGCTGCCGCTGACCAGCTCGCCGAATCCGCCGTGTGCGATGAGATCGAAGTTGCGCAGCACACCCGGGCGTTGGGGGTCCTCGCGGTCGTAGAAGCCGCGCGATCCCTTCGGGTAGTCGTCGATGAAGAACGGCCGGTCGGCCTCCAGGGAGAGCACCTTCTCGCCCTCCCAGTCGATCTCCGCGTCCGCGCTCTGCGGGTGCCCCGCGCCGATCAGCCGGGCCACAGCCTCCTCGTGGGTGCAGGAGTCGAACTTCCCGGACCGCAGTTCGGAGAAATCAAGCTCGTCCCGGCCGAGTTCACGCAGAACCTCGGGGACGGTCGTCCACACGTGATCCACCACGGCGGTCAGCAGGCCGGCCGCGATCTCCTGGGCGTCGGCCCGGCTGCCGCCGGCCATCTCCACGTCGATCTGGTGGAACTCCACCAGGTGACGGCCGGTGCCCGCGGTCTCGGGGGGCTCCACCCGGACGTTCGGGGCGATGTAGAAGAGGCGCGGAAAGCCCTTCAGGGAGGCTTGCTTGTAGAGGATCGCGCTCGTCATCAGCTTGTACGGCTGCCCGTAGTAGTCGACGTCCAGCGCCTTCGCGCCGCGTCCGCCCGGGTCGGTGACCGGGCCCACCAGGGGCGGCAGCAGTTCCACGAAGCCCTCGCCGCGGAGGAACTGCCGGGCCGCGTGGAGGGCTTCCTGCTGGACGATCATCGCGGAGCGGAGCTGCGGCGAGCGCAAGTGTTCACCCAGCGGGGGAGGGGTCGAGAGACTCATGTCGGGTCCTGCTCCTGTTCCTGGTCGTGTTCCTGGTCGTGGTCTTGGTCGTGTTCCGGGTCGTCTTGCCCGTGATGAAGGGGGGGCGCAGGTGCGGCGCAGAGGTCCGGGTGTTCCCCGGTCGGAGCGGCTCAGGCAGGAGCCCGGGCCGCTCGGGCACCCGCCCGGGCTCCGGCACCGGCAACGGCCGCGGAACCGGGGGGCGCCGACGGGCCGTCGTACTGGGAGGCCACCCGGCCCAGCGCCGCCAGCAGTCCGTCCGAAGTCATCGGCCGTACGGAAGCGCGTACATGACCACCCGTCATGCGATGGGGGGTGACCGGCATCGCGCCCGTATCGGACCAGCGGAGCCGTCCGCTCGCGTCGACGAAGCTGCGCGAGCGCCCCGCGTTGTCCGGGTGGAGGCAGTACGGGACGTCCAGGACTCCCCGCGCGAAGGCGGTCCGCAGGGCTCTCCCGAGGTCGTCGCCCAGTTCGAGGACGGCCTCCACGAAGGCCCGGGCTTCCCGGTAGACCTCGCTGTCCGCCGGCCGCGCCGCCTCGTGAGGCGGCGCGGCCAGTGCCGCCGTCGCGGCGGCCGTCTCCAGTGCGCGGACGTTCTCCAGCACGCTGGGGATCCGGTGCGCCTCGGCGGCCGTCTTGACGATCAACCGCTGCGCCCCCGAGGTCACGGCCAGCCGTGCCGAGGCCTCCAGCAGCCGGGTGGCGCCGCGCTCGGTGTGCGGGAAGACCCCCATGTAGGTGTAGAGGACGACGTGCCGGTCCACCTCCGCGGGCAGGAACTCCGCGGCGAGCCGGTGCAGGGCCCGCACTGCCTCAGCGTCCTGCGCGGGGTCGGTCTGCTGCGCGTAGCTGAGGGAGACGCTGCGGATGCCGTGCCGGGTGAAGAACAGTGCCTCCAGCAGGCTGATGGCCACCAGCAGCCCGGGCGGGCAGAGCTGGCCGAGCATGCAGCCTCCGAAGCTCTCCACGTGAGCCACCCGCGGCGCCCGGACGAGCGAGGCCAGCAGTTCGCAGCAGTGCGCCCAGTTCTCCACGGACTCGGCGAGCGGGGTGCGCCCGTAGGGCAGGCAGTACGAGACCGGTCCCCCCTCCGTGGCGTCCAGCCCGGCGGCGGCCAGCGCCCGGACGATGGCCTCCGGCCGCGACGAGCCGTGCCGCACCTGGACGGGGAACCCGGCGTCGAGCACGCCGGTGAGGAGGCCGCGGGTGAGCTCGGTGGAGTGGGTGGCGATCGGGTAGCCGTTGAGGGGGGTGCCCTCGGCGAGGGCTTCGCGTGCCGCGGCGTGGTCGCCGACCCGGGTGTAGCTGTCGATGGTCAGGGTGCCGACGGTGGTGGCCACGGCGGCCTTGGTGCGTTCCAGGCCGGCTCGCATCCGTTGCGGATCACCGAACCCCATTCGGGGCTGGACGACCAGTTGTCCGGAGGCGGCGGCGGCCGTGACGAACGCGCCGAAGGAGGTCGTCGAGGCGGACGGGGAGCGCGTGTCCGGGGCGGTCGTGTCCGGCGCGACCGGGTCGGTGGCGGCCCCGTGCGGTGCGGAGAGCGTGGCGGCGGTCATGCGACGGCCAGCGAGGCGGCCCCGAGGGAGGCGGCCCCGAGGGAGGCGAGGAAGGACTTCAGGGCTTCGATGTCGCCGTCGTCGAAGACGGCGTCGCAGCCCGCGTCGAGGAGCCGTGCCCGCTGCTCGGGGTCGGCCGAGCCGGCCACGCCGAGCTTGCCGCCGATGACGACGGGAAGGGACAGCCCGGTCCGGCGCAGCGCGCGCACCGCGCTCAACCCGTCCCGGTAGCCGTGCCCGTTGACGCTGCTGATGACCACGAGGCCGGGTTCCTCGGCCGTGCAGGCCGCGATCAGCAGCTCGTCCGTCACGCAGGGACCCAGATTGCGGACCGGGTGCCCGAGCTCCTCCAAGAGCAGCTGCAGATAGACCAGGTTCCATGTGTGGGAATCCGATGCCGTACCCGTGAGAAGGATGTTCACATTCCGTCGTCGCATACGGACGAATATAGATAGCGACAGGGCTGTCGAGGGGAAGTTGAACCGGCAGTTGGACGGTGCCCAAAGCGCCGCTCGGAGTATGGTCGGGGAAAGTGGAAAACCGTGCCCCGCGATGCGGGGCACGGTTTTCCTGAGACTGTTTTTCTGTGCTGCCCGCAAAGGGGTCAGGCGTATTGGGCCACCAGGCTCTTGGGGCGGATGTCCGTCCAGTTCCGCTCCACGTAGTCGAGGGCGTCCGCGCGCGTGCCGGCGCCCCAGACCACGTCCCAGCCTGCGGGAACCTCGGCGAACACGGGCCACAGGGCGTGCTGCCCCTCCGTGTTGACCGCGACGTGGAACGTGCCCTCGGTGTCATCGAAAGGATTGGTCATGACAGGCTCCTCAATTTCTCGGAAAGGATACGGCCGATCAGGGCGAGCGGTTCGGGTTCACCCATTCTGGTGTGCGGGACCCCGATGATGTGATTCTCGACGCTGCCTTCCACAAAGGGAATCCAGTGCTGCGCGAGAGTGTTTTCCGTTTCCCCGTCCTCGATGGCCGCCAGGAACAGCATGTCGGTGGCGACCGGACGCGGGGCGTACAGGTTCATGATTTCGGCGTGGTTGATGGAGGCTCCGATCACGGAGCGGATCTCCCCGTTCGAGAAGGCCCCGAGCACCGGGTCCTTGAGCCGTACGAGGCCGATCAGGGCGTCCACGTCGAACGGCGCGTCGGCCGGCTCGTCCGAGGCGTCGCCGACCAGCATGTCCCGCTTCTGCGCCGGGGTCATCGCGCGCCGCACCGGTTCGGTGGGCAGCAGGTGGACGTCCATCATCGCCAGCAGCTCGGTGCGCTCACCGAGTTCGGCCAGGCGCACGGCGAGCGCATGGGCCACCGTGCCGCCGAAGGACCACCCCAGGAAGCGGTACGGGCCCTGCGGCTGGACCTCCCGGATCAGCGGGAGGTAGTCCGCCACCATCTCCTCCACGGAGGCGGGGGAGTGGCCCAGCTCGCTCAGCGCCCTTGCCTGGATGGCGTACAGGGGCTGGTCCGGCCCGAGGTGCTGGGCCAGGCCGGCGTACGGCCAGCCGACCCCGGTTCCCGGGTGGATGCAGAACAGCGGCGGCCGCGTTCCGCGGGTGCTCAGCGGAAGCACCACGCCCATCGGGTCGAAGCCGCTGGGTTCGTCGCCCAGCAGCCCCGCGACGGTCGGGGTGCGGAACAGGTCCCGGACCCCGCGCTCCAGCCCGAGCACGGTGCGCATCCGGCTCACCAGCCGGACCCCGAGCAGTGAATGACCGCCCAGGCCGAAGAAGTTGTCGTCGATGCCGACCCCCTCCACGCCCAGCACCTCCGCGAACAGGCCGCAGAGGACCTCCTCGCGCGGGTTGCGCGGAGGCCGCCCGGCGGGGCGCGCGGCGAGAGCGGGCGCCGGCAGCGCCTTGCGGTCCGGCTTGCCGTTGACGGTGAGCGGAATGGAGTCGAGCAGCACCGCCGCCGACGGGACCATGTGCTCGGGGAGCTCGTCCGCCGCCCAGCGCAGCAGCGCCTCGTCCGTCAGGCCGTGGCCCGCGCGGGGCACGGCGTACGCGACGAGCCGCTTGCCGCCGGGGCCGTCCTCGAAGACGACCACCGCGATCTGCCCGACGCCGGGGTGGCGGGCCAGCGTCGCCTCGATCTCCCCGGGCTCGATGCGGAAGCCGCGCAGCTTGATCTGCCCGTCGGCCCGTCCCACGAACCGCAGTTCGCCCTCCGGCGTCCAGTGGACGAGGTCGCCGGTGCGGTACATCCGGCCGCCGTCGGCGGCGAACGGGTCGGCGACGAACCGCTCGGCAGTCAGCCCCGGCCGCCCGAGGTACCCGCGGGCCACCTGGGTTCCGGCGATGTACATCTCGCCGGCCACCCCGATCGGGACGGGGCGCAACCGTTCGTCGAGGACGTGGACCCGGGTGTTGTCCAGGGCTGAGCCCAGGAACACGCCGGGGAGCGTGCGTCGTCCCGCCGGGATCCGCTGCTGGTGCGAGGCGAAGGTGGTCTCGGTCGGGCCGTACGAGTGGACGAGCACGGTGTCCGGGCAGTGGTCCAGAACCCGCTGGAGAGCGCTCGGGGAGGCCACGTCACCGCCGGTCCAGACCTCGTCGAGGAGCTTGAGGGTGTCCAGGCCCTCGTCGGCCATGATGTGGAAGAGGCCCATGGTGAAGTAGGCCGCGCTCACTCCGTAGGTACGGACCGTGTGGTCGAGCTCGGCCACGTCGGTGCCGTCGCCCGGGGCGATGACCAACTGGCCGCCGTTCAGCAGCGGCACCCACAGCTCGTAGGTGGAGGCGTCGAAGCCGATCGCCGAATGGACCAGCATCCGGCGGTGGTTGGCACGGTTCCAGCAGCGGTCGGTGACCAGTTCCACCACGTTGCGGTGCGTGACGCCGACACCCTTGGGGCGGCCGGTTGAGCCCGAGGTGAACATCACGTACATCAGGGCGTCCTCGCCGACGGTGATCCCCGGATCGGAGACGTCCTCGTCGGCACCGTCGGCGTTGCGGTCCGCTGCTCGGTCCGCCGCCAGCACCGTCACCCCGGCCGCCGCCTCCTGGATCACGGCGGGCCGCTCCAGGTGCGACTCCTGTGTCAGGAGCACCCGCCCCGCCACGTCCTCCATGACCATGCGCACCCGTGCGTCGGGCAGCCGCGGGTCCAGCGGCACGTAGGCGGCCCCGCACTTGAGCACGGCGAGCGCCGCCACCAGCAGGTCCGGCGTGCGGTCCATCAGGACGCCGACCGCCCCGTCCCGGGCCACGCCGGCCGCGAGCAGCCGGTGCGCGAGGGCGTTGGCGCGGGCGTCCAGGGCCGCGTAGGTCAGGGTCTGCTCCTCGTACGAGACCGCGATCCGGTCCGGGGTGCGGCGGGCTTGGGCGGCGAACCGTTCGTGCACCAGCCCGCAGGCCTCCCGCGGGGTCGCCGTGTCGTTGTACTCGGTGAACAGGCGGAACTCCTCCTCGGCCGAGAGCAGGGGGATGTCTCCGATGCGCTGCCAGGGGTCGTCGGCGACCGCCCGCAGCGTGCGGGCCAGGTGCGCGGCCAACTGGGCCGCCGTCCCCTCGTCGTAGAGGTCGGTCGCGTACTCCAGTACCCCTTCCAGCCCCTCCGGTGCTCCGTCCGCCGTGCGCGTCTCGCGCAGCGACACGGTCAGGTCGAACTTCGTGAAGCCGGAGGCCGTTCCCAGCGGGGTGCCGGCCAGCGCCGCGTCCGCCGGAGCCGGCGCCTCCGCGGGATGGACCTGGACCATGACCTGCACCAGGGGGTGGTGGGCGGTGGAGCGCGCCGGGTTGAGCTGCTCCACCACCAGGTCGAAGGGGAGGTCCTGGTGGGCGTACGCGGCGAGGTCGGTCTCCTTGACCCGTTCCAGGAGGTCCGCGAACCGGGGATCGCCGGAGGTGTCGCACCGCAGCACCAGCGTGTTGACGAAGAACCCGACCAGGTCGTTCAGCGCCTCGTCGTCCCGTCCGGCCACGACTGTGCCCAGCGGCAGGTCGGTGCCCGCGCCGTGCCGGGTCAGCGTGGCTGCCAAGGCCGCCTGGACCACCATGAACACGGAGACGCCGTGCTCCAGGGCGAGGCGCTCCAGCAGGGCGTGAGTGGCGCGGTCCAGGGCGAGAGGTGTCGCCGCGCCCCGGTGGGTGGCCTCCGCGGGCCGGGTCCTCGCCGCCGTCAGCTCGAGGACAGGGGGCGCACCCGCCAGGGCCTCCTTCCAGTGCGCGATGTGTGCGGTGGCGCCCTCGCCGTCGAGGGCGGCCCGCTCCCACAGGGTGTAGTCCGTGTACTGCACGGGGAGCGGCGACCAGACGGGGGTCCGCCCGTCCTGCCGGGCCGCGTACGCGGCGGCCAGATCGGCCAGCAGCGGGCCGGTGGACCAGCCGTCGGCGGCGATGTGGTGGACGAGCAGCACCAGCACCTGCCCGCTCCCGCCCGGCTCCCTGCCGGCGTCCGTGTCCGCGTCCGTGGCCGCGGGGGCGATCAGCGTCGCCCGGAAGGGAAGGTCGACCGCCAGGTCGAAGACGTGTCCGGCCGCCGCGTCGACGGCCGCCTCCAGACCGCCGGGCGGAGCCGAGACCTGCTCCAGCACCGGTCGCGCCGAGTCCAGCACGTGCTGGTACGGCTGCCCGTCCACCGCCGGGTACACCGTGCGCAGCACTTCGTGGCGCCCGGCCACGTCGGCGAGGGCCTCGGCCAGCACGGCCGCGTCGAGCGGCCGGTCCAGGTGCAGGGCGAACGGGATGGTGTAGGAGCGGCTCGGCCCCTCCAACTGGTCGACGAACCAGAGTCGGCGCTGGGCGTACGAGAGCGGTACCCGCTCCGGCCGGTCGGCGTCCGCCACCGGGACCAGGGGCGCCCGGCCGATGCCCGCGCCGCCGTCCCGGGTGAGGCGCAGCGCCAGCCCTGCCGGCGTGGGGGCGAGGAACAGGTCGCGGATCCGGGCCTCCAGGCCGAGCACGGCACGGATCCGGTTCACCAGCCGCACGCCCATCATGGAATGGCCGCCGACCGAGAAGAAGTTGTCGTCCGGGGACACCTGTTCGATGCCTATGACCTCGGCGAACAGCGAGCAGAGCACCTTCTCCGGTGCCGAGTTCCCGGCGGGCCGGTCCTGCGCGGCGCGCACCGCCCGGGCCTCGGCCTCGGCCTCGGTGGCCCGGGCGAGGGCGACCCGGGCCCGACGCTCGGCGAGACCGCGCAGCTCCGCCCCGTCCAGCAGCGGGCTCGCGGAGGGCGGCCCGTACGGGTCGGCCGCGGCCCGGGCCAGGGCCCGTACGAAGACGTCCAGCAGCAGCTGCGCCGTCTCCTCGTCGAAGAGGTCCGCCGCGTACTGCCACCACACCTCCAGCGTGCCGTCCGACGCGGCGACGCAGGCGGCGCTGAGGTCGAACTTGGCCGCCGTCAGACCAGGTTCCACGAACCGGCCGGTGAGAGCGCCGGCCGGCTCCTGAGCCTGACCGTCCCGCGCGTCCTGCTGCTGGGCCGTCAGCATCACCTGGAAGAAGGGGTTGACGGCGAGCGCGCGGTCCGGGGCCAGGTGTTCCACGAGCAGGTCGAAGGGCAGTTCCTGGTGGGCGTATGCGGCCAGGTCCACGTCCCGGGCCCGGTCCACGAGCTCCGCGTACGGGACGTCGCCCGATACGTCGGTGCGCAGCACCAGGGTGTTCACGAAGAAGCCCACCAGGCCGTCGAGGGCCTCGTCGCCGCGACCCGCGACCGGGGTCCCGATCGCGATGTCCTCTCCCGCGCCGAGCGCGGCCAACGCCTGGGCGAGCGCGGGCTGGAGGAGCATCAGGAGGCTGGCGCCGCGTTCCTCGCCGAGCGCGGTGAGCCGTCCGAACGCCTCGGCGTCGAGCCGCGCGAGGAGATCGCCGCCCCGCCCGGTCGGCTCGGCGGGCCGGGGCCGGTCGGCCGGTAGGTCCAGCACGGTCGGCATCCCCTCCAGGGCGGGCCGCCAGTGCTCCAGCAGTGCGGTCGGGTCCTCCAGCAGCTCGTGCTGCCACAGGGTGTAGTCGGCGTACTGCACGGGCAGCGGCTCCCAGTCGGGTGAGGCGCCGGCCGCCCTCGCTTCGTACGCCCGGCCCAGGTCGCCGAGCAGCGGGCCGACCGACCAGCCGTCCGTGGCGATGTGATGCGTCAGCAGGGCGAAAGTGGCTCCGCCGTCATCCGTGATGAACAGGCATGCACGGATGGGGAGTTCGCAGGTGAGATCAAAGGTTCCGGCGTTGAACCGTGCGACCAGCGCGTCGAGTTCGCCGGGTCCGCATTCCCGCACCGTCAGCGGGACCGTCAGCGGGTCCAGGACGTGCTGGTAGGGCTCGGAGTCGACGGCCGGGTACACGGTCCGCAGCACCTCGTGGCGTTCCACGAGGTCGCCGAGCGCCGCCGTCAGCACCTCCCGGTCGGGTACGGAGTCCAGTCGCAGGACGAGCGGCAGGTTGTAGGTCGTCGAGGGGCCCTCCAGCCCGGCCAGGAACCACAGTCGGCGCTGCGCGAAGGACAGTGGGATCCGGTCCTCGGCGGGCAGCACCTCCCCGTCGAACACCGCCGCGGAGGGCAGGCGTTCACCGGCGGTCGCTGCCCGCAGCAGTTTCCGGTCGATCTTGCCGGAGGAGGTGCGGGGCAGGGCCTCCACGAGGGCCAGGACCGACGGCACGGCGGCGGCGGGCAGGTGCTCCCGTGCCCGGGCGCGCAAGGCGTCGGCGTCCACCCCCGGGTCCGCGACGACGAAGGCGGCCAGCCGCTTCACGCCGTCCGCGGTCTCCTGGGGCACCACGGCGGCCTCTCGGACCCCCGGGTGGGCGGTGAGCACCGACTCCACGGACGCCGGGTCCACCCGATGGCCGTTGATCTTGACCTCGTCGTCGGCCCGCCCCCGGAAGCCCAGCTGCCCGTCCTCCCGTACGAACACCACGTCGCCGGTGCGGTACGCGCGCTCGGGGCCCAGTACGGCGAAGCGCCGCCCGGTCAGCTCGGGCCGGCCGAGGTAGCCGAGGGCCAGACCTCCGCCGAGCAGCCAGAGCTCACCGTCCACCACGGCCGCGCGCACCCCCGGCAGCGGCTCCCCGATCGGCACCGGACCGCCCGGGTGCCGGGAGAGGTCCGCCACGGTGGCGACCACGGTGGCCTCGGTCGGGCCGTAGGTGTTGAGCAGCCGCACCCGGTCCGGGTCCACGGTGGCGCACCACTGCGCGACCCGCTCGGGCAGCGCGGCCTCGCCGCCGATGACGACCGTGCGTACGGAGAGCGGCAGTTCGGCGATCCCGGCGCTGAGGGCATGGGTCAACTCGTGCCAGTAGGCCGTGGGGAGGTCCAGAACGCTCACTCCGTGCGCGGCGCATCCCGCCAGCAGCCCGGGGACGTCCAGCATCTCCTCGTCCCGCAACACGAGGGTGGCGCCGGCCCCGAGGGTGAGGAACACCTCCTCGACGCTCGCGTCGAAGTGCAGCGGCGCGAACTGCAGGACCCGGTCCTCGGCGGTGATGCCGTAACGGACGGTCGCCCCGGCCGTGAAGTGGGCCAGGGCGTCCTGCCCGACCACCACCCCGTTGGGGGTGCCGGTCGAGCCGGAGGTGTAGATCACGTAAGCGGCATCCCGCGGCACCCCGGGCCCGGGAAGGGTGAAGTCACCCTCCACCGGGCGCACTTCCTGTCCGGCGCAGTCCGCGAGGATGGCGGCCGTCCGGGCGGCCGGGGCGGCGGGGTCCAGCGGCAGGTAGGCGGCGCCGGTCCGCAGGGCGGCGAGCAGCCCCACGATCGCGTCGATCCCGCGCGGCCGGTGCACGGCCACCAGCCGGCCGGGCCCGGCGCCCTCGGCGGCCAGCTCCTCGGCGCGGAACGCCACGGCGAGGGCGAGCTGCCCGTACGTCATCCGGCGCGCGCCGTGCACCAGGGCGAGCCGCTCGGCGCCGTCGGCGACCCGGGCGTCGATCCGGTCGAGCACGCGGGGCGCCGGGGTGATCGCCGGGCCGCCGTCCAAGACGGCGGAGGCGGTGGGGGCGGTCGAGGGCATCGCGGAGCCTCCAGGCGGGGGATGGGATGCGGAGCGGAGTCCGTGCCCCCAACCTAGACACCCCGCCCCACCCCACCGGGCAGTCCTCGCGGCAGCTCCCCGCCACCCCTTCTGCCGCTGCGAACTGCCGGTCGCCGGCAGCCGGCAACTCGGTTGCCAGGGGCCCGGTCACCCGGGCGAGAATGCCGGCATGAGCCGAGAGGCGGACGAGGTCCGCGAAGCGATCGCGGGCGAACTGCGCCTCATGGACCCCGGCGTGCGCGCATCGCGCACCATGGCCCGAGAGCTCCTCGACCCGGATTTCGTGGAGATCGGCGCGTCGGGGCGGCGGTGGACGTACGAGGAGATGCTCGCCGCGCTGCCCGAACTGGCCGGTGCGGCGGAAGGGAGCCCGCGCTACGAGGCCTCGCACTTCACCGGCGTCGTGCTGGCGCCCGGGCTGGTGCACCTCACGTACGAGACCACGCTGGACGGAAACAGGGCACGGCGGAGCTCGCTCTGGCGACGTCAGGGTGCGGCCGCGACGTGGCGGATGTACTACCACCAGGCCACGCCCGTCCCGCCCGGCGGCAGCTGACCGTCGCGGAGAGGCCCTCCCCGGCAGGCTGCCGGGAGGGCCTCACGAACGGTCTCCGGGGAGGTACCTGCCGCGGTCCCCTACGGCTGGCGGACCCGGGAGCCCGCCCGGGTGCGGCGGCGCAGGGCCGGCGGCGGGGTCGGGGGGACCGGGGGCGCCGCTGCGAGGAGAGCCGCCAGGCGGGCCGGCGTCGGGTGCCGGAACACCTCGCGCAGGGTCAGTTCCCGGCCCAGCTCCGCCTTGATCCGGTTGACGAGCCGGACCGCCAGCAGGGAATGCCCGCCGGACTTGAAGAAGTTGTCGTCCGGGCCGAGCTGTCCCCGGTCCAGCACCTCCGCGAACAACCTCAGCAGCGCCGGGGCCAGCCGGTCCTTGCCGTCACCACCGTTACCGGCGTCACCGTCGTCGAGGCCGGCACGCGTGCGGTCCGCGGCCCCGGGCGGGGCGGAGGCCCGGTCCGGATCCGGCTTCGCCTTGGTCTGCGACCCCGACAGGAGCCGCACCGCGGAGGGCACCGCGTACTCCGGCAGCCGGTCCGCCGCCCACTCCTGCAGGGTCGCCTCCGTCAGCGGACCGGCCCGCCACTCCCGGTCCAGCACCTCCGCGATCAGCCGGTCCTCCTCCACGCGGATCCGCGCCCCGGCCACCGCCGGGTGCTCCGCGAGGACCGCGGCGACGTGCTCCGCGTGGATCCGGTAGCCACCGGCCAGGAGCCGCTGCGGCCTCCGGTCGGCCGGCGCCGGGAGGTCCCCGACCCGGCGGCCCGGGTCGGCTGCGAACAGCTCCAGCGCCGCCACGAGCAGGTCGGCCAAGCGCTGGGCGCCCGCCTCCTCGTAAAGGTCCGTGGCGTACTCCAGCACCCCCGACAGGCCGCCGTCGGTGCGTTCCGTCAGTGCGAACGTCAGGTCGGACTTGGCGGTCGCCGACCCGTACGGCAGCTCCACGCCCGCGAGCGGGCCCCCGGCGGTGGTGTCGCCGCCCGCGTCCGCCCGGTTGACCTGGAGCATGACCTGCACCAGCGGGTGGTGCGCCGCGGACCGGAGCGGGTTCAGGTGTTCCACCAGCAGGTCGAAGGGGAGATCTTGGTGCGCGTACGCCGCCAGGCCCGCCTCACGGACCCGCCCGAGCAGCTCCACGAAGGTCGGATCGCCGCTCGTGTCGGTGCGCAGGACCAAGGTGTTCACGAAGAAGCCGACCAGCCCCGACAGGGCGTCGTCGCCGCGCCCCGCGACCGTCGTGCCGAGCGCGAGGTCCGTGCCCGCACCGAGCCGGGTGAGAGCCGCCGCGAGCGCGGCCTGCACCACCATGAAGAGCGTGGCGCCCTGACCGTGGGCGAGGCGGGTCAGGCGGGCATGTGTGTGTGGGGACACCGCGAAGGCGGTGAGTGCCCCGTGCCCGGAGGGCTCGGCCGGCCGGTGCCGGTCGGTCGGCAGATCGATCAGCGGTGGCAGGCCGGTCAAGGTCCTTTGCCAGAAGTCCTGGTCGGTCCGTGAATCGGCGAGCAGCTTCCGCTGCCACAGCGTGTAGTCGGCGTACTGCACCGGCAGCGGGGGCGCGTCGGGAGCCCTACCGGCCTGTCGCGCCTCGTACGCGCCGGCCAGATCGGTCAGCAGCTGCCCCGTGGACCAGCCGTCGGCCGCGATGTGGTGCAGCAGCAAGACCAGTGTCTGCGGTCCGTCCCCGTCCGGCAGGAACAGCCAAGCCCGCAGCGGCAGATCGCGCGTCAGGTCGAAGACGTGCGCCGCGGCCTCGTCCACGGCGGCGTCCACGTCCTCGGGCCGCGCCAGCTCCAGCTGGGGCCGTGCCCGGTCCAGCACCCGCTGGTACGGTTCACCGCCCTCGGCCCCGTACACCGTGCGGAGCACCTCGTGCCGCGCCACCACATCGGCCAGGGCGTCGGCGAGCACCGCCGGGTCCAGCGGACGGTCCAGACGCCGCACCAGGGCGATGTTGTAAGCCGGCGACATGCCCTCCAACTGGTCGACGAACCACAGCCGGCGCTGCGCGTACGACAGGGGAAGCCGCTCGGGGCGGGGGTCCGCGGGCGCCAGTACGGGCCGGGGGCCGGTGGCGCCCGCCGCGGCCAACCGCCGGTGCAGGCTCGTGGCCGTGGGGGCCAGGAACAGGTCCCGGATGCCCGCCTCCACCCCGAGCACCGCTCGGATCCGGTTGACGAGCTTGCTGGCCAGCAGCGAATGACCGCCGGATTTGAAGAAGTTGGCGTCCGCACCGATCCTCTCTCGGCCCAGCACCTCGGCGAACAGCCCGCAGAGGATCTCCTCCCGGGGCGAGAGCGCCGTCGGCGCGGGTGCGGCGGGCCGCTCCGCAGCCGCGGCCGCCGCGGCGAGCCGCTCACGGCGCCGCACGAGACCCGCCCGCTCCTGCGCCGTCACCAGCTCCAGCGCGCCCAGCCGGGTATCCGCGGAGTCCGCGAACGCGCGCAGCGCCCGTACGTACACCTCCAGCAGCAGGCGCGCCGTCTCGGCGTCGAAGAGGTCCTCGGCGTACTGCACGTGCACGTCCAGTCCGTCCGCCGTTCCGTCCGCGCCCCGCCGCGCGGCGCAGTGGAAGGAGAGGTCGAACTTCGCGGCGCCGAGGTCGGTGCTCGTCGCCCGTCCCCGGGTGCCGCCGAGCAGAACCGCTTCCTCCGCCGCCTCCTGCACGGTCAGCATCACCTGGAAGAAGGGGTGTTCGCCCAAGGCCCGCCCCGGCTCCGCCAACTGCTCCACCAACAGGTCGAAAGGCAGGTCCTGGTGGTCGAAGGCGGCCAGGTCGGCGTCCCGCACCCGCTCGACGAACGCCCCGACCTCCGGGTCACCGGACAGATCGGTGCGCAGGGCGAGGGAGTTGACGAAGCAGCCCACCAGGTCGTGCAGGTCTTGGTCCGGTCGGCCCGCCACCGGCGTGCCGATCGTCAGGTCCTCCCCGGCGCCCGTGGCCGACAGGGCCGCCGCCAGCGCGGCGCGGGCCACCATGAACAGGCTGGCCCGGCGGTCCCGCGCCAGGGAGAGCAGCGCCCGGTGTGCGGCGGCGTCCAGCCCGGCCGACATGGTCACCGCCCGCCCCGAGGGCTCGGCGGGCCGGGGCCGGTCCAGGGGCAGCGCGGTCCGGGCCGGCACGCCGTCCAGCGCCGTCTTCCAGAAGCCGAGCAGCGCCGCCGGGTCCGCCAGCAGCTCGCGCTGCCACAGGGCGTAGTCGGCGTACTGTACCGGCAGCGCCCGCCACGCGGGGGGCCGCCCGGTGAGCCGTGCCCCGTACGCCTCGCCCAGGTCCCGCAGCAGTGGGGCGATCGACCAGCCGTCGGTCGCGATGTGGTGCACCAGCAGGACCAGCACCGCGGTGCCGTCCCCCGGCAGGAACAGCCGGGCCCGCAGCGGTGGCCGCAGCGCCAGGTCGAAGGGCTCGCGGCCGAAACCGGCCACCAGTTCCTCCAGCGCCTCCGGGGCGCACCCGGTCACCTCCAGCGCCGCCGTCTCCAGCCAGGCCCCGTCCGGGCCCAGCACCCGCTGGTACGGCTCGCCGCCCTCGGAGCCGTACACCGTGCGCAGCACCTCGTGCCGCCCCACCACGTCACCCAGCGCGGCGGCGAGAGCCGACCGGTCCGGGACCTCGGTCAGGCGCAGCACCAGCGGCGCGTTGTAGGTCGCGGACGGCCCCTCGATGCGGTCCAGTAGCCACAGTGCCCGCTGCGCCGCCGACAGCGGCAGCCGCTCCGGCCGGTCGGCCGCGGCCGTCAGCGTCGGCCTGCTCGTGGCCGCACCGTCCAGTTCGGCGAGCCGGCGGTGCAGCGCCGTCGGGGTCGGAGCCAGGAACAGGTCACGGATGCCGAGCTCCAGGCCCAGCGCGCCCCTGATCCGGTTGACCAGCTTGCTCGCCAGCAGCGAATGCCCGCCCGATTTGAAGAAGTTGGCGTCGGCGTCCTGTGCCTCGCGGCCCAGCACCTCCGCGAACAGTCCGCACAGGATCTCCTCGCGCGGGGACAGCACGTCACGGCGCACCGGCCCGGCCGGCGCCGAAGCGGCCGCTTCGGGGACGGCCGCAGCGTGCCGGGCGGCCAGCGTCCGGGACTCGCCGGCCGTCACCAGGTCCAGCTCGCCGAGGAGCCGGCCCGGGTCCTGCGCCGCGGCGCCGAACGCGCCGAGAGCCCGTACGTACACCTCCATCAGCAGCCGCGCCGTGTCCGCGTCGAAGAGGTCTGTCGCATACGTCAGGGCGACGTCGATCCCGTCGGGGGCACCGTCCGCGGTGTGCCGCTCCGCGCAGTACCAGGTCAGGTCGAATTTGGCGGCGTCCAGGCCGACGTCCTGCAGGCGGCCGCCGATCCCGCCGGCCAGCTCCACCGGCCCCGATGGCCCGGAGTCCGCGTCCACCGTCAGCATCACCTGGAAGAACGGGTGGTGGCCCAGGGCCCGTTCCGGTGCGAGCTGTTCCACCAGCAGATCGAAGGGCAGCTCCTGATTCTCGTAGGCCGCCAGGTCGGCCTCCCGCACCCGGCCCAGCAGCTCGCCGACGGACGGGTCGCCCGACAGATCAGTGCGCAGGGCGAGGGAGTTGACGAAGAAGCCGACCAGGTCGTAGAGGTCCTCGTCGGGCCGGCCCGCCACGGGCGCCCCGATCACCACGTCCTCGCCCGCCCCGGTGGCCGACAGCACCGCCGCCAGCGCGGCGCGCGCCGCCATGGTCAGGCTCGCCCGGCGGCCGCGGGCCAGAGCGAGCAGACCGCGGTGCCCGGTCGCGTCCAGCCGGGAGGTCACGGTGGCACCCCGGCCCGAGGGCTCCGCCGGACGCGGCCGGTCGGCGGGCAGGGCGATGACCTGCGGAGCCCCGTCGAGGACCCCACGCCAGTGCGCCACCTGCTCGTGGGCGAGCCCGTCCGGGTCGGCCGGGTCGCCGAGCAGTTCGTGCTGCCACTGGCTGTAGTCCGTGTACTGGACCGGCAGCGGCTCCCGGTCCGGTGCCCGGCCCGCGAGGCGGGCCGCGTAGGCCTCGGACAGGTCGCGCAGCAGGGGGCGTACGGACCACCCGTCGGTGGCCACGTGGTGGATGAGCAGGACGAGTACCGAGGTCCCGTCGCCCGGGAGGAACAGCCGTGTCCGGAAGGGCGGTTCGGCGGTGATGTCGATCGTCTGCCGGGTGAAGGCGGCGACGGCCGCGTCCACCCCGCCGGCCGGCCGGTCCACGGTGGTCAGCCCCGGTATGGCGGCCGGCTCCAGCACCCGCTGGTACGGCTCGGCGTCGACCCCGGCCGGCAGCACGGTCCGCAGCACCTCGTGCCGCTCCACCACGTCGGCCAGCGCCGCGCCGAGGGCCGTGGTCTCGGGCACCCCGTCGAGGTGCACGACGACGGGGGCGTTGTAGGCGGCGGACGGTCCGTGGAGCCGGCCCAGGAACCACAGCCGGCGCTGGGCGAACGACAACGGGATCTCGGTCATGTCCTGACTGTCCTAACTGTCCTGGCGCGCGGTGTCGGCGTCGGCGGTGGCCCCGGCGGTCGCCGCGACGAGCGTGTCGAGGTGGGAGGCGAGGTCGCGCAGGCGGGGGTTGGCGTAGACCGCCTTGACCGGCAGGGCGACGCCCAGCTCGGCCCGGACCCGCGACACCAGCTTGATCGCGAGGAGCGAGTGCCCGCCCAGCTTGAAGAAGTTGTCGTCGGGCCCGATGCGGGGAGCACCGAGCACCGCCGCCCACACACCCGCGATCAGTTCCTGCGACCGGCTCAGCCCCTCGGTGACCGGCTCCGGCCGGGGGGAGGCTGCGGCCGGTGCGGGCAGTGCCGCCCGGTCCAGCTTGCCGTTCGTGGTGGTGGGGAAGCGGTCCAGGGCGACGAAGGCCGCCGGGAGCATGTAGGCGGGCAGGGCCACCCCCAGATGCTCGCGCAGCGTCCCTTCGGTGACCTCGCCGGAGGAGGTGCGGTAGTAGGCCACGAGTCCGGGCGCCCCGTGCACCTCGTCGAGGAGCAGGACGGCGGCCTCGGCGACCCCGTCGACCGCCGTCAGCGCGGCCTCGATCTCCGGCAGCTCGATGCGGTGCCCGCGCAGCTTGACCTGTCCGTCGGCCCGGCCCAGGTAGCCGAGACGGCCACCCGGCAGCAGCCGCACCAGGTCGCCGGTGCGGTACATCCGCCCGCCGTACGCGGCGTCCGCGCCCGAGTCGGCGGTGAACCGCTCCGCCGTCAGGGCGGGCCGCCGCCGGTAGCCGCGCCCCACGCGGGGGCCGGCCAGGTACAGCTCCCCGCTGCCGCCCTCGGACACCGGGTTCAGCTTCCCGTCGAGGACCCGCATCCTCAGCCCCGGCAGCACGCTGCCGATGTGGGGCTCGTCGGCGCCGTCGATCCAGCCCGCAGTGGAGTCCACCGTGCACTCGGTGGGCCCGTACAGGTTCACCGTGCGCAGGACGCCCTGGGCCCCCTTCTGCGCGAGGCGCCGCCACAGCTCCGGGCCGACCGCCTCGCCGCCGATGAGCAGCGTCAGCGGCCGGGGACCGCCGTCCGCGGTCAGCAGGTCGAGCAGCGGCTCCGCGTGCGAGGGGGTGATGTCCAGGTCGGTCAGGCCCTGTTCGTCGATGAAGCGGGCCAGCAGCGTCGGGTCGGCGCGGGTCTCCTCGTCGATCATCACGAGGGTGTCGCCGCGGCAGATCCGAACCCACTGCTGCACGGAGGCGTCGAAGGACGGCGAGGCGTTCCAGCCGACCCGGCCGCCGTCGGTGACGGCGATGTCCGCGCCCTCCAGCTCGGCGAGCAGCGCGGAGGCGGCGGCGCGGCCGATCTCGACCCCCTTGGGGCGGCCGGTCGAACCGGAGGTGTAGATCACGTAGGCCAGGGTGTCGGCGGAGACGGGCACCGGGCGGTACGCGGGGTCCGCGGCCCCGTCTGGCGCGGCCAGTTCGGCCAGGGAGACGTGCGCGGTACCGGCCGCGAGGGGCTCGTGCTCCGGGCCGGCCGTCACGACGAGGTCGGCTCCGGAGTCCTCGATCAGGTAGCGGCGCCGCTCGGCGGGCAGCTTCGGGTCGACCGGGAGGTAGGCGGCGCCCGCGGTCATGGTGCCGATCAGCGCGGCCACGAGACCGGCGCCGCGCGGCAGGGCCAGGGCGACCACGCTCTCGGGCCCGATGCCGCGGGCTGCCAGGTGGGAGGCGATCCTCATGGCCTCCGTCCGCAGGGTGCCGAAGGTCAGCTCGCGGTCCGCCGCGACGACGGCGGTCCGCGCGGCGGGAACCAGCGCGAGCCGGTCCAGCAGGTCCGCCACGGTGCGCGGGGCGTCGTGGGCGGCGTCCTGCGGGAGGGAGTCGGAGATACGGGAACGCTCGGGAAGCACGGCGGTCATGGTGGTCACTCCCCGGCGAAAACGGTGGTGGACGGCTGGGTGGCGGGCGCGCAGTCGGCCAGTGCGACCGGCTCACCCATGGCGACCAGGATCTTGCGGTCACCCTTGTAGGCCTCGCGGCCATGGGCGCAGAGGATGTTGTCGACGAGCATCAGGTCCCCCTGCTGCCAGGTCTCGCGGACCGTGACCCGGTCGTACACGTCGTTGATCGCGTCGACTTCGGCGTCGGTCAGGCGCGTCCCGTCGCCCAGGTAGGTGTTGAAGGGGAGGCCGTCCTCGCCGTACGTCTCCACGAGCACCTCGCGGATGTCGGGGTCCAGGGTGCGGCTGTTCCAGAAGGCGAAGTGGTTGAACCAGGTCCGCTCGCCCGTGGCGGGGTGGGTGACGATCGCCGACCGGCGCTGCCGGGTGATCATCGAGTCGTCCTCCTCGACCCACTCGTAGCCGACCGTGTTCTCCTCGCAGTAGGCCTCCGCGACGGCCTTGTCCTCGGTCGCGAACGTCTTGTACCAGGGCAGACCGGCGAGCTCCGAGTAGTTGCGCACGAGCAGCCAGCCGGCCCGGGCGAACCGCTCCACCAGCTCCGCCGGCAGCAGGCGCAGCGCCTCGCGCATGTCGCCGACCGTGGTCGCTCCGCCCTCCTCGGGGGCGATCACGCAGCCGAACAGCAGCACACCGGGGAAGTCCAGGGTGTAGCTGTTCTCGTTGTGGAGCCGGATCGGCTGTACGGCCGGCAGGTCGGTGGAGGAGAAGACGCCCTCGCCGAAGTCGGTGCGCGGGGTCGCCTTCTCCTTGTAGCCCGCGCGCCGCTGGATCAGCGCGTCGCGGGCGGCGGCGAAGCTCGCCGCGTCCGAGACGGGCAGCCCCCGCAGCAGGACCGCACCGGAGCGGTGCAACTCGGCCTGGATCGCGGCACGGTGGGTGTTCAGCCAGGCGACCGCCGATTCCAGATCGGCGCCGGGCGGGGTCTGGACGACGACGGGCTTGCCGGCCTCGCGGATCGGGCGGATGCCGGTGTCGGCGGGGGCGTCTGCGAACGTGGTCATGGAAGGTCCTTAAGAGGGTGCGGAGTCGAGAAAGGCGGAGGGGCGGGGTGCTCAGGCCGTGGAGCCGGCCGTGGCCCGGCCGCCGACGACGGAGCCGAGGCCGGAGTCGGGGCTGAGGACGGGGCCGAGGACGGCGAGGAACTCGGCCAGTTGCTGCTGGAAGTAGAAGTGCCCGCCGGGCAGCACGAACGAGGTGAAGGGGTGGTCGGTGAGCTGCGCCCAGCGCTCCAGCGAGGCGGCCGGTGCGACCGGGTCGGCGTCCCCGCCGATCACCGTCAGCGGGCAGTCGACGCGTGCCTCGGACTCCTCGCAGCGGTAGACGTCGTCGATCGCGAAGTCGGCGCGGATGGAGGGGATGATGATCTCCCGCAGCTCCGGCTCGTCGAGGATGCCGTCGTCGGTGCCGCCGCGCTCCTTGATCGCGGCGACCAACTCGTCGTCGTCCAGGCGCTCGGGGTGCACCGCGCACGGGTTGGCGAGGAAAGGGGCGCGGCAGGCCGAGGCGACCAGGGCCCGCGGGGTCCGGCCCGCCGCCTGCAGGGCCCGTACCACCTCGAAGGCGACCAGCGAACCCATGCTGTGCCCGAGCACCACCAGGTCGTCGGTGGTGCCCGCCGGCAGTGAGGCGACGACGGGACCGACCAGATCGGCGATGGTACGGGGCAGGTCCTCGGCGAAGCGCGCGCCGCGGCCCGGGTACTGGCCGATCAGCAGCCGGACGTCGTCGGGGAGGTACTGGCGCCATTCGGCGTACGCGTGGGCGTTGCCGCCGGCGTGCGGCAGGACCAGCAGCGAGGTCCGCTGCGGGCCGTCGCCCGGCAGGTCCCACACCACGTCGTCGGGCGCGGGCGTGAAGTCCGGGTACGTGTCGTAGCTCATGAGGAACTCCGTTCCTGGTCGGGGGTACGGCGGCGCAGCGCGGGGCGGGCCCGCCGGGGCGCCGCCGGGGCGGACCGGCGCAGGGTTTCGATGCGCTGGGCGAGGGTGGCGGGCGTGGGGTGCTGGAAGACGTCGCGGAGGGTGAGGGTGACGCCGAAGTCGGCGCCCATCCGGTTGGTGAGGCGGGCGGCGAGCAGGGAGTGGCCGCCGTGGTCGAAGAAGTCGTCGTCGATGGAGAGGGCCGCGCTCGTTCCCAGGGCCTCGGTGAAGTGTCCGAGGACCGACGACTCCAGCTCGGTGCGCGGAGCGCGCCCGCCGGCCGTGGCCGCCGCCTCCGGGACCGGTAGCGCCCGTTTGTCGATCTTCCCGTTCGGCGTGAGCGGCAGCCGGTCCAGCAGGACCACGAAGGCCGGGACCATGTGGTCCGGCAGCAGTGTGCGCAGCCAGAGTCGGACGTCCTGACCCGAGAGGTCGGGCGTGGTCGCGACGAGATAGGCCGTCAGCTGCGGCGTGTTGTGGTGGTCGGGGTGGGTGGACAAGGTCGCCTGGGCGATCGCGGGGTGGCCGGTCAGGACGGTTTCTATCTCCGTCGTCTCGACGCGGAAGCCGCGGATCTTGATCTGGGTGTCGGTGCGGCCGGTGTAGTGGAGATTGCCGTGGGTGTCCCAGCGGGCTTGGTCGCCGGTTCGGTAGAGGCGGGAGCCGGGGGGTCCATACGGGTTGGGGATGAAGCTGGTTGCTGTGGTGGTGGGTTGGGCGAGGTAGCCGTGGGCGATGCCGTCACCGGTGAGGTAGAGCTCTCCGGTGACGCCGGGCGGTGTGGGGCCCAGATGTGCGTCCAGGACGTAGGCGTGCTTGTTGGTGAGTGGTCGGCCGATGGACACGGTGGGTGTCGGACGGTCGGTGACGGGGATGGGGTGGGTGGTGGTGAAGCCCATGGATTCGGCGGGGCCGTAGCCGTTGGTGATGGTGAGGGTCGGGTGGAGGGTGTGGAGTCGGTGGACGTGGGTGGGGGAGGCGGGTTCGCCGCCGGTGTAGACGATCCGGGTGGTGGCGAAGGTGTCGGGGTGTTCGTCGGTCAGGTAGTTGAAGAGGCTGGAGGAGAGCTGGAGCATGGTGACGGCGTGCTGCTGCGACAGGGCTGCGATGGTGGCGGGTTCGGGGCGTTGTCCGGGTTGGAGGACGGTGGTGCCGCCGTGGAGGAGGGCGCCCCAGAATTCGAGGCTGAAGGCGTCCCAGGAAACGGGGGAGCACTGGAGGAAGACTTCGTCGGGTCCGAAGGTGGCGTAGGTCTGTGCGGTGAGGGTCGAGACGAGGTTGCGGTGGGAGGACAGGATGCCCTTGGGGCGTCCCGTCGAGCCCGAAGTGAACATCACGCACGCGACATCGGCGGGCGTCAGGACGACGACCGGCCTCGTGGCCGGCTGCCGGCCGATGGCCCCGGCCTCGGTGTCGACCAGCACGCAGTTCCACGACCCCGCCACCCGGGTGTGGTGGCGGGAGTCGGTGACGAGGATGCCCACCTCCGCGTCCCGCGCGGTGCCCGCCAGTCGTTCGTCGGGGAATTCGGGGTCCAGGAGGGCGTATCCGGCGCCGGTCTTGAGGACGGCGAGGATCGCTACGGCGAAGTCGGTGCCGCGGTCGAGGAGGATGCCTGCCAAGTCTCCTCTTGTCAGGCCTTGTTCGGCGAGGTGGTGGGCGAGGCGGTTGGCTCGGGCGTCGAGTTCGCCGTAGGTGAGTTCCTCGTCGCCGAAGACCAGGGCGCGCGCTCCGGGACGGGTACGGGCCTGCGTCTCGAAGCGGTCGACGAGGGTGTCCTCCCCGATCTCGACCCGCCGGCCCGTCCACTCCTCCACCACCTGCCGCCGCTCGGACTCCTCCAGCAACTCCAGCTCCGAGAGCGGCACTTCGGGTGCGTCCACGACGTGTTCCAGAGTGCGCCGCAGCATCCCCGCGAGTCGCTCCACGGTGGACCGCTCGTACAGATCCGAGCTGTACAGCACCACCCCCGTCAGGGGTCCGTCCGGCTCGGACCGCAGCAGGAACTCCAGGTCGAACTTGACCGCCCCCGTGGCCAGCGGCTCCGCGGCCCCGGCCCGTAGACCTGGCAGGTCCGCAGTGGCTGCCGGACCCGACTCCAGGGCCAGACAGACCTGGAACAGCGGGTGCCGGGCCGACGTACGCGTCGGATTGACGGCCTCCAGCACCAGATCGAAGGGGACGTCCTGATGGGCGAAGGCGTCCAGGTCGGCGACCCGTACCCGGGACAGCAGCTCCCGGAAGGCGGGATCCCCCGAGGTGTCGGTCCGCAGCACGAGGGTGTTGACGAAGAATCCCACCAGGTCCGACAGGGCCTCGTCCGTACGCCCCGCGACCGGCGAGCCGAGGGGGATGTCCGTCCCGGCGCCGAGCCTGGTCAGCAGAGCGGCCAGAGCGGCCTGCACCACCATGAAGGGCGTGCACCGCTCGGCGCGCGCCAGCTCCACGATCCGCTTGTGCAGCCGGCGGCCGAAGTCGAAGCGCACCGCGCCGCCGACCTGCCCCGCCACCGCGGGCCGGGGCCGGTCGGTGACCAGCCCGAGCTCCTCCGGGATACCGGCCAACGCGGACTTCCAGTAGGCCAGTTGCCCGTCCAGCAACTCGCCGTCCGCCTGCACCGCGCGCTGCCAGAGCGCGTAGTCGGCGTAGTCGACGGGCAGCGGGGCCAAGTCGGGGGCGCGGCCCTCGAGCCGGGCGGCGTAGGCGGTCGACAGGTCGTCGAAGAGCGGGCGCAGCGACTGGCCGTCGGTGGCGATGTGGTGGAGCAGGACGAGCAGGGTCGTCTCGGCCTCGCCGGTTCGCAGCAGGGTCGCGCGCAGCGGATGCTCGGCGGCCAGGTCGAAGGAGTGCCGTGCGGCCGCGAGCAGTTCGGTGTCCCGGTCCCGCGCAGGCACCGTACGGACCTCGAAGACGGCCGGCCCCGCCGGGTCGACGACCTGCCGGGGGTCGCCGTCCACGGTGGTGATCCGGGTCCGCAGCGGCTCGTGCCGGCCGACGAGGTCACCGAAGGCGGCGCGCAGCGCCGCCACGTCCACGGCACCCTCCAGCCGGACCGCCATCGGCACGTTGTACGAGGTCCCGTGCTCCTGGAGCTGCGACACCAGCCACAGGCTCTGCTGCGCGAAGGACAGCGGCAGCCGCTCCGGTCGCACGGAGGCCCGGGCCAGCGGAGGCAGCGAGGGCCGGCCCGAGGCGACCGTCACCTGGCGGGCCAGGGCGGCGGGCGTGGGGTGCTGGAAGACGTCGCGGAGGGTGAGGGTGACGCCGAGGACGGCTCCGATGCGGTTGACCAGCCGTGCGGCGAGCAGGGAGTGGCCGCCGTGGTCGAAGAAGCCGTCGTCGATGGAGAGCGGGACGGGAGAGCCGAGTACGTCGCTGATGAGGGTCCGGACCAGCTCCTCCAGTTCGGTGCGCGGTTGGCGCCCGCCGGCGGACAGCGGCAGTTCCACCGCCGGCAGCGCCCGTTTGTCGATCTTCCCGTTCGGGGTGAGCGGCAGCCGGTCCAGCACCGCGAACTGCGCCGGGACCATGTGCTGCGGCAGCCGCTCGCGCAGCCAGTCCTTCAGCTCGCCCGGGCCCAGCTCCGCGCCGGGGGCGAGGGTGACGTAGGCCGTCAGATGGGTGGTGTGCACCAGGGTGGCCTGGGCGATCGCGGGGTGTCCGGTGAGGACGGTCTCGATCTCGGTGGGTTCGACGCGGAAGCCGCGGATTTTGATCTGGGTGTCGGTGCGGCCGGTGTAGTGGAGGTTGCCGTGGGTGTCCCAGTGGGCTTGGTCGCCGGTTCGGTAGAGGCGGGAGCCGGGGGGTCCATACGGGTTGGGGATGAAGCTGGTTGCTGTGGTGGTGGGTTGGGCGAGGTAGCCGTGGGCGATGCCGTGGCCGGTGAGGTAGAGCTCTCCGGTGACGCCGGGCGGTGTGGGGCGCAGTCGTGTGTCGAGGACGTAGGCGTGCTTGTTGGTGAGTGGTCGGCCGATGGACACGGTGGGTGTCGGACGGTCGGTGACGGGGATGGGGTGGGTGGTGGTGAAGCCCATGGATTCGGCGGGGCCGTAGCCGTTGGTGATGGTGAGGGTCGGGTGGAGGGTGTGGAGTCGGTGGACGTGGGTGGGGGAGGCGGGTTCGCCGCCGGTGTAGACGATCCGGGTGGTGGCGAAGGTGTCGGGGTGTTCGTCGGTGAGGAAGTTGAAGAGGCTGGAGGAGAGCTGGAGCATGGTGACGGCGTGCTGCTGCGACAGGGCTGCGATGGTGGCGGGTTCGGGGCGTTGTCCGGGTTGGAGGACGGTGGTGCCGCCGTGGAGGAGGGCGCCCCAGAATTCGAGGCTGAAGGCGTCCCAGGAGACGGGGGAGCACTGGAGGAAGACTTCGTCGGGTCCGAAGGTGGCGTAGGTCTGTGCGGTGAGGGTCGAGACGAGGTTGCGGTGGGAGGACAGGATGCCCTTGGGGCGTCCCGTCGAGCCCGAAGTGAACATCACGCACGCGACGTCCTCCGGGGTCAACGGGATGGTGAGGGGGCCGGACGGCCGTCCGCCGATGAGGTCGGACCCGGAGTCCACCAGGACGGTCCTCCACGGCCCGCTGCCGACGCGGGCATGATGAGGCCCGTCGCTCACCAGCATCCGCAGGCCGGCCTCTACGGCCGTTCCGGCCAGTCGTTCGTCGGGGAATTCGGGGTCCAGGAGGGCGTATCCGGCGCCGGTCTTGAGGACGGCGAGGATCGCTACGGCGAAGTCGGTGCCGCGGTCGAGGAGGACGCCTGCCAAGTCTCCTCTTGTCAGGCCTTGTGCGGCGAGGTGATGGGCGAGGCGGTTGGCTCGGGCGTCGAGTTCGCCGTAGGTGAGTTCCTCGTCGCCGAAGACCAGGGCGCGCGCTCCGGGACGGGTACGGGCCTGCGTCTCGAAGCGGTCGACGAGGGTGTCCTCCCCGATCTCGACCCGACGGCCCGTCCACTCCTCCACCACCTGCCGCCGCTCGGACTCGTCCAGCAACTCGATTGCGGACAGGGGCACTTCGAGATCCGAGTCCAGAGCGACCGTCACGAACCGCACGAACCGGTCCTGGTGCCCGGCCACCGCGGCGAGATCGCAGACCTGCGGAGCCGCGTCGAAGTCGATCCGCAGCCCGCCCTCCGGCCCCAGATCGTAGACACCGACCGCCAGGTCATCCACGGGACCGTTGCTCAGGTTGTGCTGCATCGTCGGGAAACCGCAGAACCGCATGCCCGGGGTGAAGGCCATGATGTTGACCAGTGGCGCGGCGATCCGCCGCTCCGAATCGCCGACACCCAGGTCCCGGCACATGTCCTCGTACCGGGTCCGCTGGTGCGCCAGGGCCTGCCGGGTCTCCTTGACCACGTCCGTCAGGAGTTCGGCGAGCGTCCCGTCGGGGGCCACGGGTACCCGCAGCGGCACCACGTTCGACATCATCCCCGGTGTGCGCCGGGCCAGTTCGGTACGCCGCCCGGTCACCGGGAGTCCGAGCACGGGCTCGGTGCTCCCGCTCACCCGCTGCACGTACGCCGCGACGAGCGCGATCACCAGCATCGACCACGGCGCCCGCCGGTCCCGCGCCACCGACCGCAGCCGGTCCGTCCGGTCCGGCGGCAGCACCACGGTGCGCCGTACGAAGGGCAGCGCCTCCGGCGCCGGTCCGCCGGTGCGGCCTTCGCCGATCCGCGGGGTCTGCGGCAGCCCCGTGAGGTGCCCGGCCCAGTGCGCCCGGTCCGCTGCCGCCTCCGGCGACGCCTGGTAGAGGCCGTCCTCGGCGTACAGGGACTCCAGTGTGCCGAACGGGCTCGGCCCCCAGGGTTCGCCCGCCGCGCCCCGCTCGTACAGCTCCACCAGCCGCTGGTCCATCAGGGCGACGCCCAGGCCGTCGACGGCCAGGTGGTGGAAGGCGTGGAAGTAGAACCAGCGCCGTTCGCCGCCGGGCGCGGTACCCGCGTCGATCAGGAGGTGCCGGGTCAGCCATCCGTCCGCCAGGTCGAAGGGCCGGGCCAGCTCCGCATCCATCCGGTCCCGGGCGGCACGCGCGGGGTCCGCCTCGCCGCTCAGGTCCAGCAACTCCATGCGTCGGTCGCCCGGTTCGGCCCGCACGAGCTGCCACAGGCCGCCGTCCTCGTCCGCACCGGTTCCGTGGATGCGCAGCGCGTCCGCCTCGCGGGCCAGCTGGTACCAGGCCCGTGCCAGGAGCTCGGGATCGAGGTCGCCCAGGATCTCGCGGAACTCCCCGATGTTGTAGCGGCAGCCGGAGGCGTCCAGCCCGTGGGCCATCCAGATGTCGCGTTGCGCCGCCGACAGCGGCAGCCGCGCGGCGACCGGCACGTGCGCGGTACTGCTCGATTCAGCGGGCTTGGGGGACATTCCGGTGCTCCTCAACATGGTCTCCGTGACGGGGGGTCGAGCGGGGTCCGGACGCCGGTCCGGGTTCTGCCGTGCGGTCCGGCCGTACGCCATCCAACCGGCGGGCCCCAGGGGCCTGCGGCAGTTGATCCGGCACTCGGCCAGCAGTTCAGGCGGCAGTGGCAGTGGTGGTGGCGGTGCCGGTCCGGGGACGTGCGGTGGCGGCGGCCCGGACCATCCCCAGGACCCGGAAGCGGGAAGGGACGCCCTCGTGCGCGGCCCGTACCACACCGCTGAGCAGCAGCTCGCGCAGCAGTCGGCCGGTCTCCGCCAGGCCACCGCCGGTGAGGCCGGTGATCCCCGCGAGCTCGAACTCCTCCTCGGACCGGCCGCACAAGGCCTCCAGCAGCTCCCGTGCTGCGGGCGAGAGCCGGTCCAGCCGGTGGAGCAGGACACCGCGGAACCCGTCGGCCCCCGGTCGGCCACCCAGGTGGTCGAGCAGGGCCACCGGGTCCTCGTCGAGGCTGTCGCACAGGGCGGGCAGATCGCACACGACCAGCCAGGAGGCGGCCGCGGCCAAGGCTCCCGGATGCCCGTCCAGCCGCCGGCAGACCCGTGCCGCCCGCTGCGCGTCGGCCGCCGTCGGCGCGAACTCCGGCAGTACCCGCCGGACATGGTCGAGGAACATCCTGACCGCGGGCGCCGAGGTGTCGGCCGCCCCGGCGGCGGGCACCTCAAGCGGTGCCAGCAGGAAGATCCGCTCACCGGGCACCTCCCACGGCTGGTCCGAGGTCACCAGAAGCCGCAGCCCTGGGCAGGCGCGCAGCAGACCCATCAGCCGGTCGCACCGGGCCGCGCCGGCCCGCGCACCGTCGAGCACCAGCAGCACGTTCTGCTCGCCCAGCAGTTCCGCCAGCGAGTCGACCGCGCCCGGTGAACCCGGGGCGGCCACGTCCGCGGTACCGGGACCCGGGTGCGGCGCCCGGTTCACCGGCGCGAGCAGCTCGTCGACCGCCGCCGCGACCCGGACCGCGAGCTCGCCGTCCGCGCAGCCCAGGTGGTCGGCCGCCGCACCGGGGAAGGCGTGCCAGAGCACCGGCATCCCGGCCGCGTGCAGCCGCTCGGCCACCGCCAGCGCCAGCCGCGTCTTGCCCACACCGGCCAGTCCGACCAGGTGGACCAGCCGCTCCGCGCCCGAGGACAGCTCCCGCTCCAGCCCCGCGAGCTCGGCCTCCCTGCCCGTCATGGGGTGCAGGGCCTTCGGCGGAGCGGGCGGCTGCTCCCAGCCCGCACCGGTCGCCCGTCCCCGCTGGACGGCCGCCTCGAGCGAGGCCCTGGCCCGCGGACCCAGCCGCAGGGCGTCCGCCATCAGGCGCAGGGTTTCGGGGCGGGGCCGTCTCGCCTTGCCCTGCTCCAGATCGCGGATGGCGCGGACGCTGATGGTGGACAGATCGGCCAGCTCCTGCTGGGTGAGCCCGATCCGCAGCCGGTGGGCCCGGATCAGGACACCCAGCCGGGTGGCCTCCTGTGCGAGGGGGACTGCGGCGGCGACGGCCGTGCTGTGCATGTGCGCTCCCGGCGGTGGTGGGGGGAACGACAGGGCCTGGGGTGACGCGGCCCGGTTCCTGACTCCCATCGTCGGCAACGCGCTATCGCCCCGGCATCACCGGACGTACCGCCTCCGGTGGGCCGTCCTATCACCGTGCGGGCGCTATCACCCCGCGGGTTGGGCCGTGTTGGCCCGTGATAGCGCGTGATAGCGCGGGGTTAGGGCCGGGGACGGTGCGGGGATTCCGGCGGTTCCTAATGTCTGTCCCAGAACGAAGGAAGCGCCCCGGAAGGCCGGAGCGCACCGACGAAGGGACCTCGAAATGAAGCTCGCCACCGCCTTCCGCGCCGCGCTCGTCACCGTCGCCATCGCCGGCGCCGCCGTGTTCGGCGCCCAGGCCGCCCAGGCCGACGGGCCGGTCACACCCGCCACCACGGCCGGCAACCCGGCCCCGCAGGCCACCCCGTCGCCGAGCAGCACCACGAAGACCAACCCGTGGGACTGACGCCCCCGCAAGCCGGCGCCACCGGATTCCGCCCCGAGCGACGCGAGGCCCGTACCCACCTCGGGCGAGGCCCGTACCCCGCCCCGGCGTGAGCATCCCGCATCTGGCCCCGGCCCGAGCCCTCGTACCGGCCCCGGCGTGAGCATCCCGCATCCGGCCACGGCGCGAGCCCTCGTATCGGCCCCGGCGTGAGCATCCCGCATCCGCCCTCGGCGTGAGCCCTCGTACCGGCCACGGCACGAGCCCCCCCCCGCACCCGGGCCCCACCCCGGCGCCGGCCCATGGCGTCACACTCTGGCGGCGGCCCCGCTCGCCGGTGCGTGAGGAACTCCCGCCCCCGGCGCCGTTCCCACCGCAGGGTCCGCATGAGCAGCGCCCCCGATGGCCCCGCCGATGCGCCGGCCCCCCGCCTGCACCACGGCCGGCAGAGCCGGCAGCGCGGCAGACCCCAGCAGCCGCATCGCCTCGTCGAGTTCGGAGTCCATCCGCCGATCGCGGAAGACCCGTACCGCACTCTCCAGCAGCTCCCGCGAACGCGAGCGCTCACCGGCGCCCCCGCTCGCCATCAGCAGCCTCGCCAGGTCCAGCCGCACCAGCGCCGCCCCGCCCTGGTCCAGGATCTGTTCGCGGACCGACAACGCCTGCGCGTAGAAGCCCCGCGCTGCCTCACCCCGGCCGAGCTCGGCGTGCGCGTGGCCGAGGTCCCGCAACAGGTGGCCCTCACCGATCACGTCCCCCGAGTCCCGGCACAGCTCCAGCACCTCGGTGAACGTACGCACCGCGAGCTCGTGTTCGCCGCGGACCTGCGACAGCTGCCCGGCCCTGCGCAGCGTCCTGGCCTGTCCGCCCGTGTACCCCACCGCACGATAGATGCCGAGCGCCTCGTCCAGCCGGTCCTGCGCGGCCGAGACCTGCCCGCGCACCATCCAGATCTGCGCGCTCTGCGTCAGTACGATGGCCCGGCCCACCACGTCACCGACTTGGTCGAAATCCCGCAGCGCCCGGTCGTACAGGGTGAGCGCCCGGTCCTCGTTGCCCCGCATCCGCTCCAGCAGGGCCAGGTCGCGATGGCACAGCGCCAGCCCGTGGGCATCGTCCAGCTCCTGGAACAGTCCGAGCGCCGAGGTCAGCGCCGCCCGGGACTCCGCCTTCTGGCTGCGGCCGAGGTACAGCACGCCCAGCGAGCCGAGCAGGGCCGCGGTACCGCGCTTGTTGCCCGCCGCCCGGACGGCCTCCAGCGCGACCTGATGCGTGCGCTCCCACTCGTCGAAGTAGCCCCGTCCCTCGAACAGGGTCGTCAGCGTCGTCGCCAGGTCCCAGCAGAGTTCGTGCATCTGCGCCGCCGCCGCGTGCTCGACGGCCTGGACCAGGTTCGCGTGCTCGCTGTCGAGCCACTCCAGCGGATCGACGAGCAGTTCCTCCACGCACGGCTCGGGCGGCTCCCAGCGCGGCGCGCTGCCGTGGAGCACGGTGAAGTCCCCGCCGTAGATGCGCCGGTGGGCCTGCTCGGCCAGCGACAGCCAGCCGCCCAGCATCCGCCCGAGCGCCGCCGTCTGCGCGGCCGGCTCATCGTGCGCGGCGAGCTGTTCCCGCGCGAAGACCCGGATGATCTCGTGGAAGCGATAGCGGAAGCCGCCGGTGGACTCGACCCCCACGACGTCCAGCATCTGTACGTCGACGAGCGGTTCGAGGAGATCCGAGGGGAAGGGGCGGGCGTCGTCCAGCAGTGCTCCGGCCAGCCAGCCCGGAAGGGTGGGGCCCTTCGCGAGGCTCAGCAGCCGCAGCAGCCGACGGTCCGCCGCGGCCAGCCCGTCGTGCGTGAGGGAGAGACTCGCCCTCATCGTCATCTCGCCGTGGGTCAGTTCGTCCAGGCGATGCCGTTCGTTGGCGAGCCGGTGCACCATCGAGGCCAGCGTCCAGTGCGGTCGGGCCGCCAGCCGGGCGGCGACGATCCGCAATGCCAGCGGGAGTCCGCCCACCGTGCGGATCAGTGCCTCGGCGGCGACCCCTTCGCGCCTCACGCGGTCCTCGCCGATCACTCGTACGAGCAGTTCCAGCGCGTGGTCGTCGCTCATCACGTCGAGCTCGACACGGTGCGAGCCAGGCAGGCCGGTCAGCCGGACCCGGCTGGTGACGAGTACGGCGCAGTTGCGGCTTCCCGGCAGCAACGGGCGGATCTGGCTTTCCGACGCCGCGTCGTCGAGCACCACCAGTATCCGTCGCGACGCCATGAGCGTGCGGTACATCTCGGCACGCTCGTCCTGTGATTCGGGGATCACCGCGCCGGGAATGCCGAGTGCGCGCAGGAACCGGCCGAGTACCTCGGAGGCGGTGGCGGGAGTGCCGGTGCCGCGCAAATCGCAGTACAACTGCCCGTCGGGGAAGACGTCTTCGCTCAGGCGATGGGCAATGTGCGTCGCCAGCGTGGACTTGCCGGTGCCGGGCTTGCCGACGATCACGACGAGCCCGACCGCTCGTCCTCCCTCACCGCGCAGTGTCCGTTCGATCCGGCCGATCTGCGCCTCGTCCCCGACGAAATCGGATGTGTCCGAAGGAAGTTGACGCGGAATCTCTTCCCGGTGCGCGACGCCTCCGGGCGCGGGCGGCAAGGAGGAGGAGGTACCCTCCACCGCGCTGCTCGGAACTGCCGAGCGAGGGTGCACGGACGCCGAGGTGGAACCCGCGCCGGCGCCCCTGCCCGGACCCGCCTCCCCGCCGGCACCCGGACCCGCACCGGACTCCGGTGCTCCGCCGCCGTAACCACTGGCTCCGGGCCGGGACGGCGGAGCCACGTCGCCGGCGAGAATGGCTGATTCCAGTGCCCGCAGCTCGGACCCCGGCTCCAGGCCGAGCTCCTCCACCAGCAGCTCGCGCCCGACCCGGTAGCTCTCCAGGGCCTCTGCCTGCCGCCCCGAGCGGTATAGCGCGAGCATCAGCTGCCCGCGCAGCCGCTCCCGCAGCGGGTGGACCCGTACTAGCAACTGGATCTCACCGACGAGCTGGTGGTGCCGCCCCAGGTCCAGTTCGAGCCCGATCCGGGTCTCGGTCACCGTGAGGCGTTCCTCGTCCAACTGGAGGGCCTTGCTCTGAAGGGTCTCGCTCGACACCCCGCTGAGACAACGGCCCTGCCACAACTCGCTTGCTGTGCGAAGCAGTTCCGCAGCACTTCCCAAGGCGCCCTGTTTGGCCAGTGCGCGCGCCTCGGTGACGGCGCGGGCGAACAGCACGGCGTCGACGAGGTCGCCCTCCGTCTTGAGGACGTACCCCGGAGGCCGGGTGGTGATCGCGGCCGGGATGGCCGCCGTGCTGAACAGCTTGCGCAGCCGCGACACGCAGATCTGCACCTGGGTGCGGGCGGTGTCCGGGGGGTCGTCGCCCCAGATCAGATCGACGAGGTAGTCGGTGCTCACCACGCGGTTCGCCTCGAGCAACAGTGCCGCCAGGATGACCTCCTGTCGGCCCGGAGGCACACGCACCGGGCCACCGAGACCGTTCACCTGTAACGGTCCGAGGATCCGGAACACCGCTGAGTCGGGGGTTGGCGGAACCCCGCCGGGTGAAACGGTCATGAGACTCCCAGCTGGAGGCATGCCTATCCCGCTCGCAGCGCATGCACGATGCGGTGGAGCCGGGAGGGAAAGACGGGTGGAGCGGAGGTCAGTCTTTCCGAACACCTCTGCGGTTGTCCATGGTGTGGAGGTTTCGTGGCGATGAACGGGATCGTGCAGTTCAGGCCATCGCGCCGGGCCGATCCGCCCCGGCCCGGCTCCGGTGATAAGGCGGCGATAGCCCCGAGTTGCGCACGCGGAGGACGGTGTACTCGCCACTCCCGGAGGGGAGGCGGCCGTACGAAAGGACCTCCATGACCAGCCGGCACCCGAGGCGGATCCCGCCGAGCCCCGTCATCACCGACTCCGGGGTCGATCACGTCCGCCTCGCGTACCACTACCTCGACAGCGGGGACACCGATGGCTACGGGTCCCTCCTGCACGAGGGCAGCCTCGGCCCCGATCTGGAGGCTCCCCGGGGCGATGGCAGCCGGCACCACATCACCCGGATCGTCGCCGAGGGGGACTGCGTGGTCGCGATGGGCCGACTCGCACCGCAGCAAAGGGACTTCGTGGACGTGTTCACCCTCTCCGACGAGGGAATGCTCCGCGCCTGCCGGCGCTACTACTCCGCCCGCCCGCACTGACCGCGCGCGGCGGGGTCCCCACCTTGATCGCCGTCGTCGGCGTCGCGAACGTGCTCACGCCGGACGTCCGCCGTCGGCAACGGCGGCGGCCAGGGAAGAGGGAGGCTCGGCGTTTCAGAAGGAGTCGAGGTGAGCGTCCAGGTCGGGGTAGCGGGTGACGGATGGCCGGTCGATGATCGTGCCTCGTGCGACGACCATCAGCGGGTCGGTGAATGTCCGGAATCCGTCGAGCGGGTTCGAGTCCAGAACGACCAGATCCGCGGCCTTACCGGGCTCGACCGAGCCCGTGACGTCGTCGAGGCCGAGGATCCTCGCGTTGGTCGTCGTAGCGGCGTTCAACGCCTGCGCCGGTGTGAGCCCTCCGTAGCGCACCACGAGATCCATCTCGCGCCAGGCGTCGTAGTGGGTGACGAAGGTGAGCGCCGAGTCGGTGCCCATGCCGATGTGGACTCCGTGCTCCAGAGCAGTCCGGAGGCCTTGGATCATCTCGTCCAGGACGAGCACGGCGTTGGCTTTGCTGATGTCGCTGATGCCGGTGACCTCCTGATCGAGCTTCACCAGCGGCAGGCACGCCGCAAACGTGGGAATGAGAGCCGACGTCCCGTGCAGCGAGCGCGGATTGTCCAGGAACAGTTCGATGATCTCCGAAGTCAGTGCCGCGCCGTGCTCGATCGTATCGGCGCCGGCGCGCAGCGCCGCGAGGATGCCCTCCTTGCTCTGGGCGTGCGCGGCGACGAGGACGCCGGCGTTGTGGGCCTCCTCGCAGATCGCCGTCATCTCCTCCTCGGTCATCTCCGGCCGCCCGGCGTGACCGATCGTGCGGGCATCGGTGACCCCCGCGGTGGCCGAGATCTTGATCGCCTTGACGCCGTGCCGCAGGTTGAGGCGGGTGTTGCGGCGGGCCTCCCAGGGGGAGTCCGAGATCAAGGCGATCTGCGGAGCTCCGTGCCCTCCGGTCACCGCGAGCAACGGCCCCGACGCGAGCACCCGGGGCCCGACGTACTGGCCCCGGTCGATCTCGTCCGCGACCGCGACGACCTCGTAGGCGACGTCGCCCACGCTGCGAATCGTGGTGACACCCGAGCGCAGCTGCGTCAGGACGTTGGACTTCGTACGCCGTTTGAAGAACCGCCTGCCGACCGGACTGCGCGCGAACAGCGATACCAGCCCCTGCGTGGACTCGTTCACCAGGATCCCGGGGAGCGGTCTGCCGTCGGAGAACAGATGGGCGTGCGCGTTGATCAGACCGGGGACGACGAAGCGTCCGGCCGTGTCGACGGCCCGGTATCCACCGGGCACGGGCGTCGTCGCAGTGGGCCCGACCTGCTCGATGTCTCCTTTGGCGCCCACGACGATGGTTCTGCCGGGCAGCACGGTCCCCTCCGTGTCACCGGTGACGACCGTGGCGCCGGTCAGAGCGAACCGTCCTGCCATGATCAAACTCCTTGTGGCGAGGTCGAAGGACGTGAGCGGCCGCCTGCCCGATGGCGAGGCACTGAACCAGTCGACCTCAGTTCGGAAGAGCCCGCCATCGCAGGAGGAGCTCGCGAGCGACAGCCCTGGCCGGCCCGTCGCTCTTGGCCCAAGACGTCGAGGGGACGGACTCTCCGTCCGCGGGATCATGCGGGGGCGGTGGCCAGCTCCTCCGTGGAGGGCGAGGGTGTCGTGCGTACCGGGCGGCGACATCGCCGGCAGCGGGGTGAAGCCCATGATGCCCTTCCTCCATTCGGCCCGGTCAGTCAGCCTGCCCGAGGTTGCGGTAGGCGTCCTCGTTCGTCGATCCGGCAGCCCTAGCGGCGGGCGTCAGCAGTACCGCGCCCAGGGCGAGGCACGGCGCATCGAACCTGCCGGCGGCCGGGACCACCGGCGCGATCCTGCGCCGACGACGTCGGTAGCGGAGCGGGGCATGGAGCGCCTGTACGAACAGGCGGGGCGGTGGCGGCGTGGCCCACGCCGAGCAGGGGACGAATGCACGATGGGTACCGGCACACCGCCCGTCGGCGTTCTCGGCGAGCGTCCGCACGGCCTGCGGACCGGCGCCGGCCTCAACCAGGGAAAGCCGGCGCAAGCCACCGGGGACGTCCCCACTCGACTTCCGGCAGAGACGCGGTCGAGTTGAGGGGCACGCCCGATCCGCTGCCGCGCGCATCGCGCGGCTGTCACGGTCGGACGGCGGAACTCGCCGCTCTGTCCCGGGCCACTGCGGGCGGGGCGCCCGTCTGCCTGATCATCGGGCCTGCCGGGGTCGGGAAGACGGCCCTCGTCCTGCACTGGGCCCACGACGACCCTGCCGGACCGGCTGATGGACGTCTCTACGCCGGACCTGCGCGGCTGCAGCGACACGGACGAACCGGCCCTCATCGAGGTGCTGCGCGAGTTGCTGCCCCGGCCCTCGGCGTATCGTGCGGCCGCACACCGGAGTCGGCGAACGCCGCGGCCGCACTGTTCGGGTCGCTTCCCGCCGACCGCTGGTTCCTCGTGTCACGCACGAGGACGGGGCCACCGCCATCGGCAACGACCCCAACACCATGAAGGCGCTCGCCTTCGCCCCGCGTGAGGAGGGCGTGCACAACCTGGTCATGCACGGACACCCGAACGGCCTGCCCTTCAACACGCCGTTCGAGATCCCGGTTGCCGCGGTCCGGGCGAACCCCAGCTACCGGGAGGGCATGCCGGTCCGCCTCATCATGTGCTAAGGCGGCGGCATGGCGTTGCCCTTCTTCAAGCTCTTCCGGGCGGACATCGAGGGGTACGGTGCGTCGCTCATCGTGAATCCCGACGGCAGCTTCGCCGGTGGAGGCAAGTGGCAGGGCTTCACGATGGAATTCGACGATTGGGCACTGGACTGATGCAGTACTTCGGCTTCTATGAAGCAATGCCGTACAAACCGGGCGCGGGCATTCGGCCCGAGGAGTTGACCACGGGGCCGCTGGAGGTGGAGCGGGCCGCCCTGGCCCGCTACATGGACGCCTGCGAGACGCTCACGGTGGTGCCCGGGGTGGAGAGCGACCCGTTCGACCCCGCGCAGTCGGTCATGGGCGGCTTCAGCCTGAAGACCGACGGCGAGTGGATCTGGCCGGACATCGCCGGCCGCCTCGTCCGCGAGCGGGAGTTCGCTCCCCCCGCCGAGTTCGCCCGCCACGCGGCCGAACTGGGTTTCAGCGCCCCGGCACTGACACCCAAGGACATCGTCGAGGTCTTCCGCTCGGCCAAGTCCGACCTGTACTGAACCGCTGAACCCGAAGGGGCGGTGACCGAAAACCCGGTCACCGCCCCTTCGGCGTGCGTGCGGCCAGACGGCGGTCAGCACTCGATGACGTTGACCGCGAGGCCGCCGCAGGGGTCTCCTTGTCGGGCAAGATCAAGGCTTCCCTGGCCAAGCTCACCGGCGGGCTGGCTTGCCCACGAGCGACAGCCGCGAACGCCGAGAAGGAACGCGTCTGGCCCGCCCGCTTCCGCCCCGGGCGAGCCCCATGAGGCCCGGGCCAGCCGCCACCGAGAGCGCGGGCAAGCCCGTGCTGTCGGTGGCGGCTGGGAAGCTGGGATACATGGACAAGGATGAGGAGTCGCGGCTCCCACGCGCAGACGATGCACACATGACGACCTACGCTGATCCCGGCGCCGGAAGACACACCGCTTCCATCCAAGAAGTGCGCGCCTGGGCCAGGGTCTGGGACACCTATGACCCCGAGGTCCACGGCAGGCAAGACGTGCCTGGCTTTTACGCAGCCCCTCCGGCACGAGAACTGGTGGGGAAGCACCGTATCCCTGGAGCAACTTCTCGATCTCGCCCAGGTCCACGGCATTCCGGTTGCGTGGGTTCCCGACCGGGACGTTCTCCGGCAGCTTGCCGCGGCCGGCCCGACCCACGGTGAGAAGCTTGCAGTCCTTGTTGCCGCAGAGGAAGAAATCCGAACCCTGTGCCATGCACGTCTCGACGAGTGCCACGACGAGTGGCTCGCCGAGGAGATCGCTGCCGGGCACAAGGCGCTGGCAGCTTGGGATGACGGGCACCGGGAGGCCGCAGCGACCCTTGCCATCGCCGCGCTGGAACAGATTCTGTACACCCTGACCGAGACTGAGAAGCGTACGCACGTGGCCCTCGGCGAGATCGGTAGGCAGAAGCCCAACAACTACCTTCCAGCCCGGCAGTATGTCTTCGCGCCCCTGGCCACCCTCTTCGCGCGCTACTACCCCGAAAACAACGACCCGCTGCCTGACAACCTCTCTCGCCACGCCGTTCTGCATCATCTGCCCCTCAACCACCTCAGCCGGGGGCACTGCACGGTTGCCATCATGCTGTTCGTCTCCATCCTGCGTCAGTCTCAGGAACGGGCTCAGGGCATCCGCGACGACCTGATGATGGCAGCCGCGGATTGAGTGCCATGAGTCAGTGAACCGAAAACCAGGTGCTCGCGTAGACCACGATGGTTCCGCCGACGGCGGTCGCCGCTCCTCTGACGAGATGGATTCCTGCCTCACTGCGAAACCGCCGTGCCCGGTGCTTCCATCGGATGGCCGAGGACGGCGGCTCTGGCGCAGGGGGTTCCTCGCTGGCGCCGGTGTCCGTACGCTCGTTCAGGGACTTGAGATTCTCCTTCGTTGGAGGCCTCTCCTCTACTGACGGCTCCCTGGCCACCAAGGGGCCGTTGCCGTTTCCGGAGTCGGCCATGCCGCCGCTCGCAAGGTGAGATGAAATGATGTCTCGTAGGCGGACGGCATCAACGAAGCGCGACGAAAAACCCTCTGACCAGCGAAAACGCCTCATTGCTGAACCAAATTTACACCGGTCATGGCATCTTGATGCGGATCTCGAATTTTGGCTCTGGCCGGAGTTCCGTGAAGCTATGACGTCAGGCGGTAATTGGCCACTCCGATCCCGAGTCGGCCAGCGGGTGGCTGCATGATCGGGCGGCAGCGGCCTCTGGGAACATAGGGCTCGTGAACATCGCGAGCGCCTCAGACGACGGACTCCAACAGCTGATGGGCTTGGAGGTCAGCGCCGTCTCCTTCGTGCGCGACTACGTCGAGCTGCACTTCGACGGGCCGGTATTGCGGGCCTTGAGCGACCCACTGGGGGTGTACGGGGGCGCCGCGTGGCAATTCCCCGCACCGGGATCGCTGGACCTCATGCGCTGCTACATCGGCGAGACCGTCGACGGCTACGAAGAGGACCCGGAGCGGATCCTCGCCCTGCATTTCGGGGAGCATCGCTTCGTCATTCCGCTGGACGACGAATCAAGCATGGGCCCCGAGTCGGCCCACCTCGTCGGCGTCGACGAGAGCGGCCGGACCTCCCCCCGCGGCGGGATGTGGATTTGGTAGCGGGGTCTGGCCGGAGTTCCCTGAAATCCGAGGTCATGAGCCGTGTGAGGGATCGTTCCGGCAGGGCATGTCTCGCTGGATGATGTGCTGTTCTCGGACGTCAATGTGCGGTTGGAGGCCGTGGAGTTCACGGCCGAGATGTTGGTGGTAATAGCGGCTGCGTGCGGTCCGCCGCCCAGGTGCCCGGAGTGCCATGCCCGGGCTCGGCGGGTGCATTCCTGCTACGAGCGGCATCTTGCCGAGCGGCCGTTGTCTGGGAGGAAGTTACTGGTCAGGCTGCGGGTCCGGCGGTTCTTCTGTGACCGGGACTCGTGCCGGCGCCGGACGTTCGTCGAGCAGGTCAGCGGGCTGAGCGAGCGGTATCGCCGCTCCAGTCTCGGCCTGAAGGCCTGGCTCCGGCAGGTCGCGGTCGAGCTCGGTGGGCGGGCCGGCGAACGGCTGTGCCGCCGCATGCACCTCGCCGCCGGACGCACGCGACTGCTGGAACTGCTGGTTCCTCCGACGGTGCTGGAGGGGTCCCCGCGGGTTCTCGGTGTCGACGAGTTCGCCTTTCGCAAGGGCCGCACCTACGGAACCATCCTCGTCGACGTGGAGGCAGGCCAAGTCGTGGACGTCCTGCCCGACCGCACCTCCGACACCTTCGCCACCTGGCTACGCGAGCATCCAGGCGCCGAAATTATCTGCCGAGACAGGGCCTCGGCCTACACGCGGGCGATAAAGGAAGCGGCGCCCAACGCCGTGGAAGTCGCCGACCGCTGGCACCTGCTCCAAAACCTCGCCGCCGCAGTGGAGAAGACCTGCCACCAGCACCGCGCCTGCCTGCGCAAACGCGTCGATGAGGTGACCAGCCGCATCCCGGAGGCACCGCCGCTGATGCAGCTCCCACTCCACGAACTACCCCGGACGCCGATCACCGACCGGACCCGACACCGCCACGCTGACGTTCAAAAGCTTGTCGCCGCGGGCAGCCGGCCATTCAGTTATCGCTGCGCGCCACCAGGTCGAGGCCATCGACGAAGAGGTAGGTGTGCAAGGCAGCACACACTGGCGGCCCAGAACATGCGCTGATGAACAGCGTTGTTACCGTATGAATTTGGCTTTCGGGCGCGATGGCCCTCAGCTTGCGCGGTGGTCTACGAGGCATCCGCCTGATGTGACGTCATGAGCCGATCGTAGCTGCTACGCCGCACCGGTTTGGAAAACCGTCGTGGCGCGAGTCACCGTGGGTTCAAATCCCACACCCACCGCAGCTGAACGGCCCCTGACCAGGATGAACGGTCAGGGGCCGCTTCCATGTCCCCGGCCGGGCGCGACCGCTATTCCCCGTGATTCCCCAGCAGATCGGGCACTGGTAGGGCACGCGCCCCCGCAGATGATGCCGTCAGTCGTGGTCGACGCACCCGTCCCCGTGGAAGTGGGTGAAGCGGAGATGGCGGGCCATCGCGTTGACTGCGCGTTGCGACGGCGTGGTTTCTGGCAGGTCCGGAAGGTAGCTGAGCCACCCCTCCTGGGCCGCTGCCTCGGCGACTGCGTGCGCCATTCGTTCGACACGTCGCAGGTATTCAAGTTCATCGGCCGATGGCGGCTCGCCTATGTTGTCGTCCACGGGCGTCAAGGTAGCTCAGTGCTCGTCGGGCTACCTGCCACCTGCTTGTACCCACGACTGTTGCTGAGGTTTTCGGGTTGTCGTCGGGTGGTGACGGGTCATGATCCCTGCGGTCTTCCCCGATGAGGAGACCGTGGACTGGGACATCTCACCCTGAATCGGAGAGAAGCCATGACCTCAGATCACCCCGCGGGCTCCGCTGGCGGCCACCGGCGTTACTCCCGCTACCAGCTGCGCATCGCCGCGCGCGCCCGGGAGCTCGTCGACCAGGGCACCCCCGTTGAGGCCGCCTGCCGGATCGTCATTCTGGAGGACCAGCTCGAGGAAGCGCAGGGCGCCAGCGCTGAACACCGCGGCGCTGCCGACGGTACGGTCCCCGGGGCCGCGGCCTGAGGTGGGGAAGCCGCTCTCGCCCGGCCGTCAGGCCCGCACGGTGTCTGCAGCGCGTGGGCCGGGTCGCTTTGTGCGTCGGATGTTTTGGCCTCCGGGACCGTCCAGCACCATCTTGCATGAGCCTGCCCCGGCACTGTGTGCCCGCCTCGGCTGTGCGGCAAGCTGGTCTGCGTGGCTGTCGCGGCGCTGTTTCTGTTGTGTGGCAGCACCTGTGTGCTCTGGTGGTACCCGCGGCACGTAAGGATCGGCAAAGGCCTTGGGGCACGGCTGCGGAGGGTTGAATCCTGTGCAGGGGATGAGATTTTTCGTGTCGGGGTGGGGAGTGTCAGAGCATGCTCGATGAATTTCTACTTCCCGTTTCGTGTGTCTTCTGTGGTGCCACGGGCCGGCAGGGTGATTCCCGTACGGTGTGTCGCGCTGTCGCGCAGGGCCGGGTGTCGGCGACCTGGCACACGGATGCCCGTCCGCATCTTGTGGCGGACCGCATCCTGGCCGAGCGGGAGTGAACGCCGGCTCTCGGGCTGGTGACCTAGGGCGAAGCCGGATCGTTTCAGCTCTTGTGAAAGACCGTTTCCGTCCACAGGGCCCCGGCCCTGGCTGCCCGGCCACCGGCTGCATGCCCCACCGGCTTCCGCCGTTCGCCGCCATTCGTCTCGTACGGGGCTCTCGTCAGGGGGCGCCGTGAACGGGCGGTCGTTCTACTGGTGCCGCTCCTGCCGCCAGCCCCTTTACGCCACCAGCTCGCCCTCGACCGTGGCCGGCCGGGACTGGGAGATCGACCATCAGCAGCGTGCGGCGTGCGGTAACGGGCACCTGATGCCCCTGACCGGCACGGCCGCAGTCCCCGAGGACTTGCCGGGCGCTCCGGGTGTCCTGCGCATCTTCGGGTCCTGAACCCGGCCCGATGTTCCGCGCCGGGCCCATGGGCTCGCATTTCCTTGATGTCCCGCTCCAGGGCGCCGACATGCTTGGCGCGTTGCCATGGCCTGCGGGCATGCGCCGGGCCGGCGGGAGTTGCGGGGCGGTATGGAGGCCTGGGCGGTGACGGATGGGTCACGGACCGCCACGGCTTCGAGGTGTGGGTCGTTGGGCAAGGCATGGACCAGAGAACCGTTCCGGCACCGAGGTGTTCCACCGATCCGGGCGCGGGCGGCGTGCAGGTCTCGGATTGGCCGATCTACGACGCGGTTGAACGGCTGTGGCTCCAGGAGGGCCGGGAAGTTCCCTGCCCAGGAGGATCCGCAAGGACTTCGGCCGGCCGGCACCGGTCCGTCGATCCAGACCTGTTCCACCGTGGCTGACCGGCCCCAGGGTGCTTCACTCCTTGTCTCCCGTAAGGACACGGCCGGCTGCGGTGTGGGGCAGGACAGCAGGTGCCGGTCACCATGAGGTGGTCTCCGGCGCCGACGTTGGTCCTGGCCCGGCCATCGGCCGGCCCGGCTACACAGTGCCGGCATGCGAGGATCCGGGTTTTCGGCTTGGCCGGCTCGATGGTCGGCGGGTCGTCGTCGGCCAGGCGGGGGCCGGGCACTGGGCCTGACCGGGGGTCGGGCTCCGACCCGTCGTCTTACCTCTGGTACTCATCTCCCATGAACCAGTTCCGCGACTTCAATCTCAAGCTGCTCGTCATCGAGGAGCTCATGTACGGCCCCGAGCCGCTCTTGCCGGTCTATGACCTCCCCGCGCGGCTGGCCGAGCAGGGGATCGGAGATCCCGCGTCCTACGTCTTGGAGAACGGCCTCCATGCGCAGGTGCTGCCGGAGTCCCGGGCCTATTTCGAGGCTCTGGAGATCCCGGCCGAGCTGCTTGCCGGTGTCGAGGAGTTGTGCTTCGACGCGGGGGTGAATGTCTTTCGGCACTGTGCCCCCGCCTGGGATGGCGAGGATGACCTGTTCGACGTCCGCTCGCTCGACGACCTCGCCCTGCTGCCCAACCTGCGGGAGGTCACTTTCGTGGAGGACGGCGTCTTGGCGGTGCCGGATGCCGCGGACGTCTTTGCCGCGCGCGGCATAGACACCGACTGAGCCCCGCTACCCCGGCAGCCCCTGCCAACACCATGCCAGCAGACATCAGATCGCAGGTTCTCGAACAGCTTCTCACCTTGTTCTTTACGGTGTGGCCTCGTATGTCCCGTTCCATGCAGTCAGCTGGAAGAGCCGGGCTGTGTGCATGTAGGGCGGAAGCGCAGTGGTGGCGAGCTCCAGTTGCTCAAGGTCGGCGTAGAACGCCGGGTCGTACTTTCGCGCGTCGTCGGTGATGTAGTCACAGAAGCTGCGGATGCCGTAGTGCTGGACGTCGAGACAGCCAAGGCTTTGAAGGAGAGGGGTGATCTCCTCGGCCGTATGAAGCGTCAACGTTGAGTCGAACATCTGGGTCCGGAGTTGATCGGTGCCGAGCGCAGCCAGCGCGGCGGCAGGGTCCATATCGCGAATGGCGACGTTCAGGGCCGCCGAGTGCCGGTTGATCGCCATCACCGAGAACAGCCCGCCGCTCTTCAGCGGGGTGAGAACCGTGGAGAGGGTTCCCGGTACGTCGTCCACGTACTGAAGGAGGTTGTGGCACAGGACCACGTCGAACTCCCCGTCGGCGAGGTCGGCGGGCAGAGCAGTCACGTCGGCCTGTACGCAGGTGATCAGTTCCGTCAGGCCGGCCGCCGAGGCCCGCTCGGTCGCAGCAGCGAGCATGGCGGGCGCATAGTCGACGATGGTGACGTGGTGCCCGCGGCTGGCGAGGCGCATGGCGTCGCCGCCGTCGCCGCCGGCAACGTCGAGTATGCGCAATGGCCCGCCACCCAGGCTGTCGAGATGACGGGCCAGGTTCGCCTCGGCGATCGCGTAGCGCAGGCGGCCCCAGGGGGCGTCCTGCCATTCCTGCCAGGTGGTCATCGCGGTGTTGAACTTCTCGGGAGCTTCAGGCATCTGGTGACGATAGCTGCCGGACTCACCCTCCAATGGAGCTCCGGCAGCATTGAAGGTGCCGTCAACAGCATCAAAAAGATCAGGAGGTAGCTCTACGGACGAGCCGGCTTCTTCCTGTTGCGGAAGATGATCCAGCTCCAGTAGCAGCTTGTACTGTGGGGAGACTGTCTCTAGGGGTGATCAATATCAGCAGGCGACGATACGTAGCCAGGGGGGTACCCGGCGGGTATCGCATTTGGGACAACAAAGGGCAGCGGTGGTGGGGCGACCACTACGAGCTCTGTCCTGATGCTCTCCTGACGGAGCTGAACGGCGCAGCCCAACCCGCGAAGCTCACCGCTCTCCTCAAGCAGTACCGAGCACAGAAACGCTGACGGAGCGTGCGCCCGGTTTGGTGCACGGTCGGGCGGGCGTGGCCGAACTGGCTTCGGTCGACTTGTCCGACCGCTCGATGAGTGGCGGCAGCGTCCAGCTCAACACCTCGCCTCCTGAACGGCCGACCCGCTCACCTCATCTCCAGCAAGTACCATTTCGAACAACGAATCGGCATCGACCGCACGATCCCGCTCGCTGAACTCCACGACTGGCGGCTATGGCTGGACGACGGAGCAGCGCCGTCGGTACGCCGACGACCTCGGCTCTGAAGTGACTCTCGTAGGGGTCACGGCTCGTTCGAACCGGCAGTAGTCCGACCAGGATCCGGCTACGTGGATGCCGGCTCCGGCGGTGCATTGCGGGTGCATCGGGGAGTGGGTGGCGGCCAAGCACCGGTGGGCGTTGTCGGTGGACCAGGCCGAGTGCGAGGCGCTGCTGTGGTAGGCGGCCGGCTGCCCGAACGCGGTGCGGGCCTTCGACTGGGCTGCCTGATCCCGGGCCGACACTCTTCGCTGCGGACATTTGAGGGGGCCGCCGCCCCATCGGTGGCGGCGGCCCCCGCTGTCCTGTGCTCGCACGGCGAGCTCTACGGCGGACAGGTCCTCTGCGGCGCTCTGGGCACCGTGCGTACTCGGGGGCCGCGCACCATCGTGGTGCGGGCCGGGCGGTGGGGCGCCCGGGGGCTGGTCAGGTGTCGGTGATGGGGAAGAGGGTGTCTGCGCCGGTCATCTCCAGGAGCCGCAGGAACTGGGGCTGCGGGTTGCGCAGGCTGATGTGCCGGTCGTGGTCGGTCGCGGTATGGCGGGCGCCGATGAAGACGTTGAGGCCGGAGGAGTCGCAGAAGGACAGGTCCGCGAGGTCGATGACGATCTCGTCCGGCCCATTGGGCTGGGTGATCGCTGTGTACAGGGCGTCGCGCAGCATCGGGGCGCGGTCGACGTCCATCTCACCTCCGACGTGCACGACCAGGCGCTGGTCCTCCGTGTCCGCCCAGACGTCCTGCTCGGGTCTTTCTTGATCTTCCATGCTGCCCATGCGGCCGTGCCGCCTATCGGGGCGTCGGGTGGTTCCTCTCTGAGTTGGCGTCGTACGCTCGGTCGATGCTGATCAACGCCGCCGAGCCGCGCAGACTTGGAACACCGGATGCCGGGACTCCACGGCTCCGCTTCGAGACCGAGACGCGTACGACGGCCACCGGTACCTTTCCGACGCGTCGGCTGATCAAGATCGACGGTGAGCCGGCGTTCGAGCTCGGCGTCTGGTGCGGTAGCTGTTCGTTCCTCTTCGAGCGCTTGGAAGGATCACGCGAGACCCTGTCGCTGGAGGAGGTCCAGGATCGCCTGACGGGCACGCTCACGGACGCTGACGACGAGGACCTGCTGCGGGCATTCGGCGAGGTACTGCCCGAAGGGCAGTACCTGCCGCTCCTCCTCCACATTGAGCCGCGCCTGGCCGTTCCTGGGTCGGAAGGCGACTACTTCAGCGAGGAGCAGGTGGCCACCTGGGGGGTCAGCCAGTTCTGGGGCATCGCGGAGTCCCCGCGTACCCCCTACTACCGGACCTTCGAGACCGAAATCGACGCGTCCGCGCACCTTTACGAGTTCGTCGTGCCCATGGTTCCCCCGACCTGGAACGACGAGGAGCGAGTCGAGGAGTACGTCGAACTCATGGGCCGGGGCACGATCCCGACCGCGGTGGCGGTCTCGACCTTCGGCGTGTTCGAACCTGCCGTCAGCCCGCCTGACAACGACCAGTACGCCCACTGGTGCCTAACCCACTTCCTGCTCGACGGCCACCACAAACTAGAGGCCGCGGCGAGGGCCGGCCGCCCCATCCGACTCCTGTCCTTGCTGGCCCTGGACGAGGTACTGGCGACACCCGAAGAGTGGGCCCGCTTGCCCGAGCTGCGCAGCCGGCCCCGCACGCCGCGCCCTGCGCGATGTGCTCGACGAGTCCGCGACTGATCCGGCCGGAGTATGAAAACGGAGTGGGGCGGGCTCGCTTTGCGATGCCCGCCCCACTCCGGTTTTCGGGCCGCGATACCGGTGCCCCGTACAGCCCGGCGGCCGTGTCGAGTGCTAGACGGCGGCGAAGGTGAAGGTGCCAGCGGCGCAGGCGCTGATGTACGGCACTCCCTGGGAGTTCTTCGTCATGGTGCATTCCTGGAGCTGTATGTACCGCAGGCTCGACGCGAAGTTGTACTCGCCGATCGGTACGACCGACCCGCTGCTGTTTGCGTTCTTGACTTCCTCGTACCGGGTGCCGTTGTCGGCGTAGATGGCCACGATCTTGAGAGCCGCACCCTTGCCGTCGCTGGCGGTGTCCTTGAGTTCACCGTTCAGGTGCCAGCGGCCGTCTGAAGTCTTCCAGAACGTTCCATGGGCCCAAGCGCCCGCGATGTCTCCACCCGTGTGGGTGACGTCGTAGGTGCCACCGGCAGCCTGCGCGGGCCCTGCGACAAGGGCGAGGATCGCGGGTGCCACGGCAAGAGCGAGAGCGTACTTGATTCGGGACTTCATGGAGTTCCCTCGTTTTCGGATCGGGATCGGCCTGACTGGTCTGCCGGGAACGGTGGCAGACGTTGATCCACTGGGTATAGGAAAAAACCGCCATGCCCACGGGCTGCCGGCATGGAAGGCGGGGGAACGGGGCGGTGCGGGGCTATTGCCCGGCCCCCGGCAACAGCACGCTGGTCGGCTGCCCCGCGAGACGGTCCAGGGGCCGAGGCTTGTGGACGCGGTGGGTGACGAGCGCACCGGGGGCGCAGCCGATCACGGCTTTGAAGTCCCGGTTCAGGTGGGCTTGGTCGTAGAAGTCACAGGCGGCCGCGACCTGGACCGGTGGGTGGCCTTCTTCCAGCAGCCGCAGCGCCCGGCGTAATCGGGCCATACGGGCGACGCGCCGCGGCGGAAGGCCGATCTGTTCGCGAAATCGGCCCTCAAGATGGCGCTCGCTCCAGCCCACGGACCGGGAGATTTGGCTGATCGGTTCCGTACTTGAGGCACGGGTCAGTTGCTGCCAGGCGTGGACGACCTGGGCGGCCGGCACGCGGCCGCGTGCACGGCGGTCCAGGAGGAAAGCGTCGATCAACGCGAAGCAGGTGGACCAGTCCGGGGCTTGGGCGAGCTGTTCCTCAAGCAGGACGCCGGCGGGGCCTGTGACGTCGGCCAAGGGCAGGATGAGGCTCTGGATCTCGTGCATCGCCTGGTCCAGGACCGTAAAGGCCAACCAGGGTTCGAGCAGGACCTCGATGCCCCTGATGCGGCCGCCGTGCTCACCCACCGCGGCGCGGGTTTCCAGGCCGGCCACCAAGGAGGTGCGTGGTGTCCAGACTTGTTCGGTGTGGCTGGCCGTGGGGAGCCTCGTGATGCGCAGCGGGTCGCCGAAACTGAAAATCATGGAGACCGCCCCGATCGGCATCTCGATGCGGCGCTGCGGACGGTCCATGGCGAGCCGGTAGCCGCGGTAACCGCGCACACCGTCGCCCAGCCGGGGATCGGCGCGGGCGGTGACCAAGGTCCATGTCCCCTCCGGGGAGATCCCGGAAGTACGGCGGTAGCGGGGTCTGCCGAAGGATCCGGAGCCGAGCACCTCGGAGTGGGTCTGGGATCGGATCTTGGTCATGATGCGCTCCTTCGCCGGGCCGTGTCCTGCATCGAATCAGCTTGCCGTTTAACCTCATGGGTGGTTCGCGCTTACCGTAGGCACGTGAACGACATGAACACCGAAACCCTTGGATGGGAACTCATCGGCTGGGACAGTGACGAGCAGGCCGTACATGTCGCTGGCCTCAACCGAATTGAGATCTTGAGGATCAGGGACCTGTTCCCCGGCCGGGACGATGACTTCCTTGAGACACTGGGCTACGAGGTGCCATCCGAGCTGTACTCGGCGATGCGGAGTGCCATCCCGCACCTGGAGTTCCGCGAAGGGCTGGAGTATCAGATCGGTGGATTCCTGCTATCAGTCTGAGCTTGCCGACCCGCCACTCCGTAGGGGTTTGGAGCCGACCTTGTGGTGGGCGAGCCCTATACCCACCCCCCACCACAAGGTCGGCTCCAAACCCCTACGAACAAGCCCCACCCCCCACGCAGTGAGCCTCAGGGATGGCGGTCATGATGTCCCAATGACACTGGGGCCATCGAGCGATGACGCTGTCGAAGCAGGCTGGCAGAAGGCCCGCGCTGACGGACGCGTGCGCCCCGAGCTGCTGGAAGCCGCGTACGCCGAACCCCGCCTGCGGCAGCTGTTCCCCTGGACCGGCATGGGAGAGCTGCACTTCAGCCGCTGCACCGAACAACGGTGGACCTGGGACATCCCCTACATCCAGCCTGCTGCCGGCGGCAGCTACTGGGTGTCAGGTCCTCTCCGTTCGCAGGACGTGGGGCCTGCGGAAACGGTCTCGCAAGCCGTCACCATGGTTTTGGAGCGCCTTCCGGTTGACTGCGGGCTGGCCTTCCTGGGCACTCCAGAGGAACTCGCAGCCCACGAGGCGATGCAAGAGCCGCTCGACGGTTAAACGGCAAGCTAAGACTTCAGGCCGACCAGGGTTTTGTAGGCGTCGCAGCTGTTGCAGGCATCTGTGGTCGGGTCATCGGCGATCATGCGCCGGGCCCGCTCGGTGGTGAAGGTGCGCCGAGGGGCCCTTGGATCATTCCGCAGCCTGGTTCGTGGACGAGGACCCCGCCCGACAGGCCGGGGATTGGCACGCGCTCGCAGATCCATCCGCGCGCGCCGGGCGGCGGCGATCCGAGCGGGGCCGTACCCGGGTCAGGCCACCCCGCCCGGGGCGGGGGTGGCCTGCGGTGCAGGTTGGGCACACCGCCGTACGAGCCGGCCCGTGACCTCGCCGTCGGGCAGGAGAACACGGACGGGTGCGGGCGAGGTGCTCGTCGCGCTCGTCCTGACAGCCCCGGCAGAGGGGGTTCCCACCGTGCCCGTAGCGGCACGTGGCCTGGCCAGTTGACTGCACCAGCTCGGTGATCGACTCGACTCGGTGGCGGCCGTTGTAGAGGGCGTCTGGGCACGTCATATTCGGTGATGAGGTGAGGCACCGGCTGCGATCATGCACGGCATGTTGTCTCTGAAAATGAACGACGCCGCGATTCGGGCGCTGGGAGTTCTAGCTGGGCCGGCCGCCATGACACCGCCCGGAGGGCTCGCACCGGGTCTGCGGAATACCGCTTCCCGAACGGAGGTCCCAGAGCCGCCTAACGTGCTCGGCCCCCTGCCGGACGAAGCGCTACCGAACACGGAGAAAGGAACGGCTCGGCATGACTGCCTGAGCGGTCCAACTTGACTGACAATCCATCCAACTTCGTGGCAGAGGACACGCGCCCTCCCGTTCGCCGCCGCCACCGCCCTCGGCTCCGTCCCCGGCGCCGCGGCCTACATCACCGCCGAAGCCACCGCGAACGACCCGACCTCCTTGACCTTCCTGATCTCCGCCTCCGTCATCGCCCTGTTCTGCGCGGGCAGCCTCTACACCCTCTGGCACACCTCCCGCCGGGCCCGCTCCGCACTGGCTGGTACGGCCAGTCCGGCCGAATGCACCTCAGTCAACGCGCGCCCTGTATAGGGTAGTTGTCACCGAGCCGACGCCCGGCCTGTCCCGCACCGGCCGTGACGATCCGGCCGGCACCTCTTCCTCAAAGGAGTGGCCAGAGTGCACGGGGGACCGTTCTACGATCTGCTCCCCGCTGAGCATCTCGCCCAAGACGTGCTTCCCGCACTGTCTTTCGACGCCCAGGTTTACTTCTTCTGCGAGGGCTGCGGGATGTTCCTGCGATCGAATCCCTTGCACGGCGCGGTCCCTGACGCACTCCACCGGCCGCCGCGCTGCCCGAGCTGCGGCACCGCCGTCCTGGAGCAGAGGCTCTTCGTCTACCGGATCCGGCTGTCCTGTGACGACTGCGGCCACGGGTTCGGCGCGCTGACCACCCGGTTCTTCTTCACGCCCGTGTGCCCGGAGTGCGGATCGGAGCGCTGCACCCAGACCTCGGCCGAACCGCATACGGACCTGCCGCAGGCCGTCCTGGACCTGAAGGACGCCCGGGCAGGGGAATCACGCGCCTGGGGTCTGGATGCGGCCGCCGACGAGGCCGAGCTGAGCCGGGAGCTACGAGTGCTGCTCTCCGCACCGGCGAACCCCGACGCGATCCGATACCTGGTCCCCGCCGCGCTCTTCGCCGGGCGCCTCGCCACCTGGAACCACTACCGCTCCCAGACCTGGCGCCTGCGCAACCTCGAAGGCATCCTGCTCCACCAGTTCCACCGGCGCACCGGGGTCGTCCATGCGGGCCTGCATGCCTTCGGCACCCTCGCGGCGCTGGCCGAGGGAGCGGACGCGCCCGAGGACCCGGTGTCCCGGGGCATGGTCAGCTACAACGCGGCGGCCGCGGGTTTCACCCTTCTCAACAACGTCCACGGCGCCGTCCTGTCCGAGGATCCGGAGGAGATCCGGTCGCGGTCGCTCAGTCTCGCCGAAGACGCGCGGGCGTCCTTCGAAGCGGACAGCTCCCTCGATCCCGAGGTCCGATCCGTCGAGATTGCGCGCATCAACTACCTGCTGGGCGACATCACCCGCAAACCGACCGCCGGGCCCGACCGGCTGCGCAAAGCGGTGCGGCACTTTGACGCGGCCCTGGCGGAACCGGCGATACCCGCGCCCCTGCGCACCGACATCGCGGACTCACGCGCCAACACCCTGGAGGACCTGCACCGGCTGGACCCCGGCGGCACCGCACCGGTCCGCCGGGAGATCGACTACAGCGGCCCGGACTGGGCGGCCCTTCCCGTCCTCGACCGGTGCATCTGGCTCCACCGGGCGGCGAACCAACTGGAGGTGGACGGCGACGACGCGGCGGCCGAGGAGGCGCTGCGCCGGGCCGCGGACCTCGCCGCGACCGAGCTCAGGACCACGCCCGACGCCCTGCTGGTCCCCGCCGTCCGCCACTACCACCGGTACTTCGACGAACTGGCCCGGGTGAACATCCGGCTCGGACGCCCGCTGGTGGCGTTGGAGGCCGTCGAGGAGGCCCGCGCGCTGATCGTCCTCCGGCAGACCACGCCGGCCGAACAGGCCAGGAAGGAGCTGGCCAAGGCCTCCTTCACGAAACTCCTGACGAACCTGCTGACGACCCCGCCCGACGCACCCCGGTTCAGTGCCTTTCGGGCGCCGCGCAGGCCGGAGCGCCGGCCCCGTCCGCTCACCGACGCCGCGCTCCGGGGCCTGACGGACTCGGGCTGGCCGGCCGACACCGCGATCTGCTCCTACGTCTTCGCCTCCGGCACGGTCAGCGTGGTCATCGCCGTTCCGGCCGGGGACGGCTGGCGGGTCGAGGGCGCGCAGTGGCCGGTGAACGTCGACGTGCTGCTGGAGAGCTCCGCCGTCAGCGAGATGGCGCATGCGGCCAGGTTCCGCAGACGGCGGATGGCCGCCTACTGCGCCAAGGCATCGCCGGTGCTGCTCAAGGGGCTGGTGCCCCTGCTGAGGGACTCCGGTGTGCGCCGCGTCGCGATCTCGGCCCCGGGCGTCTTCAGCCAGATCCCCTTCGAAGGCCTCGAGGTCGACGGCGTCCCGTTCGGGGAGGAGTTCGAGGTCTTCCTGACCCCGTCGCTGCGCTCCGCCGCGGCGTTGGCCCGCCGGTCCACCCCCGGGACCGGGCCGGGCCGCGTGTTCGTCGCGAACTACCGGGGGGCCGACCTGCCCGAGTCCTCCGCCGAGTCCGAGCAGATCATGACGGTGTGGGGAGACCGGGCCGATCTGCTCGATCCGGGCGTGCAGCGGAAGGCCGAGCTGCTGGACAGCATCTCGGCGGACCCGTACGAACTGCTGCACTTCGCCTGCCACGGCTCCTTCGACCCGGCCAGCGAGACCCGCTCCGCCCTCCACTTCGGCGCGCCGCCCGGTGGGCGTCCGCTCGTCCTGGAGGCCCGGGAACTCGCGGGCCGGGCGCTTCCCCGCTCTCCCGTGGTCGTCCTCTCCGCCTGCCAGTCCGCCCTCACCTCCTGGAGCCTCAGCGGCGACTGCATCGGCCTGACCGGAGCCCTCCTGCGGATGGGCGCCCGGGGCGTGGTCGGCAGCAGGTGGGCGGTGTTCGACGATTCGGCCCGTGTGTTCATGGATCACCTGCACACGGAGATCAGCCGGGGTGCGAGCCCGCAGCGGGCCGTGACCCTGACCCAGCGGAGAATGCGGGCCACCCATGCGATCGACGACTGGGCCGCCTTCTCCTACCTCGGACTGCCCGACCTGACGAAAACGAACCGACCGACGAAAGGACCTAGCCGACGATGACCAACGTCGAACTCGAGATCAGCCTCACCGGCGACGACGCCGACCTGCTGGCCCTCATCGAGAAGACCCTGGCGGACGACGACCGCACCACCGTCGTCAGGTCCCGCACGATCCGGAGCAACCAGCTGCTCACCATCATCGAAGTCGCCGGAACGGTGATCGGGCTCACCGACGGACTCCTCGGTCTCCGCGAGCGCGTGCAGGCCTTCCTAGCCGGTCGCCGCGCCGCCCCCGACCCGGGCCCCGCCGTCATCGAGGTGGCGAACACCGAAGGCGAGCCCGTCACCCTCCTCGAAGCCACCGATGACCAGATCCGGTCCGTCGTTTCCAACCCGGCCCCGCCGGACGACGATCCCACCACGGCGCCCGAGAGCACCGGCCCCGAGAGCTAGCCCGTCTCGGCGGCGGTCACCTCGGCCGCCGCCCCGGGGCGGGGCACGCCGTCGACCGAGACGCAGATGCCGGCGACCCGGTCGTGGCGGCGCGAGCCTATCGCCGTCGACGAGCGGCGCGACTCGCCGCCCACTCACCAGATCCCTGATCCAACTTCACTGGCAATCGGTCCGACTTCACTGTCAGAAGACACCCGGCACACTTTTGAAGACGTCGGTCAGGGTGCTTGAGGCGAAGCGCGAAAGGTGTCACGCAGGCAGGCACGGTGTCACCGGCGTAGTGGCGTACGCGCGGTTCCGGGGAGCGCTGAAACCTTGGCACCAGCATCTCGGCAGGTCGGTGGGAGGCGCTCGCCGTCGGGCATCCAGGCCACGGAGTTGATGTCGTCGGTGTGGCGGGCGAGGACGTTGACGAGGTCGGCCGGGCCTTCGTCCGGTATCCGCCACACGGCGACCGACTTGTCGGCCGAGGCGGTGGCCAAGAGGGCGGGGTCCACGGGGTTCCAGGAGGAGGCGTTGACGAGGCGGCGGTGGTGCAGCCGGGTGGTCTGGATCGGTTGCGTGGGGTCGGTGGTGTCCCAGATCAGCACGGTGCCATCTCAAGAGCAGCTGGCGAGACGTCGGCCGTCGGTACTCAGTGCGACGTGGGTGATGGGTGCGGCATGGCCTCTCGGGTTGGCGGCTGGCGAGTTGATCGTGCGCATGGCTGTGTCTGGCTTTGTCAGCGAGTTACGGCTCTGGTCCACTTCTTGTGGTGACTCACGCAGCGTGACTGCTGCTCCTCGCCAGGTGGCTGCCGAGGTCGCCCGAAAATCGCCCCGCCCGGGCGGAGTGGGGTCGACAGTTCTGCATCGTGAACGGAGTGCGGCCGCAGCTGGATGAGTTGTTGTTCTGGTCGGTGGAGAACGTGTCGGTGGAGTCGGTCGAGGTCGCCGACGCCGTCGTGCGGGTGGAGGCCCGGACCAAGGCCCGTGGGGCGACCTGCCCCGACTGCGGGCGTTGGTCGGAGCGAATGCACGGCTCCTACCTGCGGTTTCCTCGTGACCTGCCAACCGCTGGCAAGCTGGTCTTGGTGTCTTTACGGGTGCGTCGGTTCGTGTGTGCGGAGGACTCCTGCCCGCGTAAGACGTTTGTCGAGCAGGTGCCCGGGCTTACTCGTCGGTTCGGTCGGCGGACGGAGCGACTGCGATCGACCCTGATTTCGGTCGGTCTCGCGCTCGCAGGACGTGCCGGCGCCCGGATGTCGGACGCATTCGGGGTGCGGGTCAGCCGGAACACGCTCCTGAGGCTGATCACCTCACTGCCCGATCCGCCCAGCGCCACGCCCCGCGTGGTCGGCGTGGACGAATTCGCACAGCGCAAGGGCCGGATCTACGGAACCGTGCTCGTCGACGTCGAGACGCGTCGGCCGGTGGACCTCCTTCCGGACCGCGAGGCGGACACGCTCGCGGCCTGGCTTTCCGAGCGGCCCGGAATTGAGATCATCTGCCGTGACCGCGCCGCCTTCTACGCCGAAGGCGCTACCCGCGGCGCCCCGCAGGCCCTCCAGGTCGCCGACCGATGGCACCTCTGGCACAACCTCGGCGAAGCCGCCGAGAAGTGCGTCTTCCGACACCGCGCCTGCCTCCGCCCGGCACCGGCGCCACCGGAGGAGCCCGCGCAGGCATCGCATCCGCCTGCGGCCTCGCCGTGGCCGACAGGGCACCGGTTCGCTGAGCGAACCCGAGCCAAGCACGCAACCGTCCACGCACTCCTGGCCGCCGGCCACAGCAAGCGGTCCATCGCCCGCCAGCTCGGCATGGGCTTCAGCACGGTCCTCCGATTTGCCCATGCCACGGAGCCGGAGCAGCTCTTCACCGGCCAGTGGCAAAGCCGCCCTACCAAGCTCGATGCCTTCAAGCCCTACCTCGACCAGCGATGGCAGCAGGGCTGCACCAACGCCTGGAAGCTATGGGAGGAGATCAAGGAACAGGGCTACCCGGACGGCTACGGCAACGTTCGCGCCTACGTCAGCCGGAATCTACGTGGCCAACCCCAGCCGGTCGGCCCCCGGCCGCCATCCGCCCGCGCCGTTACCCGCTGGATCCTCACTCGCCCCGAGGCTCTGGCCGAGGGCGACCGGCTCCAGCTCAAGGCCGTACTGGCAAACTGCCCCGAACTTGACGCACTCGCCGAACACGTCCGTTCCTTCGCGCACATGCTTACTCAGCTGCAAGGCCACCAACTGCCGGCATGGATCGAGGCCTCGACCAACGCCGACCTGCCAAACCTCCAGCGATTCGCCCGGCACCTGGAACGCGACCTCGACGCCGTCACCGCCGGACTCTCGCAGCCATGGAACTCTGGAGTCGTCGAAGGTCATGTCAACCGGATCAAGATGCTGAAGCGCCAGATGTTCGGCCGCGCAGGCTTCGAACTCCTTCGCAAACGAGTCCTGCTCTACACGTGACACCCGCGCACAGATCTGGCTGGTCAACGCAATAGCCTCGTCCTGTGACCCACAGCAGCAGCCAGAACGAGCAGGCTCACCCTGCCTCCCTCCCGCCGTTCCAAACACTGCTGAACAATACGAACTGGGGGGCACTCGACACAGCCTTCGGGACCGGCGAAGACCTGCCGGCGGCGCTGACACTTCTCACCGATCCCGACCCGGTCATCAGGGAGTCCGCTCTCCAGGCCGCGCTGGGGCCCGTGACCCACCAGAACAGCATCTACGAGGCCACCGTGCCCGTGGCGCTCTTCGTCGCGGCCATCCTCAACCATCCGGCCATCACTGCGGGCGACGACAACCCTGGCGTCGGGACACAGCACTACCCGACTCTTGTGCGGTTGCTCGACTGGCTCGGCGATACCGCCTACGACGCCGACGACGAGTGCGTCGCTGCCGGCGAACGCGTCTTCGACGGGGGTTTCCTCGACGAGTACGACGCGATGCGGGCGTTCCGGGACACACGCCCGGCGATCTTCTCCGCTGTTCGTCCCCTCCTAGGTCATGACGACACCACCGTCCGCCACACTGCCCTGGTCACCGCCATCCCCCTCATCGAGCACCCCTTCCTCACCCAATACCAAGCCGATTTGGCCGACCACGCTCGACGCCTACTGGCTACGAGCACTGACCGACACCACCGGGACCGCGTCCTGGAGACGCTGATGGCCTGGGGCCACGACACCAGCGGACTGGAGAACGCGTCCGACATCGCGGCCCGCGAGCACTACGCCCATCTCAGAGCCGCCCGCGCTTCCTGGGACGGTAACTGGACAGGCGGCGGCAGCTACAGCGACGACCCGCCGTTCTGAGACAGGTCCCCCCAAACACCCCTTGACTACCCCGCGTGGCCGCACCACAAGAAGTGGACCAGAGCCCGTTCTCACCTACGAAGCTACTGTGTTCTTGCTACTTGACGGGTACGTCGCCGCTGACGGGTGTGTCGGTGCTGGTGCGGTCCGGGTCGCTCCAGTGCGGCCAGAAGCGGGCCAGGCACAGCAGTGACAGGCCTGCCGCGGAGCCGAGGAACATCAGGACGGCGGTGCTGCCGAAGGTGCCTTGGACCAGCGGGATGAGGAGCGGGGCGAGCAGCAGGGGTGCGCCGCCGATGAGGTTGAACAGGCCTTCGGCCCGGCCGACGACCTCGGGGGGTAGATATTTCACGATGATCATTGCCGAGACGGCGGTCATGGCCGAGCGCATGGTGAAGAAGGCCACCATGCACGCCACGAAGCTCCAGGTGGAGGGGATGGCCATGGTGAACAGCGCGGCGGTCATGATGGCGGCTGCCAGTGCGAGGACCGTCCGTGGGCGGGTGCGTGCCCGGGCCGCGATGTAGACGCTGCCCGCCAGGGCTCCGATGTTGGCCACTGCCTGCGCGGTGCTGACCCCGCTCGCGGACATCCCCCAGTGGTCGCGCAGGTACCAGATCATGAACGCCAGGACTCCGATACCACTGGCGAAGTGCAGGGGCAGCGCGGTGAGCTGCACGTACATGACTCGCTTCTCGGCCCTGATGATGTGCCAGCCGTCGATGATGTCGCGACCGAGGCTGGGCCGGTTCAGGCTGGGGCGGTCGATCGCGCTGTGCTGCTTCCTTTCCGGGGGGTGCACCCCGAGAAGCCACACGATGATCGGGGCGATGAAGGTGGCCGCGTTGAACCACAGCAGTCCGAGGTAGCCGACCAGGCCGACACCGGCGGCGACGACGAGCGGGCCGGCGATGTTGGAGGTGACGAACAGGCTGCTGAGGACGGCTCTGGATTGCGCGGCGTTGCGCGGGAACATCCCCGGTACTCCGGTGATCCAGCCGGCCCGGTACATCTCGCCACCGAGCTGCACCAGCGCTGCCAGGCAGAACAGCGGCACGTTGGCGATGTCACCGGTGAGTGCGATGAGGTTGAGTGCCACTGCCGCGACGAGCTGGAGGAGGAGCCCGGGGACGACGAACACCCGAGGCCCCCACCGGTCCACGATGGCTCCCAGCCAGGGGCTGAGGAGCAGCATCGCCGGGGAGAGGGCGGCCAGGAGTGACATCGTGGTCAGGGAGCCCGTGAGCTCGTAGACGTACAGCGGGAGGCCTACCTTGTAGGCCGCCTCACCAAGGTTGTTCGCGAAGTTCCCCGAAGCGAAGATCAGGAACTTGCGATCCCGCCACGGGGGGAGGTCAGTGATCGCTGTGGTCTCTCGCGCCATCGTGTCACGCCCGACCAGTGGTGGGGTTGTCGTGGTGGGTCAGGGTGTAGTGGGCGGACCTGCGGGGTAGCCAGCGGTCCTCAAGTTTGGCGAACGTTCCGTCTTCCGCCGGCTTGTCGAGACGGTAGAGCGAGAGCAGACCGGTGCGGAAACCCGCCAGGAGGTGTGCGGCGCCGTCGGTGTCGCGCACGATGGTGAGCGCCTTCGGGTAGTCCGGCAGGTCTTCGAGGAAGCCCACGAACTCGTCGTCGTAGGTGTAGGCGGCGATTTGCATGCCGTAGGAACTCACGCAGACCAGACCATCGTTGATGGTGGCGTTCTCGGCGGTGTTCGACAGCAGGTCCGTCCACTGCCGTGTGACGCCGCGCCCCGTCTCGATCTCCTTCAGTCCGCCGTCGCCCACCACGTAGACGAATCCGTTCTGGGCCCACATGCGCTTGGGGTACTCGCCTTGGGCGAGCCGCCAGGACGGCTCGGCCGACTGCTCCGCGAAGACGGCGATGACTCCGTTGCGGGTAGCCAGCACACGGTCGCCGCTGGGGAGGTAGGTGCAGGCCCAGACCGGCAGCCCGTCCAGCGTGAGGGTCGCCAGCTCCTCTCCGGTGACGGCGTCGAGTTCGACGGCCCCCGCATTGCCGGCGATCAGTGTGCGCGAGCGGTCGGGGGAAGTAGCGACGGTGTGGAGGAGCGAGGGCAGGCGGCGAGTCCACAGCACTTCCCCGCCCCGTGCCGCGCGGAAGACGTGGCGGTCCCGGGTGATTCCGATCCAGCCGCCGTCGACGGGGGCGACGCGGCGCGTGAACCCGTAGCCGGTTGCGTGGTCCTCCAGGATGCGAAGGGTCGGTCCGCTCGCGGTGTGGTGGACTTCGGCGACCGCAACGCCCGAGTCGGTGGCGCAGTACAGGGTCTCGGGGTCCTCGACCGAGGGCTGGATGTCCCAGACGGCCTGGCGTCGGAATCCGAGACCTCGGACAAAGGTGCCGTCCGGGGCCAGTTGTACGATCTCGCCGTCCTGGCACAGGACGAAGACGTCACCGGACGCGCTGAGCGTGATGTCGCTGAGCTGGTGCGAAAAGCCGCTGACGGTACGTTCGATGTGCAGCTCACGCTCCGAGTTGTCGAAGATGTGCAGCTCTCCGTCGAATCCTCCGGAATAGGCCCGCGAATAGTCCGGAGAGAAGATGACGAATTCCACGTCATCACGGGCGAAGAGGCATTCGTCCAGCTTCTCACCGTCCATGGACACGATGACGACGCCGTTGGCGACGTCCGCGGTCTCACCTTCACCGAAGTCTTGAGTACACCAGAACCGATCGTGCCGGGCGTCGTACCGCACTCGGTGGATATTCCCGTCATCGAGCTTCACGAGCTCCGGGAATTCGAGCGTGGAGAAACTCCCGAACCGGAGGTTCCCATTCTTGTCCGACACGGCGTGCCGCGTCGGGTGGTCCGTTGAGGCCCATTCCATGGGACTGTCGTCACAGATGTTGGGCCTGATTTCGAGTACGTCGAACGTCTCAAGATCGAGGACCAGCATTTGCTGGTGATAGCCGCTGGTGATGAATACGCGCCCCTCCCAGATCCCAATGCCCCGGGAGCTTACGGGAGAGGGCTCTTCGCCTTCGATGAGCATGGAGGGATCGCACACCGTCGCGGGGTCCAGCCGGTTGACTATGTCAAGTGTGTCCAGGGACCAGCGCATCACGGCGCCCATGCGGTCCTTGCCGATGACCCATCCGTCGGCGAACGCCAGCCCGTACAAGGGACGCCCTTGCTGCACGCGCGGCGAGGACCTGATGACCTGCAGCTCTTCGTCGAGGAGGTGCACGCGGCCGAACGCGTCGGACGCCAGCAGCCCGACGCCGTCAACATGCAGGATCCGGATGATGCGGTCTGTCAACTCCACGACGATTATCCCTCGCGTAAACGGTACGGTGACGGGAAAGGGCCGGCCGAGCGAATAAGAAGACCACATCGACCGGCCCCTAACCTGACAAACTCAGGCCTCGGGATACCTTTCAGGCTTGCTGCTTACTTGTTGTTGCGCACGTTGCGGCGAACCGGCTTCTTCATGATGAACACCTCCCACCCAGATTTAAGGGCGACTGATCTGTAATTCAGCGCTCCAACGAGATCCACTAGATATGGAAGGAAAATTCTACGCAAGTGAATCCGCCGGTGACGTAGGTCACGGATCCCATTGCTTGACCATGGGTAAGTCCATGATAAAAGTGCGGCAGGGGGGATTTGGGGCGCAGTGTTTCCGGCATGCCCAGAACCTCCGACATTCGGCAACAACGCTATCAGGCAGGGTGAAAATGTCCTCTACCGTCCCAGCTCAGCTGTGGAAGACGCTGACAAGCACCATCGGGATCGTCAGCGTGCGCCACGAATCCGGCGTAAATGTCATGTCAGCGGAGTGGTCGTACTTCGTGAACAAGGAACCGCTGTACGTGGCCGTGGTGCTCAGCCCGCGCGCCGACACACGCGACCTGCTGCCCACGGCCAAGGAGTTCAGCCTCACTTTCTGCGCCGAGGAACAAGCCGAACTCGCCGACTTCGCCGGCAGCTTCTCCCTCGGCGACATCGACAAGACCAGCAGCGAGCTCATCGAGTTCGGCACGCCGGAAGCCACCCGCACCCCCTGGGTCACCGGTGGCGTGACAGCCCTGGAGTGCGTGCTGCGCGACACCGTCGACTTTCCCGTCCACCGCATGTACGTCGGCGAGGTCGTCGCCGTCCACACCCCCGCGACCGCACGCAAACCCCTGGTCAAGCACGGGGCGATGCACTCTCTGGGAGCTCCGGTGCAGCGCACCGCCGTCGTCGCGGCAGCCCAGTTCCTTTCGGAGCACGCGCTACGGATCGCCGCCACCGGACCCGGCGCAGCAGGCGCCGACGAGTGGCACCTCAGCCTGCTGTCGTCCGACGGCCAAGAAGTCCCCCTGGGCACCTACCCGTCCGCCGAGTACGGGGACTTCCTCCTCGACCTGCCCCTGCCCCAGGTCCCGTTCCCGCTCTCCGATGCCCGGGTCAAGGTGGAACGTCCCGGAGCCAAGCCCGGCTACGCCCGCTTGTCGCCCATGACCTCCCGATGAGCGCGTCACTGCCCACTGCACCCCTGCGTCTCGCCGCCCTCCAGACGGAGGCGGTACCCGGGGATGTGGCCGACAATGCCCTGCGCGCCGCGGAGCTGGTCTCCCGGGCCACCCGTCTTGGCGCCCGGGTAGCGGTCCTGCCGGAGCTCTACCTGACCGCCTACGATCTACCGACCATCGCCGGCGCCCCTGAAACCTGCCAGATCGCGGCCGACGCGGCCGGCCACATCACCGACGCCCGGCTGAGGGCCCTCGCCACCGCCGCCTCGGAGGGGGCAGCCGTCGTCCTCGTCGGCGCAGCGGTGCGCAGGCCCGACGGCACCCTGACCAATTCCGTCCTGGCCGCGGACCCGACCGGCCGCATCACCGTCGTCTACGACAAGCAGAACCTCTGGCACGCCGACGAGGCGCGCCTGTTCACCCCCGGTTCCCGCGGAGGATGCGTCGAAGTCGACGGCTGGCGCCTCGGAATCGGCGTCTGCTACGACATGTCCTTCCCCGAACACGCCAGAGCCGCTGCCGCGGCGGGCGCTCACGCCTACGTGTGCCTCAGCGCGTTCGCCACGGGAAACGAACACAGGGCAGCCGTCTACCTTGCGGCCCGTGCTCTCGAAAACACCGTCTACACCGTGTTCGTCAATCCCGTCGGAGGCCCCGCGGACCGGCCGGCCAACGGCGGCAGCGCCATCTACGGGCCGGACGGCAGCACCCTGGACCGTGCGACGGCGCCCCGCACCGCCACGCTCATGGCCGAACTTCACCCCTCGGCCATCGCACACGTTCGGGGCTTCCTCCACATGCTCGCCGAGTACCAGACCCAACACCCGAGCCCCGCCGTCCGCGGCGCCGGCGCCGCGCACACGGTCCTCAGCATCCTCTGACCGCGCCGTGCTTCACCACCCCGAGGGATGGGCAGCCCTCGGCAAGGGAGCATGAACAACGTCTCCCGGCAGGAAAGGCCGACCCCCAAGATCGAAGAGGGCCGCATCCCCCAAGTCGGCTGGAGCTGGAGCTGGAGCTGGAGCTGTACGGGCTGAAGCCGTCGGAGTTCACCGCGGCCCGGGACGCGCACGTGGCTCAGGCGCGCAAGGCCGGAGACAAGCAACTCGCTACGGTGATCGCCGCACTGCGGAAGCCGACGCTCGCGGCGTGGACCGCCGGGCTGCTGGCCCGCCACCTATGACGGGCCATTGATGTAGTGCCTGGGCTGGCCTTGTGAGGCCTATGACGATGCTGGCGCCCCCCACCATGAACGGTCCGGCGATCGCCGAGGCACCGACGAGCACGGATGCGTGCTCCTCATCGAATACCAGCGCCGGAATTGCGGCGGAGCTCTGACCAGTCATTCGCGCATCATCGTCGACCACCACTGGGCATCCCTAATTGCAGGAGCGTCCACAGGCGGGCGGTCGGAGCCCGGCACCTCCTTGCCTTGCACAGCGTCCGCCGGACGTGCAGCAGCTTGGCCGTTGCCCTCCGAGCGCCAGCACCCACTAGGTGGGGCTGGTTCAGAGAAGTGACCAGGCCAAACGAGATCGCACCAGACCAGACCGGACGCATCGCCGCTCCCTTCCAGTCCCCGCTCCCTCCAGCCTGCCACCGCCCCCGAAGGTGGGCGATCGCGGAGCCGCTGGACGAGCAGGCCGCCGAACCGGATCGACTTCCATGTCCGATGATCTGAAGGAAGCGGTCAAGCCGAGGCCGTCCAGGCTCGGGCTGCAGCTGCGTCACCGAAGCGTCCACGACGAAAAGCGTTGTTGGGGCTGAGAACTGACAGGGCGTCGGTGAAGGTACAGACCTGCCGTATCTGGCAAGAGTCAGTGGTTGCCGCCCGGCCGGCTACCCGCCCAGGGCCTTGGCCTCCCTGAGTACTTGAACACCAGCCCTGCCAGATTTGGCCAGTGCAGTGGATTGCCGCCAATCCCTGGTGATCTGGTCACAGCCCTGCTGGCCTCCAGCTACACAAGACCAGGGGGCTGTCGTCCGCTGCCCCGTGGGTTGTGGCGGGGGGACCGGGCGCTTGCTGACGATCAATGTGGCGGTACTGCTGGTGGTCATCGTTGCGCTGCGGCTTCGCCGTCGCACCGAGGCCCGGAGCAGGTTCGACGAGAAGATGACCGTGCTCATCGTCCTGGCCTTGGGCATCATGCTCGCACCCACCGAAGTCGGTCAGGGCATCGCCAACTTCATCGGGCAACTCGTCAGCAGCGTCTCCGAGGCCACACTGTGACCGGGCCTGGCCGGCTCCCGTCCCGAGCCGCACAGGGCACCGCTGTCCAGAAGCCCTCCCGGGCTTCGCACCTGGGGAGCACGCGGTGAGCGGGCGTCGTCGTCCTGTCCGACGTTCCGGCCGGCGGTACCGGCGGCGTAAGGAGCAGGGCCTGGAGCAGTTGCTCTTGGCCGCTCTCGCGGCTGCCGTCGTGATCAGCGTGGTGGCCGCCGCCCTGCGGTGGCTGGCCGCCCACCCGTGGACCGTGGCCGTGATCCTGCTGGCGGCCGCCGCTGGGGCCGGGTTCTGGGTGTGGCGGCGCAGGGAGGCCGCGCGGTGGGAGCAGGTGAGGGCGAGTGGTCTGCGCTTGGCACTCGGGCAACTCGACGCGCTGCATCACCGGGCGTTCGAGTTCGCGGTGCGGGATCTGATGCGCCGTGACGGCTGCGCGGATGCCCGGCAGGTCGGCGGGCGGGGCGACAAGGGGGCGGACGTGAAGGCCACCGACCCGTACGGGCGTCGGTGGGTGATCCAGTGCAAGCACAGGAAGGACGGCTGGTCGGGCAAGCCCGTCGGGAGCCAGGACCTGCAGGTCCTCAACGGCACCGGAAGGCAGGTCCACAACGGGGACGTCGTGGTCATGCTCACCAACGGCCGCATCACCGCCGACGCCACCCAGTTCGCGAAGTCCCAGAAACTTCACCTCGTCGACCGCCACCTCCTCGCTGAATGGGCCAGCGGGTCCCGGCCCCTGTGGGAACTGCTGCGCGCGCTTCCTCCAGGCGGTCGCCGGGCCACTTCGGCGCCATGAAGCCGACTGACGGCTGGCCCATCCCAGAGCTGAACAGCGGCTCTTCCTAGCCCGGCCACTCAGCCAAATGAGGACATGGCCGTTCCGGATGTACGGTCTGAGAGACAGTTGCCCCGAGGTGGCGGCGAGCTCCGTTGTCAGAGTCACTTGACAAGATCGCGGCTATGAACAGCACTCCGACGACGCCTCCCCGACCGTACGACGTCACCGCGATCTTCCCTCAGCTCGCTCCGCTGGCCCGCACGGCCACCCGGCTGCACCCCCGCCGGGGGATCCCGTCACCGCAGGACAGCTCCATCGGCGGACCGCTGCTGTGGCCCGCCGGCGAGCCGTGGCCGCACTGCGAGGGACCTCATGTGGTGGACGGGAACGACCTGGCCCCGTCGCCGGCGGACATGAGGCTAAAGCGGCGAATCACTACCGCTTCCCGCGGACGGATCCTGACCGAGCAGGAACGAGAAACCCTGGAGCGGATCATCCCTCCTCGGAAACACCCCGTGAAGGTCGCGATCGGTCCGTATGAGGGTTCCATCGCGATGCTGCCGGTCGCGCAGCTGTACAAGCGGGCCGTGCCCGATCTGCCCATACCCGAAGGAATGGACCTGCTCCAGGTCCTGTGGTGCCCCTTCGACCACCCGATCATGCCCAAGACCGCGCTGTTCTGGCGGCCGGCAGCCACGGTCACCGACATCCTCGCCACGCCCCCCGAACCGCCCGCGATGCAGTACGACAGCTACCTGCCAGAGCCGTGCCTGCTCCACCCGGAGCAGGTCACCGAATACCCCGACCACCTGGAGGTGAGCAAGGAACTGCAGGAGCAGCTGGGGAACCTGAGCGTGTGGCAGGCCGGCAACGTGGAGATGGACAGCGAAGAACTTCCGTGGCCGGAGGAGTTCTACGACAAGGAATTGGCCGGCGCGCCCGGCTGGAAGGTCGGCGGCTGGCCACGGTGGACTACCACAGACCCGGGCCCCCGGCCCTGCCCGGCCTGCGGCAGAGACATGGACGCCCTGCTCACCATCGCCACGTACGAGGACAACGACGACAGCAGTTGGCTCGCGCACCAGGAACCGGAAGATGCATCACTTCCAGGCTTCGACCCCTACGAACGGAGCCAGCCCACTGCCGTCCAGATCGGCCGCGGCTACGACCAGCAGCTCTACGTCTGCCCTGCGGCGCCCGAGCACCCCCACTCCGAGCTGATGCACTAGCCATCTACACGAGACCGGGTCTGTCCCTCCCTACCCGTCGTCGTCCTCGTTGAGCTCGACCGCATCAGGGTCCCGTAGTGGCCGCAAGCCGCCGGCGGCTGGAGTGGAGGCGGTGAAGCTGTAGCGGCCGAGGACGTTGAGGTTCGCGTGCTTGAGCGGGGAGAGCCGGGCGATGTCCTCGTCGCGGATTTCTTGGCCCTCGGCGCGGAGCTGGGCGACGGCGGCGTCGATGTACTTCGTGGTCCACAGCACGATGGCATTGAGGACCAGGCCGAGTGCGCCAAGCTGATCCTCCATCCCCTCCCGGTAAGCCTGGTGGATGGTGCCGCGCTTGCCGTGGCACACTTCCCGGGCGAGCTTGTGGCGGGACTCCTGCACGGTGAGCTGGCGGTTCATCTGCCGGTGGTAGGTGTCATCGACCGGGTCGACCATCCGCAGCAGGTGCTCGGTCTTGCCGATCCGCCCGTACTCGGCGAAGGCCTGCCCCAGCGGCGTCGGATGGCCCTCGCGGCCGACCGCCGTGGCCACGAACTCACCGTTCGCCGAGTGGGACAAGACCTTCGGCGACCCCCGTCTCTGCGCGTCCATCGCCGACCGGATCACCTTCCGCTGCACCCTCATCCAGACCGGCATCGAGTCCTACCGGTTCCGCGTCACCGAGGCCGAACGACGCACACCCTGACCGGCGCCCCGAGATCGTCGTGTTCGGCGTGGACTCACATGCCGCGTTCTGGGCCGTACACCTCGCGGGTCCGCTGGTCCGGTCCTGTGGGCAGATATTCCAGGAGGACGGGGCCGGGGTATAGGGCCGTGCTGTCCCAGCCGGCCATCTCTTCGCCGATCAGGTAGCGGTACAGCCACTCGGCGAAGTTCATGGGGTGGCCGGCCCAGTCGCCCTCCGAGCCTTGGACCACTATTCCGTCGGGGAACCCGTGGACCTCTGGGGCCAGGAAGATGGCGGCTCCCTGGTCCGTGTTGGCGAGAGGGATGAGGCCGTTGGGGGTGCCGAAAGTGATCTGCGGGCGGTTACAGATGACGCGGGGGTCCTCATCGTGTTCCAGGTCGTCTTCCTCCCACGCCCGCGACTCGTTCCAGCCTTCCGCATCGGACCGGATCTCCTCGCCCAGGTTCCGCCAGGCGCAGGCTGGGTGGGACGAGAGGCTGAGGTGCCCGTTGAGCTGGACGGGGGCGTACGCATCGACGATCGCTTTGTAGTCCGCGGGCAGGCTTCTGCCGATCTCCTGCTCCAGGCGGATCCAGGCAGCAGGATCGGTATAACGGTTCTCCGCTGGGCCGAGCATGTCGAATACGGCCTGCAGGTAGTCGGTCATGGCTGCCCAAGGTGCTCGTTGGTGAAGGTCCAGGACAGCATCGACCACTTCGCATGGGCACTTTCGGCCGGGGCCCTGGTTGTGAGGATCCTGCGGTGCCAGAACACGCAGCGCAGGCCGTGCTGGCTCTCCCGCCTCTGACTGTGCCCGCGACTCCAGCGCGTCGCGATCTGCCCACGCGCACGCCTCGCGCAACTCGGCGGTGAGGTCGAAGCCGATCTCCTTGCCGACCCAATCCGCGATGACCAACGCGTCGGCCACGATGGTCGGATCGGTGGCAATTTCCGGCCCGAGCAGAGAGAGCCCGCCGTCATTGGAGCCGCGGGCGAGCGCGAACGCCACAAGCGTGCACCGCGCTTGCCCAGGACGGTCGGGCGGGGTGGTGGCCGTCAGGACGACGAAGTCCTCGTCGTCACGATCGAGAAGGCGGGGACGGCCTCCCGCCCATCGAGGGTTCAGGCATGCGAGCCCGATCTCGTTGAACTTGTGGATCACATCGCGGACGGTGTCCTCGTCCGCCTGGACCAGGCGGGCTATGACCGGGACCGTGCTGCCGCCGGCCGAGGCCAGCAGCATCATCGCCCGCCGGAACCGCACCGAACTCGTGCTGCCCCGCCGGACGATGTGCTGGAGTCTCTGGCCCTCTTGCTCCGTCAGCCCGCGAACCCGGACCGGTTTCGCCATCCCGCCTCCCCGGTGGTCCGGGACAGCATTTCCAAACGGCACGACGAGCAACCCGGCGAACGTTCCCGGTCACAGCACTAGACGGGCAGCAGATGACGGCCATACGCCCGCCGACGACAACCAAGACAAGCTGAGCCAGTCCAGAAACACTCCTCGAGTGCCCCCTGCTGCTCCGGGAACCACCTCCAATACCCGTGTGCCGGAGACGGTCAGCTGCACAGAAAGGGAAACGCTTCGCCGGACCAAGGGTGCGCTATCGACTTCAGGCAGCGCGCCGCATTACCCCTGAGGGGCCGTTGAGAGGCCGTCGCCGTCGCCGTCGCCGTCGCCGTCGCTGAGCACGCCGCTCTGGAGTGGCTCGCGGTGGGAGCCGTCGGCGTTGAGGGCTGCCCGCCACCGTTGCGTCCGGCGGCGTTCACGTAGGGTCGAACCGTGACTGAGCGCATACCGGACATCGTGGATCGATTGGTGAGCCGAGAGCATTACGTCGATGTCAGACCTCTTGCGGCGGAGCGCTTCGCGCGGGGCGACATCGGCTTCGCAGCCGATCTTGGTACGGCGATCCTGAGCCGGACGGACGGGTCGCTGGCCCCTCGGATCCACCCTGTCACCGGGGAGGCCCTTCGGTCCACGTTCGGCGAATACTGGACGCGTAGTCTCCTGGACTTCCTCATCGATACGGCGCCGGAGCACCTGGACGAGTTCGTGCGTCTCGCCTGCCACCCCGCCGGTGGTCGGTACGATCTCGCGGCCTACGCCGCGCACCTTCTGGTGCTCGAGCACCGCAAACGCCCCGAACAGCTCGATGCGGTGTTCCAGACGGGTGCCTGCGATGACCTGTGTGCCTGCCTCGTCCACGAATTCCTCATGCAGGACGGTGACCTCGACGACGTACCGGCTGCGCGGCAGTGGGCGGGCGGAGCTCGCGGACGCCATCATCCACTCGGCTCTCTTCCGCTCGCCCTCACCGACCTGGAACGGGTCGGCAACCACATCCCCTACCGTCATGCCATTGAGTCCGCGCAACGCACCCGTGTCACCGGAAACCCCCTGCCCGTCCTGAGCGACACCACCGTCGACCCGGACCTGGTCCACCGCCTCGTCCGCGTCGCACGATCGTGGACCGCGCAGTCCAACGCCACTACCGACACCGGGCGATTCCACTCCACGGTGCCGATCGACCCGGCGCTCGTCCCGGACCTGCTGCGCACTCTTGGGCGCGCATGCATCGAGGAGTACGGCACGGCGTGCGACCCCGGCTGGACCCTGCCGGCCTGTTCCCTCACCCCGGAACAGGTATGGCGCTCCCTGGCATGGTCGAGCAGCCGGGGAGGCTGCTACGGACCGGGCGAGCACAACGCCTACGCCCGCCTCGCGACCTGGGAAACCCTGCGTGCCCTCACCGACAGCCCCGAAGACGCCCCGGTGCCGGATGTAGAACGGCGGGTCCGGCAATGCCTCTGGTTCACATTCGACAATCCCTCCTGGTTCTACAGCGCCGGCCGCGACCTCTCGGTCATCGCTCTCACCCCAGATCGCCGCACACTGACGCTCTTCGCCGCCACGGACACCGACTGAAACCAGCGAGGCGCCCCCCCTTGGTACGGGCTTGCCACCTCGAGTTCCCGAACACCAGGCCCTGCCAAATCTGGCCAGTGAAGTGGAGTGCCGCCAATCTCCGGTGATCCGGTCACGACCCTGATGACCTAGCAGCTTCCCTGTGCTTGCGCAGCGGCCGATGCGCAGGCCGGTTTTATATGGCCGGCGAGTCGGGTCGACGTCGAGCGTGGTAGGACTGGTTGTTTGTTTGATCATCATGTGGGGGATTCGCGATCGTGGCTGTGACGGTGCCTGACTGGGCGGACACACTGCTGGACTTGATCGGTGTGGCCTGGCCCAACGTGGACGAGGACGCTTACCGCGACATGGCGGATGCGCTCCGGGAGTTCGCCGATGACCTGCTGGATGACGGGCAGCTCGCCAATAACCACGTCGAGCGGCTGTTGTCGGCCAGCAGGGGCGAGTCGATCGAGGCGCTGAACAAGCACTGGAACACGGTCAAGGCGAAGCACTTCAGAGATCTCGCGGATGCGGCCAGGACCATTGCCGGCGCTATGGACTTGGCCGCAGGTGCCGTTGTAGGTATGAAGACCGCTGCGCTGGTCCAGCTCGGCTACCTCGCCGCCGAGGCGGGTATCGCGATGTCCCTCATACCGGTCACCGGCGGTCTGTCCTTGCTGATTGGCGCGGGCGCGATGCGGGCCACGCAGGAGGTGATCAAGCGCCTGATCAAGGAGTGCATGGAGGAGGCTGTTGGGTACATCGTCGCTGCGATGGCCGAACCGGCCGTCGCGGCTCTGGAGGGTCTGGCCGCGGATCTCGTTGTGCAGCTCGGTTCGATGGCGCTTGGGTTCCAGGACGGTGTGGATCTCGATCAGGCCGCGAGTGCGGGCAAGGACGGCTTCAGGGACGGTGTTCAGGGCGGCAAGGACGCCCTGCACCTCGCCTCGGCTGGTCCCGGCAGCAGTGGGATCGGGACGGGCCTGGGTGACCTTCACATCGAACATTCCGAGCATGACCGTGCCGGTACGAACCTCAACATCGTCAGCACCGGGATCCACGGCAAGACCACTTCCAAACTCAGCAAGGCCAAGTCTCACCACGGACGCACTCGGGGTCGCGACTCCATCGCCCAGGCCATCGACCCCGTCGCCGACAAAGCGCTTGCCGCCCTCACCAAGGCAACCAAGGCGATGGGTGACCACGTCGGCACCACCCTGCCCAAGGCCGTCAAGCAGATCTCGACCGACCACAAGAAGAACGACCGGGCCATCCATGACGACTTCAACCGTCTTAAGGGCAACAGCCACAGTGGCTCAGAACGCCCTGGCGGCACGAAGTCTGAGGGCTACCGCAAGTCCGAGGACTCCGCACGCACCAAGCCCAACTCGCTTCGTGATGCCAAGGACGACCCTCGCCGCAACGCGGTGCCGCTGACGAGGAAGACGTGCAGGAACGATCCGGTTGATGTGGCCACAGGCGAGATGATCATGCCGCACACAGATCTTGCGCTTCCTGGGGTGCTGCCGCTGGTCCTGCGGCGCACGCATCTGTCCGGCTACCGATTCGGTCATTGGTTCGGGACGAGCTGGGCATCCACGCTCGACGAGCGGATCGAGGCCGATCCAGTTGGCGCCGGGGCGATCTGGGCTCGCGAGGACGGGTCGTTGCTCATCTACCCGCAGCTACCGCGGCCAGGCCACGAACCTGTTCTGCCGGTGGAAGGCGAACACCTGCCTCTCGCCTGCGACGGCGAGGCGGACGGCGTGACTACCTACACGGTCAGCGATCCCCGAACCGGTATCCGAAAGTCGTTCGCCGGCAGCCCGTACCACGCCTCGACCGCCCTGTGGCTGTGCGAGATCGAAGACCGGCACGGCAACACCATCAGCTTCTCCCGTACGACCGACGGAGCGCCCACCGCCCTGTCCCACAGCGGTGGCTACCTCGTCACCATCAACACCGACGACCACCGCGTAGCTGCCATGAGCGTCAGGACGCCCCAGGGACCTGTCGAGGTACGACGATTCGGATTCGACCGGCGAGGCAACCTCGATGCCGTCACCAATGACTCAGGCCTGCCGCTACGCCTGAGCTACGACGACGCAGGGCGGGTCACCTCCTGGACCGACCGCAACATGTCCACGTTCCACTACGTGTACGACACCGAAGGCCGGATCGCGCGGACGGAGGGGCCGAACGGCTTCATGTCCTCGTCGTTCACCTACGACGAGGTGCACCCCAAGACAGGCCACCGCATCACCCGATACACCAACTCCATCAGCGCCACCACGGTGTACCACGTAGACGACCGGCTGCGGATCGTCGCGGAGACCGACCCGCTGGGCCACATCACGCAATTCGAGTTCGACTCGGCTGACCGCCTGGTGGCCGTCACCGACGCTCTCGGAGCAGTCACCCGCCTCGAACGTGATTCGGCCGGCGACATCATCGCCATGATCGCCCCGGACGCCCAGCGCACGACAGCCGCCTACGACTCCGCCCACCGGCCTATCGAGATCGCCGAGCGCAGCGGGACCTTCCGGTACGCCTACGCCGACGATGGCAGCTTCGCTGTCACCGATCCCGCCGGTTCTCGTACCCTGCGCTCCTTCGACGCCGCCGGCGCACTGGCCCAGCACGTCGACGCCACTGGCCTGGTCACGCAGGTCGTCAACGATCCTGCAGGGCTCCCGCTGGAAGTATCGGCTCCGGACGGATCAACCGCGGTCTGCACCCGGGACGCGTTCGGCCGCATCGTCAGCGTGACCGATGCCATGGGAGGCGTTCTCACCCAGGGATGGACCACAGAAGGCCTCCTGGCATGGCGCGAACTGCCCGACGGCACCCGGGAGGAGTGGGAATGGGACGGTGAAGGGAACCTGCTGACTCACACCGACCGGATGGGCCGCACCCGCAGGTACACCGTCACCCACTTCGACCGGCCTGCCCAGAGCACCGGACCGGCCGGATCTCAGTACCAGTACACCCACGACACGGAGCTGCGGCTTACAAAGGTCACCAACGCGGCCGGCCTCAACTGGACCTACCGCTACGACACCGCAGGACGCCTCGCTGAGGAAACCGACTTCGACGGCCGGACCCTCCAGTACGAGCACGACGCGGTCGGCCGTCTCACCCGGCGCACCAACGCCGCGGGTCAGAGCCTTGGCTACACGCGTGATGCCTTGGGCCGGATCACCGGACTGGCACACGACGACGGCAGCACCTCACATTTCTCCTTCGACGCGCATGGCCACCTCGACCGGGTGACCAACGACCACGCGGAAATCCTGTTCGAGCACGATGCCGCCGGCAGGGTGATATCCGAGACCGTCAACGGACGGGCGATGACCTTCGCTTACGACGCCCAGGGGCGGCGCGCCTACCGGCGAACACCGTCAGGAGCCGAGAGCCGCACTGCCTTCGATGAGACCGGGCTCTCTTCCTACAGCGCAGGCGAGCACACGTTCACTTTCGGCCGAGATCCGATCGGGCGGGAGACATCCCGAACCCTCAACGGTTCTCTCACCCTGCGCCACGCATGGGACCCAGTAGGACGCGTCACGCACCAGTCGCTGACCGCGTCCGGCGCTGACGTCATCGAACGATCTTTCACCTATCAGGCCGACGGCACACCGACCGCCATAGACGACAACAGTCTCGGACAGCGCCGCTACCTCCTCGATGCCGCATCGCGCATCACCGGAGTCCTCGCCCAGGGATGGCGTGAGCAGTACGCCTACACCGTCACTGGAGACCAGGCACACGCACAGCTCCCCGCCCGTACTCCCGGCCAGGACGACACAGGTGAGCGCAGCTACACGGGGACCCGCCTCACCCGGTCGGGCCGCACACGGTACGTCTACGACGCACAGGGCCGTCTCACCGAGCGAGTGACCACCAGCCTCAGCGGCAAAACGCTCACCACCGCGTTCACCTGGAACGCCGAGGACCGGCTCACTCACGTGGTCACGCCGGGCGGAGCACGGTGGCGCTACACCTACGACGCCCTCGGCCGCCGTATCCGCAGAGAGCGAATTGCCGGCGACGGAACCACGGCCGAGCAGACCACGTATGCCTGGGACGGCCTACAGGTCGCGGAAGCCGACGACAACCACACCACCATGGTGTGGGACTACACCGGCCTGTTCCCCCTCGCCCAGAGAGAAATCAAGAAAGACGCTCGCCAGCAGGAGGTCGACCGGCGTTTCTTCGCGATCGTCGCAGACCTCACCGGCGCCCCAGCGACCCTTATCACCCCCGACGGCACGATCGCGTGGCGTGCCCGCAGCACAGCCTGGGGCGCCACCCAGTGGAACCGCGATGCCGAGGCCTATACCCCCCTGCGATACCCCGGCCAGATCCTCGACCCGGAAACCGGCCTCCACTACAACGTCAACCGGTACTACGACCCGGCCACCGGCAGATATATCAGCCCCGACCCCCTCGGCCTTCAGCCCTCACCGAATCACTACACCTACGTACCGAACCCGTTCACTCTGTGGGACCCCCTAGGTCTCGCCGGCTGCGAAGCGGATCCGACCTGGGGCGGACGCGTCGCCTTCGTACGCGACGAATACGGCCGCGTCTACGAGATGCACGCAACGATCAGCCGCGACATGCTCGACGAAGGCACGCACGCACGCAACACCCTTAAGCCGCCAGGCTTCATCCACGGCACCGACCACAACCAGGCCCGCGCACACATGCTGGCGCGCATGCTCGGTGGCTCCGGCGACACCCTCGACAACCTCTTCTGCGCCACCCAGAACCCCACCAACAGCCCAGAGATGCGGGACGACGAACAACGGATCTACGACGCTGTCCTGGGAAACCCCGCCACGAACGATCCAGGCCAGACTGTCCAGTACAGCGTCTACCTCGACTACCCCGACACCAGAGCAGACTCCGTCCCCAAGTGGATCCAGCTGGAAGCCCACGGTCAAAACGGCTTCCAGCTCGGAACGAGCCTTCTGAACCCCGACAGTGCCGCCCAGCAGATCCGCCGCCGCCAAGGAATCCAATGACAGACCTCGCCGCCATCCGTCGCATCTGTCCCCCGCCCAGCACAGGGCAGACGACTCCCATCGACTGGAACGCCGTGGAAACCGAACTCGGGATGAACCTTCCCGAGGACTACAAGCAGCTTGCCGACATCTACGGGCCCGGTGAGTACTGCGACTACATCAACATCTACCACCCGCACGCGGCGACACCCTGGGTCAACCTCACCGGCCCGATGCCCGCACGCATCCGCGGCCAGCTCCAGCACGACTCCGATCAGGGAACCCACCCGGTCCCGTACCCACCGCAACACCTATTCGCCATCGGTGTCACCAGTAACGGCGAGTACCTCTTCTGGATCACAGACCCCCAGCAGACCCCCGACAACTGGCGCATCGCCGTCAACGAAGCCCGCGGACCACTCTGGTACACCTACGACGGAACTCTGACCGAATTCCTCACAGCAGTCATGACAGGGCAAACCACCGTCCCCCAATTCCCCCGGGACCTCCTGGACCCGCCGATCAGCTTCAAGCCCTCCACGGCCCCGCCCACCGACTACCCCCAGAACCCGCCCAGACCAGCCGTCGACACGGAGACCATCCGAGAATGGGCACGCGCGAACGGCTACGCCGTACCACCGCACGGCCGGATCCCCCTCGACATCAAGGACGCGTGGGAGCAAGCCAACCGACCGTAACCGGGCACGGGCCGCAAGCCCGCAGTGCTGGGCAGTCATGGCGCACGCTGAGCGCCGGCCGATGTCTGCGCCTCGCGCGCACCCTCAGAAGCCGCTCAACCCCGGCCTGTGAACGACTGCTTGGCTTACGGCCGGGTTCTTGCCGCAGACTCCCGATGTGTTCACGACGGCCTTCGTCGTCGGTGCCGCGATCACGATCACGGTCCAGCTCGTGATGGGAATCCTTCCAACCGCCGGTGACGGACAGGGCCCCCCATGTACGCGGGGTTAACCCAGGCGGGCCTTGATCGGCGGACTGCTGGGGTTGCCGTTCGTAGAGTCCCCGGGAATGAAACACGAGCATGCTGGAATGGTTGCTCTCCTCGGTTACCCGGCTTCCGGCTTCGCGAGGTAGAGCAGAGCGTGCTGGCGCCCGGGCCACGTAGCGACTGTCCCACCAACATGGACCTCGGTAGTGATCTCCGAATGTTGTTCGGGTCCGCCGCCGAGGAACGCCTTGAGCTCGAAGACGATGTCGTCAATGTCTTCTTCCACCTCAGCAGTGCGTGCGGTGATGGCGAAGTGGAGGACGATCGCGTTCGGTCGAGGCTCTACCGCGATGCCGGGAAGGATCGGCCCGATGAGTCCCAGCGCCGCTTGCGAGGCGCTGGGGCTGGCGACCGAGCCGCGCACCGTCACCCCGGGTCGCCGGCCCGTGATGGAGATCACCGGGGTGCCCCACGAGCTGATCCGCTGGACTGCCCGGCGCAGCGACCAGATCGCTGCTTGCCTGGCCGAGCTGGAGCACGAGTACGTCACCGCCGTCGACGACGACGGCGAGCTGAAATTCCTGCCCGTGGTCTCCGAGACCGCCCGCGCCAAGCTGAACCAGATAGCCGCCCGCAAGACTCGCCCGCCCAAGCAGAAGACCCGGCCGCTCGCGCAGCTGCGGGTCTGGTGGAAGGCGAGCGCAATTCACAACTCTGGGGTGGCCGTCGACGTCATTAACTCCCTCTTGGAGCACGCCCGCTCCGCGGCCGCGGCGATCCGGGCCCGGGTAGCCGCTGTCCTCGACGTCGGCTTGGCGGCCGTCGACGTCGCCGCGACGGTGTTCGTGATGAACGAAGGCGGCCGCTTCCACCGCTGGCACCTGCTTGCCGAGGCCCGCCGTCACCTCGCCCTCGTCCTGCGCGGTCGCCGCCGAGAGCCGGGCCTGGACGAGGAGATCGTGGCCACCGCCATCTCCACCTACTGCCTGGACATCAGCGAGCCGAAGACCACGATCGGCCTGCTGAAGGGCTACCGCCTCTACACCGCCCGCTGGGCCCTGTCCGACCTCCCGGCCCGCCGCCGCCCACCCACGCCCGCACCCGACCCGGACCGGCTGCCCCTGGGCGATCCCGGCGAGCCAGCCGAGCTCCGACCTCCAGACTCGGACGCGGGGGAGGGGGACTGGGACATCCCCCGGATCCCGCTGCAGTACGAGCGAGCCGTCCTCGCCGATGCGGCGGTGCGGGAGAGGCTGCGCACCACCGTCGTGCGGGGCCGGGCATACGACGTCACCGCGCACCAGCAGGCCGCGATGCCCGAGCAGCGACTCGCACCCCCGGACACCGACCTCGAGGACGAGGATGAGGACCAGGAGCTGGAGCCGGAGGCCGGCCCCCGGGAGGCGATAGACACGAAGGCGCTGCGGGCCTGAGGGAATCCCGCACGGACCTGGAAGCCCTCGACCTCACGGCAGAGCGGCTGCGCCACCTCCAGGATGCATTCACCAAGGTGGCCGACGACTCCCGCACCCGCGCGACCCGCTACGCCGAACCGGACGACGCCGACGCAGCGCACCCGGTGCGCCGGGACGACCAGCAAGTGCACCATCCACAGCAACCGGGACCGCACTGCGGCCGGGAGGCCGGCCACTGAGCGGACCCGATGCCATGGAGCAGGTGTGGTGGTGCGCACCGACGATGTCGAGCACGCTCTGCAGGGATGCTCGGCATCGTCCCAAAGCGGGCAGCAAAAGGCGCGGTCACAGCCGTGACCGTGAGTCGCTTACTGCCGACATCAGCTGATTTCGTCCAGTTGAGCGGTCCGGTGGGCTCGTTCCAGCTGGCGGACCGGGTCTGGTGGCCGACGCGTCAGAGGGTCCCGGACGTCCGGGCTAGGTAGAGCCCGACGATGGCTCCGGCCACGGCGAGCACCACCAGCCACGAGCTTGAGCCGGTTTGGCGGCCCTTTCGGGGACTACGTCGGCCACGGCCCGGCGGGGGAGCGGTGGTTGCATCGACCGACGCCTCGGCGAGTAGCCGACGGCACACCGTGGCCAGTTCCCCCGGCCCGGCGGACAGGCTCGCGACGGCCTCGGCGCGGGCGGGGGCCGTCGTGCCGCCCTCCAGGATCCGGCCGACCCGCACCCGGATCTCACCTGGTCCGCCGGCGGGCGCCAGGCTGATCCATCGCCGCACGTGCTCGCCGCGGATTACGACCCCGCCCTCACGGTCCCGGTACATGGTGTGCTCCCGCCACAGCACCCCCGCCAACTCCGATGCGATCCCCCGCAAATGCACGCTCATCCCAGCCCCCACCGCCGACCCACCCCGTCCGATCGAACAACCGAACAGCGGATCCTAACCGCCCACACTGACATCGCCGCGTCTAGGACCTGTGCTCAAGAAGCACCGGAGCCGCAGGACCGCCCGCCCGGTCACTGAGTGGACCCCGATGATGCGCACCGAGCGCGCCGACGGGCCCAGGGATGCGCACGGGCGACCGCGCGGATGCGCACCGACCGCACCGGTGCGCCGCACGATGCGTGCCAGCTCCGGATGGCGCGCACCGACTGCACCGGTGGTGTGCACGCCGGAGCGCACCCGATGCGCGGATCGGTGCTGTGCACCTGACCTTCCGGCACGCCGCAAACGGCGGGCCCTGGCCGCCGGTGGAGGCTACGTAGGCACGCAGGAGCGCCAAGAGCCGGCGCGTGGCGGGGTGGATTGGTACGGCTTCCCGCGTGTTGCGCGCCGTCTTGTCTGTACCGACTGCGGCGCCATGTTCACCGATGAACGGTGGAAGGCGACCGGGCGCGTCGGCTGGGGCGTTACGCCGGAGCCTCGCCCGTCTCTGTGTGGGGACTGCGACCGGCAGTTCGTTACCGATTACAGGAGAACGGAGCAGGCCCAGGCCCAGGCGGTGCCCGTCCAGAAGACAGGTCGCTGGTTCTCGCGCCGCACCTGAACCGGGCAAGCTGCCCACCGGCAGCGGGGGCAAGCCTGAGGTGACCCTGGGCAAGCCCACCGAAGGGCAGGCTTGCCCAGCCTGACCGACCGCGCTGTGCCATGGCGGGCAAGCGAAGAGGGGGCGCTGGGCAAGCCGTCCCAGGCGGTGGCTTGCCCGGTCCGCAGTAGGGCTTGCCCAGCCGTTCTGCGCGGGCGGTCTGCGGCTCTGGCCGTGTCGGTGGATTTGGGCGTACTGCTGGCCATGACGCCGCCGCTGCCTGTCCGCCTGCACCTCATGATCATGTTTGTGGTGGCGTCGGCCGGGACGCTGGCCGGAGCTCTGCTCGGGATGGCGCTGGCCGGCGGCTGCTGGCCGTGGCCTGCGCCGGTGGGCTCGGAGCAGGAACCTGGGTCCTGCTCTCGAGGCGTCAGATCGTCGCCTTGTTCGAGGAGCTCTCCGGCCTGCCGACGAGCTATGCCAGCCGCTGGATGGGGCCGCGGAAGCTCTCGCCGACAACGTCGTGGCGGGCCTGTGTGCGTACCGGGCTGCGAGGTTCCCCCTGGCGCGGGGAGGGGGGGGAGCGCCGCCGAGCTCGCCGCGCGCCGGACGGTGGCCTACCGGCTCTCGGCCTACGAGGGCCTGCCGCGCCAGATCCAGGTCTCGGCGGCCGCGGCGCCGGAAGCCATAGACCAGGGGAACGACGAAGCACGGGCGGCCGTGGCGATGAGTGGCTTGCGGATCACGGTCTACGACCACTGAGGCAGCCGATAGAGGTTGCAGATGGGGTTGCACCGGAAGGGGGCTGCACAGGTGCTTGCACGGTTGCTTCCAGCTGGGCACCGCAGGTGTGACCGGGAGTGGGAGCCCGACAAAGCGGACACCCCTCATTTGTGCTGGTCAGCACTGCTGGGCAAGCCTGCCCGTGCCGACGACACCTCTTTCCCCACGCAGTAGCCGTGGGGAAGAGGTCCCCTTCACTTCCCGGGGCCAGCGGCGAGCACGCGACGCTAACGAACTCGGTGCTCTATGTTCCCGCCCACTCGGTCCCACGACCGCGTCTCCAACCGGGAGACCACGCGCGGCCGAGCGGAAAGGAACCTCGACCATGAGCCTCATCGAGCCCGGCCTGTACGTCCGTAACGGCAACGCCGAAGGACCGCTCGCCGACGCCGCGCTGTCCCGCGTGCGCCGCGCACCTCCTCGACGAGCTCCAGGCGCCCACGGTGACCTACTGCCAGCTCCGTGACGGCGTGTACCGGGCGCTGCGCCACTACACCCAGGACCAGCCGCCCACCTGCCATGTCGACAGCATCACCGCGCTGATCCGCCGCAGGGTGCTCATCGACTGGGCCGGGCTCGACGGTCTGCCCTGCGCCTGACGCCCGCCGGGCGGGAGAGCCCCTACGGCCTCTCCCGCGGGGCGGGAGGGGCCGGACTGTCTGATGCCGCCGGCCTTCCGCTGTCGGTGGTGGCTGGGAGGCTGGCCGGATGAACGAGGGTGACGCGCAGCTGCTGCGAGGCCGGGTGTACGGCCGCGACCACGACGACCCCAACCCGGGCCCGCTCCCGCACCAGACGTACGCCGCTCTCGTCGGAGGGCCGCTGGACGGACTGCTGCTCGACATCACGGGCTGGCGGCCCGAGGAGATCGAGGACGGTGTCGCGCTGATCACTGAACTGGGGCGGTGGCCCGGCGGCAGGGCCATGTACGACCCTCGCCCCGGCGAGCCGCGCCCGGCCGGTGGCCCGGGTGTGGTGTGCCGCTTCCACCACTCCGGCGACACACCCTGAGCGCTCCCCACGACGCGGGTGGGACGTCCACGGGGTTCGCGGGCTGACGAAGCCGGCGCCTACGGGTCCGCTGTCAGGCCGATCCGGTTTTCCGGACTGCAGAAGGGGCACGCCTCGACGCCCTCGGTGATCAGCCGGGGGGCCTAGTCACGGCTGATCGCCCCACCCTCGCCCATGGTGCAGTCACCCACGTGCACGGCCATTGGCACCGGCCCGTTCCGACCCCGGCGCAGCTTTACCGTCCAAGTCCGGAACCGTGTTCGCGGCAGGCTCTGCAGGGCGGTTGGGCGCGGTCCGGGCCGGGTCCTAGCCGCCGCGGCCAGCTGTGTCTCCAGCGCGCGGATGGCCTGCTCGGCCGGGTACTGATGCAGGCGAGGCAGGTCCGTACAGTCCGCCAGCTTTCGAGACTAGCCTCCAGCTCGTCGTTCTTGCCGACCGAGCCCCGGGTGCCGAGGTGCTATGTGTCAGCAGTGGCCCTCGAAGGTCTCTCCTGGATGCTGTTCGGGTGTTCGCGCGAAGGTCAGCGGCTGGGGTGGATGTCTCCGCATGTCTGTGCGTCGGCCGGCTGGTGTCTGGCCAGGGCCTCGGTGACTCGCTGGGTGGCGCGGCTCAGGCGTTCGAGGGCGAGCTCGCCTTTGTCGTCGGCGGAGTGAATCAGCACTTTGATCAGGTTGGTGAAGTACTGCTCGTCGTCGCTGATTGCGGTGGTCTCAAGGCCGGCGAGGAGCTCGTGTTTGGGCCACTTGTTCACTCGGTCGGCGGCTGCTGTGAGTGTGGTGGTGCTGATGGCCTGCCATGGGGCCGGGTGGCCGGCGGCTTTAGCGTCCTGGGCAAGGGAGTGCAGGGCCAGGGCCAGGAGTGTGCGGATTGATCCTTCGCCGATTTCCTGGGCGATGCCCCAGGTGGTGAAGGCTCTTGTGCGGTCGTCGCGGAGTTCGGGTATCCGCTTGTCGTGTGCGTCGATGACGGCAGTGGCCGTGGCGAGGGCTGCTTGCCACAGAGGCTGTGGGGTCATGGTTCTGATTGTGGCTACCCCCAGTGTGGAACTGGGAGGGAGGCGTGATGACTTCAGAGGCAGCGGGCCAGGGTGCGGGAGCTGGTGGCGGTGGAGCTTGTTGTCTGGCCGTAGGTGATGGTTCCGAGGGTTTTGGTTCGGTACGAGTACTGGGGGTCGAAGCTTCTGTACTCGCAGGTGTAGTAGGCGGTTGCGTACCTGAAGGGGGGTGGGCAGCCGAGTACGCGGAGGGAAGCTGCCACGGTGAGCCAGCGGCCGGGACCGGGGTTGAACCACTCGATGTCGGTTTCTCTGTTGCAGTCGAAGGGCTGGGCGCGCCGAGGAACAGGGCACGGCTCCGGGCTGGGAACTGAACGCTGGGTCGTCGAGCGCGCGTTGCCCACCTGCACTGGTTCCGCCGTCTACGGATCCGCTGGGAGATCCGCGACGACATTCACGAGGCCTTCCTGAGCCTGGGGTGTGCACTGATCTGCTGGCGACGCCTTACCTCACTGCCCGGCCAGACAGGCTGACAGCGGGAGGCCAGCTGTCGCTCTCACTCCCAGCTGGTCTCCGGGATGTGGCTGTGAGCATGCGTGCCCCACCCTTCGCGATCATGCCGGGCACAGTGGTCGGCAACCATGCCTTCCCAGGACCGATCCGGCCACCACAGAGCTCCATGTTCCTCATGAAGATGGTCGTGGAGAGCCGTCAGCGCGACCGGATCCGTGACCCGGGTGAACACGTAGAGCGGCCACTTCTTCCGCCCAGTGAAGATCCGGGTCGGCCTGATCTCCCACCTACCCACGAACACCCCTCACGGTCGACGTCGCCATGATGCGGCATACGTCAGGGCCTCGTTCGGCAGTTGATCATTCCGTTAGGAGTTCTAAGTGCATCGCCACACCCGTCCTCGCAGCCTGGTCGACCACTGGCGGCAGCCTGCGCGAGATCACCACCGCCCAGGTTCAGGAGGAACTCGACCGCCACCGCGGAGCCAAGGCCCGGGACATCCACCACGTCATGCGCAGCATCTTCCGAGCCCTAAAACGGGAGGGGATCATCTTCCGCAACCCGATGAAGGACCTCTCCCTGTCCACGCCCGTCCAGCTCCCGGTCAACCTGCCCAGCGACCAGCTGCGCGGCCTGCTGAACCGCGTCCCCACCGCCATGGGACGCCTTGCCGTCGCCCTTGTCACCATCCACGCTGTCAAGGGTGAAGAAGTCCGCCGCCTGCTCTTGTCCGACTACCTGCCCCAGCGCGGGACCTTGGCGATCCGTCGGGGCGATGACGCCCATACCGTCTTCCTCGACCGCCTCACCCACAGCCTCTTGAACGACTGGCTCGAGGAACGCGCCCGCCGCTGGCCCGCCTCATCCAACCCCTATCTCCTGATCACCGCGCAGAGCGCCCACCATCCGGCCGCACCACCACTCAGCGACTGCGGCCTGCGTGCTCCGTTCGACCAGGCTGGGGGCGTCCCCCGGGCAGTTGTGGCGAGACCGGGTCTTGGACGAGGCCCGCGCGAGCGCCGACCCGGTCCACCTGGTCCGGCCCTTCGGGATCCACCCGTCCACTGCCGTCCGCTACGTCCAGGCCGCCCACCCCGACAAGGCCCTGCCGCAGATCCGGTGACCCCGGTCAGTGGCTATGGGGCCGCTGGCGGGTCGGCGACCGCCATGTCGCCTTCCACGCGCGGGCGGAGGCGCAGTGCCTCACGCACAGAGTGGCGTTCTGCTGGCATGTCGCGGCTGTACCGAGAAACCGAGCATTGGCCGTTCTCCTGCTCAGAGCTGCGCTCCATGCGACCCTCCGTATATCCGCCGCGGTCAATGTCCTACTGGGTTTCGCCCGCGAAGCGAGCGAAACCCAGCAAGTAATGACGACATCAAGCAGGTCCTAGTACGTCATGACGGCGCTGGGAGTCTCACCGCTCTGTGCCTGCTGGGCGCGGGCGGACGTGGTCGCTGCGAAGGATTGGAGGACGTCGAGATCCGTGCCGCCACCGCCTTTTTTCGCGATGCTGATTCTGATAACGGCCGTCCCGACGCGGACCGCTGCGAATGCGCCACTTCCCCTGGATATGCCGGGTGATTGATTATCCCTCCAGCTGACAGCGGCGGACTCGTCACCAGCCACGTTCGGCATAGCAACGGGCGTAGGTGCAAGCCTCGCGTTGTCCTGCTTGAGGGCGGCGTATCCGGCAGCAGCTGTTTCGACGCTTTCATAGGTGGCCAATTCGATCGTTGCCTCGTCGAAGTCGAGGGTCGGGGCGTAGGAAGTGTTGGCGAACACCAGGATTCCCTTGCCGCATTTCGCGGCCCCTTCCCCGCATACGGATGCCTTGGGATTGTCCGCAAGTACCCTCCAGCCGGTCGGCAGGCTGTCCAAGCCGGGAAGGATCTCCTTGGCCCGCGTCGCGTCCTTGATCGTCATCAAGGACTTTCCGGATCCGCCTCTGCCCTGTTCAGGAGAATCATCTTGGTTGAGGAGCTGCACCCCGCCATACAAGCCCAGGATCACGAGGGCGACCAGTACAAGAGCCCCTGCGAGCAGGGAGAAACGTACGTTGCGGGTATTACTGATGGTGACAGCCGCTGTCGAGATGATGGGCCGGCCTCGTACTGGGCTGTTGTCGAACGAGATGCCCGTGTTGATGCGTGGTACATACGCGGGCGGTGGACCTGCGAGAGCCAGGGCGAGCCGCTCAGCGAAGTCCGGGTCTGCGTCCACCTCCGACTGGATCACGTTCCGCAGCTCCTCAACAGCCACCGGATCGGCGGGGCTGGTGTCGAGGGTGCCGATTGCCGTGCGGCCCCGGTCGGTCGCCCCTAAACGATCACGCACGATCGTCGAGACGGCCTGTCCCACCTCGGCCCCGACCACTGCGGCTGTTCCGCCTGCCATCTGAGTGAAGATCGCCAACACCTGCTCGACCATGTGTCGCCCCCCGGAAACAACACCAACGAAGGCCTCATTGTCGCCGCGGACACGCCAAGAGCGAAGAAGTATCGCGGATCTCGTGGCCATCCGTCCTGCGCGATACACGCCGTGTACGTACTGCCTCGGCGTCGCCGAACTCGCCCGCAGAGGCATCTCAGCCTCCACTTGTGGGGCGAGTTTCCGTGTTCGGCCGTCCCGGAATCCACGAACCCGCGCGCTTCCGCCTTCGACGCTCTGCAGATGGACGGCATCGAGCTGTTGTCCCTGCCTTACCGCGAGCGGAGGCGGCGCCTCGAGGTCTTGTTCGCGGCCCGGCAGCTGGCCGCGCCGTGGACGCTGTGCCCGATGACCACAGACCCCGCCACAGCCCAGGAGTGGCTGGAAGAGTGGACGGACATCTCCGGGGTGGAGGGCCTGGTCCTCGAAAAGCTGAACCAGCGCTATCTCCCAGGATCCCGCGGCTGGACCAAGATCAGGAGCAGAAATAGCACGGAAGCGGGCATCGGCGCGATCGCAGGCACCCTCGTCCGACCTCAACTCCTCGTCTCGGACGCCACGATGCGACCGGCCGCCTCCGCCCCATCGGCCGCACCGTACCGCTGCGCCCCGACGTGGCCCGCCAGCTCGGCGAGCACCTCACCCTCGCCGGCCCCGGCCATCCGTGGACCGGCGCGAAGTTCTCCTCGGCCTGGGGCACCCGCGACGTCCTCGACACCACCCTGGTGGTGCCCGACCTCGTCGCGGAGATCAGCACGGACACCTCCATCGACCGGGGCGGCGTCTACGGGCATCCGATCCGGTACGTATGCCTGCGCCTGGACGCGACCGTCGATGACGCGCTGCGGTTCGGCGGAGACTCAGCCCAAGCCGAGGGATGAGCGGCCATCACCGGCCTGCAGGCGTTGCCGTGCGCCTGCCCGCTACGCGGGAGTGGACCGGCGAGGAAGCCGGCGTCCTGGGCGCGCTGTGCGCGTTGCTCGATGAGGCGGCGGAAGCCTGCGACGGCGTAGCGCTCGCCTGTGGAGGATCCGGGCCCGGGAATGCCGGCGACCTGGGCCATGAGCTGCTGGGGCTGGGGCTGCCAGCCGACGGTCAGGACGCGCAGGCCAAGGCATTCCGCGCGCCGGTGCAGGTCCAGCAGGTGGAGCAGACCGGAGGCGTCCATGGCCACCACGCCGTGCAGATCGACCATGAGGTCCCGTGCATCGACGGCGACGTCGTCCAGCGCCTGCTGGAACACCACCCCCGCGTGTGCGTCGAGGTTGCCGCCGACGCTGATCAGGACCGAGTTGCCGCAGTGCTGGACGTCCGTGGTGATCACGCGAACTCCTTCCCCCGCAGGCGCCAAGGCCCACGGGCCCCCATCCTGGCCCGGCGCTCACCAGCGGGGTGCGAGACGCGCTGACCAGCTCCCAGCTCGGCACTCAGCCGAGGCCGAGCGGATTCTCGGGGCTGCAGAACTGGCACGCCTCGACGCCCTCGGTGATCAGCCTCCGGGCCTCGTCGCGGCTGATGGCCCGGCCCTGGCCCATGGTGCAGGCGCCCACGTGTACAGAGATCGGCACCGGCCCGTTTCGGCCTCGCCTTGTCTGCACCTTCCAGGCCGCAGACGCGGCCGTGCCCACAGCTCCCGACGGCGGTGCCGCTCGGCGGGGGACCGGCCCATGGCCCGGTCGCTGTGGTGCGTGCCGACGGGGCGACGCCGCGGCCAACTGCGCCTTCAGGGCGCGGATGGCCTGTTCGGCCTGGCGCTGCTGCCAGGCGAGATAGGCCCGTGGTTTCCGGCTCGCACGGTGAAGTCCACGGTCCGGCCGGCGGCGTCGCGGACGGGCACGAGCAGCGCCGCGGAAACCGGGATGGCGGGCAGCGTGGCGCATACGCACGCCCACGGATCGTGGCCCTCCGGCCCGTCGCCGCAGGAGTGCCTGCGGCCGTCGCCCCCGCCGCAGGCGCACGTCTGCGGCGCACCGTCCGCCGGATCGGCCGCGGGCACCGCCTCATCCGGCCGCACACCCGCGGCACCGACGGCGGCCTGGCGCAGGGCCGCGATCTCACGCGCGAGGAGTTCCTTCAGCGAGCCCGGGTCCTGCGGGATCAAAGGCGGCATCGTTCCTCACAGGGAAGCGGACGGATAGGGGCGACTCCCCAGGACCTTGTCACTATGCGCTCCCGTCGCCCGCCTCAGCCGACGGGGCACCGCGGTCGTTCGCGCCCTGCGCTCCCCGGGTTCCCCGATCAGTCCAACGCCGCCCAGAGGCCGGTGGCGGTTGTCCCGCGGTGGCAGCGCGGCGGCTCCGCTGGGTGCCCCGTTGGGCCCGCCGGAACCGTCAGCCTCCATCTGCCGTCGTACGGGCCCGTACCTGCTCCGCGGTGAGGTAGTGGTCGGTGTACTCGAAGTCGCGCAGCGTGCCCGGCTTGTAGGTCTGGAAGCCGGTCCGGACGAAGTCGTCGCCGGCCACGGCATTCAGGAGCCAGTTCGTCATCACCCGGGTCTTCGCGGCGCCGGTGCGCAGCGCCGCCCAGTGGTAGCCGCGGGCGACGGCCTGGGCGGGCATGCCGCGCAGGTCGATGCCGAGCGGCCGGGAGACGCCGTCGCGGCCGCCGAGGTCGACGACGAGGCCGAGGTCCTTGTGGACGTACGGGCGCAGCGGCGTACCCCGTAGCGTGGCGACGAGGTTGTCGGCGGCGACCTTGCCCTGGCGCTCGGCGTGCTGCGCGGTGGGGGGACACACCGCGCCGTCCCCGCCGCCGGCCAGGTCGGGCACCGCGGCGGCGTCACCGAGTGCGAACGCGCCCTCCGCCCCCGGCACCCGCAGATCCGGCGCGACGACGAGCCGGCCGCTCTTGGCGGTTTCAGCGCCTAGCGTGGCGATGAGCGGGCTCGCGGTGACGCCTGCCGTCCAGATGAGGGTGCGGCAGGGCAGCACGCGCCCGTCAGTGAGCGTGACGTCCTCGGAGCCAGCCTTCGCGACGGAGACGCCGAGCGAGACCTCGATCCCGCGCCGGCGCAGCACGTCGAGGGCTGCCCGGCCCAGTCGGTCGCCGAGCTCGGGCATCAGTTTCGGAGCCATGTCGACGAGGTGCCAGGTGATCTCGCGCCGTTCCAGACGCGGGTAGCGGCCGACGGCGTTCTTGGTGAGCCGCTCCAGGGAGGCGGCCGTCTCGGTGCCCGCATAGCCGCCTCCCACCACGACGAAGCCGAGCCGTGAGGCCCGTTCTGCCGAGCCCGGTGCGGCGGCATCGGCCAGGTCGAGCTGGGCGATGACGTGGTCGCGCAGGTGGGCCGCCTCGGCCAGCGTCTTCATGCCGCGGCCGTGCTCCGCCAGGCCGGGGATGTCGAAGGTGCGGGTCACGCTGCCCGGGGCGAGTACGAGGTGGTCGTACGGCTGGTCGACCAGCTCCCCGGTGATCTTCTGGATGACGCAGACCTTGGCCCGGGTGTCGACGCCCACGGCCCCGCCGGGCACGATCTGGGTCCGGTGGCGGCGGCTGCGGCGCAGTGACACCGCCACGGACTGGGGGGTGAGCACCCCGGAGGCCACCTGGGGGAGCAACGGCAGGTAGAGCTGGTAAGAGAGCGGCGTGACCAGGAGGATCTCCGCCTCCCCGGGTGACAACGTCCGCTCCAGGCGGCGTACGCAGGCGACGCCGGCGAAGCCCGCGCCGACGACCACGATCCTCGGTCGTGCCATGGTGTCCGTCCCTCCTCGGGTGTACTGGTTTCCCGGTGCGCTTTCCCCGGCAGGCCGTTCCATGCACGTCGATCCGGGGGAGAGCGCCTGCTGATGCCCTCAGCTCCCGATTTCCGGCTCCCGGCGCGGCGGCCGCCGGGCATCATCCTCACTCCGTCCCCACCCCTCTCCGGGAGGGCCCCGCTGGGAAAGCGGGTTTGCCATGGGTGGAGCCGTGGCAGAAGCGCGGAACGCCACATCTTGGCAAGGGAGTTGTCCAGAGGGCGTTCAGAAAGGGATCATCTGATGACCGACGTATACCACTCTTCCGACAGCCCCGCTGGCGCCTACCCCGGTCCGGCTCCGGCCGCGAGGCGCAATGGCCTGGCTGTGGCCGCGCTCGTCACGGGTATCGCCTCGCTGCTGCTCTTGTGGCTGTGGTTCGTCGGCATCCCGCTGGCGCTGGTGGCCATCGGACTGGGCATAGCCGCCCTCCGCAAAGCCCGAGGCGGTGCAGGCGGGCGCGGCATGGCGATCAGTGGTCTGGTCCTGGGTGCTGTGACCGTGGTCATCGCGGGGATCCTGGTGGTGGTCGGGGTGTCGATCCTGAATTCCGACGAGGGCAAGGACCTGCGTTCCTGCCTGAACAATGCACAGACGGAGCAGGACAAGCAGGACTGTGCGAACCGGTTCAACGACGACATCAACAGCTGACGCCGGCGCTGCACCAGGCCCACATGCCGGTGCAGGGCCTCCGCCGCCGCATGGCTTCGGTGAACAGGGGCAGGTGGACCGACAAGCATTGGATTGCCGGCCACACGCGGCAACGGGCGGGGAGGCTGGGACGCGATGAGTACGACGCGGAGCACCACCGTGAAACGGGCGACAGCGGACTGGCGACAGGTGGAGACGCTTCTCGCGGACGAGCCGATCAGGGGCGGGCACAGGGACGGTGACGTATTTGCCGGCACGGTGCTGCTGGTCCCGCCGCCGGACTCGCTGTACTACGGGGCCCGGCTGAAAGTCTCCGTCACGCTCCCGGCCGACTACCCCCGCTCGCCGCCCGACCTCGTTTCCCTCACACCGGTGTTCCACCCCAACATCAGTAACACCGGCATCATCTCCTTCCCCCTGCTGGCCGAGAAGTGGAGCCCGGACGTCACCCTGTACCAGGGCCTGATCTCGCTCCTCGCGCTCCTGGACGAACCCGACGTCCACGACCCCCTGCGCCCGGAGGCGGCCGAGGTGTACATCCTCGACCGTGATGCCTACCTCAGACGCGTCCGTCAGGCGGCGAGTGGCTGAGGAACCGACGCGGAGGACGCCCTGTGCCACCTGCTCGGCAACGGGCGCCCTCACGAGAACGTCCGGCCTCCGACAGGGTCCGCAGGAGGCCGGACAAGCCGCCTAGGGCCGCAGCGGCCCCGCCGCTGCGGCCCTCGAAGGTGCTCGCGCACTCGTGGGGGATGGAATGACAGTGCACAGGTCCGGACTGCCGCAGGATCTGCCCGCGCCGGAGGTCCTGTGGGCCCGGTGGAGCGCGGTCGCCATGCGGGAGGCGACGACCGAGGCGGAGCAAAGGCCGCCGGTCCGCCGCACGTGCTGCTGGATCGACGACGGTGGCCTGCGGCTCGACGACCTGCACCTGATGGACGTTGAAGCCGCTGGGCAGGGACCGGTTCGTGCTCTTCGGCGAGGATGAGTCCAGCGGGGTCATGTGGCACGAGCCGCCGTCGACATACTGGTCGAGGCTCCGGACTGGGTCCCTTACGACGAGCTCCGTGAGCTGATCGCGGGGAACGAGGTGGGGTGCGTGTACTGGTCCGAGAACGGGTCCTGGGCACGGGCTCCGTATCCGGCGGACCTCGATGACGACGGTCTCGACTGCGGGTTGAGCCGTTTCGGCAACGAGGACGAGCTGCTGCGGAGCTCGACGGCGGGGCGGTCCTCGGGGAGGGTCGCGCGAAACCGGTGCGCCGCGCCGAGTGATACGAATCGGCGCCGGAGCTGCTGGAGGCCCTCGTCCGTGGTTCGGGCTTCGAGCCCGCTGACCTGCCGGCCATGCTGCGCGCCCAGCGGCGCTCGGGCCTGTCCCACGGGAGCCCGCAGTTTGCCGCATGACATCAGGGGCTTTCCGGGCCAAGGGACGGCGGGACGGTTCAGCCGGACGGAGCGGCCGAGGGTGCGCTTACCGTTGCCGCATACCGGCAGGCCGTCCATTTCGGACAGCTGAAGCCCGGCCAGGGCCGTGCCATGTCGGTCCACAGGACAGCCCTTGCCGACTCCAAACCCGTCAGCACACGGCTGCGTTCTTCTGGCGCAGGAGATCCGCCAGATCGGGGTGGCTTCCCAGGGGATCCGATGTAGCGGAAACACCGCCGCGTTCGGCAGTGTGAGGGGAGCCCATGTGTTGAGGGATACCCACGGCGACGCGCAAGGCAGGCCACCCCCACCCGGGTGCGGCAGCCTATTGCCCAGGGTGAACACGTCGAGAGCGAGGGCCGCGTCGGCGTCGCCGGCCTGCCAAGCTCGGACGAGTTTGCGGGTGTCCCCCGAGGAGCCCGACACCCCGAAGAGGCCCGACTCACGCATGAGCACCTCAGCCAGCCGGCGCGGCCCCATGCCCGCCTCGGTCTGAAGCCAGAGGAGCATGCCGGGGTCGACGCTGCCGCTCCGGCTGCTCATCGGGCGTCCTTCCAGCGGGGGCATTCCCATGGTGGTGTCGACGCTCACGCCTTCGCGGACGGCGCAGGTGGAGCAGCCCCCGCCCAGGTGGGTGAGGAGCCTGGAGCTCTGTGGCGGGCCGGCCGAGCAACTCGGCGGTGCGGCGCAGCGTGTAGGCGTAGGAGAGGCCATGGAAGCCGTACCGGCGCAGGCCGTGCCTTCGTGTCCATTCCTTGGGAAGGGCGTACGTGCGGGCGGGCTCGGGCAGGCCGTCGTGGAAGGCGGTGTCCGGGCAGACGATGTGCGGGAGGTCCGGCAGGAGCTGGCGGGCCGCGTCGAGGGCGGTCAGCGCCGGCGGGACGTGGAGCGGGGCGAGGCTGGCGGCGGCCTCCACGGAGCGCCGGACTGCAAAGTCCAGGAGAGTAGGACGGCGGATGTCCGGGCCCCCGTGGACCAGCCGGTGGCCGCAGGCCGTCACCGAGGGGGCCCGCGCGAGGAACCCCTCGATCGCGGCGGCGGCCCTGCTGTCGGGCGGCCCGTCCAGGTCACGCTGGTCGAGTACCTCGTCGTGGTCATCCACGACGGCGAGGTGGAAGCTGGCGGAGCCCGCGTCGAGTACGAGGACGGGGCCTGTCACGGCCTCCACTTCCACTCGGTGATCTCCGCCGGGTCCACACCGGTGCTGCGCAGTTCCTTCAGGAGCCGGTCTCGGTGGTCCGCGTACCGCGCGGCGAGTCGGCCGGTCCTGCCCGCGTGGGCGGGAAGGTGCTTTAGTACGGCGACGGCGATGTCGTGGCGGGTCGTTCCGTTGAGCGCGAGCAGGTCGTACGGGGTGGTCGTGGTTCCCTCTTCGACGTACCCGCGGACGTGGAACCGGTCGGGGTGCGGCCGGCCGTGGAGCAGCTGGTGGACGGCCGAGGGGTAGCCGTGGAAGTCGAAGACGACCGGGGTGGTGTCGCCGAAGAGGGCGTGGAAGGCCTCGTCGGACAGGCCGTGGGGGTGGTGGATCGGTGGCGCGAGCGCGCAGAGGTCGACGACGTTGACGAAGCGGATCCGGGCTTCGGGCAGGTCGCGTCGCAGGAGGTCGGCAGCGGCCAGCGATTCGACCGTGGGGATGCCCCCGGCGCAGGCGAGCACGACCTCCGGGTCCCGGCCCGCCTGGGTGCCGGCCCACTCCCAGGCGGAGGCGCCGGCCCGGCAGTGCGCACGGGCGGCCTCCAGATTGAGCCACTGGGCGGCCTCGTGCTTCCCCGCCACCACCGCGTTGATCTTTCCGGTCTCGTCGAGGAGCCGTTCCATGGTGACCAGCAGGGTGTTGGCGTCGGGCGGCAGGTAGACGCCGGTGACGGTGTTCTTGCGGTTGAGGAGGTTGCTGATGAATCCCGGGCCCTGGTGGCTGTACCCGTTGTGCTCCTGGCGCCACCCCTCGCTGCTGAGGAGGTAGGTGAGGCTGCTGACCGGGGCGCGCCAGGGGATCTCCCGGGACATCTTCAGCCACTTGGCGTGCTGATTGGCCATGCTGTCGACGATGGCTGCGAACGCTTCGTAGGTGGGGAAGAGGCCGTGCCGTCCGGTGAGCAGGTAGCCCTGGAGCCAGCCCTGGCAGTTGTGCTCGGACAGCATTTCCATCACCCGGCCCGACCGGGTCAGGTCCTCGGAGTACTCCTCGACGGGCCACTGGTACGCGCGCCTGCTCGTGGCGAGGACGGCGTCGAGCTTGTTGGAGGCCAGCTCGTCGGGCGAGACGATGCGGAAGTCCCGGCTCACGGCGGTGTTCCGCATGAGGTCGGCCAGCCAGCCGCCGAGGACCCGGGTGGGGCTCGCCGTCGCCGACCCGGGGCCGGCGGTTACGTCCACGGCATGCCTCGCGAGCGGCGGCAGATCGAGCGGCCGGCGCAGTTTCCCACCGTTCGCGGCGGGCTGCGCTCCGATCCTCGCGTCTCCTTCGGGGATGCCGGCGAGGACCTCCGGCACGGGCCGCCCCTGTGCATCGAACAGCTCCCGGGGCCGGTAGGAGGCTAGCCACTCCTCAAGGGCCCGCAGCTGCACCGGGTCCTCACGCGCTTCCGGGAGGGGTACCTGGTGGGCGTGGAAGGTCCCCTCGATCGCCGTGCCCTCGACCTCGGCGGGGGCGCCCTGGCCCTTGAGGCTCCGCAGGACGATCATCGGCCAGGTGGGACGGGCCGGTCGGTCACCGCTGCGGGCACGGTGCTGGAGCCCGCGGATGACGGTGTGGGCGTCCAGGACGGCGGCCGTCAGGGGCTCCTCGGAAGGATCGTCGCTGACGTCGACGATCCGGGGGTCCCAGCCGTAGCCCCGGAAGAGGTGCGTCAGCTCCTCGTCCGTCATCGTCGCGAAGACCGTCGGTGAGGAGATCTTGAATCCGTTCAAGTGCAGAACGGGCAAGACTGCGCCGCAGGACACGGGGTCGAGGAACTTGTTCGAGTGCCATGCTCCGGCGGTCGGGCCGGTCTCGGCCTCGCCGTCCCCGACGATGCAGGCGGCGATCCTGTCCGGGGCGTCCAAGACCGCACCGAAGGCCGTCGCGAGCGCGTACCCGAGCTCTCCGCCCTCGTGGAGGACGCCGGGTACGGCTGGGGATAGGTGGCTCGGGAAGCCGTCCGGGGCGCAGTAGCGACGTGCGAGCTCGCGCAGTCCGGGCCCGGTCCGGGCCAGGGCGGGGTCGCAGTCCCCGTGCGTGCCTTCCAGCCACAGATTGGCGTGGAGCGCGGGCGCACCGTGCCCCGGCCCGGTGACCAGCAGGACGTCCGCGCCGCGCTCGCGAACGAGGGTGTTGAGGGCCTCGTAGACCGTGGTGATGCCGGGGCAGGTCCCCCAGTGGCCCAGCAGCCTTGGCTTGACGTGTTCGGGGCGCAGCGGTTCCGTGAGCAGGAGGTTGTCCTGGAGGAAGATCGAGGCCGCCGCCACGTAGTCGGCGGCCCGCGCGTAGGGGCTCCGGGCCTTTTGGCGGGGCTGTGCGGAGGGGGTCACGGCGCTGCTCCGAATCCTCGCGAACGAACTGGGCACCCCCGCGCCTGCCCCGGCCGCTCCCCTGCCGAACCCGACGCCTTCGAGCCCGTCACGATGCGGCACCCGGCTGGAGGGGCGGTAGCGGGACGTCCACAGGCGCGGCTCCTGGTTTGGGACGCGCAGCCGGGGAAGGCGCGAAGGGAGACGGAACGCGCCGGTCCGCCACGCGGGCGAACGGGCGCGACCGCCGTCGTCACGAAGTTCTGAAGAGCCGAAGTTCCGACGAAGGAAGAGGAAGGAAGTGAAACCCCATGCGCATCGCGTTTCTGACTGCCCCCGAAGGCGTCGAGGAAGTCGAGCTCACCGCGCCCTGGAAGGCTGTCGAGGCCGCTGGCTGGAACCCGCAGCTCGTATCGACGGAGCCTGGGCGGGTGCAGGCATTCAACCACCTCGACAGGGCCGGCACCTACCCCGTCGACCACTTGCTGGCGGGCGACACCTCGGACGCCTTCGACGCACTCGTCCTGCCCGGTGGCGTCGCCAATCCGGACGCGCTGCGCACGAACGAGCGGGCCGTCGGATTCGTCCGGAGCTTCTTCGAAGCGGGCAAACCGGTCGCGGCGATCTGCCACGCGCCGTGGATCCTGGTGGAGGCCGATGTCCTGCGCGGCCGCACCCTCACCTCCTGGCCGAGCCTTGCGACCGACATCCGCAACGCGGGCGGCACCTGGGTCGACGAGGAGGTGCACGTGTGCCGCGCGGCCTCGGCCACGCTCGTCACCAGCCGTAAGCCCGATGACCTCAACGTCTTCTGCGCCACCCTCGTGAAGGAGTTCGACCTCGTGCGAGGCTGACGGCTGCCCGAGGGCGTGCCTGTGATGGGCAGGTCACTTCGGGAGCTGTGCGTCGTCTTACCGCTCCGCCGGCGAACCCCGGTGACAGGTGGTAGACGGGGCAGGCCCGGTCGATCACGAGCAGGGCGACGTTGCGCGCCCTAACTCCCACGACTGTCATACCGCGTTTCGTGCCGGGGTGGCGTGTCCGTGGACCGCGAGGCCTGCTCCGGGCCCATCGATGGGCTCGGCCAGGAGGTAGCTGCCGAGAAAGGGGTAGATCTCGACGGGCTCGCCGGCCAGCATGTCCGGCACCGCACGGCTGGAACCCGCGTCATCCGTATGCCTGTGCTGCGTGTGGGTCAGGGGCTGTTGCGGTGGCGTCCGTGGCCCGGGGAAGGTTTCGTGGCGGCCAAGGCGAGGGCCGGTGCGGGTAGCGGCAGGAGGAACGGCAGCAGGAGCTTGAATCCCCTCGCCTGCTCCACCGGCCGGCGGTTGACGCGGACCGTGCCGCCACGCGGTATGCGCTGTTCGCCTGTTCGCCTGTTCGCCGGCCACTGAGCCGACAGGGGCGCGGGAGAAGCTCGCGTGCCCTGCCCGCCTGGGGCAACGCCCGGGCGACGTGTCGGGCTCAGGCATTCACGGGATACGACGCATCCTTCTTCTGGTCGTGCTCGATCTCGGCTCGCTCCTGTGCGATTTCGCGGGTGAGGAAGAAGTTGAGGACGGTGCGGATGGCGGCGATGGCGGCCAGCTGACCGATCTCGGTGAAGCTCGGTGCGACCGCCGTGCGCAGGACATCACCGGCGAGTTGGAACTCGAGTCCGAGGACGAGGAACCGTCCGAGGCTGAGGCGGATCTTGTTGAACTCGCCGATGAGGGAGCGCTTGCGCAGACCGGTCACGGCAAAGCCCGTGAACGCCCAGACCGCGCCCGTGAAAATGATCAAAGCGCCGGCCGCCTCGATGACGTGGACCAGCCACCCGATCAGTTCCCGCACCCCGAGCTCGGACACCAGTTCCTTCGTCATGTTCATGCAGCGCATCTACCCCGCCCCACGCTCCGACACCGTGGAGGGTGGACGGTGGACGTTGCTTGCGACGGGTCGGGAGGCCGTTGCTGCCCGTGGCCCGGTGCCGTCACCCGGGCCGGCGCGGGCGGCAGCAACCGATGGCTGCCCTCGAGTGCCGCGGCTGGATCAGCTCACGCGCTGGGTCTCGGTGCCGGCCCGTGCGGGGACAGGGGGCAGCGCGACGGTGCAGGAGGCGCAGCGGCGGGCCTGTGCGGGTACGGGACTGAGGCATTCGGGGCAGTCGCGTTTGGGAGCCTGGACGTCCTGGTGGGGGGCGAGGCGCTCGTGGAGCTTGTTGATGGGCAGGACCACCAGGAAGTACAGGGCGGTGGCGAGGAGCAGGAAGCTGATCGTCGCGTTGATGAAGGCCCCGTAGGGGAAGGGGGTGGAGCCGATGGTGAACGTCTTGCGGTTCATGTCGCCCGCCGCTCCGGTGGCGAGCCCGACCAGCGGGGTCAGGAAGGCGCCGACGAATCCGTTGACGACCGCCGTGAAGGCGGCGCCGATGACGATGCCGACTGCCAGGTCGACGACATTGCCTCGAAGGATGAAGCTACGAAAGCCCTTCACCTGTGTCTGCCCCTCCTGTGCGAGGCTTCGCCTCGACGGCCTGTGGTGCTACGGCCGCTCGGTGACGGCCTTCCTGCCTTGCTCGGGTGCCCACCAGCCTGCTCGTTGATGCGCTCACGTAGCGCTGATGCCCGCCAGGCACCGCCGGCCCGGCACGAGCGCACTCGATGACTACGCGCTCGACTCCCCCTGATCGCGCGGCCGTTGGGATCCAGGGGTCGCCGGTGGTAGAGGCGCGTGTTGCCGCTGATGCGACCGGAATCCCACCGGGCAGGTGCGAGATCGGCGACTCCGGTGAAGCATCCTGCGGTGCCCAAGGCTCCATGCTCCATGTGCACTCCTCGCCGGCAGCGGGGCTCCAGACGGCCGGCCTGTCACCGTGCCCCTCGACCAGCGGTTCTGCGGCTGTCTGGGTGACATCCGGGGCGGCTGGCATGGCCGCGGCGTGTTGGGGGAGTTGGAGCGGGCAGATGTCGCGAGGACACTGCACTCCTACCTCGTTGAAGGAGCTTCATCGTGAGCAACCTCTGGGACTACCACCTGGTCGCGCACCCCGGCGCCGGTCTGAAGCTGGTCGGGTTCGACGTCGAGGCCACCGACGGGAAGATCGGGAGCGTGGATGAGGAGACGACGGAGGTCGGCTCGGCCCACATCGTCGTCGACACCGGCTTTTGGATCTTCGGCAAGCACGCCGTCCTGCCGGCGGGCACGATCAAGCGAATCGATCAGGAGGAGCGGAAGGTCTACGTCGCTCTGACGAAGGACCAGATCAAGGACTCTCCCGAATACGACAAGGACAAGCACCGCGGGGACGCCGGTTACCGCACCGAGCTTGGCGAGTACTACCGGGGCCAGAACATCGCTATCTGAGCCGCTCCACCCGGGAATGCCCCGACGCGCCCCGCATGGGTGGCAGTTGGACCACGGAGCGGCGCCGCCGGTACACCAACGACCTTGGCTCAGACGTGACCCTGGTCTGGGTGACCGCGCGGTCGAAGCGGCAGAAGTCCGACCAGGTCCGGCGACGTGGACGCCTGCGCCGGTAGTGCACTGCCGGTACGTCGGGGAGTGGGTGGCGACCAAGCACCGGTGGGCGCTGTCGGTGGACCAGGCGGAGCGTGAGGCGCTGCTGCGCTACGCGGCCGGCTGCCCGAACATGCTGCTGGTCTTCGACCGGGCCGCCTGACCCCGGGCCGACATCCTTCGCTGCGGACATGGGCGCGGGCCGCCCTCACATCGGTGACGGCGGCCCGCACCGTCCTGTGCTCGACATCGCTGGCTACGGCGCGCTCTCTTGGCGGGCAGGTCCGCCGTGGTCCTTTGGGCGGCTTGCGTATCCGGGGGGCGTGCGTTCTCGTGGAGCGACCGGCGGGTGGGGTGCCGGCGGGGCCGGTTATGTGTCGGTGATGGGGAAGACGGCGTCGGCGCCGGTCATCTCCAGGAGCCGCCGGAAATGGGGCTGTGGGTTGAGCAGGCTGATGCTCCGGCCGTGGGCGGTCGCGGTGTGGCGGGCGCGGACGAGGACGTTGATGCCGGAGGAGTCGCAGAAAGACAGGTCCGCGAGGTCGATGACGATCTCGTCGGGTCCATCAGGCTGGGTGATCGCCGTGTGCAGGGCCTGATGCAGCATCGGGGCCCGGTCGGCGTCCATCTCGCCTCCGACGTGCACGACGCACCGCGCCTGCCCGCCCTCCCAGACGCCCGGCGCGGTTTTCTCTCGCTCTTCCATGCCGTCCATGATGCTGCAGGCTGGGAGCGGGTGGAACACCCGAAACGGACACCTGGCGTGACGCTGCACCCCCCGGTGGAGCCAATGCTGGCACAGGCCGCCGAAGCGATTCCGCCGCCGCATTTGCTGGAGGCCTGGGTGGCTTATGCGCAGAGGTCCGACGGCGACCGCGTCTTGCTGTTCACCCCGCCCGCCCTGCCTGTCCCGGGCGGGGCGAGTTCTGATCGACGTGGTGCCGGCGTCAGGTGTCAGGGCCGGCCCGCACTGCCGCCCGCGGGGGCTGGGTTCTGCCGTCCCTTTGTTCAGGGCGTTTAGTCGTCGGTGAGGGGGATGGTTGCGGTGATGCGTTTTCCGGTGGGTCCGCGTTCGATTCCGAAGGTGCGGGCGGCGCCGATGACGATGCCGAGTCCTTGCTGGCCGATGCGCAGGGGGTCGGGGGGCAGGAGTGCGGGCGGGTTGGGGTTGCTGTCCCAGACCCCTACTTCCACGCACCCGTCGCGGACTTCCAGGTCGAGCCGGCTGGGGCCGGGGGCGTATTTGCGGGTGTTGGTGACGAGCTCGCTGACCACGAGTTCCACCAGGTGCAGGGCGCGGTCGCTGACCGGCAGGAGGTGAACGTCCTGGATCTCGGCGAGGAAACGGCGTGTGAGGTGGCGGGCCTGGGCGATCGGCTCGCTGCCCGTGTAGAGGGCGGAGCACGCTATGGGTGTGGGGCGGGTCACCACGGGCTGTTCGGCCTCCTATGCCCTCTTGGACGGTCCACGCTGCGGGCGCGGCCACCAGGGGACTCTAACCGCCTGCCCCCGATGGGTTCCTCCAGACCGCGTAGACCGGCCCGGTCCGGCCTGGGCCGTGGTCAGGCGTAGAGGCGTTTTCTGTGGTTTCCGTCAGCGGAGCGGGGTTGGTCGGGGGTGTACGGCGTGATTGGCTGTATGCCGGACAGATGAGCGACGGCTGCTGGGGCAGCCTTCCGAGGACGGTGGGGGAGCTGTGGGAGTGCTGGCACAACGGACGGCTGCGCCCTTGCCTCGGCAGCTCCGTGATCGTGCGCGTCTGGCCGCGGTGCGGGCGACGGGTCTGCTGGACACCGGCTCGGAGCAGGTTTTCGAGGATCTTGCGGGTCTGGCGGCGCGGGTGACCGGTTCGGGGCGGGCGTTCATCACGCTGGTGGACGAGTCCCGCTCGTTCTGGAAGGCCTGTGTCGGCGTGGACGCCGTCGCGGTCGCGGACCGCCAGAACCCGGTCGAGGAGAGTTTCTGCTACTTCCTGGTCGGTCTGGAGGGTGAGCCGTTCATCGTGGACGACGCCGCCAGCGATCCCAGGACCCGCGAGCATCCCTCCGTCGGCCCGATGAATATCGGCGCCTGGGCCGGCTATCCCCTTCTCGGCTCCGGCGGGGAGGTACTGGGGAGTTTCTGTGTGATCGACGACAGCCCCCGTGCTTGGACTTCGGCTGACCTGACGACGCTGGAGACCCTCGCCCGTTCGGTGGGGGCGGAGATAAGCCTGCGCCAGTCGCTGACGGCCGCGCAGAAGGCGCACAGTCTTTCCGCGGACCTCGCGCACTCTCTCCAGCAGGGCCTCCTGCCCCCGACCCCGCCGGCAGTACCGGGCGTGGAGGTCGCGGCCTCCTACACTCCCGCTTCCCGGCCGGGACGCTCCGACATCGAGGTCGGCGGCGACTTCTACGACCTGTTCCGCACCCGCGGGACTTCCTGGGGCGCGGTGCTGGGTGACGTGTGCGGCAAGGGCGTCCAGGCCGCGCAGGTGTCTTCCATGGCCCGGTACACGATCCGGGCGATCGCCAGCGAGAACTGGGCCCCGGCCGATGTCCTTGCGCACCTGAACGCGGCGATGCTCGCCCAGGACGAGCCGCGGTTCCTGACCGCCGTCTACGCCCGCTTCCGCCTTACCCCCGCCGGCATCGCCGGGACCCTTGCGCTGGCCGGGCACCCGCCGGCCTTCGTACGCCGCGCTGACGGCACCGTCCGTGAACTGGGCACCCCCGGCCAGCTCCTCAACGTCTTCGACCCCATCCGTCTCGTGGACACCCGCTTCCGCCTCAACCCGGGCGACCTTCTCCTGCTGTTCACCGACGGCGCGACCGAGGCCCGCGCCCGCCCCGGACGTCCCGGCCGGGACGTGTTCGACGACGCCGACCTCGCCCGCACCCTGGCCGCCACCGCCGGCATGAGCGCCGCCGACACCGTCGACCACATCACCAACGCCCTCGCCGTCCGCCACGCGGGGTGGGCTAGCGACGACACCGCTCTCCTGGCCCTGCGCGTCCCCGACCACCACCGGCGCTGACCGCGCCATGACTGACAGCACCGGCGCCGACCCTCCCGACCGACTGACCATCCTCCAAGCACCCATACCCGAGCCCCCGGCCACGGTCCTGGTCCTGCGCGGGGCGGCGAACCACGGGGACGAGCGGGTACTGCGGGCGGCATTCATCCGCGCCGCGCTCACCGGTCTGCCCTTCATCGTGGACCTCGGCTCCCTCGAGCACGCCGACGAAATCCTCCTCGGCCTCCTCCTGACCGCCAGGACCCACAGCAGCCTCCACCTCGTCGGCCCCCTCAGCCCCGCTCTGGCCCGCCGCCTGGACGTCACCGGCACCCGCGATGTCTTCCGTATCCACCCCACTCTGACCGCGGCTCTCGCCGCGATCACCGCCGCCGGCCCCGGCTGCGGGGACGACGGGGGAGCACCGTCCGACCGCAACTAAGAGCTTCAAAGGGCAATCGGCCTGGAATCGCCTGAATGGCCAGGACGGGTCGCGTGAACACCCGGGAGAGCCTGCGTTCGAGACCGTTGACAACATGTGTTGTCTGCGCCGGTATGTTGAGCAGCTACGGTGACCGCGACAGCAGGCGGCAGGCAGATAGTGGGGAGTTCGCAGGTGGAGCAGCAGGTCCGGGTCCTGCCCGATGAGGACGGTGTCCGCGTCATCGTCTGCGCCGGCGACTTCGACCAAGACACCCTGGCACCCCTAGACCAGGCCTGTACGCAAGCCGCGGACGACCCCGGTGTACGGCGGATCGTCCTGGACGTCACTCGGGTCGCCTTCGCCGACTCCTCGATGCTCAACCTCATGGTGCGCATGCTGCACACGGACCGCCTCGTCGTGGCCGGCCCGGTGCCCGAGCAACTGGGCCGCCTCCTGGACCTCACCCAGGTACGAGGCATCCTCCGCATCACCGACGACGGCATCGACGCGGCACGCACCCTGTAGAGGGAGCCGCTGTCCGGCGCTCGTCCTCGCCACCTCGCGGTAACCTCTGCGGCCTGCGCCGCGTTGGGTGTGCCCTGTGCCCTGTGCCCTGTGCCCTGTGCCCTGTGCTCTGTGGAGGCGGGGCAGTGGTGTCAGCGGCGGTGGCGGGCGCGTTGGTGAGGCTCAGGGTGGTGGGGTTCGGCGATGGCCAGGAGGACAAGCGCGAGTCCGAGGGGCAATACGAAGAGCACGAGGAGATGCATGCGGCTCTTGTGCCCCGATGAAGGTGTCGGATGCCGGTATCGGTGTCCTGGCTCCCGGACGGTGGTCACCTGGCCCATTTGGTGATGGTGACGGTGGTGCCTTCGCCGGGTGCGGTGTCCAGGAGGAAGCTGTCGACGAGCCGGCGGGAGCCGGAGAGCCCGAGGCCCATGCCGTTGCCGGAGGTCCATCCGTCGGTGAGGGCGAGGCCGGTGTCGGGGATGCCGGGGCCTTGGTCGGTGAAGACCAGACGCCCGCCACGCCGGCCGCGTTCATCGACGAGGGTGGCGGTCATAGTGCCGCCGCCGGGGGCCCTGTACCCGGCCAGCTCCTCGGTGCCCGCGGTGGTTGCCGCGAGGCCGTCGACGAGATCGAAAAGCGTCCATGGTGCCGGTAGGCGCGGCGTCGACGAGCCGCTTCGCCGCCCCGGTCCTGGTCCCTGGCGCCTGTCGAATCCGCGCCTGGGAGGGTGGATCTTCGTGTCGCGGTGATAGCGGGCGGCGAGGCCGGGTAGCCGGGGTTACATGGAATCCACCGAAACCACCCCACTGCGCGCTGTCGCCCTCGTCTGCACCCTGTCTCCGTCTCCGAAACCGTCCAGCTCTCTGCTGCTGGCCGAGCAGACGATGACCGCGCTCGCCGAACACGGAGTCGTGGGCGACACCATCCGGATCGCCGATCACGACGTGAAGACCGGAATCAGCACGGACCTGGGCGACGGCGACGCCTGGCCTCAGATCCGCGACACGATCCTCGGCGCCGACATCCTCGTCCTGTCCACGCCGATCTGGCTCGGACACCCCTCCAGCATCGCCCAGAAGGTCATGGAACGGCTCAACGCGGAGATCTCCGAAACGGACGACGAGGGCCGCATGCTCACCTACGGCAAGGTCGCCGCGGTCTGCGTCGTCGGCAACGAGGACGGCGCCCACAAGGTGAGCGCCGACCTCTTCCAGGGCCTGAACGACGCCGGGTTCTCCCTCGCCCCCAACGCCGTCACCTACTGGGTTGGCGAAGCGATGCAGCACACCGACTACCAGGACCTCGACAAGACCCCCGAGAAGACCGCCGCCACCACCAAGACCCTGGCCGCGAACACCGCCCACCTCGCCCGCCGGCTCAAGGCCAACCCCTACCCGCCGAGCTAGACCCAGGCACGGGCCCCGGAACCCCAACCCGGCCGCCGTCCCCCTTCCCCGGCTGGACAGGCCTGTCCGGCCGAGCCGCCAGCACGCTGAAGAACGGAGCGCACCATGACGGAGTTCGGCTATTTCCTGTCCTGCGAGGAGTTCACCCCCGACCAACTGCTGGACCAGGCAAGGCGGGCGGCGGACGCGGGGTTCACCCGGCTGGCGATCTCCGACCACTTCCATCCGTGGAACGACGCCCAGGGCAGCAGCCCCTTCGCCTGGTCCATGATCGGCGCCCTGTCGCAGACCGTCGACCTCCCGGTGACCACCCTCGTGACCTGCCCCACCACCCGGCTCCACCCGGTCATCACGGCGCAGGCCGCAGCCACCTCCAGCGTCCTGCTGAACGACCGTTTCACCCTCGGCGTGGGCACGGGGGAGGCACTCAACGAACACGTCCTGGGCGACCCCTGGCCCCGCCACGCGGAACGCGCGGACATGCTCGAAGAGGCTGTGGAGGTCATGCGGAAGCTGTTCACCGGTGAACTCGTCAACCACCAGGGCCGGCACTACACCGTCGACAACGCCCGCCTCTACACCGTCCCTGGGACGCCGCCCCCGGTCTACGTATCCGGCTTCGGGCCGAACGCCGCGGAACTGGCCGGGCGCATCGCGGACGGTTTCGTCCTCATGGGCCCCGAGCAGGAGCTGATCGACGCCTTCCGCCAGGCGGGCGGTTCGGACAAGCCGGTGATCGGCGGGCTCAAGGTGTGCTGGAACACCGACCGCGACAAGGCCATCGACACCGTCCACCGCCTGTGGCCCAGCGAGGTCCTGCCCGGCGAACTCGGCCAGATCCTGCCGACCCCCGCCCACTTCGAGCAGGCAGGCCAGCTCGTCACCCGCGATCAGGTGGCCGAGAACACGCCGTGCGGGGGTGACCCCGACGAGCACGTGACCGCGATCCGCACATACATCGACGCCGGCTTCGACGAGGTCTATGTCGGCCAGATCGGCCCCGAACAGGACGCCTTCTTCGACAACTACCGTAAGACCGTCCTCCCGGCCCTCAAGGCCTGACGCGACGGGAGGAGCGGAACATGTCCGACAGCATTCCGGGGACGGGTCAGCAGGCGCGGCAGAAGGCCGTACTGATCGCCGACCAAGTCCTTGAAGCAGCCACCGGTGCCCGAGCGGAGATCTCCAACGGCGTTCCCACCTCGACCGCAGTCCTGGCGCGGCCGGCGGTCCGGTACGGCCTGCTGCTGGCCCTCGCCACGCTCGCGGTCTGCGGGTGGCGCAGCCGCAGACACCACTGAGGACCGGCGGATATCGGCGCGCGCCCCTCGCGGCCAGCCTCATCTGGCTCCGCAGTCTGGGGTCCCCGGTCAACGCCTCAATGGGGGCGTGCGAGGGGCCGGATTCATCCGTGATCGGCAGGGTAGGCGACGGCCACCTGATGGAACGGTTAGCGGAAGGCGAACTCCATGTTGATGGCTCACCCGGCGGTGCTCCCCGGTCTCGTCGATCGCTACTGGGCGTTGTCCGTCCTTGCTGCTGCGGATGGCCAGTCGCCCGTGCACAAGGAGATCAAGGACGTCGAGTACGCGCTGTGTGTGGCCACTGGCACGGCGGACGTGCATGCCGCGCTGATAGCCGCTCGCCACCGGCTGCCCGGCGCCGGCGTCCTCGACGACTCCGTACTTGCCTCCCGCTGATCCGCTGCCGCGGGGATCCGTATGCCCGGCGACGGCGGTCTGGGCGCAGTGGCCGGGGACTCGCCGGGGTTGCGGTGAATGCCCCGGCCGGGGAGGAGGCCGGGGCTGTGGCGCCCGGTGCCGTCCGGATCCCGAACGACAGGTGAAGAGCCTGGCGGCCCGGGCCGCACCTCGGGGAAGTGCGGCTCAGGCGCCGGACGAAGCCCTGCCCGCGAGGGCCACGGACTCCGCTAACCCATCGTGTGACCGGACACCACATCGGCAAACGTTCCGTAAGAAGATCTTCTGAGGTCGCGTCAATGCGCTTTAATCGCAGCGCATTTGTGCCGACATAGGCCGGTGGGCGGCGAGGCACTCATTGATGGTCCAAGCGGTCGCGACCCGGCAGGTGTTCCAGGACGGGCCCACAGTCCGTCCGTCCTGTGGATCTCCGCGCCTTCGGGGTAGGCGTCCGCGCATGGTAGCCGAACGCGAACTCCTCACGTCTTTGCGGACCGCACGCCAACTGCGCCGCATCCGCTCCCACTACGCGGCCGGAGCCCTGCTGTGGGCGGCCGCGGCCGCCTGGACAGGATGGCTTGACCCGGGAAGCCGGCAGATGTGGGTCTGCGCCCTCCTGCTCGGCGTGTTCACCGCCCTGCTGGCCACCGCCGTCCACCAGCTCCACCACCTCCGACCCGCCACACCGCCGACGCACCATGCCGCGCCCCGACGATCGCCCACCCCTCTTCGGGGGAGCGCGTGATCCAGGAGTTCCCGCGGTCGTTGACCTGGAGGGCCGACGCGCGGGAGTGATCGTCCATGTTCGGGCCATGCGTCCGCTCGACAAGGCCGGCAGGTCGGCTTCGGTGAGACCTAGGGCGCTTCTTTCGGATCACCACTGACCAGACTATGAGGCCTGTGTGGTGGCTTCGAGACGGCCTGGATCGTCCCGCACGGGTCCGCTGCCTGGTGCTGGGGGAATTTGTCCTGTCTCCGGGGAACCCAGTCGCTATGGTCGTCATGATCACGCAGACCATGAACAGGGGGAGCGATGGGCCGGACAGGCAGAACGAGACGACCGGTCTCGGTGTCGATCGCCTCCAGTCCCTCCTCAGCGGAAGCCGTGGGCCCGCGGCGCGTTCGACTCCGGGAGGCGGCGGAAGCCGAGGACGAGGTTGGCCAGGCCGATCGGCAGGTTGATCAGGAGAATCATCTGCCAGCCCAGACCGGCGATGTCCGCAGCGGTGAGCACGGCGCCCAGGGCGGGGCCGAGGACGCCGCCGAGCGACATGACCATGCCGTACAGGCCGAACGCCTTCGCCCGGGACGGTCCTTCGACGGTGACCGCGATGGTGGCCAGGACCTGCGGCACAATCACTGCGACGCCGACGCCCTGCACCGCCCGTGCCGCCACCATGAGTTGTGGGCTGGTGGCGATCCCGCACAGCAGTGAGGCCAGGGTGAAGAGGACGGTCCTGGCAAGGAAGACGCGTTTGCGGCCGTAGAGGTCGCCGAGGCGACCACCGGTGATCAGGCCGAGGGCGAAGGTCAGCGCGTAGGCGGCGGGGATCCACTGCATCGCGGCGCTGGAGGCGCCGGTGTCCGCCTGGATCAGGGGCAGGGCGGTGTAGACGATGGAGGCGTCGAGCGCGTTCATCAGCTCGGCGACCAGCACCACGGCCAAAGTGATCGCGGCGCTACGGCCGGTGCGCACGGTGTGCGGCCGGAAGGGGGTGTGGGTGGGCATGGAGGTGGGTTCCTGTTCGCGTGCGAAGGGGGGTGGGGGCAGGGGCGGGCCTGGGCAGGCCCCCTGTACGCCGGCAGCGCGACAGGGTGGAGCGAGGAAGGTGCAACGGGCCCAGGCCATGGGAGGGCGCCGCCATCGAGGCATGCGTCAGCGGTCCGGCATCGCGGACGGCTGGGGATGAGCCTCAAAACGAGCGGCTACAGGGCCTGGGATCGAAAGTCACTTCGCGGTCGGGACGGACGGCCGGGGAGCGAAGACACCGGCGTATCCTCCTCGCGTCCGACCCCGCCAGGGAATCGGGTGGCACGGCTGCGGGGTCGGTGTGTACCGTAGTGAACGGTCTTGTTGTCACCGATTGAGGTGGATTTTGCGCATCTGAGGTACCTGCCCCCGCTCGACAGCACGGTGTCATCGCCCGTGCCGTCCCGCCACGCCCGGTTCACCCGGCGATGGCGGTGGTGTGCCTGTGTCCTCTGCGCGTTTCCCGGCCCTTTGTGCCGGTCCGACCCCGTAGACATTCACCGCGCTCCCGCCTGCCGTCGCGTACCGAGCTGGTACCTCCCCTCACAATTGTCACCACAGGTGACCGATTGCTTTCGATAGGTGACCATATGGCCGCAACCCTGACCATCAAGAACCTCGCCGCGGGCCACAGCGACCTTCCCTTGTTCACCGACCTCGACCTCGTCGTGCCCCCGGGCGAGGTGATCGGCCTCGTCGGCGCCAACGGGGCGGGCAAGTCCACCCTGCTGCGCATCCTCGCTGGACTCGACCAGCCCGGGGAAGGACAGGTCTACACGGCCCCGGCCGGCGCGACCGTCGGATACCTGCCCCAGGAAGCGGACCGTCGCCCGGGGGAAAGTGTCTATGCCTTTCTCGCCCGCCGCACCGGTGTCGCCGCAGCTCAGCACGCGCTGGACAGTGCCGCGCAGGCCTTGGCCGACAACGTGGCCGGGGCGGATGATGCCTACGCCAGCAGTCTGGAGCGCTGGCTCGCTCTGGGCGGCGCCGACCTGGACGCACGCGCGGAACAGGTCGCCGCCACGCTCGGTCTCGGGGTCCACCTGGAGCAGGACATGACGTCCCTGTCCGGTGGACAGGCCGCCCGCGCTCAGCTGGCGTCCCTGCTGCTGTCCCGCTACGACGTCTTCCTCTTGGACGAGCCCACCAACGACCTCGACCTGGCCGGCCTGGAACAACTCGAGCAGTTCGTCCGCGGGCTGCGGGCCGGCGCGGTCGTGGTCAGTCATGACCGTGAGTTCCTCACCCGCACCGTCACCCAGGTCCTCGAACTCGACCGCGCCCAGCAGCAGGTGCGCCTGTTCGGAGGCGGCTACACGGCCTATCTGGAGGAACGCGAGCGCGCCAAGCGGCACGCCCGCGAGGAGTACGAGGAGTACGCCGAGCGGAAGTCCGCCCTCCAGGAACGGGCCAACGTCCACCGGTCCTGGGCCGACAAAGGAGTACGCACCGCGCAGCGCCGCAGCCGGGACAACAACAAGCTCGGCCGCAACGCACGCACGGAGAACAGCGAGAACCTGGCCGCCAAGGCCAAGCAGGCAGAGCGCCTGATCGAGCGTCTCGAGGAGGTGGAGGAGCCCCGCAAGGAGTGGCAGCTGCGGATGCACATCGCCACCACGTCACGGTCCGGCGCGGTCGTGGCCACCCTGCGCGACGCCGTCATCCGGCGCGGCGACTTCGCTCTCGGTCCCGTCTCGCTACAGGTCGACCGGGGCGACCGGATTGCCATCACTGGCGCCAACGGCACCGGAAAGTCCACCCTGCTGGGCGCACTCCTTGGCCGTATCCCGCTCGACTCCGGCCACCACCGCCTCGGCACCGCAGTGGTGACCGGCGAGATCGACCAGGCTCGCGCCCTGTTCCACGGGGCCGAAACCCTCCTGGACGCCTTCGGCGCCGGGGCGTCCTTCATGGAACCGGCCGAGGTCCGTACCCTGCTGGCGAAGTTCGGCCTCGGCGCCGAGCATGTCCTACGGCCGGCGACCACGCTCTCCCCCGGCGAGCGGACCCGGGCCGCGCTCGCGCTGCTCCAGGGCCGCGGGGTGAACCTGCTTGTCCTGGACGAGCCCACCAACCACCTCGACCTCCCGGCAATCGAACAACTCGAAGCCGCCCTCGACTCCTACGACGGCACCTTGCTGCTCGTCTCCCACGACCGCCGGCTCCTGGAAGCAGTACGGGTCACCCGTCGAATGCACCTGGAGGACGGCCAGATCACCGGCACCTGAGAGGAGAACGAATCCTTCGCTGCCTTGATCCACTGCCCGAGCCGCTAGGAACTCCTAACGAAAAGATGGTTGGATCACTCCGGGACTGATGATCCGGGGGTGCTGGGTGGCTCGACCGAAGCCATGGAACGTCGACGATGAGCTGTGGGCGGTGGTCGGGCCACTGCTGCCGAAGGTCGAGCTTCGGGCCCGGCACCCCGGGCGTAAGCGGCGTCCTGACCGGCTGGTGTTCCAGGGCATTCTGTTCGTTCTGCACACCGGGATCGCATGGGAACACCTGCCGCAGGAGCTCGGCTTCGGGTCGGGCATGACCTGCTGGCGGCGTCTCGCCGAGTGGACTGAGGCCGGTGTGTGGCCCCGGCTGCACGAGGTCCTCCTCGCCAAGTTCCGCAGCGCGAGTGCTCTGGACTTCTCTCGGGCGGCGGTCGACGGCTCCCACATCCGGGCGTTAAAGGTGGCTCCGAGACCGGACGAAGCCCCGTTGACCGGGGCAGGACGGGCAGCAAACACCACCTGATCACCGACGCCGCCGGCATTCCGCTCGCTGCCACCCTGACTGGCGGGAACCGCAATGACGTCACCCAGCTGATCCCACTCCTCCAGGCTGTGCCGCCGGTCCGGGGCAAGCGCGGCCGGCCCCGGCGCCGTCCGGACATGGTGCTCGGTGACCGCGGCTACGACCACGACAAGTACCGCCGTCTCGTCTGGGACCTCGGTGTGAAGCCCGTGATCGCCCGCCGCGGCACCGGGCACGGCTCCGGTCTGAGCAAACAACGCTGGGTCGTGGAGCGCGCGTTCACCCACTTTCACTGGTTCCGCCGCCTGCGGATCCGCTGGGAGATACGCGATGACATCCACGAGGCCTTCCTCACCCTGGGATGCGCACTCATCTGCTGGAGGCGCCTGGACTCGGCTGTCGCCCGCTAGCTCTTCTGCAGGGCACGGGTGACACCCGAGATGACGGCGGTCGTCAGCACCCAGCCGAAGGCGATCAGGAGGTAGGCCAGCGCCTGAAGGCTGTCGTTCGACCAGTACCAGGCCGTGCGCTGACCCAGACCACCGATAGGGATCAAAAGGTCAAGTGTGTAGACAAGGGGCTGGAAGGGGGCGCCCTCACCTTGTTTGACTGGGTTGGGGGAGCGGGTGCCGAAGGACAGCGTGCCCAGCAAGCTCAGCGCGAGGAGCCAGACGCCGGCCAGCCAGGGGCGGTAGCCGTACCCGACGGTCGCGTCCAGCAGGTGCCCCCACGCGCGCGCGGCCAGGGGCAGAGTCTGACGCCGGTGGCGCTGTTTGGCCAGGAGCACGCGGCGGGCGTCGTCGTCGTGGCCGGCCTTCCGGTACCAGCTCGCCAACTGCTCATAGGGCTGGGGGTTGTAGCCCGGGCTGCGTCGTATCCACGCCACGCGGCGGGCCACGGAGTCCCGCCGTCCCACCGCCTCCCGCCGCTCGCCCGCCCCATTCCCCTTGATGGAGCCGTAGACGAAGCCGTCCAGCTCCACCACCTTCGGCCAGCTGTGGTCGCTGTCGTGGAGGTAGGAGACCTGCGCGCCCCGCAGGTCCACGGCGGCGGACGGTTGCCGGGCGAGGGTGAAATCGAAGTCGACCGCCTGCATCAGCAGGGCGGCCAATGACGGGCCGCGGCCGTCGGGCGTCCCGTTGAGGACGGCTCCTTCAAAGGTGAGTTTGTCCGAGATCCGGGCACCCCGCAGCCGTACGGTCCCGTTCGCGACGAACCCGTCGGAGAAGTCGAGCGTCGAGGCCACGGCGTTGTCCAGGGCGAGCGCCACCCCGCGCCGGCCGGGGCGTTCCAGCAGCGCGCCCCGCATGTGCAGTCCGCCCGGCAGCTGTGCCCCCATGAGGCGGACTTCACCGTGTGCCACGAATCCGTCGTCGCAGTAGACACCTCCCTCCGCCACCAGTCCACCGGCGGACACCGCCCATGCCTCGGGTGCCGTGATCTCAGCGCCGCTGAGATTCACGGCGCCACTCACGTGGGCGTTGATGAGCGACAAGGCGGTGACCTTGCGGTGGAGGGGCGAAGCAGAGCCACCCCCCAGGCGGGAACGCCGCAAGTCAAGGCGTCCCTCGATGCGGATCAAGCCGGCTTCCACGCCGCCCGCCACCCGGCTGCCCACTATCGCAATCGACTGGGTCGACGCTCCGGAGAGGTCCACGCCCTCCTCGAACCAGCAGTCCTCCAGCCAGAGTGCGTGAGCGATCTGGGCGCCGGCCAGGTTGAGGTGCCCGGATACCCGCGCCCCGGCGAGCCGCAGGCAGGCGACAGCGCCCGTCTGCGTGGTGTTCGCACCTTGGAGGAGCGCCACGATCACGGCGGCCCGGACCGTCCGCCCGGGGCCCCACTGCCCACCCCCGTCGACGCGGTCGTCCTCGGGCACGCCCGTGCGCAGGTCCACGCGGGATCCCTCGGGGAACAGGTCCCACAGCTCACGCTCGGGTGAAGTCAACTGGTCGTATGAGAGCACTCGTGCAGAGTAGTGATCTTCCTTCGCACTCGCCTGCCCTATCGCACACGGATCGGAGGGCGGCCCATTCTGTTAGGAGTTCTTAGACCGGCGTACCGTGGCCTCCAGCAGAACACCCGCCAGTTCGGTCTGGCTGGTCTGGTTGAGTAGTCGTTTGGGCACGATCAACAGGCTGGCCTTCCAACCGAGGCGGCCGGTCACCACGTAGGCCCGCTCCGTCTCGTAGTAGCGGTACATGGTGCGCCACGGCACCCGCATGAGTTCCTTGGAGCCTTGGGAGACGACGCAGCCTGCGTGGTCGATGACGGCCTGCTTCTCCCCAGTGGCCTGGTCGGCACGGAACATACGGCCGGCGAGCATCGGGGGAAGGAACAGGCCGAGCGCACCGTAGAAGAGGGCGAGCGCCAGCAGACCCGTGTTGATCGGGTCGCCGCTACCGGGCTTCAGGCTCAGCGCCGTCATCAGGGCCGCGGCCACGAGGATGAGCCAGCGCAGGTATCGGAACCATCCGGTTGCTGCGAGGGCTTCGTCGAATTCCTCCCGCGTCAGGCTTCCGCTGAAGGTGATGGGTGTCTGTGTCTGCTGTATGTCGTCCACGGGCGCGGAGCCTACAGGCCCGTGCCCGGCCCGCTGACGGACGAGTCCGCAGCCCACTCGCGTGGAACTCCGTCAATCGCTCTTCCGGTAGTTCATGAACCAGTGAGCCTTCTCCAGCCTCATGTTGAGGCGTGGTGAAGGACGAGAACAGCCTTCACGACATCGGTGATCCGGTTGGTGCTGCAGCGGAGCTTCTGCGGGAGGCGCCAGCCTTTCAGGGCGGCCATGGCCTGCTTGCCCACGCACCGGATCTTGGCATGGCTCTTGTTGTGCCGTCGCTTCCAGTGCTTGAGCCGGCGGCCCCGGAAGGGGACTTGGATGTGCCGGCCAGCACCTTGGTACGCCTTGTCTGCCCAGCACTTCACTCGCGCGGTGGCGAGCGCGTCGACGATCCCGTGGTTGCGGGCGGCCGTCAGGTCGTGGGTGGCTCCGGGCAGGGCGGGGGAAGCCCAGAGCAGTCGGCCGAACGGGTCGGTGAGGACTTGCACGTTCATGCCGTGGCGCTTGTGTTTGCCCGAGTAGTAGGGGGTGTCGGCGGCAATCCGGTCGATCGGCAGCAGGGTGCCGTCCAGGATCACGAATGCCTTCGCATGGGCGGTCTCCACCGCCTCGGCCAGACTCGGTGCGCGAGCGGCCAGGACTTCGATGGCCTCGCGTATGTACCGGTAGACGGTCGCGATGCCGATTCCGAACCCGGCGGCAAGCTGGGCGCAGGTGTCGCCGCACCGTAGATGTGCCAGCGCAAGCAGGGCCTGACGGCTGGCGGGCAGCCGTCGCCACCGCGTACCGATCTCCCGTTGCCGGATGGCGAGCTGCTCGGTCAAGTGCCGCAGGGTGACTTCCCCGGTCGCTGGGGTGCGGGCGGCCCGCCGTCTGGAGGTGGTCGCCGAGCGGGTCGGCTACTGGGCGGCCCGCGGCACCGCCGCCGACCTCGACACCGCGCAGGCAGCCACCCACCTCGGGCTCAACGAGGACGCGGCACGCAAACTGATGGCCCGCTTCGGACGGTGGAGCCCGTACCGCTGACCACGCTGCTCCGGGCGAAGCGGGGCGGCCCGCCCGGACCGACGTGCGAAGGAAGCCCCGGACGAGCTCGACCAACCAGCCTGCCAGGACACCAACCCGTACGCGGCGGCCACGCAGGTCCGGGAAGAGGGTCCCGCCCCGAGGGCTACAGGGCGCTTTCGTAGACGACGGTCGTGGTTGGGCAGTCCTCAGCGAGCCCCGAGGAGCGCCTGGACCTCAGCCTCGTCGGCCGCGAGATCCCACCGGAGCTTGGTTCCGACCCAGGTCGCGGTGTACGTGCAGTGGTAAGAGCCGTCCGAGGGCAGCCACTCCGCCGGGTCCTTGTCGGACTTGCTCCTGTTGGAGGCGGCGGAGACCGCGATCAGGGTGTCCGGGCTCGCCTGGTCGTTGGCGTACGCCTCACGCCGCGCCGCCGACCAAGGCGCTTGTTCAGCTGGCGAGGAGCGTCATTCGAACCGTGCCGTATTCCAGCCTGAAGCTGGTGATTGAGCGGTCAGAGCCTGCATCCCTACTACCCGGTCAGGGGTGCCCTGATGGCGTTGCGGTCCGCGGGAAGGCCGACGTGCTCGAACCCCAGGTGGAATAGTTCTCATGGCTAGCCAGAGTGCGGGGGTCGTACAACGCTGGTGCTACGTATAGCGCAGCCGGCGCCGCCGCCCTTTACAGGGACGCCTGGTGCAGTACGGATATGTCCAGCAGCCCCAGCACTCCCGCTGGAAACCTCGGGTCGTCGGCCAAGAGCTGGAGCAGACGAAGTGGTGTGTCCACCGCTGCTCCGCGCCTCATGCATCCGGCTACGTCCGCTGGTCAGCCTCGTCCATCAGCTCGTCCAGGGCCGCACGCGCGAGAGGAACGAAGCGCCGCTGCAGGTCCTCCACGAGAGGGCCGGTTTCCGCAGCGGAGGAGCGATAGCGATCCTTCTGCTCATCAGTCAGCGGCCCTCTGCTCAGTTCCATCAGATACTGGATCGGCGGGTGGATGTGCCGATCTATCGCCTCCGCGTACTCGGCACCAGCCTGCGCCACACCAATGGGTCCTTCGAGCTCAACCGTGTTCGCTGCCTGGCGAGTCGCCCGAACCGCGTCGATGGCTGCACCACGCAGTACGTCATAACGATGCTGGTCATAGGGCTCCAGCGTCAGCCGTGCCAGTTGCCAGATAGCCCCCTGCGCTTCATGAGCTGCATCCATCAAACCCTGGTAGGCAGCCTGCCGATGATCCCGGCGCCACTTGTGGTGCTCGACGCGCAATTCACGAAGCGCAGCACGATCTTGTGCGGCCTCTTGGCGTATCTGCTGCCGTTCCAGAGCCTCGTTCCTACGCCGCTCAGTCCGAGAAGTTACGAACGCCGTCAGTCCGCTGCCCAGCAGCGTGCCGACAATCGCAATGGCCGTGGTCATCCATGTGCTTGTCACAAGCAGACATTGTGAAGCACAGGCCTCGCACCCATCCGGGCGATCAGCGCAGAGAGCAACGCGATACGTCACGCCGGCGGTATGACCGGCTTCAGCGTCCGCTGCCGGCCGGACGCGGTGGAGATCGCGGTCTCCGACGCCTCCCCGGATCTCCCCCGCACACCGGGCACACTCGCCTTCGTGCCGGGAGGTTTCGGCTGGCTGGTGATCAACCGCCTCGCCGCCCGCACGGAAATCTCGGCCAGCCACGAGCGCAAGACCATCACCGCCTACGTGACACTCGCAGGCGCCGCCCCCGACGCGTGACCGACCATTGCTGCTTCGCCGTCGAACGTACGCTTCCCGCGGGTGTCGAGCAGGCCGGTGGCCACTACAGCCGTTAGGCGCTCCGGGTCGAGGACCACCTGCGACAGCTCGCCAGGAGAAACGGCGGATCGGCCCACTGGATGCGTAATGCTCGTGGTGGGCCGTTGTCCTGCTCCGTAGGGCTGGTTGGTTCAGGTGGCGGTCAGGACCAGGACGGCCTGGTCGTCGTCGATGTTGTGGCCGTGGGTGAAGGTGCGGACAGCCTCGACGAGGGTGTCGATGATGTCCTGTGCGGCTGGCTGAAGCGGTATGTCGTCCAGGGCTGTGGCCAGTCGTTCTTCACCGAACTGTGCACCGCTGTCGTTGCGGGCTTCGGTGATGCCGTCGGTGTAGAGCAGCAGGCTCTCCTGCGGGTTCAGGTGGAGGTGGTGGACACGTGCGCCGGGGTCGGGGGTGACCCCGAGGAGGAGCCCGGGTGCTTCGACGGTGTGCGCGATGCGTTCGGTGTCGAGGTGGATGGGGTGGGTGTGGCCGGCGCGCACCAGGTCGATGTCGAGTCCGTGGTCGGTGGGGGTGAGCTGGCCGTAGACGAGGGTGACGAAGCCGGTGCCGTGGCCGGCGGGGCGTTTGATGAGGGCGGTGTTGATGGCCTGGACGACGCTGTCGGGGCCTGGCAGGAGGGGCGCGACGGCGCGGGCGGTGTGGCGGACCAGTGCGGTGGTGGTGGCTGCGATCGCGCCGCGGCCGCAGACGTCGCCGAGGAGGAAGGCCCAGCGGCCGTCGTCGAGGGGGAAGACGTCGTAGAAGTCGCCGCCGATGTTCAGGCCTTCGCCGGCGGGGTGGTAGTAGGTCGCGACGTCGGTGCCGGGCACGGCGGGGAGTTCGGGTAGGAGGAGGCCGGCTTGCAGGTCGCGGGCGAGGGCGGCGCGCTGGGTGTACTGGCGGGCGTTGCGGACGGCGGAGGAGGCGCGCCGGGCGAGTTCCTCGGCCAGGGCCACAGCGTGGCCGTCGAAGACGTGTACGCCGGTGGACAGCAGTGTCATCGTGCCGAAGACGGCGCCGCGATCCATCAGGGGGACGCACAGGTATCCAGTGACGCCCAGGTCCTGCCAGGGGCCGGGACCGGTGGGCGTGCGCCGGGCCACCTCGCTGGTGCCCGAGGCCAGGACGCGGGCGACCGCGTCGTCGGCGGCGTCGTAGACGGGGATGTGGGTGGCGAGGAGTTCGCGCTGCCGCTGGTCGGCGGCGGCAGTCGCGACACGGTGCACCCGTCCGGCATCGATGGTGTCCACCGCGCACAGCGGGGCCAGCCGGGGGACGCAGGAGTCCGCCAGGCGGGCCAGGGCCTGGCCGGCGTCGAGGTCGCTGGACAGGGCGGTGCTGGCGTCGAGGAGGAACGAGAGGTCGTCGCGGGCGGCCATCTCCCGGTCTTCGGCGGCCTGGCGGGCCTGTTCGGCGTGCGCGCGCTCGATGGCGAGCGCGGCCGTGTCGGCGAACACTCGGGCCAGAGCAAGGTCGGCTTCCTGCGGGGTGCGCGGGGTGCGGTGGTACATCGCGAAGGTGCCCAGCAGCGACCCGTCGCGGGCCAGGATCGGAGTGGACCAGCAGGCGGCCAGCCCGGCCTTGAAGGCCAGGTCCCGGAAGTCGTCCCAGAACGGGTCGGTGGCAATGTCCGAGACGCTGACCCGCTGGCGGCGGTGGGCGGCGGTGCCGCAGGAGCCGACACCTTCCCCGGTCGCGATGCCGTCGATGGCCTCGTTGTAGAAATCGGGCAGGCTGGGAGCAGCACCATGGCGAAGGTGACGGCCGTCGGAATCGGCCAGGAGAACGGAGACCAGTACTTCCTCCGGCGCAAGGTCCTCGATGGCGCGGGCCATGCCGTCCAGGACGTCGGGCAGGGGGGCCTGGCGGGCGATCTGCTCCAGCAGGACACGGTGCTCGGCGGTCAGCCTGGCGGCGTGCCTGACCTGGGTGGTCTCCACCCCGATCACCTGGACGCCCATGGTGTTGCCGCCGGCATCGACTCGGGGCTCGTAGGTGAAGTCGAAGAAGGCTTCGACGGGTCCGGTCTCCTGGTCGAGCAGGATCCGGGTGTTGAGTGCGGTGCAGGCCGTGCCGGTGCGGTAGACCCGGTCGAGGAAGCCTATGACGCCCTGCCCGAGGAGGTGGGGCATCAGCTGGCCCAGCGGCACCCCGGTCGCGGTGGGCTCGGTACCGCCGAGGGCGGTGAAGAACGCGGTGTTCGCCGTCTGCAGCATGTGCGCGGGACCCGCGAGGGAGGCGAATACCGCCGTCGACTCCCCGAACAGCACCCTCAGGTCATCTGCAGGCTCAGGTGTCACCGGTCGGCGCTCCGCCTTGGGCTGCTGTCCCGGTACGACCGTCATGTGCGAGTCCTTCATTCGGTTGTACCGGAGGGGTGGCGGTGTCGGAGTCCGCTGCCAGGGCCTGGGTGGCGTCGGGGTACAGGGTGAAGAGCTTGTCCAGGCCTGTGATCTTGAACAGGCGGGTGGTCGTGGCGGGCACCGCCGCGAGCCGCAGTACCCGGCCATCCGCCGACAGCCACTGGTGGAGCTGGACCAGAGCGCCGATTCCGGTGGAGTCGCAGAACGTCAGAGCCGAGCAATCGACCACCACCGGCGGCCCCGCCTGACGGCCGCCGGCCAGCTCCTTCTCGCCGGCCTCACGCAGCTGCACCACGCTGTCGAAATCGAGGTCCCCGCGCAGCGCGAGCACCACACCCAGGGCTTCCTGCCGTATATCGACCGAGAACATCCCCAACATCCTCCACGTGGTACGCCTGCAACAGGATCCCATGGTAGAGACCAACGGATGCAGGGCTACGGTCACCGGGCAACGAGGAACCTGGGCGGCCGAGGCTGGAAGGAGGCAGGGAACGAGGAGGGCTGCGCCCCATCCGATCCGGTGCGATCGGCGTCGGCCTTGAGGCTCAGGCCGACCTCCCGGCCTGGTTACCCACCGCGTGCTTGCCACCCGCGTTTACCGGGCGACTTCAATAGCTTCCCGCCCGGCCGGGAATCCCGGTGGTGGCCGCGGTTCCAGTCGGATGATCCGCGCGCGGCGCGCCGCCGCCAACCACCCCAGCCGGCCCGACCACGGGTGAGGATGCACTCGCTGCCCTTCCTCGACTCGTCACGGCGGGAGAACACCGTGCTGGAACGCAAGCTCCTCAAGAACCGGATTCAGGTCACCTTCGTCCTGCCCGAGGACCAGCCGACGGCCCCGGTCAGCGTGGTCGGGGACTTCAACCACTGGAACCCCGCCGCGCACCCCCTGGAATCGCGCGGCGACGGCACCCGAGCCACCGCAGTGTCCCTGCCCTCGCACAGCGCGCACTCCTTCCGCTACCTCGCGGCCGGCGACTACTGGTTCGACGACGACACCGCGGACAGCCACGACGGCATCAACGGCAGCATCCACACCTGACGCAGGAGACGGATCCTGCGGGCCCCAACACCTCACGCCCCGGCCCCGCACCTCTACAGTGCCGACCATGAATGATCACGAGGACCTTTTTCTGCGCGTCCGCGCCGTGCTCGCGGAGGCCGGATTCGAGGAAATCTCCTCTGGGGCCGGGGGCGTCCACCTCATCCACCATGCCCGCGGGATCATGGTCGGCTGGATGCCCACCGAGCTCACCCACCCTTCGGCCCGCGGTCGCGGAGCACGCCGGCCCGGGCCCGTGCAGCCGGACCTGCACGGGCTGCGCCGCGCTTTCGGCCTAGCCCTCGCGGCCGCCCTGCGCGGCGCCGGCGTCACGGTCAAGACCCGCGGCGAAGAATGGCTCCTGGTCGCTTGTCGTGCGGTGTTGGGGTGTTCACGAGAGCTTCTGACCAGTGGACTTACTCGCCCGTGAAGATCGCTTTCCTTTCGCGGGGTGATCGTTTCCCGGCTGCTGCCGGCCACAGCGCTCGGGGCACCGAATCGACTACTACCGGTTGCCATGGGTGTCGTGGACAACGTGAACCCCGAGCGGAGGCACCTCGTAGTGGAGGCGCAGTCCCGGACTGTGTTCCGGAGCGAACCAGCTGTAGGCCCACAGGGCCTGTTCGCCACCTAGGACGGTCGTCGACGTTTCGAGAAGGGACCCGCCGGACTCGGCCGTGATCCTGAGCGGCAGCTGGGCATTCTCGGAGCGATTACCCAACTCCCACCCGATACCGAGGAGTTCAGCTTCCGCCCCACCTTCCGCGCGGACCTCCAGGGAGGCGAACAGCCCGCTCGGACCCCGCACTACACCCGGGTGCCAGGCGACCCGGCCCTGCCCCCGGTACAGCACCTCGGGCTCGACCACGAAGGGCAGCTTCCGCCCGGTCGGCGCCTCGCCGATGAAGCTGATCAGTTGCAGGCCCAGCGGGCGTACCCAGAACTGCAGCCAAGCCTCATCTACTCGGACTTCGCCGAACCGTCCAGTGGCTCGGTAGCGCCGCACCTCACGCTCCATGTCCTGGAACGGCACGAGGAATCCCGGGCTGTCCGGCCCACGGAGAGTCATCCCGGCAGGGCCGAGCGGGTCGAGTGCCTCCCACTCGGCACCCTCGATCAGCCCCTCCGGCGCATCCACGACAAGGGTCAGGACCAAACCCACGGGCCCGCGAACCAGCCCGGTGTGCCAGATGCAGATCCCGTCCGCCTCGTGCAGAACCTCCGGGTCCCGCAGGATTTCCGGCGGGGGCGGCGCATCAGAGCTCACGGCTTCTCTCCGATTCAGGGTGAGATGTCACAGTCCATGGTCTTCTCATCGGAGAAGAAGCGCACGCGAACGAGGCCCCACCCGGAGGGATGGAGCCTCGTTTCGGTGTCCGAGCTGAGGAGAGGCACGGGCGCTGTGAGCTGCACTGGGCCAAAGCAGCTGAGGGGCGGTGGTTGTCGCCCTACTCAGGCCTGGCCTGTCTCGAAGCGGACGATGTGGCCGTCGGCGATCTCGAATCGCCAGGCGGTGCGCATCTCGCCCCAGGTGTCGTTGCGGTAGTCGACCACCAGAGAGCGGCCCCCGTCGGTTTCGGAGTCGACCGACATGTGGCCGTGGCAGGACCAGATCTCCCGCTCCGTCCAGTCGTCGACGTCCCGGTCGGAACCGTCGTCGGACATCGTCGCGCCGGGGGTCAGGACCGCGTGGAAGGCGGTGCGGTCCCCGGCGTTGACGGCGGTGACGAAGGCGCGGACGGCCGGGTCGGTCAGCTGGGTGGGGTCGATCACCGGGGCTCCTTGTGGGCTGGGTGTGCTGTTAGCCATTCCAGCCCAGAAAACACCATGGTCAAGTCCAGCGGAGCGACCTTCACACGTTCGGCGCCCTGCCGGTGGCGTCGGAAACCCGGTGGACGGGCATGCCGCCGCTCTGCCGAGCGGGTGTTGCCTTTGGGTGGAACAACCGCTTGGCCTCAGTGCCTCCCGAAGCCGTGACTATTTGCTGCTCGCCCTCGTGCACCAAGCCACACCCGTCAACCCGAGACTGCCCGCAGGGGCCCGAGGTAGAACGCATGAACCGCAGGGGACGGCTGGTCGACTGAAGCCCCAGGAGGCCGATGGTGTCGCCGCGGTCCCGCGCATGGTGGGGAGTTCAGAAAGCCCCCTGCGAAGGGGGTACATGCACCGGTATAGGTGGTACTCGGAGGCGGGTTGTGGCCTCCAGGTCGGCCGCGAACTCGAGGGAGGACACTCCGATGGACGATGTGCCTTGTGAGCTGGCGCAGGACCAGGGCGAGGAGCACCCGGAGGTGCTCATGGATCCGCCGGGCGGTGTGTACGCCGCCTCGCCGCGTCAACTGCTGACGGTGGCGAACCACATGCTGCGCTGGTCTACCCGTATGACGGTGCTCGCGCACCAGGGCGGCGTCACGGCCGAGGAGGAGCGGTCTTACCGCCTGCACCGCGCGGTGGTCGCGGACCGGGTGGCGCTGCTGACCGGGATGCCGGCTGACCTGGACGACGCGAGCTTCACCGCGGTCGCGCTCCTGTCCCTCGACGACGCGTTCATCGCCCCACCGGAGGCCGGGGACGTGCTTGCGCCTCGCGAATACGCCAGGGCGTCCTACCGGGTCTGGATCAATGCAAACCCCACTTTGGACCCACTGACCCCGGGCGACTGGGGCGCCGCCGTGTGATCGGAGACCGGTTCCTGCCAATGGTCACCGACGGCTGTCATGGGTCGCGAAGCGGACCGGCTACCTCGATCCGCAGGCCGGAGTTCATTACCGGGTCGGCGGCGAGGACGTGGCGTCGCGGCGTCCACGACTCGTCCGCAATCCGGCCCGCCTCCAGGAGGAATGACGGCGGTGACGTGCCGCTGAGGCAGAGGGACGAAGGTGCGATGATCTGTTCGTGGTGACAGATGTCGAGTGGGCTCGGATTCGGAGGGACCTGCGCTTCGGGCAGGTCTTCGAGGGCACCGTGGTGAAGGTTCCCCGGCCCGGTGCGATCGGGATCTTCGTGGACATCGGCCTGTGCGTGGGAGGTTTTGTCGACGTTCTGCTGCTGCCGAGCGAGGGCGAAGACTGGCCAGCGGAGGGCACGATTGCCGATTTCGAGATCTGGTGGGCAGACAGCCGCCAGCAGATCCGGCTGAAGCCGACCGACTCGCGATATCTGCGGACCCACTTCACAGACTTCGTCGAACGCTTCCGTCCCAGCTGGCCTGCCGACGTCGGCCAGCCCATTCGTGACTAGCAGGTTTTGTAGTCGTAGCGGGTGGAGTTGTATGCGCAGGTGTGGTGGACGGTCTTGTTGGCACGGCGCAGGGTCGCGGTGTCCTTGTCGTTGTTGCAGACGTACCCTGCGCGCTGCTGGAACAGGGTCGTGGCTGTGTTTGTGCCCTTCCCCGTCTTGACCGTGACCGTCTTTCCGGCCTTCAGGGTGAACGTGGCAAAGGTGTAGACGTGGCTGGAGGTGTCGGTCAGTGTCCAGCCCTTGAGGTTGACCGCGGTACTGGTGCCGTTGGTGATCTGTACCCATTCACCGTTGATCGAGGGGTTGGTGCGGGTGTCGCTGCCGGGGGAGTCGTACCAGATCTTCGAGATGCGCAGGGCGCCGGCAGCGTGGGCCTGGCTGGGGAGTGCGCGCTGAAGGTTGCTGTCCAGAAGGCGATGACGGGCTACTCCCGGGAGAAGTTCACGCACTGGGCCGGGCAGGGTGACAGCTGCGACACCCGCGAAGCTGTCCTGGAGCGTGCGGGCAAGGGCGTGAAGCGCGATGCCGCGTGTAAGGCCGTCTCCGGGACCTGGGTGTCGGTCTATGACGGGATCACCGTCACCGACGCGGGGAAGCTCGACATTGACCACATGGTCCCGCTCGCGAATGCCTGGCGGTCGGGGGCTGGGTCGTGGACGGCGGAGCGGCGTAAGGAGTTCGCGAACGACCTGACCCGACCGCAACTGCTCGCGGTGTCGGCGGCGACGAACCGGTCCAAGGGTGGCCAGGGCCCCGATGAATGGCAGCCCCCGGCCAAGGGCTACTGGTGCACCTATGCCACGGCGTGGACGAACGTGAAGAGCACCTACCAGCTGACGGTGACCAACGGCGAGAAGACGAAGCTGACCGAGATGCTGGAGACCTGCTCATGACCGACACGCCCACCGACGGCGCCCCTCAGCCCGACCAGAGCGCAGTCCCGGACGGGTCGGTCCCGTTGACCGACCACCTGAAGGCAGGGCCGGGCGGAGCGATGACCGATGAGGTCGGCGTCGTCACCGGCGACGTCACCGTGATGACCGAGGCTGGCCCGGACGGAACAGCCTCGGTCCGGATCCAGTACACGGGCGCCGAGGAGTGGTACACCCTCACCGGCAGCCCCGCGCCCCTTCCACCCGGCGGCCTCGCCGCGTTCCACAAGCTCGTGGTGGAGGCCGTGAAGGCCGGAGGCGCCGCTGAGGTCCCCGCAACCACTTCGTGAAAACTCGCCTGCGACGCGGACTGGCTGCGGCATCGTCGTGTTCAGGCGGTTCCGCATCGTGGGCTGCCTGAATGCGGGGGCGAGGGGGTGGGGCCGTGGTGAGTAGGCGCGAGACCTGGACGACCGAGGAGTTCGGCACCTCCCACACCGGATCGGTCGAGGCTGTCTTGGGTGACGGCAGTGTGCCGGCCCCGGTGTATTTCGACAGCGGCTCCGGCGGGGGAGGGGACCCGGTCTCGCAGTGGAGCCTCTATGTCGGCCACTGGCCCCACGTCCCGCCCCAGCGCTGAGAGCTGCCCCCGTGCAGCCTGAGCCTTCGCCGCCCTCCGGAGATGAAGCTCAGACTGCATGCGGACACCACGTCAAACTGCAAGCGCTCTCCACGGCCCAGGTCATCAGCGAAGATCATCGGATCAGCGTACGCGGATGGCCCCCGCCCCGGTCGGTGTCACTCGTACTCGGTGCCGCCCTTGCGGGTCAGGTAGGCCGGGCTGACCGCCTTCGCGATGGCGCGGCCGCCCACGACTGGGCTGTAGCGCTCGGCCGTCGGTCGGATGACGACCCCCTCGCGCAGGTGCGCGGCCTTGCCGGAGACGGTCTCGCGGCCGCTCGCCAGCTCCAGGACGGTGTCGAGCGCGTACGGACCCTCGTACAGCTTTGGCACCAGCGGCAGTTCGCCGTTGTCCAGCACCGCGGCCGGGTCCAGCCAGCGCAGCTGTCCGCCGATCTCGGCGGACACGTCGAAGACGGCGTAGCCGGGCGGGGCGTCGGCGGTGCGGGCGTCCGTCCCGTACGCGAGGTCCTGGACGCCCGCTCCGTAGACCTCACCGAAGATCCCGACCCGGCTCGCGCCGAGCCGGGCAGCCAGTTTCGCCGCGACGGCCGGGACGTCATGGCCCTGGACGGCACGCCAGTAGAGGTTGCGCTCGTCTTCCTTGAGGGCCAGCCCCTTGGCACCGAAGCCCTTGGATGTGACCAGCGTCCGCTCGCCCTCGGCGACGTAGGTGAACAGGCAAGCTGTGCCGTGCAGTTTCTCGGTGAGCACGACCGGCTCGCCGCTCTCGAAGATTTGCGGGTAGCGCTGGAGGTTCTCGATGTCCACCCACGGCATCAGGTCGGGGGCCGATTCGACCTCCCCGCTCATGGTGGTCGGGATCGGCGGCGCCCATTTGGTGATGCCGAGCACCTCCGCGAAATCCGTGCCCTCCGCGGCCGCCCGGGCCAGGTCGACTCCGGCGAGGGCGCGCGGCCGGCAGACGATCCCCTGCGAGAGTTCGCCGCGCAGCCGGACCGCCTTGACCCGGTCGGCGGAGCCTCCAGCGAGCCGGCCGGTCAGTCCCAGTTCCTCGATCAGTTCGGCGGGCAGCACGGACTGTTCGGGTATGTAGAGCGCGAACTCACCGGCTCGGTAAGCCCCCTTGGCGATGACGGCACGGTAGAGACCCACCTGGGCCAGCTCCAGCGCGTCGGCGTTCGGGTGTTCGTGGACGGTCAGTTCCTCAGCGGTGACTCTCAACGTCGACATGTGCGGCTCCGGTGGCAGGGTCGGTGGCTGCCCACTGTCCATCGCGCCATATGCGCTGGTCCAGTGGAAATCCGGGTGTTAATCTGCCGCGCCGTCACATCCGACTGTATGTACCATGTACCGCGCCCAGTCGTCGGAGGCTCATGTGTCACCTCGTCCGTCCGGCCCCTGATGTCGATCGCTCTCAGCTAGCCGGCCCGCCGCGAGCAGGCGATCACCACTTTCGAAGACTTCACCACGCGATCCCGGCGCGCTCTCGGACGCGGTGGTGTCGGCGCGCCGCGAACGCTTCGACATCCCGGTGGGCGCGCAGGAGTGGGCGCGGGCGGAGGCCCGTATCCGGGAGGCGGCCGGTCTGCTTGGGCGGGCCGGGCAGGCGGAGGGCGCGGGGGATGTGGCCGCGCTGGACTACCTCCTGGTCGCCGCCGCCGTCCACGCCCCCGCTCTGGTCCGGGCACGGTTGCAGGCGGCGGCGGAGGCCTTCGAGCAGGCCGGCCGCGCACCGGGCGAGCGCTCCCTGACGGGGCGGGCGCGGGCTGGCTGGCGGGCTTCCGCGCGCGCGTTGGAACGCGCCCCGCGCACCGCACGCGGCGGCAGCGCCGCCGTGGTCCTGACGCTGCTCCTGGCCCTGGTGGAGGCGGTGGAGGCCGCCCGGCTGTGGCACGAGGCGAAGGAGTACCGGGCGCAGGCGAAGGCGGCGGCCGCCGCCGGTCTGCTGCTGCGCGAGGCTGCTGTCGCGGCGGGCGCCCCCGCTGCTCGTACGGGCGTACGGCGCCTTCGCGTGCACGTACCTCGGGCCGTGGCCCGGGGCCGTCGCCGCGCGTTGGCCCGGTAGCACCGCGCACGCCGCCCGGTCCGGAGCGGCCGGGCCCGTCCCGGTCCCGCTGAACGCGCAGTCCGCCGAACTTCGAGGAGCCTCCTAGGTCGGCTGCCGCGGGGTCGGGGAGGCCTTCGCGGGCGGGCCGGGGGCGGCGTGGAGGCTGACGCATCCGGGGGCCGCGAGCAGTGTGATGACGAACAGGGGCCCGCGGTCTTGGTTCGCTGTCGGAGCCCGCCGTCAGAGCTTGCCGAAGGCGACCCCGCGCCAGGTCCATCCGGCACCGAGGACGGTGTCCCGCAGTGGATCCTTCATATCCGCGGGATCGAAGCGGAACGTCTCCGTCTTCTCCAGCTTGCCGTCGGCCCCCCGCCCGATCTCCCAACGGCGCGAGACCGCGGTCACCTGCCCGCGGGAGTGCTCGCGCGAGGCCGCCAGGCTGGGGGTGCCCCCGACCCAGGTGATCTCCCACTGCTCGTCGACGGTGCGTACCTCGTGGTTCCCGGGGACCAAGCGCATCCTTGTTTTGAGCGTCCGGTCCAGCTGGGTCCTGGCGAAGAAGGTGCGCCAAGCCGGCTCCAGGATCCGCCACTCGGCCACCAGGTCGGCGCCCTCCGCGGGGGTAGCGGCGCGTACCAGGTACGGCACGTCTGGCCCGTTGAGCGAGAGCAGCGCTTCCCGGACCTCTTGTGCGGAACGCGGTGCGACACCGCTGTCGGGGTGCCTGGTGCCGGTCAGTCTGTCGAAGAGGCCCATCGGGGCAGCCTGCCTTCCGCGTCGGCGTGACGCACTAGGACGCCGTCCCGGTGATGTCCGGGCGGACCGTGCGGAGGAAGTCCTGGAAATCGCCCAGGACATGGTCGTGCTGGTTCGCGGTGGCGGTCAGGACCAGCTGGATCACCGCTCGCCTGCGCCGGTCCGCGAGGTCCAGGACCGTCAGGTAGACGTGGGACTGGACGAGGTCGCGGGGGGTGCCGTCGATGAGGACTGAAAAGCTCAGCCGCTGGGCCAGGCCGGGTGCGTCCGCGGTGCCGGTCTCGCGGCGGGCGGTCAGCACCACGGATTGCGCGGCCCCGTGCAGCCGCTCCACCGACTCGTCAGCGATGTCGTCCAGTGTCGCCGGGTCCGGCCGGAAGTCCCCGTCGACGGTGATGTTGGCGGTGAATCCCGCGTCCGGCTCGGAGTGCAGGGCGACGAAGGCCACGTCGGCGGCGGCCACCTCGTCCAGGGGTGCGGGGCGCCAGTTCTCCGGGAGGGCGAACTCGATGGGGACCGGCAGTGTCGTGGGCACCTCGGGCCTTCCTTCCAGGGGGTCGTGCATCAGTCGAGCCAGCGGCCGACGGTGCCCTTGACTGAGCCGGCGAAGTCGCCGACCGCGTCGGCCGCGTTGCCGACGGTGTTCACGACCTTGTCGGGATCGACGGTGAACTCGAGCCCCACGGCGCCGCCTTTACCGGGGGAGAGGCCCACCTTGCCGCCGAAGTGGTATTTGCCGTCGTCCTCCTTGCCGAAGGTCAGTTTCGCCTCGGCACCCGGACCGTACCAGCCCTCCGCCGTCGAGCCGAAGCCGATCCCGCCGACCTCCGCTCCTCCGGCGACCGAGCCCTTCGCCCCGGCGAACGCCTTCGCGTTGAGGGTGACCCCCTCCTTGCCCGCACGGGCCCCGAGCTGGGCCTCGGCGCCGGCGAATCCCTCGGCCCGGCCGTAGGCGCCGACATGCCCGTAGTCGACGCGCCCCTCGACCAGGCCACGTGCTCCCAGGGAGGCCTCGGCCTTGGCGTTGACGCCCTTGTCGGTGAATCCCCAGTTCGCGGAGGCCCTGGCGCCCGCGTAGCCGTCGGCGATCCCGGACAGTTTCAGGTCGCCGTTGGTCAGGGAGCCCGTCGCGGTGGCGTGGAAGAGGTCGGCGTACGCCTTGGCCGAGGCCTCCTTGCCGTACTTGGTCCCGGTGGCCGAAGCTCCCAGGTCGGGCCCCGTGAAGGTGGCCTCGCCCTCGGCGGTCCACCCGTCCGTCTTCGTGCCGACGTCCTTGTCCGGCCGGGGCGCCCCCGCCTTGGCCAGGTCGGTCTCGGGATGGGCGTTGAACCCGCCCAGCGTCTCGTCGCCCCGGCCCAGGAGGTCGCGGTTGCTGTCGAGGACGGCGGAGGCGAGGGCGGTCCTGACGCCCTCGTCGAGCACGGTGAAGGCCTTCACCCAGTCGTCGATGTGCGCCTGCCACCGGCTGACCGCGTCGCTGATGGAGGCCTGGCCGTCGGGGTCGTGGTGGTAGGCGCTGCGCTCGGCGGGAGTCAGCTTCCCGTAGTCGAAGGCGACGCGGCCCCCCTCGGAGACGGTCATGCCGGCGGCGATGGCGTCGCCGCGGGCACTTTCCAGCTTCTTCCTCAGCTCGGCGAACTTCTCGTGCGACTGCCGCAGCAGGCTCGCGACCGCCTTGGCCTGGGTCTGGGCGGCGGCGTATTCGTACCGGGTCGCCGCGAAGCCGGTGTGGGCGGCCTGGGCGCTGACACCGACCCAGGTCTGCTCCGTGCCGATCTTCTGGACGGTGTCGCCGTAGCGGGTCTCGACCTTGTGCAGCTCGGCCGCCATCTCGTCCCATGCGCCGGCCGCCGTCGTCAGCAGGCCCAGGTCGATGGTCATGACTTCGTGGTACGTCGGCATCGCCGTTCCCCCTACAGACCGTTCAGCTTCGACTGCGGCGCCAGAAACTGGTCGCCCAGCCCGGTGTCGTTCCGGGTGAAGAGCGAGGAGGCCCCGCGCAGCGAGTTCTTCTCGACCGACAGGCGGCCCATTAGGGTCTTCACCTGCTGGTGCCAGGTGTCCGTGACGGTCTTCAGGCCGTGGGCGGTCTCCCAGCCGGCGAAGGCCTTCCGGGCGGTGGCGGTGTCCTGGTCCGCGCGTGCCCGGCGCGACTCCTGGCCGAATGCAACTGACATGGCTACGCCCCCCGATGGATCGGGGTCGATCATATGTACAACGGAGGTTCGGGGGCCAAGCGCCCTCGGGTTCCGCTACAGGGGGCGCTTCCCAGGTCAGGGTGGTTCCGTGCCGGCCGTGACGACGCCTGCGCCGGGTTGGTGCCGTTGACCGCCCACATCAAGGCCGGGCTGGGTGGGGGCGATGACCGACGAGGCCGGCGTGATCACCGGTGACGTCACCCTGACCACCGAGGCTGGCCCGGACGGTACCGTGCATGTCCGTATCCAGTACACCGGGGCCGAGGAGTGGTACACCCTCATCGGCAGCCCCGCCCCACTGCCGACCGGCGGCCTCGGCGGGTTCCACACGAGCGTCGTCGACGCTGTGAAGGCCGGCGGCGCCGCGAACGTCCCCGACACCGTCTCGTGACGCCCGGGCAAAGGCGTTGGGGCTCGGCATGGGTGGGCGAGTTCAGCAGGTTTTGTAGTCGTAGCGGGTGGAGTTGTAGGCGCAGGCGTGGTGGACGGTCTTTTTGGCGCGGCGCAGGGTCGCGGTGTCCTTGTCGTTGTTCCAGACGTAGGCGGCGCGCTGCTGGAACAGGGTCGTGGCGGTGTTGATGCCCTTGCCGGTTTTGAGCGTGACTGTCTTTCCGGCCTTCAGTGTGAACGTGGCGAAGGTGTAGACGTGGCTGGAGGTGTCGGTCAGTGTCCAGCCCTTGAGGTTCACCGCGCTGGTGGTGCTGTTGGTGATCTGGACCCACTCGCCGTTGATCGAGGTGTTGGTGCGGTTGTCACTGCCGGGGGAGTCGTACCAGATCTTCGAGATGCGCAGGGTGCCCGCGGCGTGGGCCTGGCCGGGAAGGAGAAGGAGCGCTGCGGCGGTGATCGCGGTGGCGGCGGCGAGGTGGCGGGTGCGGGGCATGAGCAAGGTAGGGCACGTCCTGTCCGGTGAAGGGCCCCCGCCACGGTGGCGGTGGCGGTGCGGATCTCGGACATTAGGGTTCGTGCACCGTGGGTAGGGCTCTCGTGACAGCCTCGTGACACAACGTCACCCTTTGGTGTCTGATCCCTGCCATCACTGAACCGAGAGACCAGCAGGCCAACCGCCAACGCCCCGAAGCAGAACGCGGATAGGGCCCCCGCGATGCCGGTACCGCCTGCTCAGCGCGACGTAAAACGTTCGTCGCGCGTAGAGGATGTGAGGCCATCGTAGGCTTCTTCGGCGAGCCGCCATCTCATTCACGGGGTCGTCAGTCCTCCGCCCACATCCCGCGTCTGTAAAGGTCGTGGCTGTCCAGTAGTCCTGCTTCACGCTCCGGGGTGCGGGTGATGGTCCCGCCGCCCTTCTCCAGCATCACGATCGAGGCGAGCAACATGCCACGCATCAGGTCGTGCATGATGAAGTTGTTGGTGGAACAGCAGGTCTCGTAGACCCTCTGCGTGAATGCCTTGAACGTCTCGATGTCGACGTCGGCACCGCCGCGTTCGTTAGGTGTCACTCCGGTAGGCAGTCCCAGCAGCTCGCCGGCATCATGCGCGATGGACACGTAAAACTGGCCCACTCGCAGTGCTGGGTCCCAGATGGTCTTGGTCCTGTTTTCTGTCTCAAATGGGTAACTCAGCGGTCGTTCCTCAGATGGGTCCAGGCAGTCTGGATGCGGGTGTGTTCCGGCCAGTGACCGTATCAATCGTCGAACCTCGTTCGAGGCTGGACCACAAACGACAAGGTCAGGCCCCGTCGATGCGGTCGAGGAGTGCTTTGGCACTGCAGGTGCCGTAGTGGTCCGGGCCGAAGAGCGCCAAGCGGGCGTCGTAGGCGGCCACGGCCCGCGGCCGGGCCTCGGCGGTACGGCCCAGCCCGAAGAGGACCATCGCTGCGGCCTTATCGACAGCGCCGGTCGCCGGCCGGGAGTCCCCCTGGGACAAGTTGCGGCACAGCACGTCGGCACGCTGCACCTCGGCGAGGGCCTCTGTATGGCGGTCCTGGCCACTGAGGGTGTAGGCCAGGGTAAGCCGCAGGCCCAGTCTGGTGAGGTCGGGTTCGTGGTGGGTGGCGAGTACCTGGCGCGCCAGCGCCTCGGCCTGCGGATGGCGGCCCAGTTGGTCGAGAGCGGCGGCCTGCCCGGCACGGGCTACCGCCGCCCTGAACGGCATGTCCGGTCCCGTGGCGCGGTCCGCGAGCTGTACGACGGCCGCGAACTCCGCCTCGCTTTCGACGTCCCGGCCGACCGCGCCCAGCGTATCCGCGCGGTCCGAGCGTATTTTCAGGGTGTGCCGGTGGTCGGATCCGTAATCCCTGACGGCGGCCTGGAACACCTCGTCGTACATGGCGAGGGCATCGGCATGACGGCCCTGGGCAGTCACCGCGAGCGCGGCGATGCCCATCGCCACCTGTCTGTAGACCTCGTCGCGCCGCCGGAACGGGCCCGCGGCCACGGAGCGTGCCTCCGCCTCGGTCTCGGCATAGCGCCCCGCCTGGTACAGGACCGCGGTTCGCGCGAAGGGGGTGCCGGCCAGCGGACCTGCATCGTTTCGATCACGCCGACGAAAGAGCCTCATGCCCGGAGCATACGAACAGCGTTCACCGGCACCGGCACAGCCCCCGGGCTAACCGCCCTCGTCACCCCTGCTGCCAGGGGTTTCGAGGCGCGGGCACAGCTAAGCGAAACGACGTCGTAGAGCCAAGCGCGCAACGCAGGGCACGGCCCGCACACACTTCCACGCCTCACCCTCTCCTCCGGATTGAGCGACGGTGGCCGGTGGCAGGCTCCGACGGGTCGAACACGGCACGTCGGAGGGACAGGGCATGAGGTTGAGCCGTCGGGAACGGATCGCCTTGGACGGCCTTCTCCTCGCCGCCGCGGTCACCGCGGTCGGCTGGGGTGGGGCCCACTACGGCTTCGACTGGACCGCGCACCTGGCCTTCACCCTGAGCCTGCTGCTGGTGCTCGTAACGGCCTGCCGCACTGTGTTCCATGGCCTGACCCTCGTACGGCTCCCGCAGCCACGCATTCCCGCGTCGGAGGAAGTCCGCTGTCACGCGGCCCGTCAGGCCGGCCTGGACCCCGACGCCTGATACGACCTGCGCGCCACCGCCACCCCTACGGTCCACCCTGCTTCCGGGCCGCGGTGCTTCCGGCTCTGGAGGTCGCAAGGGCAGCGGGTGCGCCGGGATTTTGGCTGGCGGGGACCGGGGTGGTCTTTGCGGGGTATGCGCGGTGGGTAAGGTCGCGGAGGTACTTTTCAAGAGGGTTTGGGGTGGTTATGCATCGTCAGATGCGTGTGGGTGTCCGTACGGTGACGGCTGTTCTGCTGGCGGCAGGTCTCGCGGCCTGCAATCCAGGGGTGTCCGCCGGCGGAGACGGCAAGGCGTCCCCGCCCGCTCAGGGCAAGGGCGGAGCACAGGGTGCGCCGGGAGCTCCGGCGCTCCCGGGCCTGTCGACGACGGCGGTCGCCCGCAGCCAGCTTGCGGGTCTGAAGGTCGCGGGTCAGAAGGCGATGACGGGCTACTCGCGGGAGAAGTTCACGCATTGGACTGGGCAGGGCGATAGCTGTGACACCCGCGAGGTCGTCCTGGAGCGTTCGGGGAAGGGTGTCAAGCGCGATGCCGCGTGCAAGGCCTTCTCCGGGACCTGGGTCTCGGTCTACGACGGGATCACCGTCACCGACGCGGGGAAGCTGGACATCGACCACATGGTCCCCCTAGCTAATGCCTGGAGGTCTGGGGCTGGGGCGTGGACGGCGGAGCGGCGTAAGGAGTTCGCGAACGATCTGACCCGCCCGCAGCTCCTCGCGGTGTCCGCGGCGACGAACCGGGCCAAGGGTGATCAGGGCCCCGACGAGTGGCAGCCTCCGTCCAAGGGCTACTGGTGTACGTACGCGACGGCGTGGACGAACGTGAAGGCCACCTACCAGCTCACGGTGACCGAGGGCGAGAAGAAGAAGCTGACCGAGATGCTGGGGACCTGCTCATGACCGACCACCAGCCCGACACCACCCCCCAGCCCGACCAGAGTGCCGTCCCGGAGGGGGCGGTCCCGTTGACCGACCACGTGAAGGCGGGCCCCGGCGGCGCGATGACCGATGAGGTTGGAGTCGTCACTGGTGAGGTCACCGTGACGACCGAGCCCGGCCCGGACGGAACGGCCACGGTCCGGATCCAGTACACGGGTGCGGAGGAGTGGTACACCCTTACCGGCAGCCCCGCCCCGCTCGCACCTGAAGGCCTCGCCGCGTTCCACAAGCTCGTGGTGGAGGCCGTGCAGGCCGGAGGCGCCGCTGAGGTCCTCGCAACCACTTCGTGAAAACCCGCATGTGATGCGGATGGGCTGCGGCATCGTCGTGGTGAGGCGGCCCCGCACCGTGGGCTGTCTGAACGCGGGCAGGGGAGAGGTGGGCCGTGGTGAGTAGGCGCGAGACCTGGACGACCGAGGAGTTCGGTACCTCCCACACGGGTTCGGTCGAGGCTGTCTTGGGCGACGGGACCGTTCCGGGCCCGGTGTATTTCGACACTGATTCCGGCGGGGGAGGGGATCCGGTCTCCCAGTGGAGTGTCTACGACGGCCGCTGGCCCCACGTTCCGAGGGCTGCTGAGGTGCGCGCGGTGTGTTCCTGCGGTTGGGCCGGCCCTGAACACCGCCTGGACTGGGAGATGATCGGTGACCGGGATCTGGCTGAGGCCGGGGATGAGCAGGCGGACGCCTGCGACCGGGACTGGTACGGGCACATCGACCAGGTCGAGGCGACCACCGTCCCCGTGCCCGAGACCGTCACCGCGCTGCTGGCCCGATTGGAGGAGGAGGTCGACAAGCTGACCAAGACCTCCCCGGTGGCCGCGGTACGGGCAGCCCGCCACTTGGAGGTCACCGCGGAGCGGGTCGGCTACTGGGCGGCCCGCGGCGCCGCCAACGACCTCGACACGAAGCAGGCCGCCGCCCAACTCGGCCTCAACGAGGTGGCAGCCCGCAAGCTGCTGGCACGATTCGGACGCTGGAGCCCGTACCGCTGACCGCGCCGATCCCGGCGTAGGAGGCGGCCCGTCCGGAACCGACGTGCGAAGGAAGACCCGGACGAGCTCCACCAACCAGCCTCCCAGGACAGCGACCCAGGCATGTGGCGGCCACGCTGGTCCGGGAAGCGGGGCCCGTCCCTGCGGCCTACAGGGCGCTCTTGTAGACGACTGTGGTGGTGGGGCAGTCCTTGGCGAGTCCGAGGAGCGCCTGGACCTCAGCCTCGTCGGCCGCGAGGTCCCACCTCAACTTGGTTCCGACCCAGCTTGCGGCGTACGAGCAGTGATACGAGCCATCCGACGGTAGCCACTCCGCGGGGTCCTTGTCGGACTTGGATCGGTTGGAGGCGGCGGAGACCGCGATCAGCGTGTCGGGGCTCGCTTGGTCGTTGGCGTACGCCTCTCGCCGGGCCGCTGACCAGGGGGTCTGTTCAGCTGGCGGGGAGCGCTTTTCGACCCGTGCGGTATTCCCGGCTGCGGGGCACGTGACAACAGGATCCGGCTGACGTCAGATGCCGTCGCGGCGCCACTCGTACCGCCACGCCACGTCTAGGTAGCCCATCTCCTCGTCACGGAAGCCGGGCCGCGGTGGGCCCAGACGGCGTCCGACAACGCCCAGTCTTCTGCTGATGAGGGAGCATGCACCTGTTCTCCGAGGAGGGGCCGCCCTAATGACGGCCGGCCCGTGGCGCCGCACGGTCACGGCTGGCCGAACGATCGCCACCACTGCATCGATCAGGCGAGGTGCGGCCTGGCTGCCGGGGGTTGGGAACACGGCCGCAGAGTCCGGGCAAGTACTGTGTGCAGGTATGTCATGGGATGTGAATGGTCGTCCGCATCGGTTGGCGGAGCGTAGGTCCGGGGTGAGTGAGCTGGAGCCGGACCGGTTGCCGGAGGTACGGGAGCTGGGGGAGTGGGGCTGGTCGTTGGCGCCTGATGCCCCGATGTGGGTGTTCTTGCCCTTCGTGTGGCCTTCGGGCGCGCGTACGTGGGTGCCCGACCGGTCGACTCGCTGGCAGATCGAGACGATCCTGGACACGACGCATCAGCTGCTGGACGTAACCTGCCTGCCCATCTCTGAGGCCGAGCGGGAGGTCCAGGAGAGGGATACGGCCGCGGACCTGGCCCACGTCGGCATCCCCCCTCGCCCAGCCGGCCGCCTTTGGCTGCTGCGCCCGGTGGGCGGATTCGAGGATGTGGAAGGCGTACTCGACCACTTGTGTGCCAGCGCAGAGACCCGAGGGGTGCCCGCGGGTCTGTCCGCGGGATTCGCCGAGCGGTGCGCGCACGAGCTCAGGATTCTCTCCAGGACGGACGATCAGTCGTCTGCCTGAGGCATTGAGCAGGTTGTTCAGCTGAGCTCAGGGCTTCCAGGGCACTTGGTAGTACTGGCAGCCGGTCCTTGAGTTGCACTTGGACCAGCGGCCGGTGTGCAGCACGCCGGCTTTGAACAGCTGCCGGTGCCCGAAGGCGGTGAACTCTCCTTCATGGTCATCGTGATAGTTCCCGCCGCCCGTCAGCCGCTGGTCGTTGTAGGCCCACCGCTCGCTGCTGGGCCACCAGGAACGTGAAGCCTTGGCGTTCACCGACGCGAGGTGGACGTCGTTCTTGCCGCAGTAGTCGTCCGGCCGTCCACTGAGGTTGACCCGGCAGTTGTTCCTCCAGATCCCGGGATTGATCTCGGGTCCGCTGTCCCATTCGATGAGGGTGCGCCAGCGAGGCAGCTTTCCGTCGAAGGACTGCCTGTAGACGATGTCGAACGTGCCGATCACGCCCTTGCTGTCTCCATAGGCACCGTTTCCCTTCACCTCGGCCGTGAAGGCGTTGATCTTCCGCCCGCAGATCGTGCCGTTCTCGCACCACGAGTCGTAGTCGTCCTTGGCCGGCGCCATGGCGCGTGGCGCCGGCGTCACGGTGGTGTCCTCGGCGACAAGGTAGGCGGCATCGGTCACCCGGCCGCGATTGTCTTCGGTGACCCGGAGCGTTCCACCCATACAGGTCCAGGCCTCGGACTGCTTGTCCTGGGCTTCGTTCACGCATGCCTGCAGGCCGTCGCCCCGGTCCTGCGCACGACTCAGCGCCCTCCAAGGAGCCGTGCCACCGAGAGAGAAGGCAGGAGAGGGGAACGCATTGAGCACGGCCAGGGCCAGAGATGCGGCCAAGACCATCGGGATGCTCCGTGCCGTCTTCATGGCGGCTTTTCTGGGAGTTCGCCGGATCACGAATCAGAGGGCGGGTTCGTAGACGACGGTCGTGGTGGGGCAGTCCTCAGCGAGCCCAAGCAGGGCTTGGACCTCAGCGTCGTCAGCGGCCAGGTCCCACCGGAGCTTGGTGCCGACCCAGGTGGCTGCGTACGTGCAGTGGTAAGAGCCGTCCGAGGGCAGCCACTCGGCCGGGTCCTTGTCGGACTTGCTGCGGTTCGAGGCGGCGGAGACCGCGATCAGGGTGTCCGGACTCGCTTGGTCGTTGGCGTACGACTCCCGCCGGGCTGCCGACCAGGGGGTTTGCTCGCTGTCGAACACCTCTGCCAACGGGATGAAGTGATCGACGTCGAGTCGTCCGGCGTCGATGACGACGAGGTTGTCGTACGGGCTGCGCCAGGAGCCCCCGGTCAGCTTGCAGCCGATCGCGACCTGAGGCGCCGTCACCGCTTCCGACAAGATGACCTCCCGCCTCGTGTCACAGCCATCCCCAGAGTTCAGGCCTTTGTTCCAGTGCTTGTAGAGGTCGCGCTTGTAGCCCTCGCGGTGTTCGGCGGCGACGGGGAGTCGGTCGATCGCCTCGAACAGCGGCAGCGGCGCCCGTACCCCGGCCGCGCCCGGCGCCGCGCCGCCCGTGCTGCGGGCAGGGCTGTGCGTGGTGGGGGAGCTCGCCTGCGTGGGCCGGGTGCTGGCGGAGGCCGGCACCGCGGTGGTGGTGAGCAAGGGGAGGGCGGCGAGGGCGAGCGCGGGCAGGCCGCGGCGCAGAAGATTGTTGATCATGCACCGGTTTGTAGCCGGGCCCGTGACCTGCCTGGAAGGGGGTATCGGGGCAACTCACCCGGCCGGGTGGCCGGTTTCACCGGAAAAACGGATCTTCTTCCTCCGGGCCGCGCACCCCGCTTCCCCCGCGTGATGGACGTCGTGGGCCAGATGATGGACCGGGCTCTCGGTCTTGTCCGGCCACCGGTACCGACCGGCGGCCGGGCCGCTCTCGACGTGGCGGCCAGGGGTGTTCGGCTCTACGGGTGTTGTGCGGGGGCGATGCCGGTGAGGGTGCGTACCGCGTGCTCGTACCTGCGGGCCTCGGAGGCCGTTCCTTGGGAGTTGCCGGTTGGCAGGGACCGGAGGTGTTCGCTGGTGGTGACGAGGCGGAAGATGACGGCGCGCACGACGTACTGGGTGAACCCGGGCCCGTTGGCGGGCGCGGCTTGGTGGAGCAGTTCGGCGCTCGCGCCGTGCCAGATGAGTGCGTCGGCCACGACGATCGCCTCGGCGTAGACGGGTGGGCGCCAGTATGGGGAGAAGTCGATGACGGCCGGGGCCTGTCCGGGGGCGAACAGGACGTTTCCCGTGAGGTCCCCGTGAATCAGCTGCGCCCTGGCCCGGGGTGTCGGGCCGAGCAGTGCGGTCAGCTCTCTATAGGCCTTGCGCAGAGCCGGGTGGAGGTCGGCTTCTTGTTCCTGCCAGGCGACGAGGTCGGCGGTTGCCCACCTGTCGTTGCGGTGGTCGAGCAGGCCGGGGCGGGGGACGTGGGCCAGGGCGTGGTGGAAGGCGCGTCCCGCGGTGAGGATGTCGAGCCAGCGGGGTGCCGCGGTGTGATCGGGGTCGGTGCCGGGAACGAAGCGGGAGGCGGTCCAGCCGCCGTAACTCCAGGCGCCGGTACGGGCCCGCAGGGGTCGGGCGAGGCGGAAGCCGTCCTCGGACACTGCGGCCATGGTGCCGGCCAGCCACTCGGCGAGCTCGATGTCGGGGCCGGCGGGCTTGAGTACCACGTTCCCCACCCGCACGCTGCGTCCCTCACCGCCCGGGAGGCGAAGGGGGCTCCCGGCGAGCTCGAAGGCGGCCAGTACGTCTGGTCCGGGCAGGCTCATAGGTGCTCGTTCGCGGTTGGAGGGCAGGTGCGGCCCACGGTAGCGGGCCGCACACCCATGACCCACGACGCGCGGCCCGTCGCACCCCGATGCACCGCCCGCAGGTCGCACCCCACCATGAGGTCGAACATCTGACGGCTGACCAGCTCCGACCTGGCCCAGTCGCCCGGGATACAGATACCGGGTGACTGGTTGCGCTATCGGGATCCCGAGTTCCTTGAGGGCGGCTGCTACCAGCAGGTGCGGGAGCACGCCGTTGTCGATGGCCCGGTCGATGAACCCGTTGAGGCGGCAAACGACCTCGACAGCCTTCCCGTTCTCCCGCTGATACAGCGCTGGCGCGGAGCATGCAGGGCACACCGCAGTGCCGCTCGTGGCGTGCAGAGGGATGAAGTTGTTCAGGCTGCACTGGTCGCAGTCCAGACTCAGACCGCGCTCCGCCCAGCCCTGCGCACACGCTGTCTCCAGCGCCGAGGTCACGTCGGAGCTGGTCCAGTGGTTCAACACGTTCGTCGCCGAGCGAAACTTCCTTTCCTGGCGCCCCCAAACTCTCGGGTAAGCTCCTTCGCGTCCTCGACCGGAAGCCAGTCGGGGTACCTGCCGTTGTGGAGGCGACACGGCTCCCGTGCAGCTTCACCTCATCTCGGCGGAGAACACCGCGGGTGACCCCTCAGCCGCCATCGCCGCCGCCGACGCCCTCGCCCCCCAGGCCCTCCCCACCACGGAACGGCGCGCGCTCTACTTCACCGACCGCGCCAAGGCCTTCGCCCAATGGGGCCGACGCGACGAATGCATCCGCGCCCTCCTCCAAGCCGAGTACTGGGCACCCCAAGAAACCCACGCCCGCCCCGCCGTGAATCCCTCGTCTCCGGCCTGCTGCTCTCCGGGCACACCACAGCCGAACTCCGAGGCATCGCCGCGCACACCGGAGTGCTGCACAGCTAGCCAATCCTGAACCTCTCCTCGTGCACGTGACGGCCCAGGCGAGGTCGGTCGCCGGGAGCGCAGTCTCCATTGCCCTTCCGGGGTGTTGAGGCGGGGGCGCGGTCCCGGTCGCGGCCTCTGAATGGCCATGGCCGCAGCCGTACTACGCACGTACCTGCTACCCCGGCCACGCCTCAGCCCCGACCCAGCGGTTCAGCCAGCCATGCCGCGCGCGTTAACTGGACTGTAGATGGACAGGGCTCCGCACTTTCAGTTATCAGCCTAGGGCACTTATCACGTCTGATCGCCTTCCCGTCGTCCCTGGTGCAGTCGCCGTACTGAACAGGAAGAGCCGCCCACGGAGGGCGGTGGCGTCATGGGTGACGCCACCCCTCCAGGGGGTTGAATCCGAGGGGGGTAGCGTCATGTATGACGCTACGGGTGGCGTCATACATGACGCGCTTCTTTCAAGAGCCAACTACAGAAAGAACAGCGCCTTTGGCGCGTAGCGCTGCTGACGCCCGTAGGGCTGGTGCGGGTAGTAGCGCGCGGATGGGGAAGCGGCTTCGCCGCGGCCTGCGGCGCCTAAGCGCCGAACCAGGGAGCGCAGCCGGGGAAGTCCAACGGGAGCAGGAGCACTCGGTTGTAGTCAGGGCAGGCCGGCGTGGTGGGCAAGGTGGAGGCTGCCTGGCCCGGGGCCCTGGCGGACTGTTGCCGAAGTTCCGTCCTGCGGAGATCATGAAGGCGATCTTGGCCGCGCTGGAAGGCGGCCGGACGGCCGAGCAGCTGGCGGAGAGGGTCCGGCGCCGGCGGTGGGAGCACGGCGGTCGGTGTTGCGGTCGGGCTCTGCGCCCGGCGAGGGACTGCCTGGATCCGATGTGTGAGGACGGCGCCCGAATCCACGTGGGCCCCCGAGGTGTCTGCCCGAAGTGCGGGGAACGCGGAGGGCAGTGGCGTACAGACCGGCGCCGGGGTCTGGAATCCGGACCGCGCGGCGGTGCCGGGCCTGGTGTGGTGGGACTGCGCGGGAGAGGGCTGTACCGCAACCGGCAAGGGCACCCGGCCCGGGGACGGCTTGTGCTGGGCCTGTCGCGATCGGGCCGGGGCCGAGGAGATGGATTGGGCCACGGCGGGCCTGCGCGCCGAGCGGGACGCTGAGTACTCCGCGTAGGCCGGGCAGGTGAAGGCGGCGGCAAGGCGGGTGCTGCTGGATGAGGCCTACGCCGAGCACGCCGAGCGGCCGGTGTGGAGGAGACCCGCCGGATCTGTGAGCAGCTGTCCGGCGAACAGCCCGAGTTGGCCGTCTACGCGCAGTTCGGGGAGTAAGCCTCCGTGGCACTTGCTCTGGCCCCCTGTGCGCGGTTCTGAGCGCCTCGCAGCCGAAACCTGCCCCCCATTACGGCTGGCGGGCTGAAAGGCGCTCAGGGGGACTTCTGTGGGTTTCAGGTTGGGGGAGGGGCGAGAGTGGCAGCGGTTCAGGGCGTGGTGGGAGACCGCCGGTTCGACGGGTAGCCGTGGGCGGCACCGAATCGTTGGAAGGCACATGACGAGGACTCGAAAGGGTCAGTCCACGCCGAGGGGAGGGGCCTCGGTAAACCTGCTCCGACCATGATCAGTGTCTGTCGGCCAACCACACTCCCCAACAGGGGAGCGAGTGGGTGTACGGCGATCAGGTGACCTCGAGGCCCGTACTGCCCTGGCCTGTGTTGGGGAGTTTCTTGGGGAGGTCCGGCCCCGGGGTGTAGCCGGAAGCGCCCGAGGAGGCCTGGATTCGGTGTGGCCCCGTGACCTGCGCTGGGGAGGTTTGTGGTGAGGTTCGCTGCTCGAGTGTGGCCGGGCGTGAAGAGCTCGCCCGGAGCAGCGGCGCCGACGGTGAGGGTCGGCGGGTCCGTACGGGACCGGGCCTGTCCGGCCGACGGACGCGGTCGTCCGGCACACGCTCTCTGTGCTCGCGGACCGGGTCCGTGGTCGCTCTCTCACATACCCTTCGTGGGAGGCCTACTGCGGAGTTCGGGATCGGCCGCGCTCAGGCATACCGGCTCCTCGATGTTGCCCGCGGCCTGGCTGCCATCCAGGCCGGGGTCACCGCCGGCACCCTGGTGTCCCGCACACGAAGACACCCCCCAAGTCGCTGCGGCCGTGCTGGACTGCGGGTCCTCCCAGCGGCACTGATCGCCGTCGCAGCCCGCAGCGGGGACATCGCAGTACTGGTCACCGGTCGGCTCACCGCGTGCACCCGCTATGGCGCCCAAAACCTCGATGGGGCCACGGTGTGCGTTGTGGTCCACGAGGCCGCCCGCGAAGTGCGTGCTGTTTCAACCGAATTTCCGGATGCTCCGCCGGCAGACACCCGGCTCGTGGTGTTGCGCCGGGTTGTCGACGACGTGGTGGCCGGCGCGCGCGCGATGGGTGAGCTGATCCTCGAAGTCGCCCCGACTTGCCTTTCTGGCAGCACCGTCTTCGATGGCCTGGGGCCACTGTGCGACGCGATCGGTGAGGACATCGACATTGGCCTCGCTACCCGCCGCTACGCACTCACCGGAGACGGCCGTGCCCGGCACGGCACCCGGTAGCCGGAAACATAGGGGGAAAGGTGGGGTGAAGTATCGAGGGAAGGGTGGGGGGAAGAGTCCGGGGAGGTATGGGGGGAAGGTGCACGGGCGGAGGTTGCATATTTTGCCTGCTGAGGGCCTGTTTTCCGGCCGGTGAGTGCCCGGACTTTCTTGTGTGGGTGTAGGGGGTCGGGTCGGTGTGGTGGCTGGGTCTGTGGGGCGCGGGCCTGGGCGGCGAGCGTGTTGTACGTGGTTCTCGGCGTATGGGTTGGGGTGGGGTATGAGCGTCGGGGCTGCTGCCGGGTGCGGGTCTCGTGGACGAGGAAGCGGCTTGGTTGGAGGCTGGGGTTCCTTGAACGGTGTTCGGGTTCTGACAGGCGGACACATTGGGGATTGCGTCGCTTGGTTGGGGGCCCGCAGGGTGTTGTCATGCGGATCACCTGGTTTGTCTCGGGGTGGGAGTCGTGCGCGGTGATCCACTGGCAGACGTGCTTTGCGGCGGATTCCACTGTCTGGGCGCGGTGCCGAGAACGTATGTGGCCGGCGCCCACTTCCGCGTGAGCGGGTGGCAAGGGCGCTGGCAGCTCGCCCTGGGTCCCCGTCCCGGCCCCTTGGCAGAGCTGACGAGGCTGGGGCCAGGCGTCGGAACCGCCACTCCGGCGGAGGAGACCGCAGAGTCCTGAGCGTGGGCCGCACCGGCATACGCGGGGCTGTCCCAACGCCGACTGGACACCGACGACGTCTCGTTGATGGGCCGGTGGCCTCCAAAGTCATCGGGATTGATCTTGTGGTGGGTTGCAGCCGTCGGCTCCATTGCCCGACCGGCGCCCGCCCAGGCATGGACAGCGGGTGCGACTGCGGGAGAGTTGGTGGGCCCGGGCGGCGCGCTGGTCCCGTACTTCCTGCCGGCCTCGGCGGCGGCGAGCTGTTGGTCCAGCCACGGCCCTGCCGCGTACCCCTTGATCACCTCGGGGTCCTGGCCTTCATACTCGGCACGCTTGTCGACCTCCTCGGCCAGGTGGCGTGCCTCGTCCGCCGTCAACGGCTTCGCAGCGGTCGGGGAACCCTTGCTTCCCCCGGCGGCGGTCGCCGCACCGGAGTCCTTCGTGGCCGACCTGAGGGTGTCGAGGTCGTGGAGGCGTGCGTCGAGGCCGTCGAGGGTATGACGCGAGGTGACCAGAGCCGCGGTGATGCCGTCGGTGGGGAGCAACGGGCCGGCCTGGGCGGTGGTGGAGGCGTTGTCGACGACCACGAAGATTCGCCGGCCCTCGCGGGCGTAGGCGGCCAGCACGCTGCGGTACAGCCGCTGCCGGTCCTCCAGCCCACCCGGGATGTGCTCGCTGGGAATGCCGAGGGGGCGCAGAAGCCCTTCCAGAGCGCGTTCTGGTGAGAGGCGGCGTTCGAGGTCGTAGCCGGCGAGGTCGGTGACATCCCGCCGGGGAACCAGCCCGGCCGTGAGGGCCTGGGTGGCGGTCTGGACGGCGAGTTCGGTCTTGCCGATGCCGGCCAGTCCCAACACCGCGCTCACCAGCACCGCGCGCTGGCCACCCGCACCCCGGCGGCGGGGGCCAGATCCGCCAGCAGCTGCTCGACGTGCCCGGCGCGGCCGGGGACGGCAGTCCGGACAGGGCGGGAGTGATCGCCTGCGGCAAGTGCACGGTGATGTCCCGGCCCTGGACGACCGCCTGGAAGAAGATCCCCCCGGTGATCGTGTTGCTGTTCGAGCCGCCACTGAGGGTCTCACCTTCGCGGTTCACTGCGTCGTGTTGGCCCCGCTGCGCCCGGCAGCTCCGGGGGCGGACGGTGGCGCGGTGTTGAAGGTCAGGCCGGCGAAGTCCCTCCCCTGGAGGAGCGGCCCGTTCAGGGTGCCGCCGCTGACGATGTTCGTCACGGCCCCGTCCCCGCCGCGTACCCGCGTGGCCGTTTCCTGCCATGCTGCAAGACCTGCACGGAAGTCCTCATCCACCGCGGCCCGCACCGCCAGCGCCGTACTCAGGGCGTGCGCCCCCCCCCTGATCGCCCGGATCCGCGGCAGGGCGACCAGTTCCGCCTCTCCGGAACTGACTTCGGGGACCTCCCCGCCGCTATCCCGCTGAACAGGCCGCCGCACCAGCGCACTCAAGCCCGCCCAGAGCTGTCGGCCACCCCCCCCCCGCTGACCCGCCGGCCCGCGCCGCCAGCAGCCCCACCGTTATCGGGTCCATCCCCACCATCCCCATCGCCAACAAGTTGACAATTGTGTTGAGTGACGAACAAAGTGCACGGATGGTTCCCGAGCGCTGCTCCCAACTCATCCCCTGCACAATAAGATTGCTCCACGTCCTCGCGCAGGCGACCACGGACCTTGGCTCGGTCCTCTGCTGGCCCTACGTGCCTTAGCGCTGAAGCGGCTTGATCATGGATCGGTATGTGGGTGCGCCGTCCCAGGGCTGCGTGAGGCCCACCAGCCCGTATCCCAGGCGCTCGTACCAGGCGGCGGCCGGTGCCTCGGGGCGGACGGCGAGCGTGACCCGCTCGGCGCTCACCCCGTCGAGCAGCGCGGCGTGCAGGGCCCGGCCGACGCCGTGGCCGCGCCGGTCGGCGAGGACGGCAAGCTCCATCACGACGAACGTGCGGCGCCCGTCCTCGCGGGTGAACTCCTCCGGCAGCTCCGTGTCCAGGAAGCCGGACCACCACCCGGTGGTGGACGCGAGGGGCAGACCGTACGCGAAGCCGACGAGCCGGCCGTCGTCGTGTGCGAGGACCAGGCGGAACCCGGGCGTCTTGTGCTCGCGCTGGTAGCGCTCCAGGAAGTCGGCGACGTCGCGGGGGCCCTCGTTGTAGGGGGCCTCGGCGAACACGGCCTCGTAGACGGGGGCTAGGTCGTCTAGCTCTCGCCCGGCGGCGGCGGCGGTGACGGTGGTGAACTCCACGGGGCTCCTCATCAGGCGGGGCGAACACGCTGTAGTTCGCGACGGGCCACGGCCAACGACTCCCGCGCCCGCCCCGAGGACACTTCGGTGAGCAGGGCCTCGCCCTGCTCGATGTGGTGCGCCGCCTCCTCGGCCTCGCCGGATCGGGCGAGCGCACCGGCCAGTCCGGCCCGCTGGAGTACCTCGTTGCGGGCGTAGGTGGTCTCCTGGCGCTCCAGGGCGCGGCGCAGCCATGACACCGCCGCGCGGTGGTGCCCGGCGGCGGTGAACAGCTCGGCCTGCGCGGCGGCGAGTTCGGCCGGGCCGTGGAAAGTCGTCCAGTCCGGTGCCGGCCGGGACCCGCGGTCTTTCTCGTAGAGGCGGGCCGCGTTCGCCAGGGTGGAGCGCGCGGACGCGGAGTCGCCGAGCATCGCCAGCGCACGCGCCTCGCGGGTGGCGAGGATCGACAGCAGCGAGGGCGGCGACCACGAGGCAGCGAGCATGGCGGCCCGCCGGGCGTGGTCCAGCCCGAGGCGGGGCTGCTGCTCCCGCAGCTCCAGCAGCGACATGGAGGCGAGGACGACGACGGCGAGGGAGTCGTCGCGCAGCTGCGTGGCGGTGTCCTGGGCCTGGTTCCAGTAGGTGCGGGCGCGGGTGTGGTCGCCCGCGTCGAAGGCGAGCCACCCGACGTGCTCGGCGGTCTCGCCGGAGATGAGCCGTAGCTGGCGGCCGATCGTCTCGGGGTAGGACCCGGTGTCGATCAGGCGCCGGATCCGGGTGTGGTGGGCGGCGGCGAGCGGGCCGACCGTGGCGCCGCCGAACCGGTCGTCGAGCCCGTAGAGGGAGGCGAGGCCCTGGCGCAGGTCGGTCACGGTGTCGGTACCGACACGGTGGCCTTCGTAGGCGGTGGCGGCGGGCGCTCCTATCCCGGCCAGGGCGAGGGCGGCGCCGCCCACAGCGGCCAGGGCGGTTCGGCGCTCCATGGGATTGGGCCTCTCGCGCAGTTCGGGGATCGGGTCCAGTACCGGCACGGGGGTGGTGACGGGGTTGCGGCGGTGCTCCGGCACCCGGAAGCCGGCCTGCTCAAGCGGGATGCCCAGCATGGCCTCTAAGACGCGCTGACGGCCCGGCTGCGGGCACGGCGGCGAGGAAGCTCGCCAACGGCGCACCTGCCGGTCGGTGACGTCCTCTCGCTCACCGATCCGCCGCGCCACCGCCGCGTACACGCGGATGAACTGGGCCGGGCTGCGCCACCCGAACCCGTCCACCAGCCCGGCGAAGATGCTCAGTTCTCCTGGCGGTTCGAACATCAGCAGCCCCCTTCTTGTCGCCTCGCCGTGGCCTCACTGGCACGGTAGAGGCAGACCTCCCGGACTTTCAGGCGTACCGGGTCAGGAAAGTCCGGCACAAAGTCCGGTATAGCCCAAGCCTGCTGGACTGGGTAACTAGTTGACTACCCACTGCACATCCCCCCCGGGGAGTGCGCCCCGGCCTAGCAGCGGGGCGCACTCCCACCCCGATACCGACACCGGCAGGAGGCACGGACGTGAGCGACGCGAACGTGTTGGTCCGGGAAGACGCCGACCACCCTCTTGTGGGGCGGGAGGTCATCCACTGCGGTACCGGCCGCACCGGCACTGTCGGGACCGTGCTCGTGCGCACCGCGAAGGCGACCGCCCGCACCATCAGGCGGACCGCGCACATGCGGCCCTTGCACGGATCGGGCGGGGAGTGGCCGGCCGACCCCCGGGAGCTGGAACCGCTGCGCCACCTCGCGCCGGACATGCCCGCAGGCGCCCGGTGAACGGGCTGTCCCTGGGCTGGGTAGGCGACGAGGTCACCGACGGCGACGGGCGCGCCGCCATGGTCACGGACGTCCGCGCGGGCGGGACCGTGTGGGTGCTGCGCCCCGTCTACACCGGGAACTTCACCACCCGGTGGGAGACCGAGCACCCCGAGACCCTGGGCGTGGTCAAGCGCCGTTCCGAACGGATCGCCAACCCCTGAGACTGCCCTGCGACGGGTCCACCGCGCGCAGGGCCGCCGGCCCGGCACCCCGCCCGGCCGGTACCGCACCACCGACGAGAGGAGACCGTAATGTCGAAGAACAGCGGAAGCGGAGGAAGTGGCGGGAGCGGCGCAGGGAGCGGGAGCGGAGGCAGCGGGGGGAGCCACGGCGGCGGGTCCGCGCCGATCTCCACCCCACCCCCGCCACCGCCGTCCAACCCCGACACCAGCACCCCCAGCGGCGGCGGGAAGCACCGGTAGCCATGACTGCCACCGCACGCCAGCAGCGCCCCAGCCGTACCGAGCTGGGGCGCTGCCTCATGGAATCCGGCGCCCTCACCTCCGACTGGGCGCCCACGTTCGCCGCCGTCGACCGCGCTGCGTTCCTACCGCCCCTGATGTGGCCCTTCCTCCCCGGCGACGAGGCCGCGGTGGCCCAGGCCGTCACCGTCGACCGGCGTACGGACCCGGCGGCCTGGTACGGGTACGCCGACAGTGACCTGTCGATCGTCACGCAGTGGAACGACGGGCATCATCGCGGCACCGACCCGGGCACCGTGGCGACCTCCTCCAGCTCGCAGCCCACCGTCGTGTTTCAGCTCCTCGACGCCCTGGACGCCGATACCGGCATGCGGGTCCGCGACGAGGGCACCGGCACCGGAGAGACAGCCGGACTCCTCGCCCACCGCTGCGGCGCCGAGAACGTCGTCACCATCGACGTGGACCCGGCCATCTCGGCCACCGCGAGGGAGAACCTGTGCAGACTCGGCCTGTACGTCGAAGTCCTCACCGGTGACGCCCTCGCCGGTCACCCGACCGGTGAGCGGTGTGACCGGGTGCTGTGCACGTTCGGAGTCCGCGCCATCCCCCGGGCCTGGATGGAGCAGGTCCGCCCCGGCGGGATCATCGCCGTCCCCTACGGCACCCACTACAGCAACCGTGACGCGCTGCTGCGCCTCACCGCGTACGGCGACGGCACCGCGTCCGGCCGCTTCAGGGCGGGGCTGGAGTTCATGCGGGCCCGGTCGCACCGCACCGTGTGGCCGACCCACGAGGACTACGTCACGGCCTGGCCCGGTTCGGCCGGCACGGTCGTCCAGCCGGGCCAGATCGCCCACTCCGATGCCGAGTTCGTCATCGGCCTCGCCGTACCCAAGATCACCCACACGGTCTTCCGCGAGGAGGACGGCACCCGGGCCGCCTGGTTCTACTCCCTTGCTGACCGGTGGTGGGCGGCCGTGCGCTGGCCGGAGGAGAGCGGGCCGGGCGTCGTCTACCAGCACGGGCCACGGCGCCTGTGGGACGCCGTAGAAGCCGCCTGCGGGTGGTGGGAGGAGCAAGGGCGCCCCGGTCTCGAATCCTTCGGCCTTACGGTCACACCCCACGGTGAGACACCATGGTTGGACGAACCGGGGAACGTGTTGCCGGGGGCGCAGTGGCGATAAAGGAGGACGGCCGTGAGCGAGCGTGAGGAACCGCTGGAGCAGTGGGCGGCCCGCCGCGACCAGCGGCGCGCATCCGACCGGCAGATCACCGGCCGTCGCCGCGCCGAACCCCTCGACCCCGATGCCCGAGGCCGCGCCGCACACCTTGCTCCAGACGCCCCCCGAGTCCTCCTGGAGCTCGACGTCGAGTCCGGGGAATGGGTGCCGGTCGGAGTTGCCGAGGACGCAGCTGCGGCAGCCCAATTCCTTGGCGGCTGACGCTGGTCCCGGAGGGCGTGTTTTCCCAGGTTGACGGGGTCAAAGGTATGGGCACGTCCAGCGCAGAAGACCCCGCACGATTGACGTGCGGGGTCCCTTGCTACCGGGTCTTGCGTGGCACCGGCTTGATCACCGGAGCAATGTCGTTGCGCTCCTTCTCGCCGGCGGTGGTGTTTCCGGCGTTCACGGCCTGGCGGTAGATCTTCTCGGCTTCCTCTTTGCGCCCTGCCTCATCGAGCAGGACCCCGAGGTTTACGGCGGCGTTGGTGTGTCCGGCGGCTGCTGCTTGCCGGTACATCTGCTCGGCTTCCTCGTTGTGCCCTAGTTTGGCGAGCAAGAGCCCGAGGTTGGAGATGGCGGCGGTGTCGCCGGTGTCTGCGCCCCGCCGGTACACCTCCTCGGCTTCCTCGTTCCGCCCCAGCCGGGCAAGCAGCACGCCGAGGTTGACGGCGGCGTCGGTGTTTCCGGCGTCTGCGGCTTGCCGATACATCTGCTCGGCTTCCTCGTTCCGTCCCGCCCGGGAGAGCAGGACTCCGAGGTTGACGGCGGCGTCGGTGTTTCCGGCAGCTACTGCTTGCCGGTACATCTCCTGGGCCTCTTCGCTCCTCCCCGTCTCGGAGAGCAGGAGCCCGAGGTTGAATGCAGCACTGGCGACGTGTTGGGCTAAGGGGCGCCAAGCGGCTTCGGCGATGTGGGGTGCCGTGTCAGCAGCGTGTACGCCGATGGTGAAGTTCTCCTCCTCATCGGCGGCGTAGTTCGGGGCGCTTTGCCAAGCGTGCTCCGTGACGGGGTTGATGGCGTGATCAGGTAGATAGTCGAACATGCGCCCCCGGCCTGGCCCAGGCCCTCGCCGAGGCCGCGGCAAGCGGTAGCTCGCGTACGGTCGTCGATCTCTCGGACGCCGACTTCGCGGACTCCCACGCCCTACACGCCCTGCTCGACGCCCAGAACCTGCACCAGGCAGCAGGGAAGCCCCTATTCTTAGCGGCCCGCTGTAGGTGGGAGTCCGCCGCTTCTTCGAAGTCACCGGCACCGCGGCCGCGTTCCGGATCACTGACAGCCTGGGCGGCGAGGGCCTGGCCCACTCCACCGCCTCCAGCTGGCGCAGGACCTCGGCGACGTCCTCGTGGTCGTCGGTGAGGAACTGCAGGACGAACTCGGCGACGGAGCGGGCGGTGCCCTCCGCCGTATCCGGACCGGTCTGTGCCCACATCCGCAGGGAGGTCACCAGGACCCTCCCGAGGGCCTCCAGGGCGAACATCTCCGTGGACGGCTCGCCTTCCTCCGGGCCGGGCAGGGCGGTGACGGGGACGACGATCCGCTCGAAGACGTCGACGAGCAGCTTTGCCATCCGCGGCTCGGCACCGGCGAACTCCCGGGCTACTTCGACGTCACCGGCCTCGACGGCCCGGAGGTAGCCGAAGGCGCTGATCGAGGTTGGCCAGGGTGACTTCCTTGCCACCCTGCGCGACGGGCGCAAGGAAGCAAGGGCCTTCGCACTGAGGTCTGACCTCAGACGTCAGCTCAGTCGATGTCGTTCCAGGTCCACGTTGAGGCTGCACTCCCGTCAGGTTCACGTCCGAATCGGAATTCCTCCCGGTTCCCCGCAAGGGTCCTGAACAGTTCGAAATGTCCTGCGGAGGGGAGCCGCTCAGCCAGAGCCGTGACCTCCTCATCCGCACCGGCCTCCCGCAACGCCTCCAGCAACTGCGCGGGCTCCGTGCGGCGGCCGGGCTGACCTACGCCGCGCCGGCCGAGCGGACCTGCCAGCGCCCAGGCCGGGCATGGTGCTGCTCCATCGGGTTCATGCGTCACGGGTAGCGCTACGCCGGGTCGTCCCGCGGTGGGTTGCGGTTCGGTGAAGTCGGCGACGAGTCCAGCGCTGGGGCGGCAGGATCGGGAGGTATGGGGATGCGGGGGCGTGGCGGGCGGATGTTGGCTGGTGTGCTGGTGGGCGCCGGGGTGGTGGTGCTTCTCGTGTTGCTGGGCCTGGGGGTGGGGGGCGGGTTCGGCGCGGGTGACCCTGTGGCGAGCGTGGTGGGAGGCCTGGCCGGTGTCGGCGCTCTGGTGCTGGGTTGGCGGCAGTGGCGGGCGCAGGGGCCGGAGTCGGACCCGGACGCGGTCGCGGTGCGGTTGGCGCGGAAGGTCGCGGTCGTGGAGCAGCGGGCGCTGCGGGCGCTGCTCGGTGGTGATCTGGAGGGTGTCATCGACGTCGGGTTCGACGTCGAGGCGGTCGGCGCGGTCGACCTGCCGGCGGTGCCGCCGGGCGGGTGGGGGGTGGCGGGGATTGCCAGCTTCTACCGGCAGGTCGAACCTGGTCGGTTGGTCATCATCGGTTCCGGCACCGGTCGTGGGTGGGATACGGACGCGGGTGCGGGCAAGACGGTTGCTGCGGTGACCTTGTGCGCGGACCTCGCCCAAGGACATCGGGATCGCCCGGGTCCGGTGCCGGTGCGGCTGTCGGCGGCGTCTTGGTCCGGCGGCTCCTTGGAGGAGTGGCTGCAGGAACAACTGGTCGGTGTGTGGCGGCTGAGGCCGCGCGAAGCTGCGGCCGTGATCGAGGCACAGTTGGTGCTGCCGGTTATCGACGGTGTGGACGAGATGGACCGCGACCCCTCCCCTGGCCTCTCCGGCGCGGTTGTGGCGGCGGAGTCGCGTGCTGCGGCACTTCTGAACATGGTCACCGCCTACGCGCCCGGTCCGGTGGTGCTGACTTGCCGCACCCGCCATTACGCGGCTCTCGCTGATGTGGGCAAGGAGGTTCGGCGCACCGCCGTCCTCACACTGCTCCCGGTCACCGGGGCGCAGGCTGCTGCCTATCTGGAAGACCGGGTCGCCTACAATCCCCGCCACTACGCCCGCTGGCTCCCGGTCCTGGAGGCCCTCACTCGCGCCCCTGTCCCCGGGGCCCTGCAGGATGCGGGGACGGCCGGGCTGCGCACCGCGCTGACCAACCCCTGGCGGCTGACCCTGGCCGCGCTGGTCTACCAGGACACCGACCCCGCGACCGGCACCCTCCGCGACCCGGCCCGCCTCCTTGCTTACGCCGCCGCGGGCACCCTCCAGGCGCATCTGCTGGACGGGTTCGTCACCGCGGCCATCCATGCGCATGCCCCCCGCCTAGGGCAGGCCCCGCCTGACACGGCCCGGCACGCACGTCGCCAGGACCCGGAGGCGACGTGGCGGTACCTGGCCGTGCTGGCCGCCCACCTCGACGACAACGCCCCCACTCCGCAGCGCCCAGCCCGTACCGTGGCCGGCCAAGTCCTGTCCGCGAGCGACATCACCCTCCACCGGCTGTGGCCCCTCGCCGGCGAACGACGCGTCCTGCGGTGCCACGCGGCCGGGGGTATTGCTGCCGCGGCGGTCTCCTGTCTCCCCGCGCTGGTGATGATCTGGATTGGCTCCGATGCTCAGGCCCGCGCCCTGACCGCCGCATTGGTGGGGGTGGTGTTAGCCGGCCTTGCTGCGCTGGCCGTGGCCAGCGCAGCAAAGGGCTGGCCAGAGCTGTTCCGACTGAATCCGGGCGGCCTCCGCACAGTCGAGGGCCTGCTCTACGGCATCCTCATGATTGAGTGTATGTCCGGAATTACGCTCTTCATCACGTTTGGGATGTTCCACGCTTACGGAATACCCGTCGGACGCGGACCTCTCTTCGGGGTCAGTTCAGGGGTCGGACTTGTCATAGGACTCGCATTTGCAGTCGTCCGTGATGGCGGCGACGCCCGTGCCCTCGGCCCCCTGGACCGGGTCCGTCTCGCCCTTGCGGCCTCGCTTGTCTTCGGGCTCGTGCTCGTACTGACCCTCGTGTGCACGGCCGCTCTGGGATTCCTGAACAGGGCCGGGCTCGCTTCTGTCATCGTGGTCCTCACAACAGGCGCCCTGGCCCCTTGTCTTATGGCCGGGCTTTTCATCAGCGGTGTGCCGTGGCGGTACGGGGCGTTCCTGGTATGTATGCAGGGACGGCTGCCGTGGCGGTTGGGCAGGTTCCTGCACCGGTGTGAGCGGCTGGGGATCCTGCGGGTGGCCGGGGACTCCTGGCAGTTCCGCCATGCCGAACTGCAGCACCACCTCGCTACCCGACCCCAACTACCCGCCGCACCGTGGTGACCCCTACGACACCTCCGACCGTACCTCGCGAAAGCCGAGGGGAGAGGTCTATCCGTATCCCGGTGCTCGGCGGCGGCGCGGAAGGGCCCAGTGGGAAGTGGAGGCGCTGGAGTCGGACGAACTCCAGCGCCTGGTCCTCACCGCCGTCGACCCGAACATCGACCGCGACGTCCTCGCGCAGCAGATCGCCCGCGAAGAACAGCAGCGCCGCGCCCTGGAGGAGTTCGCCGGCCGGTGGGGAGCGGCAGGCAACGGACCGTCCTAGCGCTGAGATGCGCCCCGTGTTCTGGCGAAGTGAGGCGTGGGTCGGCGCAGCCGTGGGTGCCGGTCAGGTATGGGGTGCGGCTGTCGGGACCGTTAGACGGTGGGTCTTGCCGAAAAATCTAGGGCATTGACTGCTCCCCTCCGTGTACGAAGGACCCGTACAGGCAGGCACGAAAGGGGCGCCAGTGGGTAAGAGGGCGTTTCGTCCCGTTGTTTCATCCCGGATTGCCGGGTTGAGTGCGATTCATAGGCCGCGCCATGTGGGGGTGGATTCGGCGGTGAGTCTGCGGGTCATGAGGTTGATCATCGCGAGGTGGATCATGGCTTCGGAGCGATGTGAGTGTGCTTCGTAGTCACGGGCCAGACGCCGGTGGTTCATGAGCCAGCCGAGGGTTCGTTCGACGGTCCACCGGCGGGGCAGGACGGTGAACCCCCTGGTGGTGGGATCTCGGCGGACGATGTGCATGTCGATGCCGAGGGTGGCGGCGTGTTCGACGAGGTGCTGGCGGTAGCCGCCGTCGACCCAGGTCTTGCGGACTGTGGGATGGTCGGCGGCGACCTTCTCGATGAGGGTCTGGCCGGCGATGGAGTCCTGCACGCTGGCCGCGGTGACCAGCACGTGGAGGAGGAGCCCGACGGTGTCGATGACGATGCTCCGCTTGCGGCCGACGATCTTCTTCCCGGCGTCGATGCCTTGCTCGCCGGCGGGCACGTTGGTGGACGTTTTGATGCTCTGGGAGTCGATGACGCAGGCGGTCGGCTCTTCCTCCCGGCCTTCCTGCCTGCGAACTTGGCGTCGCAGGAGGGTGTTGAGCTGGTCGAAGACGCCCTCTTCCTGCCATCGGGCGAAGTAGGCGTAGACGGTGTTCCAGTGCGGGTAGTCGTGCGGAAGGTAGCGCCAGGGGATGCCGGTCCGGTTCACATAGAGGACCGCGTCCAGCAGACTGCGCAAGTCGTGGTCGGGTGGCCGGCCGATGTCCAGGCCGCGGCCGCGACGCTCGGACCGCCAGGCGGTCAGTACCGGCTCGACGAGCTCCCACCGGGCATCAGACAGATCGCTCGGATAGCGACGGCGTTCAGGCATGATCCCGGACTACCCAGCCGGCCCGGGCTCGCTTACCGGCGCTCGAAGCACACGGCGCGAAGTCCGGCGCCTTGGGATGAAACAGGAGCAGGCGGGCCAAGACACCCACCTGGCAGCCACTCCCACCTCATGGTTCACACCAACCCCAACAGCCCCGACCGGCCGCGAGTCCATACCCACTCAAAAAAGCTCAATCAGGAGCTAAACGCCCTCTAAGTGGTCGTTTTTGAAGCCAACGGCCGTCGGTGGCAGAGCGCGGGACCTGTTCGCGGAGTTGAGCGACCGGGTGGTTCCGAGCCGGTGGAGACTGACCGATGGTGTCGTGAGACAGTCGCACCAAAGATCGTTGATCCCGGGGAGTCATATCCATGAGACCGCTGCCGGCCGTCCCTGAACGCGACGAGTTCCAAGCCTTGATCGTCAGGACCGACTACGCCGACGAGCAGGCATGGCAAGCCGTTGCCGTCGCCCTGATGCAGCCGTGGGGAGACAGGGACTACGACGCTCAGGTCTGCTTCGTCGACGATCCCGTCTGGGCTGGGGCGACTGCCGACGAGGTGCTACGAGCCGTCTCCGCTGACGAGGAACTGAGCGTTGTCTTCCTTGCCGACCAGGCGACGATGGGGTCCGCTCGCCAGGCGTTGCTGGCGGTGACCACCATTCCCCGGGAGGAGTACGAACGGTTCGAGGAGTACGAAGGAATCCGCGAATTCGGAAGCGAATTTCGCACGACCCCGGCCGGAGTCCACGACATCCACGCGAATCTGTCTATCGCCAACATGGACTTCGATGAGTTCGCGGCAGCAGCTCACGAGGCTCCCGATCAGGTGTACTCATCGTTCTGAGGCACCTTGTGGGAGTCTTGCCGAAGCGTCTGGCCGGGTCAGGCTCCGCCGTCGGCTACTGAGATCTTCTTGGTCCACCGGGTCGGCTTGCGGGTGAGTCGCCTGGTCATGAGGGTGATGAGTGACCAGTTCAGGTGCGCTTCGCTGTTCTGGGGCAGGCGTTCGTAGTCTCTCGCGTTGCGGCGGGCGTTCATGATCCAACCGATGGTCCGCTCGACGCGCCAGCGCCGTGGAAGGACGACGAACCCCTTTGTTCCCTTGGGTCGGGAGACGGTTCGCAGGGTGATTTTGAGGAAGTCCCGGGCCCAGTCGACGAGCTGGCCGGCGTAGGCGGAGTCCGCCCATAGGTGATCTGCGGCTGGGTGAGGCGAAGGCGCCAGTGGAGTTCGCGGGCGGCGTCGCGGTCGGTCATGTCTGCCGGGGTGACCATGATCATGACGGGCATGCCTTTGGTGTCGACCACGATGTGTCTCTTGCGGCCGTTGATCTAATGGGCGAGAACTGAGCTCGCAGAAGCACCTCCTCGATGCCCATCGCCGGCGTCAGCACGACGTCCTCCGTTGATCCGGGCCGTGAGCCCTTAAAGAAGACTGACGTGTGCTGACGCTCGCCGTCGGCATCGGGAGCGATCACTTGGTCACCGATGATGATCGTGGTCCAAGCCCCCTGCGGGGACTACCTCTTACGTACTCGGGAGCTTCCAGCTCCGATCAAGACCGAGGGCCCGCAGGTCGCTGGGGTCATGAACGGCTAATCGGATGTCGGGCCACCGAGCCCTTCCATTAGAGAGACGCATGCCCTGCACGGCTGTGACCAGCCACAACACAGATTCGATGAGAAAGCGTGAGGCGAGTGAGAGCGTTCTGCGGCATCGACTGGGCCAGCGACCACCACGACATAGCCGTCGTCGACGAAACCGGGTCGCTGCTGGCTCGCGCTCGCATCGATGACTCCGCGGAAGGGCTCGACCAGCTGCTTCAGATGCTCACCGAGCACGGCGATAGTCCGCAGGATCCCATCCCGGTGGCCATTGAGACCTCCCGCGGTCTTCTGGTCGCCTGCCTTCGGGCAACGGGCCGCCCCGTCTACGCCATCAACCCGATGGCCGCCGCTCGGTATCGGGACCGTCACACGGTCTCCCGGAAGAAGTCCGACCACCTGGACGCCATGGTGCTGGCGAACATTCTCCGCACCGATGCCGCCGCTCACCGCATGCTTCCCTCGGACTCGGAGCTGGCCCAGGCCGTCGCGGTCCTTGCCCGTGCCCAGCAGGACGCCGTCTGGGACCGAACGCAGGCCGGCAACAAGCTGACCTCCCACCTGCGCGAGTACTTCCCGAGTTACCTGGCCGCCGTCGGGAACCGCCGCGAGGGCATCTACCACCCCATAGCCCGGGCGCTCCTGGCCGCGGCGCCGACTCCGCTTCAGGCGGCCCAGCTGACCCGGCCGCAGCTGCGGGCCGTGCTGAAGAAGGCTGGGCGCAAGAACACCATCGACAGAGAGATCGAGCGTCTGCACAGCGAACTCCGGGTACCGCAGATGCGCCATCTTCCCCTGGTCGAAGAGGCCATGGGGCGCCAAGCACTCGCACTGCTCCGGCAGCTGGAAGCCGCGTGCACGAGCGCCGAAGATCTTGCCGAGGCCACAGTGCAGGCGTTCGAGGCACATGCCGATGCCGAGATCATCACCGGTTTCCCAGGGCTGGGACCGCTCAGCGGAGCTCGGGTCCTGGCCGAGATCGGCGACGACAGGACTCGGTTCGCCGACGCCAGAGGTCTCAAGGCGTACGCGGGTTCTGCCCCGGTCACCCGGGCCTCCGGCAAGAGCGTGTCCGTCACGGCCCGCAGAGTGAAGAACCAGCGACTGGCCGGCGTCGGCTATATGTGGGCCTTCTCAGCGATGGCCCATTCAGACGGAGCACGGGCCCACTACGACCGTCGGCGTGAGGCCGGGGACCGGCACACGGCCGCTCAGAGGAACCTCTTCAACCGGATGATCGGCTGCCTCCACCACTGCCTGACTCACCGGGTCCCATTCAACGAGGCCGTAGCCTTCCCAACCTCGCAAGAACCCCGTCTCGCCCTCGCTGCTTGACACGTTCTTCGCATCGGATGTCTTCTTCGCCGCGTCGTAGCCGCGCGAGTCCTTGCCGACGGTCTCGGCAGCCTTGACGGACTGTGAGAAGTTGATGGTGGCGACTGCTCCAGGGGAGCGGCCCAATTCCCTGCGGACGCGTTTGCGGAGATGGGCTCGGATCTGCCCGATCACCCCGGCGGCGGCCCAGCGGGCCATGAAGTTGCGGCCGACGATTGGATCTCCGCCAACGAGCAGGGGGGGGATACTCCGCGTCCACACCCTGCCGGTCTCGGACCCCTTCGGCCTCGCGACCCATCGACACCGCTACCCGGGTGAACACCGTCCACCACATCCAGCTGATGGGGGACAGAGCGCCTCCCGGGCACGCGCAGGGGCCCGCCTGCGCCCCTGCGAGGGCTGGGCGGCGCTATCCGGCAGGCGGCGCTGCGGTCGTCCTGCGGAGAACGCCTATCTTGTCGATGCGGTGCTCGGGATTGCCCTGGGCATCGCTCCAGAAGTTCCCTTCGGCATGGTCTTCCGGGGTGGCGCAGGTTGAGATCGTGATCATGGCCTGGGTTGGGGCCGCCCCCGGCTTTCCGGGGACCGCGGCGCGCTGCTCGCTCAGCGAGCGTTCTGACCGGAAGGAGGTCTTGCGGCTCGCGATGATCTCGTACGTGTACACCACATCGCCCACGGTCACGAGCACCGAGTCACCCTTCGCCACGGCGGGCAGGTCATGCAGCGGGCCGCCCGCGGACAGGCGGTGCGCGGTGACCAGGAAATTGCCCGCCTGGCCGGGCCCGACTCCGCCACGCTTCCCGTACGGGCTGGCCGCCACACCCTTGTCCTGAATACGGGTGCCGGGCGCATCGTCGGTGGTGCCCTCGTACGGCATCACGCGCAGCCCGGTTATGCCCACCGAGGGTATGGACAGGACGGAGGCCTCGGTCTGCACGGAGGTAACCAGTGGCTCGGACGGCCGCGCGGCGGTGGCGGCCGGGGCCGAAGCGGGTGCCGCTGCCATCGTCGGCGGTGCGGGAGCCGCCGCGCCGGCGGCAGCCTGAGTGGTGCTGCACGCCGCCAACAGGACGACCATGGCGCCAGCCGCCACGGCGGATGCGGCTCGGGACGGGAAATGCAGGGGCATGGGCGTTTCCGTACTGGTCGGCGGGGTCGTCGGGGCAGGGGCGCGAGCCGGTTTGCCCGCCAGAGTGACATACGGAGCAAGAGGTTCATAAGGGCCGGACCTGTGACCTTCGTCCTCCCGGGGGCGGGACGGGACGGGATGCGGTGTGGACGGGGCAGGACGTGGTGACGGTCAGGACGTGGTTGCCGTGAGGACGCCTATCTTGTCGATGCGGTGTTCGGGGTTGTTCTGCGCGTCCCGCCAGTGATTGCCTGCCGCATCGTCCTCGGGCGTCAGGCAGGTGGTCACCGTGATCATCGCGCGGGTAGGGGCGGTGCCGGGGAAGCCGGGGACAGCGGCGCGCTGTGCGGCCATGGAGGACTGGGAGCGGAAGGAGGTCGTCCGGGTCGTGGTGATCGTGTACTTGTACGTCACACCGCCGGAGGTCACGACGACGGACGCGCCCGTCGGCAGTGACGGCAGCGTCCGCAGTGGCCCGCCCGCCACGATGCGGTGTCCAGTGACGATGTAGTTGCCCACATCGCCGGGGCCGACGCCACCGGCGGGACCATGCGGGCTGGCGGCCACGCCCCGGTCCTGGATTCGAGTGCCCGGCGAGTCGTCGGGGCTTCCGTGGTACGGGACGACAGGCAGCCCGGACACGCCGATGGCCGGAATCGACAGCACGGCTGGCTGCGGGAGTGTCGCTGCGGCCGGCCCGGTCGCTGCCGCGGGCGCGCCGGGCGTCGTCAGCAGGAGGGCGAGGGCGGCGCTGGTGAGCACCACCGACACGGCATGGGGGGCGAGGAACGCGCGCTGAGACATAGCGGTATCCCTGGTCGGCCGGGCCGCGCGGGGTCGAACAGGCCCGGTTGGCCCTTCCAGGGTCGCATTACGGGGCAGGTGCGGCAGGGTGGCGTCCGACAGCAGAAACCAGGAGGCGCAACAGGCGTGTTCTCACGGGCGGAACCGTGTACCGCACTCCTCGCGGGTCACCACGGCCGGCCGAGCTGGGCCCTGCTCGGTCTGTGCTCCCGCTCCACCCGGTGCGTGAGGGCCGCCAGGCCCCTTTGGAATGCCTGTTGCGCTTTGCTCGGGGCTTTTCCGCCCGTACGCGGCGCTCCCAGGGGTGGGAGGCGGGGCCTGGGCGGGTTGTACGCCCAGAGCGGTAGCTGTCCGTGCTCAGTACGGCGGTGTGAGCGCGACGACGCGGCAGACGTGGTCGGCGTCCTGCGCCCACGCGAGGAGGGCCTCTCGGTCGACCAGCAGGATCCCGTGCCGCTTTCCCCAGGCGGCGGCGTCGCGGGTGAAGGACCCGTTCGTCACGACCATTGACTGGGCGGCCCCGTACACGGGCCCGGCCGTTCCGTTGATCCGGTACAGGACCTCGGAGCCGACCCTGCGGCCCCGGGCCGTGTGCTTGCACTGCACCGCGAGAGTGCGGTTGGCGGCGTCGACCGCGAGCACGTCCACCGCTTGGTCGCCGCGGCCGCCGACGACCTCGGCCTGCAGGCCGTCCCGCTCCAGCAGCCGCCGCACCATCTCCTCGAACCCGGCCGGCGAAGCCCCGTCTATAGCCCGGGCGTCGGGGCTGAACTCTGCCTTCCGGACACTGCTGCTGCCTTCGAGACCGGCCTCCCACGCCTTCCGGCGGGCCGCACGCTCCTGCTGGCGCAGCAAGCGCTGGGCTTCCGCCTCCCGGATCCGCGCGAGCCGCAGTAGCTCCTTCCGCCGCAGCAGCTCCTCTTCCAGGCTCCGCTGCCGGGCGCGGAGCCGCTCCGCCTCCGCACGCAGGCGCCCGGCTTCCTCCTCGTACCGTCGTACGCGGCGCCGGAAGGCGGCGCGGGCGGCGAACTCGACGGGCAGGGCGAGCAGTAGCCCCAGCGTCAGCGCGGCGGACACGTCCTGGATCCGCATGGCCCCGCCCGCCAGGTTGTCCAGCACGGGCACCGCGAGCGCCCCCAGCACGATGAGCCCCAGCTTCCAGCCGGTGACCACCCCGTACGGATACTCAGGCCGAAGCCGCCCCACGCCCGCCTCCCCCCACGACCCCGCCACCAACTTCCCGAGACCCTACGACCCCCCACTGACACCACGATGCCGTCAGGGTGCACGCAGCGCGCTTCGAAAGACTGCGGGCGCCCCGGACACCCTTGGGAAGGAGTCCAGTTCGCGGCCTCCTGGGGCTCCTGCGACGTTCTGGACGTCACCTCGTCCGCCCGGACCTGGTGGCCGAGGGATCTTCCGTCACCCAGTGCGCTTCAAGCGCCTGCGCCTGGAGTGCCGAGTCGGGGCCCGTGCCGATGCTGATCCCGTGCTCCTGAGCAGCCCGGATGCCCTGGATCATCTCGCCCAGGACGATCACGGCGTTGGCCTTGATGGTGTCGTTGATGCCGGTGACCTCCTGATCGAGCTTCACCAGCGGAAGGCACGCCTGAAACGTCGGAATGAGCGCCGACGTCCCGTTCAGCGAGCGCGGATTCTCCAGGAACAGGCCGATGATCTCCGAAGTCATTCCCGCGCCGTGCTCGATGGTCACGAATGCGACCGAGTGGAACGCCATCTGCGGGAGCTGGACCGGCGCAGACTCCTACCCCCTCTGCTATTTCGCGCCTGACGGCGAGGCGAACTTTGCGAGCTTCGAAGCCTTCGGGGGCTGGAACAAGCCGTACGCAAAGATCTACGCCCAGGACGCTGCCCTCGGCGGCACTGAAGTCGACCTGATCCACTGGGGCGACTGAGGCCCTCCCCCTGCTCTACGCAAAGGAACTCAACCCAGGGCTCACGCCCGGCGCCGATATCCGCGCTGGGCGCCGTGGCGGTGATCAGCCGTTGGCCGCGCGTACCCCGCAGGAGCGATGAGAGCGATCAGGCCCCTCCCCCGGGAGGGGCCTGATCACTCTGGGCCCGATGCCTGGCCATGGTGAGCCGGGCACAGTCGCTCACCATGATCGTGCTGAGTGCCCGGCCTTGGGCCCAGATCACCGATTTCCGCCCGCTGTTCGTGGCCGGGAGGTCAGAGGGTGCGGTCGAGGTAGGCGGCGAGTCGGTCGGCTGCCGGGGCGTTGTCGGCGGTGGGCTGGGAGGGGGCGAACATGCCGGTGGCGGCGCGGATGTAGTCGGGGAAGCTCTCTTAGCGGCCGGCGAGGGCGGTCTGGACGGTGTCGGGGTTGCCGGTGTGGTCCTGGCCGGTGGCGGTGGCCAGGTCCGAGTTGTGCAGGACGGCTTCGAGCAGGTGCAGGTGCACGATCCGCGCTACCAGGCCGCCGCCGGGTGGGTTCACTCACGGGCGCCGGGACCGGCTGGCCGGGCGAGTCTTGCGGAGTTCGAACGGATCGTCCAGTGCTGGCCCGCCGGGCTGCCAGGCCCGGGAATGACCTGCTGGCCGGGGCCGGACCCGCGCGTTGGTCATGGCGAGGCGATCACGAGGATCCCCCTGCGGGGCCCAGTTGACGCCGAGGCCGGCGAGCGCGGTTGCCTGTACTCGGCCCGCCTCGGTCGAGCCTGGGCCTTGGCGTAGCACGCGCCGCACGGCCTACGGGGTCGTGTCCCCGAGCGCCGGCTGTCGTTGCTCAGGCCATGAAGAAGATCATCACTGCTGCCGCTCTCGTCGTTGCCTCCGTCGGCCTGGCCGCCCCGGCGCATGCCGACAATGACTCGAACTTCGGTGGCGGCGTCAACGCCGCGAACAACTGGAACTTCACGGCCGCCGCGGCGTGTCTCCAGGAAACCGCTGTCGTGCCCGTCATGGGGGACTGGACGGGTGACCACGCCAACAACTGCTCCAACGGCAACGTCATCGACCACTCGAAGTAGCCCAGCAGCCGGCACCCACCAGCAGCGCCGGTGGACGCAACACGCTGCGCGGCGCTCTCTGCCGGCTCGAGTGCCCGGGCGGGCGAGGGAGTCTGTGACCGGGCGCCCGTTCGCGCCTGGGGCGGGGAGGTGGATGTCGCGCCCACGGGCATGGGGCGGACACGATCGTCGGCGAGGGCTTCGCAACCCTCGTGGCGGCGGCCGAGGGGTGTGATGTGGTGCTGGCGAACGGCATGATGGCGGCCGCCAGAGCGCGGTGTGGGGCCGACCGTGGGGCATCCCCCGCGTGTACGCGTGCTACCACGTGCGCGGACTGCCTTCTCGGAAGGCCGCTCCGCAGGCGGGCGGGCAACCTGAAAAGGACGCGGTCGACAAGGCCGCACTGGGAGCAGGGACAAAAGACGATCGCCATGTCATCTCGGGGCCAGTCGGCCCGGGACGGCAGTTGGCCGAGGGAAGGAAGCACTCTGTGTCCGTCGTACTCTCCGAGGACCTGAAGAGGCTCATCGACGACACCCCGGTCTTCGCGACCGTGGCCACGATCCAGCCGGACGGCAGCCCGCAGCTGTCGATCACCTGGCTCACCCGGGACGGTGATGATCTGCTCGTCTCCACGACGGTCGGTCGCCGCAAGGAGAAGAACCTGCGTGCGGACCCACGGATCACGGTCATGATCAACCCGCACAATGCGCCCTATAGCTACGCGGAGGTCCGCGGTTGGGCCTCGATGACCACCGAGGGCGGCTATGAACTGATCGACGCGCTGTCGCGTAAGTACACCGGCAAGGACTACGCGGACTTCAACCCGGCCTCGAAGGACGACGCCGAGCGCGTCGTCGTCCGCATCACCCCCCGCAAGGTCGTCGGCTCGATCTGACACTCTTCCTGGCCCAGGATTTGATCGAAGTAGCCGGGCCCGGTGTGGCCGCCCCGAGACGGAGCTGCAGCTGCTCCTCACCCACCTCGGCGGGGGTTGCTCCGCATGAGCCGTCCGCAAGGGGGTGAGCGTCGACACCACCATGGGCGTGACCCCGCTGGAAGGACTTCCGATTAGCACCCGCAGCGGCAGTGTCGACCCCGGCATGCTCCTCTGGCTGCAGACGGAGAAGGGCATGGCCGCGCGACGGCTGGCAGAGGTACTGACGCATGAGTCGGGCCTCCTCGGGGTGTCGGGCTCCTCCGGGGACACCCGCGAACTCGTCCGTGCCCGACGGGCCGGCGACGCCGCTGCGGCTCTGGCTCTCGACGTGTTCACCCTGGGCGTCCGTCGAGGTGTGGCGGGGTTGCGGCCTTCCTGGACCGGATCGATGCCCTGGTCTTCACCGGGGAGATCGGTGAGGACCAGCCCGAGGTGCGGGAGGCGGTGGCGGGCGGCCTGGGCGTGCTGGGCATCCGCGGCGGACTCCGGCGGGACAACCCGCGGCAGCTGGCCCTGATCAGCCCGCCTGGCGCAGGCGTGCCCGTGCTGGTCGTACCCACCGGGGAAGTTCCCCAGATCGCCCGGGAGACCCGGACATGCGTGGCGGGTGACTCCTGACAGGAGCTGCTCCGGATCCCGGGGCCGTACGTCGCCGTCCACGTCGCCCGCGTCTTGCGCGAATGTCGCCCGCCTCCTGCGCGAGCGAGGGCCCCCGATCGGGGCAGGCGCAGCAGGAAGGACGGCGGCGGCTCCCCGCTCCCGTCCACTGTCCGTGTAGCACCCCGATTGCAAGGAGACCTGTCATGCGAAGCGCCCCGTCGGAGCCCAAGCTTCCGGACCGTGTGCCGGAGAGGCCCGACGCCGTCCCCCCGAACCTGCCGCCCTTCGGCCCGGGAGCCCCCGACATCCCGGACGTAGGGCGCGGAGGGACCCGGCGCGTAGGCCCTGAGTAGCGAGTAGGCACTGAGGAGGACGGCAGCGAGGCGAACAGCGAGGAGAAGGAGGGCGCGGGGAGCAACAGCGAGGCCGCGGGCCAGGCGGCCGGTCCTGGCAACGCCGAGCCCCCGGAGTCGACCGACTGACGCGCCCATCCGGTGATGAAGGGCGATTCGACGTATGGAACGGCTGGGGGCGGGGAAGCCGACGGGATGGAACAGATGTAAACGGGCATGGAGGGCAAACCATGACATCACGTGCAAGTGGTCCGATGGAACAGGCCGCCCCCGAGCCCGCGGCGGGGCGCCCGTCAGCACGCGGTACGCCGACGCCCGGTGCCCACCGCTCGCGCGTCGGGCTCCACGTCAACGGCCGGGACCACGTCCTCGACCTGGACAACCGCGTCACCCTCCTCGATGTCCTGCGCGAGCGGCTGGATCTGACCGGGTCGAAGAAGGGGTGCGACCACGGACAGTGCGGAGCCTGCACCGTCCTCGTCGACGGCCGGCGCGCCAACAGCTGCCTGCTGCTCGCCGTGGCCCAGGACGGATCCGAGATCACCACCGTCGAGGGTCTCGCGGACGCCGACGGCACGCTCCACCCCCTCCAGCAGGCCTTCCTCGACCACGACGCCTTCCAGTGCGGCTACTGCACCCCCGGCCAGCTGTGTTCCGCCGTCGGGGCCCTGCGGGAAGCCGCCGCCGGGCACCCCTCGTACGCGACCTGCGCCGCGACCGCCGCCGACACGGGCCGGCCGGCCGTCCTGACCGCCGAGGAGATCAGGGAACGGCTCAGCGGCAACCTCTGCCGCTGCGGCGCCTACAACGGGATCGCCGATGCGGTCGCGGACTTCGCGGGCGTGGCGGACGTCTCGGAGACCCGGAGCCCCGCCTCGGTATCCGGCCGTGGCCCGGACGTGATCGCGTGAAGCCCTTCGCCTACGTCCGGCCCACCAGCCTCCAGGAAGCGGCGGCCGCCCACGCGAGCCACCCCGGCGCCCGCTACCTCGGCGGCGGCACCAACCTCGTCGACCTCATGAAGCACGGCGTCGAAACCCCGGACACCCTCATCGACCTCACCCGGCTTCCCCTCCACGACATCGAGGAGCTGCCCACGGGAGCGCTCCGGGTCGGCGCCGGCGTCGCCAACACCGATCTGGCCGCGCACCCCCTGGTCCGGACCCGCTACCCCGCCCTGTCGCAGGCCCTCCTCGCCGGCGCCTCCGGGCAGTTGCGCAACATCGCCACCACCGGCGGGAACCTGCTCCAACGCACCCGGTGCCCGTACTTCCAGGACGTGTCGAAGCCCTGCAACAAGCGGGAACCGGGCACCGGGTGCAGTGCCCGGGACGGCGTGCACCGCGACCACGCGGTCCTCGGCCATTCCGGGCACTGCATCGCCACCCACCCCTCCGACATGGCGGTGGCCCTCGCCGCCCTCGACGCCGGGATCGAGCTGTACGGCGGCGAGCACGGCACCCGGGAAGTGGCGGCGACCACCTTCCACCGGCTTCCCGGCGAGCACCCCGAACGGGACACCGTCATCTGCCCGGGCGAGATCATCACCGCCGTCCTCCTGCCCCCGACCGCCCCCGGAGCCCTCTCCCTCTACCGCAAAGCCCGCGACCGGGCCTCATACGCCTTCGCCCTTGCCTCGGTGGCCGCCGTGCTCGAACTCGACGGCGGCCGCGTACGGCACGTCGCCCTCGCCTTCGGCGGCCTCGCCCACCGACCCTGGCGCGCCACCACAGCCGAGGAGCTGCTCACCGATGCCGAGCCAACCGACGAGGCGGTACGGGAGGCCCTCGACGCGGAGCTGGCCGCGGCACGGCCCCTGCGCGATAACTCCTTCAAGGTCGACCTCGCCCGCAACCTCGCACGCGACGCGCTCGGCACGCTGATCCGCGCCGGCGGCGGTGTGCCCCCGAGGGTCGCCCCTTCCCAGCCGTGACCGTGCCCACCCGAACTGGAAGGCGACCCGCGATGCGCTCCACCCCCGACGGCCCTCCCGCCCTCGGCAGCCCCGCTCCGCGCCGGGAGGGGCGCGAGAAGGTCACCGGTTCCGCCCGTTACGCCGCAGAGCACACACCGCCCGGCTGCGCCTATGCCTGGCCCGTACCCGCCACGATCGCCCGCGGACACGTCACCTCCGTCGACACCACGGCCGCAACCGCCCTGCCCGGAGTGATCGGCGTGCTGACCCCGTACGACGCGCCCCGGCTGGGCGAGGCGGACGATCCCACCTTGCGCCTCCTCCAGGACCTTCGCGTCCCCCACCGCGGCTGGTACGTGGCCCTGGCCGTGGCCGACACCCTGGAGGACGCCCGGGCCGCCGCCTCCGCCGTACGCGTCGCCTACGAGAGCGACCCCCACGATGTCACCCTCACCGTCGGCCACCAGGATGCCTACACCCCCGAGGTGGCCAACGGAGGCCACCCCGCCCACCGCGAGCAGGGCGACCCGGACGCGGCGCTCGCCGCCGCCCCCGTACAGGTCGACTGCGCCTACGCGGTGCCGCCCCTGCACAACCACCCCATGGAACCGCACGCCGCGACTGCCGACTGGGACGAGGAGAGCTACCACCTCACGGTGCACGACTCCAGCCAGGGTGCGGGCCCCGTCCGTGCCGCGCTGGCCGCACTGTTCGAACTGGCCGAGGAGCAGATCACCGTCGTCTCCGAGCACGTCGGCGGCGGATTCGGCTCCAAAGGCACCCCGCGCCCGCACGTGGTCCTGGCAGTGATGGCCGCACGTCACTACGGCATGCCCGTGAAACTCGCCCTGCCGCGCGCCCACCTGCCCGCCACGGTCGGGCACCGCGCACCCACCCTGCACCGCGTCCGGCTCGGCGCCCGGGCCGATGGAACCCTCACCGCCCTGACGCACGAGGTCACCACGCACACCTCGCGCGTCCGCGAGTTCGTCGAGCAGGCTGCCGTGCCCGCCCGCGTCATGTACGCCGTGCCCGACATCCGCACCACCCACCGCGTCGTCCCCCTCGACGTGCCCACCCCGTCCTGGATGCGTGCTCCCGGCGAGGCCCCCGGCATGTACGCCCTGGAATCGGCGATGGACGAGCTCGCCGACGCCCTCGGCATCGACCCGGTCGAGCTGCGCGTGCGCAACGAACCCCTCACCGAGCCCGACAGCGGCCGCCCCTTCAGCAGCCGCCACCTCGTGGAGTGCCTGCGGGAGGGCGCGGAGCGGTTCGGCTGGGCCGATTGCCGCGAGCCGCGCCGGGAAGGCCCGTACCTCACCGGGAGCGGAGTGGCCGCCGCCACCTACCCCGTCCTCGTCGCGCCGTCCACTGCCCGGGCGCACGCGCTGTCCGACGGCAGTTATCTCGTCGAGGTCAACGCCACAGACATCGGCACGGGTGCCCGTACCGTCCTGGCCCAGGTGGCCGCCGACGCCCTGCGCGCCCCGCTCGACTCCGTGTCCGTGGCCATCGGGCACACCGGTCTTCCCGCGGCCCCGCTCGCCGGAGGCTCCTCGGGTACCGCCTCTTGGGGGTGGGCCGTCCACGACGCCTGCGAGGCTCTGACCGCACGCATGGAGCGCCACCACGGGCCACTGCCGCCCGAGGGAGTGTCCGCGTCCGCCGACACCACACAATCGGCCAAGCAGAAATCCCCCTATTCCCGGCACGCCTTCGGCGCGCACTTCGCGGAGGTACGGGTCGACCCGGTCAGCGGGGAGGTCCGCGTGCGCCGCATGCTGGGCGTCTTCGCCGCCGGCCGCATCCTCAACCCCCGCACCGCGCGGTCGCAGTTCAAGGGCGCCATGGTGATGGGACTGGGCATGGCGCTGACCGAACACAGCACGATGGACGCGGCGTTCGGTGACTTCGCCGAGAGCGATCTCGCCGCGTACCACCTACCGGCGCACGCCGATGTGCCCGCCATCGAGGCCCACTGGGTCGAGGAGCACGACAAGCACCTCAACCCCATGGGCAGCAAGGGGATCGGCGAGATCGGCATCGTCGGAGCGGCGGCCGCGATCGGGAACGCCTTCTGCCGCGCCACCGGGCGCCGCCTGCGCGAGCTCCCCCTGACGCCCGACCGCGTCCTGGCGGCACTCGGGCACCCGTAGCGTCATGCCATTCGGATCTATGGGAGGGGGCGGCGCGGCAGGCGGTGGGTATGAGCAAATCCGTTGAGAACACCTCCAGCAGTTACTACGTACCTGCGCCGAGGTGACGGGCCTGGGCCCACAGGGGGATCTCGGCCTGCCCGGGCAGGATTTCACGCTCACCCTCGGCGACTGCGTCTTACGACGTGCCCGAGGCGCGGGAATGGGTTCTGTCCGCGGAGGCGGCCGCCGAGCCGTGCAACATCAAGATCAAGGAAATGAGGAAGGGTCGGCGGCCCCGTCCACGACGTGGTAGTCGCGCCGGGCGTCGAAGTGACAGATGATGGCCGTCTCGGCTGCCAGATCGCCGCAAAGAAGTTCGTTGAGCCATGTCGTCAGCTGGCCGGCGTGGGCTCCCGGCGCATGGGGAGGCCGGCCAGGGCGTGTCGCTGCTGTGCCGTCCGGGCGACGGCGCCGAGTCAGTGCCGCTGGCGTCGCCGATGGCGAGCAGGCCCCGGGCCGTCGGGCAGTAGCCGGCACTCGGAACTCCTAACGGAATGACCTCATAGCGCCGTTGGTAAGCACGGTTGGTACTGTCCGACCGTGACTTTGACTGACCTGCGGGATGGCTTTCGCGATGATGACCAGCGGCAGTGCGTCCAAGCAGTCGTTCACAGTCGACTCGCGGATGACCGGGAGCCGCAGGAGTGTCGCTACCTGATGCGCTTCTGGTGGCAGCTGAGCATGCCGTACCAGGAAGTTTCGCTTGAGGAACTGCGCCTGAACGTCGGCCGGCAGAAGCTGAACGCCCTCATGGAGCTGATCAGCGCCATCCGGTCCTCCCACGACGAGATCGATGCGTGGCTTGCCGATGCGCAGAAGACGTTTCTGGTGATTCAGGACCGCGGCTTCCGCTCGGACCGCGGTGACTGAGGCACGAGCTTCGTCAGGCGCCGCCAGCAGATGATGCAGCAGGCGATCGATATGGCTACGGGAACTGTGAAGTGGTTCAACGCTGAGAAGGGCTTCGGCTTCATCGAGCAGGAGGGTGGCGGCCCGGACGTGTTCGCCCACTACTCGATCAACTCCTCGGGCTTCCGCGAGCTCCAGGAGGGCCAGGTCGTCACGTTCGACGTCACCCAGGGCCAGAAGGGCCCCCAGACCAAGAACATCAACCCGGCCTGACCCCCCTTTCCGCTCTGCCCCCGGGATACCCTGAGTGCCCCGGGCGCAGCGGCCCAAACAGTCAGCTGGCCGCGATGCCAGCGGCCACGATGACGCCCCTCACGCTCACCTCATTCCGACCTTGGACAGCTGCTCGACGCGCTCCAGTGCAAGCGTGGCGCCGCGGCGGCGCTGGTTGTCGGTCCACATTCCGGGCTTCAGCGCCAGTGTCTGCTGGGCCTGGCTGTCGCCGCCGGTGGTGATCGTCTCGACGTGCTTGTGCGGCACCGTCAGGTGCCCCTCGCGCGCAAACGGGTGTGAGTGGGGGCGCCCTGGGATCAGACGGGAGCGAAAGGACCGAAACGGATCCTCGACCGTCGTCACTCGCCACAGCTGCCGCGAGGACGACCACCCGCCTCAGGCTTCACAGGAAGGTCACCCACCAAAGAGGCCACAAAACACCTTCCCAAGGCCAAGACGTTCTTTCAGCGAACCTGTACCCCGATAAGGCATGTGTCGTCGTCCGTGTCCGACGCGCTGTAGGTCAGCAGGTCGTCGAGTCGCCTCTCAAGCGAGTCGAGGGGGCGTGCCGCTACGGCAAGGAGGTGCGTCAGGGAGTCCGTCACTGAGAGGTCTCGGCGTTCGACGAGACCGTCGGTGTACATGAGCAGGATGTCCTCGTGCTCCAGCTGTACCTCCTGTTCCTCGAAGTCTGCGTCAGGGATCGCTCCGAGAAGGATGCCGGAGGTCATGGGGAAGGCTTTGGCGTTCGCTCCACGTACCAGTACGGGCGGCAGGTGTCCGGCGCGCGCCCACCGAAGGGAGCGGTTGGCGGGGTCGTAGATGCCGCACACTGCGGTTGCTGTGAGCTGGCTGGTGAGGTGGTGGGCGACGCGGTTGAGCCAGGAGAGGATTTGGGCGGGGCCGGCGCCGGTGACGGCGAGACCGCGCAGGGCGTTGCGGAGGATCACCATGCCGGTGGCCGCCTGGATTCCGTGGCCCGCGACGTCGCCGACGCTGATGAGGATCTTGTTGTCTGGCAGGACGACGGAGTCGTACCAGTCGCCTCCGACCAGGGACTGCGTTTCGGCTGGGCGGTAGCGCACGGCGATGCGGATGCCGGGAACCTCGAGCGGAGCGGGGGCGGGGGGCATGATCGCTTGCTGGAGCTGCAGGGCGAGTTGTGTGCGGTCGGCGGATTCGGCTTCGCTGTCGGCGAGCTGGTCGCGGGTGGCCGCGAGGGCGACCTCGGTCCAGTGCTGCGAGGATATGTCCTGGCAGGCTCCGCGGACGGAACTCAGTCGTCCGTGATGGTCGAGTACGGGTTCGGCGACCATGCGGATGTGACGGATGATGCCGTCGGCCCGTTTGAGCCGGAAGTCCACTGAGGATTCCCGGAGTCGGTGCAGGACGGTCCGCAGGAAGCGGCCGACCGCGTTGACGTCGTGGGGGTGGACGTGAGTGGTCAGTTCCTGGAGCGGGATCGGCGAGGCTGTCGAGGGCATTCCGAACAGGGAGAACAGCTGGCTGTTCCAGCTGGTCTCGCCGGTGGTGGTGCTTTCCTCGAAGCCGCCGACGCGGCCCAAGCGTTGAGCGTGCTGCAGGAGGGCGGCCAGCCGTGCGGTCTCGTCTTGGATCTTCCAGATGAGGAGGAGGGCGGTTCCGTGGCGGGTGATGCTGACGTCGGCGATCGTGCGGAGGGGGACCTGGCCGACGATTGTTTCCAGCGTGGTGCGGGGTGCGTGGCAGGGTTCGCCGGTTGCGTACACGCGTTCCAGCATGGAGAAGAGGCCGTTGTTTTCGGCAGCCGCTGGGAAGGCCTCCAGGAAGTGCGTTGCGGTGAGCATCGATCGGGGGCGTCCGGCGGGGTCGGTGAACCTGTGGTTGGTGTGGTGGATGCGAAAGTCGGTCAGGTTGCCGGTCGAGTCGAGGCTGGGGGTCAGGATCAGTACAGGGTCGTCGAGGTGGTCGACCAGGTCGGTCAGTTCTGCGACGCCCGCCAAGTGTGCGGCGTTCGGGGGCAGGGACGTGGGATGGGCGGGCTGTTCTTCCAGGGTGTGCGCGCACAGTTCGGCCAGTGCTTCCAGCTGGCGCAGGACCGGGGGCTGCTGGGGCGGTAGGGGAGTCGGCCAGCTGACTTCCAGGACACCGACGATGCGTCCGCCGGTCCCGGTCGGGACCATGACGCGCCCGCCGTCCGGGCACTGACGCCTGCCGATGGTGGGGACGCCGACGGAGGAGAGGCTGTCCACGACGGTGAGTTCTCGGCTGGTGATGGCCAGCCGGGCGCACGTGGCGACTTCCGGCGGGACATAGCGCCAGCGGTCGGCTTCCTGCGGAGTGAAACCGGCCTGGCCCACGAGTGCGAGCGATGCGTCCGGACCCGCCGACCAGATTGCCACCCCGTTGGCCCCCAGGGCTTGAAGCGCATTGTCCAGCAGGGCGGTGGCGACGGCCTGCGAGTCGCCCGCGGCGAGCATGCGGCTTTCCGCCGCCCGCAACCGCAGGAGAGGTGCTGAGACGTCGGTGTTGACGGACTCGGTGTCGGCGGCCTGGATGAACTGCTGTGCAAGTTCACTGACGTGGTCGCGGGCGGCCTGGTTGATGACGTCGACTGCCAGGGCGAGAACGGTCGCGTTCGACTGCTCGGCCAGCTTGGCGAGCTGTCGGGAGGCTTCGCCCGGTCCGCAGCCCAGGCGTCCCACGAGGATGCCTTTGGCCAGTTCGATCAGGGCACGGCCGTCGGCGGCTTCCTGGGCCTCGAGTGCCTCCTGGCGTAGACGCTCCACGGTAGCGGCCAGCCGGCCGACGTCGCCCGGCTGGCCGATTCCGCACGGGGCGGCTGCGTGCTGCGGCTCCGCATCGGGCCTGCGGCGCATCTCCGGGACCTCCATGGCACCAGTGCGTTCGGAGGGAACATGCTCAGGCACGGGAGGCTCCGGCAGTGTCCTGGGGAAGGAGCCACTGGCGCAGTCGCGCCACGAGGTCGTTCGCGTCGACGGGCTTGGTGATGTAGTCGCTCGATCCGGCGGCGAGGCTCTTGTCGCGGTCACCGGGCATCGCCTTTGCGGTGACCGAGATGATGGGAAGGTCGGCGTATTCGGGCATGGCCCTGATCTCGGCTGTCGCCGCGTATCCGTCGAGTTCGGGCATCATCACGTCCATCAGGATCAGGTCGATGCCGGGTGTGCTGATCAGTGCTTCGATGCCCTTGCGGCCGTTCTCGGCATGCAGGACGCGGATGCCGTGAAGCTCGAGGATGCCGCTGATGGCGTACAGGTTGCGCGGGTCGTCGTCGACGACGAGGACGGACTTGTCAGCCAGATTCGCATCGGCAGGCGCTTGATCGGCGGAGCTCATCCCCATGTCGGGCCGTAGGAGAGGCAGCACGTCCTCCAGGCCGTCGACCGACAGGTGCAGGGTGATTCGCTCGCGCAGTTCGTCGAGGCTGGCGAGCACCTCCAGGCGCCGACCGGACGCGTACCGGGCGACTTCGTCAGCCAGTTCCGCCGTCATACGCCGGTTGTCGTGCGCGAGCACCGGCAGGGCCGCCAGCGCGCCGTCTCCCTCGAGAGCCCGCAGGAAACGTAGGGCTTCATCCCCACCTCCCAGGTCAAGGATCACGCAGTGGAACGGGGCCTGGGCCAGGACGGTGGCCGCCTCCGCGGCGGTCAAGGCTGTGACGACCTCGACCCGCTCGGCCGGATCCGTCGCGCCCTGCCCGACGACGAGATCCGCGGCGGCACTCTCGGCGACCAGGCTAAGCAGGCCGTTGCTGCGGGCCTCGATCACCAGAAGCCGGCGGGGATGACTCTCGGCGCCCGGATCGGGTGCCACATCCTCCGGCGTCCCTGCGGCGTCCATCGCCTGTCCCTCCAAGGCCGGCACTGGAGCGTGCCGGTCGGAGAGGTCGCCGGCGCGGGTGACGGGCAGGTACAGCGTGAACGTCGAGCCGGCACCAGGCATGCTGGTGGCAGTGACCACGCCGCCGAGAAGACGGGCGATTTCCCGGGTGATGGACAGGCCCAGCCCGGTGCCGCCGTACTTGCGACTGGTCGTACCGTCGGCCTGCTGGAACGCGGCGAAGATCACCTCCAGCTGCTCCTCGGCGATCCCGATGCCCGTGTCGGAGACCCTGAAAGCCACGACTGATCCCGCACCTGCCAGCTCGGGCGGGAGCTCTGCTGTGTTCGCCGGCTCGATCTGCACCTGGACCCTGCCGCTTTCGGTGAACTTCACCGCGTTCGACAGCAGGTTGCGCAGGATCTGCTGCAGCCGCGCGTCATCAGTGAGCAGGTCCACCGGGACACCAGGCGAGGTCGTGATGTCGAAGTCCAAGCCCTTCTGGGTGATCAGCGGGCGGAAGGACGCTTCCAGGTAGGCGAGAAGCTTCTTGAGGGAGACCCGTTCCAGGTTGACGTCCATCTTTCCCGCCTCGACCTTCGAGAGGTCGAGGATGTCGTTGATGAGCTGGAGCAGGTCGGATCCGGCCGAGTGGATGATGCCCGCGTACTCGACCTGCTTGGGGGAGAGGTTGCGCGACGGGTTCTGGGACAGGAGCTGGGCGAGGATCAGCAGACTGTTGAGCGGAGTGCGCAACTCGTGGCTCATGTTGGCCAAGAACTCGGACTTGTACTTCGAGGCCAGTGACAACTGCTGGGCCCGGTCCTCGAGCTCCTGGCGCGCCTGCTCGATCTCCAGGTTCTTCGTCTCGATGTCCCGGTTCTGGGTGGCGAGAAGGGCGGCCTTCTCCTCCAGCTCGGCGTTGGAGCGCTGCAGCTCGTCCTGCTGATCCTGCAGCTGCTCGGACCGGGCCTGAAGTTCGCCGGTCAGGCGCTGCGACTCTCCCAGGAGTTCGTCGGTCCGGGCGTTGGCGACGATGGTGCTCACGTTGACGCCGACGGTCTCCATCAGGCGGGCAAGGAAGTCGCGGTGCACAGGGGTGAAGGAGTTGAAGGAAGCGAGCTCGATGACCCCGAGGACCTGGTCCTCGACGAGGATGGGCAGCACGATGAGGTTGGCCGGGTTGGCGGCGCCCAGCCCGGAGGAGATCAGATAGGTGGGCGGCACGTTCGTGGTGGTGAGGATGCGGCGGCTGCGGGCCGCCTGCCCCACCAAGGTCTCACCGTTGCGTACCCGCTCAGCGGCGGGGCTCTCGGCGGGCCGGCCGAAGGATCCGATCAGGGTGAGCCAGGTCTCGCGCTCACTCTCCTCGGCGAGGTAGAAGGCACCGTAGCTGGCTTCGACGAGCGGAGCGAGTTCGTCCATGACGAGTTCGGCAACGACGGCCAGGTCCCGGTGGCCCTGCATCAGGCCCGAAATCTGGGCCAGGTTCGACTTAAGCCAGTCCTGCTCCTGGTTGGCCCGGGTCGTCTCGCGGAGCGAGCCGACCATGGAGTTGATGTTGTCCTTGAGTTCGGCGACCTCGCCCGAGGCGTCGACCGTGATGGAGCGGGTCAGGTCGCCCTCGGCGACCGCGCTGGCCACCTCGGCGATGGCCCGGACCTGGCGGGTCAGGTTGCCCGCCAGCTCGTTGACGTTCTCCGTCAACCGCTTCCACGTACCGGACACGCCCTCGACCTCGGCCTGGCCGCCGAGCCGGCCCTCGCTGCCCACCTCGCGGGCCACTCGGGTGACCTCGGCGGCGAAGGAAGAGAGCTGGTCGACCATCGTGTTGATGGTGGTCTTCAGCTCCAGGATCTCCCCGCGGGCGTCCACGTCGATCTTCTTGGACAGGTCGCCGTTGGCGACGGCCGTCGTGACGAGGGCGATATTGCGGACCTGGCCGGTGAGGTTGTTGGCCATGGAGTTGACGTTGTCGGTGAGGTCCTTCCACGTCCCGGCGACATTGGGAACCCGGGCCTGGCCACCGAGCCGGCCCTCGGTCCCGACCTCGCGCGCGACACGCGTGACCTCGTCGGCGAAGGCCGACAGGGTGTCGACCATCGTGTTGATAACCCCGGCCAGAGCCGCGACCTCGCCCTTGGCCTCCACCGTGATCTTCTGCGACAGGTCCCCGCGAGCCACCGCCGTCGCGACCTGGGCGATGGAGCGCACCTGACCGGTCAGATTCGATGCCATCACGTTGACGTTGTCCGTCAGGTCCTTCCAGGTACCCGACACACCGCGAACGGTCGCCTGACCGCCCAGATTGCCCTCGGTACCCACTTCGCGGGCGACACGCGTGACCTCGTCGGCGAACGCGGACAGCTGGTCGACCATCGTGTTGATGGTCTCCTTCAGCTCCAGGATCTCCCCGCGGGCATCGACACGGATCTTCTGCGACAGATCCCCCTGCGCCACCGCAGTGGCGACCTCCGCGATCGAGCGGACCTGCGCCGTAAGGTTGTCGGCCATGAAGTTCACCGAGTCGGTGAGGTCACGCCAGGTGCCGGAGACCCCCTTGACGTCCGCCTGCCCGCCGAGCCGACCGTCCGTACCCACCTCGCGCGCCATACGGGTGACCTCGTCGGCGAACGCGGACAGCTGATCGACCATCGTATTGATGGTGTTCTTCAGCTCAAGAATCTCGCCCCTGGCATCCACCGCGATCTTCTGCGACAGGTCACCCCGGGCCACCGCAGTCGTCACCTGCGCGATATTGCGGACCTGGTCCGTCAGGTTGCCGGCCATGAAGTTCACCGAGTCGGTGAGATCACGCCACACCCCAGCCACACCGGGCACCTCGGCCTGACCGCCGAGCCGGCCCTCGCTACCGACCTCGCGCGCCACCCGGGTGACCTCGTCCGCAAAAGACGACAGCTGGTCGACCATCGTGTTGACGGTGTCCTTCAGCTCCAGAATCTCACCGCGCGCTGCCACGTCGATCTTCTGCGAAAGGTCACCGCGCGCCACCGCGGTGGCGACCTGAGCGATATCGCGCACCTGAGTGGTCAAATTGCCCGCCATCGCGTTGACCGAGTCAGTCAGATCGGCCCACGTGCCGGACACGCCCGGCACCTCCGCCTGCCCGCCCAGAGTCCCCTCCGTGCCGACCTCACGGGCGACGCGGGTCACCTCCGAAGTGAACAGGGAGAGCTGGTCGACCATGCCGTTGAAGACCGTGGCGATCTCCCCCAGCAGGCCATCGGCCTCCTCCGGCAGACGCGTACCGAAATCACCGTCGCGCACAGACGTCAGACCCGCCAGAAGCTGCCGAAGCTGCTGCTCCCCCACCGCCCCCGAAGCTTTCGAGCTCCCCGTAGCATCCACCGGCTTGACCATCCTTGCCCCATCTCCGTCCGATCGGCACAAGATCGAATCCTCAGCGTCGCCCGGTTAGGCTAAACGAAGAACTGCCGCAGATGGCCCGCGATACCGCTGGAGCGCACCGGGCCCTCGAACCTACCGACCATGAAGGAGCGCGGCGGCTGCCCAGTGGAGAGTGGCTGATGCGCGGACGCTTCGTCGGTGACGCACCGTGCCGTGACGGATACACTGGCGTACGCCCCGCCTATACGTACGGGCGCGATCCCGACGGCGTAGGGGCCTTGCGCGCGGAGGCCGGGGCGGCCCGGGCAGCCGGTCTCGACGCTTCGTTCGTCACCGCGACCGGCCTGCCGTTCCCGGTCGCCGGAGCCGTGAAGGTGGAGGACCAGGCGCAGTTCCATCCGCTCAAGTACCTGCGTGGCCTCGCCGCCGACATCGTCGCGCGCGGCGGCAGCATCCACGAGGGCACCCGCGTGACCACCCTCGACGACGGCGATCCGTGCCGTCTCACCACCGACTCGGGTGCCACCGTCTCCGCCCGGCACGTCGTGGTGGCCACCCACCACCCCGTCTTCGACCATGCCCTACTGGCCGCTCGACTGACCCAGCACCGCGACCTCGTGATCGCGGGCCCCCTGCCCGCCGGCCTCGATCCCCATGGCATGTACGTCACCGAAGAGGGCGGCAAGCGGTCGGTCCGCACGGCGCCACTCGACAACGGCAGCCGTCTCCTGATCGTCACGGGAGAAGCGTTCACCCCCGGCGAGGGCGAAGACACCGAAGCCGGATACGCACGCCTGCAGGCCTGGACCGGCCAGCACTTCCCCGGCTTCACTGTCACCCACCGGTGGGCGGCACAAGACAACAGCGTCACCGACACCCTGCCCCTCATCGGCCGACTGCCCGGGAGCGGCCAGAACGTATACGTCGCCACGGGCTTCGCCGGCTGGGGCATGACGGGCGGGGTCCTGCTGCGACGGTCATCGCCTCCCTCGTCGGCGGCGAGGAGCAACCGTGCGAGGGGCTCTACGACCCCGCCCGACTCGGCTCCGCGCTGCGCTCCGCCCCAGAGCTCCTCAAGGCCCAGCGGGACACCGGCAAGCACTTCGTCAAGGACCACCTGGACACGCTCGGCGAAGGCACCAACGGACCCGTAGGGAGCCTTCGGCTGGGCGAGGGGACGGTGGTCAGGGCCGGTGGCAAACCCTGCGCAGTACACCGCGACGACCGGGGCGGGCTGCACGCCGTGTCCGCCGTCTGCACCCACCTCGGATGCCTCGTCGCCTTCAACAACGCCGAACGCACATGGGAATGCCCCTGCCACGGCTCCCGCTTCGGCATCGACGGCGCAATCCTCCAAGGACCGGCACTCGAGCCCCTCGAACAGCCGGATCCCGGAAAGTTCTGACTCTCGCCGGGCCCCCGACCACCGCACCGGCCGCGGGCCCGGATCAGCCGAGGTTCAGTTCCAGACAGTCCGCCGCGGCACGCCGGTACAGGCGCCGTTATCCGCCCGCAGGAGCTCGTGGCCCTCATCCTTCAGCGCCAGCAGCCGAGCCCGGACACCCTGGTCGCACCCGGCGCGGACGAACTGCTCGGATTCCACCGGCGGGAGGCCTATGGATGCAAGGGCATCCGTTTGGCTACCCGGCGCGCTGGGTGATTTCCCCTGCCTGGGCGGGTACGGCGGGCAGGGGGACGGTGCAGGACGCGCAGCGCCTGGCCTGTGCCGGGACGGGGCTGAGACATTCGGGGCAGTCCCGCTTGGGGGCTTGGACGTCTTGGTGCGGGGCGAGACGTTCGTGGAGCTTGTTGATGGGCAGCACGACGAGGAAGTACAAGGCGTTGGCCAGGAGGGTGAAGCTGATCGCCGCGTTAATGAAGGCGCCGTAGGGGAACTGGGTGGCGCCCACGGTGAAGGTTTTGCGGCTCATGTCGCCGGTGGCGCCGGTGGCCACTCCTACCAGCGGTGTCAGGAAGGCGCCGACGAAGCCGTTCACCACGGCGGTGAATGCGGCGCCGATGACGATGCCGACGGCCAGGTCGACCACGTTGCCGCGCAGGATGAAGCTGCGGAAGCCCTTCACCTTCTCACTCCTTGAGGTACTCGACATTGACGGACAAAACCGGCTGTGTGGTCCGCTGCTGATAAGCACGGAGATCAGGCGGCGGCCGGTATGCGGGGGGACAGCACCCGTCAGCCGCGATCGGGGTGGCACATCCGGCGCAGGAGATCGCCGGGCCGAACAGAATGCTTGTGGGGCGCGCACGTTGTGAGTGTCCGCCGGGACGCGCTGCCGAGGAGCGGCGCTTGACGGGGGATTGCGGGGTGCGCTCGGTTCTACCGGTGGCGGTGCTGGCCGTCGCGGTGCGGGTACAGGGAGGTGAGCTTGTTCCAGTACTGCTCGAGGTGGGTGTCGGTTTCCCGCAGAGCCGGGTCCAGGAACGAAGTGTGCAGCTCCGCCACGTGATTGTGGGCGGTGCCGGCGCCGGCCGGTGGGGGCGCTGTCCGTCGCCAAGGAGCCCTGGCGGCGCTGGCACCGTGGGTGTCGCGGGCCGCGCGGGTGACCCACCAGCGGGCGAGCAGCACGGCGGTGCTCAGAGCGGCGGCTGTGAGGGCATGCAGCCCGTGGTGCGCGGCCACGACTTCCTCCATCGTTTTCGGACTACAGGGGCCGGTCGGCTCCGGTCGTGAGGGTGAGGCCGACGCCCCTTGAGGGCATCGGAGGAGATCATGCCGCCCGTGGCGCCGTGCGCCAGGCCGACCGGCCTCAAGAGGTCGTGGGTGCTTTCACCTGTTCCGGCGGCTGCGACGCAGGAGGAGGAGAACGACGAACGCGGCAGCTGGGGCAAGCAGGGGAATGCGGTTGGCCTTCGCCGTGATCGCGGCCGACTCGACCTTCTCACGGAGGGGGTCCGGGGTCTTCTCGGCGGCGAGCTGTCCGGCCCGGGCCGCGGTGTCGCGGACCTGCGTCGCGGCATAGGCCGTCTTGTCCAGGACCGGATCGGGCGTCTTGTCCGTGACCAACTGGGCGGCCTGCGTCGCCTTGTCCCGGATCTGGTCGCTCACCAGGGTGGCCTTCTCGGCGGCCTGCTCCTTGATCTCGGCCGCCTTCTCCTTGGCCTGCGCCTTGACGTCAGCCTTGGCCGCCAGCGCCTCCACGGTCTGGCCGAGTTCCTCGCGGGTGTGCTCCACCTGCTCGCGCAGCTCCTCGGTGGTGGGCGATTCCTTGTCTCCGTGCGAAGGGGTGTTCATCGGTGTGCTGCCTCCTTGATCTCGGCCAGGTCGGCCTTGACGCTGCCGATGGCCTGCTCGGGTGCGGGGGTGCCGGCCTTGACGATCTGCTTCTTCCCGGCCGCGGCCATCCCAGCGGCGACCGCTGCCAACAGGGCGGCGATGGTCAGAGCCGAAGCCCAGACCGGAAGGAGCAGGGCGAGGGCTGCGATCACAGCGCCGACCAGGGCCTGCGCCGCGAGGATGCCGACTACGCCGGCCCCGCCGAGCAGGCCGCCGCCCACACCGAAGCGTTTGCCCTTCTGGGTCATCTCCGCCCGGGCCAGCTGCATCTCCTCGCGAACCAGCTCAGAAATCTGCTGCGACGCCCGCGAAACGAGATCGCCCAACGATTCTTCGGTACCGCTGCCCTGGTTCGGGTGCCGTCCAACGGCGCTCATCTACTCTTCACCTTCTCCGCATACTTGGAGCGTTATGGCGCGATGGCTGCACGATGGCCGCCATCCGAGTCGCCCGTGGGGTGACGCGCCGGTCAACAGCCCCAATTCGTACCAGTGGTGCCCGGGATGGGGGCCTCAGCGTTACGCTTGACGGAGTCGACGCTCTCCCGGCAGGACCGATAGCTCTCGTAGTACTTCCTCGCCGAGTGATAGCCCTTGGCGCTCCGGTGCCCCGGACCTCGAGACGAGCCGCCCTGGCGAATCTTTTCCTCCTTGAAATGTGCACGCTGCTGCACGGCGCGCTTACCCCGCGACCCGGCCGTCACTCGCCAGCCGGCCGGATCAGTCCAACCGGCGCAGAAGGAGGCGGGGCGCTGTCCGGACCAAGCCGTGGCAGCCAAGCCAATACAAGCGCCGGCCGCTACGTCGGAGGGGTAGTGGACGCCGCTGTGGACCCGTTCAAGGGCCAGCAGCACGGCCGGGACGGCGCACGCGGCACCGGCCCACGGCCAGGAGGACCCTACGGACGCAGTGAAGGCCACGGCGGCGGCGGTATGCCCGGAGGGGAAGGATGAGCTCTCGGGCCGGTCCTCGACATCGTCGTGCGGGATCCACTCCTTCGGCGGCCGGCGCCGCTCCACGAGCTGTTTGACGACCCCGTTCGACAGCAGTTCCGCCACCGCCATGGCCGTGATGCCGGGGACCGCGGCCTAGCGGCCCCGCCAACCCCCGCCGGCCGCCATGATCATGGCGGCGGCCCACCACAGTTTCGTGTGCTCGGCAGCCTCCTCGACCGGCGGGAGTACCCGACGGGCCCAGGCCGAGTCCCAGGCGGCCATCCGTCTGGCCAGGCGGTGATCACCGCCGCGCATGGACTGCAGGATGTCCATGCTTCGCCGCCTTCCCACCCAGGCCTGCTGCACTCGCCGCTCACTCCATCCGGCGGCGGTCGCCGTCGCTCCATGCACGGGTGTCGCGGGGCTCCACATAAGGCTCCTCGTCCGCCGGCAGGCCGCCGGCGATCGCGCGCTGGCGACTGAGTTCGGCGTCGAACTCCAGGCCGAGCAGGATGGCCAGGTTGGTGATCCACAACCACACCAGGAACACGATGACGCCGGCGAGCGTGCCGTAGGTCTTGTTGTAGGAGGCGAAGTTGGCGACGTAGAGCGCGAAGCCTGCCGAGGCGGCCATCCAGATGGCCAGGGCCAGGAAGCTGCCCGGCGTCACCCACTTGAATCCGCGGCCCTTCGCGTTGGGCGCGGCCCAGTAGAGAATCGCGATCATGATCGTGACGAGGAGCACCAGCACGGGCCACTTCGCGATCGACCACACGGCCAGAGCAGTGTCCCCCACCCCCAGCGCGGAGCCCGCCTGCCGGGCCAGCGACCCTGAGAAGACGACGATGAGCGCACTGGCGCACGCCAGGACCATCAGGGTGACGGTGAGGGCCAGGCGCAGCGGGAGGACCTTCCACACCGGGCGGCCCTCGGGCACGTCGTAGACCGCGTTCGAGCTGCGGATGAACGCCGCGATGTAGCCGGACGCCGACCACAGGGCGAGGACCAGCCCGACGATCGCCAGCAGCGATCCGACGCCGGAGCGTCCCTGGAGCTGCTGCACCGCGTCGCTGACCACGTCCCGCGCCGAGCCGGGAGCGAGCTTTTGCAGGTTGTCCATGACCCGCTTCGTCGCGGACTCCCCCGCGATGCCCAGCAAGGACACCAGCACCAAGAGGGCGGGGAAGAGGGCCAGGACCCCGTAGTAGGTGAGCGCCGCGGCCCGGTCGGCGAGTTCGTCGTCCTTGAACTCTTTCACGGTGCCGCGCAGCACCGCCTTCCATGACCGCTTCGGCAGCTCGGTGAGCCGGTCGGGCGCCCGCTCCTCCACCTGCCGGTCCGGTCCCGCCGTGCTCTCGGGGCCGGTGTCCCCGCGCGCGTCGTCCTCACCCGGGCCTGGCTTCGATGTGCGTGTCATACCCCACGCCTTTCCAGCGCCGCCGCACTCATGTCAGCGAAGGCACGGGAGAAGCCGGTAGCCCTCTCATTGCCACCGTGCCTCGATGGTGGCCAGCGCCCTGCTCGACCCGGGCTCGCAAGGACCTACAGCCAGCCGTTGCGGCGGAAGGCCCGGTAGAGGGCTCCTGCCGCGAGTGCCATGAGGCCGACGGCGAGGGGGTAGCCGTAGGTCCAGCCGAGTTCGGGCATGTGCTCGAAGTTCATGCCGTAGACGCCGGCGACCATCGTGGGGATCGCGAAGATCGCCGCCCAGGCGGAGATGCGCCGCATGTCGTCGTTCTGCCACGTGCCCACGCGGGCCTGCTGCGCGCCGAGGACTGAGTCCAGCAGTTCGTCCAGGGTGCGTACCTCGATGTCCGTTCGGTGCAGGTGATCGGCAACGTCACGGATGTACGGGAGGACCTTCGGCTGGTTCGGCTGGTGCCTGTCCTCGCCGGGGCCGCTCAGGAGGCCCTGGACCACCGGGACGAGGGGCTGCACCGCGTCACGGAATTCGCGGACCTCCCGCTTGAGGGAGTAGATGCGCTCCGTGTGATCGATGCGAGAGGTCGAGAACACCTCGTCCTCGAGCCGGTTGAGCGTGGCGCGCACTCTGCGGGCGGCGTCGCTGTACGCGTCGACGGTCACGTCCAGCACCGCGTGCGCTACGGCCCAGGGTCCGTGGCGCAGCATGTCCGGGTCGGCGGCCAGCCGACTGGCGGCCTCGGTGCAGGGGTCCATTGGCCCGTGGCGCACGGTGAGAACACTGCGAGGTCCCACGAAGATCATGATGTCGCCGGTCTCCACCGCCGTCCCCTCTTCCACGTACCTGAGGGTCTTCAGTGCTACGGCCAGCACGTCGCCGAACCGCTCGCGCTTGGGACGCTGCCGTCCGTGCAGCGCGTCCTCCACGGCCAGCGGGTGCAGGCCCATCTCCTCGGCCAACTGGAGCAGTTCGCTTTCCGAGGGGTCTGCCAGCCGGACCCAGGCGAACTCGCCGTCACCCAGGTCCCGCAGCCGCTTGAGGGCCGACTGGCAGGCGTCTTCGGGCAGCTCACACTCGACGTGCTCCGAGCGGCCCGAGTCCTGGTCGTATATGACGCATTCCATCTCCCGCGCATGCTTCGCCAGCCTGTTTTCATGCACCGGCGGCCGGCTCTCTTTCGCAGTGTGGTGGGAGACACCGACAAGGGCCCGTGTAGGAGCGTGCACGCGGGTAAGAGCGGATCCATGAACGCGGTAGGGGAGTTGCTGTCCGAGTCCGGCGTCCGGGAGATGATCGGCTGGCTGGTGCACGTCATCGAGGCTGCCGGCGCACTGATCATCTTCGCCGGCACTGTGTGGGCCTTCGCCCGGTTCGCCACGACCGGTCTGCGCCGGCGTTCCCTCATCGGCGAGTTCAACAAGATCCGCCTCAGTCTCGGACGTTTCCTCGTTCTGGGGCTGGAGTTCCAGCTGGCGGGCGATGTCCTGCGCACGGCGGTAGCCCCCAGTTTCACCGAGATCGGCCAGCTGGCGGCCATCGCGGCCATCCGCACCGTCCTGAACTTCTTCCTCACCCGGGAGATCGCACAGGAACGCGCCGAGATCGAACGGGACCAGAAGGAGCCCGCGCCACGGCCCGCGACCCCCTGAACATCCGCCTCCGGGCCACCGGTGTGTGATGCGGGGCGGTGGGGAACACGGGCTGACGAGGTGATCGACTGTGCCCAGACCGGGCGAGGTAGCCGACCGCGTACGGGCGGCCGTGACGGAACGAATCGAATACCTGCGGCGCGCCGCACGAGGCCCTGGAAGTGAGCGGGACGATCTGATCCTGGGGGTCAAATCGGTGGTCGCGGCGATGGCCGCGTGGGTGATCGCCCGCTACCTGCTGCCGCCGACCGTGTCCACGTTCGCACCGTTCACTGCGCTGGTCGCCCTGCAGGCCACGGTGTACCGCTCGGTCCGCGACTGCGTCCAGTACCTCGCGGCGATGGCGGTGGGGGGCCGCACTCGCAGGCTCCCTGGCCGCTGTGGCGGGGATCCACTGGTGGACCTTCGGCCTCCTCACTCTGACCGCGCTCGGTTTGGGAAGGATCGAGCGGTTCGGCCAGCAGGGCACTCAGGTCGCCATCGTCGGCTTCTTTGCGTTCTCCTCCGGCCAGGGACGCATCGACTACATCGGCTACCTGGCCGCTTCGGTGGCCGTCGGTGCGCTGTGCGGTCTCAGCGCGCACCTCGTCCTCGCGCCCGCCCGCCACGTCCACCACCGGCAACAAGCAGTCGCCGACCTCTACACCGCGATGAGTCGACGTCTCGAAGACCTGGCCGAGATCTTCGCAGGAAACGATCCTGACACTCAGCGCATCGGGCACTGGCGCCGCGACTGGCGCAAACTCGCCGCCGAATGCGAGTGCATCCAACACGCCATCGCTACCGAGATCGAGAACACCCGCCTCCGGCCCCGCCGCCCCGCTAACCGCGCCGATACGGTCCTGCCCCGCGCCCGTGACGCCGTCACCGTCGCCGAACGCACCATGGACCACCTCCGCTCCCTGACCCGCACCCTCCACTACGCCCTGGACAGCGGAGAGATCCAAAACCTCCCCGCGTCCTTCCGGAACGCGTCCAGCTCGCTATTGCGAAGGGCGGCCACCGCGATGCAGGAGATCGGCCAAACCTCCCTCACCGACACCGGGCATCTGGACGGCCTGATCGACGACGCCACGGCAGAACTCAACCGCGTCGAACAACATGAACGAGCAGCCTCCGAAGACGCGCCGGCAGTCCACACCCTCCAGGGCACCCTCCTCACGGACATCGCCCGCCTTCTGACCGAACTCCGCTCCGGACACCAAGCCCTCACCCCGAAGGCCTGAACGAAGACGGCCCGCACCAAGGACCTCGCTCTCGCACGAACCAACGGACTTCGCTCGCTGCACCCCCGGCCCAGTCTCCCGCGCAGGGAGCGGCTAGGTATGGCAGCGGCAGCATGCCCAACGCACCTCGTTGTCGCGCAGAGCCGAGGGGGGGGACCTTCCGCGTTAGGGATGCGTCAAGGTTTCGTGGGTGAGGTCCCCGGCCGCAAGCTCGTCCACGTTCTGGAGGCGCAGGCCGGGGGGCCCGGCGGGGAGGTCCACGTCTGAGGTTTTGTCTCATTCGTGCTGATTGGTGGGGGCGCTAAGGGCCGAGGGCTGCTGGGGGACTGACCGGGCACAAGGGTGGGAGGCGTGCGCGGAGTCGGCTTGAGGGTGCGGTGTGCTTCGGTTGCAGCCCCATACTCGGTGCTCGTTGTGAGGCCCTGAGCTAGCGGCCGTCGCGCGGATACGTCAGGCAGGCCAGGAAGGGTTGATGGGGGACATGACGACAGCGAGCGATCCGGTGATGCCGGAGGTGGTCGACAGCCCCGCACCGCAGCCGCAGCCCACAGGCAAGCTGGCACAGTGGATGCTGCGCCATCAGGTGCAGCCGGTAGGGCCGGCGGCGGGTGAAGGGCACGGCGAGCCGCAGGCGTGGTGGAAGGTGATGTGCCTGACGGGGGTGGACTACTTCTCCAGCCTGGCCTACGTCCCCGCGATCGCAGCCCTTGCGGCCGGGGCGGTCTCACCGCTGGCAACGCTGATCATCGTGGCCCTAACTCTGCTGGGGATGCTGCCGATGTACCGGCGAGTCGCCAAGGAGAGCCCGCACGGTGCCGGTTCGGTGGCGATGCTGGAGGACCTGCTGCCGTTTTGGTGGGGCAAGCTGTTCGTGCTCGTCCTGCTCGGCTTCGTCGCCACCTCGTGGATCATCACGATCACACTGTCCACGGCGGACGCCGCCGTCCACGTGGTGGAGAACCCCTTCTTCCCCGCGGCACTGCACGGCCACGAAGTCGCCCTGACGGTAGTCTTGCTCCTAGTCTTGGGCGGGGTGTTCCTGCTGGGGTTCAGCGAAGCCGTCAGCGTGGCCATCCCTCTGGTCGCGGTCTTCCTCCTGCTGAACGCGGTCGTCATCGGCGTCGGCCTGGTCCACGTCTTCACCACCCCCGGCGCATGGTCGGCATGGACAGACGCGCTGGTGGGAGGCGGAGCAGGCTTCGGCGACCTGGCGGGCCCCGCGCTCTTGGCCTTCCCCCTGCTGGTGCTGGGCCTGTCGGGCTTCGAGACCGGCGTGAGCATGATGCCGCTCATCGCCGCCGAAGGCGCCGACCCGCAGCAGCGGCTGCGTTCGCGGATCCGCAACGCCCGCCGCCTGCTGACCACCGCAGCCCTCGTCATGAGCGTCTACCTGCTCTCGGCGAGCTTCGTCACCACCCTCCTCATCCCGCACGAGGCATTCGAACCCGGAGGGGCGGCCAACGGCCGCGCACTGGCGTGGCTCGCCCACGAGCACGTCGGGGAGGCCTTCGGCACCGTCTACGACGTCAGCACCATCCTAATCCTCTGGTTCGCCGGCGCCTCAGCCATGGCCGGGCTCGTCAACATCGTCCCCCGCTACCTGCCCGACTACGGCATGGCCCCCGAATGGGGCCGCGCCGTACGCCCCGTCGTCATCGTCTACACCGCCCTGTGCATCCTCATCACCATCGCCTTCAACGCCGACGTCGACAAACAAGCCGGCGCCTACGCCACGGGGATCCTGGCGATGATGGTCTCCGGCGCCTTCGCCGTCACCGTCTCCGTCGCACGCCACCGCCGCCGCGCCACCACCATCGGCTTCGCCCTCCTCACCGCGGTCCTGCTCTACGCCCTGGTCGCCAACATCATCGACAAGCCCGACGGAATCGTGATCTCCGGATTCTTCATCGCCGGAATCATCGCGGTGTCCCTGATCTCCCGTGTCTCACGCACCACCGAACTGCGCGCCGACCGCATCGTCTTCGACGCCGACGCCCGCCGGTTCATCGACGACACCCTCGCCCACGACAACTCGATCAACATCATCGCCAACCGCCGCCAGGCCGGCGACGTCGACGAGTACAGCGGCAAGGAACGCGAACAGCGCGGCGTCAACCCGGTCCCCGGACAGGCCGACGTCCTGTTCCTGGAGATCGACGTGGTCGACCCCTCCGACTTCAGCGACACCCTCACCGTCCGCGGCGTCGAAGTCGACGGCTACCGGATCCTGCGCGCCGACGCCCCGGCAGCACCCAACGCCATCGCCGCCATCCTCCTGGCCCTGCGCAACGCCACGGGAGTCCAGCCGCACTGCTACTTCGCCTGGGCAGAGGGCAGCCCGCTGGTCCACATGGTCCGCTATTTCCTCCTGGGCCGCGGCGACACCGCCCCGGTCACCCGCGAGATCATCCGCAGCCACGAACCCGACCCCGAGCGACGCCCCGGCATCCACGTCGGCGGCTGACCCGAACCCATGTGCCGCCCCAGGACGGGCAAGACCAAGAGGCCGGCCAGATGACATCCACGCCGGAACGTCGGAATGCGGCGCAGGGTCCTCATCCTCACCGTTGTCGCGGCCCTCATGGCGCAGCGGGAGCAGTCACCGGCTGGTGGTGGCTGCTCGGGATCGGTGTCTGGGTCCTGATCACCGAGTTCCTGATCGAGATGATCTACCGGCCGTAGACGTGGGCCCGGGCCAAATCTGTCCGGAGTAGCGATTACCCAACCATTTGCGGGCTGGCGCCCACCGACCAGGAGAACCGGTGAGCGCCACCTGGTGACGTGATGCGGGTTTTGTTCCTCGGAGAGCGGCTGACGCCGGGGTCCGAGGCCCGGGGACGGTGGTCTGAGCGCCATCGCCGGGGGCTGCCGGCAAGCCATGACGCTGCCGTGGCCGGGGAGGAGGCCTGGGCGTCGGACTTCCCGGTGCCGCGCGGACCCCGTGCGGCAGTCGTCGTGCCGGTGGCCGGAGCCGCGTCAGCATCGTTCTCCCGCACGGCCCCTGCCGACGAAGCCTCGCTGCAGTCCGGGCTGCGTGCTCCGCTGCCCATGCGTCTGACCCACTTCCGCCCGGACAAACGCCCCCTGCGAAAGGGACTCTGATTCGTCGTCAGAACTCTGACCAAGCCTCGGCGTACTCGGCGCTGCCGTTGCGGCCCTGGAGTCCGTGCGGGCCAGACGGTCGAAGTTCCCCTCCAGAACCGCGGGCCTGACGTCGGAAAAGCCGCGATAGGAGGCAGACTCGGCACTCGCGGGCAGGAGCGCTCGTCAGGGATTCAGCCGGGCCGCGGATGCGCAGATCACAGGCAAGGACACAGAGGCATGAGCCAGACAGCACGGCGGAGGATGGCGCTCCTCACCGACCAGCTGACCGGCGCGGCCGCCGCGCCCAGTGAGGCCACCGGCGGGGTGCCGCCGACACGTGCGGTCCTGGCACAGCTGGTACTTCTGTGCGGTGTTCCACTCCTCGGGCTCGCCGCGCTGGCGGCCCTGATGTGGCGTGCCAGCAAGCAGAACCGGCGCCGGAAGGCCCGGTAGGACTCCCTTGTCAGTCCCGCTCGGCACGCCGGCTGAAGGGGTTTGGCACCTGGTACCCCGGGCAGCCGCCACGGGGGCCGCTGTTCACCCTTTCTGGAGGCACGAGAGCCATGACATCGTTCGGATACTTTCTGTCCTGCGAGGAGTTCACCCCCGCCGAGCTCCTGGACCAGGCGCGCAAGGCCTCTGACGCGGGCTTTACCAGGCTGGCCATCTCCGACCACTTCCACCCCTGGAACGACGAGCAGGGCAGCAGCCCTCTGGTCTGGTCGATGATCGGTGCCCTGTCCCAGACCGTGGACCTGCCGGTCACCACCCTGGTCACCTGTCCCACCATGCGGCTGCATCCGGCCGTCACGGCCCAGGCCGCGGCCACATCGAGCGCGCTGCTGGGCGGCCGCTTCGCCCTCGGGGTGGGAACCGGTGAAGCGCTGAACGAGCACGTCCTCGGGGACCGGTGGCCCTCGTTCGACGAGCGCGCCGACATGTTGGAGGAAGCCGTCGAGGTGATGAGGAAACTCTTCACCGGGGATCAAATCAGCCACCGCGGCCCGCACTACACCGTGGACAACGCCCGCCTCTACACCACACCGCACGGCCGGCTCCCCGTTCACGTTTCCGGCTTCGGACCAAAGGCGGCGGAGCTTGCCGGCCGGATCGGGGATGGCTTCGTCACGATGGGTCCCGACGAGGAGGCCATCGGGCGCTTCCGGGACGCGGGCGGTGAGGGGAAGCCGGTGATCGGCGGACTGAAGGTGTGCTGGGGCGAGGACCGCGAGAAGGCCGTCGAGACCGTGCACCGGCTGTGGCCCAACGAGCAGCTGCCCGGCGAGCTGGCCCAGACCCTTCCGACCCCGGCCCACTTCGAACAGGCCAGCCAGCTCGTCACCCGCGGACAGGTGTCCGACAACGTGCCGTGCGGCAACGACGTGGAGGAGCACGTGAGCGCCGTACGCGCCTACCTGGACGCCGGCTTCGACGAGGTGTACATCGGTCAGATCGGTCCCGACCAGGATGCCTTCTTCACCGCATGCCGCGACAAGCTGCTGCCCGCCCTCCACGGATGAGACCCCGCCTTCTCGCAGCCCCGAAGAGTTGGGCCTGACGGAGAGGCGCCGCACCATGCCGGAGCCCCCCTACGGCAAGTCTGGGTACCCCTGCGGGGGAGACTGTGACCGTGGGCGCGGATGTGGCCGGGTTGCGGCACTTAACCCGGGGGCGGTGTGCGGCCCTGCGCCCTACCTTGATCCGTTAGCTGGCCCCTCTTCCGCCGGCCGCAGGCGGGACCACGCTTGGCAGCTTCGGTCCCTGCCGCACCTCGGTGCCCGGTCCGCCGAACCGGGCACCGAAGTTCACCCTTCGATGCCGGTGGAGGTGTGGGCAGCTCCGACAGGCTTGGATTCGGGTGAGCCGCGTTGGCGGAGGTAGACCGCGAGGATCGCCATGGAGGCGACGGCGAGGAGTTCGGACTGCCAGTTCTGCAGCGTGCGATTCCAGAACTCCGCCGAGGTCACGTAGGTGACCCAGCCGACGGGGTCCTGCAGTTCGCGCAGTTGTTCTTCGTTGAAGGCGATGCGGCCGGTGACGGACTGCGCCAGCCACGACAAGACGAAGATCAGGAACATCACAATGCCCAGGGAGTTCGAGTAGAGCCCGCGGCGCAGGCCGGGGGCGGAAGCTGATTTCGGCGAGTCGGGTGTGGCCCAGGCACCCACCTTCTGCTCCCGGTCGGTTTCGGTGCCGGCCTTGTCGAGCGGCTTGGATTCCGGGGATCCGCGTTGGAGCAGCCAGACGGTGCCGACGATGTAGAGGAAGAACTGGAGGAACTCCGACTGCCAGTTCTCGGTGACGTCGACCATGAAGTCCGAGGTGAACAGGTAGTCGGGGAACGACAGGGGCTGCAGGCTCTGTGCAGTCAGGATGCTGTTCAGCTCGGCGTGTCCGGCGATCGACTGGCCCGTGAGGGTGAGGAGGAAGCCGGTGCCGAAGGCGAGGGTGAGCCCGTTCTCACGGACGAACCGCTTGAATCCGCTCACCGTTGCATCAGTCCCACGGTGAACGCGTAGGCCAGCCCGCCGAACACGACGGTCAGGCAGAGCAGGAACATCGTGCGCACCTCAGTCACCCTTCAGCTCGCACCGGTACGGACGCCCCTCCCGGGGCGTGCAGCCAGCAGCCGTGACCTTCCAGCCCTCGGCGAACAGCGCCAGGAAAACGCTGTCATGCGGGTAGACGACGCGCGCTTGCGACCCGTAAACCACCGCCGCTCGCGCCGGTTCCCGCGCCCCGGTCAGCTCGAGGCCCTGCAGGGCGGCCGGACAGGGCTGCTCCTGCGCCAGTTCTTCGCGGGTCCCGGGGGCCAGCGCCTCGCACCCACGGGCACTGTCCCCGTCCGCGAGGGCTCTCTCGAACGCCGCGGCCGCGGACCCCGCGGCCCGACTCCTTGCCTCACCCGTGGCGCACCCGGTGAGCGCCAGGCACAACAAGGGCAGCAGTAGGCGGACGGCGATCGGGCGCATGGCCCGAGCATGAACGACACCTCCCGGCCATCGGAGCCGGCCGGCTGCGACACGCAGAACCTTGCCCCGGTGAGCGGATAATCCCCGTTGCGTGTGTTGTGGGGTCGGTCCTCGGACGGCACGCGTGAGATGCGAGGCGCATCGGGCAGACGCACCATGACCGAGACACGGACAGCACCGACGAAGGGACGCGTCATGCCCCGAGGATCCAGCCCCAAGCGCGAGCGCCAGTACGAGCACATCAAGGAGTCCGGTGAAAAGCGCGGCATGTCGGAAGGCCGAGCGAAGGAGATGGCCTCCCGCACCGTGAACAAGGAACGCGCACGGTCCGGAGAAAGTAAAACGGCCAGCCGCAGCTCCACACAGGGCAAGTCCGCATCCCAGCGCGGAGGCGAGAAGTCCCACGGCGGCGGCTCCTCCGAGCGCACCAAGGACGACCTCTACCAGGAGGCGAAGAAGCGCGGCATCGAAGGCCGCTCGACCATGACGAAGCAGCAGCTCAAGAACGCCCTCGGCCACTGACCACCTGGCCACCTCCGCACGGCGAGGCCGGCGCACGTACCGCCGCCTTCCGAGGGGATGCGCCGCCCCCTCCCTGCAAGCAGAGCCCGGCCGAGTGCGTAACCACCCGGCTGGGCTCTCTTCACCCCTGCCCGGACCGGCCCCCGCAGGGAACCGAGGGCGCATCCCAAGCGGGTCCGCCAGCCCCGGCGTACGTCCCCCGTGCACTCCGAAAGGGGGGCGTGCCTCCATCACTTCCAGAGCATGTCGGTCAGGCGCCGGGAAGGAAGAGGCAGAACGGATGGCCGTGCGGGTCGCGCAGGACGCGCACACCCTCTTGAGGTTGGTGCTCCTCCACCGTCGCACCCAGAGCGCGGGCGCGCTCGGTCTCGCCGTCCAAGTCATGGACCTGGATGTCCAGGTGCGCCTGCATCTGCTGCGCGCCGGGACGCTGTGGCCACACCGGAGGTGTGTGATCGGCCTCCAGCTGGAAGCTGAGGCCTGGACGCTCCCGTTCCGGGGCACGCAGGCGGACCCACTGCGGCTCACGCTCGACCTCCTCCCAGCCCAGCAAGGCCCGGTAGAAGTCCGCCAACACAGGAGGATCGGGAGTACTGAAAACGAAAGCGCCGAGCATCGTCGTCATCCCTCGCCCCTGCCCGCGGCATTGCTCCCTACGCGTCCGCACGGCGCCCCGGGTGCCAGTGGCCATCCCGGCCGCGTGAGGGGCGCGGCCGGGCACCCTACGTCGCTGTGGGCATCGCCTCGATCATCACGGCGGATGCGCCGGTGCGGGCTGCGCGGGCCCTCCACATCCGCCGGCAGCCTCCACGGGCTGACCGATGAGAATTGGGATCCCTGGGGCTGTGTGAGGGCGGCGGTGTCAATTCAGGGCTTGTGCGACCGTCAGGATCCGGGCCTCCATGTTCTCTTCCATCATGCGCAGGGCGGCGTCGGCCAGGTCCTGGTGGATGTGGGCGACGGCGTCGCGGGCGACGGTGACGGTGAGGTGGCGGATGTGGGCGTCCAGGGCGGAGTAGAGCACGCACTGCTCGGTGACCTGCCCACACAGGACAAGGTGGGAGACATCGAGGGTTCCCAGCAGGTAGGCGAGGGGTGTCTCGTAGAAGACCGAATGGCGTGCTTTGACGATGAAGTACGAGGTCTCATCCGGCCGTACCGGCTCGACCAGGTCGGCGTGCGGGCCGGCGAGCGCCGCGTCCAGGATCTCGCCGTGGTGGGAGCGCCACTTCCCGAAATTGTCGTTGACGTAGATGACCGGGAGGTCTTGGTTACGCGCCTGCTCCAGTAGATCCACCACTGCGGGAAGCGCCCGCTTCACGGAGGGGACGAGGAGTTCGGCGTCCTCGTGGTCGTACGCGTTGATCATGTCGATGACGACAAGCGCGGTCTTCACCATGGGCACAAGCGTCTCAGACACCATATCCGAAGCCCTGTTGATGCACCGGCACCCTGCCGTGTCGTCCGCGCGACCGTATCTCCACCCAGTTCTGAGCGTGCGTGCTCGCGACTCCACGCCGCGCATCCCGCTTGGGAACGGCCCCTTCTCTCGGGATCATTCTTCTCATGAGCTCACGTGCTCACGTGCTCTCGAACTGGTGGGACTGCCGGGGGCGGGGTGGCGTGGGGGTGTGGTGCCTGAGGCGTCCGTCCTGGCGGTGCGACAGGTGCGTCGCAGGCTGGCCGGCTGCCCGGCCTCGCCTGTTCACGAGAGCCGGTGCACAGCTTCGATGACCTGGAGGTTGCTCGAGGGGCTGGCGTTGGTGGCGCCCTGGACGCTGGGGGAGTCGAAGCCCACAGCCGCCGTGCGGGTGAATACCGTCGGCGTCTCGCCGTTGTGGAACCGGCCGCCGATAATGGCACCGCTGATCTGAGCGCCGGAAATACTGGGGGTGCACCCGTCGGCCCTGCACGTGACCTCACTCGAGACCGCGACGAGTTCCTCGCTCAGGCGGACGAAGAGACCCTCGACCGATGAGAGGGACCGGACTTGCTGGACGGGGCGACGCGCTTCGTCGCTGGTCAGGTCGAGCTGTGAGCGGGCAGGTGTAGGCGGCGGGCCAGTGCCAGGGCATGACAGGACCCGGCCGGTGTGATGGTGAATAGGCCTCCGGCCGGGTCCTGCGTGTGGGGGCGCGAGGGCTCTGTGGTCAGAGCTCGTCGTCGCGCATCTCGTCCTCGTCGCGCTTCATCTCGTCCTGGCCGCGGCGCTTGAGGTCTTCGGGGCTCTTCCCCCGGGTGCCTTCCTGGCCGGCGCCGGGGTGGACGGGGTCCTGGCCGGAGCGCAGGCGCTCCTGCTCCTCGCGGCTCTTTCCGGGCTCCTGGCGCTTGTCCTGCTTTCCGCCCATGACGGCGACTCCTCTGATGCGGGGTGGAAGGTTCTTCCCACCAAACCTGACACGCTAAGTGACAGAGCGCATCATTTGGTAACCGTATGGAGTGGGCGGGCGTGAGCGGCCCCTGCCCCCGTGCCTGACCGCAGGGGCCGTCGTTCGACCGCCCCCAGGGTGGTGATGAGGCAGGGGCTGCAGGGTGTCCGGCGCCGGGCCGCGGGAAGTGCTGGAAAGCCGACGCCTCGGCCCGGGTTGCCGTCTACACCTGGGTACGGCGGGGCGAGCCTGAGCCGGTGACCGCCCATCTGCTGGAGCTCCTGGCGGAGGTCTGCCCCCAGGAAAACGCCTGACGGATCTGTCCGGACCGGTCGCGACGGCGCGGAGTGGCCTGGCCGCGTGGTGGCCGACGGAGCCGAAACCGCCGTCGCCGGCTGGTGCAGCCAACGGCGCATCGCCCTCAATCCCGCCCGGGCGTAGTCGCAGCGGGCTGTTCTACAGGTCGGTGTACGGGGGGATGACGCAGACGATGGCGACGAGCTGCAGTCGGGGAAGGGGCAGGGCGTAGAACCAGCCGTCGGACAGCAGCGGGATACGGCGCAGCCCTCCTGGGACGCCGCGCCGCGATCCGTCGCCGATGTCGGTGATATCCACGCCGACTTCCGCCAGGGCCACGAGTTCGTCGGCCAGCCGCTCAACCTGGGTGACGACATGGGCGGGCAGGCCTTTGGCGACGTGCTCGGCGTCCGGGTCGTACTCCCACCGCCAACGGCTCAAGACTCCCCGCCGTGTTCGATACCGGCCTCGGCGGCCGCCTTGTCCAGGATCCGGCCGATCTCCGAGGCGATCATCCGGCCTTCCTCGAGGTCGGTGACGTGGCCGGCACGGGCTTCAAGGTGTCGCAGGCGGGCGGCCAGGTCGGGGTGCCGTTCGATCGCGACGCGCAGCGCCCACTGGCGCAGAAAACGCCGCACAGGTGCCGAGCTGACCTCCTGGCGGGCCCGGGCTACGGCCGCGGCGCGTTCCGCGTCGAAGGTGGCCACGGCGTCCGGCGCGATCCGCGTGAGAGCGGCCCGCAGCTCCTCGACGGTGGCCGCCGGCTGGGGAACGCCTGAGCCATGTGGGTGTTCGGCCGCGGTACTCATGCGGCGTCCTGCTGGCTGCGCCGGTGGGCGGAGGCCAGGGTGGAAACGTGCTGACGGGACCAGCCGACCCGAGCGGCGACCGCCGCGGGCCCGCCCCGCTCGTAGCGGGCGGCGATCCGCCCAGCCGCCTCACTAAGGGCCGCACGCGCCTGCTCCAGCGCTGTAGCGGCCTCGTCTACCTGTCGAGCCAAGCGGTCCAGCTCGTCCTCTTCGAGGGAGTCGAGTGTCAGGCGGGGCAGGCGTGGGGGAGTCGTCATGGGATGAGCCTGCCCCAACATACCCGCAAGCGCAACCGCGCTTGACAATGGGAGTGGTACGGCCTGCGGATCTGCGGTTCCTCGTCCTGGGCGGGAGCGAGCTGCTGTCAGCGAGCCCCCTTCTATCCTGCCGAGCCGCCCGCCAGAGCCTGCCCCGTTCCCTCCCCGCGCGACCACATCAGTGGCGCCTCCCACCCTTACGTGCTGCGCCGGCCCCGCGAGCCGGACCGTCACAACCACCCACCACCAGTGCCGCGACTTTGATGCGCACCTGCGACTCGGGCCGCGGGAGCATCCCCAATGCGGTCGGGTGCGTGGTCGCGGGGTGTCCGCCCCAAGTGGTCGCGGGAACTGGAAACAATGCCCCACATGCGCACGTGCTGGTCGTAGCAGTTTCGGGACGGCCCGGAGCATCAGATCGTCGAGACCTTAGTTCATAGAGACGGAAGATCCCGCCGACTCCAGGTACGGGAGCGCACCCGTGCGCACGGGTGCATGAACAGGTTCGTTCTGCAGCATTGCGACACAACGGCCGGGGTGGCCGACTGACGGCACCGCCGTCCCCATCTACCCCACCGAGCAAGAGCGGCGCGAACCCACCCCTCCCGCTGGCGGCCGCCGTCGCTGCACCCGCTACCAATTGCGCATCGCCGCCCGCGCCCGAGAGCTCGTCGACCAGGGCACCCCAGCAGCAGGCGCGGAAAGTTGCGCCTGATCGTTGTGCTCCCGGTGTTGGAGAGGGTGCGTAGTGCGACCGGCGAGGGGTAGGCGCGCGCCACTGCCGGAGTAGAGGAGGACCCCGTGTCGGCCCGGTCCGTTCCAGAGCACGGAGCACTGCCTGAACGTGACACTGTCCTGGGCGGCCGTTACCGGATTGAGGGCGCCATTGGTTCCGGCGGTACGGCGGATGTGTTCCGCGGTGTCGACGAGGTACTGGGCCGTGAGGTGGCCGTCAAGGTGTTTCGCGCGGGCGCGGATACGGTCACGGCCGACCGCTTTTGCGATGAGGCCCGCACACTGGCCCGCCTGTCCCATCCGGCTCTGGTTACCGTCTATGACGCCGGCCGACACGGCCAGGGCGCTTTCATGGTCACGGAGTTGATTCGTGGGGTCACCTTGCGCACCCGCATGAACGCGGGACCCCTGGGCCGCGTCCAGGTCGTGCGGCTCGGCGCCGACATCTCCTCAGCCCTCGATCACGTTCATGCCCATGGCGTCATCCATCACGACGTGAAACCCTCCAACATCCTCCTGGGCGAGGAGGGGGCACCCCACCTGGCGGACTTCGGTCTCTCACGGACCGTTCACGAGCGCACCCACAGCGCGCCCGACACCCTCGTCGGCACTCTCGCCTACATGGCCCCCGAACAGTTCCTGGGCCAAGGTGCGAGTACGGCCAGCGACATCTACGCCCTGGGAATGACCCTCCTCGAGGCGCTCACCGGCCATCGCGAGTACCACGGAAGCCCCGTGGAGATCAGCACCGCCCACCTCCTGCGCCGGCCCCGCATACCCGAAGGACTACCGGAGGACTTGGCCCGCCTACTTGAGGAAATGACTGCCCAGGACCCTGCGGCACGCCCCCACGCCGCCGCCGTCCACCAGCGCCTGAAGGACATCGCACAGGCACCACGACCCCGCACCTCAGCGACGGTGGCGCTCAACGACACCTCCACACACCGCTCGCCTGCTCTGTCGCTTGCTGCTCACTCCGGACGAACACCCGAACCTGTGCAGAGCGGCGCCGCGCGACGGCGCCTGCCGCTGTGGTGGGGCGTAGCGGCGGCGAGCGTCGCAGGCACGTGCACGCTGCTGCTGGGCGGCGTCCCGGCAGGCGATAGCACGCCCACCACCGCTCCCTCGCATGAAAAGCCCCCAGCATCAGAAAAGGCCGAGGGAAGGGCCCCGGCAGGATCGCAACCCGCAGCAGCTACGCGGTCGCTCCCCGCCGCCCCGATGCCACCCCAGCCGCCGGCCCCGGCACCCTCCCCCAGCCGCTCTTCTTCCGCACGACCGGTCGCAGACCGCCCGGCGAAGGCCCCGAAGGCGGCGAAGACGAAAGAGGCTCCCGGGAAAGCCAAGGGAAAGAAGGACAAGGGGCGGTGACCGCTCCGAGAGAACACCGGCGCCTCTCGAGTGCTAGGTCTCGAGGGACTGCTCCAGCACCCGCTGCCAAAGACACCGCTGAGTTCGCCTCATCCGTACCGCCGGACCCGGCCAGCAGCCAGGCGCCGAGCGCCAACGCCACTGGTGTGTCCCTCGGGCGAGAGTTGCTTCACGGCCCGGGAGCGGTTCGCGAGCCTGAGGCGGTGTCCGTGGCGGAGCCACCAGTCGAGGACGGCGAGGAAGCCGGAGTCGGCGAAGGTGACCCTCTCGGTGTCCAGCACGAGGCCGGTGTAGTCGTCGTCGGCCGCGGAGGCCCGCAGTGCCCGCAGCGGGGCGGCGGTGAAGTGGTCGATCACCTCGAAGCTATGGAGTATTGGCGCTGCGGATGTGCCAGGGTCGTGGTGGCATCGGTGGGGTGAAGGATCCATTCGGTTGTGATGAGCCAGCTTTCCTGGCCCGGGCTGGGGCCGTCGACCGTGCCGCTGCCCGCCGCGCGGTTGCTTCCAGGGCGGAGGGTGCCGCCGACTTCGACGTTCTGCTGGACATCCTCGGTTTGTGGCCCGAGGACGACCCTCCGGAAGAAGGCGGGCCCTGACGCCGGAGTGGTGCGGGCCCGTGCAGACTCGCCGACAGCGCAGCCGCAGACCCGCTGGATTAGGCGTGGGGGAGCCAGCCTCTAGCAAGGTCCGCGCTGTCCCGTGCACGCTGGGCCCGCTCCTCGATGAGCCGGCGGAAGCTGGCTACCGCGTACCTTTCCCCGGTGGCCGACCCGGGCCCGGAGATTCGGGCTACCTCGGCCATGCACTGCTGGGGCTGGGGCTGCCAGCCGGAGACTACGACTCTCAGCCCCAGGCCTTCCGCTCGCCGGTGCACGTTCAGGAGGTGCAGCAGGCCGTCGGCGTCCATGACCGCGACGCCGTGCAGGTCGACCAGGAGGTCCCGAACGGCGGTATTGACTGCCGACAGCGCCTCCAGGAGGACGAGGCCCGAGTCCTCGTCGAGTTTGCCGCCGACGCTGATCAGGGCGGTGCTGCCGTAGTGCTGGACGTCCACAGTGTTCAAAGGCTTCTCCTCCGGCTGCCACGGGCTCGGTGCCTGCGGGTTTCCGTCCTGCCGTCGCGCGCCCTTGGGCCATGCGGGGCACGCTCAAGGGCGGCGCAGGCCATGGCCTCAGGGTGGTTGCGGGGGCGGATGGCGTTACCGGTCAGAGGCATGGGGCACCCATAGGTCCCGTGGCCCGTCCGCGTCAGCGGACACGATCGCACCCGTGCAGGCGACAATCGAAGGAGTACGGCGGATGACGAAGGCCCGCGACATCATGACGGCGGACGCGACGTGTATCGGTGCCCAGGAGACGGTGCTGGAGGCGGCGAAGAAGATTACGCGGCTGGGGGTCGGCTCGCTGCCGATCTGCGGCCTGGACGAGAAGCTCAAGGGCATGCTCACCGACCGGGACATCGTGGTGAAGGTCCTGGGCACCGGCAAGGACCCCGGCCAGGTGAAGGCCGGTGACCTCGCCCAGGGCGAGGCCGTCACTATCGGAGCCGACGACGACGCGGAGGAGATCCTCCGCGTCATGAGCGAGCACCAGGTGCGCCGCCTGCCGGTCATCGACGGACACAGGCTGGTCGGGATCGTCGCCTTCGCGGACGTCGCCCGCGCGATGCCGGACGCCAAGGTCGGAGACCTGCTCCAAGCCGTTTCCCAGGACTGACCGGCCAGTCCGTCCCTACGCAGGCGCTGGGCTCCGCCGTCGGGTGGGGCTCAGCGCCACATTGAGCCACCGCCCGGGAGGGTGGAGTGGTTCACCAGAAGTGTGTCGTCCGGGCCGGGGCGCACGTCGAAGCCCGCTTCGCTCAGGATCGCTGCCACGGCGGAGGCAACGGCCTGGTGCAAGCCCGGCAGGGATGTGAAACCGCCCAGCGCGGCCTCGTGCCCGTGTACGTGGGTGACGGCTCGGATGACCTCCGCGGGCTGCGAGGCTATGAGCACACCATCTGCCTCTGCGCGCAGCACCAGGCCGCCCGCGCCACCGTCGGGTTCCGTGAAACCAGTCGTCGCCAGCACTTGGCGGACCTCATCCAGCAGCTGCCGTTCACTCTTGCTCACACTGGCCACTTTAAACGGGGGCGAGAACGGGCCACCAAGGCGTGAACCATCGGCTACCGGTCCCGTGGTCCCCTCACGCAGGTTCTCGCGCTCGGCCTACTCGAGCGCCGGCCAGTGCTCTTCAGGGCCCCTGGACCGCGGCGGCCTGGGCGGGGGCATGAGGACATAGGGCACCCGCGGTGGTTACGGGGACGCGCATCCGGCGGAGCAGGTCGCGTGTGGTGCGCAGGGTCAGTGTGCTGCGCCAGATGATGCCGGGGTGGCGGGAGTGCAGGTGGGACAGGGCACGGGTGCCGATTCCGGTGGGAAGGAGATGGTCATCGATCTCGATGCCGGTGATCACCCCCTCACCGCAGGTGGCGCAGGTGCGGTAGTGGATCTGGCCGACGACCTTACGGACGTGGACCAACAGCAGACAGTCCTCTTCAACACCCGCATTACTGCCAGGAATGCGGGTGGAGCAGAACTCGATGTCCCGGTAGGCGAGGATCCTGCGCCGCAGCCGCCTGAGGAAACCGCCGCGGCGCCCGTGCTGTGCCGCATGGGAGGCTGGCGCATCGTCGACGCCGGGGGTGGAACGGAATAGTGCGCTCGCGGGACGTGCGTGGATTCCGGACATGAATCCGCGTCTGCCCAGCATGAGGCGGCTGACGCCCCTCTCGCCTGGCGGAGCCGGTTTCGGGGGATGCCTGCTCCAACAGTTGGATCACCACGGACAGCGCTCGTTTTTCACGGAGGGGGCGGAGAGTTCGGAGGCCTCGTGGTCGTAGGCGTCTCAGATGCCTCTGGGAAGCGCCGCTGATCCGTGTCCGAATGGGACGCCCTCACTCCGCACCGTGCTACCCGCCCTCGCACCGACGGTTGACTCGGTTCCTTGTCTCGCCCGGCCCCGCTGGGAACGCAGTGGAGACCGCGACAGGGTGCGGCAGGACGTTCGATTGGAGGGGTGGCATCCGGGCGCCTGATTAGACAGGCTGGGGCTTCTGTTGAGTAGATGAGGAGTGCCTATGAAACCGACCGTAACGGTCCTACCCGATCGCGGCGGGCTGAGGGTGGTGCGGTGTGCCGGGGAGTTCGACGCGGACACGGAAGGCCAGCTCCAGGCCGCGTGCGAGGCGGCCGTTGCGGCATCTGGCGTGGATCGGCTGGCCTTGGACGTCCGCGGGGTCACCTTCGCCGATTCCTCCTTCCTGAACCTGCTGCTCACGGTCCGCGCGCAGTGCGATCTGCTGTTGCTGGGCCCTCTCCCACGGCAGCTGGCCAGGTTGCTGGAGATGACCGGCGCGAATCTGCTGTTCGCCGTCGATGACGGTCCAGCCGAGCGGACGGCCGGATAGTGCAGAGCCTCCGCCCAGCGCCGTCCGGGGCGGCGGGCCCACGAACAGGACACATCCCGTGAACTATCCGCGTTCGGCGGTGGGCGGGGAGCGGCCGGCCGGTTCTACGGGCCGGATGGATGATACGAGACAGGCCTCTTGGCGGGTTTAGTGGACGAAAAGGGGAAGAAGCGAGTTGTGAAGGGAAAGGCAATGCGGGATGTACCACGGCGTACGACCGGTCTGAAATGCGAGGAGGCCCGGTCGATCGCCCGCGATGTCCTGGCGGCGAGCGGCGCGGGAGAGCGGCTAATTGACGACGTACTGCTGGTCGTTTCGGAGCTGGTGTCCAACGCGGTACGTCACGCGGGCGGAGTGAGCGGCTTCAACATCCGGCATGACGCCAGCTGCGTGGCGGTCGAAGTGTCGGACCAATCCTCGTCCGCTCCTCACACGCCGGGAACCCCCCTCGATATTCCGGGAGGGTTCGGCTGGCTGCTCGTCAACCGGATCGCCGACCGGACGGAGATCCGGCCCCACGACGACGGCAAGACGATCACAGCGTTCATCCCGTTCCCCGCTACTGCCTGACACCAGCCCGGCTGCCTTCTCAAAGGCCACGCTGGGCTACAGGGTGCGCGCGGCTTCGACGCTGTCGGCGATGGTGAAGATCTGGTGAGCTGAGACGAGCTCGAAGAGCCGTTCCATCTGGGGTGAAAGAGGGCCGGCCAGGACGAGGTCCGTGTCGGCTCGCCGCAGGCGGATCATCTCGTTGAGCATGGAGGAGTCGGCGAAGCTCACCGCGCTGACGTCCAGAACGATCCTGAGCACGGCCGGGTCGGCGACGGCCTGCGTCCATGCCTGCCGGAGGGGCTCCAGGTTGTCCTGGTCGAACTCACCGGCGCAGGTGATCACACGGACGCCTTCGACGTCCGGTGACCCTGTCACGACCTGCTCCATGGGAAACCTCCTGTCTGTCTGGGCGGCTGAGGTTCCTGCCGGCCTCGTCTCGGTGTCGCTCCGTGCCGGAACGATCAATGTGAAGGTTACGTGGACGAAGCAGGTGCCTGGGCGTGTGCGGGAGCCCGTTCACTGGGCCAGGGCGAAGCGTCAGCGACGGTTCATGCCTTCGGGGATTGTGCGCGCCCCGCCACCGGTGTGCGCCACTCCCACGGCATGCCCTCCGACGCCGCCGACGGCCGGAGGGCGCCGACCCGCGGCGGGCGAACTCTGTCGGCCTGGGTGGAGCTCCCGTTTGTTGGGCGGGTGTTGAGGCGATGGCGGGGTAGACGCGCGGCAACCCCGCATGCGCAGCTCAACGAGGAGGTTCCGTCATGGCCGCTCGCTTCGAAGTCCGCCACCAGCCCGCGAAGGGGTACCACTTCGTGCTGGTCGCCACCAACGGCCAGGTCATCGCCACCAGCCAGCACTACGAGACGCACCGCTCCTGCCTGAACGGCATCGACTCCGTCAAACGCAACGCCGAAGCCCCCATCCAGGACACCACGGGCAGCGCCGCGTAAAACGGGTTACACCCGGAACGCCTTCGGCCAGATTCCGTATGTGGCTGCCAAGACCGACATCCAGACCGATACCCCAGGAGACGCCGCCGTGAAGCAGCAGACCGCCGAGAAGGCCTCCCTCATCGCCGACCAGATCCGCGAGAAAGCGGGACAGGCCGCCCAGCTGGTGCGGGACAACACCCCCGACCCCGTCCTGGACAAGACCTCCCAGGCCGCGGCGCAAGTGTGGGAAAGCGCGACCCGCGCCGGCCAGTACGCGGCGGACAAGACCCCCGACTCGCTGCTGGAGAAGGCCGAGACGGCCGCCACGGTCGCGCGCGTCAACCGCACCCCGCTCCTCGTCGCAGGCGCCGTGGTGCTCGCGCTCGTGCTGGTGCGCCGCAGCCGCGGTCGTCGCCGATGAAGGCCTCCAAGATCGCCTACAAGCCCGTCGGGCTCGCCCTGGGCGCCGCGAGCGGTCTGATCGCGGGCGCCGTGTTCAAACAGGCATGGAAGATCATCGAGGGTGAGGGCGACGCACCGGACGCCACAGACGAGGACCGGCCCTGGAAACAGATCTTGATCGCCGCAGCGATCCAGGGTGCGATCTTCGCTGTGGTCAAAGCTTCGGTCGACCGGTCGGGCGCCGTGGCCATACGCCGAATGACGGGCACCTGGCCAGGCTGAACAGCCGGCGGTGTCGGCCCCTACTTCCCCGCCCTGGGCCGGCACCGCCTCTGTCTCGTAGTGCAGCGGCCGCCATCGCCGGAATCCTTGCGGCGCATGGTGGTTCAGGGACACGGTCCAGCACCGTACGCGCCCGCGCCCCAAGGGGCTGAACAGCACCCCTTCGGGGACGAGGGCTGCGGCCACCGCGCTATCCAGGGCATGGCCCAGTCCCGTGGTGCTTGCCGCCCGCCCTTCGGGGGAGGGCCTGACAGGTGAGCCAAGTTGGGGCCTTGGGGAAGTCGGGTATCTGTGTCCGGGGCGCTTCCTGCGGCCGGTGACCCTTCCTCGTACACGCCAGCTACGATGCGCGGCCGCAGCGGGCTTTGAGATCGGGACACGCGCCAGCCGGCGCGCCCTCCCCCCTGCTGGTAGCGGTGTGACGGCCCTGCCACCTCACCCGGTGGCTGGGCCGTCGTTCTACCCACCCCTAGGCTCCGGGGCGCGCAGGGGCCGAGGGGCGGCGGTGTCAGCTGTGGTCGCGTCCGTAGTACTGGCCGAGCTGGTTGCGGTAGGTGGCGTCGCCGCGGTGCTTGTCCTTGTCGTACTCGGGAGAGTCCTTGATCTGGTCCTTGGTGAGGCTGACCTGGATCTCCTTCTCCTTCACGTCGACGCGGACGATGGTGCCGGCGGGGATGAGGACTTCCTTGCCGAAGATCCAGGGGCCGGTGTCGACGACGATGTAGGAGGCGCCGACCTCGTCGGTGTCCTCATCCACCTTGCCGATGTGCCCGTCGGTGGCTTCGACCTTGAAACCGACCAGGCTGGTGCCCGGGGTGTAGTGCGAGTCGGGGTTGTAGCTCCACATGTCAGTCACAGGAGTTCTCCTTCATGAGTGGTGCCCGCTATCTATGGCGGGTCAGGTGTGCAGGAGGCTGTTGCGGCCGTCGTGACCGTCGGCCTCCTCTTCGTCGAGCCAGTGCCCGCCGTCGGCGAGGTAGCGGAACTGGTGGTGCTGGTTCACCGGCAGGGTGAGCGTGACCGCCCGGCTCCCGTCAGACCGCTCGGCCAGCCGGTGGGTACCGGGCTGCCAGTCGTTGAAGTCACCGACCACGCTGACCTCACCGGCCGGATGACCGGCGGGCAGGACGAACGTGATCTCGGTCTGCTTCTTACGCCGGGTGCGCTCCAGCATCGACGCTCAGCTCCTCACAACCAGGGGGCAATGGCTCCGCCATGCATGCCCGCTCAGCCGGCGTTGCCAGCGGGGGATTGGGCCACCTGATAGCGCTGCCACCCGGACGGCCGCCCGCTACCCCAGACAACCCTCAGATCGCGTGTGTGTTTGTGGCCCGGCCGTGAGTGTCGGGGCAGGGGCCATGGGGGTGGGCTTGTCCATTGATGCCCTGGCAGCAGGGGAACTGGCCGACGTGACGTCGCAAGGTGGGCTCGTCGGCACCCTTGCCGGCGGTCTCGTAAAGTAGCGCTCCGCCCCGGCTTCGGCGGGAAGGCCGCCGTTATCCCCGAGTGGCAACCGGGTGCCTGTACGCGGGCGGTTGGGGGTTCGTGGCCGCTGTCTGGGGGGCGAAGTCCTGATGTCAGCGGGTCGCTGGAACATCGCGGGGGCGGCCGCGGTGCAATAGCGGTTGCGGGAGTAGCGGCCGGAAGGGCTGCTGGTCCCGGCCCCGTGGAGCTGTCGGCTGCGGGCGGGTTCGGCAGCCGTCACACGTCGCCGTACCGCCCCGGCCGACAGCACCCTCGAGCGGCGGTTGCCGTCGTACTGGTCTCCGCCCATCTGCCCTATGCCCGGGTGCGTGGTGGTGCTGCGCATGTGAGAGTGCAGGTGGGAAAGCCACGACGACGGGTTGACCCAAGCAAGCAGGACCCGGCCGGGGACCGTAGTCACTCCGGCCGGGTCCTGCTCGCGTCTGCGGGCAACCTGGCGCGGGCGGGGAGCTGCGGCGGACAAGGGGCGGTGATTGAGCAGGGGCGTGGGCGGCGTCGCGGTGCGTGCCACGCCAGCCCGGGCGGGGATTGCGGATTGCGCAGGGGGTCCGGCGGAAGAAGTGGCCAGTTCCGCGGTGGACATTACGCGGGCAGCTGCTTGAGTGACGGGCGCTATCCCACGCAGTCTCGGTGCCGGGCAGCCGCGCCCGTCTGGATCAGGCGCGGCTTGGGGCGTATTCGGTTAGGGCTTGACGACGGCGGCCCAGCCGACGGTGCAGGCCAGTGCGGGAGCGGTGCAGGAGGTTTCGTAGAGGTCGCCGGCGGTGGTGAGGACCTTGACGTAGACGCGTTCGCCCGCGAGCTTCACGGCGATGCTGCAAGCGTTGCGCGGGTATCCGGGGGTGACGGGCCCGGTGAGGTCGCGCCAGATGGGCGCCCCGGTCAGGGAGGGGCGATAGCCGACGAAGGCCTTTCCGCGAGTGATGGCTGCGCTGTACTCACTGCCGGGAGCGAGGCCTGCCACCACGTCGACGCTGACGCAGGGTCCGGGCGGCCCGGCGGGTCCCCGGTCTCCCTTGGGACCCTTGGGGCCTTGCGGTCCGCGAGGGCCGGTGCATCCCTGAGCGGGGAGGCGTTCGAGGACCTTCGCTGACTTGGCCGTGGAGGCTTCGGGGGTCAGGGCCCGGTAGTCGGAGCAGTTGTCGGCCTGGACCGCTCCCGTGCCTGAGCCCGTAGTCGGCGCGGCGATCGCCGGTGCGGCGATCAGGGCGAAGGAGAGGGCCAGTGGCACGGAGAGGAGCCCCGTCAGCCGCTTGTGTCGAACCGTCTTGAGTACCGCGTGCACTGCCACCACTCCTCGAGTCGAGATCTCGGACGAGGGGAGCATGACCGATACGGCGAAGGACGAATGCGCGACAGGCTGATGATCCGACAAGCGTCAGCGTGACGGCTCAACGGCAGGAGGCACGACGCCCTGCCGGCTCCAACACCATGCTGGCTGCGCGGGGGACCGGGCCTGCTCCGATTGGCTCCCTGCCCTCGCTCCCTATTGCGGTTCCCGTGCGCGGGAGTCGAGGGGTGATGATCAAAGGCGGTTCCGCCGCAGCCGTAACAGGCCGCCCTCCGAGGAGAACGAACGGCCCGACGTGAGCCGGGGTGGTTCCTCCTGGCCGGGGATCCGGAAAGCTTGGCGATCGCGCGGGCGTACGCGACTTCCCGCCTGGGCCGATAAGAAACGGGTAAGTAGTCACGCATGGTCTGGAATCGCAGGGGCATTCGGTTCCTTGGAGGTTGATAACTATGGTTCCCCTGCTTCTCGTTCTTCTACTGGTTCTGATTCTCGCTGGTGCGGGTTTCGCGATCAAGATTCTCTGGTGGGTCGCGATCGCGGTACTCATCATCTGGCTGATCGGCTTCGTTGCCCGTCCCAAGGGCAGCAGCGGCCGGTGGTATCGCTGGTAGCTGATCTATAGAACCGCAGTTCAGATGTGGTGTAGCGGTGGGGGGGGGCCCCCCCCCCCCCGGGGGGGCCGCCCCCCCCCCCCCGGGGGGGGGGGGGGGGGGGTGTTTTGGGGGCCCGGGGTGAACCCACAAACGGGGGGGTGTGGGGGGT
>NZ_JBIAPV010000011.1:0-291447 GCF_042888445.1 Streptomyces sp. NPDC002886
ACGGCAGCCCCGCCGGCGCCTGGACCTTCTGGCAGAACCACCACTGGTACTAAACCACCAGCGGAACGCGGGGACACGAAACGCTCGGCCGGACACTCCGGCCGAGCGTTTTCGCGTGCCTGCGTGTCTGCCTGAATGCGTACGCGGCCGCCGACCGGGCCCTCAGGGCTGTGCCCCGCCCCGCTCCGCCCGGTCCACCAGCCGTGAGAGCTCCGTCCGGGAGCGCACTCCGAGCAGGGCGAAGACGTTGCGCAGGTGGTGGTCCACGGTGCGCGGGCTGACGGAGAGGCTCAGTGCCACCTCGCGGTTGGTGGCGCCCTCGGCGACGCGGCGCGCGATGCGCAGCTGCTGCGGGGTCAGGACGGCCAGCCCACCCGCGGGCACCGGGGCCGGTGCGTCACCGGTCGCCCGCAGTTCGCCGCGGGTCTGCTCGGCCCACGCGGGGGCCCCGCAGTGCTCGAAGGCGACCAGTGCGTCCCGTAGCCGGTTCTTCGCCTCGGCCGGACGGCGTCGGCGCCGCAGCCACTTCCCGTACAGCAGTTGGGTACGGGCCCGCTCGAAGTCGCCGTGCACCGCTTCGTGCCGGGTCAGCGCCAGGGCGAAGAGGGCGTCGGCGGTGTCGTCCGGCGGGGCGACCAGTGCGCGGCACCGGGCCAGCTGCGCCGGTGCCTGCGGGTCGACGCCCTGGGCGGTCCACAGGGCGAACTCCTCGACGGCCACCCTCGCCTCCGCCGAAGCCCCGGACAGGACGGCCGCCTCGACGAAGCAGGGCAGGGCGAGCATGCGGACGGCGAAGTGGCCGCGCCCGGGCCCCGGCCGGGTCAGCGGGCCGAGCCGGGCGGCGGCCTCGAAGGGCCGGCCGCGGCACAGGTCCGCGCGGGCCGAGGCCCATTCGGCAAGGGTGACCGCCTGGAGCAGTCCGTGCGGGCGGGCGATCTCCACCGCGGCGCCCGCATGCGCGGCGACGGCCGCCGCTTCGCCCTCGACCGAGGCGACCAGGGCCAGGATCGCGTGCTGGCCGGCGGCCACGTTGCGCTGCCCGGCCACGTGGGCGGCGCGCAGCCCCTCCTGTGCGTGGCTCCTGGCCCGTGCGTGCTGGCCGGCCCGCAGTTCGGCGTACGCGAGGTGTTCGAGGATCCGCGGGGTGAGGGAGGCCAGTCCCCGCGACCGGGACACGGCGAGGGCCCGCGCGTTGGCCCGGCACGCCGCCGGGATGTCGCCGAGCACCAGCGCGGCCACCCCGGCCCGCATCAGGCGCACGGGGTCGTCGTCGTCCCGGGCCCGGTCGAGTACCCGGCGCAGGGGCGACGCGGCCTCGGCCAGGTGCCCGTCGAGGGCCGTACGCAGCCCCGCCCGGTAGTCGCGCCTCGGGTCCTGCGGGGGAGAAGGGAGCGGGGCACCGGCGAGGGCCGGGGCCTCGGCGAGAGCGGCGAGGCAGGCCACGGGGTCGCCCGCGGCCCACGCCGCGTCCATCGCCTCCATCCTGGCCTCCAGGGCCGCCTCCGCGTCGGACGGGTCGAGGCGCTCGGCGGCCATGAGCAGCGCCTGGTAGGCGTCGCCGACCGGCCCGTCCCGCAGGGCCATGCTGCCCCGGACGAGTTCCGTGCGTCCGTGCACCGTGTCGGGGGAGGCGCCCTCCCCGGCGGCGGCCAGCAGCCGGCGCGCCCTGCGGGTGTGTCCCGCCAGTCGGGCGTAGTCCGCCGCCGCGGTGAGGCGTGCGGTACGGACGTCCTCCTGGGCGGTGAGTTCCGCGGCCCTGGACAGGGCCGCCGAGCGTTCCGTGCCCGAGGTCGGCGTGCCGGGAGCGGAGGCCGCGACGAGCCCGGCCGCGAGGGCGGGGTCGGGTCCTCGCGCGGCCAGGGCGAGGTGGAGCAGGTGGCGCAGACGGTGGCGGTCGGCGTCGACGGCCGAGGCGAGCAGCGCGTGGGCCGCCCGGCGCCGCGAGGACGGGGCGCCGGTGTATACGGTCCGCCGGAGCAGGGACCCCGTGAAGGTGATGCGGTCCCCGTCGTGGTGCACCAGCCTGGCCGCCTCGGCGGGGTCCAGCGCGGCCGGGTCCAGGCCGGCCGCGCCCGCGGCGCGCAGGACCAGGGCGGCGTCCGCGCCCGCCGCGTCGGGGTCGGGCTCGTGCGCGGCCGCCGCCAGCAGCAGGACCTGTCGGGTGGCGGACGGCAGCGGGGCGAGGCGGCCGCCGAAGGTGGCCCACAGGGCGCCGCCGTCCAGGAGCGGCCGGGGCAGTGGACGGTGGCCGCCGAGCTGATCCGGCGTCAGGCGCTGGGCGAGGGCCGTCAGGACGGCGGGGTTGCCTTCGGCCTCGGACAGCAACTCCGCGCGCACGGAAGGATCCAGCACCCCACCCGTGAGGTCACGGAGCAGGGCGGTCGCCGCGCCGTCGTCGAGCGGGCCGAAGCGGACCACGGTCAGCCCCGCGATGTCCGGATCGTCCGACCGGTGCTCCGCGACCGAGAGCAGGATCCCGATCGGGTGCGCGGGGTCGGGACGTCGTGCGGCCGAACCGAGGACGGCACGCGAGGGCGCGTCCCACAGGTGCACGTCGTCCACGCAGACGAGCAGGGGCTCATCCGCAGGGACGTACTGCCTTAGCAGCTCGGCCAGTTCGGGCGGACCCGGCGGCAGTCCAGGCAGTCCCGGCTGTCCGGCCGGCCGGATCGTTCCGAACGCGGCCCGGGGCGGCGCCGCTCCGCTCGTTTCGGCCGCCGCGCACAGCAGTGCGCGCATGCCGTCGTAGGGACGGGGCTCGCCGCTGAGGGGCCGGGGGCGCAGGACGGGCCCGAGCGTGAACTCCTCGCCGGCCCAGGCGAGAAGGGCGCTCCGGCCCAGTCCCGGTTCCGCCGCCAGCACCAGCGCGCCTCCGTGCCGGGGCCGGAGCTGATCCGACAGGGCGGCCACAGCGGCCAGTTCGGCCGTCCGGCCGTAGATCCGGCAAGGACTTGCCACAGTCGCCACAGTCGGGTGTCCGGTCACGCCGGTGAGGTTACTGCCGTGTAAACCACGGCGGAAGACCGGACGCGGCAGGTGGGGGCCGAAACGGAACGGCTTCCCCACCCGCCGGGGGCGGTTCAGGAAGTGTGGGGGCAGTTGCCCCGGTACTCCTCGATGGTCAGGCTCGGGCTCGGCAGCGGGCAGAGGAACTGCTCGTACCGGCCGTCGTTGTCGATGAACCGCTTCAGCCACGAGATGCTGTACTTCGCGATGGTGGTGTCCGAGCTGTTCGGGGTGAAGTGCGTGGCGTTGTTGAGCTCCAGGTACGCCTTGTCGAGCGAGCCGGGCAGGCTCGTGTAGAAGGGCTCGGAGTGGGTGGCGACCGGTGCGACCGTGTCCCCGTCGGCCCCCACGATCAGCGTCGGGGTCTTGATCTCGGGCCAGGACTTGTCGGTGTTCCAGCCGGTGAGCGCGATCGCCGCCTGCAGCGAAGGCCGGCTCTTGGCGGCCTCCAGCGTGCCGCCGCCGCCCATGGAGTGGCCCATCACGCCGAGTCTGCCGCTGTCGATCCGGGTGCGGACGGTGCTGCGCTCGGTGAGGTAGTCCAGGGCGGACAGCAGCTGGCGTCCCCGGCTGTCGGGCTGGTCGAGGGTGGTGAGCGTGTCGATGGTCAGGACGACGAAGCCCTGGGAAGCCAGTCGCGGGCCGAGCCAGGCGATCGACGACTGGTAGGCGGTGAAGCCGGGCGAGATCACCACGGCGCCGAAGGTCCCGTCCGCGGTGGACGTCGGGTAGTAGATGGTGCCGCCGCCGAAGCCGGTGACGCCCAGGGAAGAGACGCTGGTCTGGGACACCGCGTAGGAGCCGCGGAGGGCCTCGATGCTCGCGTTGGTCGGCGCGGGGCCCCGCTCGTACGGGTTGGCCGCCGAGGCCTGTGCCCCGGACGCCGTGAACGTGGCGATCGCGCCGAGGGTCACGAGGGCCGCGAGTGCGGACCCGAGCGAACGGATCCGCCTCCCGCCGCCGACGGGGTCGACGGACCGCCCGCTCGTACCGGCGGGGCCGCGGTCGGAGTGGACCTGGTGGGCGTTCTCGAAGGGTTGCTGCTGCACGACGGAGTCGTCCTCTCGGTCGTGGCGGAGCCGGCCCGGCGAGGGCCGGCACCCGGCTCCGTGCCGAGGTCCGTGCCGCCCGCCGATGAGTCGGTCCCGCCGCTTGCGCTGGCCGGACCACTGTCAGGGCGCACACCGGGGGCCCACATCGGCGGAACCACCGGTCTCGCCGACGGACCGGGCCGACTACCCGCGGAGGAGGCCCGCCACCCACGGCCGCGACCGGCCGGACGCGACCGGCCAGACGGGGCCGGACAGACGGGCCCGGTGAGACGCGACCAGCAGCCCCGGCCGCCCCGGTCAGCCGCCCGACAGCCGGTACGCGTCCCGCGCCAGGGTCAGCGCGATCAGGTCCCGGGGCCGGGAGAGCGACTTCGACGTCAGGTGTTCCAGCCGGCGCAGCCGGTTGAAGACCGTATTGCGGTGGCAGTACAGCCGGCTCGCCGCGCGGCCCGCCGAACCCTCCGCCGACAGCCAGGCGTCGAGGGTCTCCAGGAGCATCGCCCGGTCCGCCGGGTCCAGGTCGAGCAGGGGCCCGAGCACCGCCTGGACCAGCTCGGCCGACAGCTCGGGCTGGCGCACCACCAGGGCCGTGGGCAGCCGGTCGGCCAGCCGCACCAGCACCCGTTCGTCCGGACCGCAGGTCCGCAGCGCGGTCTCCGCCAGCCGCCGGGCCCGGCCCAGTTCGGCCAGTCCGTCCACCACCGGGCTGATGCCGCCCGGCCCCGGGCAGCGGTCCGCGAGTTCCGCCGCGAGATCGGCCGGGGAGGAGTCGCCCAGCGCCACCACGGCCAGCTCCCGCTCCGTGCGCATCCGCCAGAACAGCCGCATCCCGCCCGCCGCCACCACCCGGTGCACCGCGTCGGCCCGGTCGGCGGGTAGCACCACCACCGCGTACCGCCCCTGCTCCGGCAGGTCCAGGGCCAGCGCCACCTGGGCCGCCAGGGCCGGCGCCGTGTCCCCCTCCAGCAGGGCGTCCAGCAGGGCCTGGGCCCGCTCGTCGCTGCGCCGGCGCATCTCCACCTCCGCGGTGCGGTACGCCTCCGCGGTCGCCGCCGCCTGCTGCTCGATCCCCGCCCACATCGCCCCGGCCGCCCGGGCCAGGACGGGCAGCGCCTCGGGCTCCTTCTCGGTGACGATGTCCAGCAGCGCGTCCCAGGTGAGCCGGCCCGCCCTGCGGTACGCGTAGAGCAACAGGTCCAGCGGGAGCCCCTGTTCGGCCCGGCGCCGGCCCAGTTCCTCCGCGTACGCGAGGTCCTTGCGCGGGACGGAGCGGGATGCGGCGAAGGCCTCGATCCCGTAGTGCATGGCCTCGCTGACCTGTTGCCAGTGTTCGTCCCGCGGCACGGCCAGGTCGAACAGCGGCGAGTGCTTCGCCAGGTCCCTGATGAGCTGGTCGGTGAGTCCGGGGATGTCGGCGATCAGTACGTCCGCCGCCGACACCAGGACCGACCACTCCTGTTCCGTGCGCGTTCTGCGTCCACGTCCACCCATGGCCGCTGAGGATGTCACCCCGCCTCCGCCACCGTAAGGGGCGCGCGCGACAGGTCTGTGCGCGTGCACAACACGCTCCTGTCCGGGCTGGTCATCGGCAGCGATTCCGCATCCGCCCGTGGACGCCCGCCCCGACCCGGTGCTGGTGTGTGCGCCAGCACAAGGCCGCCCAGAGGAAGGAGAGGACGTGGGTTCGCTACAAGTGCGTGAGCTGTCCGTCGGCTACGGGCCGGTCCGGGCACTGCGCTCCGTATCGCTCGACGTGCCCGCCGGCGCGGTGGTCGTCGTACTCGGAGGGAACGGTGCCGGGAAGTCCACGCTGCTGCGCGCGGTGTCCCGGACGCTCGGGTTCCACCGGGGAGCCGCCACGGGCGGGAGCATCGCCTTCGACGGCCGGCCGCTGGACGGGCTCACCCCGGACCGGGTCGTCGCCGCCGGCGTGGTGCAAGTACCCGAGGGGCGCAAGGTGTTCACCCGGATGACCGTCGCGGACAACCTGCGCGCCGGGGCCCTGGGCGGTCGCGCGGGATCCCGTGCCGACACGGCCCGCTCCCTGGCCCGGGTGCACGAGCTGTTCCCCGTACTGGCCCAGCGGGCGCGGCAGCGCGCCGGACTGCTGTCCGGCGGCGAACAGCAGATGCTGGCCCTGGGCCGGGCCCTGATGGCCCGCCCGCGCCTGCTGCTGCTCGACGAGCCCACCCTCGGGCTCGCTCCCAAGATGGCCGCCACCATCGCCGAGACCATCACCGAGATCAACGCCTCCGGCGCCTCGGTGCTCCTCGTCGAGCAGAACGCCGCCCTGGCGCTGCGGCTGTCCTCCCACGCCTACGTCCTGGAGGTCGGCGAGGTCACCCTCGACGGCCCGGCCGCCGAGCTGGCCGCCTCGGACGAGGTACGGCGCCGCTACCTCGGCATCACCGACGAGGCCGCGCCCGACCCGGCCGGCGCCGGGACCCGGCGGGAACTGCGCAGGTGGACGGCATGAACGCGCACGCCTCCCCGCCACCGCTCACCGTCACCGACGTCACCGTCCGCTTCGCCGGCCTGACCGCCCTCGACGCGGTCTCCTTCACGGTGGAGCCCGGCAGCGTCCACGCCGTCATCGGACCCAACGGAGCGGGCAAGTCCACCTGCTTCAACGTGCTCTCCGGGGTCTACCGGGCCACCGGCGGATCCGTCCGCTTCGGCGCCGCCGAGCTCACGGGCCTCGCCCCGCACGCCGTCGCGGCCCTCGGCATCGCCCGCACCTTCCAGAACCTCGCGCTGCCCCCGCACACCACCGTCGCCGACAGCCTCCTGCTGGGGCGCCACCGGCTGATGCGGACCGGCTTCCTGGCCGCCGGACTGCGGCTGCCCGCCGCCGCGCGCGAGGACCGCCGGCACCGCGAACGGGTCCGGGAGATCGCCGAGTTCGTCGGCCTGGAGGGCGACCTCGCGGCGCCCGCCGGCTCCCTCCCGTACGGAAAACAGAAACTCGTCGAACTGGCCCGGGCCCTGTGCATGGAACCCCGGCTGCTGCTCCTCGACGAACCCGTCGCCGGCATGACCGCCGACGAGAGGCAGCGCACGGCCGCCGTCATCGCGGGCGTCCGGGACGGCCTCGGCATCTCGATCGTGCTGGTCGAACACGACATGGGGGTGGTGATGCGGCTCGCGGACGCGGTGACCGTACTCGACTTCGGCAGGCGCATCGGCGGCGGGACTCCCGCGCAGGTGCAGAACGATCCCGCGGTGGTCCGCGCGTACCTCGGAGAGGAGGAACCGGCCGCATGACCACCTTCCTCGAACTGCTCCTCGGCGGGCTCTCCATGGGCTCCGTCTACGCGCTGATCGCCCTCGGCTTCGTGGTCATCTTCAAGGCCACCGAAGTGGTCAACTTCGCCCACGCCTCCCTGCTGCTGGCCGGCGGGTACGTCACCGCGACCCTGCACGAGGAGCTCGGATTCTGGGGCGCGCTCCTGGCCGGCGCGCTCTCGGCGGCCGCCGTGGGGGCGGCGATCGAGTTCCTCGTGATGCGCCGCTACCGGGGCCAGGACCAGAGCGTGCTGGCCATCGTCACCATCGGCGTCGACATCCTCCTCATCACCGACCTCACCCGGCGCCTCGGCACCGACGTGCTCTCCCTAGGCGACCCGTGGGGCGACCGCGTGATCCACCTCGGTGCGGTCACTGTGCCCCAGACCCGGATCGCCGCCATCCTCGCCGCCGGGCTGCTGATCACCGTGTTCCTGCTGGTGTTCCGGCACACCTCCTGGGGCGTGGCCATGCGCGCCGCCGCCGAACAGCCGGAGACGGCCGCGCTGATGGGCGTACGGCTGGGCCGGGTCTCGCTCGCGGCGTGGGCCGTGGCCGGGGCGCTGGCCGCGGTCGCCGCGCTCTTCCTGACCGTCTTTCCCACGCCCGGCCTGGAGCGGGCCACGTCCCTCGCCGCCCTGAAGGCCTTCCCGGCCGCGATCCTCGGCGGCCTCGACTCCACCTCCGGGGCACTGGCCGGCGGGCTGATCGTGGGCGTCACCGAGGCGCTGGCCACCGGCTACCAGGGCCAGTTGACCTTCCTCGGCCGGGGCATCGGCGACCTGGCTCCGTACCTGGTGATGGTCGCGGTCCTGCTGATCCGTCCCGCCGGACTCCTCGGCACGAAGGAGCTCGCCCGTGTCTGACACCCGCAGCCCCGTGCTGCACCCCGAGGCCGTCGCCCCGGCGGCGGCCACCCGGCTCCGGCTGCTCACCTCCCGGAACGCGGCGGTGGGAGCCGCCGGCCTGGTGCTGCTCGCGCTGCCGTTCTACCTCGACCGGTTCTGGCTGCAGGCCGGGCTGTTCGCCATCGCCGCCGCCATCGGGGCCATCGGGCTCAACCTGCTCACCGGAGCCACCGGCCAGCTCTCGATGGGCCACGCCTTCTTCCTCGCCGTCGGTGCCTACGGGTACTGCGCGCTCGCCGGGGACGGCAGCACGGCGGGCGGTCACACGCTGGTCGGACTCGGCCTGCCCAGCTGGCTCGCCGCGGTCCTGGCCGTCGCCCTGGCCGGGGCGGCGGGCGGCCTCTTCAGCCCCATCGCCGGCCGCCTGCGCGGCGCGTACCTGGGCATCGCCACACTCGCGCTGATCTTCATCGGCCAGCACGTGCTGTTCAACGCCACCAGCGTCACCGGCGGGTTCAACGGCCGGGAGGTGGAGCCGTTGTCCCTCTTCGGCTTCACCTTCGACGACACCGAGACCGTCATCGCGGCCGTCCCCTTCCAGTCCGCCGAGAAGCTCTGGTACGTGGGCCTCGCGGCCCTCCTCTGCGGCGCCCTGTTCGCGCGGGGCGTCCTGCGGGGCCGGCCCGGCCGGGCCATGAACGCCCTGCGCGACCACAGCATCGCCGCCGGGGTGATGGGCGTGCCGGTCGCCCGGTACCGGGCCGCCGTCTTCGTCCTGTCGTCCATGTACGCGGGGCTCGCCGGCGTCCTGCTCGCCCTGGTCTTCCAGCGCACGGTGCCCGACTACTTCGGCATGGTGCTGTCCCTGGAGTACCTGGCCATGATCGTGATCGGTGGCCTGGGCACCGTCGCGGGCGCCGTCGTGGGCGCGGTCTTCGTCTCCCTGCTGCCCCAACTCCTCACCCGCTACAGCGAAGCCCTCCCGCTGGTGTCCGCCCCCGGAACGGGCGGGGTCTCGCCCGGCGAGGCCTCCCGCTACCTGTACGGAGCGGCCGTCGTCGTGGCCGTCCTGTTCCTCCCCGGTGGACTCACCGGCATCACCCGGATCGTCCGCACCCGCACCACACCCTCGAAGGAGCGAACGTGAACAGAAGAAGGCACGCCGCCGCGGCCCTGGCGGCCGCACTCGTCCTGACCGGCGCCGCCGGGTGCAGTGGCAAGGCCAAGCCGGCCGACGGGGACAAGCCCGCCGCCTCGGGCGGCGTCAAGGCCGGAGCCGGGGTGAGCGAGAAGACCATCAAGCTCGGCGCGCTCACCGACATGACCGGCGTCTACGCCTCCCTCGGCAAGAGCGTCACCCAGGCCCAGCAGCTGTGGGTCAAGCAGACCAACGCGGCGGGTGGCATCTGCGGCCGCACCATCGAGCTGACGGTCCGCGATCACGGCTACGACCCGCAGAAGGCACTCGCCGCCTACACCGAGCTGGAGCCCTCGGTGCTGGGCTTCGCGCAGTTCATCGGCTCCCCGTTCGTCGCCGCCGTCAAGACGCGGATCGACGGCAAGGACAAGGGGCTGGTCATCCCGCAGGCCTGGTCCGCCTCCCTGCTCGGCAGCCCGTACGTCCGCACGGTGGGAGCGACGTACGACGTCGAGACGATCAACGCCGTCGGCTTCCTCCTCGACCAGAAGCGGATCGCCTCGGGCGACAAGATCGGGCACGTCTACTTCGAGGGCGACTACGGCGAGAACGCGCTGACCGGCTCCAAGGCCATCGCCGCGGAGTCCGGGCTGACCGTCGTCGAGCAGAAGATCAAGCCCACCGACAACGACATGACCGCCCAGGTGGCCGCGCTCAAGCAAGCCGGGGTCAAGGCCGTGGTCATCAGCGCCGGCCCCCGTCAGGCGGCCTCGCTCGTCGGAGTCGCCGCGGCCGGCGGCTGGAACGTCCCGTTCGTCGGCAACAACTCGGCCTTCGCGCCGCAGCTCCTGGCCACCCCGGCGGGCGCGGCCCTGCAGAAGGACTACTACGTCGCCTCCTCGGCCCTGCCGATCGGCTCGACCGAGGCGGGACCGGCCGCCCTGGCCGCCGCGTACAAGGCCGAGTACCCGGACGCGGGCCTGGACAACGGCGTGGTGGCCGGTTACAGCGCCGGAGCCCTGTTCGGGGAGGTGCTGAAGAAGGCCTGCGCCGACAAGGACCTGACCCGCGAGGGGATCCGGGCGGCCCTGCTGAGCCTGAAGTCCTACGACAACGGTTTCGGCATCACGCACGACTTCTCGGACCCGAAGGCACCCTCCACGCGGCAGAGCGTGATCCTGAAGCCCGACGCGACGGTCCCGGGCGGCATGAAGGTGGTCAAGGAAGCCGCCGCGGCACCCGCCGCGACGAAGTTCACTCCCGCTTCCTGAGCGGCGGGCAGGAAACGGACGCTGCCGCCCCGACACGCGTCGGGGCGGCAGCGTCCGTCCGTCGGCAGACAGGCCGGCCGTCCCCCGATGAAACGCTTGGGGCCCTTTCGCCCAAGTACTGGACGAGGGGGCCGTCCGGGTTCCCGCGCAGGGGAGGGACCGGGTGCTCAGCCCACGACACCGAAGGCCTGTTGGAGGTAGTCCGATGAACGAGAGGCCCAGTGGCTTCGAGGAGCGCCTGAAGGCGGCGCTCCTCGCACGTCTCCCGGAGGCGCCGCCCGCGCCCCCCGGCAGAGGATCCGCCAGGCGGTACGGCATCCGCTGGCCGTGGGCCTCGCGGCGGCGGAGGTCGTCGCCGTGACGGCCCGGACGGCGGGTTCCCTACGGGCGCGCCGTGAAGAGCGCTTCCGTGAACTCCGTGACCTCGCCGAAGCCGAGCCGGCGGTAGAGGCGGACGGCGGTGGCGTTGTCCGCACGGACGTTGAGCCCGATGTGGTCCACGGTCTCGCCCAGACGTCGGCACAGCTCGGCGACGCAGGCGCCGGCGGCGCCCTGCCCGCGGACCCGCGGATGCGTGGTGACGTTCCCGATCGCGGCGACCCGGTACGCCGCGGAGTGCACGTGCACTCCGGCCACGGCGACCAGCTGCCCGGCCTGCCGGGCACCGACGTACTGGCCGGTGTCGAGCATGCGGTCGTCGAACCAGTTGCCCGGATACGCCTGCTGGAACAGTTCGAGGAGCTCGGGGAGGTCGTCGCGGCTCAGCGGGGCGGGCCGCCACGGTCCGGAGGCATACCGGTCGGCCAGGCCGGGCTCGGTCAGCGCCATGCGCAGCAAAGTGGCGTGTGACTGCGTGGCGTAGCCGGATTCCAGCACCTTCGCGGCGGTTCCGGTCAGATGCCCGAGGAAACGCCGGGGGAGTACGGGCAGCAGCGCCTCGGCCAGCTCCTCCAGGGCGGCCGCTTGCCCGGGGCGGGTGAAGCCCAGCAGCGTCGGTACGTCACCGACGGCGTAGAGCAGCGCCACCGGTCCGTCCTCGGACACGGTGTACCAGCTGGTGTGGGGCCACGGCAGGTCGTCGAGGTCGCCGAGTTCCATCAGGTTCAGGGCCGGGTCCCGTCCGAAGCGGGCGGCCAGGTCTGATCGGTCGTGGAGGCTGCGCAAGATCACCCGCACAGCGTACGGCGGGCCCCGGTCCGGTTCGACGGCGAGGTCGGGCAGCGCCACGGGAAGCGGCGGCGGACACCGCGGCGGACGCGGCGACGCCCCGCACCGAGACGGTGCGGGGCGTCGGGCTGCTGCGGAGCAGATCAGAGGGGACGAATGTCCTCGGCCTGCGGGCCCTTCTGGCCCTGGGTGACCTGGAACTCGACCTTCTGGCCCTCCTGGAGCTCACGGAAGCCCTGGGCGTTGATGTTGGAGTAGTGGGCGAAGACGTCGGGGCCGCCGCCGTCCTGCTCGATGAAGCCGAAGCCCTTTTCCGAGTTGAACCACTTCACAGTTCCGGTGGCCATCTTTTTGCTCCCTGTCGGGGACGAGGGCCCTCGCTTCTGAGGACCCTTGGGTGTGGGTTGCTTGCCCTGGTCCTCCGACGCTTGGTGAAGCGGTACTTCGGACACACGACTGCCGATCACGAGGCATGATCTACCCACTTGCACGAGGAGGGCAAACCGATGATCGGTTTGCCCCGGATCGGGCATTCCGCCCCCGGCCGATCGAGCCCTCCGGAGCCCGGGATCGAGCCCTCGGGAGCCCGGAACCGAGGATGATCAACAGGCCTGTGACCTCCTGCCCCTAGGGTGGTGGTCATGGAGTCGTACACGATGGGACAGGCCGCCGAGCTGCTGGGCGTGAGCGTCGACACGGTGCGGCGGTGGGCGGACGCGGGCCGCTTCCCGACCCACCGGCAGGGAACCCGGCGCATCGTGGAGGGGCCCGACCTCGCCGCGTTCTGCGTGGAAGTCGCCCACGAGGGCGCCGACGCCGAGGGCACCCCTCACACCTCGGCGCGCAACGCGTTCCCGGGGATCGTCACCGCGATCAAACTGGGCGAGGTGTCGGCGCAGGTGGAGGTCCAGGCGGGCCCGCACCGGGTGGTGTCGCTGCTGACCCGGGAAGCCGTTGAGGAACTCGGCCTGCAGCCGGGTGTGACGGTCACCGCCCGGGTGAAGTCGACCAGCGTGCACGTCCAACGCGACTGAACGCCCGTGTGCTTCAGGCCCGGCGGACCCGCCAGAGCCATGCCGTCGTACCGGCCAGCAGGGCGAGCGTCGCCGCGTCGGCCAGGTGGGCCGGGGTATCGCCCACCGGGGCGGCGAGGGCCCACTTCCAGACGCCGATGGCGACGGTCGGCAGGACGGCGGTGAGCAGGACACCGGTCGTCTTCTGGATCCGGGTCCAGCGCACCGAGGTGCAGAGGAGCACCGCGCCGAGGACGCGGAACAGGGTGCTGCAGAAGCTCGAGCCGGGCACGGAGGGGAAGAGCGCGGCGAACAGGAAGGGGAGGGTGAGCATCAGGAGCGGGACCAGGGGGTGGACCTTCCCGCGCCGGACCGGTGCGCCGGCAGTGTCGGTGCCGCCGGCCGCCGGGACGCCCGCGCTCTCGCTGCCCGCCTCGGCCAGGGCCGTCGCCGCGATCGTACGGGGGTCCCCCAGCTCCGCCAGGACCTCGCCGATCGTGACGCGGGGACGCTCGGCGCGCGTCACCTCGATGTGTTCGGCAAGGTCGGCGAGGAGCTCCCGGCGCCGTTCGGCGGGCAGTGCGGAGCTCTCGCGTTCGACGGCGGAGAGGTAGTCGCGTACGGGGTCGGCCGAGGTCTTCATGCGGGGTCTCCGGTGGAGTGGTGCGGGGTGGCGAGGAAGCCGTCGACGGCGTCGCGGAAGCCGGGCCAGACCCGGGCGAACTCGTCGAGCGCGGCCCGGCCGCTGTCGGTGAGCGCGTAGTAGCGGCGGGGCGGTCCGGTGGCGGACTCCTGCCAGGTCGTGGTGACCAGGTCGTCGCGGCGCAGCCGGGAGAGCAGCGGGTAGACCGTGCCCTGGCTGGTGGCCAGGGTGCCGGAGTCCTCCAGGGCGTGCAGGAGCTCCACGCCGTACCGGGGGCGGTCCCGCATCAGCGCGAGCACGCAGTACTCCAGGACACCCTTGCGCAGCTGGGCGGCGGCCCGGGCCTGCTTGGTCGAATCACCTGGTTCCATGCGATGCAAGATACCTGGCGAGGCAATCAGGCGGTAGAGGGGGGCTGCGAGAAAGGGCCGGCCACGGGGACAGGTGTCTTCGCCGGAGCCCTGTGGCCGATACTTGATCACGTGACGGGGGGAAGCACGGCTGTGGGCCGACCGGTAGGGAACTGGTTCACGGCCAGGTCAAAGGGTGTGGGTGATCGCATGGTCTCGTCGGTGACGCCGGGAGCCGACGTAGCGCGCGAGGACAGGTTCGACTGGTTCTGCGAGACGGTGTCCAGCGATGTGATGCCCGTCATGCTCAGTACCCGGCACACGACCGACTTCCGCGCCAAGATCACGGACCTGGATCTCGGCGTGGTGCGGTTGTCCTCCGTGGCGTGCTCACCGGTCCTCTCCCGCCGCACTCCGGCCCACGTCCGGCGTGGCGACCCCGAGCACCTGCAGCTGGCCCTCATCAGCCACGGCGCCTTCCGGATCTCCCAGCGGGGCAGTGAGTCGGTGGTCGCGGGGGGACTCGTCCTCACGGACACCTCACGGCCGAGCGAAGGGGTCAGCGCGGGCGGGCAGGGCGAGGCCATCGTGCTCCAGATGCCCCGTCCCGCCGTGGGGCTGCGCCCGGACCGGGTGGACCGCCTCCTCGCGCGGAGCCTGGCCGCCGACAGGGGGTCGGGAGCCGTCCTGGCCGACTTCCTGCGGACCCTGCTCACGCACGGCCCGCGCTGCGGCCCGGAGGAACTGCGCGGGATGGGGGCCATCGCCCTCGACCTGGCCACCGCCTGCCTCGCGCGGCACCTCGGCGACCTCGGCGAGGCGCCCGCGGAGGCGCGCGCACAGGAGACCCTGCAGCGGATCCACCGCTTCATCGACAACAACCTCGGCGACCCGGACCTGACCCCCCAGGTGATCGCCGACCGGCACAGCATGTCCCTGCGAGGCCTCCACGCCCTCTTCGCCGACCAGCCGCGGAGCGTCGCGGCACGGATCCGCGAAAGCCGGCTCGAGCGCGCCCACGCCGACCTCGCCCGAGGGGAGACGCGCTCTCGGCCCGTCCAGGCGATCGCGGCCCGCTGGGGATTCTCCAGCGCCACCGCGTTCAGCAGGGCCTTTCGCGAGGCCTACGGAATCACCCCCACCGAACACCGCGCGGCCTCCACGGCCAGCGCCCCGGGGCGCGGTCTTCCGGGCTCGTGGGAGCCCGCGCCCTCGGCGTAGGCACGCCGGCCGTCCGCGCGGAAGCGGATGTTAGCTTCCTCCCCATGACGGATCATCAAGCCGAGACCGGGGCGGCCTACGACGGGGTCGTCGAGCTGTACGCGTCGCTGTTCGCCGACCGGCTGGAGACGCAGCCCTTCTCGCGAGCCATGATCAACACCTTCGCCGAACTGGCGCGCGGGACGGGCAACCCGCGAGTGGCGGACGTCGGATGCGGTCCCGGGCACCTGACGGCCATGCTGCACGACTTGGGGCTCGACGCCTTCGGGCTCGACCTCTCCGCGGCCATGGTCGACCACGCCCGGCGGGCCCACCCGACGCTGCGGTTCGACGAGGCGCGCATGGAGGCCCTGCCCGTCGAGGACGCCGCGCTCGGCGGCGTACTGGCTCACTACTCGATGATCCACACCCCGCCCGGGGAGCTGCCCGCGCTGCTCGCCGAGCAGGCGCGCGTCCTGGTGCCCGGGGGCCTGCTCCTGGCCTCGTTCTTCGGGACCGACGGAGCGGAGCCGGTCCGCTTCGACCACAAGGTGACGCCCGCCTACAGCTGGCCGGTGGACCGGTTCGCCGCATCGCTGGCGGAGGCGGGCCTCGTCCCGTTCGCCCGGCTGGTCCACGACCCGGCCTCCGAGCGCGGATTCCTCGACGCCCACGTGCTGGCCCGCCGCCCGGAGACGACGTAAGGCACGTCATGCCCCCGGGCCGTTCTCCGCGGCCACTTCCCGGTGTTAAGGTTTTGTCTGATCGATCTCGATCACAGGATTGTTACTCCCCGAGGACGTCACCTTCGTCGCCACGCGACGCCAAGGCGACGTACCGCTTGAGGGGAGGCAAGGCCTGGGTGGCGCCGCGTGCGCGACCCGGGCCTTTTTTGTTGCCCGGATCCGGGCGTGAGAGATCGCGAACCGAAGCAGGCTGGCAAGAGCCCCAGGATGCAAGGAAGCATCATGAACACACCCGTAGCCGGACCCGGCACGCTGGCGGAGCAGATTCTCCGCGGCGTCGGCGGAGCCGAGAACATCGAGAGCCTCACGCACTGCGCGACGAGGCTCCGATTCCAGCTCCACGACGGGGCGAAGGCCGACACCGCCGGGCTCGACGCCCTCGCCGGCGTCATGGCCACCGTGCCCCAGTCCGGTGACCGCCTGCAGATCGTGATCGGCGGAGCCGTCGCACGCGTCTACTCCGAGATCATGAACCTGCCGTCCATGGCGGGCGGCGCCGCGTCCGGCGCGAAGTCCGACGCCGACGTCAAGGCCGCGATGCGGGCCAAGAGCCGCGGACGCTACGCCTGGGTCGACAACTTCTTCGAGTACCTCTCCGACTCGTTCCGCCCCCTCATGGGCGTCCTGCTGGGCTCCTCGCTCATCATCGCGATCGCCTCGGTCCTCGACGCCCTGGGCTTCGTCGACTTCCGTGCCGCGGACAAGTCCGCCACCTGGGTGTTCGTCGACGCCATGTGGCGCTCGGTGCTGTACTTCCTGCCGATCATGGTCGCGTACAACGCCGCCAAGAAGCTGAAGGTCGACCCCTGGGTGGGCGCCGCGGTGATGGCCGCGGTGATGACCCCGAACTTCACGGGCATGCTCAACCCGAAGTCCGGGATTCCCGGGATCACCTGCACGACCAACGGGACCCTGGGGACCCAGGAGTGCGTGGCCCACGTGTTCGGGCTGCCGATGCAGCTGAACGACTACGGCGGCCAGGTCTTCGTGCCGCTGCTGATGGTGGCCGTGCTCGCCTTGGTCTACAAGGGACTGCAGCGCATCTTCCCGGAGTCCGTGCACCTGGTCTTCGTGCCGTTCTTCAGCATGCTGATCATGATCCCGATCACCGCCTTCCTCATCGGTCCGATGGGCGTCTGGGCCGGCAACGGCCTCGGTTCGGGCCTGTCGTGGCTGAACGGCAACGCTCCGATCGTCTTCGCGATCATGATTCCGCTGCTGTACCCCTTCCTGGTGCCGCTGGGTCTGCACTGGCCGCTGAACGCGCTCATGCTCGTGAACATCAACACCCTCGGCTACGACTTCATCCAGGGCCCCATGGGCGCCTGGAACTTCGCCTGCTTCGGCGCGACCGCCGGTGTGCTGCTGCTCTCGATCCGCCACCGGGAGAAGGAGATGCGCCAGACCTCCGTCGGCGCCCTGGCCGCGGGCCTGCTCGGCGGCATCTCCGAGCCCTCGCTGTACGGCATCCACCTGCGCTTCAAGCGGATCTACCCGCGCATGCTCGTGGGCTGCCTCGTCGGCGGCGTGATCGTGGGCGTCCTGGGCGGCGTGGACACCAAGGCCTTCGCCTTCACCTCCCTGCTGACCATCCCGGTCTTCTCCCCGATGGGTACCTACGGCATCGCGATCACGGCGTCCTTCTTCGTCTCGATGGCGCTCGTGTACTTCTCCGACTTCCGCACCCCGGAGGACCGCGTGCAGGCCAACGCCGAGCGCGACGCCGCCGAGGCGGCCGCCCGCGGCGAGGCTACGGCGGCCGATGACCGCGAGCTCGTCACCGTCGGTGCGACCGCGGCCACCACCGGTGCTTCCACCGTCGCCGCCTCCGCGTCCACGGGCGGCACCGCCACCGCCACTCCCACCCCCAGCAAGGCAACCGAACTGGCCGCACCGGTCGCGGGCCGCGTCGTCGGCCTCGACGAAGTCGGCGACCCCGTCTTCGCCTCCCGCGCGCTCGGCGAGGGCGTGGGCATCGAGCCGGCGGACGGCCGCGTCGTCGCCCCGGTCGACGGAGAGCTGATCATCGTCGCCGCCACCGGTCACGCCTTCGGCATCCGTACCGCGGACGGCGTCGAGGTGCTCATCCACATCGGCATCGACACGGTGCAGATGAAGGGCGAGGGCTTCGACGTCCGCACCGAGGCCGGCCGGCAGGTCTCCGTCGGCGACCTCCTCGTCGAGGTCGACCTCGACGCCGTGCGCGCGGCCGAGCACCCGACGGTCACCCTCATGACCGTCACGAACACCGCCGACCTCACCTCGGTCGAGCCGCACACCGGGCAGACCGTCGCCGCCGGCGCGCCCGTGGTGACCGTAAGGCGCTGAGGGGCCGGCCACCGGTCCGCCGCGGGCACGTGACTCCTCGTGGGGCACGTGCCCGCGGCGTACCGGTCCGGGGAGAGGGCAGGTGGCGTAGGGGTGGGGAACAATGCGGGATCATTGGGTAGTACCGGACCGCGAACGAGAAGGAGAGCAGGCGTTGAAGGCGCTGCGTGTCCTCAATAACAACGTGGTCCTCGCGCGCGACGACAAGGGCCAGGAGGTCATCCTCACCGGGCGCGGCATCGGGTTCAGCTCCCGTCAGGGCAAGCCCGTCGATCCCGCGCTGATCGTGCGCGTCTTCGTCCCGGCGGACGGCCGTGACCCCGACCACCTCAGCGAGGTCCTCGCCCTCATCGACGAGGAGATCCTGCGGGCCGTCGTGATCGCCCTCGACGAAGCCGGCATCGAGGGGCGCGAGTCCACCCGGCCGACCCTCGCCATCGCCGTGGCCGACCACGTCGTCGGCGCTCTCGACCGGGCCGCCCGGGGCATCGTCATCGAGTACCCGCTGCGCGCGGAGGTCCAGGCCCTGTACGCAGCCGAGTACGCCCAGGCGCAGCGCCTGCTCGATGCCATCAACGAGCGCGTCGACCCGCGGCTGGAGGACTCGGAGGCGATCGCGCTCGCGTTGCACCTGGTCAACGCCGGTTTCGCCACGGGTGACCTGTCCTTCACGTACACGATGACCGGGGTCATCCAGCAGATGCTGGCCGTCGTGAGGGAGCGGTACGGGCTGTCCGTCTCCCAGGAGTCCATGAGCGCGGCACGGTTCATCACCCACGTGCGCTACCTCTTCGTACGGATCCAGCAGCACCGGCAGCTGAAGGGCCACGAGTCCACGATCGGCGACGGCATCCGCCGGCACTACCCGGAGGCGACGCGTACCGCGCAGCAGCTGGCGACGATCGTCGAGCTGCGTCTGGGGCAGCACCTGAGCGAGGACGAGGTCTCCTATCTGGCGCTCCACGTGGCCCGCATGACCACGGAGCCGGACGGCGCAGTCGCGTAGGGCCGGCGCGACCGACCACGCGCGCGGTTCGGGAACCGCGGACATGCCCCTGCCGGGAGTTCGGCAGGGGCATGTCCGCGGTGGAGGGGGCCGCGGAGGGCCGGCGGCTACCGTTCGCCGCCGCTCCGACGGCCGGTCCTCACTTCAGGTGCCGGGTGAAGAACCGGGCCACGGCGTCGCCCTCGAACTGCGGGACGCCGGTGTGTCCACCCATGTTGGCGTGCAAGGACTTCTCCTCGGAGCCGAAGGCGTCGAAGAGGTCCAGGGCCGCCTGCCGGTCGTTCCCCTCGTCGTCCCACTGCAGCAGGACGTGCAGCGGAACGGTGACCCGCCGGGCCTCCTCGAACATGGCGCGAGGCACCAGACTTCCGGCGAAGAGACCGGCGGCCACGATGCGCGGCTCGACCACCGCCAACCGGATGCCGATGGAGACCACTCCTCCCGAGTACCCGACGGGGCCACCGATCTCGGGCAGCGACAGGAGGGCGTCCAGGGCGGCCCGCCATTCCGGGACCGCCTCGTCGACCAGGGGGAGGACGAGGGCGTCGACGATCTCGTCGCCGACCGGCTCGCCCGCTTCCATCGCCCGGCGCAGGTCGGCGCGGGCCTGCTCGATGGCGGGCCGGCGGGGCCGGTCACCGCTTCCGGGAAGCTCGATGGTGGCGGTGGCGAAGCCGTCCGCCGCGGAACGCCGGGCCCGGTCCACCAGTCGGGGGTACATCCTGCGCAGCCCGAGGGGAGGGTGGCCGAGCAGGATCAGCGGCGCCGGGGTGGAGGGGGACGCGGCTGCCGGTGCGGGTGTCCACAGGATGCCGGGGATCTCCCCGAGGGTGAACTCGCGTTCGAGGACGCCGCCGTCGAGGCGCCGCGTGGAAGTGAAATGCATGGTCGTGCCTTTCGGGAGTGCACTGGAACGGCGCTCCCGGACGACCTGTCTACCGTCCGACCGTGACCCCGGAGGGGAGCACCCATGTCGATACTGCGTTCACGGGTACCACCTCCTCGATCTTTCACACGGCCTCCGGGACCGTAACAGCGGCCGCCCCCGTCCGCCAACGGGTTTTCGCCCGGGGGCGAGTTGTTCCTCTGGCCTCGTCGCTTCGTGAGGCCGCCCGGCGGAGTTCACATAACGAACATCTTCCGTTCCAATGACATGTGAAATATCACATAGCATAAGCGTCGACCGGGAATCCCCGGACGGGTGCTCCATCACAAGGAGAACGAACCACGATGAACCGCTTAGCCCTGCTCGCAGCCAGTGCCCTGGGTCTGGTCGTCTGCGCGATCACCCCGGCCGTCGCGGCCCCGTCGGCCGACACGATCGAGACGGTCACCTCCTGCGGGAGCTCCGGCCTCCAGGCGGGTCTGGCCACACGGGTGTGCGCGGAGGTCACCGGTACGTCCGTCACGTTCTACGGGAAGGTGGGACTGGCCGGCCCGCCCTCCCCGGGCAGCCCGCTGCCCGTGACCAAGGAGTTGCTCACCACCCTGACCGTGGAGGTCGTCGGGTCCGCCGCACCGCAGACCCAGATCAAGCCGGTCCTCTTCACCGCCGCCACCATCGAGGTACGGGCTCCCGCCGGCACCGCTCCGTGCGGCTCGACCGTCCGTGGCACCTTCGGCGTGGCCTCGTACCCCCGCGCGGCCAGCCCCGTGGTTCACGAGATCACCCTCACTTGCTGAGACCTCCCGCGCGCACGACGCCGAAGCCCCGGGCCGCAGGCCCGGGGCTTCGGCCGGACCGGAGCCCGGCCGCCGCCGTCCCGCCGCCGGGTGCCCGGTCGCTTCCCCCCTGGCCCCGGCGGTGGGATGTTTACGGGCTGGAGCGGCCCGCGGTCGCAGCAGGGCCTCGGAGAGGGAGCGAAGTGGACACCTCGATACGCCGGCAACGCCACACGGGCGACGGCAGAACCGCCGGAACGGCGCGGAAGGCCGGCGTGCCCGGCCCGGCGCGGCGCCGCTGGGCCGCGGTGACCGCCGCGGTGGCCGTCATGACGGTACCGCTGACCCTCGGGGCGGCCGGAGACGCGGGGGCGGCGGGCGACCGCTCGATCGTCTTCGCCCGCTACACGGCGACCGCGCCCACCGAAGACCTGTACGCGATCTCCCCGGGCGGCGGCACTTCCGTCAAGCTCACCCCCACCCCGACCGTCAGTGACGTGATGCCGAGTTGGTCCCCGGACGGCAAGCGCGTGGCCTTCGTCCGCTACGGAGCAGGTGGAGCCGTCGACGGCATATGGACGATGACGGCCGCGGGCGGCGACCTGAAGGCCGTCCCCGGCACCAAGGGCGCCTCCGATCCGGCGTGGTCCCCGGACGGCAAGCGGATCGCGTACGCCAAGCCGGTCGGCTCCCAGCGCGAGATCTACGTGGCGGCGCTCGCGGGCACGTCCGCCACCCGGCTCACGCACACCGCGGCGGACGACCTCCACCCGACGTGGTCCCCGGACGGGAAGTACCTGGCGTTCAACCGCGCGGACGCGAGCGGACACAGCAGGGTGATGCGGATCCGGCTGTCCACCCTGACCGAGACCGCGGTCACCGGTGCGAGCTCCCACGACTGGACGCCCGACTGGTCGGCGGCCGGCCGGATCGCCTTCAGCCGTGTGGACTCCTCCGGCTTCGCGCACCTCTACCTCGTCCGCCCCGACGGCACCGGAGTCCACCGCATCACCGCGGCCCGTTTCAACGACAAGAACCCGTCCTGGTCTCCGGACGGCAGCCGTCTGGTCTTCACCAGGGGCGGAGGGGACGACGCGGACCCCGAACACCTCTACCTGGTGAAGCCGGACGGCACCGCACTCACCCGGCTGACCAAGACCGCCTCCCATGACCTGGAGGCCGACTGGCGCCCGTAAGGCACCCGCCGGGCCGTCCTCGCCGTCCGCGATCCGGAGGGCAAGGACGGCCGTCACGTACGGGATCCGGTGGTGAACCGGCCTACTTGGACTGCGTGGAGACGCTCACCCCGCTGAAGTCCTGCGCGGCGGCGAGGCTGAAGTACACCCACCCGGAAGGCGGGTTGTCCACCGTCAGGGTCTCGGCGTTGCCGGCGTTGGTGGACTTCGCCCGGTAGCTGCTCGTGGTGGCCCAGCTGCCGCCGCCGTAGTACAGGTCGGCATTGCCGGAGCCGCCGCCGCTGGTGATGGTCAGCTGCTTGACGCCGGCCGGCAGGTACACGAAGTGGTAGCTGTAGTTGCCGGCGGAGGCCGCGAGGTTGTCCCGGCGGCAGTTCCCGTCGAACTGGCGGGGGTCGCCGCTGGTGCACAGCGGGGTGGACGGCGCATCCGGCAGGGGACCGCAGTCACTTGTCGCGCAGGCGGTCGTCAGCCAGGTGGCGAAGTCGGCGTCGTAGCTGGTGCCGATGGTCTGCTTCAGGACGGCGCGGGCACCGTTCCAGTCACCGGAGCGGTACTTGCCCAGCACGGTCTGCACGTCGGCGGGGTGGGCCTGGAGCATGTAGCGGACCGCGAGCCAGCCCCAGCGGTAGACCCGGTTCGAGTTGACCTCGGGGTCCGCGTCCTGGCCGTAGACGGTGTCGAAGAGCTCGCTGAGCTTGTAGGTCCGCTTGCCGGCCTCGGCGATCGCGTCGGCGTTGCGCTCGCCCCGGTAGCCGAACGAGATGTTCTCGGCGATGCCCTCGACCCACCAGATGGTCGGCGTGGTCAGGCTGGCCTCGAAGTCGCCGGCCATGTTGTAGCGGCCGTCGAGGTAGTGGGTGTACTCGTGATTGAGGTTCCAGACCTGGAACTCCGGGCGCAGCCAGTGCGCCTCGTGGGCGATGAAGCGGGCCTGGTTGCCGGCGACGGCCGGGTTGCCTTCCTCGTACATGCCTCCGTTGTCGACGTCGATGTCGTAGATGGCCCAGGCGTACAGCGAGTAGTTGGTGTAGTCGTCGAAGACGACGACCTCGAGGCTGGTGTTCACGTCGCCGGGGATCGCGCCCTTGTCGCCGATGACCCGGTGGAAGTAGGCGTCCTGGTTGACCAGGCTGGTGCAGGTGCCCTCCAGCTGCCCGGGGGACATGTCCTGGGCGCGGATCTTCAGGCCCGGGGTGCACGTGTGCTGGATCGGCAGGATGGCCGGGAGCACGCGGGCGCCCAGGTCGCAGATGGCGTAGGTCGCGCAGTTGTTCCTGTCGTACTGGCGCGTGTACCAGCCCAGGTTCATGGTGATCGGCGCGGTGGGGCCGACGTTCGGGTAGCGGTTGATCAGGTCCTTCAGCAGCGGACGGACCCGCTCCTTGAGCTCGGGGACGTCCAGGGCGTAGCCGAGGAAGCGACCGACGTTGCTGACCACGTCCAGGCGGTTGAGCTGCGCGCTGTTGCGCGTGATGAATCCGGCCCAGGTGTTCAGGATGGCGGGGTCGGTCTTGAGGGCGGCCCGCCAGCCGCGGTCGTCGTTCTTCGCCTTGAAGCCGTTCTCGACGACCCACTCGACGTGCTGCATCGCCAGGTTCATCTGGCCGGGCCACGTGCCGTCGTAGCTGCCGAGCATCCACTTGACGACACCGGCGTAGCGGCCGGCCGCGTGGGTGCTGTCGATCAGGGTGACGACCTCGTTGAGGATCTCACCGTTGGCGTCCGTGACGTCCTTGCTGCGCGGGGAGGCGAAGAAGGCGTCCAGCGCGCCGCGCGCGGCACCGTCGAGCGCCGTGCCGTAGGGGCCGACGACGGCCCCGTTGTTGTCCTGCACGTAGTAGCCGGCCCGCAGGAACAGCACCAGCTGCCCGACGGCGGCGCTGTTGCTGCCCGCATAGGTGGCGGAGGCGTCGCGCAGCGCGTTGGCGACGGTCACCATCTGGGCTTCGTTGAAGGCCTTGCGGGCGTTCTCCCCGGTGAGGCTGAACAGCGGGTACGTACAGGAGATCCGGGGGAGCGCCTTGAGCTGCTGGACCAGGGCGCCGCCGGTCGCGTTGATCACGCCGGAGAGGTCGCCGCACTCGTCGCCGGCCGCGGCCGAGGACCGCGCGCCGTCCTTGCCGGACTTGGCCGGCTGTACGGGCTTCACGGTCGGGGCGGGGGTGGCGGACTCCTCGGTGCTGTCCTGTGAGGAGATCCGGAACCGGGAGCCGTTGCTCATCGCGTCGGGCGACTTGGGGACCGGGATCGACCGGGGCGCCTGGGCAACGGATTTGCGTGCGTGCGCGGCGGCCGGGGTCGTGGCGCCGGCGGAGGCGGCCTGGCTCTGCGGCGCGAGCAGGCCGAGCGCAAGGAAGGCGGCTGCGCCCAGCGCGGGAAGTCTGCGCGTATTGGCCTTCGATATCCGGAAGGGATGCATCTGCGGGGGCCTCCGGGGCCGTTGTGGCCCGTGTGAGAAACACGGGCGTTTGATGTGTGACATGTAAAATTTCACATGTCGCACCGCACCGGAAGTCCTTTGGCCAGATTGGCACCTGGCGCGATGAGAACGTTGGCGGCCGGCGACCGTAAGGTGTGACGGCCGTGTGGAGATCCACATCGGGAACATCGCTCCGGGGGGAACGACATGCTCAACTCCGCGCGTTCGCGCGCCGGGTCCAGATCCGCGAGAAGGATGCTGGTCCCCGCTCTACTGGCGGCCCTGTTGGTGCCCGCCCTACCGGCCGGGAACGCGTTCGCCGCGACGCCGCCGGTCACCGCATCCACGATCACGGCACCCGCGCCCGTGGCCGCACCCGCACCCGTGTCGGTGCCCGCACCCGTGCCGAAGCCCGAACCGGCCCGGCCCGCGGCGAGCCCCGTTCCCGCGAACAAGGCGGCGAAGAAGGCGCCGGCCCCGGCGGGTTCGGCAGCCGAGCCCTGCGCGCCGCTCGCGCTGGCGCCCCTCGGCGACCCGGGCGGCGCGGTCGGCAGCGCCACCATCGAGCCCCAGGGCACGGCCTGCTTCGAGGTCGTCGTGACGAAGCCGGGTCTGCACCGGCTCCTCGCCTCGGACCAGTACGCCTACGCTTCCCTCACCTTCGATGGGAGCCGGGTCGAGTGCGGGGACGGCTCCTGGTGCGAGCTCGCGGCCGGAACGTACACGCTCTCGGTCTACAACAGCTTCTGGGAGCCCATCCAGAACCGGGTCTCCCTCGTCCCGCTGATGGCCGCCCCCGTGTGCCCGGCCGTCACCGGCACCGGCTACGACTCCGCCCCGACCACGGGGCTCGCCGTGGACCGCCTGGGCATCGTCTGCCACGCGTTCACCGCCGCTCCCGGCGACCGGATCACCGCCGACTTCCAGCTGACCGAGTACGGAGACTTCTGGCACTGGATCACCGACGGCACCGGCAAGCGCCTCTGTGACGGTTCCGACTGTGTCCTGCCCGCAGGGGAGGGCGGCTACCGCGTCCTCGCCGAGGTCCGCAACCCCACCGGGGGCTTCCCGGCCGCGTACGGCCTGAAGGTCCGGCGTCTGTCGAACCCCGCGGGCTGTGTGCCCGTCGCCGTGACCGGATACGGTTCCGCTCCCGCCCCGGCCGCCCCGCAGACCGGGTGCAGGACGTTCACCCCGACCGTGACCGGCCGCTACGACGCCCACGGCGTCGATGCCGAGGGCAGCGTCTCCGGCATCGCGGTGTACGCGGCGGACGGATCCACCGTCTGCGCGAACGGCCAGGACTGCTCGCTCGTCGCCGGCACCCCGTACACCCTGCTCACGGACAAGGCCGTGCGCGTCCTGTCCCGCACCGCGACGGCGGGCTGCGAGAACGTGATCACGCTCGCGCGCGACCACAAGGGCACCTTCGCCGTCCCGGGTGAGGTCGACTGTCTGAACCTGCCGGTACCCCAAGGCGCCCACGTCGCCGTCCTGTCCGACGGTGCCGCGTCGATCACCGTCGTGGACGCCAAGGGGGCCGCCTTCTGCGCGGACCAGCTGACGGACGGCACCTGCGTCCTGGGCGGCACGGCCCCGTACCGCGCCCTGGTCACCAAGGCGGACCCGTCCGACGAGGGTGACGTCTACCGTCTCGTCGTCCACCGCACGGACGCGCCGAGCGCCTGTCGTACGTTCCTGCCCGGCGACTTCACGGGCAAGCCGGTCCGGATGAGCGTGAAGAACGGCACGGAGGTCTTCGCCGACTGCCTGTCCATCGCGGCCGGCGACCACTCCGCGTACGAGATCTTCCAGATCGAGCGGATCTCGGGCGACGCGCACGCGACGGTCAACGTCCTCGACGAGAAGGGCAAGCCGGTCTGCTCCGTCAGCACGGCCTACGGCTCCTTCGCCACCTGCGCCCTGACGGCCAAGGCCGCGCACACCGTCCTCGTCCGGGGCCGGAACGTGCCCGCCGAGTTCGCCCTGACCCGCCTCGACGTCACCTCGACCGCGCGCGGTTGCGTCCCGACCGCGGCCGTAGCGGTGGGCGGCCCGTCCACCGGAGGCGTACCGGCCAAGCCCGGCACCTTCCTGTGCCACCAGGTGACCACGGCCGCCGCCGGGGACACCCTGCACCTGAACGCCCGGGACGCGCAGGGCTCCGCCCGGCTCCTGGCGTACCGGGCGAACGGCGAAGGCGTCTGCGGCTACTTCGCCGCCGGCTGCGCCGCCACCGGCTCCACCCGCTACCAGGTCCTCATCCAGGTGCCGGAGGGCAAGACCGCGGCACCCGCCTACCGGCTGGACGCCCTGCGCATCGGCACGGCGGCCGGGCCCGCCCCGGAGTGCGTCAAGGTCCCGAACGTCAGCTACGGGTTCGGGCCATTGACCTCCACCCTCAGCGAGCAGAAGACGGCGATCTGCGCCGTGCTCCCGACGGCGACGGGTGACCGCTTCGACCTGCGGTTCACGCCCGCCGGGACCTTCGAGCAGTCGCCGACACCCTGGCTGTACGACCAGGCCGGCCTGGCGAACGGCTGTTCGGGGTGGTATTCCAGCGAGGGTCAGACCTACACCTGTTCCCTGCCGAACGCCTCTCCGAAGACCTCCCGGCCGAGCGTGTTCGTGATCGGCCTTCCGGAGAAGCCCGCACAGGCCACCACCGCGGTACGGGCCGACGTGACGTGTGACGCCTTCCTGTGCGGCCCCGACGAGCGGACCGTCGGCACGGTGGGCCCGTCCACGGTCGGCCGGGGCAAGATCACCATGACCGTCACGGGCAGCGCCCTGCGCGAGGACGGCGTGGTCGAGTTGACCAGCGGCAGCTTCAAGGCCCGTTCGACGAAGACCTCGGTGGCTCCCGACCGGCGTCGTATGACGGTCTCCCTGGACCTCACGAACGCCCCGCTCGGCCCGCTGTCCGTGAGCGTGTTCGCGCACGGCATGCAGTACGGCATGGGCTCGGTCACCGCCGTCGCCCCGATCCGTTCCACCGCCGCCCCCACCGTCGGCGGTACCGCGGTCGTCGGTGGCAAGGTCACGGCCACGACCGGCTCTTGGTCGCCGGTCGCCGATTCCCACACCTACCAGTGGCAGGCGGACGGGAAGGCGATCGCCGGGGCCACGTCCGCGTCGTACACCCTGCCCTCCGCGCTCCAGGGCAAGCAGCTCACCGTGGTCGTGACGGCCCGCAAGGCCGGGCACCCCACGGTGAAGGCCACCAGCGCCGCCGTGCTCGTCAAGGGCGTCGCACCCAAGGCGACGAAGGCACCGTCCCTCACGGGAACGGCCAAGGTCGGGCGCGTCCTGACCCTGAGCCGTGGGACGTGGACTCCGACGCCGACCTCGTACACCTACAAGTGGTACGCGGACGGCAAGCTGATCACCGGCGCGACCAAGTCCACCTTCACCCTGACCACCGCACAGCGCGGCAAGCGCATCACCGTGAAGGTGATGGCCACCCGAACCGGCCACCTGACCGGCACCGCGACGACCCCCGCAACGGCGACGGTCGCCGCCTGACCCACCCGCTCGAAGCAAAGCCCCTGGGGCGGCCGCCCGGCCGCCCCAGGGGCTTTTCCGGTGCCACTCCATTCATGGTGTTTACTTATGCGAAGTGAATGTGGAGGAAAGGTGGGTCGGGGTGGCCATATCCGGTATGCCTGTGGATGATCCGGGAGCTTCCGGGACCGGTTCAGTGTTGCCATCCGCAATGGAATCCGGGCCGGCCTCACCCGGGCAGGCCGGATCTGACGAGCTGGAGCAGGTTCACTGGCTCCAGCGGGTCATAGCGGGCCTCGGTGTCTTCTTCGCGTTCGTCATCGGGATCGCGATCCTGAAGAGCGCGCGCGAAGCGCTCCCGTTCCTCGTTGTTCCGTTCCTCCCCACGGTCTGGCCGCTCTTCGCCCGGCAACAGCGGACATTCCGTCACCGGTGCCTCGTGGTGGGTACGACTCTGTGCGTCCTGGGGGTGCTCCTGGCCTGCGTGGGCATGTTCTTCGTCATCCCCTCCAACGTGATGCTCCTGTTGGCCGTGGCCGCGGACCCCCGCCGCAAGTCGGTCCTCGCCCGCATCCGTACCGCCGTCGCGGTGGGGGTCGCGGGCCTCATCACGGCCGGTGCGTGCGTGATGTTCGGCAACGTCCTCGCGGGCCCGGCGGGTTATTCCGTCGAGTTCGCCGGGGACGCGAACGCCGTCACGGGGGGAGACGGCCTGAGCGGGGCGACGAGCGTCAGCAGCGGCCCCTCGGGAACCCCGGGCCGGACCCGGCTGACGATCACGTACTCCACCAGCCTCTTCGGTGACGAGCGCAGGGAACTGCGCGAGTACCTGGAGAGCCTCCCCGACGCGGGCCCCGTCGAGGACTGCGGCCGAGGCCCCTGCCGCTGAGCCCCGGCTCGTCGTCGGTGACGTAGGCCCTGGCCGAACGTCGGACGCCCGGACGCGGTTCGCGTCCGGGTCCGCGTCCGGGATTCAGGACTCGTCGTTGGCGGGGCCGTAGCGCAGTTCCCCCGCGCAGGGGAGCAGGTAGCCGATCCTGCGGGATTCGGGCAGTTCGCCTGCCAGCGTCGCGGCATCGCTGCACCCGGACGTCTCGAATCCGATGAACCCCGCGCGGAAGTCCACGGAGCGGAAGACCTCGATGCCGATCCCGGCGAACCAGTCGTCCAGGACCGGGGACCAGGAGGACTGCGGACGCTCGATGTCGAGGCCGGCTTCCTCCAGGGCTCCGATGGGCAGGTAGAAGTCCAGCCAGTCGACGGGATCGTCGCCTTCCTCCCGCACGGCCATGCAACCGCAGGCCACGATGTGCCCGGTCGGGACCCGGACCCGCCCCAGTACGTGCCCGAACTCCGTCAGTGATTCGACCGTGCACGCCACGGGACCCTGCTCCTCGGGCGCGCGCCGCATGTCGCCGTAACAGCCCTGGACGCCGGCAGCGGACCACACCGCCGTCAGGGCCCGCTGCAGCCTCGCGTCGTCGCGGGGCCCCACCTCGATCGCCAGCTCGTAGAAGCCGCCGTGCCACGTGGACCCGCTGAAACCTCCCCGGTCACCCATGGCACGATCATGACGGACCCGGACCGCGATCCCGAGCTCACTTCGCCGTCGCGCGCCGCCGGGGAGAGGCACCGCGCGGCTCGGCGGAGCCCTCAGGAGCCGGAGGGTCCATCGCCCTCGGGGGCGACCATCCGGTGCCTGTACACACAGCCGACAAGAGACCGTCACACAGGACCGGAATCGGCAGCCGTCCGAAGGCGGTTGACGCTTGCATGACTGTCGGAGTAACTCTTCATGCGACCGGCCCCGGGAACCAGATCGACGCCACGGTGCGGCTCGCCGAACAGGCGGCGCGGGCGGGCCTGCGCTCGGCCTGGTTCGGGCAGACCTTCGGGGCCGACTCCCCGCAGCTCGCCGCCATCGTCGGGCGGGAGGTACCGGGCCTGCAGGTCGGCACGTCCGCCATCCCCGTCTTCGGCCGCCACCCGCTGATCGTCTCCAGCCAGGCCCAGACGGCCCAGGCGGCCACGCACGGCCGCTACCACCTGGGACTCGCCCTCGGTACGAAGCTGCTGACGGAAGCCGGCTTCGGCATCCCCTTCGAACGTCCCATCGCCCGCCTGCGGGAATTCCTCGCGGCCCTGCGCCAACTCACCGAGACCGGCACCGCGGACTTCCACGGCGAGCTGCTCACCGCCACCACGCCGATTCCGGGCCGCGTACCGGGAGCAGAGCCCCCGGTGCCGCTCCTCGTTGCCGCGATGGGCCCCCAAGCCCTCCGCGTCACCGGAGAGCTGGCCGACGGCGTACTGCCCTACCTCGCCGGGCCGCGCGCCCTGGCGGAGCACATCGTCCCGGCCGTCACCGCGGCGGCCGAGGCCGCGGGACGGCCCGCACCCCGCATCGTGGCACTCGTCCACGGCGTGGTCACCGACGACGTGGAGTCCGTGCGCGAGAAGGCGACCGAGCAGCTCGCCTTCTACGAACAGATCCCCTCCTACGCCAGGATCGTGGAACTCTCCGGCGGTCGACGGGCATCCGATGTGGCCGTCATCGGTGACGAGAAGACGGTGGCCGCCGAGATTCGGCGCTACCGGGACGCCGGAGCGACGGAAGTGGTGTTCTCGGGAACCGACCTCGCCGGCGACGCCGACCGGCTGCGCACCTGGGCGCTCCTGGGAGACCTCGCGAACTGACCCTCTCCGGGCGGACCGACCACAAAGTTACCGCGGGGTAGTCTCAGGTGAGCCGGAGCGGTAGCATCCGGTCCTGTGAAGGGGGAACCATGCCTCGTACGCTGACGGTGTCCGACAGCATCGTCGTCCGTGCCCGTCCCGCCGAGGTCTACCGGCGCGTGTCCGATCCCGCACGGATGGGGGAGTGGAGCCCGGAGAACCTCGGTGCCACCGTGCGCGGCGGCAGCCGCGAATCCGCCGTCGGGATGGTCTTCGACGGCCGCAACAAACGCGGCGCCTTCCGCTGGACCACCCGGTGCACCGTGACGGCGCTCGAGCAGGACAGGCTGTTCCGGTTCCGGGTGCATGCCATCGGTGTCACGCGGCCGCGGCTGCCGGGTGCCATCGCCACCTGGGAGTACCGCTTCGAGGCCGTACCGGAAGGGACCCTGGTCACCGAGACGTGGACCGACGACCGCCGGTCCTGGCCGGACTTCGTGGCGAACGCCTTCGACCGGGTCGCGACGCGCGGAAGCGTCTTCGCCGACTTCCAGCGCCGCAACATCGCCACGACCCTGCGCAACCTCAAGAAGGCCCTGGAAACCGGCTGAGCCGCCGGCCCCGGGTCAGACGAGGCCCGCTTCGATGGCCCGCCGGACGGCCGCCGCCCGGTCCGGGATGGCGGCCTTGGCGAACAGGTTGTTGATGTGGGTCTTCACGGTGGCCTCGCTGATGAAGAGCTTCTCGGCGATTCCACGGTTGGGCAGGCCCTGGCCGATCAGCGCGAGGACCTCGCGTTCGCGGCGCGTGAGGTCCTCGGGCAGGGCGGATCCGGGCACGGGGCCGTTCGTGCCCTTCGCAGCCGCGGCCGTCGTCGTGCCCGTGCCCGTGGTCGTGTTCCTGACGGTGGCGAGCAGCCGGTCCTGTACCTCGCGGTCGAGTACGGACTGACCCGCGGCGGCGGCCCGGATGGCGCGGGTGATGTCCTTGCGTCCCGCGTTCTTAGTCAGGTACCCGCGGGCCCCCGCGCCCAGTGCGCCCAGGATCGAGTCGTCGTCGGCGAAGGTGGTGAGCACGACGACCGCCACCTGCGGGTACTGCTCGGACAGCCGGCGGGTCGTCTCGATCCCGTCCATGACGGGCATCCTCAGGTCCATCAGTACGACGTCCACCGGCCCGGCGGCCACGGCCGCCAGCACCTCCGTCCCGTCAGCGGCGGCCGCCACGACGTCGATGTCCTCGGCCAGGCCCAGTACCGCGGCGAGCGGCTCCCGGACGGCGGCCTGGTCGTCGGCGACGATCACCCTCAACCTGCGACGTTCCTCGGTCGGTTCGCTCATCCCGGGATCACTGCCTCCACGTGCCATCCGCCCCGGTCCGGCCCTTCGGTGACCGGGCCGGCGGTGACGGTTCCATTCAGTAGGGCGACGCGCTCACGCATTCCGATGAGGCCCATCCCGCTCCCGGGCCCCGCGTTCCCCGGGCGGGTGCCGGGGCCGTTGTGGATCCTCAGGGTCGTCGATGCGGCAGCGAACCCCAGGTCCACACCGACGGCGCCGCCCGGCGCATGCCGTGCGGCGTTGGTCAGCGCCTCCTGGGCGATCCGCAGGAGGTTCTGGGTCACTCGGGCGGGGAGCTCGCGAGCCGTACCGGTCACGGTGAGCCCGGCGTGGCGGCCCGCGGATTCGACCATCGCGGTCAAGCTCTCCACGAGCGGCAACGCGTCCTCACGCAGGGCGTGTACGGTCCACTGCGCTTGCTTCAGGCTCTCTTTGACCAGGGCGTGGGCCTTGGAATTGGCTTCCCGGACCTTCTCCAGGTCACCGGTGTCGATCAACGCGTCGGTCAGTTCCAGCTGCATGTTGATCCCGGCCAGCGAGTGCGCCAGTACGTCGTGCACGTCCCGGGCGATCCGGCCGCGTTCGCTCAGCACGGCCGTGCGCGCCTCGGCCCGGGCGGCGCGCTCGGCGGACTCGGACGCCGCGATCGCGGCCCGTACCGCCTGGCGCTGGCTGCGGTTGAGGATGCCGACCAGGACCGGGGCGCCGGTGGCCAGGCCGAGCACCCACGGCAACTGCTGGTGCCCCGGACCGAGATCGAAGTAGATGACGCCGGCGCAGAGCGCGCTGCAGAACCCCGCGAGCGCCAAGGCCCACTTGGTCTCCAGCCGGTGCCCGATGTGACCGGTCAGGAAGAACGCGAAGAGGTATCCCGTGCCGCTGCTGCTGACGCCGATCAGCGCGGCCGCGGCGACGACACCGCCGGTCAGCCACACGGGGGCGAACCGGCGGGTCGCCGCGTTCTCGGGCAGCCCCCGGGCCAGCAAGGCGGCCGCGTTGATCACGAAGAGGACGGCGACGGCCAGCCCCTGGCCGCTGACGCCCATGGGCCGGATCGTCACGGCTCCGACGGCGACGACCGCCAGGGTCAGGGCCCATTGGACCCTGGGGTCCTGCCCGGGAACCGGACGCGCCCGCGCCTCCGGGGACGGTGCCGTTCCCGGAGGCGGAGGGGTCTTCGTCGGGGGCATGCGCCGAACATACTGCACGGTCACACCGTACGGTCGAGCACGGGCGCGGGGCGGGCCACCGTGTGGCTGCGGCTCCTGATGAAGATCGTCGCCAGCCGTGTGACCACTTCGGTGAGGGCCATCAGGACGAACGCCGCGACCCAGGCCTTGTCGCTGGTGATCTGGTGCGCGGCGCTGAACCGGGCGACATCGGCGGCGCCGCCGTGTTCGACCCACAGCTGGAAGCCCATCCGCGCTCCCATGCCCACGATCCACAGGACCGCCGCCACCGCACCGGCCTTGATCAGGACGTGCTCCCCGACGGTACGGACCCGGGTGTGGACGCCACCCGCGATGCCGAGCGCGGCGCCCACGGCGACCAGGACCGTGATCAGCACCAGGTCATTGCCGGCGGTGGGGATGGTGTCCAGGTAGGAGTAGGCCACGAAGGTCACGATCCCCAGCGGGATCAGGAAGGACCTGAGGTCGAGCCGGCCTTCCCGGAGCTGGCGGAAGACGATCAGGAGGAGGGCGATGTCGGTGATCCACTCGGTCGTTGTCATGCCCTCAAGCCTGCTGCGCGGCGGCTCTCGACGCCTGGACCCAAGGGTGGAGAGACGGGTGGAGATCGACGGCTCCCGTCCCTCCACCGCGGCCGCTTCCCGGCCGCTTTCCGGCCGCCGGGCGGCGGCCCTCACACCGGACTCCGTTTTATCCAAGACGGTGCGGCCGGCGCCGACGCATGATGAACGGTCCGGGTTCTGCCCGGATCGAGGGCGGGGACGTGTCTCCCCTTTCCACAGCTGGATACCGCATGCCGGGGGCCTGCCGATGTACCGACCGCTCGCTCTGCTCTTGGCTTTCTACCTGTGCGTGGCAGGAGTCTGGGCCGTGGCCACCACTCCCCGGTCGGGCGGCGGCGGTCCGGCGCCGTCGGCGGCAGCGGCCCTGGTGCCGGTCGGGACACCGACCGGGCCGGGCGCCGTACCCTCCACCGAGCCCTCCACCGCGCCGTCTCCCGCCGCCCCCACCGTTCCGGCGGTATGGACGCCGGGCACCCTGCGGAACTACCTGGTCGCCGAGGCCACCGCGAAGGACCCCGGCGTCGCACTCGCCGATCTGGAACGGATCACCGTCAAGTCCCCCTATGTGGACGGTTTCTGCCACCCGATCGCCCACGATCTGGGACACACCGCGCTCGTGAAATACCACGGGGACTTCACCAAGGCGATGAGCTTCCCCAACGACGTCTGCGGCGCCGGCTACCTGCACGGGATCGTGGAGGAGAAGCTGCGGGAGATGCCGAATCCGGCCGCTGCCGTCACCACCCTGTGCGGCCCCGCCCAGACCCCGGCCTGCATCCACGGCATAGGCCACGGCGCGATGTTCGTCTCGCACTTGGACGTCCCGGCCGCCGAGAAGATGTGTGACCGCTTCCCCAAGGACTACCAGGTGACGGCCTGCTCCGAGGGCATCTTCATGCAGTTGTTCGAGCCGGACGAGAGCGACCCCACCGCCCTGGCCAAGCTCCCGGACGACAAGCTCGCCGGTGAGCCCCAGTACCCGTGCGCCGAGCAGCCGGCGGACTACCAGAGCGCCTGCTACTTCTACGCGCCCATCTACTACTTGCAGACCCACGACTACACCGTGCACCCCGAGGCGTTCGTCCAGGGACTCGCCTGGTGCCTCAAGGCGTCGACCAACGACGGTCGTTCGGCCTGCTCGCGGGGCATGGGATCGAGGACGATGAAGTACAACATCGACCGCCCCGTGTGGGTGGGCGACCAGTGCCAACGGGCCCCGTCGGCCTGGCAGCGGCAGGACTGCGCCGCGGGAATGGTCAGTTACTGGAACGTCAACTACGGGGGCAAGTCGGCGGCCAGGACCAGTCTCTGCCCGAAGCTGAGCGGCCAGGCCAACGCGAACTGCCGACGGTCCGCCCCCGGCAGCAGCTCCGCGGACTGACGCAACGCCCGGCCGCACGCCTCCGCCCCCTCCCCGCCGCACCGATCGGACCCCCGCCATGGACCAAGCGCCCGACACGACCGCTCCCATAGCCGCCGGACCCCACCCCCACCCCCACGCCCACTCCCACGCCCACCCCGCCGCCGACGCCGGTCACGGCCTCGGCCGGTACGCGCTGCTGCCACTACGGCTCTTCCTGGGTGCCACCTTCCTGTACGCCGGTCTGGACAAGCTGGCCGATCCGCACTACCTGGGCGGTCTCACCGACCCCGCGTCCATGGCCGCACAGGCCCACGCGCTGGCGGCACACAGCCCGATCGGCGCCCTGCTGGACCGGGCCGCCGCCGCGCCCGTGCCGAGCGGACTGGCCATGGCCTTCGGTGAGCTCGCGGTGGGCTTCGGCACTCTGCTGGGCCTGTGGGGAAGAACGGCCGCACTCGCCGGGGCGGTCCTGAACCTGACCCTGTGGCTGAGCGTCAGCTGGGGCGTCCACCCGTACTACCTGGGCAACGGCCTGATCTACCTGGTGGCTTGGCTGCCGCTGATGATCGTCGGGACGCCCCATCTCTCTCTGGACGCCCTGATGGCCCGACCATCCCACCGGCCCCGCCCGGCCGCCGCCACCGCAGGCCCCCGCCTCCGCCTCCGCCGTCACGTCCTGCTGGACGGAGCCATCGCCACCCTGGCCGTCGCCGGAGCGACCCTGCTGACCGGAGCGGCGGCAGCCCGCAGCCGCCCGCGCACCAGGCCTGGGCCGGCCGGTGCCGCCGCGCCCTCGGCTTCCGCCAAGCCCTCGGTCCCCGGGTTCGCCGCCGCCTCGGTTCCGGTGGGCGGAGCGCTACGGGTCTCCGCCCCGGGGAGCGGCGACCCGGTCTATGTCCAGCAGCCGAAGGCCGGGCAGTACACCGCCCTGTCCGGGCTCTGCACCCACGCGGGCTGCACCGTGAACCCGCCCAAGGACGGCCGCTTCCTCTGCCCCTGCCACAACTCCTCCTTCGACGCCGCCACGGGCGCCGTCCTGCAGGGCCCGGCCACCCAAGCCCTGGCCCGGTTCGGCATCACCCGCACCGGTGACCAGTTGCACCTGGGGCCGGACGCGGACTCCTGACGCGGCGGCACGTGCGCGGTTCCGGGGCGGTTCGAACGAGGCGCGAGAGGCCACTTGGGCAGGGAAAACGCAACTTCGACAGGAGCCACCGAGGCGGTTACCTTCACCTGGTCTTCGGCGATCACCCACGGTCGCGAAGGAGTTCCTCCAGCCTGAGCCACCCGCGACGGGATGCGTGCGTCCCGCCCCACGCGTCCCCGCCAGGCACCCCGAACCAGGGAGAGACGCATGGCCCGTCTTGCGCTGTACACCTTCGGCGTCCTGAAGGCGCCTCTGGCCGATCCCGCGCCCCTCACCCAGGCGTTGTACGCCACCGGTGAGGCCGTCTACCGGGAGATCGGTGAGCGCCCCGGATACCTCGCGCGTGCCGAACCGGAGGACGGTGACCGGGGCGTGCTCTTCGATGCGGACTGGGGCGCATGGGGAGAGTTCGCCGTACCGACCTGGTACGGCAAGGGCCGGACGGTGGAAACGACCGCCCTTGCCACGACGCTCTCGCTCTGGACCGACCTGCGCCCCGCCTTCGATGCCGTCTACACGGGCCTGCACCGCGCGGCGCTGAACAGGCGCCACGACTGGTTCGAAAGGACCGAGCACCCGAACTACGTGTGCTGGTGGGTCGCCGAGGGCGTGATACCCACCTGGCGGGAAGGGGTTTCGAGGCTGGACCACCTCCGCGAGCACGGCCCCGTCCCGCACGCCTTCACCTTCCACCATGCGTTCGCCCCGGAGGGAACTCCGGCCGGGAACCGAGGCATCGGGCCGAAGGGCGATCGGTTGCGCGGAGCCGACCGCTAGGCGACCACCGCTCGGCGCACGACGAGAACGGCACGGTCGTCGTCATGCCGTGTGGCTCCGGCACAGGACATCAAGGCGTCCGCGATCTCCTCGACCGGTGCGCCCCGGGACTCCTCCAGCGTCCGGCAGACCAGGGCCGTGCCGTCGTCGAGGCTGAGGCGCGGCCCTTCCACGAGCCCGTCGGTGAGCAGGGCGAGGGTCTCGCCCTTCCCCAGGCGGCCCTGTGTCAGCGGGTACGCCGTGCCGTTCTGCACGCCCAGCGGGAGTCCGCCGGGCGTCTCGGGCGCCGATGTCCCGGTGGCCGTGCACAGGACGGGCAGTACGTGGCCCGCCCGGGCCGAAACCACCCGGCCGAGCGGATCGAGGAGCGCGTAGAGGCAGGTCGCGAAGCCGGCCGCCCCCATCTGGAGCATGAGTTCGTTCGTCCGCTCCAGAACGCGGTCGGGCGAGGGGTCCTCCCAGGCGTAGGCGTGCATGGCGGTACGGACCTGCCCCATCAGCGCGGCCGCCTGGATGTTGTGGCCCTGGACGTCGCCGATGATGCAGGCGACCCCGCCGTCCGGCAGGGCTATCACGTCGTACCAGTCACCACCCACCTCCAGGCCCTCGTTGGCCGGCAGGTAGCGCGCGGCGATCTCGAATCCCCTGATGGCGGGCAGCTCGGCGGGGAGCATGTCCCGTTGGAGCGCCCCGGCCAGCTCCAGGCGGGCCGTGCTCAGACGGATCCGCTCCCAGGCCTGGCCCGCGAGCTCGGCGATGACCCCGAGGAGGGTGCTCTCCTGTTCCGTGGTGCGGTGGGGGGCGTCGTAGGTGATGACCCAGCCGCCCAGAGGTCTGCCGGGCTCGGCGGCGAACGGCACCATGAGGAAGGACTGCGCGGTCGTCGCGTCCAGCAGGCCGTGCGCCTTCGGCCAGGCGGCGCGGTAGGCCTCCCTGGAGCCGATGGCCTCGGTGCGGCCGGTACGGATGGCATGGGCCAGGGGTTTCGGCGAGTCCAAGCTCATGCCGTGCAGGGAACGCGCCATGGCGGGGTCGATGCCCTCGCCGAAGGTGACCCGGAGCCGCTCGTTCTCGACGAAGGCGAGCAGCGTGCCCGTTCCGGCGAACGCGGGCGCCACCTTGTGCAGGATGGCCTCGGTGAGCTCCTGCTCCGTCTTGGCCGCGACGAATGCCGCGGCGAGTTCGCGGACCAGCCGGTTCTGCCGGGTGTGCTCGCGGGCCACGGCCCGTTCGTGCTCGTCGGCGTCCGTACGGTCCGCGGTGGACCCGACGATCCGCCGCGTCCCGTCGAAGCCGATGCGCATGATGCGGGCGACCGACTGCAGCGCACGGTAGCCGCCTTCCCCGTCGGGATGGCGGAAGCGGATGTTCACCACCTCGCGCTCGCCCCGGCGCAGGGCCCAGAAGGCGTCCTCGACGTGAGCCGTGTCGTCGGGATGCAGCTGGTCCAGCACGTTCTGCAGGGGAAGCTCCCCGGCGCCGTCGTGCCCGTTGTGCTTCAACGAGTTCTCGACCCACCAGAACCGGTCCTGCTCCTCGTCGTAGGCCCAGACGGACTCCCCCCGGAGCGCGGCCATCGCGTGCAGCATCGCCCAGCTGCCGGAGTCGGCGGGGGAGGACCGTTCCAGCTCGACCACGGCGGCCGGACGGCCCTCGGGACCGTCGACGGACCAGGCGGACACCAGGCACAGCACGGCTTCGTCCCCGCTCCGCAGCAGCAGCGGCCTCCGGGTCACCGGAGGAACGGTCCCGGCCGTACTCGCGACCGGCGGGTCCGTCCGATGCGAGTGGGCGACGTCGAGCAGGAGCCGGGACACCGCCCCCGCATGGCCGGCGGGGGCGAGCGCGGCAAGGGGGAGTCCGACCAGCTCGAAAGGGGCCGTGCCGAGAAGGGCGTGTGCCCAAGCATCGGCGTCGAGGATCAGCCCGGTTTCCCGGGAGCCGCCTTCGAGGGCCACCAGAAGGCGGCCGGATCCGTCGGCAGCGGGCCGCGCGAGGGTGGGAGGAGCAGGTTCTGCGGGCCGCGGGTTCATCTCGGGCGGTCCCCTCCAAGTAGATGGCACGACTTTCCAGCCAAGCGCGGGGGAGGGGATACGACCAGTGGCCGGACGTCCGCTCGGTGGGGACCGAAGGTCCCGTGCGCAAGGGTCCGCGGTCCCGTGTAGGCCCGGCTCCCGGCTCCTACCCGGCGGAGACGGGTCGTGACCGGTCGGGCGCGGGATCGCCGAGCCCGGCGGGGTCGGCCGACACCACGATCACCTCGTCCTCGGGGCTCCAGCGGTGGCGTGCGGCCTTGTGCGGGTTCAGCAGGAGGCCGTGGTCCGGCGACAGGGTGCGCCGCTCGTGCAGCCGGTACCCGATGGCGCATTCCCCCCGTGCGCGGGCCGCCGCGACGACGGTGGCGAAGTTCGCCTCGCTGCCCGGGCGTACGTAGGTTCCCGCGGGGCACAGGCGCACCGTGCTGCCCTCGGCGGAGAACAGCTCGCCGAACACGGGTGCGAGGTGCCGGTTCTGGGTGATCTGCGCCATGAGCAGCCCGGTCAGGTTGCCGCTGACGATGACGTCGGAGCCGGGATCGACCGGCGCCAGGGGCCGGTTGCGGTCGTCCGTGAGCTCGGTGACCACGCGCAGCTTCCGGGCGGTGCTCTCTTCCAGAAGACGCAGTCCCAGCAGCGTGACGAGCGTCCAGTCGTCGGGACGGTCGGGGCCCTCGCCCGGTTCGGGGCCGAGGACGACCAGTCCGTCGTACCCGGAGAGGTCGAGCCCCAGCAGGGTCTCGGGGTGGGACAAGGGCGCGGACCGGAAGTGCACGGCGAGACGGGGCGGAGCCGGCGCACCCCGCCCCGGCTCGTGGTCCGGCTCGTATCCCGGTCCCGGTCCCGGTCCAGCTCCCGGATCCGTCGCCGGGGTCGGGACCGACGCCCGGGGCCCGGGCACGGTGAGGTCCGTGACCACGTCGAGCACGGAACCGGGCCGGGCCATCCGGCGGAGCTGTCCGACCACGAGGGGTGCCCGGCGGTTCCAGCCGAGCAGGAGCAGCCGCGAGGCCTTCTCGGGCGGGGGCGCGGCCGTACTGACCGCCGATGGATCGACGAGGTGCTCGCAGTCCTCCGGTCGCGCCGAGTCCTCGTCGCGGGCGAGGACGATCAAGTGGCTGCCCGGTTCGACAGGGGTGCCGGCCGGCGGGTTCAGCACCGTACGGGCGTCCGCGGTGAGCAGCCCGATGACGCAGGAGTCCGCGTAGCCCAGCAGTGCGGCGCCGAAGGGGCGGCCGTGGAAGGGGGTCGCGTCGACGACGTGGAACTCGGATCCGGCGAAGTCGAGCAGGTCCCGCAGGACGAGGGAGAGGCCGGGGCGGCCCACGCACTGGGCGATCAGCCGGGCCGTGACGGTGTCGGTCCGCAGGACCGTTCCGCGCGGGCCGGCGGCGATCCGCGCCGGTGCGTGGTACCTGTCCTCGCGCACCGCGGCCAGCACCGGAGGCCCGTCCGCGGCCGTACCGAGGACCGCTCGCAGCGCCAGCAGGATCCGCAGGACCTCCGCGTCGGCGGCCGGTTCGTCCGAGGACAGCACCAGGACCGTGCTCGCCGTCTGCGGGCTGACCAGAGTGAGCACCCCGGGGTCGCTCGCGGGCCCGCTCCGGCAGATCACCCGCGGTCGTCCGCGGCCCGGGCTCATGCGCGCGGCGAGCGCCCGCTCCATCTCGGTCTTGTCCCGGTCGGCGAGCAGCACGATGGCCCTCGGCCGGCCGGGGGCCTGAGCGGCGGCCAGCTCGCTCACCACCGTGCCCGCCTGGTCCGACCAGCCGAGCACCACGATGTGGCCCTCCTCCAGGACGGTCGACCGCCCCCGGCTCAGCTCGGCCATCCGGTCGGCCAGACCCGTGGTGATCACCCCGACCAGGGTCGACACGCACAGCAGGGCCACCAGGCCGAGCAGGGCCGCGAGCACCATGCGCAGCGGTGTTCCGGTCACGGATCCCAACCGCAGCGTCTCGGCACTGGTCCGCCAAGCGGCTGTCAACCGGCCCGACAGCGAGCGCGGGGACCCGGGGTCCGTCCACACGAGCAGGGTGCTCACCGGGACGACGACGGCCAGGCAGGTGATCACCAGCCAGCCCATCAGGGTCCCGGTGCTGCGGGCCAGGGTCCGGTCGAACCGATAGCCGGCCCGGTCCCGCAACGTAGCCCGCCGCTGCCCCTCAGGTCGTCCCACGCCCATCCGGCGCCCCCGCTTCCGGCCCCGACCGCATCCCCCTGAGCGGTCTCCACATCCCTGAACGGTGCGGGGTGCGGTGCCGGTCCGCGGAGAGTTCCAGAGCTAATCCACCCATTCGGGCGGCTCGCACCTAGGCCGTCCCTTTCGGATCTTGCCGGGCCCGCGACCGACAAGATCCGAAAGAGACGACCTAGGCCGGCGCATCCGCAGGGTGCACCCGCCCCGGCAGAGGGAGGCCGGCCCGGCGGACACCCGACGGCTGGCACGGGCCCGGCGACCGCGTTTCACTGGGAACTGTCGGCAAGACCGGATCCGGCATGCTCCGGGAGGTCCCGTGAACACGCACACGCCCCCGCGCTTCGACCCCACCCGGGTTCCGCACCTGCTGGGCTCGTTCGCCCCGGTGAGCGAGGAGGTCGACGTCGGCGACCTCGAGGTGACCGGTGAGATCCCGCCCGCGCTGGACGGGCTGTACCTGCGCAACGGCCCCAATCCCCGCTTCACCCCGATCGGCTCGTACCTGTACCCCATCGACGGCGACGGCATGCTGCACGGGATCTGGCTCTCGCAGGGCCGCGCCCGCTACCGCAACCGCTTCGTACGCACTCCCGCCCTGCGCGCTGAGGAACGGGTCGGCCGGGCCCTGTGGGGCGGGCTGGAGTCGATGATCATGCCGGACGCCGACCAGGTCGGACCCGAACTCGCCGGCACTTTCCGGGACATGCCGGATGTCAACGTCGTCCGGCACGGCGGCCGGATACTGGCGCTCGCCGAGGCCGCGTGTCCCTTCGGGATCGGCGCCGGTCTGGAGACGCTCGGCCGGGAGGACTTCGACGGCGCCCTGCCGATGGGCATCACGGCCCACCCGAAGACCGATCCGGTCACCGGGGAGATGGTCGTGTTCTGCTACGGCCTCGAAGCGCCGTACCTGACCTGGTCCGTCATCGGCCGTGACGGCACGGTCACGCGCGGGCCCACGCCGATCGCCGGCGTGGACGAGCCGATGATGATCCACGACATGGCCCTCACCGCCCGCTACGCGGTCATCGTCCTCGCACCCGCCTTCCTCGACCTGGCCGCGGCCATGACGGGCGGCCCGCTCCTCGCCTGGCGGCCGGAGCGCGGGACCCGCGTGGTCCTCGTCCCGCGCGACGGCGGCCCACCGCGCTGGGCCGACGACGAGGCGTTCTGGCTCTGGCACACGGTGAACGCGTACGACGACGGACCGGGCCCGGAGGCCCCGGTGGTCCTGGACTACGTGCAGTGGAGCCGGCTGACCGTCGGGGGAGAGCGGGAGCCCGGCGCGGCCCCCGCGAGCGGCGGTCTCGTACGGGCGCGCATCGACCCGGTGGCGGGCACCATGGCCCGGACCCCGCTGGACGACGCCCGGGTGGAGTTCCCCCGCATCGACGACCGGCTCATCGGCCGACGCCACCGCCACGTCGCGCTGGCCACCGGGACCGGCCGGACGGACCTGCTGCCCGGTGAGTACGACGCCGTGCGCTTCCACGACACCGAGACCGGTACCGCCCGTGTCTGGGATGCCGGGGACCTGTCCGTCGGGGAGCCGGTCTTCGCACCGGTGCCGGGTCTGGACTCGCAGGAGCACGGCTACTGGCTGACCTTCGCCACCGACCGCACCGACGGGTCCGCGTGGTTCCTGGTGGTCCCGGCCGAGGATCCGGCCTCCGGCCCGGTGGCCCGCGTCCGCATCCCGGTCCGGGTCCCGCTCGGGCTGCACGGCTGCTGGCTGCCGACGGACGGGGGCTGAGCGACGTCTGCGGCCCCGACCGGCAGGATCGGGAGCCGGGCGGGTCAGGCGGGCCGTTGCGCGTAGCAGAAGAAGTGCTCCTCGGGCCCCGCGAGGGGATCCACGGGTACGAAGGACGACGTGTGGTGGTGGAGCACTTCGAGGCCGGCTTCCGTCAGCCGTCGCAGGTGCTGGTCCGCGGACAGGCTGCTGACGGTCACCGGATGGCCCATCCACTCGATGTCCAGTCCCCGGATGTCTCCCGGGACCGTGGCCAGCACGAGGTACCCGCCCGGCGCGATCCAGGACGCCATCCGGTCGAGGGCGGCCGCGATGTCCGGCTGGTCCATGACCAGGAGCGGGAAGAAGGAGCACACGGCGTCGAAGCCGGCGGCCGGGGGGACGTAGGTGCGTACGTCGGCCTGCTCGAAACGCGCCCCCGGAACCCGGGCGCGGGCCGTCTCGACCATGGCCGCCGACACGTCGATCCCGGTCACGCCATGCCCGGCGCGGACGAGCACCTCCGCCGTGGGCCTGCCGGTTCCGCTGCCCACGTCCAGCACCCGGGCTCCGGCGGGCAGCCGCCCCGCGAGCCATTCCAGGGCCTCCAACTGCTCGGGCACGGAGCCGAACAGCTCGTCGTAGCGCCCACCCAGCGCGTCGAACACCTCGGCCGCGCTCTCGCGTCGGGTCATGTCCCCTCCTCCTGCCGGTGGTTGCCACGCTACCGGCCCCCGGGTGATCAGGCGCCGTACACCCGGAACTCGGCGACCTGGCCGGCGGGCCAGCCCGTGTTGGAGGTGAAGACGAGCCGAAGGTGGCGGGCCGCGGTGCCGGCGGGCAGGGCCAGGGTGGCGGTGTTCCCGGTGGCCGGGTCGAACGTACGGGCCGAGGCGCCGAGTACTTGGCTGAAGGAGGCGCCGTCCGTGCTGCTCTGGACGGCGACGGTCTGAGTGCGGGTGGCCCATGCGGTGGCCGGAGGGAGGGTGAGGACGATGCGGCGCACTCCCACGGAGTCGCCCAGGTCCACCTGGAGCCATTGGGGGAAGGCGTTGTTGGCGCTCTCCCAGTACGAGTTCGCCTGGCCGTCCACGGCGTTGCCCGATCCGTACACCTGGGTGTGGCCGCTCTCGGCGGTCGGCCGGTTCAGGGCCAGATCGACGGTGGGGGAGCCGCCCGCCGTGGTGGTCGGGGTCACCTGTCCGGACGGCTGGGAGACGGAGCCCGCCGCGTCGAGGGCCTGCACGTCGAAGGTGTAGGCGGTCGAGGCGGTGAGTCCGGTCACCGTGAACGTGGTGGAGCTCCCCGGGGCCGCGCCGATCGGGGTGGCCCCGGCGCCGGTGATCCGGCGGATCCGGTAGCCCGTCACGCCGATGTCGTCGCTGGAGGCCGTCCAGGCGAGCGTCACGGTGGTATCGGTCACGGCGGTCGCGCGCAGGTTGCCGGGGGCCGTCGGCGGGGCCGTGTCCCCGCCGACGACCGGCGGGGTCGGGCGGACGGCGGTGAGGGGGATCTGCCCCTTCAGCATCCGGGCGCCGTCGCCCGTCAGCCGCAGGTAGTAGTCGGACGAGCAGGCGGTCCCGTCCTCGTCGAGGGCCGCGAGGCCCGATCCGGCCGGCACCCACAGGGGGGACTCGGCGGTCTTGGCGATCTGGTTGCCCTCGTTGTACTCGTCGAACATGGAGATGTACGCACTCGCGACCCCGGCCCGGCCCATGTTGTAGAACTGCCGCCACATGAAGTCACCGTGGGCGCGCTGCCGTTCGGTCACCCCGCCGGGCAGGACGCACGGCTGGTAGTCGATGCCGTGTGCGGCGCACTCGGCGAGGTCGGGCAGGGTCGCGACGTTGTAGAAGTTGTCCGCGTCCCCGACGTTGCCGATCCGGCCGACCATCCACGGCGAGAGCATGTCGAAGGCGTGGTAGACCCCGGAGAAGCCGGGACGCGAGTCCCCGCCTCCCGTCCGCCACCAGGTCGGCACCCCACCGATCACGTAACAGCCCTGCTGCTTGAACCAGTTGATGACATCCAGACAGGCGTCCGGGGTGAACGGCCGCTGGTTGTCGTTGAAGCCGAAGCCCCAGAGGCACACCACGGGCTTGCCGTTCTGCCGGGCGTACGCGGGCGAGCCGGTGTGGGCCCGCATCTTGTTCACCCAGTCGGCCTTGATGTCCGTCTGCATGGACGTCCAGTCGGAAACGTCGTACATCACGTAGAACTTGACGCCCTGGGACTCGGCTGCGCCGCGCACCTTCACCGCCATCGCGTCACGGGTCGGACCCTCGCCGCCGGTCGGGTTGAAGCGCTGGAGCGCGGCGGCGTCGATGCCGTACTCCTTCATCCAGCGGAAGTGCACGTCGACGGTCGACTGGTCGTACGAGGAGAACAGCGAAGCGGGCTGTCCGTTGCCCAAGTTCCCGAAAGCGGTGCGGTAGGTGGTCGGATAGTCGCGGACATCGGGCCACGCCACGATGGCCTTGTTGGACGTGGACGGTGACTGGCCCCAGTTCTGGGCCCAGTGCCACCAGCCATTGATCGGGGCACCGTCGCCGGCGCACGCGAACCAGCCCTGGTACCCCACGGTGACCTTGCCGACGACGTCGCCGGGTGCGCTCGCCGCGCGTGCGCCTTCGGCGAGCGCGATCCGGGAGGCTCCGACGACTCCGGCAACTCCGGTGGCCCCGGCGGCGGTAGCGGCCCGCAGGACCGTACGGCGCGTGACACCCATCTGGATCTCCTCCGACTGCGTCGCATCAGCGCTGACCTTGACGCGGCAGAGCGTAGGGAGGTGAGCATGGGGATGCAATAGAGAGGCATGGATCCGCAAAAACCAAGAAGAAGAACGCAACAAGCAGCCTGTTGTGGGAGGCTGAGGGTTCGCCGGAATGTCGCACCTTCGAACTCACGGTCCGTTGCCACGCGCTATGTGCGCGACGCGCGACACGCGACGTGCTGCGCCCACGCGAAAGCGCCCCGCGGGCAGCGGGGCGCTCTAGGAGGTGAAGGAGCTAGTCGACTTGCTCCCCGTCGTACATGCCGCCCTTGCAGAGGTTGCCCGCGTCATTGATCGCGGGCGTACCGCCGCCCTGCTTGCACTCGGAAGGAGTGACGACGGATGGAGTGCTCTGTAGCGCGGTGGCGGAAGCGGTGGCGGCGCCGGTGAGGCCGAGTCCGGCGAGGGCCAGCGTGGCGATGACGGCGGCGAAGATTCGTCGCATGCGCATGTGGTTCCCCTTTCACGGATTGCGTCGGTTGGGGCCACCTTCCAGTTTCTCACCGGGGTGGGTGGCACGTCATGTCGAGCCGTGCGCCATCGCAGGTGCTCGGCGTCGCCCGCCCCCGGGTGCGCAGGACGGGTGGGGGAGAGGGTGCGACGCTGAAGTGAGGGGCCCGCGAGTGGAGCTCCGAGTGCGTCCCATCCGGTCCGCGGCCCTCTCGCCGAGCCTCGTCAGGCGGCCATACCGCGCGGTTCCGGCCCCTCGGAACCAGGACCACGCGACGAACCCGGAAGGCAGGTGCGTCCCATGCGCACGTCAACCCGTATCGCCGGTGCCCTCACCGGCCTGACCCTCGCCCTCGGTGGCGGGGTCCTCGCTGCCCCTACGGTCCGGGCGGACATCCCCGCCTGCACGCAGATGGCCGAACTGGCCGGTGCCACCGCTTCCGACTCCGTCACCGCAGCGTGCGGCCGTGGCGTGGTCGGAGACCTGCAGAGCTGTGTCACCGGGCTGACCGAAGCCGGGGTGGCGGGCGGCGCCGCGACCGGTGCCTGCCGGTCAGCGGCCCACGAACCGCGTTAGAGGACCGCGCGCGGCGCCGAGCCCGGCGTCGCGGGCCTCCCGCGGAGCGCCCATGCTGGAGAAGAGGGCGCCGTCGTCTTGGCACTTGTCCTTCCTTGCCCTTCCCGAAGGCCGAACGAGGCGCCTGAGAGGAGGAAGTCATGCGCATCCGAAGAACCCTGGGCCTGGCCCTGGCCGCGGCAACCCTGGCCGGCATGAGCGCTGTCGGCGCTGTCAGCGCCGCGGCCGCCTCGTCTCCGAACATCTCCAGAGACGACTGCACGGCCGCCGGCGGACAGATCGCCGCACGGCCTTACGCCGGCTACTACTGCGCGCTGCCCGACGGGACCAAGCCGGCGATCGATTGACCGTACGGGCCCGTAACAGCACACCAAGGAGCCGACCGGCACCGTAAGGCGCCGGTCGGCTCCGCCGTGCTCCCCGGCGACCCCGGGGACGACTCCGTCGTTCGGCCCATCAAGGGCATCGGCCGCAACGCCGAAAAGGACCAAGCGGAGTCGCTCCACCCTCGCGTTCCATGACACCTCCGTGCCGCAGGCCGCCCCCGATGAAGGCGGTCCCGTACCCCGGCCGGCCGGCCCGGAGGAGATCCCGCATGCGCGCCTTGCTGCCCCTGACCGCCGTCACCACCACCGCGCTCCTGCTCGGCACGGTCACCGGCGCGAGCCCCGCCGCCGCGGACCGGACCCCCGGCGGCACACCCCTGGTCAAGGTGTCCGACGGCGACCCGTACGCGGGCTGCGCCATCGGCGCGAGGTCCCCCGAGAGCGTCGTCTACCCGGGCACCGAGGTCGAGCCGTACCTGTCCGTCGATCCGCGCGACCCGAAACGCGTGGTCACCGTGTACCAGCAGGACCGGTGGAACGACGGCGCCGCGCGCGGCCTGGTGGCCTCCTGGACCACCGACGGCCACACCTACCACCGGAGCGCCCTGCCGTTCAGCCTGTGCGCCCCTGGCGGCGCGGACTACGAGCGGGCCTCCGACCCCTGGGTGAGCACCGGCCCGGACGGCACGGTCTACGCGAGCGGGGAAGGCGTCGACTTCACCAAGAGCACGCGCAGCGCCCTCCTGACCGCCACGTCCCACGACGGCGGCCGCACCTGGCGGAACCTCACCACCACCCACGTCGACGAGCAGCCGTTCTTCAACGACAAGCCCTCGCTCACGGCCGACCCGATCCGCGAAGGCACCGCCTACCAGGTCTGGGACCGCCTCGACAACGACCCGCCCGGCCCCAGTTCCCTCGACGGTCCCGGCTACATCTCCCTCACCCGCGACGGCGGCCGCACGTGGAGCGAGGCCCGGCGGTTCGTCGACACCAGCGCCGTGCCCAACACCCAGACCATCGGCCATGTGATCGTCGTCGACCGGCGCACCGGCACCCTGTACGACTTCTACGACCGGATCACCTACACCGACGACCTGAGCGCCGTCGCCGAAGCCCACTACGAGGTGGTCACCTCCACCGACGCCGGAGAAACCTGGAGCGGCCCGGCCACCGTGGCCCGCGACACCTCCGTGCCGGAGGTCGACCCGAACGACCCCGCCAAACTGCTGCGCGCCGCGGCCACCTTGCCCAGCCCGGCCGTCGACCCCGCGTCGGGCGCGCTGTACATGGCCTACGAGGGCTCGGACTTCTCCGGCGGCAGGTTCGACTCCGTCCAGCTCGTGCGCTCCACCGACGGCGGACACACCTGGGGTAACCCCGAGCTGATCAGCCCTGAGAACGTGCCGGCCTTCTCCCCGTCGATCGCGGTCGACGAGCGGGGCACGGTCGCGCTCACTTACTACGACCTGCGGTTCCTCAAGCCGGGCGACACCACCACCCTGCCCACCGCCTATCAGCTGGCCACCCTGCCGCGCGGAGACCCGGAGCTCCGGACCGAACGACGGATCTCACGGGTCTTCGACTGGCTCCAGGCGCCGTTCGCCGGGGGCTACTTCCTCGGCGACTACCAAGGTCTCGTCGCAGACGGCAAGGGGGTGCGGGCCGTGCTCACCGAAGCCAACAGCAACGCACCGGAGAACCGTACGGACGTGTACACCGGCCGTTTCCACAAGTGGGCGGTGTCGGTGGGGAGGCCCGAGAACCTCGCGGGATCCGGAAGGCTGTGATCCACATCGCATTCGGCCGCCCGGACCGTTTGCGAGCACGATGATCGCGCAGACGGGATGGCTGGAGCACCCATCGAGGAAAGGACCGGCCCATGGTGGCCCCCAATCCCCCGCAGGTGGCCGATCCCGAAGCGGTGAAGCGCCATCCCATCCTCTTCCGCGCCATCAGGCAGCGCAGGAATCCCAGACTGCGCAGGACGGACATCACCGTCACGGACCAGGCGACGGTCATGCGCGCCGTCAAGGCGGCCTCGCTCGGCAACGCCATGGAGTGGTTCGACTTCGGCATCTACTCCTACCTGGCCGTCACCCTCGGACACGTCTTCTTCCCGTCCGGGAACGACACCACCCAACTGCTGTCCTCGTTCGCCACGTTCGCCGTGGCCTTCCTGGTACGGCCGCTGGGCGGGATGTTCTTCGGCCCGATGGGCGACCGCCTCGGCCGCAAACGGGTCCTGGCCCTCACCATGATCATGATGGCGGTGGGCACGTTCGCGATCGGGCTCATCCCCTCGCACGAGACGATCGGCCTGTGGGCTCCCGCCCTGCTGATCCTCTTCCGCATGGTCCAGGGCTTCTCGACCGGCGGTGAGTACGGCGGCGCCTCCACCTTCATCGCGGAATACGCGCCCGACAAGCGCCGCGGGTTCTTCGGCAGCTTCCTGGAGTTCGGCACCCTGGCCGGGTACGTCGGCGCGGCCGGCCTCGTCACCACGCTGTACGCCGTGCTCGACGACGGCCAGATGGAGGCCTGGGGCTGGCGCATTCCCTTCCTCGTCGCCGGGCCGCTGGGCCTGGTCGGCCTCTACCTGCGGCTGCGCCTGGACGAGACCCCCGCCTTCCAGAAACTGGAGGGCGGCAAGGCGCTCGCCACGGAGGCCGCGGACGCCGTGGAGACCACCACCAAGGGCGACCTCGCGAAGATCTTCCGCGACCACTGGCCGACGCTGGTCCTGTGCGTCTGCCTGGTCGGCGCGTACAACATCAACGTCTACCTGGTGCTGTCGTACCTGCCGACCTACCTGTCCGACGAGCTGGGCTACAGCGAGACGCACGGCCTGCTCGTCCTGCTGGGCATGATGGTCTTCCTGATGCTGGTGATCAGCCGGGTCGGCACGCTCTCCGACCGCTTCGGCCGCAAGCCCGTACTGATGACGGGCATGACGGGGTTCTTCGTGCTCTCCCTGCCCGCGTTCCTCCTGATCCGGCAGGGCAGCGTCCTCGCGGTCGGGCTGGGCATGCTCGTGCTGGGCCTGTCGCTCGTCTGCATGCTCGCGACGATGTCCGCCGCCCTGCCCGCCCTGTTCCCGACGCGGGTCCGGTACGGCTCCCTGTCGGTCGGCTACAACCTGTCGACCTCCCTCTTCGGCGGGACGACCCCGCTGGTGGTCACCGCCCTGATCAGCTGGAGCGGCTCGAACCTGATGCCCGCCTACTACTCGATGGGGGCGGCGCTGGTCGGCATCATCGCCGTGGCCTGCATGAAGGAAACCGCGCGCAAACCACTCGACGGTTCCCCTCCCTCCGTCGAGACACAGGAAGAGGCCGCGGAGCTGTGCGAGGCCCAGTCCCCGCACCCGAAGTTCTGAGCCCCCTGCGGCCCAGATGGGATCGGCGTCGACCGTCACCCGCCCGGCGGCGGCGCGGCCCTGCCCGTGGTCGCCGGGTCGGTCAGAGGCGGCTCCTAAACTCCGTTCATGATCGACGGGTGATGCGCCCGTGCCGAGGAGGGGGCTGGAGTGGGATTGAACCAGGCAGGGATGAACGACTGGCACTCAGACGTGGAACGAGTTCCCGAGCTTCTGGATCGTGTGGAGCGTCGGGACGACGACGACGAGGCGTGGACGGAGCTGGGACGCCGGCTGATCCTGGAGAACGACCTGGTGTCGCCCGCCGGCATCGCCGCCCTGCCTCGCCTGATGCGTCTCGCGCCGGACAGTACGGAAGCCCGCCACCTGGCCGGAGAAATCATGGAGCGCGCCGCAGGACACCACGGCTGTGACGATCTGCTGGCCGACAGCGCTGAAGCGATCGCCGAATTCGGCATCCTGCTGGACCGGCATCTGGAGTCCCGGCCGGCCGACTATGTGGTGACCTTCCGCGCCCTGCTCGCGGTCGAGGAGCAGTACCACTGGGCGAACGCCCTCGGGGACTTCACGGACGACTTCTACGACGTGCTCTGCCCTCAGTGCGCCACGCAGGTGACGATCGCGATCGGCGACTACGGCCGTTACTCGGCGATCCGTGACTGGAACCTGGGTGACGTGGACCGACGCGACCTCCGGCCGACGCCCATCGAGAGGCTTTCGGGTGTCGGCCGGTGGATGCACGAGACGGCCGTCCGCGATGGGCACGTCGCACTCGCTGAGGGGATCTCCCACCTTTTCGGCAGGGCCGAGTGTCCGAGATGCGCCGGCGTCTTCACCGTCGCGGATGAGTACGAGGCCGCCAACCGCCCGGTTCTGCGGTAGCCGCACGGCAGTGGCCCCGGCCCCTGCCACCCGGCCGGCGGCTGGGCTTCGGGCTGAAGGAGGTTGCGGAACTGGTCGGGGACCCGTCCTCCGACGCGGTCGCGCAGCTGCGCCGGCTGCGTGGCCCGTTGCTGGAGCGGCCTGTCCGGGCGGTGGGCCGAGTGCAACGGCGGACTCGCCGACCTCGACGCGGCAGGTCTCGGCCTCCGCCTGCTCACGGCTTGAACCGCGGCGACATCATCCGCGGCTGTGAGACGGCGGCGGTCGCCATCGTGGCGGTCAGCCGCTGAGCCAGTCCTGGTAGCGGGTGGTCGCCAGGCGGGCGCCGGTGCCCGGGGTGAGGACGTCTCCGTGGACGGCGGCGAACAGGCCCGCCTGGTCGTCGATGACGACGGTGCGGCGGTCGCCTCGCGCGGCCAGCGTCATGCGGCCGATCTCGTCGAGCGTGAACTTGTCGGGACCCGCGACGTCGAGGATCCCGCCGAGCGGCGTTCCGGTGGCCACGTCCGCGAGGGCCTCGACGACGTCGGCGCTGGCGATCGGCTGGAGAGGCGTCGCGGGCAGCCGCACCGCGCTCTCGTCCGAGGTCCACGACATGGTCGGCTCCATGAACTCGAAGAACTGCGTGGCGCGCACGATCGAGTAAGGCGTCGGGCCGCCGCGCAGCAGCTCCTCCTGAAGCGTCTTGGCGCGGTAGTAGTCCAGTTCGGCGACCTGGTCCACGCCGACGATGGAGAGAGCGACCTGGTGGCGTACGCCGGCCCGCTCACCCGCCGCGAGCAGATTGCCCACCGTGGTGCGGAAGAACTCGATGGACTGCTCGTCGAACGTCGGGGAGTTGGTCACGTTGACCACTGCGTCGGCGCCGGCGAGCGCCTTGTCGAGGCCGGCTCCGGTGAGCAGGTCTACGCCGGACGACAGCGACGCGGCGGTCACCTCGTGGCCACGTGCGGTGAGCTCGGTGGCGAGCTGGGATCCGATGAGTCCGGTGCCGATGACGGTGATCTTCATGGTGTGCCTTCCTTCGTGTGCCGAGCACCCCTGCCGCAAACTCGGACAGATGATGTCCGAGATGATACTCGGATAGGCTGTGTCCGAGTCAAATGGAGGTGGAATGAAGCTGTCGGGTGGCGTGGAGTGGGCACTGCACTGCTGCGTGGTGCTGACCGCGGCCGGCGATCCCGTGCCGGCGGCCCGGCTGGCCGCGCTGCACGACGTGTCGCCGAGCTACATGGCGAAGCAGATGCAGGCGCTGTCCCGCGCGGCCCTGGTGCACTCGATCCAGGGCAAGACCGGCGGATACGTCCTCGCCAAGAAGGCCGAGGACATCACCCTGCTGGACGTGGTGCGGGCCGTCGACGGAGCGAGCCCCGCATTCGTCTGCACCGAGATCCGTCAGCGCGGCCCCCTGGGGACGCCGCCTGAGCAGTGCACGAAGCGATGCCCCATCGCCCGGGCGATGGAAGCGGCCGACGCGGCGTGGCGCGCCTCGCTGGCCGCCGTCACGATCGCCGACCTCGCCTCGTCGGTGGAGAGCGACAGCGGCCCCGAGGCACTGCCCAGGATCGGTGCCTGGCTGGCCGGAAGCCCGGGTGTCGACGGGGGCGCCTGACCATCACCCGCCACCCGCCACCCGCCACCCAGGGTGACTTCGGGCGGGCGAACCCCCGCGGTGGACGCTTTTCTGCCGTTTTTGCCCGGGCGCCGTTGTGGTTGGGCATGCTGGGCGAGGGCGTGACCGCGTCCGCGCCTGTCGTGTCCGGGAGCGTTGCGAGGCTGTGCGAGGGCGACCGAGCCGGCCTGGGAGCAGGAGGGGTCATGGGGTGGGTGCCGGAGGAGTTCGGGTCTTCGCATGAGGGCTGGGCGGGGGCGGTGCTGGCTGATGGGAGCGAGCCCGGTCCGGTGTATCTGGATCCCGGGAGCGGCACGAATTTTCATGAGACGCGTGAGTGGTGGGCGTACAGCGGGATCCTGAACCGGCCGCACGCGGAGCGGGCCCGCGCGGCGTGCGCCTGTGGCTGGCGGGGTGCCAGGACGTACTCGATCGACTGGACCGCCGTCGACGTCGTGAGCTTGTACGAGCCGGTCATCGACGGCCCCGAGGACGACTGGGCCTTGCACATCGCGGACGTCGAGTCCCGAACGGTGCCGCTGCCCGTCGAGCTGGCCGCGCTCCTGGACCGCGTACAGGAGCAACTGCTCCACCTGGCCACGGATGCTCCGCTCGCCGCGCTCAGGGCTGTGGCGGCCCTGGAACGCACCACGAAACGAGCGGCAAGAAACGCCGCCTGCAACGCCAAGGACGACGAGCTCTCGGACGAGGCGATCGGGGCCGCCCTCGGACTTGCCGCGGACAAGGCCGGCTCCCGATTGATCCACTACGCGCTGCGCCACTGAACCGCCCGGCCGGAGCACGGGCCGGGACCAGCCGCTCGGCCGCCGGCCGCGTTCGGCCCGCGGATGCTTCAGGTATTTGGTCCCTACCGTACGGGCGACGTTGGTTGGATGATCTTTCCGAGGGGACCTGTCGCCGTCCGATGGCGACCCCTCTGTGGCTCCCCGGGTGAAAGTTCCTCCCATGCCACCCCCTTGGGACCCCGGGGAGCCCCCTCCAGGACGGGAGGGACATGCGTGAGGAAAGGTGAGGCGCCGAGAACCCGCAGCTGCCGACAATGTTCGTATGACGATCACCGCACAGGCTCGCTCATTCGACACCGCCGCCGCCGACTACGCCGCGAACCGTCCCTCGTACCCGTCCGAACTGCTCGACGCGGTCGAGGAACTCACCGGCTTCCCCTTGAAGGGTGCCCGCGTCGCCGACGTCGGGGCCGGCACCGGACTGGCGACGACGCTGCTCCGGGCGCGCGGTGCGCGCGTCATCGCGGTCGAGCCCGGCCCGGGGATGGCCGCCCAGTTCCGTCTCGGCCTGCCCGAAGTCCCCCTTGTGAGAGGAGACGGCAACAACCTTCCGCTGGCCTCCGCCTCCATCGACGTCATCACATATGCCCAAGCCTGGCACTGGACCGACCCGCGCGAATCCGTCCCGGAAGTTCTCCGGGTCCTGCGCCCCGGCGGTGCTCTCGCCCTCTGGTGGAACGACTCCGACAGCACCGTTCCGTGGATCGCGGACCAGGACGCGCGCTTGCGCCGACTCTTCGGTGCCGACCCAGCCGACCCTGCCGACCGGGCCGACGCCGGCGAAGAGAGCCCGCACGACCCCACGGCGCGGTTCCGCGGACTGCCGCCCAAGCTCGGTTTCGTCCACCGCCACGTCCCGTGGACCCGGAGCGTTCCTCTCGACACGCACCTTGCCAACCTCGCCAGCTACTCCGACTTCCTGGTCCTCGGCAAGGAAGCGACGAACACCTTCATGGCCCAGGAACGCGACCTCCTGACCGAGGTCTTCCCGAACCGGATGGTCGAGGAGCGCTACGTCGTCAGCCTGGCCGTCGCCACCCGCTGACGTGCCGCTGCGGCACGTTGGCGACCGCCGACGGACGCAGGCGCCTACTCCCGCGGGAGTAATCCGCTCGCCCGGGCAGCCCACGGCAGTACCCGCGAACTCGATCTCAGGCGCGACGCTCCGGCCTTCGCCCGCCGGGAGTCTTGGAAGCACCACAAGACGCCCGAACCGGAGGGAGGCCCGATCATGGGGGCCGGACTTACACAGAGACGGCGACGAGCACTGCCCTGGCTGGTGCTCGCGCTGTGGGTCGCCGTGCTCGCGGTCGCCGCGCCGTTCGCCGGGAAGCTCGCCGACGTCACACGCGACCGGGTGACCGACTATCTGCCCGCGAACGCCGACTCCACCCAAGTGGCCAAGCTCCAGGAGCGGCTGCCCGGCGGCGAGAGCACCGAGCTCGTCCTCGTCTACCAGCGCGACGGAGCCCTCACCGCCGCCGACCGCGAGACCGCCGAGCGGCAGATCGGGCGGATCGCCGACGAGCACAAGCTGACCGACACCCCGAAGGGCGTGCCCTCCCAGGACGGCACCACGCTCATGTACCCGGTCAGCAGCATCGAACCCGGTGACGACGACGAACTGCGCAACGCGTTCGTCGACGACATCAGGGAGACCGCCCGCTCCGCCGATGGCCTCACCGTCGAGGTCGGCGGCCCCGGCGCGGTCGTCCGCGACGCGAAAAAGGTGTACGACTCCCTCGCCGGCCCGCTGCTCTACACCACGGTCGCGGTCGTCGCCATCCTGCTGATCCTCATCTACCGCAGCCCCGTACTGTGGCTGATCCCGCTGGTCGTCGCCGGCATCGCCGACTACCTGGCCATGGGCGTCGCTTACGGCCTCAACCAGGGCTTCGGCACCTCCATCTCGGGCGCGGGTACCAGCATCATGACCATCCTGGCCTTCGGCGCCGGCACCGACTACGCCCTGCTCATCGTCGCCCGCTACCGCGAGGAACTACGCCGCATCGAGCGTCCGTACGAGGCCATGGCGGCCGCCCTGCGCGGTTGCGGGCCCGCCGTGATCGCCTCCTCCGGCACCGTCGCCGTAGGCCTGCTGTGCCTGCTCGCCGCGGATCTCAACTCCAACCGCGCCATGGGCCCCCTCGGCACCGTCGGCGTGCTGTGCGCGCTGATCGCCATGCTCAGCCTCCTGCCCGCCCTCCTGGTCCTGCTCGGCCGCCGCGTGTTCTGGCCGCTCATCCCGGCCTTCGGCAGCGCTCCCAAGGAGCGCCGCTCGCTGTTCTCGGCCATGGGCAGCTCTGCCGGACGCCGCCCGGTGGCCGTTCTCGTCTCCGGTGCCTTCGCGCTGGGGGCGCTCGCCCTCGGCGCCCTGAACCTGCCCGGCGACCTCAAGCAGGAGGACGCCTTCGTCGACCGGCCGGAATCCGTCTCCGCCATGCTGACCCTGGCCGACGCCTACCCGGGCAGCTCCAGCCAGCCCATCACCGTCATGACTCCGGCCGACCGCGGCGAAGCCACCCTCGCGGCGGCCACCTCCACCGAGGGCGTCGCCTCCGCCCGTATCGGCCGGACGGGAGAGGGCTGGACCGAGGTGTCCGTGATCGCCTCCGCACTTCCGCAGACGGACGCCGAGACCCGCACGATCAAGAGCCTGCGCGACAAGCTGGACGGCTCACTCGTGGGCGGACCCAGCGCCCAGCAGATCGACCTGGAGAAGACCAACGCCCGTGACCAGAAGGTCGTCGTACCGATCGTCCTCCTCTCCGTCCTGCTCATCCTGATCGTCCTGCTGCGCTCCCTGGTCGCCCCGTTGATGCTGGTCGCGTCCGTGGTCGCGGTCTGGGGCGCCTCCCTCGGCATCGGCGGCCTGGTGTTCGAGCCGCTGTTCGGCTTCCAGGGCACCGACCCCGCTCTCGGCCTGCTGTCCTTCGTGTTCCTGGTGGCCCTCGGCGTCGATTACGGCATCTTCCTGATGCACCGCATGCGGGAGGAATCCCTGGGCGGCGCCGAACCCGTCACGGCCGCGCTCACCGCCCTGCGCACCACCGGCGGTGTCATCGCCTCCGCGGGCCTCATCCTCGCCGCCACCTTCGCGGTGCTGATGAACATGGGCCTCGTCGCGCTGGTCCAGCTCGGCTTCGTCATCGCCGTCGGCGTGCTCCTCGACACCTTCCTCGTCCGCACCTACCTCGTCACCAGCGCCAGCGTCGCCCTCGGCAGGAAGGTGTGGTGGCCGGGCCCCATGGCGAAGGCGCCGGTTCCCGAAGCCCCGCTCCGGGAACCGGAGCGCGTCTGACACCTTCCCGACCCCGTCTGATCTCCCTGGGCGCCCCTCCCTTGCGGGACGGGCGCCCATGTGACGGAGGATGAGCACGTGCCCGAAGCTGAACTCACACCCCATCTCGGCGAGCGGATCATGACGGTGATCAACCGCGACCCGCGGACCGCCCAGCACGCCACGCGCAAGGACGTCCTGCTCGCCCTCGTCGTCGCCGCCCTGGCCGTGGTCCTCGCCCTCGTCACCGACCCGTCCCGGCGACCGGACGCGCTGGGCTGGCTCCTGCTGCTCCCGGCGCAGTTGCCGATCCTGTGGCGGCGGCGCCACCCGCTGGTGGCGCTGGCCGCGGAGGCCGTCCTGCTCCTGCCGTACCACGCCCTCGACAACAACCACGCCGCCGCGTTCCCGGTCGCGGCAGTCGTGTTGTACAGCCTCGCCGTGATCTGCCGACCGCTGTACACCCTGCTCGCCACCAGCGTGGCCATGACCGTGGCGCTGAGCGTCATGATGGTCATCAACAGGAAGCAGGCCGCCGAGGCGCTGCGGATCTCCGGCTGGGTGTTCGCCGTGGTCTTCATCGGCGTCGCCCTGCGCTTCTACCGGCAGTACGTCGCCGCGGTCGTCGAGCGCGCGGAGCGCGCCGAACGCACACGTGAGCAGGAGGTCCGCCGCCGCGTCGCCGAGGAACGGCTGCGCATAGCACGGGACCTGCACGACCTGCTCGCGCACAGCATCACCCTGATCGGCGTGCAGACCTCCGTCGCCGCCCACGTCCTGAACGCGGACCCCAAGCGCCTGGACCGCCAGGCGATCGCCAAGTCCCTCGACGACATAGCCGAGACCTGCCGCACCGCACGCAGCGAACTGCGCACCACCCTGGAGGTGTTGCGCGAGCACGGCACGGGCGACGCCCGCGACCCCCTGCCGGACTTGCACGGCCTGGTGGGTCTGGTGGAGGCCGCCCGGGTCTCCGGGGCCGAGGTGGACCTGACGGTCACCGACGAGGTGCCGCCCGCCGCCGTGGGCGCGGCCGCCTACCGGATCGTGCAGGAGGCCCTCACCAACGCCGTACGCCACGGCGGCAGGCGGGACCTCGGCATCCGGGTCGGCGTGCGCGCCGGAGAAGGCTCCCTCTGGGTCACCGTCACCGACGACGGAACCGGCACGGGCGGGGGCACGCCCGGCTTCGGGCTCGTCGGCATGCGCGAGCGGGCGCGCAGTGTGGGCGGAACGCTGGACGCCGGGCCACTTCCCGGCAAGGGTTTCGAGGTCAGTGCCGTACTGCCCTTGGGAGGCAACCCGTGACCATCCGCGTTCTGCTCGCCGACGACCAGGCGCTCGTACGGGCCGCGTTCGCGATGCTCCTCGAGTCGTCTCCGGACATGACCGTCGTCGGACAGGCCGCCACCGGGCGGGAGGCCGTCGAACTGGCCCGCAAGGAACGGGCCGACCTGGTGGTGATGGACATCCGCATGCCCGACCTCGACGGCATCGAGGCCACCCGGCTGATCGCCGCGGACGAGGACCTGGCCGGTGTGAAGGTGCTCGTGCTCACCACCTACGACACGGACGAGAACATCGTCGAGGCCCTGCGCGCCGGGGCCTCCGGCTTCCTGGTCAAGGACACGCGCCCGGCCGAACTCCTCGAGGCGATCCGCACGGTGGCCGGCGGGGAGGCCCTCCTCTCGCCCGGACCGACCTCCCGGCTCATCGCCCGCTTCCTGCTCAGCCCCACGGCAGCGTCGCCCGAGGCCGGCCCCGAATGCCTCACCGACCGCGAGCGCGAGGTCCTCACCCTCGTCGCGTGCGGACTCAACAACACCGAGATCGGCGAGGCCCTCGGTCTCAGCCCGCTGACCGCCAAGACCCACGTCAGCCGCATCATGGGCAAGCTGGGGGCCCGGGACAGGGCGCAACTGGTCATCGTGGCCTACGAGTCGGGGCTGGTACGACCGGGAGTGTGAAGCGGATCGTCTTCGGCCTCGGTGTACCCGCCCCGGGCGTACCTACTGGGTACAGCCCGTGACAGGGGCGTTTGAGGGAGTGCAGTTTCCGGGGTTGTTGTTCGCGATGGTGGCGTGGTTCAGGGTGACGCTTCCGCCGCTGTTGTGGAGGCCGGCGGGGGCGTAGGCCGCGGTATTGCGTGTGACGCGGGAGTCGTTGAGCGTGAGGTCGCCGTGGTTGTGGATGCCGGCGCCGGTTCCTTGGGTGACCGTGTTCCCGTCGATGACGGTGTTGCGGGTGTTGAGCGTGCCGAAGTTGTAGATGCCGCCACCGGAGAAGCTCGCGGTGTTGCCGCGGATGCTGGTTTGGACGTTGATGTTGAGCGCGCCGAAGTTGGCGATGCCCCCGCCGGTTCTGGCGTCGTTGCGGCGGATCTGGCTGTCGGTGATGGTCGCCGAGAAGCCGTTGGTGTGGACGGCGCCGCCCAGGCCTTGAGCTTCGTTGCCGGTGAGGATGCTCGAGGTGAGGGTGAAGGGCGAAGAGATGCTGCTGTGCGAGATCGCTCCGCCGTTGCCACCGGTGACGGGGCCGGTGGAGTTGTTGGTGAAGACACTGAGGTCCACGCGCGTGGTGCCGGTGCTCAGGATGGCACCGCCGTGGCCGGATTCGGTGTTGTTGCCGTTGAAGTAGGAACTTACGACGCGGAGGCTTCCGTTGTTGTTGTTGATGGCGCCGCCTCCGTTGCCGGAGGTGTTGCCGGTGAGACGGACGTTGTTGAGGGAAGCAACGGTGCCGAATCCCAGCTGGATGGCCCCTCCCTGGGCGACTCCCGCGACTTCGGCGTTGTCGAGCACGAGGTCTCGGAGCGTCAGGTTCGCGCCGGTGGTGGGAGGGAGGTTGAAGAAGCGGAATTCGTTGTCGGTCTTGTCCGCGCGGGCGATGGTGGCGTTGCGCCCGTTGATGGTGACGGGGCTGGTGATCTGGGGGAGCGCGGCCTGGCCGGGGCCGGCGATCTGCTCGGAGTAGGTGTAGGTGCAGTCGCGGGCGAGGTTGAGGGTGTCGGAGGTGGTGGGGGTGCTGTTGGCGGTGGTGACGGCCTGGATGAGGGCGGCGGGGGAGCAGGCGACGTCGATGGTGGCGGCGTGAGCGGGGGTGGCGACCAGGCCGGCGAGGGTGAGTGCGCATGCGGGCGCGGCGAGCAAGGTAGCGGCCTGGCGGGGGCGGCGCAGTGGCCTCATTGTCTGATCTCCTCTTTTGGGGGAGGCGCCGGGGCGATCCGATCATTGTTTACAGCAGATCAATATCTATCCTTTTCGGGACACGCCGGGCGTATACCCTGGGGTGCTCCGGCCTGCCCTTCACTCCGGCCGTGATCCCGGCGCCGTACCGCTCCATGCCGCACCGTGGGGCGGGGGTGTCAGCCCTTGCAGAGCCCGCGGGTGTGGTCGTACGTCGCGGTGGCCTGGGAGTAGCGCCACTGCGGGTCCAGCAGGTCGCTCTTGAGCTGTGCGGCCGCGGCCGGGCTCTCGATCACGTACCCGAAGTCCTGCAGCCAGGAGGGGTAGAGGTTCTTCGAGCCGATGTAGAAGGCCGCGCCGTCGACCGAGACGAGCTTGTGGTGCTGGGCGTACGGCTTGCCGTCGGCCCAGGCCGGCGCGTCGGAGGCCCGGAACGTGGCCAACTGGAGGTTGTCGCACAGGGCTGTCCGCGCCCGAGCCCCGTCACCTGTCAGGGCCGCCACCCGGCCGCGCAGGGCGTCGCTCACCTCGGAGAGGGACTTGATCTGCGAGTAGCCGCCGCTGCCGATCGCGCCGCGGTTCGCCGGATCGCTCACGACGATGCGGACCTTCACGCCGGAGACGAGCTTCGCGGCGAGGGCGTCGTAGAGGCGTACGTCGTAGCGGGGCAACGGCGGGCAGGTGGCGTGCACGTCCTGCTGGGAGATCTCGATGTGGGAGTTCGCGCTGGAGACGAGGGCGCGCAGCGCGCTCTCCTCCGGGTTGACCGTGTCGTAGTCCCGGTCGGCGTTGGTGTAGTCGTGCAGACCGATCCCGCACTTGGTGTCGCCCGCCGCCGGCAGGACCGGGCGGAACGAGGAGGCGGGGTCGTTCTGGCGGATGCCCACACCGAGTCCGCCGACGGCGAGCGCGGGCACGTCGCCCCCGCCCTGCGGCGAGGCGGGCCGGGGCAGGGTGGGCATGCAGTCCGCGCCGGGTGAGGCGGCGAACCAGACCGTGCTCCAACTGGTCTTGTTCCGGCAGGTCCAGTCCCAGAGGGAATCGAGGTAGCGGCCCGCTGAGCCCGCCGCGGGTCCGGAGAGCGCGAGGTCGACGTCGCTCACCGGGTGGGTGGTGTCGAGGTAGTCGTCCTTCCAGCTGTTGATGCCGCCCGTGATGACCGAACTGCCGTCCACCACCACGAGCTTGGAGTGGTTCCAGGAGAAGGCCGTCTTCGAGGTGGTCATCGAGGCCACGTTGAGCGTGATGCTGCCCGCGGCGCCCGGGCCGAGTCGAGCGAGCAGCTCGTCCCGGTAGGACGACGGGATCACCGTGGAGTGGTAGAGCGGGGCGGCGCCGACCAGGATGCGCACCTTCAGCCGGTTGCCCCTCCGGGTCGATTCCCTGAGGCCGGCGATGATCGCCTCCTGGTAGCCCCCGTCGGGGAAGGGGGCCAGTGACGATATGTCCACCGTCTGCCGGGCATCGGCTATGTCCTGGCGCATCTTCTCCAGAAGACGGCGCGATCCGGGCCGATCGGCGCACGTGGCGTCGCCCCAGCAGCCGGGTGTTTGGAGCAGCCAGTCGCCGCCCCCGGGGTCGGACGAGCCGAGCCGGTTGCCGGAGGTGCGTTCCCACACCGAGCCCTCCAGGCCCGGCGAGACCTGCCGCAAGGTCTGCTCGACCGAGTCCAGGTGGGGTGTGGGCGCGTCCGCGGCGGCCGCGGGGGCGGCGGCGCCGAGGAGGGAGAGGGTGAGTGCGACGGCGGACGTGGAGACGAGGGAGGTCGTCCGGGCGGTGCGTGCCAATGTGATTCCTTGACCGAGGGGCGAGGCGGCGCGGCGCGGGCCGGGAGCATGACCGACCGTGGCTGCGAGCATGATCAACTCGCGCAAGTTACCAGTTGGTACGCAATGGATCGGCGACCTCGGACGAGTTCCGGCCACCCGGGGCCGTGCATCCGCGGCCGGGTATCCGCAGCGGGGTACCGCGGCCTGGTTGCGGTCCTGCCGCGGTGGTCAGCCGGAGCCGACCACGAGGTCCGCGCGGTGGCGGCCGCGCGCGACGAGGAGGGCGTTGGGGGCGTCCGAGCGGGCGACCCAAGCGCGGGCCGACTCCGGGTCCTTGCCGTGGCGCACGTGCCGGTCGACGAGACGCCGCACGCGCAGGCTTTCGTCGGGCGCCACGTACCACGCCTGGTCCAGGAGCGACCCTACGGGTGCCCATTCGGGCGCGTCGTGGAGCAAGTAGCTCCCCTCGGTGATCACCAAGGGCACGCCCGGGTCGACGGGGATGCTGCCGGCGATCGGCTCTTCGAGCGAGCGGTCGAAGGCCGGTGCGTAGACGGTGCGTTCGCCGGGATCCCGCAGCCTGCGGAGCAGGCAGAGGTATCCGGCACTGTCGAACGTGTCGGGCGCGCCCTTGCGCTCGGCCCGCCCGAGCCTGTCCAGCTCGGCCTGCGCGAGGTGGAACCCGTCCATGGGCACCACCACGGCGCGCTCCGGTCCGAGCGCGTCCGCGATCAGCGCCGCCAGGGTCGACTTCCCGGCACCGGGAGGCCCGGCGATGCCGAGGATCCGCCGGGCGTCCTCATCGGCCAGAGCGGCCGCCCGCGCGATCAAATCCGATGTGTGCACCCGGCCATCCTGCCCGAGTCCTGGCCACATCAGCCCGTACGCCCGGCCCTCTGGTCCGACCGTCCCGAGGACGTCTCCGCACCCGCCCGGCGCTACACCAGTGCTGCGTGCACTGCGTGCGCCGCGTGGTGAGGGTGAGGCCGAGCGCCGTGACGACGACGGTCAGTACCGTCACCGCGGTGAGGGCGATCAGCGTCTGCCGGTCCGGGTGCGCCACCGACTGCCCGCGTCGCGCCTGCCAGGTCAGTACCGCGAACAACCCGGTGTACCAGCACGCGGCCGCGCCGACGATCAAGGTCCTGACCCCGTCGTCGAGCCGGCGGCGGGAGAGGGTCCCGTACAGGTGCATCACGGCGATGATCAGCAGGAGGACGTGGATGGCGTGCATGCCGACCAGGTGGGGTACGCGGAGGTCTCCGCCGGTGAGGCTCCAGCCGGTGAGCGGCATCCCCCGCCCGTCGGGATCGCCGATCCCGTGGGCGCCGCTCAACACGACCGGGTTCCCCGACGCGTCCTGGACGGTACGGGGCTCACTGGAGACGGTGGTGAGCCAGGCCGCCACGGCCATGCCGGCGGCCGCGAGCGTGAGCCCCGCACCCAGGGCCACGGTGAGCGCCCGGTCGGTGCCGGACCGGAACAGCACCAGCGTCGCGATGACCAGGGTTGCCACGAGGAGCGGCATGACGCCGATGGAGAAGGCCGCGGAGACGTTCCGGGCGACGGCGTCGGTGTTCTCGTTGAAGTGGCTGTAGGTGCCGTGGGCAGCGGCGTAGACGACGGCGCAGACGTCGATCACCCCGGCCACGGCTATCACGGTTCCGGTCCACCAGCCCACCCGCGCGGCCTTGTCGAGCCTGCTCAGGAGCCAGGCGAGCGTGGCTCCGTAGATGCCGAAGGCCACGCCGAACTTCATCGGTTTGAACCAGACCGATTCACCGAGGAGTTGACGGTCATCGACCAGCGCGGCGACGGCGCAGAGCAGTGAAACGGCAAACATCAGCGCGGAGTTCAGCAGGAGCGGGCGATGCCATGGTGACGCTGCCGGTGAGCGGTTCACGGGTCCTCCAGGAGCGGGCGCGGTTCGTGCTCGCCACGCTAGGAAGGGAGCCGCCTCGGCCGCGTCCCCTCCCGGGGGCACCCGGCGGCCCCCGGGAGGGGTGGCAGCCGGGGGCGGCGTACCCCACAGGGACGATGCGCACCCCGCGGTCCCCGGCTAACGTGCGGAACAGGGCAACAGGGCAACAGGGCAACAGGCCAACGGGGGACAGCCGGCTTCCGGAGCCCGCCCCCGGCTGGAAGGACCTGGCAGCGATGCGCCGACCCGCGTACCACCCGAGCACGTGGCGACCGCCCCGTACGTGGCGGATCCCGACGGGCCGCCCGCTGCTCGCCCGCCGCCTCGCCGCGGATGCCGTACTCGCCGCGGCCTTCTTCGCCGTCATGCTCGTCGAACGATGGGGTCCGGCCGCAGGAGCGGACACGGGCACCACGCGCGCCGTCGTATGCGCCGCGGCGGTCGCCGGACCGCTGGCGTGCCGCAGAACCGCGCCGCTGGCCTCCTACCTGGCGGGTACCGCGGCCCTGTCCGTCGAAGCGCTGTGCGGCCTGGAGAACCCGCTCTCCCCGTACGCGAACCTGATCGGCCTGTACTCCCTCGGCCTGCACGCGAGCCGCACCCGGGCCTGGACCGGTCCGTTCGCCGCATTCCTCGGCATGATCGCCTACTTCACCGGGCAGGAGGAACGCGACGTCTGGTCCGTGGTGCCGGCCGGGGTGCTCTTCCTGTGGCTCCTCGTCTGGGCCATCGGGTTCGGCGCCGCGCGGCGCCTGGAGGAGCGTGACGCGAGCCAACTCCGGTTCCGCGAGGAGGTGATCGCGGGGGAGCGCGCCCGGATGGCGCGCGAGCTGCACGACCTCGTCGGCCACACCGTCAATGTGATGCTAATTCAGGCGGGCGCCACCCGGAGGCTGCTCGACCGCGACCCGGAGCGTGCCCGCGAGGTGCTGGGGCAGCTGGAAGACTCCGGCCGTGATGCCCTGGAGGAACTGGACCGGGTTCTGGGCCTGTTGCGCCGCACCGAACCGGCCGGATCCCGGCCGAAGCTGGGCGACCTGAGCCGTCTCACGGACCGGATGGCCCAGGCCGGGATCAGCGTGGCGGCACAGCTGGATCCCGGCCGGGACGAACTCCCCAGCAGCATCGACATGTCGGCGTACCGGATCGTGCAGGAGGCGCTCACCAACACGGTCAAGCACGCCCGCGCCGGATCCGCCGACGTGACCGTCCGCCGGGTGGGGGACCGCCTCGACATCGAGGTCAGCGACGACGGCCAGGGTGCGGGCAGCGGCTACGAGCCCGGACGAGGTCTGCTCGGCATCGCCGAACGCGTGTCGATCCTGGGCGGCAGGCTCGAGCACGGGCAGGGCGAGCAGGGCGGGTTCCGCCTGCGCGTCTCGCTCCCGGTCCGATGACCTGGCACGCCGAAGGAGCGGCCGGCGACGAGCGACCGATCACGATCGTGGTGGCCGACGACGACGCGCTGCTCCAAGCCGGCCTCGAACTGATCCTCGGGACCGAGGACGGCCTGGAGGTGGCCGGGCGGGCGGCGGACGGCATCCAGGCCGTCCGTCTGTGCCACGAACTCGTCCCCGACGTCATCCTGATGGACGTACGGATGCCCGGTATCGACGGGGTCGAGGCAACCCGGCGGATCGTGGCCGCGGGGCTGCCGACCCGGGTGCTGGTCCTGACGACGTTCCATCACGACGAGTACGTCTGGAGTGCGATCCGGGCCGGCGCGAGCGGCTTCCTCCTCAAGCGCGCTTCTCCCGAACGTCTCATCGAAGCCGTACGGACCGTCGCGGACGGTCAGGCCGTGCTGGATCCGGCCGTCACCCGCGACATCCTCACCCGGCTCGCGGCCCAGCCCGCACCCACGCGCTCAAGTGACCCGCGGGCACCGGCCGACGCACGCCTGGAGCGCCTGACAGCCCGTGAACGCGAAGTGCTGCGGCAGGTCGCCCAGGGCCTGTCCAACACGGAGATCGCCGAGCTGCTCTCCCTCGCGGAATCCACCGTCAAGACGCACGTGAAGCGGATCCTGGCCAAGCTCGACGCCCGTGACCGAGCCCAAGCGGTGGCGATCTCGTACCAGAGCGGTCTGATGCCGACCTGAGGGCACCTCGCGCACGCTCCCGTCGGTTTCCGTGATGTCCGTGGTGTCTGTGCTGTCGTGTGGTCCGGAGGCACCGTCCACGTCATGCGAGCCGGGCGGTTGACGGGAGAGGGCGGGCTCCAGCAGCCGGCAAAACGGCGGCTGGAGCCCGCCCTCGAGGGCGAAATGACGTATGAACAGGTGCGCCGGTCACATCGGATGGGCGTTGCCAAGGATGCGATGGCTGTCCCCGCTCATGGTGCGCGGACTGTGTGCGGGGTTCTCAGTAGGTGTGTCCGGTGTGCGCGAGCGCTTGCTTCAGCAGTACGCCGTGGCCGCCGGGCATCTCGTCGTGCACGGCCAGGTCGGCGGCCTCCTGGGGACTGAACCAGACCAGGTTCAGAGCGTCCTGCCGGGGCCGGCAGTCGCCGGCCACCGGCACGACGTAGGCGAGCGACACCGCGTGCTGGCGGGGGTCGTGATAGGCGGTGATGCCGGCGGTGGGGAAGTACTCGGCGACGGTGAAGGGCTGCAGGGAGGCGGGGACACGGGGCAGGGCCACGGGCCCGAGGTCCTTCTCCAAATGGCGCAACAGCGCGTCACGGACCCGCTCGTGGTGCAGAACGCGTCCGGACACGAGGGTCCGGCTGACCGTTCCGTCCGGACCCATGCGCAGCAGCAGCCCGATGCCGGTGACTTCGCCGCTCTCGTCTACCCGCACGGGAACCGCCGTTACGTACAGGATCGGCATCTGGGTTCTGGCCACTTCAAGCTCGTCCGTGGTCAGCCAGCCGGGCGTGGTTTCGGTCATGTCAGACATTGCTTGATCGTACTTTCCAGGTGGCGCGGCCGCAGTACCCACATGCCGGTTCACACGTGCAGGTCTCCATTCCCGCTGTCGCGCGCGGTGACGTCGGGTGGATCCGCGCGGTGACGTCGCGAGGGTCCGCGCGATGAAGCGGGTGATCGTGCGGGGCGATGCCGGCCGACCCGGTGGGCCGAGACTCCGGGAGGGAGAGGGCCGGGCCGCCCCTCGGAGCAGCCCGGCCGCTTTCATGACTGTTCGTCAGTCCTTGTGCCCGAGCCGCACGTCCCGCTCGGTGCGGCCGCCGCCCGCGACCTGGAGGACCGTCGCCACCGGCGGATAGCCCGCGGTGATGACCGTGTACTCGCCGGACGGCAGGTCGACGAACCGGAAGGTCCCGTCCGGACCGGTGGTCAGGGTGTCCACCACGTTGCCGGCCGCGTCGAGCAGGGTGACCCTGGCATCCTCGACGGGCCTTCCCGCGCCGGCGCGCACCGTGCCGCGCAGGACCGCGCCGCCCGCCAGCTCCACGTCCTGGCGGGTCTCGCGGGAGGCCTGGACGCTCACCGGCAGCGCTGCCGGCCGGAACGCCGGGGCGCTGGCGGACAGGGTGTATTCGCCCGCCACCAGCTCCGCGATGAGGTACGTGCCCTCCTGGTCGGTCCGGGTGGAGGAGACCACCTCGCCCCGGACGTCGGTGAGGGTGACGGCCGCGTCGCGGACCGGGGTGCCGTCGGCCGTGAGGACCATGCCGGCCAGCCGCCCGGCGCCGCCGAGCACCACGTCCAGCTCGACCGGCCGCTCTCCCACGGTCACGCTGACGGCCTGCGGCTGATGGCCGCCGGCCGCCGCGATCAGGACGTACGAACCGGGGCCGCGCACGCTCAGCGCATAGCGTCCGTCGGCTCCGCTCGCGCCCCGGCCGACTTGATGGCCGCTCACGTCGATCAGGGTCAGGGCGGCGCCGGGGACCGTGCTGCCGTCGGGGTGCTGGACGGTGCCACAGACCGGCAGCCCACCCGGTTGGGCGGCGTCGGTCGAGGCACGCGCGGCGGGAACCTCGCCGGGGAGCGGCTGCGGGAGAGCCTCGGAGAGCAGCGAGTCGGCTGCGGGGGCGTTGTGGGACACCAGCGGTTTCTCCTTGAGGAAGCAGGCGATGAGCAGGCCGAGGACGAGCACCGGCACGAGGTAGAGGAAGATCCGCGGCATGGCCTCGGCGTAGGCCGCGACGTACGCGTCCCTGACGGTCGGAGGCAGGGAGCGCACCAGCTGCGGAGTGATGGCGGAGGAGTCCGGGAGCCCGGCGCCGACGGGCAGCCGGTCGGCGAGGGCATCGGTCAGCCGGCCGGCGAAGACCGTGCCGAAGACGGCGGCGCCGATGCTGCCGCCCATCTGCCGGAAGTAGTTGTTGGCGCTGGTGGCGGTGCCGAGGTCCGTGGGCCGCACCGAGTTCTGTACGGCGAGGACCAGTACGGGCAGCACCAGCCCGATTCCGATCCCGAGGACGGCCATCCACATGCTGTACGCGAGCCGGGTGGTGTCGGTCTCCAGCCGGGACAGCAGCCACATGCCGAGGGTGGACAGCGCCCCGCCGAGGACCGGGTAGATCTTGTAGCGGCCGGTCCTGCTGATCAGCTGGCCGGAGGCGATGGAGGCGACGACGACTCCGCCCATCATCGGCAGCATCAGCAGCCCGGACTCGGTGGCGGTGGCCCCCTCGACCATCTGGAGGTAGGTCGGCAGATAACTGGCGGCGCCGAACAGCGCGATGCCGATGACAGCCCCGACCAGGCTGGTGACCGTGAAGACCGGGTCACGGAACAGCCGCAGCGGGATGATCGGTTCGGCCGCGCGGTGCTCAGCGACCACGAAGAGCAGGGACGTTCCCGCAGCGCCGACGGCGAGCCCCAGGATCATCCGCGAGCCCCACGCGTACTCGGTGCCGCCCCAACTGGTCAGCAGTACCAGGCAGGTCGAGGCCGCGGCGAGGAGTACGGCGCCGATCACGTCGAGCCGGGGCCGGACCGCGGGCTTGGGGAGCTTCAGCACGACGGAGATGACGGCCATGGTGATCAGCCCGAACGGGACGTTGATGTAGAAGCACCAGCGCCACGACGCGTGGTCGGTGAAGAACCCGCCGAGCAGGGGCCCGGCGACGGACGCGAGACCGAAGGCCGCGCCGATCAGCCCCATGAAACGGCCGCGCTGCCGGGGCGGGACGATGTCCGCGATGATCGCCTGCACACCGATCATGAGCCCGCCGGCGCCGATGCCCTGGACCGCGCGGAAGGCGATGAGCTCGTTCATCGTGCGCGACCAGCCGGCCAGCGCGGAACCGATGATGAAGACCACGATGGCGAACTGGAAGACGCTCTTGCGGCCGAAGAGGTCGCCGAGCTTCCCGTAGAGCGGCAGCCCGATGGTGGAGGTGAGCAGATAGGCCGTGATGGCCCACGACATCCGGTCCAGGCCCTGGAGTTCCCCGACGATCTTCGGCAGCGCCGTGGCGACGATCATCTGTTCCAGCGCGGCGAGCAGCAGGGCCAGCATCAGCCCGAAGAACACGAGTCGGACCCGGCGCGGGCTGAACTCCTCGGGCTCCGAACCCACTTCGACGGCGGGCGGTGGCGCACCCGCGGTGTCCCGGCCGGCCGGCTCGGGACGGCTCCCCTTCTCGAAGTGGACCGGAGCCGGCCGCGGGGCGGCCTGCTCGTCCGTCACCAGAGTGATACCGCCCACGTCCTGCTCCCCTCGTTGCCCCAGGCAATCGCACCTGGCCGCCCTTTTCTCGCATTCGGCAACAACAGGAGCAAACGCGCGGATTGACGCCCCGAACCGGCCCGACGGGCATACGGGCCGGTGGGAAGGGGTGCCGCGAACACCCGCCCGGCACGGAGAACCACCCGAACCGGTGAGGGCCCGCACCGTCCCGTGACCGGCCCCTCACGCTCCGATCCACCCCACAGGCACCGTTGACGTGCCCACAGGCTGCGCGAACCGACGTGGCGCCCCAGGACTTGTCCGGCCGATCAAGGTCCGCCTGGGGGCATCTCTTTGGTCAAGCTGTTGGGGTAACCCCGGTGGCGGCGAAGCGTGCGTCAGCCATCCGCCGCTGTGTCGATGCCGGCGTATTCGTAGATCCAGCCCGCAGAGGCGTCGGGGGCTCGAACTGCCAGTTAGATGTGTTTGGCGGCGGAGTGCCAGGGTCCTGATGTTCGACCGGGGCGACCGCGGAAGCCTGCGGGCGGCAGTCCTGACTGGTCGAGCCCGACGATTTTGGTCCGTCCGTGGAAGGGGCCCATCACGAAGAGGACGTCGGCCCGTCGTCGGGCGAGGCAGAGCAGGGCTTGGGCGTGGCGCTTGCCCTGGGCGATCTTCTTGTCGTAGTAGGCCCACGATTCGGGGTCGCCAAGTGCGGCGAACGCGGAAAGGAAGAAGCCGCGTGATCCGTTGCGCAGGCGGGCGGCCTGGCTGTCGGTCTTCTCCGGGATCGTGTGCCGGATGCCGCGGCGCCGCAGGTATTCGCGGGACGGCCGTTGATGAAGGCCTTGTCCGCGGCGACGCTGTCGGGCTTCTTGCGGGGCCTGCCGGGCCGGAGCTTCGGGACGCGGATCTTCTTCAGTACCGGCTTGAACTGGGTGCAGTCCGCCCGCTGACCCGGCGTGACGATCAGGGACAGCGGGCGGCAGCGGCCGTCCGCGCTGAGGTGGCACAACGCCTGTTGCTGACCGGCAGGAACGGCCGTAGCCGTTCCCACTCGACATCACTCAGATCACCCCGCCCCATGTCCAAAACAACGGCCTGGACACGCAGTGGTCACACGGTTGACCGGACAGGTCGTCCTAGCCGGACGGCCGGATCGCAGCGAACCGCGCACGCAGGGCGGGACCAAGGTGGTCAACAAGGCCATATCCGGGCTGATCAGGCCATGGGAGATTGAAGAGGAACGAGGTGGTAACCACCTGGCCCACTTCGAGGACATCGAGTCGAAGCTGCTCTTCTAGGAATCGCAGTGTGACTTGCCAATCCGTCGCGTCTCCTCCGAGGAACGACTCGACGGTCTCCTGAACGACATCCCAGAAGAAGACATGGGGCAGGACACCGTCCTCGTTGAAGACGTGCGCTTCGAACAGGTCCTTGAAGCCGGGCGCAACCGCGACCAAGTCCCGCACTAGCTGAACGTCCCGTTCCATGTCGCCCCCTCCCCAGGCACTCAGGATAGATCCACTCCCGCATCCGCAGGATCGGCCGGACAAGTCCTAGTCGGCCCCTGAGCGGTCCAGTTGTCCCGCAGGAGTACCTGGCCGGTCCGGTGTCAGCGGCTCCGCGTACGGTCTGCGCATGGTTGATCAGAGGCTCTCCACCGCATCGATAGGCGACTTCGCGACCTGGGAGCCGGTGCTGCGGCTCCTTCTGGCCGAACGGGCGCGAGGGCACGTTGCCGGGCCCGTTCGAGTGGCCGGGCGGATAGGGCGAGGAGGCTGGAGTCTGGCTCTGACGCGGCGGATGCCACCACCCGGCCGGGCCGCTCAGGTAGAGGACATGCGGGAGGAGCTCGACGCGGTGGAGCGGGTGCAGGGCGCGCTTGCGGCCGCTGGAGTCGACGACGTCTCGTTCACGGCGGAGATACACCCGGCCGGGAAGACCGTGCTCCGCCTGCTGGGTCCCAGCCCCGCCGTCGAACCCGGCATAGGTACCCCGCACCCGGGGGCGCTCATCCTGGTCGACGGCGCTCTCCCCGAGCCCTGGCGCCGTCTCCCTGAACCGTCTCCTGGGGCGGCGCCGGCCCCTTCGGCGGACCCGGCGTTGCTGGAGCGGACACTGCGTGAACGCTTGCCGCACGCCATCGGCGCGACGGAGGAAGAGATATCCGCCGCCGAATCGCGCCTGGGCGTCGCGCTCCCCGACGAGCTCAAGGCCCTCTACCGGGTGACGCGGGCACGGTGGGAGGACCTGGGTGACGACTACGAAGCAGCGATGAGCGAGTGCGAAGCGGTCGGATGCGAACTGTTCGATCTCGACAGCTTGTACGTCGCCGACGCGGCGTCGCGTGACTGTCGCTGGGAGTTCGCGGCGACGAAGGCGGTCGTCACACGGCCCGACGCCATGGTGCAGGGCCTCGTCGGCTCGCCGGGCTGGATCGCCTTCGGCGACAACGGGGGCGGAGACAGGCTGGCCGTCGATCTGACACCCGGCCCCCGCGGACACACGGGCCAAGTCATCATGCTCTCCCACGAGGAAAGCATCGGCGCCGAACTCGTTGCACACTCCCTCACCGACATGGTGCTGGGCCGATTCGCCGCGGAGCCCACGCCCCGAGAGAAGCGGCCGCCTGCCGTTGCCAGGGTCAACATCGCAAGCCTGAAGAGCATCCAGGCCGCCGCGCACCCTGACTTGGAGGCCCTGTCCATAGGCGTGTGGGACGGTGTGCCGCTCAGTCTCGCCCTCGTCGCCGGGCTGCCCCGCCTGCGCACCCTCACCGCTTACCCCGGCACCCTGGCCGACCCGTTGGAGATCGCCGAGCTCACGGGGCTGGAGTTCCTGGAGCTCGGGCCGGAGGAGTGGAGGGTTCTCCTGGACGCTGAGGCCGTACCGCGCAGCCCGTCGGCCGCAGCCATCGAGGTGCACGGCGACCAGGACCCCCTGCCGGTCGTGGCCATCGCGAACGAGATCCTGGCCCTTTGGGACCGGCCCCAGATCATCCAGACGGTCCTGGAAGGAGATCTCGGACCGTCGGCATAGCCAGGAGGGCAGGCGACTGGTCGCAAGGACGTACCTCGGCCGCCGACCATCCGGCCATCCGGGATCTCTGCACCCGCTGCGCGGCGCAGCAGGACGGCAGAGGAGGGCTGGTGTCGAACGTGGGCAGCCGGGACGGGCCGTATGTGCAGGACGTGCCGGCGGCGTCTTGGTCGGCCATCTGCAGGCTCTTGAGCGGCTACTTCCGCAGCTTGTGCGACCTGGAGTGCGCTCGCACTCCGCGGGGATGGCGGGTGACGTGCTCGCTGTACCCGTCGTGCTCGTCGTCGATCACGCACTCGATTCTGGGTCTCACCCTTGAAGCGGCTCTCTACGGCGCTGTGCGTGTAAGCGGCGTACGTGCTTCACCGTCACCGCCACCGGGAGACCGCCCAGGAGGAGGGCCAGTCCCACCGGGAGCACCCCCGTCCACACCGTTGGTGAGACGTACGCGGTGCCGGACGTACCGTCCACCAGCCACGCACGGACCGGTGGCGCGTCGACGTCGCCGTCAACGGGGACATCGAACGACGAGCCGCCGTCGTCCGGGGTGAAGGCGCCCGAGCAGAACGTCGACGTTCCCGCATTGGCCACGGTGTTGTCGTACGTCCGGCAGTCGGTTTTGGTCACGGTCCCTGGCTCGCCCCACAGCGCCGTCCGCAACTCTCCGGTGAAGTTCGTCAGTACGACGTAGGCCAGAGACAACCCGACCAGACAGGCCAGCGCCAGCCACGGCACGGGTCCGACCGGCTGTGGTTGCCCGTCCGGAACGTTCCCACCCTCGCTCATTCCCACCCTCGGATCGCCGACGGACCTCCATGGTGACCGATCCGAAGCACCCTCGGAAGCCCTCCAGGGCGTGCTGGTGGGCTCGCACCATCGTCGAGTCGACCGGCACCAGCCAGTCGATGTCGCCAGCCGCGTCCGGCCCGGACCCGCGGCATCCGCGAGAACGTGGCTGTCGGGACGATTCGGCCACGCGGCGAGGTGCCACGCCAGACACCGCGGCCCCGGCCATGACCCGCCGGACGGGTCCTGGTTCTCCGTGCGAACTCGCATCACCACTGGTCACAGCTCCGCCTGTAGCGAGCGCCGTACATGGCGAATCCCGCCAACTGAATTACTCAGTCAGACGATTGGGGGCTTTCTGATCGTTTCAGAATGAGGTTCGCAGACGGCGGAGGCATTTGAGGCCGCAGGCCAGTTGGAGCAGGCCCTGGTGGAGATCGGCGCGTTGTTCGTAGTGGATGCGGAGCCTCTTGAACTGGTGTATCCAGGCGAAGGCGCGCTCGACGACCCAGCGGACCTTGCCCAGTCCAGAACCGTGAGCGACACCACGGCGGGCGATCCGGGGCTTGATTCCACGCTTCCAGAGGCGGCGGCGGTACTTGTCGAAGTCGTAGCCCCGATCCGCGTACAGACGTCGGGGCTTGCGGCGGGGGCGTCCCCGCCGACCCCGAATCGGCGGAACGGTGTCCAGCAGCGGTAGGAGTTGTGCGGCGCTGCGGACCCACCTCACCAACTCTGATAGAAGCCGTCGTCGTCCTCGTTCGGCTCCAACGGTGCGAACTGCCGCAGCTTGCCGCCCCTAATCATCCAGATGCGGAAGAACCCCTCCTCCTGATCCATCACCAGGAGCTGCACCAGATTCGGCTCGCGCCACTGCATCTCGAACACACGCTGCTTGAGAGCGCCGAGATCTGCGTGGTTCAGAGCACCCGCCCACACCTCGCACTCCGGGTTCTTCCACCCACCCCAGCGATGGGTTTCAGGACTCGTCAGCGGTTCCAAAGAGCCCACTCCGCGACCCTCTCGGTCAGCGTGACGAGGCGCGTCCGTCCGCAACCACGCACTCAGCACCTCTGCGTTCGCGCTGTCCGCCGCGTCAATCGAAATCATCACGTTCGCCACCCAGCTCATAGCGATCGTTCTACAGCAGCAGTCAGCACACCCGACCAACCACCTCCTCGCAAGCCCTCGTGCTCCGAGACCCAGCCCTCATTCTGAAACGATCAGTCAGTGCTCTGGTTAGTTCTGCCCGCTCTTCCGTGACGACCACGGCCGAAGGGGGACGGAGGCTGTCGAGACCCCTACGGCCACCCCAAAACCGATGTCACCCAGGTTTCGGAGGGCGGTGCGTCTTGTGGCGCGCCGTTCACCAGCCACGAACCGTTCCATTCGACGTGCCACACGTGGCCAGAGAAGTTCTCGAACTCGACGAAGCTCCCCGGTGCGCCTTCGAGGAGCCTGAACTCCCGCAGCAGCACGTCGTGTGTGGTGAACCCACGGGACGGGCCCACGCTGCCGCCGCCGGTCCGGGTGTTCTCGTAGCGCATCCGCACGTACGGAGCCGGGGGCCGGGAGATGGTCGTCGGCCGCAGCATGCGCTTGTACCGCAGAACGGCCTCATCCTGGCTTTCGTCCCCGCGGAACTCGCACTGGTACGCCGGGAAGACCGCTGAAACGACCTCGTTCAGGGCCTCGTTCCGCCCATGGTGGGAGCCGTGCACGGACGGTGCGGCCGCTGCCACCGCGTCGAACCGGTACGTCCCGTAGGAGAAGCCGGCGGCCATCGTGAGAGGTCGGGAACCTGATCCGCGCCCGAGCCGGTTCTGCCTCGCGAACTCAAGAACAGCCCTGGTCAGCTTTCGTCGTGGACGTCCAGCGAGTTCATTTGGTAGGCCCACTGCCCGTCGATGTCCATGGCGAGGGAGAACACGAAGCGCGACATGGGTGACCATCGCCAGGCCATGGGCAGTCCAGGCACCTCCTCGGCGTTCCCGAATTCCGTGACAGCCTGTTCGATGTTCATGTCCGTCATCTTCTCCTCCCCGCGCCGGCGCGGACGGCTGTGCACGCCACGTGGCCAGGCGGGCCAACAGCGCGCCAATTCACAGGAGGTCCTGAGACCGTCTGCCCTGAACCGCCTGCCCTGCTCGGTGCACACGGCCCCGGATCCTGAGCGTCCTGACCTGGGCGTTAGCCTCAGCGGATGATTCCTGAGCCGCCACCGAAGGTCATCACCCGTCTCCGCGACGGGCGGATCCACGCCTACGTCGTGGGCGCTGGCGTCTACGGGACGCTGGAGCCCGCAGCGGTCTTCCCGCCGCGGGCCGGCGACGAGGTCGTGGCGTCGGTGGTCCGGCAGGATCTGGAGCGGGTCGTGTACACGACGCTGAACCGCGTCGTCTGCGTCACCCGTGCCGGCGACCTCGTCTGGGCCTCGGACTTCGAGCCGCACTCCGACGTACGCCATGGCCACCGGCCCGGCTGCGTGCTGTCTCTGGACGGCCGCACGGTGTGGGTCTACCGCCCGGACGCGATGGCCGGACGCGGGGGCGGGGACCAGTGGGTCGTGCACGATGCCGATGGCGGTGCGGTTCTCGCCCGCCAAGAGCTGGAGACGGCCGGGCACGGCGCCGGCCACCACGTGCATCCGGTGGACGGCAGCGTCTACCTCGACATCGGTGAGGGCCAGGACGGATCCGTCATTCTCCGGGGCACGGTGGGGGAGGACCGCGAGCCGGAGTTCGTGACGTACCCGTGGCCGGACCGCTGCCTGATCGACCTGGCCCCGTCCGGGCAGCAGTTCATGACCGTAGACCACGGGCAGGCGGACGTCGCCTTCCACGACCACCCCAGCGGGGACGTGGTCTTCACGCTCCCCGTCGAGGCCTTCGGGTATGACCCGGAGGAATCCTTCGTGGAATGGAGCGGCGGCTACCTGACCGAGGACACGGCCATCGTCACCCTGGGAGGTGAGAGCGAGGACGAGGAAGAGTGGTTCCGCTACCACTTGGTCGACGTACGCACGGGCACGGTCAGCGGCGAATTCACCGTGCAGGCGAGCAACCCGTACGAGCTGGTGCCCCTGGGCGACGGTTCCTGGCTCACCGACGGCCCCGGCGGCGACCCCGTCCGTTGGTCCAGCGCTCCTCAGCAGTCCGCACCGCCGCACCCGGCCGCACCAACCTCCCCCGGCGAAAGGCAGCAACCGTGACGGCAGACACCCGGGTGCCGCAGACCCCTCAGGCGCCCGAAGGCTTGAGCCGACGAGCTCGCTACTTCGTTGAGGTGCACGGTCTGCGTGTTCCCCACCGGGACCTGACGCCCTTGCGGGAAACATGGCTTGAACACGGGATTCCCGCTGCGGAGATCGACCGGGCCGTGGCCTTTCAGGGCCGCTGGGGCGGCATCGCCCTACCCCCTGCCCCCGAATACGAGGGCGGCCCGCGTGTTCTGGAGGCCGATGTGCCCGAGGGTTCGGACGCGCACGGATGGCGGTTCCCGGCCGGCGGCTGTCGCGTCTCCATGGGCCACGGGTTCATGATCGGGCCGGGAGGCGAGTTCGGCATCGACGCTGACCGTTGGACACCGCTGCACGCCAGCACGGAGGGGTGGGTGGAAGCCCTGGCACTGGCCGACCACGCGGGCTACTGGGCCAAGACCATCACGAAGATCAAAGGCGGCGCCGTCGACGAACTGGACCTCCACGGGTTCGAGCAGGTACCCGAAGTCCAGGGCCTCGCCGACACCTGGTGGCGCGGCAAGGACTCGCTCATCGCCGTCTACCGAGGCGAAGCCGCAGGCTTCGACGCCCCCCAGTGCCTCAGGGCCCGCATCTACGGCGGGCTCGACGCATGGGCCCTGGGCGGCACCTGACTCCGAAGGCCACCCCCTTCGCTCCCGCCTGCGGAGCGCTCTGCTTGGCCGCATGGGCCAACTACGACGCCAAGTGCCTGTTCCGTATCCCCGTTGCCGCAGGTGCAGACCCGATTCAAGGAAGATCAACCGAGAGACGCCTTCGGGGAGCGGTCACAGTGACTGCTCCCCGAAGGGAAGCTCCGGTGTGGATGAGGGGGTCGGCCCGTCCTACACGAGTGTCGGTGCGTGGGCCTGGGTGGCCGAGATGACCCCGGCCAGGGAGCTACGGGTCTCCGATAGCGCGGCGATGCGGTCGTCCAGACCCTGTAGGTGTTCTTGGAGGGTCTCCAGCTTGCATGCGGCGACCGTGCCGTCTTGGCGAATGCACGGCTGCAGGTCGCGGATGACCCGGGTCGGCAGGCCGGCATCCAGCAGCGCGCGAATACGCCGGACCACGGCGGGGGCGCTTTCGTCGTAGCGGCGGTGGCCGCTGTCGAGGCGGTCGGACCCCAACAGGCCCTGCTCCTCGTAGTAGCGCAGCAGTCGGACGGAGGTGCCCGTGGCGGCGGCGAGTTCGCCGATCTTCATGTGGTGCTCCTCACAACCCCTTGAACCTCACATGGATGTGAGATCTTAGCGTGAGGGCCATGACGAACACAGATCGCCCCATAGCCCTCTACGGTTTCCTCCGCCCCAGGCCGGAGCATGCGGACGAGGTCCGGAACATCCTTTCGTCCTTCGTGGAACCCACCCGGCAAGAGCCAGGCAACCTGCAGTACCACCTCCACGAGCAGGAGGACGGCCGCTTCTTCCTGTACGAGGTGTGGCACTCCCAGGAAGAACTGGACCGCCACAACGGGACGCCCCCACTGCGCGCCTTCCTGGAAAACCTGTCGACCTTCCTGGAGGCAGCGCCAGAGGGCTACTTCGACACGATGCTGAGCCCGTATCCCGAGGCTGAACCGGCCCGCGCCTGAGGGGGACTCCCACGACGGTCGCCTTGTCTCAGGAGCGTGACCGCTTGCGGCCTCGGGGAGCAGCGGAACAGTGGTTGGCGTCAAGCATTGACCGACGTCATGGACGCCGTTGACGGCGGGAGTTCCCGTCGGTTACTCGTACCCGTACCCGTACCCGTACCTGTCCGGTTCGACGTCGCCGAAGGCGCGGAATCCGCCGAGATCGCGTACTGGGCGAGGATCTCCCCGCCGTGCACGACTCGGACATCGGGCTCGCTACCGCAGCCGTCCTCTCCCTTGACCTCTCGCGCGTCAGTCCGGCAGCCAGTCGAGCTCGTGCGCCAGGGTTTTGGCGACGGCACGGACGCGGCGGTGTAGCGGCGACTGCTCGCGTGGGAGGACCAGGTGGATCGTCAGGCTGGGCGCGCCCCGCAGCGGCCGCCAGGTGAGGCCGGCCGGTTGTACCGTGATCGCGGTTTCTCCGGCCGGGGCGAGGGTGAACCCGTCGCGCAGGTCGCGCTGAGACAGGTCGAAAGAGACTGCGGGCGTGTGGAACCGGGGGTGTGGCCGGATGTCGCGGAACACTGCGGACAGCTGATCGTGGATCACGGGGTTGGCCGCACGGTCCGGGAGTCGCAGCGGATACGCGGCCGCGTCGGCGATCTCGATCTCCGGGTGTTCGGCCAGCGGATGGTGCTGCGCCAGCTGGACCCCGACGCGCATGCGCCGCAGCAGGTACCGGCGCACGCCACGGCCCGGCTGTTCGCCGCGGGTGATCCCGGCATCGATGCGACCGTCGGCGACCGCGGGGGAGATCTCCGGTGTCGCCATCGGGACCGCACCGACTTCGAGTCCGCCGTTGCCGCGCATCAGCCTGTCGACCAGCGCCGGTGCCGTCTCGGCCCCGGCGCTGAGGCTGTATCCGATGCGCAGCGTGCCCAGTTCACCGGCCGCCGCGCTCCGGGCGGTGTCCCATGCCCGGTCCAGCGCCGCCAGCGCGGGAGGCGCGGACTCCGCCAAAGCCGCACCGGCCGTGGTCAATGCGACGCTACGCGTGCTGCGGACCAGCAGGGCCGTACCGAGTTCCGCTTCCAATCGGCGCATCCGGGCGCTGAGTGCGGGCTGTGCGATTCCGATCCGTGCGGCCGCGCGGGTGAAGTTCAACTCCTGCGCCAGCACCAGGAAGTACCGCAGGCTCACCGTGTCCGGCGCCACGCGACCTCCCTGCCGATTGATAACGATCCGTTCTGACTCTATCCCGAACCGGTCTTTCCCTCGATCGCACATCAAGCCCTAACCTGCGCATATGGCGATTCCACGGACCGCAGTACGCGCCGCCGGGATCGATCGATATGAGTGCCGATCCGAAGTCGGACGTGTCCGGCCCACCACAGGAGGTTTCCATGGCCAAGGGCTACTGGGTCAGTGTCTACCCCGCCCTTTCCGACCCTGAGGGGCTGACTGCCTACGACAAGCTGGCCGGTCCGGCTGTCCAGGCCGGGGGCGGGCGCCTCATGTCCCGGATCCCGTCCCATGGCGGTCGAGTCGTCGCCCACGAGGCCGGGATCCCGCAACGCGTCGTTCTGATCGAGTTCGACAGCTTTGAACAGGCCGTCGCGGCATACGAGAGCGAGGCCTATCAGAAGGCGCTGGTGGCCCTCCCCGACGGCGTCGAGCGCGACTTCCGCATCATCGAAGGCATGGACTGACCGGCGGCCCAGCCGCATCTTGAACGAGTTGTCCGCAGTCGCGTGCATGGCGGCGGACGGGCATGAGCCGGGCGAGGCTGCGTTCGACGTCGACGTCCTGGTGGCGGGGCAGGACGACCGGGCGAAGCTACGGGGCCTCCGGGGCCGGGTGACCTTTCCGTCCCGCGCCCGGTTGAGCCGGCATGAGAAAGACGATCTACGCACTGACGGCGGCGGCCCTCGTGTTCGCCGCCTCACCGGCGCACGCCGACGCGAAGGCCCAGGACGGCAAGGTGGGCCTGTCGGTCCGGGGCAAGGGGCTGCGAGTCGACGACGTGGGCGCCCACTTCGAGGGCCACGGCACCGGGGTACGGGCCCGCTTGATCACCTATGACCCGGACGGGTACCGCTCGACTCTCACCGGGTGGAAGGACGCCACCCCGGTGAGCGCCGCCCTGACGAAGGGATCCATCGTCGGCTGGAAGTGGAAAGGCGGGAAGAAGTTCGCCCACGGCACCCGGTTGTGCGTCGAGTTCAACATCGTGCAGGGGGAACCGTGTGCGGTGATCCACCGGTAGCGGGGTCCTGCTGTTGGAGACAGACCTGCCGACGATAGGCATTCGACCCCGCCCATCCTCCGTCGCGAAGACCCGCCTTCGCGCCGCGACGTACCCCAAGGGGCTGACCCTGGACGGCCTGCGCCAGAACCAGGCACTGGGAGAGATCGGCTTCGCTGCCTTCGCCCAGGTTGAACGGGGTCAGGACTGACGCAGGCTGAGCGGGTGTGCTTCCTCTCCTGCCCGGCCTCGGTCTGGGCCAGGCGGCAGGGCTCCGTTCCGGCCTCGATGAGGGAGCCCCGTTCCCCGCCGGGGCCTTCGGCTCGTCCAGCGCCATACGGACCGGCGTACCCCTGCCCAGCTGGACGCCCTCGTCGAAGCCCTCCCGGCCCTGCACCGCCTGGCCGAGGACTGACTCGGCCCGCACTACCGGCGCCGCACCATTCGGCCGCACCCCCGGGCCCCGTCCGAAGGCGCACGACCAACCCCATGCGCCGACGCGCGCCCCTGCGTGTGCCCAACCCATCAACGAACGAAGGAAGATCCCCCCATGTCTGAGATCACGCTCGACAAGAACACGGCCCTGGTCCTGATCGACCTCCAGAAGGGGATCATGGCCCTCCCCGTGGTCACCCCCGCCGAGCAGATCCTGGACAAGGGGATCCGGCTCGCCGACGCCTTCCGCACGGCCGGCCTGCCCGTCGTCCTCGTCAAGGTCGCCTGGTCCGCGGACGGCGGCGACCTGCCCACCAACCGCACCGACGAGCCCGGGCTCACCGCCGCGCCCCCGGCCGAGTTCTCCGCCTTCCCGCCCGAGCTGGCCTCCGGCGCCGACGACATCGTCATCACCAAGCGCCACTGGGGCGCCTTCACCGGCACCGAAATCGACCTCCAACTGCGCCGCCGCGGCATCAACCGCATCGTTCTGGCGGGCATCGCCACGAGCATCGGGGTGGAGTCCACGGCCCGGTCCGCCTGGGAGCACAGCTATGACCTCGTCTTCGCCCAGGACGCCACCACCGACATGGACGCCGCCGCGCACACCCACACCTTCACCAAGATCTTCCCCAGGCTCGGCCAGGTCGGCACCACCGACGACGTCCTGACCGCCCTCAAGAGCCTGAAGAATCTCGACAACTGAGCCCCGACCTGCCCAGCCCATCGCGTCCCCGTCTCGCCTGCCGCACCGCGGCCGCCGTGCAAGCGGGCCCGGCCCGGCTCGCGCTTCAAGCACCCCTCGCCGGGCCGGGGGACCGGTGCCTGTGCCGGTGCCTCCGTAGGGCCGGCTCTCGGACGCGGCCCGGTCCTGCCGATTGATCCCAGGGCGGTACGGGACTGAATGGGTGGCTCGCTGTACTCCTTGCTGTCAGGGGTCTCCGGGAGTCCTGACAGCTCGCGATTCGCTCCGCCGGGGGACCCGCCGGCCGGGAGGGCCCTACCGGATGCCGGCTGGAGCATGACGGCCACCACTGTGGTGTTCCTGCTCGCGGTGCCCCTCGCCTTCGTCTCGACGACGGCCGCCGTGTGGTGCTGGCCGGCACTCGTCCCGGCGCAGCTCACCGTCCGGACCGACGGCGGAGACACGCTCCCCGGACCTGATCCTCCCGAGCCCGATGCTTTCCCACGCGCCGGCGGACGGCGGACGGGGGACCGTAGGCCCTTCGGCGGTCCTTGTCATGGTGGCCCATCGGAGCGCCGAACCATGGGACGGGGCGGGGCGAATCGTATGGTTGCGCGGTCGGGGGGACGACCGAACTGCCGGCCCTGGGAGTGGCATGACCGAGCCCGATTCCGACCGCGTGCGGGTGTCCGCCGGGCGGGTGCTGCGCAACCCGCGGATCTGGAAGTTCCCCGCGATCCTGGTCTCCCTGGTGATCGTGGGACTCTCGCTCCTCTACATGGGAGGCATCGCCAACCCCAACGGGCACCTGCGTGACGTTCCCATCGGCCTGGTCAACGCCGACAGCGGCGTGGACGTGGCGGGCAAGCACCAGAACCTGGGCACCTCGATCACCGAGGGCATCGCGGACCCGCGCTCCGCCGTACCGCAGGCGTCGTGGCGGCTGTTGGACGCGGACACCGCGCGCGAGCAGATGGAGTCGGGCAAGCTCTACGGAACCCTCGTGGTCCCGGACGGCTTTACCGCCGCCGTCCTCGGCCTCCGTACCGCCTCCGGGAGCGATCCGGCTCGGCCGACCCTCGAGGTCCTGACCAATCCGGGCGTGGGCAGCCTGGCCTCCAGCTTCGCCTCGACCATCGCCCAGGGCGCCGCCCACCGTGCTTCCGCCCAGGTGGGCAAGGACCTTACGGCGGCTGCCGCGGCCGAGCCGAGAGGGTCAGCGACCGCGGCCGAGCAGCTGATGCTGTCGGACCCGCTGCACGTCGAGGTCAGGCCGGGCCACCCGCTCGGCGCGCACAGCGGGCTGGGCCTGACGGCCTTCTACTACTCGCTGCTGCTGGTCATGGCGGGTTTCATGGGCGGCAACATCATCAGCAACGGTGTGGACGTGGCCCTCGGCTACGCGGACGGCGAAATCGGCCCCTGGCACAGCCGCCGGCCGACCGTGCCCATCGACCGCCGGCACACCCTGCTGGTGAAGTCCGCGATGTCCGTGGCGCTGTCCGCCGTGACCTCCACCCTGATCATGCTCACCTGCATCACCGTGATCGGCATGGACGCCTCGCACCTGTGGCTGCTGTGGGTGTTCTCCTTCGCCACCAGTGCCACGGTCGGCCTCGGGGTCCAGGCGATCAACGCCACCTTCGGGAGCATCGGGCAACTCGTCAGCATGTTCGTCTTCATCGTCATGGCCCTGCCCTCCTCCGGTGCCACCGTCCCCCTGGAGGCCCTGCCGGCCTTCTACCGCTGGCTCGCGGTGTTCGAGCCGATGCGACAGCTCAGCGGCGGCGTCCGCTCGATCCTCTACTTCGACGCCCGAGCCGACGCCGGCCTCACCCGTGCCTGGCTCATGATCGGCCTCGGCATCGCGGTTGCCGTCCTCCTGGGCTGGGCCGCCACCACCTACTACGACCGCAAGGGCCTGCGCCGCCTGGGCCCCACCTCGACCCCCTGACAAGGGTCGGGCTCGGACAGCTCGGACAGCTCGGACAGCTCGGTCCCGGCGGACGGGCCTTCGGGTCCGTGGTGTTGGGGAAGGGCACCCTACGGTCCTGTCGGTGCCCGTGCCCAGTGGCCCTCAGCGGGCCACTGGGCACGGGCCGCCCGCGGCCGCCCGCCGGCCCGGGCGCGCCGAACGCGATCCGGCCCCCTGCCGACGGCAGGGGGCCGGATCCGAAGGCGGCTCAGGAGCGCGGCGTCCGCCGGCCGACGCCCCACTCGCCCATCGGGGTGACGAGGTCGGAGTCGGACAACTCGTAGCCGAGGGCCACGGTGGCGCTGGGGGCAGGGGCGGAAGCGGTCAGCCCGTGGTCCGCCGTGGACGCCTGGCCGACGGCCGGGGCCGCGATGAGGACACCGCCGGCGACAGCGGCGGCACCGGCGAGGAGAATGATCTTCTTCTTCATGCTGGGTCTTGCCCTTCGTTCTGTTCGACTTGTCCCGCTTGTGATTCCCGGGCCACCGAGGGGGCCGGGAGGGGCGCTCCGCGTGGGCGGTGGGGTTGTCCGCCGTACGGAGCAGCACCGCTGCGGGAGGCTCAGTCGATCACGGTGGACCGTCACGTTCCCAGGCACTTCCACCAGCAGAAGTACGGTCGGCAGTCCTTGCCGGGCCCCGGATCCACCGTCCGTGCGCAGCCACCGTCTCCATTTCCGCCGCTACGCCGCCTCCTCGGCCGAGCCCGTGGCGGGAGGCGGCCGGATTCGCGCGCAGAACCTGCAAAACCAGGTCGGGCATACTTTTGCGGGAGAGGTACGGCGTTGTGCTGGGCCGCACCGATCAGGGGACTTCCAGACATGGACACCGGTACAGCGGACACCGGCGAGTTCGGCGCCCTTCTGTACGGTCTACGGAAGCGGGCCGGGCTGAGCCAAGAGGAGCTGGCCCATGCCGCGGGGGTCAGTGTGCGGGCGCTCTCGTACATGGAGCGCGGGCACTCCCGAGGGCCCCAGCGCCGCACGGTGCAGGCGTTGGCCGCGGTCCTGGTTCAGGACGCGGCCGGTGCCCGGGAGCTGGAGCGCACAGCCGGTCTGGGCCGTCCCCGCCGGGCCCCCGTAGCGGACGTCCCGCCACCCGCCTTCGTACCGGACGCCGCCCCGCCGACCCGCGCACCCGATCTGCTGCCGCGCGCGCCGCGCGGCTTCCACGGGCGGACGGCGGAGCTCGTCGCGCTGTCCCGGGCCACCGAGGGCGAGGCGCCCGTCTGCCTGGTCGTCGGGCCCGCCGGGGTCGGGAAGACGGCCCTCGTGCTGCACTGGGCCCACCACGGCCGTGCCGCCTTTCCCGATGGGCTGCTCTACGCGGATCTGCGCGGGTTCGGCGACACGGGCGAGCCCGCCCTCGTCGAGGTGCTGCGCGAGTTCCTGCCGGCGCTCGGTGTGCCCCACGGCCGGATTCCGGAGTCGGCGAACGGCGCGGCCGCGCTGTTCCGGTCGCTCGCTGCCGACCGCCGGCTCCTCGTGGTGCTCGACAACGCCCGGGACTCCGAGCAGGTCAGGCCGCTCCTTCCCGGCGGTCGCCACTGCGTCACCGTCGTCACCAGCAGAAACCGGCTGCCGGGACTGATCGTCACCGACACCGCCCGGCCCGTGGCCGTGGACGTGCTCGGACCGGAGGACGGCACGATGCTCCTCGCCGAGGTGCTCGGGGCGGAACGCGTACGCGCGGAGCCGGAGGCAGCGCTCCGGCTGGCGGAGCTCTGCGACGGGTTGCCCCTCGCGCTGCGCGTGGCAGCCGCCCGGCTCGCGGGGCGACCCGCCTGGTCCCTGGGCGAGATGGCCGCCGAACTGTCCGACGAGACGCGCCGGCTGAGCCTGCTGGACGTGGAGGACACCGGCGTACGGGCGGCGCTGCGCGTGACGCTGCAACAGCTGCCGCAGGAGGTGTCCCGTCAGTTCGCCCATCTCGGCCGCCACCCCGGCACGTACGTCGACCGGTACGCGGCGGCGGCCCTGGCGGGTACGGACCCGGCAGTCGCCGAAGCCTCCCTGGAGCGGCTGGCCGTCGCACACCTGGTCACGGAGACGGTGCCCGGCCGGTGGACGATGCACGATCTGGTACGGCTCTACGCGCGCAGCCTGGAGGGCGGGCCCGAGGCACTGGGGCGCGTCCTCGACCACTACATCGCCACGGGCATCGCGGCGGTGGCGGCGGCCGAGCCCGGCAACGAGGACTGCTTCCCTCTGCCCTCGGACTACCTGCCGCCGGCCGTGGTCCGGGAGTTCGGCGACCGGTCGGCCGCCGTGGCGTGGTACGCGGCCGAGCGGGACGACCTCACACAGGCGGTGGCCGCGGCACACGCCGCCGGACTGCACGAGCGGACCTGGCGGATCGTCCTGACGATGTGGCCGCTGATCGTGTGGCGCGTCCGGGACGGCTGGGCCCCGCTCCTGGAGACCGCGCTCGAAGCCGCACGGGCTGGCGGAGACCAGTACGCCGAGTCACGGGTGCTGAACGTGCTCGGCTGGGTCCTGACCGAGGAAGGACGCATCCCGGAGGCGCTCACCCACCTGGAGGCCGCCTCAACGCTGGCCTCCCGGGCGGGCGACGCGGTGGCCGAGGCGAACGCCTTGGTCGTCCTGGCCGTCGCGCAAGCCGCACTCGGCAGCCTGGACGAGGCCGCGCGAGGATGCGAGCGCGCGGTGGAGCTGGCGCGCGAGGCCGGTGACCGGACCATTGAGAGACTGGCCATGCAGCACCTCGCCCGCCACTGGGCCGACGCCGGGAAATGGCGCCCGGCGCTCGACACCGCGACCGAGGCGCTGGCCTTCGACGAACGGTCGGACACGGCCGACGTGCCCCGCGTCCTGCTCCTCATGGTGCGGGGAGAGGCGCTGCTGGGGCTGGGGGACGAGGCCGGGGGCATCGGGCAACTCGACCTGGCGGCCCGGGAGGCGGAATCCTCCGGCTACGACGACGGCGCCGTACGCGCGCTCGGCGCGCTGCTGCGGGCATCGGCCGATGCGGAACTCCAGGCGCGGTACGACGCGGCGGTCGCTCGGCTCATGACGAGGGCCTGAAGCCGGAGGCCGGGCAGGACCAGCCGTGCGGCTTGGCGGGCGGGCGGGCGGCCGGGCGCGGTGTGGCTTCGGTTCAGGGGAGCCGGTGGACGAAGTGATGGTGCGCGCCGATTCCCGGCACGGTGTACTGGTCGCCGACTGGTGTGAAGCCGTGGTGCTGGTAGAAGCCGGCGGCGGCGAGGCGGCCGCTGCACCAGACGAGCCGGCCGCCGCGCGCGTGGCAGGCGTCGAGGCCGGCGAGCAGTACGGCCCCGCCGAAACCCTGCCCGCGTACGTGTGGTGCGCTGGCCATCTTGCGGAGCCGCCACGTCCCTTCGGTTACGTAGGGCGCCAGAGCTGGGTCGTCGGGCAGGGGTTCGGTGCTGAAGGTCGCGCAGGCGGCGAGTTCGCCGGTGTCGGTGCGGGCGGCGAGGTGGAAGGTGTCCGGCAGCAGGTCGGCCTCGGTGAGGGCACTCTCGCGGGGCTGCCCGGGCCGCAGGACCTGCTGTCGAAGGTCCAGGATGTCCTCGACCGAGGCGGAGGTGATGTACACGGTGCTTCCTCTCCCGTCAGGGCTCGCGGCGGCGCGACGTGAGCGTGCCCGGCATGCCGCCGTCTTCCCGTTCCCGCTCCCCGCCGCTGGGGTCCGGGGTCCGGCGTAGAAGCGATGTCCAGTGGCGTCCAGTGGCCTGCGCTGAGTCACACACCGATTTTCCCATCGCGCGCCCCGTCGGCGGGGTATCCGTTCGCCCGGTCATGTCCCGCCGGTCGGCCTCGTGCGCCGGGTCCATGGCCCTTGCGCCGCAGCCGCATGGGCCGCAGACCCATCAAGCCGAGGGTTTCACCCAGGGAGCCAGGCGTTCCCCGACTGCCAGGTTCTCGCGCCAGTAACGGAAGACGGTTCCCTGGACGATGTCGAGCCGCCCGGCCGCGACCAGGCCGGAGGCCGGACTCGGCCCGCCCGCATCGGCCTCGAAGGCAATCAGTACGGGAGGTGTCTCACCGATCTGCCGAGCTACCAGTCGGACCTCGTCAGGCGTCGGCGCACGAAACACCGGGTCCTGGAAGAAGGCCGGGCACGTGACGAAGACCGGGTCGCTGAACACCAGCTCCAGGCCGTGGGCATACGAGATGTCGGACCCGGCGCCCAGGCACAGCCGGCCGGGGTCCCAGCAGACGATGTCCCAGTCCCACCATGACCCTTGGGGAAGCTCGATCACGGCTCGTTGGTCGCCCTGCACCGCCAACGCCTCCATGACCAGCGCTACATCCATCGCGTCCCCACCCCCGACCTGAATCGAACAGTCGGCAGGCTACACCGGCCCCTCACGGCCCCTGGAGTTCGAGGAACGCGTGGATTTCGGCGGCGTCGCCCGGTGCCGCGCCGCCTGTTCGACCGGTGTCGGGGATGCTGCTCAGGGTGGCCACAAGCCCTCGCGGCTGTGACCGTGCACGGTGTGCCGGTCCGCAGGTCGCTTGCGACGGCCTCGGTCTCATCGGCGGGAGCCTCGTGGCCATCGACTTGGCATCTTGGAACCCCCCGGAGGTCTGGCCCGTGCCGGGGCGCTGTGAAGCGGCTGGAAGCATTGTCCGAGGCTGCCCCTAGAGTCACACCAACATGATCGCGGCGGCGCTGCGACCGGGGGTGTGACATGCCGTGCCATGCCCCGGACCAGGCCGTCTGACCGAGGAGACAGCACATGGGGTGGGTTCCGGCCGGCGACTACGAAGTCGCCCTAGACGACGGGAAAGTGGTCTGCCGCAATGCGGCGGGTCGCCGGCTGAAGACGGTCCCGGGGAAACTCGCGGACGACCCGGCCGTGGTCGGACTGCGCCAGCTGGTGGAGTGGCTGGATCGGCACGAACGCCAGTGCGTCGCCGACGTGGAGCGCTGGATGGTGCGCTCGCTGCCCGTCCCCGTCGCGGTCATCGCCCGGGTGTGGCAGGACACGGCCTGGCGTTCCGCGCTGTACGACCTCGTCGTCACGGGCGAGGACGGCGAAGTCGCCGGATTCCTGCGCGACGCCGACCCCGTCCGGGGCCTCGGCCTGGTCGACCTCGACGGCGACACGGTGCGCATCAGCCCCGAGCTGGTCCGCATCCCGCACCCGGTTCTGCTCGCGGACTTGGAAGAACTGCGTGAGTTCGCGGTCGAACTCACCGTGGACCAGCGGGTGCAGCAGCTCTTCCGCGAGGTCTGGCACCGCCCGGCGGACCTGGACCCGGAGACCGCCTCGGTCGACGACTACGCGGGCGGCGCCTTCAAGGAACTGCGGTTCCTGCACGGGCGCACCACCCAGCTCGGCTACCGGGCCCGCGGCGGCCAGGCGGTCTGCCCGGTCGTAGAGGACGGCGCGACGGTCGAGGCGCGCATCTGGATCGGCGACTACGACAGCTACGAGCGGACCGAGACGGGCTCGCTGACCTGGACCGACGCCGCCGGCCGGGCCCTGACCGCCGGACAGGTCGGCCCGGTCGCCTGGTCGGAAGGCATGCGCATGGCGGCGGCCCTGTACGCGGGACGCGACATCGAGGACGAGGAGCAGGCGGCATGAGCACCGGTATGAGCACCGACATCACCCGGGCCGCGGCCCTGCTGGACGCCGGGGCGATCCTGCGCGCCGGCACCGTCTCCCGCGAGGACGCCGACACCCTCACCGCCCGCACCTACATCCACCCGGCCCTGGACGACCGGCGCGTGGTGCGCCTGGTGGCGGGCACCCTGGGCGAGGCAGAGGACCTGGCACTGGACTTCCTCGGACTCGCCCGCGAGCCCGACGCCCCGGAAGTGGGGCAGGTGCGCCGCGAGACGCTGGGCTTCCCCGCCTGGGCCCTGGTCAACGATCCGGCCAACGGCCACCACGCGCTGGCCCTGGTCAAGGACATGGAGCGGCTGGCCCGCCAGGCCAAGTCCCGCGCCGGCGCCGCCAAGGACGGCTTTGAGGCACTCGCCACCCGGCTCGGCCGCGCCGTACCGCACTTCCTGCCGACCTTCTACGAGCAGGCGGCGCGCGTCTTCCTCCAGCACGACAACAGCACCTACGCCGCGACGCTCTTCGGCAAGGCGCGCGCCGCCGAGCGCGTCCACGGCCTGCCGGTCGACGAGGAGCGGCAGCGGGCGGTCTTCCTGGAGTTCGCCTTCGCCGGGGCCCTGACCGTCAAGGCGCTCAAGGACCACGCGCAGGACCTGTCGCGCCGCCTCGACCCGGCCGAGGCCTGGGCGCAGTTCCGGCAGCTCGCCGTCGAACGCTGCGCTGCGGGCATGGCGCCGTACGCGGCCCTGCCGCAGGATGCCCGCGCGCTCATCAAGGCCGCGGGCCTGGACCGGGAGACCACCGAGAGCGCCTTCGTCGGCGATCTGATCGCCTCACCGAGCATCGTCCGGGCCCCCGCGTCCTTCTGGACCGCTTACCGCCCGACCCTGGTGGCGCTCGCCGCCGTACGACCGGAGATCCGTACCCGCCTGCTGGAGATCATGCCGACCGGGCTCGGCGATGACCGGAAGGCCGACGAGGCCTGGCTCTCGCTGCTCGCGGAGACGGGCGCGGACACCCTGCTCACCGACGCGCACAGCACGGACGGAGTCGACCCCACCGACGGCGTCGACCCCGCGGACTGGCTCAGCCGCTGGGCCCTGCACCGCAAGCACGGCTCGTCCAGTTCGGAGCGCTGCGCGCGCACCCTCGACCTCGTCGAGCGCATGGCCCCCCGGCTGCGCGCCGACGGCCGCCCCGCCGACCTCTTCCAGGGACGCTGGCACGCGGGCGCCGACCTGGACCTGCTCGACGCCTGCGTCGCCTGGGACATCCCCGTCACCGAACCGGCGGCGGGCGCCAACGTCCACCTCCCGTTGGAGCGCTGGATGGGCGATGAGACCCCGGGCCGCCGCGACCTGACGGCCGTCGCCGGCCGCCCCCGCTTGCGCGCACTGCTGTACGACGCGCTGAACGGTATGAACGGCCATCGGTCGAAGGACTCCGTACTCACCGAGATCGCCGCCCACCCGGTGCTCGGCGCCGTGCTCCACGACTGGCTGCGCGATCGCGCCGCGGAACTCACCGGGGCCGCGGGACTGCCCGGTTCACGAGCGGCGCTCCGGCGCCTGTCGTCCTTCCGCGCGGTCGCCGGCCAGGTCAACCCGGAGGCCGTCGCCCGGATCGCCGCCCACGACCTGGCGCCGGTCCTCGGCGCCACCCTGCGCGCCGGTGTCCTGGACGAACTGGGCTGGCCCGCCCTGGAGGAGACCTACCGGCGGCTCGACACCGACCGGACCGACCAGCACCACTGGATGGTGGTCGCCGAGGCCTGGCCCGCCCTGGTCCTCGCCAACCGTCACACGGCCGTCGTGGTCGGCCCCGAAGGGGTGCTGCTCGAACACGAACTGCGCCTGCCCGCCGACCTGGACCGCTGGCGGCGCCCCCGCTTCCGGTACACCGACGGCGAACTGCTGGTCATCTGGGCGGAGGACGGCAAGCAGCGCGCGTACTGGTCGAACCGCCCCGGCGAACCCTTCACCCTCGGCGGCGAGCAGCTGCCGCAGTGGTGGAACGGGCAGGACGTCGGCTCCCCGTCGCTGCCACTGCCCGGCGGCGGCCGCGCCACCGGCGGCCGTACCCTGCACGCCGGCGACACCACCCTGCCGTCCACCCGCCCCGTGCTGGGCGACGGCACCGGACACTGGCGCCAGGGCAAGCAGGGCCGCGACCACTGCTGGGTCGAGTACGACCCGGCGGGCGGCACCCACGGCCGTGCTTCGCTGCCCGCCTTCCTGCAGTCGGGAATCCGCGACGGCGCCCGACTCGTGACCGAGGAGTGCGAGGTCCTGCCGCTGCTCCCGGGACTGGAGACCACGCCGTTCGGAACCGACGGCACCGTCCTGGGCCGCTGGGTGCGCACCGAGGGACAGGACACCGACCGCCGCGTCACCTCCGGCACTCCCGACGGGCGGACCGTCACCCTGGCCGTCGCACCGGGCCGCCGGGACCGTTCCGTACCGCTGGGCGCCCTGCGGCTGCCGGGCGGAGCCGCGCCCCTCGCCGCCGTCGTCGGCGGCAATGTCGAGCTCTATCCGGTGGGCGCCGCCACCACCGACGCGCTGGGATCGGTACCCGTGGGGGAGCAGGGCGGCGAGTACGCCGCCGGCACTCGGTACGTCCCGCCGCCCGCGTTCTGGCACGCCCTGCGCCCGCGCGACGAGCGGGGCTCGGCCGCCCTGCGCGCGGTCACCGACACGCAGATCGCGAACCTCCTCGACACCGTCGCCACGGCACTGGCCGGACGGAAGGCCGCGGTCGCCGCCGACAAGTCGTCCGACGGCCCCACCGCCGACGAGCTCATCGAGGCGGCCGTCGCCACGGCGTTCCCCGCGCTGACCGACGCCCGGCTGCTCACCGGCGTGAGCGTGCTCGTGCGGACGGCCGCCCACCACCGCGCCGCCATCGCCGCGTACGTGGCGCCCCCGCAGGACGAACCGCACGGCGCGAAGCGGCACGGTGAGGGGATGTACGCGGACCACCGGCCCGTGCACGGGGACGACACGACCCTGACGGCCGCCGTGGACGGGATCGCCACGCCGGGCAGACACGGCTACTGGGGGCGCGAAGCGAGGTGGAGCGGCCTCCAGCAGATCCTCTCCGTCAACCAGGTCCTGTCCGGCAAGCCCGCCGACGGCAAGCCGCTGCCCGACCCCACCGCGCTGCCGGCCCTCGGCGACGGCTGGACGAGCGAGACCCACACCGTCCCCGGCATCGAACTGGGCTGGCTGCCGTTCCTGGACGCCTTGGCCCCCCTCGCCTACCGCGCCGCCGCCCCCACCACCACCGGTGAACACCGGGAGGCGCTGCTGCTCCTGCTGGAAGCGGTCGCCACCGGCCCGCTCGCCAACCCCGCGGGCGCCCTGCGACAGGTCCTGCTGTGCGAGGAGGACAGCGAGGACCAGGTCGGCAAGAAGCAGCGGCTCGGCCAAGTGCTGCGCCGCGGCGACCGTACGGTGGTGATCCTCGGCCGGGGGCACACCCAGCGCAACGACCGTGTCCACTGGCTCGCCCTGGACCACGACCCGGAAGGGGCGTTCGGCCAGATCGCCGGCTTCACCCACCACGAGGACCAGCGGTACACCCCCGCCCTCCCGCAGGAGCGCTTGCTCCCGCTGATCCGCCTCGTCCGCGAGCGCGGCGCCGCGCCGTGGCGGCCCGAGGCGCCCGTCACATTCGACGCCGCCACCGGCATCGGGCCCGCACAGGCGGCCCTCCTCGTCGCGGCGGGAACCGGTGAACTCGACGCGGCAGGGCTGGCCCTGGTGGGCCTCAAGGCCCGGCAGGCCGAACGGGCCGACGCCAGGCTGAGCGCGCTCGGCCGCACCAACCGGCTGGCACTGCTGGACGCGCTGCTCCCCGCCGACCCCGCCGACCTGTGGGAGACCGGCCCCGACACCGCGGCGGCCGCCAAGACCTGGGCGGAGCGTCTGGGTTCGCAGGTCCGGCTGCCGGAGGAGCTGGCAGACGTCCTGGCCGGTGTCTCCATCGCGTCGGCCGAAGCCGTCCTCAACCCCGGTACCACCGCGTGGCTCAGCCGCACCACCCCGATGCGGCTCGACAAGGACGGCCACCTCGTGGCGGAGGACCCGGCCGCCGTCCCGGGCCGCGGCAACCTCACGAGCGCGGTGGCCGCGCTCAGCGGGCTCGCCTACGGACTGCCGTACGGCCATCCGCTGCGCGCCCACTTGCCGGCCGGACTCGCCGCGTTGCGCCGGCGCCTGGCCGACCCCGACCTCATCCTCGACCTCGACGTGGAGTGGACGGAGAAGGGCACCGCGACCGCGGCCCCGCTGCGCACCGCGTACGGCCTGCCCGCGACGGGAGGCGCGGGAGCCGATGGCCTCACCCGGCTCGGGGACGCCCTCGTGCTGCGCCCCTGGTACGGCGACACCGAGATGACGTTGGTTCGTACGGCCGGGATCACCGGCGCCGACGATCCCGTGCTCGGGTTGCTCGAAGGGCTGGTCGGCCCGGGCCGGGGCCACTCCCTGGCCGTCGTGCGGACCCTGCTCGGCGACGACCTCGAACAGGCCGTCCTGGCCGGGTCGGCTCCCGGCGGCTTCACCGGCTACGCCCAGGACCCCGCCCGCTCGGTCCCGGAGCTGGTCGCCGAGGTGGCCGCGACCCATGGACTGGGCGACGACGCGGCCGTGCTCTACCTGCAACTGCTCGCACTGCCCGACCCGACCGACCGCGACCGCGCCCGGTGGACCGGCTGGACTCCGGGCCGGTCGAAGAAGGCCAGGACCGAACTGGCCGCCACCGGCCTGGTCCTGGAGGCCAAGAGGTCCCGCGCGGGCCGGACCCTGTTCCTGCCCTGCGGCTGGCACGACTTCAAGGCCCCCGCCCTGCCGGTGGAGACCTGGAAGGAACCCCTCTACCCGCTCCGCGACCACACCCGGGCCGTGCCGCACCTGCCGGTGCCCGCCCTGTTCGCCCGCGCCTGGGGCCGTGTCAAGGACGGCGACGCCCCCGCCTTCGAAGAACTCACCACCCGTGCCACCCGGAAGGGCCGCCGCCGATGACCACCGACACCACTGACACCACCGACACCACCGTTTCCGCACCCCCGGCCGCCCGTCAGGTCAGCCCGCCCGAGGACAGCCACGCGACCGAACTGGCCTTCCTCGCCGCCTACGACAACGGCCCCCGCCCACCCGCCTGGCTGCTGAGCCCGCGCGCCGTCGTCACCTTCGTGATGGGCAGCGGAGGCGAGGCCCTGCGGCTGCCCGAGGGCGCCGCGGCGCCCGACGGCGTCCCGCGCAAGCTGGTCGTCCAGCAGAAGTTCGTCGGTGACCGCGCCCTGGTGGAACGCTGCGTCGTCACCCTCGCAGGAGAACGCGGGCTGCTGCTCGTCGGCGAGCCCGGCACCGCCAAATCGATGCTCTCCGAGCTGCTGTCGGCCGCCGTGTGCGGCACCAGCGGCCTGGTGGTGCAGGGCACCGCGGGCACCACCGAGGACCAGCTCAAGTACGGCTGGAACTACGCGCTGCTCCTGGCTCAGGGCCCCACCCGGCAGGCCCTGGTTCCCTCTCCGGTCCTCACCGCCATGACCCGAGGCGCGGTGGCGCGCGTCGAGGAGATCACCCGCTGCCTGCCCGAGGTCCAGGACGCCCTGGTCTCCCTCCTGTCCGAACGGCGCATCGCCGTCCCGGAACTGGCCGGCAGCGCCGACGCCCTCGCCCACGCCGCCCCCGGCTTCACCCTCATCGCGACCGCCAACCTCCGCGACAGGGGCGTCTCCGAGATGTCCGCTGCCCTCAAGCGCCGCTTCAACTTCGAGACCGTCGGCCCCATCGGTGACCTGGACGCCGAGACCGCCCTGGTACGCCGCCAGGCCCACGCCGCCGTCACCCGGGCCGGTGCCCCGTTCCAGGTGGACGACGCGATCCTCGAAGCCCTCGTCACGGCCTTCCGCGACCTGCGGGACGGGCGGTCGTCCGAAGGCTGGGATGTCGAGCGACCGTCCACGGTGATGAGCACCGCGGAGGCGGTGTCCGTGGCAGGGTCGCTGGCCCTGGCAGCCGCGTACTTCCCCGGCGACCGGGACGTGCTGTCCCTGCTCCCCGGGCACCTGCTGGGCGTGGTCCGCAAGGACGACCCGGCCGACGCCGCCCGGCTGCTGGGCTACTGGGACGGTGCGGTGCGCCGCCGCGCCGAGCAGGGGTCGGCGACCTGGCGCACCCTGTGGGACCTGCGCCCGGTCCTGGAGAGCTGACACCATGACCGCACCGTCCCCGGCCCCGTCCCCGGCCGCCACCGCCACCGCCACCGCCACCGCGGAAGCCTCCGTCCCCCCGGCCGACTCCACCACCCACGCCATGACTCCCGACGAGGCGGTGGAGGCCCTGACCGACCCCACCGCCCCGTACCTCATCGGCGTCCGCCACCACGCGCCGTCGCTCGCCGCCGTCCTACCGGAACTGCTGGACGCGGCGAAGCCCGAGGTGCTGCTCGTCGAGCTCCCCGCGGATCTGCAGGAGTGGCTGCCCTGGCTCGCCCACGCCGACACCCGGGCCCCCGTCGCCCTGGCCGCCGTCCCCGCCGGCTCCGGCAGGGACGGCTCCGGGGACGGGCGCGGTCCCGCCTTCTACCCGTTCGCGGACTTCTCTCCCGAACTCGTCGCCCTACGTTGGGCCGCCCGCCACGACATCCCCGTGATCGCCTGCGACCTTCCGCTGTCCGACCCGGCCCGGCACGAGCCCCGGCGCCCGGCCGGAGCGGGCCACGAAGGACCCGGGCTGCGCGAAGCGCTCACCGCACGCCTTACCGGCCGTCCCGGCGAGGACCTGTGGGACCGACTGGTGGAAACCGCCGCCCCCGGCTCCCCGCCGGAGGCGCTGCGCCGCGCCGCCCTGCTCACGGGCTGGGCACTGCGGCACGACGCCGAACGGGCCGGGGCGGTCGCCGAGTCGGACCTGGCCCGCGAGCGCTGGATGCGCGCCCGGATCGAGGAGGCCACGGCCGCCGGCCGCCGGGCCGCCGTGGTCGTGGGCGCCTTCCACACCCCGGCGCTGCTGGGCCCCGGGACCGGTCCGGTGCCGCCCGCGGAGGCGCTCCCCAACGGTCCGTCCTGGACCGTGTCCCTCATCCCGTACACCTACCCGCTGCTCGACGAGCGGTCCGGCTACCCGGCCGGCATCCGCGACCCCGAATGGCAGCACCTCGTCCTGGAGGCGGCGGGCCGGCCGGCCGCCATCGACGAGGCACTCCTCACCACGGCCGTGCGGATCTGCGGCGAACTGCGCGCGCAGGACCACCCCTCGGGGCCCGCGGACGCCCGCGAGATCGTCCGGCTGGCGGGCGACCTCGCCCGGCTGCGCGGCCTGCCCGCGCCCGGCCGCGGCGAACTCATCGAGGCCGTGCAGACCGTACTGGCCCAGGGCGAACCGCTCGGCCGCGGTCGCGCGGTCGCCCGGTCGCTCGAACGGGTTCTGGTCGGCACCCGCTCCGGCCGGCCCGCGCCCGCCGCCCCGCGCGGCGGTCTGGCACCGGCCGTGGAGGACGAGGTCGCGGCCCTGGGCCTGCCCGGCCCCGCCGACACCGGCCCCACCGCCCGCGACCTGCGACTCGACCCCTTGCGCTCGGACCTCGACCGCCGCCGCGAACTCCTGCTGCGCCGGCTGACGGTCTGCGGCATCCCCTACGCCTCGTCGACGCCCGTCACGGGCACCGGCGCCGGCGAGGCCGTGACCACCCGGTGGGAGGTGCGCTGGACCCCGGCCACCGCCGCCATGCTCACCGCCGCCGCAATCCGCGGCGTCACCCCCGCCCAGGCCGCCGAAGGCCTGCTGCGCGAGCGGCGCCGCGCCGAACAGGACGACGGCGGTCCCACCGCCGCCCAGAGCATCGACGGCCTCGCGGAGGCCGCCGCCTGCGGACTTGCCGCGCTGGCCGACGAACGGCTCACCGAACTGGGGGAGGCCGTCCCGGCCACCGGCACGCTGCCCCAACTGCTCCTCGCCCTCGGCCTGCTGGACCGCATCCGGGCCGGCCACGTCGCCGGACTCGGCCCGGACCCGGACCGCGCCGCGCGGTCGGCGGTGGTCGGCGAACTGCTCACCTCGGCCGCCGTCCGCCAAGTCGACGGCCTCACCGGCTCCGACGACCCCGAAGACGCCCGAGCACTGCTCGAACTCGCCCACCGCGCGGACGTCTTCGGCGGGATCCGGCTCACCGACGCCCTCACCCGACTGGCCGCCGACGGCTCGCCCCTGATGTCCGCCGCGGCCGGAGCCGTCCGCGTCCTGCTCGGCCACGAGGACGCCCACGCCTTCGGTACCCGTACCGCGTCCTGGGTGGACGCGGCCACGGACGCCGCCACCCGGACCGCGCTGACCGGCCGCCTCATCGGCCTGCTCACCGCCGCCGCCCCCCTTCTGGAGACCATGGCCCCCGTCCTCGACCCGGTGCTGGACCGCGTCACCGACCTCGCGGACACCGCCTTCCTGGACCGCCTTCCCGCGCTGCGCGGGGGCTTCGACACCCTCAGCCCCGCCTCCCGCGACCGGTTGCTCACGGCGGTGGAAGAACGGCTCGGCGACGCGATCGGCCTGGTCACCGATACGGACGGCATCGACCCGGCCGCGCTGGCACTGTGGACCCGCGCCGACCTCGCCGCCCGCGGGACCCTGGACCGGCTGGGCCTGCTGCCCCCCGCCCCTCCGGCGGGCCCCGACGTCCGCGGACCGTCCGCGACGCCGCCGCATGACGGCGCTGACCACCCCGGCGAACCGTCACCCGCCCCCCTGACGGAGCCCACGACCCCTGATCCGACCGGTACACCACCGCATGCCCCAGGCCACCCACCGGCTCCGGACGCCGCGGCGACCGGAGGTACCGCCGACCGCGCGGCCGCGCAGCGGGCCGACCTGCCGCCGGCAGCATCCTCGGCGGCGCCCGCGGTGGACCGCGTCTTGGCCCCCGCCGATCGCTGGCGACTGGTACTCGGCCGCCGCACCGACCAACTGCCGTCATCGGCAGTGCCGTTGGCCACCGCACTGGACGAGCTGTACGGCAGCGGCCGCGGCGAGGGCTCCCGCGGCGATCTCGGCGCGGGCAACCGCGGCGGCCGCCAGGCGTCCTACCCCGGGGTCCGCGAATGGTCCGAGGAACTGTCCGCTCTCTTCGGCCCCGGCATCAGGGAGGAGGTCCTCGCGGCCGCCGCCGCGGCCGGCCGCCGCGACGTCTTGGGCGAACTCGACCCGGCCGCCGTCCGCCCCTCCGTCGACCTGCTGCGCACGGTCCTCCAGCACGCGGGCGGCCTCCCCGAGGCCCGGCTCGGCGCACTGCGCCCCCTGGTCCGCCGACTCGTCGACGAACTCACCCGGCAACTGGCCACCCGGCTGCGCCCCGCCCTGACCGGCATGACGCTGCCCCGCCCGAGCCGACGCCCCGGCGGACGGCTCGACCTGGCCCGCACCCTGCGCGCCAACCTCGCCACCGCGCGCCGGACCCCCGACGGCAGCGTCCAGGTCATTCCGGAGCACCCGGTGTTCCGCTCCCGCGCCCGGCGCGCCGCCGACTGGCGGCTGGTCCTGGTCACCGATGTCTCCGGCTCCATGGAGGCCTCCACCATCTGGTCGGCCCTCACCGCCGCCGTCCTGGCCGGGGTACCCACCCTCTCCACCCACTTCCTGGCCTTCTCGACCGAAGTCATCGACCTCACCGACCACGTGCACGACCCGCTGTCCCTGCTGCTGGAGGTACGGGTCGGCGGCGGTACCCACATCGCCGCCGGGCTGCGCCACGCCCGCACGCTGGTGACCGTGCCGTCCCGCACCCTGGTCGTCGTGATCAGCGACTTCGAGGAGGGCCATCCGGTCGGCGGGCTCCTCTCCGAGGTGCGCACCCTCGTCGGAGCCGGGTGCCATGTACTCGGCTGCGCGAGCCTGGACGACGCCGGCCGCCCCCGGTACTCGACCGGGGTCGCCGGACAGCTGGTCGCCGCAGGGATGCCGGTCGCCGCCCTCAGCCCGCTCGAACTCGCCCGCTGGGTAGGGGAGAAGATCGCATGAGCCAGCACCACCAGCAGCTGCCCGCTGTCCCGCCCGCCGTGACCGCCGAGATCGTCGGCGCGCTCTCGCCCAGGCTGCGCAAGCGGCTCGACGCCGCCATCACCAAGATCGCCGACCGGCCCGTCACCCGCGACGGAGACATCGTACGGATCGCGGTCGACGACGAGACCGGCCTGGAACTCCACGCCCCCGCCGGGGTGGTGGCCACGGCGGACGCGATCCGCTGCGGCTGCCTGCTCGCCCCGGACTGCCTGCACCGGGCGGCGATCGCGTCGGCCGCGCCGGTGGCCGACCCCGCGGCCGGCCCGTCCCGCGACGCGGACGCCGGGCAGTCGTCACCCGGCGGGGACACCGGAGCGCCGGAGCCGCCGCCGGCCGAGGAGAGCGCGGCCACCCCCGAGCAACGCGCCGCGGCCGCCCAGCTCTGGGCCGCGGGAGCCGCCGTGCTCGACACCGGCATCGAAGGCGCCGGAGCCGTCCTGCAGTCCGAACTGCTGCGGGCGGCCCACACCGCCAAGCTCGGCGGCCTGCCCCGCCCGGCGGCGGCAGCCGTCTCGGTCGTCACCTCGCTGCGCTCCGCCCGCTGCGCCGACCCGGCCCACCGCCTCGCCGACCTCACGGCGGCCGTCCGCGAACTGCTCGGCACCGCCCACCGGCTGCCCGACGCCACCGGCCCCGAACTGGCCGCCCTGCGCGGCACCGCCCGGCAGACCTACGTACCGGACGGATCCCTGCGCCTGTACGGCCTGTTCACCGAACCCCTGATCACCGCCGGCGGCTACGCGGGAGCCGTCACCTGGACCGCCGCCGCCGACGGCCGCCTCTACACCGTCTCGGACATCGCCCCGGGCGGCCCCGGCCGTGCCACGGCGGCAGCCGGGCGCACCGTACGCCTGGGCGACACCGCGCTCACCCACCGCCAGTTGTCCCACGCCGGGCTCGCCCTGTCGGGGGCGACCGTCTCGCCCACCGGCCGCCTCGGCGCGGGCGCCGGGAGCAAGGCCGTCCAGGCGACGGGCGTGGCCTGGACGGACGAACCCCTCGCCGCCCTGTGGGCCCCGCCGCCCGCCGAACAGGTCGCGCGCGCCCTCCACCCCCAAGCTCCCGGTGCCGACCTGCTCTTCCTCGACGTGACGATCCTGGGCCCCGCCCGCGAGACAGGCGGCGACTGCCTCCTGGCCACGTCCTCCGACGACCTGACCCTCCGCCTCACCGCGGCCCACGACCATCCGGCGCTGGCGTACCGCGACAACCTCCGGATGCTGGCCACCCTGCCCGGCACGCGCCTGCGCGTCGTCGGCCGCCTCGTCCCGGACTCGCGCCCCACCCTCCAACTGCTGGCGGCCGCCCATCCGGCGGATCCCACCCGGCGCGTCGACCTGGGCCTGGACCGGCTGCAACGCGCCGACCTCCCCTCAGCCCCGCCGACGTCCGTCGCACAGGTCCCCACCGGCCGGGGGGCGGACCAGGCCCCCCTCCACCTCCTGCGTCGCCGCCTCGAACAGGCCGTCGCCGCCGGACGCCCCTTCCTGTCCGTCCCCGGATCGCTGTCGGCCGACGCCGGGCTGCTGCGCCGATCTGCCTTCCCCACCGCCGCCGACCTTCTGGCCGAACTGCAACGCACCGCAACCCGGCGCGCCCGCGACCCCTTCGGCCGCCTGCTCCCCGCCGACCCGACCGACTTCGCCCGCGCCTGGCTGGGCGCGGCCCTGTACGCCGAAGCGGCCGAGACCTCGCTCTGTGCGGCGGCGTGGCTGCCGGACCGATGAGGCCCGGGACGGCGGCGGTGTCATCCGGCGGCGGGCACGCGTAGAGGTCGAGGTCGCCGAAGACCCGGCACCTTCTCAGGCCGGGCGGACCAGGCGGTTGTCGTGGGCGAAGACCACGGCCTGGATCCGGTCGCGGAGTCCGAGCTTGTGCAGGATCCGCCCCAGGTGGGACTTCACGGTCGCCTCCGCGAGGTACAGCGCCGCCGCGATCTCGGCGTTGGACAGGCCGCGGCCGACCTCGACGAGCACCTCGCGCTCACGGGCGCTCAGCCGGTCCAACCGCTCGTCGCGGACGGCGGCACCGCCGTCGGGCAGGTGCGGACGGAAGTCCTCCAGCAGGCGCCGGGTGATCCGCGGGGAGAGCACCGCGTCGCCCGCCGCGACGTTGCGGATCGCGGTGAGCAGCTCCTCCGGCCTGGTGTTCTTCAGCAGGAAGCCCGAGGCTCCGGCGGCGAGACCGGCGAAGGCGTACGCGTCCAGGTCGAAGGTGGTCAGGATCAGCACCCTGCTCCCCGGCGAGACCTGGACGACCTGCCGGGTCGCCTCGATCCCGTCCGTCCCGGGCATCCGGACGTCCATGAGGACGACATCGGGCCGCAGCTCCCGGGCGAGGCGGACGGCCTGGGCGCCGTCCGCGGCCTCGCCGACCGGTGTCATGTCGGGCTGGGCCTCCAGGACCGTGCCGAAGGCCATCCGGAGCAGCGCCTCGTCGTCGGCGATCAGGATGCGGATCGTCATGCGGGGTCCGTTCCACCGCTGTTGAGGAGGAGTCGCGTACGGACGCTCCAGCCGCCGCCCGGAAGCGGTCCGGCCCGCAGCGTCCCCCCGTAGGCTGCCGCGCGCTCGCGCATGCCGGGGATGCCGTGGCCGGGCGGTGCGGCGGCGGGCCGCGCCGGGCGGGGGCCGCTGTCGGTGACTTCCACGCCGACGGCCTGGGGCGAGCACTCGACCAGGACCGTCGCGCGGGTGCCGGCGGGTGTGTGCTTGAGGGTGTTGGTCAAGGCTTCCTGCACCAGACGGTAGACGGTGAGTTGTGCGGTGGCGGGGACGTGGGTGTGGCCGCCGCGGACCTCCAGGCGGGTCGGTAGCCCGGCGGCGCCCATCTGGTCGGCCAGAGCCTCCAACTGGGCGACGCCGGGCGGCGGATGGCGCTCCGCGTCCCGCTCGCCGGCCCGCAGGACGCCCAGCGAGCGTCGCATGTCGGTCAGCGCCTGCCGGCCCGTCTCGGAGATCTGCAGCATCGCGGAGGTGGCCCGGTCCGGGGACCTGTGCTGGGCGTAGACGGCGGCGTCGGTGAGCGCGACCATGACGGACAGGTTGTGGGTGACGATGTCGTGCATCTCGCGGGTGATCCGGGCCCGCTCCTCGGCGACGGCCAGCCGTGCCCGCTGCTCCTGGTGCAGCGCCAGCCGGCCGGCCCGTTCCCGCACGGCGGCGAGGTAAGCCCGGCTGGTCCGCACGTTCACCCCGAGGACGGCGGCGGCGACGACCGTCGCGGACAGCGCGACGAAGGGGGTCAGGAACGCGCCGTCCGGTACCCAGCGCAGGCAGGCCAGCACGGCTCCGCCCTCCACCACGGCAGCGGCGAGGAGCGTGCCGCGCCGGCCGGTGTGCGTGGCCGCCGTGTAGAGGGCCACCAGCAGGGCGACGTCCGCGAGCAGTTGGATGTCCATCGACCACTGGACGAAAGCCGCGGCCGCCACGGCGCCGAACACGGCGAGCGGTGCCCGGCGCCGCCACAGCAGGGGGAGTGCCAGGGCGGCGGTGAGCGCCGCGGCCACCGGCAGGTCCCGCGCCGGGTAGACGGTCACGACGTTGAGGAGGAGAAGGACCGGCAGCGCCGCGTCCCACACCAGGGGCGGTACTCGGTCCCGGTGGCGCACCGTCACACCTCCCCGTGGATCGGTCGTCTTGGCGGCCCGACCGGGACCGTCAGCGCGTACGGGCGGAGCCTAGGCCGCGGGGGCGGCGGCGCACATGAGCCCACCGTCTGACCGCACCCTGCCGGCGTACGACCGCAGGATGAGGCCCACCACCTCCCGCGGTCGCAGAGCGGCCGCCGGGCGGGAGCGACCGCTTGCCACTCCGGTCGCACGGCGGACCGCCCGGGTTGCGACCGCAGTGGCAACCGGCGGCGACCCGCGACCGATTCGGCGGCGTGGACCCGGCGTCGAGCATGGCCGGGTGACCGAAACCATCACGGGGCCGTCGATGTCCCTTCCGGAAGTCCTCGTCCTGCTGGGTGCCCTCGGGCTGGTGGCGGCGCGCTGGTTCCCCCCGGCCGCCCGCCGGCCCGTCACGATCGGGGCGGTGGCGGTGTTCGTGGCGTCCACGACCGTGCTGGGCGTGGTGGGGATCCGCTGGCAGCTGCTGCCGGTCCTGGCCGGCGCCGTCCTGGCGTCGGCGTTCGCCCTCCCGCCCCTCCTGCGACGCCGTACCGGCCGACCGGCGCGGCGGGCCCGCTGGTGGCTGGCACTGCCGGGATCGCTGGCCTGCGCCGGCCTGATCGCCCTCGGCCCGGTGGCGGCCCGGGCCTTCCCCGTGCCCGAGTTCCCCGAGCCGTCGGGCGGTTTCGCGGTCGGCACGCGGGTGGTGCAGTGGACCGACCCGCTCCGCCCCGAGAGCTTCACGGACGATCCGGACGACCGGCGCACGGTCGTGGCCCAGCTCTGGTACCCCGCGCAGAAGAGCCCCGCCGGCACCCGGCGCGCCCAGTACCTGGGACGCACCGAGCACGAGGCGCGCACCGTCGCCGAGGCCCTCGCCGACGGGGCCGGCCTGCCCGGCTTCCTGGTCGACGGCGTCCCGCGGGCCCGCAGCCGTGCGGTCGTCGACGCCCCGGTGGCCGGTGGGGGAGAACGGTTCCCGGTCGTCCTGTTCTCCCCGGGGTCGGGCGGGGTCCGGACCCAGAACACCGCCTGGGCGGAAGAGTTGGCCAGCCACGGCTACCTGGTCGCCGCCCTCGACCACCCCTACGACTCCGCGGTCGTCGTCCTCGCGGACGGCCGCACGATCCGCGCCACGGTCGCCTCCAGCGGGGACCGGGACCGGGACGAGGAGCTGGCGGCGGGCTGGACCGCCGTCCGGGCCGCCGACCTCGGCTTCGTACTCACCGAGCTGGAACGGCTGGACCGGGCCGAAACCGCCGACCCCCTGACCGGACGCCTGGACACCGGCCGCGCCGCGGTGGCCGGCCACTCCCTGGGCGGTGCCGCCGCCCTGCAGGCGGCCCGGCAGGACCGCCGGTTCGGCGCCGTCGTCGACCTGGACGGCTACCCCCACGGCCCCACCGCGCCCGCCCTCGAGCAGCCGGCGCTCGCACTCACCCAGGAGATCACCGCCGGCACCGACCCGCGCTATCTGCCCCGTCTCACCGACGCCCTCGAGCACAGCACCGCGACGAGCTACCGGCTTGCCGTCCCCGGCGCCGGGCACCTCACCTTCATGGACGGCCCGCTCTACCTGCCACCCCTGCCCTCGATCGTCGGCACCCTGGGCCGCGCCGAGAGCCCGCGCGTCGTCGCAGGCGCCACGCTCACCTTCCTGGACGCCGTCCTGCGAGACCGCCCCGGCGACCCGGCCGAGGCACTCCGGGCTTACGGGAGGGTCTACACGCTCTCGCCGTCAGAACGCGGGGAACTGCGAGGCTGACTCCGTGATGTGGCCGAACGCGCACGTAAGCCGCGCGGCTCGATCTCCTCGCCGCCCACTCGACGTCCCGCGCCGCTGAGCAGAGGGACGGGCCGGAACAGCCCGCCGCCGAGGCAACCCCCGCCACGCCACGGCGTCGGCGCTCCGGTTCCTACGCGGCCGTGCCGCCGAGGCGGCGGGGCTCGGCGTCGAGAAGCGCCCACACCCGGCGGCCGTCCTCGGCCGCATCGGTACCCCACGAGTCCACGGTGCGCAGGGCCCCAAGGCTGCCAAGGATGTTCTCGGTGGGGCCGGGATCGGGCATATGGCCAAGAACGAGGACCAAGACCTTCTGTTCCTGATCGGCCAGGTGCACGCTGACCCGTTTCCCGCCGTCTTTCACGACGGTATTGACCAGGAGATTCACAGCAGCGGCAAGGTCGTCCGCGTCGAGTGCCGGGTAGCCCCAGCCGCGCACAGTGGCCAGGGCCTGCCTGCCGGCCTTTGCCGCCGCCCACTGGTCCGCACGGAAGGTGAGCACCGCGGTCTGCCGGTTGCGGATCTGCAGGCGCGGCCGCCGGGGCATCAGCTCCGCCTTGGGCTTCGTGGCCGGCTGTGGCCGCGGTGCCTCGACGGGCTTCTTCTGCGGCGGCGGGCTCCGCGGGGGGTAACTCGGCGGCACCATCGGCCCCTGTGCCTCTGAGATCGTCAACTCGTCCTCCCCGAAGCGGGCATTGCCGTACTCCCATCCTGACAGTCCCCCAGGGAGGCCGGGCACGAAACCGCTCCGTCCAGGTGGACTCCTCCATGGCCGGCCTCCTCTGCTGAGCTACGGCAGCACGGGCAGGGCCGCCGCACAGGGGCACCCCAGCGTCGATCATGTCCGCGCGGGCGGCCCAGCGGCCTACGCCCACCCCGCGTCTGGCCGCGCCCGCGGCTCGCGCCGCCGTAGGACCCCCTATCCACGGGCAGACTGGACGTGGACGGCTCGGGCGCGGGCCACGGAGGGCCGGGAGACGACGGCGATGGCGATGGAGACGGCGGCCACGAAGGTGATGGCCGTGCCGGAACCGAACTGCTGGGCAATGCCGCCGGCGATCGCGGCTCCGATGCCTTGCCACGTCATCCGGCCGGCGGACTCAACTCCCTGGACCTGGCCACGGACCGGATCAGGGGTCAACTCCAGAAGCCGCTCCTGAAGCGGCAGGGTGGCAGAGAAGCCGGCACTGGCGATGAACACCGCGGCTGTCGCCACCAGCACGGGCGGGTGGACGGCGAACAGCAGGTAGGGAGCGGCGAGCAGCAGTCGCAGGGCGAAGGCGCAACGGCGCCGCTGCTCGGCGGTGAGCAGCCGCCCGACCGCGAGGTCGCCGAGGAGCATGCCGGCCGACCCGGCGGCCAGGAAGATTCCGGCGTGCTGGGGGGCGTAGGAGATGAACAGGGCCTCGCAGCCAACGATCAGACCGTTGGGGACCCACAGGTTCAGCAGCAGCGCGCGCCGGCCGGAGTGGGAGAAGAGCTCGACGTTCGTCGTCCAGGTCTGGCGCAGTCCAGGGCGACGGGTCAGACGGATCGAACGTTCCCGGACCGTCACCGCCACAACGACCAATCCACCGCCGGTCAGGGCCGTCGCGACGGCGAAGACCCCCTGCGGGCTCAGGTACCGCAGCAGTACGGCGCCGATGGCGTAGCCGAGGATGGCCATGCCTCCCGAGGTGATGTTCATCAGCGAACGCGCCAGCGCATAGCCGGAGGTCGGCACCACCTCGGCGAGCAGCCCCATCCGCACGCCGGTTCCCAGGGACTGGAAGAACCCCAGTACGAGGAGCAGACCGAACCGGGCGGCGAGCGGCAGCCCGGGAACCATCTGCGCCGCAACGCCTACGAGGGCGACGCACTGGAGCGCCACGAGGGTCCGGCGAGGACGGCTTCCGTCCGCGACCGACATCAGCGTCAGCGCTCCGAGTACCGTCGCGAAGGTGGCGCCGTACATGCTCACAGCGGTCAGGAACGGGGACTTGGTCTGCTGGTTGACCAGCGTGCCGAGCGCGAAGCCCGACAAGGTGCTCGCGGCGACCGACAGCGTGAAGCCGGCGTAGAGGCCGACGAATTCACGGTTGCGGAGCAGGTCACGGTAGGTGGTGGGAGGAGAGCCGTAGGCAGAGGTGTCAGAAGGCATAAAAAAAGCCTTCGCGCGCACCCAATTTGGGTCGCCGAAGGCCGACTCGTGGATTATAGCAAGCGCCCCGGGGCCCACCACGACCCACCACGACCCGCATCGGACCGGGGGGAGAGACCGGGGGAGAGCCTGCTCACCCGCGTGCCCTGCCCGCGGACCGGGTCGGCATCAGCGTTCGAGACCCGCAGAAGGCACGGGCCTTCGCCGAGCAGGGAGTACGAGTGCGCCGGGGCAGCTGCACCTCGGCCGTCGGCCGCCGGACTTCTCGGCGAGGTCGAGAAGTGCAGTGCTCCGTTGTTGTCGTCCGGGGCGGGGTTCAAGGGCACCAGGAGTTGCCGCTCCGGCTCGCCCGGGCCTCCACCGTGTAGCCCTGTTCCCCGTCGAATGCCCAGGAGATGGCGAGATGGGAGGTTGCGCCGTCGATCTGCTGGGTGAAGCAGAGGCCGATCCGTTCGCCGGTTGGGTCCTGGTGCGAGACGGGCTGGTCGGGCTCGGGCGGTTCGGGCAGCCAGCCGTTGCGTGTGGCCGCCGCCTGGTAGTAGGCGACGACGTCCGCTCGGCGAGTGGGCTCGGTGTACTGCCGGCCGACGTACGCGAAGCGGTCGTCGTCGTCGCAGCCGGAGTAGGACTCTTCGCCGGCCTGCGCTCCTTGCGGGGTGCCGAGCGCCCGGACCTGGTCAGCCATCGGGTCCCGCAGCGCCGCGTCCGCGGCGGTGCAGCCGTAGATCCCGCCGCTGAGAGCCCACCATCCACCCATGACTGTGAGTGCGCCGAAGACCAATCCGCCCGCAATGACGGACGCTCCCACCCGAAGATCGATCACGGGCGGCAGCGTACCGGCCGGCAGTGGCGGGGAGTACCCGGGTCACGCCAAGAGCACCAAGGCCGCCAGGACGCCACTGATCAGCAATCTCCAGGTCAGAGCCGCCACACGCGCCAGCGGTCATCGCGGCAATCCTGCTGGGTGATCGGTTCGTTGTCCCCGCTGCCCGGCCGGGAGGAGACACATTTCCCGCTGTTGGTATTGGCGAGCCACCAGGCCCCCAGACTGCTGTCGTAGCGCAGGGTCCAGAACTGGTCCGGAAACAGGCCGTCCCGGTCTCCGCACTCGAACTGGGTGACGAGGGCATCGTTGGTGTCACGGGCCGCGTCGACGGACAGGCACATACCGGTTTGCCTGTTGCGGATCGAGTACACGACGCCGGCCGGGCCCGTCGTCTCCGGGGTGAGATGCCAGCGCTGTTCCAGGCTTGCCGTGCACCCGCTCTGTACCAAGCCGGCGCCCGGCGTGTTGCTCCCGGCGGCCACCGCCAGGCACATACCGCTCCCGGGGCTGGTGAATTGCAGCAGCCCATCAGCCGGCGACGGCACGCTGGGCGGCGTACTGGGCGACGTACTGGGCTGAGGACTGCCAGAGGCGGTCACCGTCGCGGACGCCGACGGCTGGGCGGAGTGGCCGGGCGGGGGAGCTGGTGGAGTGATCGCGGGCGCGTTCGGCATGGTGGCGGAAGGCGAGGTGCTCGGCGACCCGGCGGGCCCGGGCAAGGACGGCAAAGGTGAACCGGACGGCGAGAGCGAGGGCGTCGTGGCAGATACCGAGCTCCAGCCCAGGTCACGGGAGCGCGCAAAGTCCCGCTGCCCCACGCCACTCGTGGCCGCGGGAGGGACGTTGCGCTGCTGGCCGATGACGACCATCGCGGTCGTGGCGAGCGCTGCTATGGCGAGGACGGCGGCCGCGGCGACAGCGGCCAGCGGCGTCCCCGACAGGCCGCGTCGACCGGCCGGAGCCGGAGGGGCCACGGCGGGCCGGAGCACCGGGGCTGCGTACGGGGGGAACGACCGCTCCACCGCGGTGATGGAACGGGCCGGCGACGGCGGATGCACCCCGTCGAGCCGTTCCAGGACGACACCTTCGAGGGGCGTGCCTTCTACGGCCCGTGCGTGGCGACGACCTACGGGGCCGCCGAGCCCGGCGTGGAGCTCTTCCCACAGCCGCTGGGCTTCCCATCCGCCGTACTCCAGCACCGCGGCCATCCGGGCCAGCGCGAGCACCAGCTCGCGGTCTGCGCCGGCATCGTCCCCGCCACCCGGGGGTAGGGCTCGACAGCGCGTCTGCGCGCCGGCCAGGACCTGCCGGGCCGCGTGACGGGCCACCCACGCCTCCTCCATCTGGGTGAACGCCCGATCCGCGAGCTCATCGAGGACCACCTCGCGATCCGAGGGCCGCACATCATCGCCCGACGCCCGGGTCTCGGGTTCGGACTGAGTCGGGCCGGTGGCCGGGGTGGGTTCGCCCGGTTCGTTGACCAGCAGGGTGACGACCGTGAGCAGGCTCTTCACCAGGTGCTCCGACTCGGCCAGGTTCGACTCCGCCTGCCGCAGCGCCTCGGCCAGGCTGGGCCTGGGGCCCGCGTCCGCCTGACCGTTCAGGGCGGCCTCGTGCAGCCGACGCGCCCGCTGCAGCATCGCCTGCTGTCCCCGACCGTCCCGTACGCGATCCCGTACGACGGCGTTCAGCCTGCCCAGCGGAATGATCCGCGCCCCACTCCGGTATTCGCTCCACATCGTCCTGCCGCCGCCAAAACGCTGCGCCAGCTCCCGGACCGTCAGCGCCGTCGTGATCTCCACCAGGAAGCGGGCGAGTTCGTCAGCCGCCAGGGACGCGCCTTTCATAGCCCCCTGCGGCCGGCCTGCCTTGACCATGATCTCCCTCAGTTGTCCGCGGACAACTGGGTTTGTCCGCCCCTTCTCCACCTGATGAGCTGCACGTTCCTCTCCGGAACGGCCCGGACAATCCACTGCGCGGGCAATGTCTGGCAGCGGAACGGCACCACAGAACACCAGTTCCACGGCACCGTCCATCACGTCGCGCACCGTTGTCTCGAATGCTGCGGTCGCCGACCGCTCGGGTCGCATGCCGCGTCGGACATACAAGAAAAGCCCCGCGGAATCGACCGGAGGAGCACTTGTGGTCAGCTCGGCATCGATATCGCTCGCAGACCGATTGCGTGACCGGCGCTCAGCGGCCGAGAACGGATTGCCCGACAGCACCGATGGGCTTCCTGCATAAAGAGGCCGCCGTCCCTGGCAAGAGGCAGCCTCCGAGCCGGCGGCCCGCTGTGCGGCACCACTTGGAAACCCACGACCAAACCCACTCACCCACCCATCAGAAGAGGAAATTCCAGCCATGATTTCTTTGCGTACTTCCCTCGCGGCCATGGCGATCGCCACGGCGGCCGTGATGGCCAGCCCCCTCACGGCCCAGGCCGCCGAATCCGGGACGGCGGGAAATGGAGTGGTTGCCTCCGTCGCCGCGGCGTCCGTTCCGCCGTCGGCGGACCTGTACGGCTGCACGTACAAGATCATCACGGGAAGCGGCGGGCACCAGGGCTCGGCCATCACCTGCAAGGGCTCGTCCGCCGAAAGCTTCGTCGGCTGGGTCAAGTGCCGCGACGTCTCGGGGAACATATACGAGAGCGTCGGTCCTCAGACCTGGGCCAACAACGCGTCCACCGCCTGGTGCGCTCTGGGGTACCGGGTGATCGGCTCCTACTACTACGCCGTCTGACCGCGTAGGAAACGCAATCCAGTCAATGTGCCCGCCCCCTCGGGGCGGGCACATTCATGCGATCGGCCGAAATCCATCACGGCAGGGACGGGAGCCGGCTGAGGGGTGTGCATGGACGGCGGAAGCACGAGGTGGCTCCCGGAGAAGGTCCGTGTGGACCGGGGAAAGGATTTCTTGTCGAAGACGGTCGCAGTCGGCCGTTACGAGCAGTGGCTCCCAGTGGTCCACGCCGATCTCATCAGGGCCCCACGGACCAATCTGGATGGCCCGGTCACCGAGCTCGTCCGTCCGGTCCGGGAAAGCCGGACGGGTACCGGCGTGCGAACTCCTGCGCTGTCAGCGCCTCTCGCGCTGCAACCAGCCGTTCGATCGCTTCCCGGAACCATGTGCGGGCGATGTCCGCCGTCTCAAGGACATCAGCCACTTCAGTGGGCACCTGACCCCCATCGAAGTCGCGGCCCAGGACTGCCCGCGTGATGACGTTGGACGCGTGTTGCAGCGCATCCACTGAGCCATGCATCCGTCTTCCTGCAACGTGGAGGAGGACCGGGGCGTAGATGGAATCGAACGATTCAGACCGATGGTTGTGACAGGTCGCCACGAACTCCTTGACGTCCACGTGCTCACCGGCAACGGCCAAGGCGACGGTCAGGTTCAGGTAGTCGAACCACCTTCGGGTCTTCAGCCGGCCCAACGTCAGAGCAGTGACCCGTGTGGTGTACAGATCATCCTCGCGCGCCAGTTCCTGCCAGTGGCGCTCCTTCTTCTTTAAGACGAGGGGTCCGTAGACCGCCGCGGTTGCCCCGACTACGGCTCCGCTTGCTGCACCTATCAGCCCCATCAGGGCGCTACCGTCCGGCATGGAAACGACCATGGCAGCAGGACCGCCTGTTGGACAGAGGGCCCGCGTGGCGGCGGCCCCCATCGCAGGCGGTCTACTACGCCGTAGCCGGCGCCCCGACCACGGCGTGGTGGTGAAGGGGACCGCCTCGTAGCCGATGGCGGATCCGGGCAGTCCTCGGCGAGCCCCAGACGAGCCTCGCGCACTCCGCCATCGGCCGATTCCACCTGTCCGAGTCGACCTTTAGTCCGTTTTCATGGGCTGATGATCGTCCATGTGAGGGGCAGCCGGTTCAAGCGAGGGCCTGACTGGTTTGCCCCATGCACCCCTGTCTTGCGGCCTGCCCCCCGACGGCCGGCAGCTTCACAGACTCACCCGTCCGACCTGGGCACCGTGCATAGTGACCTCATGGATCGATTCGTGGGTCAGGCTCGGCTCGAATGGTGGGCCAATCAGTCGTCTTGCCTCGAGATGTACGACCTCGACATCGCCGTCACTGTCGACTCGGTCGGCACGCTGAGGGCAACCGGTCGGCATGCCAAGGCCCTCGACACGACCCAGCGCGAGGGCTGGGACTTCCTCATGGAGATGGATCCCTACTTCTCCCTTGCGTTTCCCGGCGAGGATCGCGGCGGGATCATGGTGCGAGTCGACGAGGCAGAGAACGGAACCCTCTCGCTCACGGAGGCACCGGACTGGAACGGCTCCGGAAGCGTCACTTTCGACCTCACCTGAGTTCAGTTCTGCACCCGGTTCAGGCGGGCGTCGTGGTCACCCGCGCAGTGTGCCGCCCGGCCTCGGCGGTCCGGACCGGTTCACCGGCGGTAGCAGTGGCCTGACCGCTCTGTTCGGGTGGGCTGAAACAACCCGGCTGGCCCTACCCGCAGGGCCGGACTTGGGCGACTGGGGATCATGAACGACCGTCGACCGCTCTCGCTGCCCGCCTTCTCCGACTCCGCTTCAGACGCTCCGTACCCGCCCAGGCGGGTGGGCGCCGGCTGATGCCGGTCGAGCAGGTGCCGGCGTCTCCACCTGGACAGTGGTCGTAGCCGGCCTGGCTCCCGCCTCGGATATCGTGTTCCTGTACGGGGTGCCATATCGGATGTGACGCCCCCCACCGGAGGTAGTCAGCGTATGAGCTCAAAGCGCAGCAAGAATCCAGCCCTGCCCGTACTTGACGACGCGTTCCGACTCGCGTCGGTCAAGGACGCCGACGAGTCCACCCGTGACTTGGCCGCGCGGCTGGCGACCACCGAGCTGCGCCGCGCTTCCCACCCGGGCCGGGTCACCTGGGAGCCGACCGATCAGGCCGAGCCCGTACCGGTCCCGCCGACTGTGGTCGACGGTGACGGGGACCTGTGGCTGCGGGACCGGAGCACTGGCACCTGGACCATGCCCGAGTTCAACCCGAAGGAATTCCCGGCCCGCTGTGGCGAGGTTCTGACGTGGAACCAGCTTGCCCGCGAGTTCGGCCCGCTGACCGCACTGGCCGACGACCGCCGCATCGGCGGCGGCCGGCGCTGACCGCGCAGCCCTCTGGGGTGACCGCGCCCTGAAGCGCCCGTTACGGGTAGCTGGGGGCCCAGCTCACCGCCGAGCCCGACGATGGCGGCGAGCAGCTGAGCGTGGTGGTGGTGTGCGACGGCCTCGAGCAGCGTGGTGCGGGCCTGGCGCCACCCCACGCTTCCGACTCGGGGCCGCTTCCCGTCTGGCGGGCGCCGGTGAAGAAACTTCGGCCGCTGCTCCCGCCTGGCGGGACATAGGGCTGATCAGTCTTTTTATGCAGGTCAGGGCCGTGTGGCGTGGTCTCCAGATGGATATCGCGACCATTCGAGCCGGTCAGATGTACCGCTCCTACCTGCGCCAAGTCGTCGTCGGTGACGGCCGCCGCCCGGCGCGTACACCCTTCCCTAAGGCGCAGGAGGAGGCGGGTGTCCGGGCCGGGCGATGGATGGGCCGCTGCCTGACCGTGTTCGGTCCGTCGGCGGCAACGCGGTCTCGTCGATCCGCGGAACGGTGCTCAGTTTCACTGGCGGGGTGGAGCAGAAGGACTGCGGGTCGGGCGCACCGCGGCCCATGGCCGAGGACGAGAAGGCCGACGTACTGCGCGAGGCGATCGACGTCTTCCTGGCCGAGGCGGACACCGAGGGGGCGGACCTTGACCCCGATGACCTGCCGGGGGTGACGGACGGCAAACCGTCCCCGCCCGGCCAGGGCAAGGGCGGCCCGCTTCGTGCCGACCCACCTCGCTGCGTACGTGCGGTGAATGAGCCGTCCGAGGGCAGCCATTCGGCGGGGTCCTTGTCGGACTTGCTCCTGTTGGAGGGGGCGGAGACCGCGATCAGCGTGTCGGGGCTGTTCTGATCATTGGCGTACGCCTCTCGCCGCGCCGCCGACCACGGTGCTCGTTCAGCTGGTGGGGAGCGTCGTTCGAGACGCGTGCTCAGGTGCCTGCCGCGGCACGGCGGCGGATGCGGAGGTGGGGCGGCGCGGGCGGGCGAGCAGGATGGCGGCCAGGCCGGCGATCACCCACATGGTCAGCGTGATCGACGATCGCATGGCCTGTGCGCCGTCGAAGAACGCCACCGACCGCAGCAGTGAGCCACCGGCGCCGGGCGGCAGCCACTGGCCGATCAGCCCGGCCGGCTCGGGCAGCAGTTCGGGGGCGGAGGTCATGCCCGAGAACGAGTTGCCGAGCAGCATGCAGAGCAGGGCGCCGACCCCTATGCCGGCCGGGCCGATCAGTGCCGCGAGTCCGGCCACGGTGGCACCGACCGCGAGGGCCGTGAGGCCGAATGAGCCGGCTTCGGCCCACCAGTTGCCGGTGAGCGCGCCGAGCCAGCTGTGGGTGAGCGCAGCCGCCACGATGCCGACCAGGGCGGCCGATCCGAGAAGTGCCAGGGCTCCGCGGGTACCGCGCAGTCCGAGGAGCGTAATGACGGCGCCGGCCGCGATTCCCGCGAGGGTCATCGGCAGCAGGCTGGAGTTGAGTACGGCGCCGCGTGGGTCCTTGGCCGGCGCCGCGACCACGTCGGTGATCTGAACCTGCGTGCCCTGCGGGCTCCCAGCGGTTACCGCCTGCTGCAGCAGCTGGGCCACCACCGTGCTCGCGGCCGAGGCGGTGAGCAGTTTCGGGCCCTGCTGGGTGACGACGACCGCGCCGTAGACCGTCCGGGCCTCGATGGCTTCACGGGCCGCGGCTTCGTCGGCGTACCGGTGGATCTCGAACGCGCCCGGCTTCTGCTGCAGTTGCTTCTGCACGCCTTCGGTCGCCGCCGCGGGGCCCGCGACACCGATGGGGAGATCACGCGGTGCCATCCGGCTGGCCGGCCAGGCGAACGCCCACAGGGCAAGGGTCACGAACACCGGGATCAGGACTATGACGGCGATCACACGCCTGCCCTGTGGCGGAGACGGCGGCGCGGAAGTAGCGGAGGAGGTGGACATCGAGGCTCCCAAAACAAAGAGAATGAGCATTCGTTTTAGATGGGTCACTGTGTTGCAGGGCGTGACGCTTGTCAAGAATGAATGTTCGTTCTACGTTGAGTGCATGGCTCGCGTATCCCAAGAACATCTCGACGCCCGCCGCCGCCAGATCTTGGACGGCGCCACGCGCTGCTTCAGCCGCAACGGCTTCCACAGCGCGTCGATGCAGGACGTCCTGCGCGAGGTCGGTCTCTCCGCGGGCGCGGTCTACCGCTACTTCACCAGCAAGGACGAGCTGATCGCGGCCATCGCGACCGAGGCTCTCGCCACCGTCCGGGCCGCGTTCGAGCAAGCTGCCGAGGAGCACCCGCCGCCACTGCCCGACGTACTGCTCACCCAGACACTTGGCAAGGTGCTGACCGGAGGGCTGCTCGGCAGCGGTGGCCCGGGAGCCGGCGACGAGCCCGAGTTTCCCCGAGTGGCACTGCAGGTATGGGCGGAAACGCTGCGCAACCCGGAGTTGGCCAAGGCGCTGCGCCAGGGGTTCGACGAGATGCACGGGGCCTGGAGCAAGATCGTCACGGCCTACCAGGAGGCCGGGCTGATGAGGGCCGACGTACCGGCCGACCGCGTGGCGCGAACCTTGATGGCGCTGGCGCAGGGGTTCATCGCCCAGCAAGCCCTGTTCGGAGATGTGCAGGTCGAACAGCTCCGGGACGGGCTGCGCGGCCTGATGTCCATGACGGGCCCCAGAAACGGCTGACGAGCGGGGGGGCAAGCCGACTCGGCCCTGACAGCCGCCCCCACGCCACCCTTCTGCCGGCACTGGGAGCGCCGTCGGCAGTCAGGCGGTGCAATTAGGGAGATTCGCGAGGCGACCGTATGGAGCCGACGCGACGCGAGATGTATCGCGCTGGCCCTGACGTACGGCTGCAAGGTCCCGACTCGGATGTCACGGAAGTCAGGCACCCTGGACGGGGTGGTTTCAGCAGATGATCAGGGCTGGTCCGCGATCCGGCGGCTGAGGTGTTCGAGGAACTCCTGCAAGCTGGCCGCGACGAGCTCGTAGTCGTCAAACCAGGAAGCCGTGGTGGACTTCCAGACCTGTCCGCTGTCTCCAATCGCGAACAGGCAGCCCCCGCCGCCGCTGGCGAAGACGATCGCGGTCCATTCGCCCTCAATCGGAGCGGGGCCGTACTCGCGGAACTGCTCCGCCGCCGTCGCGGGTGAGTGAATGAAGTACCCGCTGTCGACGTCGGGCAGGGAGGCATCGCTGATCACCCAGTAGAGCGTGGTCAGGTCGGAGGGGATCGGTGTCAGGTCCACAAGTGCGTCCGTCGCCCGGTCGCTGTCGTCGGTCGTGAGCGTCACAGCGTTGCGGCCGGGCGGGAAGCCGTGCGCCGGGAGGAACTCCTGCACTAGCTTCGTCAACGCCACATCAGTCTGCTCCCACCAGGACCGGACCCAATCCGCGTCAAGCCGCTCACCAGGCACGTTTCCCCCTCGACTACGCGTGGGACTCGCCAGCGCGGAGTCTGGAAGAACATAGCCGAGGGGCCGGCATTGGCGCGGCTGAGACCGACCGTCAAGTTCGAGACGCCCTTCGATGTCGGACGTCAAACGGCAAGCTAAGGGTCTTTGCAGAACGTGCGTGAGGGGGCATCCCCCTTGTATGGGTGGGGTGTTGAGGTGGCTGCCGTTGCCGGACCGGGTGCTGCTGGTGGCGGTGTTCTACCGGACGAACCTCACGATGCACCAGCTCGCCCCCGCTCTTCGGGATCTCCCCGGCCACCATCTGCCGGATGATCGACAAGCTCGGTCCGCTCCTGGCGCTGGAGCCGCCACCGCGGCCCACCGACCACGTGCACCATTTGTGGATCGTGGACGGCACCTTGATCCCGGTCCGCGACCGTGCGGTCGCCGCCGCGTCCCGCAGTTACCGGTTCTCGGCGAACGTGCAGGTCATCGTCGATCCGGACAGCCGACTGGTGATCGCATCAGCCCCTTTGGCGTCCGGGAACAAGGCCGACGCCCACGTCTGGCGCGAGTCCGACCTGCCCGCGAAAGCGGCCGGTACCACCGTGATCGCCGACGGTGCCTACCTCGGGACAGGGCCGCACGTCCCGTGCCGTAGGCGAGCAGGGCGCCCGCTCCTGCGCGGGCAGGAGGAGGAAAAGGCCGAACACCGACGGGTCCGCGCCCGCGTCGAGCACCCCTTCGCCCGCATGAAGAACTGGAAGATCCTCCGTGACAACCGCCGGCAAGGAGACGGCCTCCACCACGCCGTCGCCATCATGCACAACCTCGCCACGGGCTCGATGAAACAGCAGGTCAGCCACCCCACCGCTCATCGGTTGATCGGATCTGTCTGTTCAGTTGGTGATCACTGATCAATGTGGGGTCGGATCGAGCCGTTGATGCCGGCCGATCCGGCCCGCGCTCTGCGACGGGCCAACCACCGCCGAACCCTGGAGGCCATCGCGTGGAAGTACCGCACCGGCTCGCCCTGGCGGGACCTTCCGGACGAGCCGGGCTCATTCCAGACCGGGCACGTGAAGACGTGAAGACGTACTACCGCAGGTCCGTGCTTGGCCGGCGACGCCAGTCCCATCCCGGGTGCTGTTCCAACAGTGTGAGGAACTCATGCGCTGGCAGGATTTCGTGATGGTTGGTGTCGACAAGACCGTCAAAACCATCGAGAACGCGACGGAGGAAGGCTCGGGCCGCGTCCATGGACTCGCACGAGACATAGACCCCATATGGCTCACCGATCTCGGATCTCACCTCCTCAAGCTCGTCCGGCTCGTAGTCCGCCAGGATCCTGCCTGAGAGGTCGAGATAGTACGAGTTCCCGTGCCAGTGGAGTCGCTCGTCACCCGTCGCAGCGTCCGGCACGAGACCAAAGGAACGGATTAGCCCCTCAAACGACGGACGTCGCTCCACAGGGGCAAGAACGATCACAGACGGCCAGGACACGAGCTTCCACCTCCACAGCGACCGTATCCGAGCAGTCCCCTGACGTCGTCTGACTTCTCGACCAGCCGGCGCAGCCGGCACTGATTCCCGATCAAGGAGACACGCTCTAGGTGGGCCCCGGGAGGCCGACGGAACTCCTCGAGGACTCGGCGTACCCAGGGGTGCCTGGAACGGGGTGGGTGAGGAGAAGGCGGGCAGCGGGGTGTCTCCCGGGGTGCAGCTCGCCGAGCAGTCGGTCGCTGGCCGGCCTCGATCGGGCCCGGCGTGACGGTGCCGAGCAGTGGGCGGTGTTACCCGCCACGGGTGGTCCTCTATCGGGGCGTCCTGCTCGCGGCGCCTGCGCGTGCGAGCCTGCCGCACGGTCCGGGCAGGAACGGAGATGGCCCGCAGACCACCGCGTTTCACGGGTTGTTCAGTTCGGCGTGCTCGGTGAAACAGGCCCGTGCAACGTGAAGATCGTCTCGTTGTGGGCCCACAGGGCCGGGCCGCCCACCACCCGGCCACCGTGAAGTTCCCCAAGATCAAACGCCACAACGTGTCGTCGCGCGTGAGCGATTCCATCGGGAAAGGCGACTCCAATCGACCGACCGTGAGGAATATCCGTTGGCTGTCGGTGTTCCCTGCTGGAACGATCCTGGGATGACCGACCACCGTGACGCCGTCCTCAGCCTGTGGGGTCGCCAGCTCTATGAGCGTCAGAGCGAGCCACTCGCCTGGGCGGAGGCGGTCCTGGAGGCCACCGGTCGCCCGCCGACCGCCGTCACCGCGGCGATGTCCGGCCGACTCGGCGCCCTCTCTGGTTCCCCATCGGACCGGGCAGATCTACTGTTTCGAACGGTCGCCAAGTTGGCCGCGAACCTGCGGGGCGACGGCCAGTACGACGCGGACGTCGGCACCCGAATCGGCCCCCTGGCCCTGCGACTGGGCGAGCTCGAACCAGCGCTCGCCGGCCCGCTCGGGGACGCCCTGGGCCACCTGCCGGACGGGCCGGCATCCCTCGTCACCGTCCACGCGGCCGAATTGAGCGGGAACCGCACGCTCCGGCTGCGGGCGATCGACGCCCTGCTGGAGTGGGCCGAACTCGGCCATCCGCAGGCCCGGGCCGCCCTGTCCGAGGTCGCCTCCGACCACCGGACGCAGGATGTCACCGTCTGGACCAAGGCACTCAACCGGATCGCGCTGTTCGGCGACGCGAGCGTCGAACCGGGCCTACTGCGCGCGCTCGCCGACACCGGACACCGCGGGGTGCGGTGGTCGGCGCTCGCCTGTGCCGAACTCGGCTTCCGCCGGGCCGTTCCGCTGGTCACCGCCCTGCTGGAGCATCCCGATCCGATGGTCCGCGAGGGTGCCTGCGAGGCGCTCGGCCTCTTCGAGGAACGGTCCGCCGTGCCCGCCCTGACAGCCCGGCTGAACGACGAAACCAGCTGGGTACGCAGCAGGGCGGCCCTGGCGCTCGGCCAAATCGGCGGCGACCGGGCACTCGCTGCGCTCTGGGAGGCCATGATGGAACGCCGGAACCCCAAGGCCGGCCATCTCGCCTCAGCGATTGCGACCTTCGGCCCGCCAGTGGTGGACGACCTGATCGCCCTGACCACCGATCCCGACCCGGACCTCCGAGCACTGGCCTGCCGCGCTCTCGGCTCCACCGCCGACGACTGGGCCCTGCCGGTACTGGAACGCCTCGCTGCCCACGACCTCGCCAGAACCACCCTCGGCGGCCTCGTGGCAACCGCCGCCAAGCAGGGACTGCGGACCGCGCACCGCATTCGCGCGCGCACCGCATCGACCTGAGCTCGACGCTCGTCTCGACGGACGTTCACCGTGTGGAGATGCGTCAGCTCTTCTGATTGCGGGGCGCGGGTCAGGTCGCGGTTGCCTGCTCGGGCGTCCCGAGGTGCCGGCGTGTACTTCAGCCAGACCATGAACAGGCCCAGATCCCAGCCCGCGTCCGGCCACGACCGCCTCGTCGACCTGCACCACCTCAGGTACGGGGCAGCCCCCCCGCCGACGTTGGCCTTGGTCGCCAGTTCGGCCCGGTACCGGCCGAACCGAAGGCTCCACAGCCAGTGATCGGCGGCGGGGACAACCTCCAGGTCGTCATCAAGGACCGTCCGTACATACCGTGGCTGATCTAGCAATTGAGGGAGACGGTTGGCGGTCCGTCCATCAGCGAGCGGAGCTCATGCTCATGCCAAGGTCACCCGCATGCCGCCCCCGACCAGGACGTCGAGGACCTCGGAGAACAGGTCGTAGGGCTGGCCGTCTGCTTGCAGGGTCTGCGACAGGTGCTCGCGCGCGGTCGCGGCGTTCCTCCAGAGCAGGGTGGCGGGGGCGGTGTAGCCGAACGTGCCGCCAAGGCAGTCGTCCAGTGCGGCTAGGCTGCCGCCGAAGTAGCCGCCGGGCCCGTTCACCGCCTCGCCGAGCGCGAGGTAGAGGCCCGCTCCATCGGTGATGGGGCGGCCGTCGAGTTCGTATGCGTGCCCGGCCGGCCGGTCATGGTGCGTGCGTCGGAAGGCTCGCTCCTGTACGAGTTCGAGCCAGGCCCCGCGGAGTCGGGTGTCGAGGCTGTTCCAGGTGCCCAGGGTGTCCGGCGGCCCGGCGAGCCATCGCTCCCAGACGGTCCGGGCGTATTCGGGGACAGGTGTGAAGTGCTCTCCGTCGAGCTCCAGGTCCATCAGATCCGTCCCGTAGGAGGAGGGGCACCAGGCGCTGACTCGGGCCCACAGCAGGCGTTGGGCGAGCGGCTCGCCCTGGTCGTCTCGTATCTCGAGGGCGGCCTCCTCCAGGTCCAGCGCCCGCCGGGTGCCCTTCATCAGCGCCGCCCGCAGTTGATCACCCGGTGCGAGTCCCCGCAGGACGAGTGGGGGCGCCGCCTGCTCGTGCGGCATTACGCGGGCGAACTCCTGGCACGAGCCCAGCCACCGGTGCCCGTCGTGCACGCGGACAGGACCCGTGTGCCCCTCCGGTGGACCTTGGTAGTCGTCCAGACCGGTGAGCACGAGACTGTCCGCCCCGGCGGACTGCCCCAGGCTCTCCGCGTCCTCCAGTAGCCAGGGCCCGAGTGCTTCGTCGTCCGGCACCAGCCAGACCCGACTGCCCACCCAGCCACGCACCTCAGCTCGGTCCGGTACCCAGTCGAGCATTTCGTACGTCCCACGCCGGGGGCTTCCGAACAGCCCCTCCGCCTCGACACAGGCGCCCCAGGCGTGGCCGTGCTCTGTCTCGGCCAGCGTGTACCGCATGCGCCCGCGATGCTTCTCGTGCTCATCCACGGTGGGAATCATGCCCCGACCACGCTCCGACGCTGAAGCCGTGCGTTTCCTCCGGGCAGCCCTCAGCGAGTTCCGAGGAGCGCCTGGAGTTCAGCATCGTCCGCAGCCAGATCCCACCTCGGCTTCGCGGCCACCCAGTGCGCGGCGTACGCCCAGTGAGAGGACCCGTCCGACGGCAGCCACTGCGCCGGGTTCCTGTCCGACTTGGGTCTGTTCGACTTCTCGGTCACGGCGATCAAGATGAGCGGCGCGGCCGACACACCCTGGCCGCGCCGGCCAACGGGAACAGCGCCCGGTCAGGTGCTGGGTGCCGGGTCCGGCATGGGTGGCCGCGGTGGGGGAGCGGCAGCCAGTGGCGCAAGGCCCCAGGCGCGTCTGACCCGTTCGACCAGGACGAGTGCGCTGTACGGGGATACGGCCAGTTCCAGGCGTATGTCCGCCAGGCGCTGGACCGAGCCGTCCGGGTCCGCCCGCTCGACGTCATCGCTGCGTCGGCTGAAGTCCGCAGGGGTGAAGATCTGGAGCAGGGTGAGCACGTAGGCGACGTATGCGCGGGCCTCGGCGACGAGCGGACGCGTCGCTTCCGGCAACGGCGCGTCGTGCGGTCCGGCAACTCCCGGCACGACAGGCGCGGTCGGCGTCACGAAATTCTGCAAGGCGCGTACGAGCACGTCCTCGCCCTGTTGCGGACGAGCACCATCCAACTGGTCGGTAAGGATCCGGTAGTCGACCATGACCGGCGCGGTCTCGGGCGTCCACGGCTGGGCGGCGAGCAGGGTCCGGAAGCCGGCCAGGGTGTCGGACAACTCTTCCGCCAACATGACGAGCGCGATGTCGCGCAGTTCCACGAACGGGGTGCTCTGGCGCAGCTCTACCAGGCCGAGGGCGTAGCGGATGAGGTCCCGCGGGATGCCTCCGGACAGGGCGTGGGCGAGGGTCGCGTAGGGCAGGGGGAGTCTGGGTACGCGCTCCTCCAGGATCGCCACCGACTCGGCATGCGTCATCGGGCGGATGTGGACGACGTCGTCGAAGGCGCTGTCGGTGCTGTCGCGGTGCGGCATGCCACGGCGTACGAACCCCGCGCTGATGTCCTCGGCAACGGACACCAGGCAGTAGACCCGGGGCACGCCGAGGATCGCCTTGACCTCGCTGAGGAACGTCCGCGCCTGCGCCGGGGTGGGCATTCGGTCCAGCTCGTCGATGCACAGGAACACCCGCGCGTCGCCCCGCTCGCCCAGCTCCTGCGCGATCGCCTCGATCATGGACCGGAACTCCGCGACCAGCTGGGGGAAGTTCGGCGGCACGGTGGACAGGGTGGAACCGTGCGCGCTTCCGAAGGGCGTTCCCGAAGCGAGGTTCAGTGCGGCCGTTGTGCCCTGGACCGTGCGGAGCCGGAAGAGTTGGTCCAGGCAGCGTCGTGTCAGGTCGCTCTGCTTCTTCCGCTGCGTGCGCCGTTCGAAGGAGCTGCGGACGAGGACCAGCCCGAGCAGGAGCAGCGCGAGCCGGCCGGGGTTCTCGGGGTCGGTTACGGCGGGCCGGGCCGTCGGGGAGAGCTGCATGAACCCGATGCAGGCCAGCCCCGCCAAGGTGATCGCCAGAAGAAGGCGGTCGCGGACGGTCAGACGTCGCGGGAAGTCCGAAGACGTGACGAGCAGGAACACGAACAGCGACACCAGCAGCGCGGCGAAGAAGACGGTCAGCCCATCGCGGGGCAAAACAGTTCGGCTGCTCCAGCTGATCCGGTCGGGCACGATGTCGACGGCGTCGTACACGGCCACCAGAACGTCCAGGACCGGCGCCGCGACCAGCAACCAGCCGAGTGCCCACAGCAGTACCCAGCCGGCCCGGCGTTCTTCCCTCAGCCCGAGGAACCTTCGCAAGCGCCCCGGCGTACGAAGCCCCCACACGAGGAGGCTCGTCCAGGCGATCATCAGGCTGACCACGACGTACTGACCACGCCAGAGTCCGTCCACCACATGGGTGACGGACTGCGCCCCGTCTGCTGCCAAGGACACGAGGCCCGAACGTCGGCCGCCCCACCAGACACGTACCGTCACAGCTGCGCCCAGGACGAGCAGGGCGGTGGCGGGCAGGGCGAACAGGAGCCACCGCACGGTGCGGTGGGCCAGACCCCTGAAGCGGCGGCCCAGCCGCACGAAACCTGACAGCCGGGTGAAGTCGGGTACGGGCTGCCCGCTCCGCCGCAGGTACTGCTCGCACACGCCGACCAGGCACGAGAGAAGGAAGTCGTACGGCGTGTAGGCGGCGGGTACGGCGACGCGGATCACCAGGTCAGGATGGGCGGCTTCCGCCGTCGCGGGCCGGAGCAGACTGCTCGCGGCGTCCAGGAGGGTGGTCTTCCCCACGCCCCGGGGGCCGCTGAGTGCGATGGTGCCGCCGTCGATCAGACTCAGCTTGCGCGCCAACTGCACCGCGCACAGGCTCCGTACGAAGAATCGGGCGTCCCGCCGCGCCCGCAGCCCGTGATAGCCGTCGTACACGAGCACGGAGTGCGGGTCGTCGCCGAGCAACGCCTCGATCACCTCGAGGAGGACCTGGCGCATGCTGCGTGCGTTCAACTCCGCCGCGAGCCGCTGCAGGGCAGTGTCGACGTAGGAGGTGCTGATCCACACCCCTAACCGGCAACGGATGTAGGCGGGCATGCTGCGCAGTTGCCGACGTGCGCGAGGGCGGCGCCAGAGCCAGGCGCCCACGGCACATGCGGCCACCGCCGCCGCCCCCTGCGCGGTGGACCAGAAGCCGCCGGACCCGTTCAGACTGGCGAGAATGCCGACTGCCACCAGGAGGGTTGCCACCGTGGCCGGTTCCAGCCCGAGCTGGGCCCGGGCGCGGGCCAGGCGCCGCCGCTGCCTCGTCCTCGAGTCCAGCGCCGAGACGACGGCCTCGTGGTCGACCTGCGCGAGCAGCATGACCCGTTCCACGACCGCGGGTCGGTGCATGGCCGCGCGCACCGCGTCGGCTGTGACCTCCGGGCGGCTCTGCAGTCGGTCGACGACGGCCGGTTCGGCCAGGAGCTCCTCGACACCGTTCTCGTAGACGGCGGCCTCCGCCGCATAACGCCAGCCTCTGAAGGGCGGAAGGGGAGTCGCCGCCTCAGGCGCAGTTGCTATCGCGGTCACTAGTCGGCTCCTCACCCACGGCGCAGCCCGGTGAGCGTAGAACACCGGACCCGCTCCGCGCAGACGAACCCCCACCCGGACCGGGCTTGATCCGCTTTGACGGACGTGTTGTGCCTCCAAGGTCTCCCGGACCGCCTGCCCCGTGCACACCGAGTTCGGCGAGCGTGGCGGCGACTTGCCCGAGGTGGGGGCGGGGTCGCGGCCCGGGCGGCGGGGGAGCGGACCCGGTACTACGGGAGGTTCACGGTCACCGCGGAGGTCCGACCTCTGCTGCAAGCGCCAGTGCGTCCCTCGCCGTGGTCGGCCCGAAGATGTCGCGGCCTTGGTGGCGTTCCTCGTAGGCCCCTCGGCCTCGTTCATCACTGGGTAATCCGTCTACGTTGATTGCGGCTGGCTGCTCCACTGAAACCACCAACAAGCAAGGAGACAGACCGAAATGAAGGAACGAGTCCGCGCCGTCCTCGTCACCGCTGACGACACGATGCTGGTCATCCGCCGTACCAGGCCCGATGTCCCTGAGTACTGGGTGCTCCCCGGCGGGGGCGTCGAGCCCAGCGACGAGTCTCGCGAGGCTGCCCTCCACCGGGAGATCCACGAGGAGATCGCAGGGAAGGCCGACATCATCCGGCTCCTCCACACGATGGAGTCCGACGGTGAGCGCGAGCTCTTCTACCTTGCCCGCATCGCGACATGGTCCTTCGAGGACCGCACCGGGCCGGAGTTCAGGGCCGAGGGACGCGGCGAGTATGCCCTGAAGGAAGTCCCGCTGACCGTGGAGGGGCTCGACGGCATCGACCTCAAGCCCGAGGAGATCGCCCACGTCCTCCGAGGCGCCATCGGCGACGGCACCCTTCAGGTAGGGGCCTAGGAATAGCCGCTCGTCTTTGTGGACCTTCTGTCGGGACCAACGCCGAGGTGTGTCGGCTCCGACGGCGTGCTCCGGCTGCCACTCCTCGATGTTCAGTAGCGGGGAGAGGTCTTAGGGCTGAGGCCGAGGACGGAGGGTCCGGCATCTGTGCAGCTGAGGCCTTCGAAGCGCCAGCTCCGCGCCCTCGATCCACACCGTCGGAACTGAAGCTCGGCCATCAGCCGATCGGTCTCCTTTCGGGCCGTCACCAGCAGCGGATCCTCGTTGCACGCGTGGAGCCCGACGATCTTCGACAGGAAGAAGACCGACATCAACTTCCCGTCCCGGCTCTCCAAGTCCGCACGCCGTTCCTGCTGGACGCGGTCCGCGAGCGCCGGGACGGCGAGCGTGTTGCGGCACAGCGTTGCGGCTTCCCATCTCCGTGGAGCCGTACCCCAGTCCTCCCCGTCGATGATCGAGAAATCTGGTCCATCACCTTGGCCCAGGTCAGATCCGCATGAGCCGGTACCCATCGCTCGATCCGCTTATCCAGTGCACATCAGGGCCTTTCTCCGCCCTCCGGCACGTCTTCCACGGGCTGGCTGACGGCGCAGATCCACCTGGGGGGCAACTTCCCAGTCTCGAAGTCAGCCACTCCGGCGCACCAAAGCCGGCCGGATAGGCGGTACCCAGGCCGGCACATCCTGCTGGATGGGCAGCCACATTCCGCCGGGACTGCCCGACCCAGCCGCGATCCGGTCGGCGAGGTGATCCGAAGGGACCCACCCGTGACCCTGAGCGCGTGCGCGCGGGTCTGTGCCGTGGCGGCCAGAACCGCACCCCGGTGCCCAGCGCGCAGAACCTGCCGACGATGGGTTTCTCCGGCCCGGCCCGCAGTGGTGGAGGACATTGCGCGTCTCGAAGGCGGTGGGGTCGTCCGGGTCGTCGTGGCACGAGTACTGCCCGACCTCGACGTGAGGGGACTTCGCCAGCGGCTTCAGCAGCACCATCCGGGGCTGCCCCGGCGTCGGATGGAGGACGTTCGGGCCCGCGGGTACGGGCATGACGGCCGACTGCTCGGCGATCGAGTGGCGGTGACCCTTCCACGATCGTGCGGCGGGGCCGTCCAGAACACCGCATTGCGGCGCGCCCTCACTTGCAGGCCCTCACTTGCAGAAGGTCTCCTTCGCCACGGCCGCACCCTTGGTCCAGCCGTCCGAGAACGCCTTGTTCGCCGAGGCCGGGGGCCTGGCGTCGCAGTTGTCGGCCACGGCGTCCCAGCCCGCGGTCAGTCCGGCCTTGTAGGTGGTGCCCGGCGTGGTGGAGGGCTTGGCACCGCCGGTGCACGGCGTGGTGCTCCCTGCCTGCGTCACCGCGTATCTGTCGTCGGGCTTGCTCCCGATCGTGAAGGCCCCGCCGTCGGGAACGTTGAAGGTCGTCGGCGCCGCACCCGGCGAGGACAACAGGGCCTGTCCCTTCGCGAACCCCTCGCCCGAGAGGCTGACCCGGCCCGCCGGATCCGCGGCGGACACGGTGCAGGCGGCGGTGGGCGCCGCAGCGGGAAGTGCGGTCGCCGTCGGCGCCGCGGCGAATGCCGAGATCCCCAGTGCGATCAGAGCGGCGGTGATGTGCGGGCGTCGGTGCATGGTGCTACTCCTCGTCAGGGGTCCTGACGCGCACGATCGGGCACTGTGCCTGCCCGCGCGTCGACGCGCCGCAGTCACTCCATGGTCCCCCGCAGGGGTGAGGGTGTCGACCGCACGGGGGACCGGCCGGTGATGGCGTACGGGGCATCCGGGCTGGTCAGAGGTCCAGGATGACGGCGTAGGCGAGGAAGAACAGGGCATAGGCCAGGACCATCAGACGATGACCACGAGCGGCGCACTGCTCCAGCCCCGGGTGAGGGGACGGTAATCGCCGTCTCCGGGACCCGCTCCTGCGACCTTGCCGGGCGGTACTGCGACCTTGTCATCGCCACGGAACCGAAACGGGAACTCCTGGAGCAGTTCTTCGCCTACGGCGCCGCGGGCAAACCGCTCACCGGGCCTGGGACAGGTTCCCGTCCGCCCTCTGATTCTCGATGACGACGCACAGGGATGCGCGCCGCCTGGCAGGGCAGGTGCCCAGTGAAGGCGCATCGAGGTCCCCTCCTGCCTCGCCAAAGGCAGAGGACGGCACCTTGGCAAGCGCTCCGCGAGGCCGCAGATCAGGAGAGGCCCATGTCCGACAAGGGACCGGAAGCCGACCGGGACACGCAAGAGCAAGCACCCGCACTACCGGACAAGGGATCGATGGTCGATGAACACGGCCGTCCGCCCGGCACGCCGTCGCGCACGGGCACCGGCTCAACCGCGCCGGCCGCCCATCCGGACCGCGTGGAGCGAGCCGCCCACGACACGGAGTCAGCGGTGGATCGCCGCCGCGAAAGCCCCTAACCCGCGGTGGCGAACGCGGGGTCGCCAACCCCGCCCTATCGGCGGGCTGGAGACGGTGGAGTCACCGGATGCACCTGATGCGAACGCGCTATATGCCCTTGTTGCACCGCACCGTGGTGGTGCGTTCGCCGACTCCGCCCCCCCGGTCTGGCGCGGTGTCATCGAGGTCAACCTCATCGGCAGCGCGGTCACCGCCCGCTGCTTCCTCCCCGACCTCCGCGCGCACCTGGGCGATACAGCCCGCGGCGCCCCACCGCCATTCGGGGTCCTTCCTCGTATTCGGCTCGATCGAGGGTAGGGGCACCACATGATTGCTACCGATTTCCTCGCGGCCGAGGCCGTCAGCTCACTTCTCCTGATCATCGTTGGGGTGGTCGTAGCCGTTCTCTTGATCGGCGCCTTCTGGTACGGCAGTCGGCGCAGCGCGCGCCGCCGCGCCCCTGCCCAGCCGGCTCAGCAACCCCCTGAGGCACAAGCCCGCCAGGACTCCTGGCAGACCCCCGACGACGAGGGGCCCGGCCAACCGCCCCGCACGTGACGGATCGCCGGATCCCAACGCGCAGCCGGGCCTGGGGACCGGCACCCCAGGACGGCGCCCCCGCCCCATTGCCCCCGGTCCGCAGGACCGCCCACCGTGGCAACGGCGCGGCGTGTGGCGCAGGCGCGTCGCTCTTGCGGGCCGATCTCGCCCGACCGCTGGGCTAGGAGGCGGCCCGCCGGGCACCGCCGTCGGGGCGGCCGGCGGCGGCGCCCGGCCCTCGACGCGGCCAACGAGCGCTTCGACGCCAAGATGACGGTCCTCATCGAGAACGTCCGCCATCACGTCGAAGGGGATGAGGAGTGGTTCCTCGGCGTCCGCAAGGCCATGGGGCGCAAGCGGCTCACCGGACTCGGTGAGCAGATGGAGGCGGCGAAGAGGGGCGCCCCGGGCGACCCGCTCGCCGTCCCCAGCACCGAGCACTGATTCCGTCCGCCAGCATGCGGTACCGGCACCGCGGAACTGTTGCGACGAGGGGTCCGGGGCCCGTCCCCTTTCACCGGTCCGAGATCGACTCCTACGCGTGGTCCTCCTGTGCCTGGTCCGAGCGATGTCCCTCTGGTGCTGTAGCCGCTCCGAAGGAGTGCGAGGCCGGGGGCGGTAGGTGCCGCTGCCTGTGGTGCCCGGCTTACGTGTGCCGCCGGCCGGGCCGCTACCAGGGGGCGTAGGCGTAGATGGTCTTTCCGCCGTCGGGGGTGGGCTCGGTGCGTGTGTGGGTGGTGAGGCTTTTGACGAGGTGCATTCCGTAGCCTCCGCTGCCGTCGATTTGGGGTACGCGAGGCTCGGCTGCTGTGGGGCTGGTGTCGGTGACGCGGATCTCGATGTGGTCGTCGTGGAGTTCGAGGTGCAGGGCGGCGGGGCCGGTGGTGTGGCGGATCGCGTTGGTGACGAGCTCGGTGACGACCAGGAGGATCGCGTCGGTGTACTCGGGCTTGGACGGGGTGCGGACCTGCGCGGCGTGGTGAAGGAAGTCGTGAGTGGCGCCCCGTACCGTCGTCGCGGGCCGGCCGGTGCGTGGCACAGGCTTGTCGAGGACGAGCATGGGCGGAAACACAGGGCTCCCTCCACAGGGTGGCTTGCACGGCGCCTGCCCCCTCTGCGGGTCCCCACCCTCATTCGCCTCGGCCCACTGGGCTTTTTCTGCCCCAGTGGTCAGGTGTTCGTTTCGCGGCCTTCGCCGTGAGGGCCGTGCCAGTCCAGACACAGGACGGTGGCGTCGTCCTTCGGCGGTCCGCCGTCGTAGGTGTCGCTGACGGCGCCGACCAGAGTGCGTACGACCTCGCGTGGATGCTCGGCCATGGTCTTGCGCCGGAGGGCCGGGAGGTCGACGGCTTCAGCGTCGCGTTCCCGCATGCCGTCGGTGTGGAGCAGGAGCCGGTCGCCGGGGCGCAGGTCGAGGTCCTGGACTGTGTAGGGGCCGGTGAGGTAGGCGCAGCCGAAGGGGAGGTTCACGGCCAGGCGCAGCTCGGTGACCGCACCCTCGCGCAGGACGAGTGGCCAGGGGTGGCCGGCGTTGACGAGCTGCACGCCGCTTTCGTCGAGTGCGATGCGCAGCAGCTGGCCCGTGGCCATGGTCCGCCGGCCGTGGTCAAGGAGCGCTTGGTGGACCTGGCGGCCAGGTCTTCGCCGGCGCTGGATCTGTCGTGGACCCGGAGCAGGCGCCGGCCCACGACGTCGACGAACAGGAAGGACACGGAGCGCGCGTCGAACCGGTCGCGCAAGTTGCGGGCCACGACATCAAGGGAGTCCACCGGCGCGGCAGCCTCAGCGGTCGCCAGGACTTCGCCCCCGTCCGATTCGGTTGCGCTCCGCGTCAGCCTCCATCGATCACGGACCGGCCTGTCCGCCGGCGCAGCGGAAACCTGGCTGTGTCAGATGCGCATCTCGGGAGTCGTCAGGTCTTCTCGCCCGGACTGCGCTCTGGATGCGCGGAAGGGCCATCTTTTCGGGACCAACCTGACATGAGTGCGCCGCGCTCAGCCGGGCCATCGCGGCAAGGCTGATTCGATGATTGCCTTCAAAGGGGACCAGGACAGCGGGTGCTCGCCGCTGATCCTCACCCCGATTGCGGGGAGTCTCACCGCGGCGGCCGACGTGCGCCTTGCCCTCGGCAGGGCGGCGGAGACTCCCCGTCGGATCCGCTCAGCGGCGCCCGCGCAGGCGGTTGAGCAGCCGTCCGGCCTGAGCGCGCCTGCGGGGGTCAGCAGCGGCCTGTCGGGCCGAGACCGTCAACCGCTGCCCCTGCGGGCTGCGCGCGAACTGCTTGATACGGGTCAACAACGCGGACATGGCGCCTCCTTGGGGATGTCAATCGCGTGTGCCCCGCCCCGGGAAGGCCATGCGTTCCACAGACGGGTTCCTCATCGGGGAGCCCGACGGTATGGGCGGCGGCGAAGAGGAAGACGACACGCTGCCTCGATGGCCCGGCACAGGTCGGGGGTGATGACGCCGCCCCCGGGAACCAGGCGGGTGCAGAGTCCGCGCCGATGGCAGGTGAGGGTGGTGGCGTCGAGCGGGGCTGCGGTAAGCGGTAATAGGCACGCCGAGGCTCTCTACGGAGTGCCCATGGTCGGTCGAGCCGCCAAAAATGCCGTACGGCGACCACGGCTGCGTTTCCCTGTTCGCCCGGGACCTGGGGGCAGACCGGAGCGTGAACTGGTGGGTCGCGACGGCACAGTGATCCCCGCTAGTCGATCCCTTGTACCAAAGCAGGAAAGGACCGAGGCCTCGCCTAGGGGCAGGCTCGCCAGCCTATGGCTTCCTTGCCGGTGGTGAGGCCTCGGTGAGGTCGGCGCCCTTGGCCGCGTCACGTTCGAGGTTGGCGATGCCGTGCCAGTCCAGGCACATGACGGTGGCGTCATCGTCGAGGTGTCCGTTGCCGGCGTCGACGATCGCTTTGATGAGGGTGCGGGCGGCTTCGCGGGGATGCAGTGCGTGGGTGCGGATGATGAGGTCCGGGAGGTCGAGGTGCTCGGCGTGGCGTTCCAGCATGCCGTCGGTCAGCATGATCAGCCGGTCGCCGGGCCGCAGGTCCAGTGTCTGCACGCGGTAGGTGTTCGGCTGTGAGGGGTGGATGTTGAGGCCGAAGGCCCGGTCGACCTTCGGCACGAACTCGTGGACCTTGCCGTCGCGCAGGCGCAGTGGCCAGGGGTGGCCGGCGTTGACGAACTCGGTACCACCGTCGAGGAGGCTGATGCGCAGGAGCTGGCCTGTGACGAAGCCGCCGCGGCCGTGGTCGCGCATGGCCTGATCGGCTTGGCGGGCCTGTTCGGCGAGGTCGGCGCCCTCGCGCCGGGCTCGTCGCAGGGCGCCGATCACGAGGGTGGCGAGCAGCGCGGCGCCGACATCGTGGCCCATGGCGTCGGTCACCGAGAGCTGGACGGTGTCCCGGTCGATGACGTAGTCGAAGGTGTCGCCCCCGACGTGCTCGGCGGGCTCCAGCGCCCCGGCCACGGCGAACTGGGCGGCCTCGCAGGCCAGGGATGCGGGGAGCAGGCGGTGCTGGATCTCTGCGGCCAGGCTCAGGGGCTTGGTGCGCCGACCCCACTGGTAGACGTCGGTGTGGGTTCGGTTGGCGATGACGATGTAGGCGAGCGCGTGCGCGGTCTCGCCGATCTCCCGCATCACTTCGTCGTCCGGTGCTGCGGGGAGGAAGAGTTCGAGGAGCCCGATGGCGTCTCCGCGGTTGGTCACCGGGGCGACCACGCGGACGTGCTGGCTCTCGCCCCGGTGTTCGACCTGTGGCTGCTGGGTGCGGATGACATCGTCGTAGAGGGTGCCGTGCAACGGGATCCGCTGGGGCGGCTCGTCGGTGTCGATGCTGTCGGCGGTCCCCAGCCGTACGACCGAGCTACCGGTGAAGTCGGTGATCAGGAACGACACCGACGCGGCCTGGAGGTGCTCCTTGAGCATGCGTGCGACCACGTCCAGCGACTCCACGGGCGCGGCTGCCTCCGCCGCCTCCAGAGCCCCCGACAACGTCATCGCCTCACCCAGGCGGCTGCCGTCCGCGTCAGGACGAGAGGTCCGCCCGCCACCTGGTTCTCCTGTGGTCACAGCGACCCCTTCCGTTGCTACCGCCCGGGGTTCCCGGAGGCGCGAGGATCCGCGCCAAGCGGCTTCGGATAGGCCCCATTGCACCATGAGGCCCTCAGCGCCTGGCCGGCTCAGTGCCTCGGCCGTCCCCCCGTCGGCCGGTGTCGGGCGTGGGGCGGCCAGAGAGCGACGGGGCATCCGGCTGCCTCGGTGTCACCCGGAGGCTGATCGGCCGGTCCGGTCCGCCGGACAGCCGCCGGTCGTGCGGATCGCCTCGGGCGGGCGAGGAGGGCGCGACGGTCTTCCCGTCGGCATGCCGCGGGGTGAGGGCGGGCTGATGTCGAGGCGGTTGACCATGGTCGGCCGAACCCCCGGTGCCGTCGTTCAGGTCGGGGGTCCGTCCCAGCGGGTGGGCAGCCTGCCGGAGTGCCGTGCCCGCCGGGTCCAGAACCCGGTGATCGCTTCGCGGCCGAGGTACCGGTGTCACACAACGGCCGCGTCCTGGGCATGGTCCAAGGCGGCCGCTTTCGGCCGCCTGGTGGTATTCCGGAGGGCTGCCGAAACGGCAGCCCTCCCTGATCCGCCGGCCGCCAGTCGCGGCTCTCTCGCGGCTAAGGTCGCGAATCGTCGGTGGATGCCGGACTGCTCGCACCTGTGACGGCAGCGACGGAGCCGCTCACCCGGACAGCCCTGGCGCGGCTTGCCTGTGGATCCCGGCCGTCTTCATGCCGGGGATGACGGCGCTGCCAGTACGGATTGTCGTGGGGGAGCTTGCTCGAGACACGGCCGTACATTCCGAAGGTCATGATGATCAAGCCCATGCCGAAGCTGAACATCACGTTCGTCATGCCGAAGCCAAGGATATTGGCGTCCTTGTCGAGGATGAAGATGTGCGCGAACCCGCTGAGCAGGAACAGGGCTCCCACCGTGATGTTGAGGGTGGAGGCGAAGTTTCCGCCGATGACGGCGCCCGCTGCGAGGGCGACCCCGACGACGACGGAGATGACGCTCAGGGTGGTGTTGGTGGTCAGGCCCGCGATCGTCTCGCCTTGCGTGTCGAAGGGGCGTAGGGCATCGGCGAAGCCGAGCACACCGAACGCGACTAGGGTCAGCCCGCAGAGAAGGGCGCCGTATCTGTAGACGGTTGCCAGCCTGTGATCGACTGGGAGTTCGTCGCTCAGCTTCATGCAGACTCCTCAGCTGGTGTAGCCGTGGTGCTTCACTTGCTTCACTTCTCGTAGTGCGCGAGGGCCGGGCCGATGCTTGTCACCCCTGCTTCGTGCAGTTGCTTGACGATCATGACGAAGGCCCCTTCGGATCGTTTCGGGTGAGCGCCACCCCCGTCGGGGGGCCGGTACGGCCGAACGTATCCGCAGCCCGAGTCGATGGGCGACTTGCACCGTTTATGCACAATTTTGAGGTCGCGCCGCGGCTTACCCGCTTTCTGGTGTGGCGCAGTCGATGTGCAGGGCCGCCCACCATGGGCCCGGGTGGGCGGCGGATGCCGGAACCGGAGAGTGAAGGCTCCGGCACCCGCCACGTCTCAGCTCTTCGTCAGGGTGCAGGTGTACGGAGAGCTGCCCGAGCTTTGGTACGCATCGAGCTCGAGGTAGTAGGTGCCGCTTCCGGCGGCGGTTCGGGTGAAGGTGAGGGACTCGTCCGTGCCCACTCCATCGTTCACGGACCGGTCGATGGTGCTTCCGCCGGAGTCCAGCAGGTAGAGGTCGGCGTCATAGGCTCCGTCCGGAATGGCGCACTGGATGCCGACCTGCTCGCCGGTCGAGAAGGAGACGCGGAAGTAGTCGCGGTCGGTGGTCGACTTCATGCTGCCGGTGAGTGAGGCGGGGTAGGCCAAGGCGCTGGCGTCGTCAGCGGTGGCGCGGGTGTCGTTCGCTTCGGTTTCCGCCAGGGTGTTCGTGCCTCCGGGTGGGGGGCAACTGGCCTGTGGGGTACCCGCGTACAGGTTGGGGTCGGCGACTCCGCTGGTGACGCTGCGGAGGTAGTAGCCGCAGGTGGGGCGGTTCTTGAAGTCGTAGGTCTGCCCGGGCCCAAGGCGCCAGATCTTGTAGTTGGAGAAGGTCAGTGGTTTGCCCGAGGAAGCCTGCTCCGGCTGGTGGTCGCCCAAGACGACGTAGGCCTCCTTGCCGTAGAGGGTGGCTGCTCCGTTCTTGTCGAGGAACAGGGAGCTGCCTTCCTCGACCCCTACGCCCCAGGCCTTGCCTCCGGAGGTCCGGCCGTCCTTGATGGCGCGGGCGACGAAGGCCATGGTGCGGCCCATCCGGTCGCGGGTGGTGAAGTGGGAGTCGTTGATGACTCCGCCATAGTTCGCCCAGTCGAACATGCCGGTAGTGAAGGTGATGTAGCTGTCGTACGGGTTGGCGAGGGCTTCTGGGCTGGTGACGCTGCCCTTGCAGGCGTCGTAGACGACGGGGCTGTTGATGTGGTGGCCGGCGCTGCCGCCGCCCGAGCCGCCGCCCTTGGCCACGACGGACTCGACCGATGCCTCCAGCGCGCTGCCCTTCCAGGCGGCGTAGCGGCACTGGTCACCGCCGGCGAAGTAGACGAATTCGGCGTTGCGGATGTCGGTGTTGACCTGGCTGTTGTTGCCGTCAGCGGCGGCGGTCAGGGTCCAGGTGGTACAGGAGTTGACGCCGGGCAGCGCCATGGCGGCGTCGCATTCGGGCGTGGCGCTGCCCGAGGTGGGGGCGGAGCCGGCCAGGACGACGACGTCCAGGCTGCCGGTGCCGCCGCGGATGGCGTCGATGGCGGCCGACATCGAACCGGGGATGATCTTGCCGTCGCCGTTCATGGTGAAGGCGGGCCCCTGCCACGACGTGCGGCTGACGTCCGAGCCGCTGCCCGAGCGGACCCGCGTGGCGGCCGCCTGCGCGCTGCCGGTCGAAGTGAGCGTGGCGGCAAGTGTGAGCAGTGCTACGGCGGTCGAGGTCAGCGAGGCATGTCTGATCCGTGTGCCCATGGCTTCTCCAAGGGGTGGGGGAGGGGTGGGGTACTGCGGGGGAGGCAGGGCGTGGCGACGCCCTGAGCGGCGCTTGGGGAGGTGCGCCGTCCTGTGGGTGCAGTAGCGGAACTTACAAGCCGGTCCGAATGAGCGGTAGATGTAGAGCGGGAATCGATTCACTCTTGCGGTGCGTGGGCGATTTGGTCAGCTCAAGTGCCAGCTCGAAGGGCTCTCGCGGCCGACGGGGTGCCCGTTACTCCAATGTAACGAGCGATACATCTAGCCATCGGTCACATGTTTCTGTAATTTTCGGGTTGTAGTCGACGGCGAGCACCCCGTCGGCCCGAAGACCGGAGAGGCATACGCCTGATGAACACCCGTCTGTCCAGAAACCTGATCGCGGCGCTGACGGCCGCGACCGCGCTGGCCACGCTCACTTCCTGTTCGGACTCCGCCGCCGACACCGCCGAGGCCACCGGCGGACAGCCGGCCCCTGTCGCGGGGGTGGCGGTCGCGAAGGACGCCGCGCTGCACGACGCACTGCCCGGCGCGATCAAGAAGTCGGGCACCGTCCGCGTCGCCACGGACGTGCCCTACGCGCCGTTCGAGATGTTCGTGGCCGAGGGCAAGCCCGAGCTCACCGGGCTCGATTACGACCTGGGACAGGCGCTGGGAGCCAAGCTGGGCGTGAAGTTCGAGTTCGCGCCTCAGAAGTTCGACGGGATCGTGCCGGCCATTCAGGCCGGGAAGTTCGACGCGGCGATGTCGGCGATGACGGACAACAAGGAGCGCCAGGCGGTCGTCGACTTCGTCGACTACTCCGTCTCCGGGTCCGGAATCATGGTGATCAAGGGCAACCCCGAGAAGATCACCACTCTCGATGACCTGTGCGGCAAGAAGGCCGCAGTGCAGGCGGCGACCAACCAGCTGGACCTCCTCAAGGAAAACCAGGCGAAGTGCAAGGCCGCCGGGAAGAGCGAGATTGACATCCAGACCTTCCCCAAGGACTCCGACGCGCAGCTCGCCCTGCGTTCCGGCAAGGTCGTCGCCCAAGTGCAGACCAAGCCCGCCGCGGGCTGGACGGCCAAGACCGCCGACGGCGGCAACGCCTTCCAGGTCGTCGACGATCCCGCTGCCGCGGGCGGCTACGGGGCCTCGCCCAACGGGATCGCGGTCTCCAAGAAGCTGCCCCAGCTCAGCGACGCGATCCTCAAGGCTTTGCAGGCTCTGATCGACGACGGAACCGTGACCAAGATCTTCGACAAGTACGGTGTCGCCTCGATCGCCGTCAAGGAGGCCACCAAGAACGCGGCGGTGGACTAGAAATGACCGCCACCACGGCTCCCGCCGACATCGATCGCCCGACCCCCGAGCCCGAGCAGCTCACCGTCGTACCGCTGCGCCACTACGGCCGTTGGATCGCCGCTGTCGCGGCCATGACCGCACTCGTCGGCGTGGCCGGATCACTGGCGAAGAACGGCAATCTCCACTGGGAGATCATCGGGCGTTTCCTCTTCGCCGACCTGATCTTCTCCGGCCTCGTCACGACTCTGTGGCTCACCGTGGCGGCGATGGCCCTCGGACTTCTCCTGGGCACGCTGGTCGCCGTGATGCGGCTGTCGTCCAACCCGGTTCTCTACGGCATGTCCTCGCTGTTCGTCTGGTTCTTCCGCGGCACCCCGCTGCTGGTCCAGATCATCTTCTGGGGATACGCCGCCGCCCTCTACCAGTACGTGAAGATCGGCATCCCGTTCACCAGCGTCACCTTCTTCCAGGTCGAGACGAACTCCCTCCTCACCCCGGCCGTCGCAGCCCTGCTGGCCCTCGGCCTCAACGAGGCCGCGTACGCCTCGGAGATCGTCCGGGCCGGCATCCAGTCGGTGGACCCCGGCCAGACCGAAGCCGCGCACTCGCTCGGCATGCGACCCGCCCAGACGATGCGCAGGATCGTGCTGCCCCAAGCCATGCGGGTGATCATCCCGCCGATGGGCAACGAGACGATCAACATGCTGAAGATGACCGCCCTGGTATCGATCATCTCGGCGCACGACCTGATGTCCAACATCCAGGACGTGTACGCGCAGAACTACCAGGTCATCCCCATGCTCGTCGTCGCCAGCCTCTGGTACCTCGGCCTGGTCACCCTGCTCAGCATCCCGCAGGCATGGCTGGAGCGCCGCTACGGCCGCGGAACCGACCGCGGCGGCCACGTCTCACCGCTCCGCCGCATGCTCACCGGCGCACTGGCCCAGCCTGCCGGCCGGCCCGCCCGCACGAAGAAGAACACCAAGGAGGCGGCCGGATGAACGTCCCCATGGTCCACGCCCAAGGCGTACGCAAGCACTTCGGGAACCTCGAAGTCCTCAAGGGCATCGACCTGACCGTCGAACGCGGCCAGGTGTGCTGTCTGCTGGGCCCCTCCGGCTCAGGCAAGTCGACGTTCCTGCGCTGCATCAACCACCTCGACCGAGTCGACGGCGGGAAGCTCGCGGTCGACGGCGACCTGGTCGGGTACCGCCAGAGCGGATCGCGGCTCCACGAACTCCGGGAGAAGGAGGTCGCCGCGAGACGACGCGACATCGGCATGGTCTTCCAGCGCTTCAACCTGTTCCCTCACATGACCGCTCTGGACAACGTCATGGAAGCCCCCGTCAACGTCTGCAAGACCGACAGGTCGCAGGCGAGGGACGAGGCGCAGCACCTGCTGGAACAGGTGGGCCTCGGGGATCGGGCGGGCCACTACCCGGCCCAGCTCTCGGGCGGGCAGCAGCAGCGCGTCGCCATCGCGCGAGCCCTGGCGATGAAACCCAAACTCATGCTCTTCGACGAACCCACCTCCGCCCTCGACCCGGAACTGGTCGGAGACGTCCTGGACGTGATGCGCCGGCTCGCGGCGGACGGCATGACGATGGTCGTGGTCACCCACGAAATCGGCTTTGCCCGCGAGGTCGGTGACACCGCCGTCTTCATGGACGACGGCGTCGTCGTCGAATCCGGTGACCCGCGCCAGGTCCTTGTCGAACCTCGGCAGGAACGCACCCGCGCGTTCCTCTCGAAGGTCCTGTGACCGCCCCCTCACGGGAGCAGCTGCACACCAACACGCTGCTTCCGTACGCCGAAGCGCGCCTGGAAGGCTACCTCGCCGACCTTGCCGGCCTGGTCGCCATCGACTCGGGCTCCTACAGCCCCGCCGGCGTGAACCAGATGGCCGACTGGACCCGGAACCGGCTGCTGAGGCTCGGATTCGACGTCGAGCGCGTGGCTCCCGACCCCACCCACGGGCACCCTGTCGGCGATGTGATCCTCGCCCGGAAGGTCGGCGACCTTCCGGTCGAGCAGGGCGGACGACGCCTCCTGCTCGTCGCGCACCTCGACACCGTCTTCGACGACGGAACCGCTGCGGCGAGGCCCTTCCACCTCGACGGCCACACGGCGCGAGGCCCCGGTGTCAGCGATGACAAGGCCGGACTGCTGGCCGGTATCACCGCTCTGGAGATCCTGGAGGAGACCGGGGCAGGGCAGTACGCGGAGCTCGTCTTCCTCGCCACCCCGGACGAGGAGATCGGCTCACCGGCGAGCCGCCCGGTGACCGAAGCAGCAGCCCGTGGAGTCCACTTCGCCCTGGCCCTGGAATGTGCCCGGGAGAACGGTGACCTGGTCATCGCCCGCAAAGGCGTCGCCGACTTCCGTGTGAGCGTCACCGGCCGGGCGGCGCACGCCGGCATCGAGCCCGAGCGCGGAGCGAACGCCGCTCTGACGGCCGCCCACCTGGTCGTGGCCCTGCAGTCCCTCAACGGCCACTGGGACGACGTCACCGTCAACGTCGGCGTCGTTCGGGCCGGCAGCCGCACCAACATCGTCTGCCCGGAAGCCGAACTGCGCGTCGAGGTCCGCTCGGCCACTGCCGCCGGACTCGCCGCGGCCCACCGCGCGATCGAGTCCGCCGCCGCACGGCCCGCCGTCCCCGGCACCACCGCGACCGTCGAGCAGCTGGACCTGTGCCCTCCCATGGAGGACACACCCGCCTCGCGCCGCGTGTTCGACCGGGCCAGGCACATCGCCGCCGGCCTGGGGATCAGTTTGGGAGGCGCGGCGACCGGCGGCGTCGGGGATGCCAACTTCATCGCGGGTCTCGGGGTTCCCACCCTGGACGGCCTCGGCCCGGTCGGCGGCGCCGACCACACCCCCGAGGAATGGCTGGACACCTCGACCGTCCCGGCCCGCGTCGCTCTCCTGGCCTCCCTGATCGCCGACCTCGGCGATAGCCGCACCGGCTGACACCCCCATAGACGTCCCGTACCGGTTTGATCGCGCCATTGCCCGGTAGGGGACCCCAGCCCCGGCAGCCCCTCCCACCACGCACCGGGGCTGCCGGCCCGCGCCGGGACCGCAGCCGCCATCAGCCGCTGCGGTCCCGGCCCCCACCCGACCCCACTCACAGGAGGCATCCCCATGCCCGTCCCGACCGGAGCCCGCCGTACCGCACTGGCGGGCAGCACCGCTCTCCTTCTCGGTCTCACCCTCGCCCCGGCCGCCCAGGCCCACACCGCCACGCCAGCCGGCGGCCGCGGCTCGCTCGTCCTGATCGGCGGCGGCCTGAAAGCCGACAACACGCAGGTCTACGGCGAGATCATCAAGCGCGCGGGTGGAGTGAATGCGCGCATCGGTGTCCTTACCGCCGCCTCGATCCCCGCCAGCCAGGACCCCGACGCGGGCGACCCCGAGAAGTGCAGCAACTCAGCCTGCAACGGCGCCTACTACGCCGGACTCTTCAAGCACCACGGTGCCGCCGACGCCCAATGGATCCCCGTCGACCTCGACCACATCACCCATGCCGACTCCGACGAGGTAGTGCGGCAGGTCAACTCCATGACCGGCTTCTTCTTCGGCGGCGGCGACCAGTACCGCTACGTCACCACCCTGCTCCACGGCTCCGCCCACACCGACTCCAAAGTTCTCGCCGCCATCCGGGCCAAGCTCGCCGCCGGGGCCGTCGTATCCGGATCCAGCGCCGGAGCACAGATAGCGGCCGGAGCCGACATGGTCACCGGAGGAGACTCCTACGAGGCACTGCGCGACGGCAGCAGCCCGGGCTACTTTGACGACCCGGCCCGGCTCGGCTACCTCCCCGAGGGCGGCTTCGGCTTCCTCCGGTCCGGACTGATCGACACCCACACCGGGACGAACGGACGCGAAGGCAGGGCCCTGCGACTCGCCGCCGACACGGGACACGACCGCGTGTACGCCCTGGAAGAGAACACCGCACTCATCGTCGAAGATCCGAGCACGCCCCGCGAGCGACTGCGCGTCCTGGGCCCGCAAGGCGTCGCCATTCTCGACCTCCGCCAAGCCCGCACCAGCAAGAACCCGTCGGCCGGATGGGCCCTGACCGGCGCCCGCTACAACTACCTCTCGAACGGAGACCGCTACGACCCGAACCGCTGGCAGATCCTGCCCGCCGGCGGCAAGCGGCCCCTCATCCCCCTGCCGGCCTCACCGATACCCGCCAACTCGGACGTCTTCTACTCCCCGGCCAACCCCGCGGGCATCCCCTACTCCTTCCTGAACACCGCCCGCGCCCTGGCCGCCAGCACCCGGCGCACCACCACGGCCGGCACCTTCGAGAGCGGCCCCCGATTCACCGTCACCTTCACCAAGCAACCCGGATTCACCGCCTGGACCAGCGACGACGCCACCGCGCACACCGTCACCGGCCTGCGGATAGCCGTCGCTCCGGAGTGACTCTGCCCTGACGCGCTCCGGGCGACAGGGCCGGCCGGAACCCGCGGGTTCCGGCCGGCTTCACCGCTCACGATCGCCAGTAGGCTCGACCTTGAACCTCGAAACCTCGACCGCCCCACCCACGCATACGAAGGAAGACCCAGCGCATGGCCCCTGGCACGCTCGCCGACGAGATCCGCCTCAAGCTGGGCGACGCCAGCCCCGCCGAACGCAAGGTCGCACGCGTGCTACTCGCCGGCTACCCCGCAGCCGGTTTCGAGACCATGGCCGTCCTCGCGGAACGCGCCGCCGTCAGTACCCCGACCGTCCTGCGCTTCATCAACCGGCTCGGCTACCGCGGCTTCCCCGACTTCCAGACCGCGCTCCGCGCAGAGCTCGACGAACGCAACGCCTCCCCCCTCTCCCTCTACGAGGCAACCGACTACGGCCGCAGCCAAGACGGAGGGGAGGACCTTTCCCTCCTCCAGCGCGGCAGCAACGTCTTCAGTGCCGCCGTGGCGCAGACCCTCGCCGAACTGCCCCCGCACGATCTCGAACACGCGATCGCGCTGCTCTCCGACGGCAAACGCCGCATCACCCTGGCCGGCGGCCGGTTCACGAACCTCTTCGCCCAGTACCTCGGTCTGCACCTCATGCAGGTACGCGACGACGTCCGCTTCCTGCCGGACCGGGACGTCGAACGGACCGCGCAGCTCGCGGCGGTGAACCGACGTGATGTCTTCGTCCTGTTCGACTACCGGCGCTACGAGCCGGACAAGGTCTCCTTGGCCGAACTCGTCCAGGAGCAGGGCGGCAAGGTCATCCTCTTCACCGACGTATGGCTTTCACCCGCGGCCGCCCACGCACAGGTGGTCCTGCCGAGCCAGGTCGCCGCACCCTCTCCCTACGACAGCCTCGTCCCTACGCTCGCCATCATCGAAACGGTGGTCGCCGGCGTGCTCACCGCCCTCGGCGAAGGCGCCCGCCAGCGGATGCAGCACGGAGAGGACACCGCCCGCCGGATGGGCCTGTACTGACCACCACCTGTGCACACCCCCTCCCACCCATGAGTCGGCGCAGCGGTTCAGGCCATCACATGGATCAGTCTGCCCGCCGCTTGCGCGGGGCCGCGTGAGCGCACGTGCCGCCGCAGTTCATCGAGGGCGTGCCGGGGTGCGTCCAAGAGCGCGGAGACGGCACGGCCCGCGCTGCCGGCGTCCAACCCGTTCGGGTCGAGACACACCGCCGCCCCCGCCCGTTCGGCATCGTGCGCGATGGAGAACTGGTCGCTGGAGAAGGGGAGGAGGAGGGCGGGCACCCCGGCGGCCAGGCACTCGGTGAAGGAGTTGTTGCCGCCGTGGTGGACCATCGCATCCACGCGCGTGAGCAGCGCTTGCTGCGGTACGGTCGCCGCGATCGAGACCCGAGGGCCGGCCAGGGAGGCCAGCGCACCAGCACGGTCCCCGGCGGCGAGGATCACCGAGGTGTCCTCGCACTCGGCCAGGATCCCCCGGGCCACTGCCTCCAGTACGTCATGCCGGGCCGAGAGGAATGTTCCGAGCGCCACCAGCACCACGCGTCGGCCCCCCTGCCGTAGCCTGCGCAATTCGGATTCCCAGAAGGGACCGGGCCCTTCCGGTTCGGCGCGGGTGAAGTGCCCGCTGAACACGTATTCCGGGCCTTCGGGGCGCGGGGGGAGCCAGTCCAGCCGCGGATAGTGCAGAACCACTGCTCGGGGCGAACAGAGCGTGAACGCCCTTTTCGGTACCGGTCGGTGCGGTGCGTGAAGGGAGATGAACCGTGCGAAGAGCGCGGTGAAGGAGCGATCGTTCGCCAGTGCTTCCCGGCGCAGCGTGTGCAGCCCGGCGGCCGCCGGCCGTACGGCCTGCGGCCACGCATAGGGCACGCCGAACAGCGCGTCCGGCGCGGCCGGCAGATAACTGGGATGCCCCGGGCAGAACGTCGCGTACGGCAGGTCCAGACAGTGCAGCGCGAGGGTGACGGAGTAACTCAGCTGGTCCACCACGTACCAGTCCGCCGGCCGGCGGGCGTGCAGTGACCGCAGGTCCTCCAGCACCCGCTCCGGCTCGGCGAGCATGTCGGCCCTCCGATGGCGGGCCTGAACCAGCAGTGCGGGAACGGCCCCGGCGAGCGTGGCATCGAGGAACTCCTCCAAGCGCCGAGACTCGTCTTGACCCTGCACCGTGCGCCGGGCGATTCCGGTGTTCGCATTGCGCGTGACCGTCAGCGGGGTGAAATCCACCCCCGCTGCATCAGCCAGAGGCGCGAACGCTTCGGCGCAGGCGAAAGTGACCTCCGCCCCCGCTGTACGGAGCTCTCCCGCCAGCACGGACAACGGGGCCGCGTGCGAATGAAACGGTGGAGCGATCACGGTGACACGCGGCACGAAGGCCTCACTTCCGGCAGACGACTGTCCTGCTGTCTTCGGTCGGAGGCGGGCATCCGGAGGCAGCACGGTGGCTGGTTGCCCGCTCCTGCGCATCCAAAGCTGTGAACGCGGCGGAATCAGCGGTGACCATCCGCCCGAGCGAGAGCAGCGCCCCATGGACGCAACCACCCCGCAGGAAGGGCTCGACCCCTTTGTCGTGGCCCGACAGGGCTTCTGGAACACCAAAGAAGCGCCGCGGACACCCGCGACATTCGGAACACTGGCCTCCTTCCTCAACGCCGAGTACCGCCCGTGGCACGAAGACCATCCGGCCGGCCGCCTGCCAGATCCCGGCGACAGGAAGACGGCCCTCCTGCGTCGCACCCTGCGCCTGCGCGGGTCCGTCGACCCCGAAGAACTCCTGGCCGCCACCCTCAACGCAGACCAACGGCTGCGCAGCACCGTCACGGAAGCCTGGCCGCTGTCGCTACGTCGCCACGGAACCGAGTCCGTCCGCCGCACACTCACCCGGGAAATCCTGCACTGCACCGACCCCGAAACCTTGGCTCACCTGATCGACCTCGCCACCGCGGGTCGGCTCCACATCATGGATGCGGCCAGGTGGGCTTCCCACACCCGCCGCAGCCCCTTGAACAACAGGCCGGCCAGGTTGGCGCTGTGGCGCCACCTCGCGGGCCAACCCGCGTGTCGGCATCTGCTCCCGAAGCCCGATACCGCGACCGAGGCCTATGAACGGCTGCTCCTCACGGCCGCCACAGGTGAGCGCCTGTTCGAACCTCCTGCACAGCCCCAGGCGGCCGGCCTGCTGGTGGTCCAGTCGATGCTGCTCGGTGAGATGGACACCCCGGGGGAGGGGAGCAGCGGAGGTCTCGGAGTCCTCCTCGCCGGCCTGGGTGACGCGCTCGCGCGGACCGAGGGCATCGAGGCCGTCATCACCCTCGTGACGAAAGACGCGCGTGAGCTCTTGGCCGAGCCCACCCTCCTGCGAGGTCGCGGACCGGGACACTGGACGCTCAGTTTGCCGACCGACCCACACGCCCCTACCACTCCAGGGATGGGACCAGTGGGCGACGCGAGTGCGCTCACCTGGTGGACGCGCATGCTCCTCGAAGGGCTCGGAAGACGGCCCGACCTCGTCCACGTCCGGTACGCCGACGACAGGTCCCTGGCAGTCGCCGAAGCAGCGCGCGAACTCGGCACCCGGCTGGTCTTCACCGCGACACCTGACCCGCACCGCCGTGTCAGCGAGCGGCACGCGGGGCGAACGGTCACCGGCGACACCCCAACGGAGGACCTGCGCCAAGACCTGCACCGCGTCTTCGCGGCCGACCGGCTCGTCGATCGCGCCGACGCCGTCATCGGCATCCCGGGCCGCGGCGGAACAGCCGAGTTGGTCCGCTACCTTCCCCAACTCGCAGCCGCCCGCTGTGGACGAGGACCGATCGCGCCGCCAGAGGGGATCACCACCTATCAGCCCGCCGTAGACGAGCCCCAGAGAGGCGAGCGCCTGCTGGAAAGTCTCTTCGAGACCGGACTGCCCGCAGCGCTCGAAGCCGACGAGCGCAGTCAGCCCATCCTGCTCACCGTGGGGCGCCTGCACCCGCTCAAGCAGCAGCACGTCTTGGTGCGGGCATGGATCGAGTCCGGACTGCATCTCCGCTCGACGCTCGTGATCGTGGGCGGATCCCCTCGCGTGGATCGGGCGGATTCGGGAGAGCGCCAAGTGCGGAAGGCGATCGCCGATCTCATGGCGGCGACCCCGGCGGCGTCTTCGAGGCTGGCCATGGTGGCAGCGATGCCCAATACCGCAGTCCGCCGACTGGAGCGGGCACTGGCCCGCTCTGGAACCAGGGGCCGGGCCTACTACGTCTGCCCGAGCGCGAAGGAGGAGTTCGGCATCGCCGTACTCGAAGCCATGGACGCGGGCCTGCCGGTCGCGGCCACGAGCCGTGGCGGAATTCCTCACTATCTGGAGGACGGGGTCAACGGTCTGCTCCTGGATACCTCTTCGTCCAAGGGCTTGGCTGAGGGGCTGGAGGCACTGCTTTCCCTGAAGCCTGCGGCTCTCGACGCCATGGCGCGCCGGGCTCGGACAACGGTTGGTGCGAGCTACTCGATCGACGCCGCGGCGTCCGCCTTCGCCTCCGTCTACACGGAACTGCCCGGGATCGACACCACCGTTCCCCACACGTCGACGACCTGCCGGTTCTGAAGGAAGCCGCGGAGGTCGTGTACGTGTCACTCAGCGGACGTGCCCCACTGCTCTCCGTGACGTCGCGCCCCCGGGACGTACCCATCCGTGCCGGATGCATCCGGCACGGACCTCAGAGCGAAGAGTAGGTGCAGGCTCGAAACGCTCCGGCAGAGACGGAGGCGGGAGAAAGGGCGAAGGACAGTGATCACGGTGCAGCGCAGTTTCATCGTCGGGGTTCCACCCGACGACCTTGTCGCCTACCTCGCGGACTTCGGCCATGCCGAGGACTGGGACCCGGGCACCGTACGGTGCGTCCGGACCGGCCAAGGGCCGGTGCGGCCCGGGGCCACCTGGCACAACACCTCTCGCTTCCGCGGGCGGACCACGGATCTGGTCTACGTTCTGGAATCCCGCGAGCCGCACCAGCTCGTTTTCGCGGGGGCGAACAAGACCGTGTCCGCCAGGGACGTGATGAAGTTCGAGCCCTCATCGCCCACCGCGACCCGGCTCACCTACACCGCCTCCCTGCGGTTCAAGGGCCTTGCCAGAGTCGCCGAACCCTTCCTGCGCTCGGAGTTCGAGGAGCTCGCGGACAAGGTCGCGGAGCGACTGCCCATCGCGGCCGAGGCCCACCACGGGTGACGGACACCCCCATCCGTGCCGCTCCCGAGCGATGAAAACCCCAGAGAACGACAGAGCGCGAGGATCCCTTTGTAGGAGGAAGTCATGGCTATCCACAACGTCCGCCGCACCGCCGCACTGGCGGCAGCAGCGTTCGCCCTACCCCTGGCGCTGGGCGTGGCAACCCCGGTATTCGCCGACTCCCAGCAGGCGGACCCGTACGGGCCGGCCTGCGCATCGGTCCCCAAGGAAGGCTCCGGCAGCCTCGCCGGCATGGCCAAGGACCCCGTGGCCACCGCGGCGTCCAACAACCCGGCCCTGTCGACGCTGGTCACGGCCGTCAAGAAGGCCGGCCTGGTCGACACCCTGAACAACGCCAAGGGCATCACCGTGTTCGCTCCGACCAACGAGGCGTTCGCGAAGATCCCGAAGACCGACCTGGACAAGATCCTGGCCGACAAGGCGGAACTGACCAAGATCCTCACCTACCACGTGGTGGGCGAGAAGATCACACCGGACCAGCTCGACAAGGGCTCGTTCAAGACCCTCGAGGGCAGTTCCCTGACCACTGCCGGATCCGGCGAGAGCTTCACCGTCAACGGCAAGGCGAAGATCGTCTGCGGCGACGTCCAGACCGCCAACGCCACGGTCAACATCATCGACACCGTCCTCACGCCGATGTGACCTGACCGCCTGCGAAGAGGACGGCAAGCGTGAGCGTACGAATGAGTGGATCGGTCGCGTCGTTCGCGGTCGGCCTGGTCCGAGTTGGTTGGATGCGGGCATGAGTTCAGTGCACTGGCTGTTCGGAGACCAGCTCGGCCCGCACTTCACCGCCACCTCCGGTGGCGGGACACCGAGGAACGTCCGGTGGCTGCTGATCGAATCCCGCGCCGTTCTGCGGCGACGCCGGTTCCACCGGGCCAAGGCCCATCTCGTGCTCAGCGCCATGCGCCACCGGGCCGCGGACCTGGGCGAGCGAGCCCAGTACGTCAAGGCGGAGACCTACCGGGAAGGGCTGATGCGGGCCGTCGGCGACGCACCCGTTTCCGTCCACCACCCCACGTCCCGTGCCGCCCTCGCCCTGGTGACGTCGCTCCCGCAGGTCACCGTCCACCCGGCCCGCGGCTTTCTGGTCGGACACCGGGAGTTCGCCGACTGGGCCGCGCGGCAGAAGGGCCGACGGCTTCTGCAGGAAAACCTCTACCAGCACACCCGCCGCACCCACGACATCCTCATGGAAGGAGACGGGCCGGCGGGCGGGCGGTGGAACCTGGACCACGACAACCGCGAGCCACCGCCCCGCGGCCGAACCACGCTCGGTGCGCCGCCTCCGTACCGCCCCCGCGAGGACGAGATCGACGAAGGAGTCCGGCGGGACCTGGACCGCTGGGAGCGGGAGGAGGGCATCACCTTCGTGGGACGCGACGGCCCCCGCCTCTTTCCCGCGAGCCGCCGCGAGGCACTGGCCGCGCTCGACCACTTCGTCACCCACCGGCTCGCCGGCTTCGGCGCGCACGAGGACGCCATGCTGGCCGCCGACCCCGTGATGAGCCACAGCCTGCTGTCCTCCTCCCTCAACCTCGGCCTCCTCGACCCGTGGGAGTGCGTGAGCCGGGCCGAGGAGGCCTACCGGGCTGGGCTCGTACCGCTCAACAGCGCCGAGGGCTTCATCCGGCAGGTATGCGGCTGGCGCGAGTACGTGTGGAACCTCTACTGGCACCTCGGCGAGGACTACCGGCACCGCAACGCACTGCGCCACACCACACCGGTCCCGGCATGGTTCGCCGAGCTGGATGCGGACGCGGTAGGGGCCCGCTGCCTGTCCACGGTGCTGGCGCAGGTTCGGGATACGGGATGGACGCACCACATCCCTCGTTTGATGGTCCTCGGCAGCCACGCCCTGCAGCGGGGCTGGGATCCGGCGGAGGTGACGGACTGGTTCCACCGGTGCTTCGTGGACGGCTACGACTGGGTGATGCTGCCCAATGTGGTGGGCATGTCCCAGTACGCGGACGGCGGGCTGATGACCACCAAGCCCTATACCTCGGGCGGCGCCTACATCCACCGGATGAGCGACCTGTGCGAGGGCTGCCGGTATCGGCCCACGGACCGCAGTGGCGAACGGGCCTGTCCCTTCACCGTCGGCTACTGGTCCTTCCTGAACCGGCATCGCGCACGGCTGGAGGGCAATCCCCGCATGGCCCGAGCCGTGAAGGGCCTGGACCGGCTCGGCGACGTCGAGCAGGTAAGCCGGGCGCACCGCGCCGCGGGCGACACACCCCCCTGAGCCGATCCGGTCGTCGGCAGGCAAAGCCGTGGGGGAGCCGGCTCCACCGGGAGCAGTCTCAACTACGGGGATTCCGGTCCCTCAGGCACGTGAACGAGAAAAACCTCGTCTACGAAACACCATGCCCAGGCCTCGTCGGGATCCATCGACAGGACCACGGGGTGTCCCGTCTGCGCGTGATGGGCGTACGCGTGGCGCCCTCGCGAACTGTCGCAGCATCCAACGTGCCCGCACGTCGCACACCACCGCAGCCGGGCCCAAGTCCACCCGCGTTCGCGGCACTCCGCGCACACCCCCACAGGTATCGTCGGTCGTCGGGGCAGCGCGGCGAGGTGGGAACACGTACGTTCTTCGAGACGGCCGCCATCAGGTGATACCGCCCATGAGGAGAGCCGTCGTCGCAGACCCTCGCGATCGGCGCCGATGTGATCCAACTCGTTTCCTTTCCTCGGCCCCCCGGGGGGACACAGCCCACGTGCGTTCACCGCGACTCTCAGGTTCGTCCTCCGCGGTCGGCTGCTTCCGCGAGTTGGCCGACCATCGCAAGGACGGCCGCACCGGGGTCGGCTCCCGTCGGCAGGGCGGGCGCGCTCCCTGTCACCGGCCTTTCCGAGAAACCGGTTTCCAGATGCGGGAGCCGGAAATCGAGCACCTGGAGACGCCGTGCGCGCCCTTCACGCGCTACGACATCGAGCCAACAACTCAAAGCGGTCTTGGACGCCGCGTAGTCGGCTGTTCCCAGCATCGGCCGGTCCACGATCGCTCCCGTCGCGGCGGCCAGGAAGCCTCCCTCCGCCACGCAGGTAACCGCCCCGCGCAGTACCGCTGCGGGGCAGAGGAAATTCACGGTGAACAAGTGCTCGGCCACCGCATCAGGCACTTCCTCGGCCCGCCCGAAACCGGCTACCCCCACCAAAACGAGCACCCCGTGCAGCGCACCCAACTCCTGCAGAGCCCAAGGCGCGAGAGCGGCGCAGCCGTCGAGGTCATATGCGTCGATCAACCGAGCGGGACCGCCGAGAGCCTCGGAGCAGGTGGCCAATCGCTGTTCGTTCCTCCCTGCCAAGGCTAGGAGGGCCCCCCGTGCGTGGAGCTCTTGAGCGGCGAGGTGGCCGAGCGCCCCCGTGGCGCCCACGACCAGCAGCCGGGCTCCCCCCATCCCCGTGGCGGTCATGGCCGTACCAAGGGGCCTTTGCTCGCCCCGGCCTCCCGTGCAGCCCAGTCGCGCCGGGACGCCCGGCGAGTCCGATGCCACATGCGATCACAACCCGGCGATCCGGGCTGCGAAGAAGCCCGCCACCAGGACCGCGCCGAGGGCGATCAACCCCAAGAACAGCCAGGGGTGCTCCCAGAGGCCACCGTCCGGCCGCTCTTGATGCGCCTCGGCGGTGCAGCCCTCACCTGAGGGAGTTTCCTCCGGCGTGACACCGTACGAGTTCATGGTGCCTCCTCGGCTCAGTGTGGTTATTCGCACCTTCCATATTTCTGCGAGGGTCCACCTCGCGCCTCTCGCATCGTTTGTGCACGGTCTGGCGAGACGATGCCCTGATGCGGCGGCGGTCGTGGATGTGGTCCAGACCAACCCCTTGACAGGGCTTTCATTCACTACTTAGATCACTAAGTGATGAAAGGGTCCACTGGGCTCGACTCGTCACCTCCATCCCTGTCGATGCGGCAACCGTTCGGGTTCCCTCACGCTCCCAGTGTTGTCATATGCATGCCACAGGGCGATAGCTCCGTCATGCTCCCTGGAAGGGAGAGTCATGCACCCCCCACACTTATCCCGACGCCTGCTGCTGTCTCTGCTCTCGGTCCTCACCCTCGCGTCGCTGTCCACCGGACTTGCGCAGGGTGCGCCCGGGCCGACGGCTCGGCCACCCGCGACTGGGGCCGCCGCAGCGGCCGCTGCGGCCTTCTCCGACGAGTTCGACGGACCGGCGGGCTCCGCCGTGGACGGCGGGAAGTGGCAGATCGAGACGGGCGACAACGTCAGCAACCACGAGCGGCAGTACTACACGGCGGGCAACCGCAACGCCGCCCTCGATGGCCAGGGCCACCTGGCCATCACCGCCCGCCGTGAGAATCCGGCCAACTACCAGTGCTGGTACGGAAGATGTGAGTACACCTCCGCGCGGCTGAACACGGCCGGCAAGTTCACCACGACGTACGGCCGCGTCGAGGCCCGGATGAAGATCCCGCGCGGACAGGGCATGTGGCCCGCGTTCTGGATGCTGGGCAGCGACATCGGCCAGGTCGGCTGGCCCAACTCCGGTGAGATCGACGTCATGGAGAACGTGGGGTTCGAGCCGTCCACTGTCCACGGCACCCTGCACGGTCCCGGGTACTCCGGCAGCGGCGGAATCGGCGCCGGGTACGCCCTGCCCGGTGGTCAGGCGTTCGCCGACGCCTTCCACACCTTCGCCGTCGACTGGAGCCCCGACGCGATCACCTGGTCCGTCGACGGCACGGTCTACCAGCGCCGCACCCCCGCCGACCTCGGCGGTAGGCAATGGGTCTTCAACAAGCCCTTCTTTCTGATCCTCAACCTCGCGGTCGGCGGCTACTGGCCCGGAGACCCCAACGGCAGCACGGTCTTCCCCCAGCAGCTCCTGGTCGACTACGTACGGGTCAGCACCGACAGCGGTAACCCGGGCGGCGGCGGTCCGATCACCGGAACCGGCGGCAAGTGCGTGGACGTCGCGGGTGCGGGTACCGCCAACGGCACCCCCGTACAGCTCTACGACTGCAACGGCACCGCCGCCCAGCGCTGGAGCGTGGGCACCGACGGCACCATCCGCGCACTCGGCAAGTGCCTGGACGTGGCCTCGGGAGGTACGGCCGACGGTACGCCGGTCCAGTTGTGGGAGTGCAACGGCAGCGCCGCCCAGCGGTGGGCCGTCCCCGCCGCTCAGGACATCGTCAACCCGCAGGCGAACAAGTGCCTGGACGCCTCGGGCGGCAGCTCGGCCAACGGCACCCGATTGCAGATATGGACCTGCGCCGGGGGAGTCAATCAGAAGTGGACGGTGACCCGATGACCACGAGACTCCTGCGCAGGCCCACCGTGCGCGGTGTGCTGGGCACAGCGGCGGCAGCCGCCCTCATCACCGGCCTGAGCGGCAATCCCGCGATCGGCGCGGCAGCGGCGACCGGCCGGATCACCGGCCTCGGCGGCAAGTGCGTCGACGTCGCCGGGGCGAGCAGCGCCAACGGCACCGCCGTACAGCTCTACGACTGCAACGGCACCGCCGCACAGCAGTGGAACGTCGTCGGCGACGGCACGATCCGTGCGCTCGGCAAGTGCCTGGACGTGGCCTCGGGCGCCATCGCCGACGGAACCCGGATCCAGCTGTGGGACTGCAACGGCAGCGCCGCCCAGCAGTGGTCGGCCACGGCGGCACGCGACATCGTCAACCCGCAGGCGGACAAGTGCCTGGACGCGACGGGCAACAGTTCGGCCAACGGCACCCGGCTGCAGATCTGGAGCTGCACCGGAGCCGCCAACCAGAAGTGGACGGCGCCGGGCGGGGGCGGCACTCCGGCACCCGGACCGGGGGCCATGGCCGTGGCGCCGTACCTGTACAACGGCTGGGGGAGCCCGCCGAGCCCCACCACCGTGACGAACGCGACCGGCGTCAAGTGGTTCACGCTCGCCTTCGTCCTCAGCAACGGCTACTGCAACCCGCAGTGGGACGGCAGCCGGCCGCTCACCGGAGGTGTCGACCAGCAGACGGTCAACACCGTGCGGACGAACGGCGGCGACGTCATCCCTTCCTTCGGAGGTTGGAGCGGCAACAAGCTGGAGAGCTCCTGCGGCAGCGCGGGCGAGCTTGCCGCGGCGTACCAGAAGGTCATCAACGCGTACGGGCTGAAGGCCATCGACATCGACATCGAGGCGGCGGCGTACGACAGCCCGACCGTCCAGCAGCGCACGGTCGACGCGCTGAAGACCGTCAAGGCGAACAACCCCGGCATCAAGGTGTACGTCACCTTCGGCACCGGGCAGAACGGCCCCGACAGCAGCCTGATCAGCAAGGCCGCCGCGTCCGGGCTGACCGTGGACAGCTGGACGATCATGCCGTTCAACTTCGGCGGCGCCGGCCAGAACATGGGTCAGCTCACCGTCCGTGCGGCCGAGGGCCTCAAGAACGCGGTCAAGAACGCCTACGGGTATTCGGACGACCTTGCCTACCGTCACACCGGCATCTCCTCGATGAACGGCATCACCGACAACGGAGAGACGGTGACCGTCGACGACTTCCGCACCATTCTCGGCTACGCCCAACAGCGCCACCTCGCACGGCTGACCTTCTGGTCGGTCAATCGTGACCGGCCCTGCACCGGCGGCGGAGCCGACACCTGCTCAGGCGTCGCCCAGCAGCCGTGGGACTTCACCCGGGTCCTCGCCCAGTACAACGGCTGACCCTCACCCCTCCCACCCCTGCCCATCCCCCCACTCATGCCGTACAGCCGGCACAGGAGAAAACGTGCTCAGCTCCCCCCGCACGCCCAGAGCGGTTCGCCATGGCGCAAGCCGGGCCCGCGTCACACGGCCCTGGCTCGCGGCCTTCGTGGTCGCCGCCTCGGCCGCCTCGGTCCTCACCGCCCTTCATCCCAGCCAGGCCGCCACCCCACTGGCCGCCACCCCGAACGCTTCCGCGAAGGCGGCCGCCGCCCTGCCGACGGGCTGGTCCACAGCCGTCAACGCGGGCAGCGGCAAATGCCTGGACGCGCGGTCGGCCGCGACCGCGAACGGCACGGCGGTACAGCAGTACTCCTGCAACAACAGCACCGCGCAGCAGTGGAGCTTCACGCCGACCAGCGACGGCTTCGTGCGGATCGGCAACCGCAACGCGAGCAATCAGGTCGTCGACGTGAGCGACACCTCCTCGGCCGACAACGCCGCCGTGCACCTCTGGGCGTACGGCGGCGGCGACAACCAGCAGTGGCAGGCCGTCGACGAGGGCGGTGGCGCGTACCACTTCGTCAGCCGCCACAGCGGCAAATGCCTGGACGTCCCGGCCGCCTCGACGGCCGACAGCGTCCAGCTGGTGCAGTACACCTGCAACGGCACGGCGGCCCAGCGCTTCCAGGTGGCGCCCGTGAACACCGCCCCCGGGGATGTCGACCTCGGCCCGAACGTGGTCGTCTTCGACCCGTCCATGCCGTCGTCCACCATCCAGAGCCGGCTGAACTCCATCTTCCAGCAGCAGGAGACCAACCAGTTCGGCTCCCAGCGCTACGCCGTGATGTTCAAGCCGGGTACGTACGGCAACGATGTCAACGTCGGCTTCTACACCCAGGTCCTCGGCCTCGGACAGTCGCCCGACTCGGTGACGATCAACGGCGCCGTGCACGTGGAGGCGGACTGGTTCCCGCCGCAGAACGCCACCCAGAACTTCTGGCGCGGCGCGGAGAACCTGTCGGTGAACCCGACCGGCGGCACCGACCGGTGGGCGGTCTCGCAGGCCTCCGGCTACCGGCGCATGCACGTCCGCGGGAACCTGGAGCTGAGCGACGGCGGCTGGGCCAGCGGTGGATTCATGGCCGACAGTAAGATCGACGGTCAGGTCCGGTCCGGCACCCAGCAGCAGTGGCTGACCCGCAACTCCCAGCTCGGCAGCTGGACCGGTTCCAACTGGAACATGGTCTTCGTCGGCAGCCAGGGCGTGCCGGGCAACACCTTCCCCAATCCGCCGTACACCACGGTGAACCAGACGCCGACGGTCCGCGAGAAGCCCTTCCTGTACGTGGACGGCACGGGCGCGTACAAGGTGTTCGTACCGTCCCTGCGCACCGACTCCACGGCCACCAGCTGGGCGAACGGCAACGCGGCGGGCAGCTCGCTCGGCATGGACCAGTTCTACGTCGTCAAGGCAGGGGCAACGGCCGCACAGATCAACGCCGCACTGGCCGAGGGCAAGAACCTGCTGGTCACCCCCGGTGTCTACCACCTCAGCCAGACCTTGAAGGTGACCCGCCCCGACACCGTCGTCCTCGGTCTCGGCCTCGCCACCTTCATTCCTGACAACGGTGTCACGGCCATGACGGTCGCCGATGTTGACGGCGTGAAGGTCGCGGGCGTCCTCTTCGACGCCGGAACCACCACCTCGCAGACCCTGATGGAGATCGGCCCGGCCGGCGCCGCCGCGAACCACGCGGCGAACCCCACCTCCCTGCACGACGTCTACTTCCGGGTCGGTGGCGCCGCCGTCGGCAAGGCGACGACGAGCCTGGTCGTCAACAGCGATCACGTCATCGGCGACCACATGTGGATCTGGCGCGGCGACCACGGCAGCGGCATCGGCTGGAACACCAACACGGCCGACACCGGACTCGTCGTCAACGGCGACGGAGTCACCATGTACGGCCTGTTCGTCGAGCATTACCAGAAGCACCAGACCATCTGGAACGGCAACGGCGGGCGGACGTACTTCTACCAGAACGAGATGCCGTACGACCCGCCGAACCAAGCCGCCTGGATGAACGGCTCCACCCAGGGCTACTCGGCGTACAAGGTCGCGAACTCGGTCACCAGCCACCAGGCCTACGGGCTCGGCAGCTACTGCTACTTCAACGTCAACCCGAGCGTGACCGCCGAGCGCGCCTTCGAGGCCCCGAACAACCCGAACGTGCGCTTCCAGAACATGGTGACCGTCTCGCTCGGCGGCACCGGGACCATCCGGCACGTCGTCAACGACCGGGGCGGACCCTCCAACGCGTCCACCAACGTGGCCAACCTGGTGAGCTACCCGTGAGGCGGCTCGCAGCACGGCTGCTGATCCTGCTGGCCGTGGCGCTGGGGCTGACCGCCCCGGCCCACGCCGGACTCAAGGCCTCCGCCGCACCCCAGGCCCCGGCCTTCAAGGTGATCGCCTTCTACAACGGCACCTGGGACGCCGCACACATCGACTTCGTCAAGGAAGCCAACGAGTGGTTCCCGCGGACCGCCGCGCAGAACAACTTCACCTACACGCCGACCACGAACTGGGAACTGCTGGCGAACGGAGGGGTGAACGACTACCAGGTCGTCCTGTTCCTGGACGACGCACCCAAGACGGCCGCCCAGCGGTCCGGCTTCGAGCGGTACGTGCGGGCCGGCGGCGGCTGGATGGGCTTCCACTCCTCCGCGTTCACCACCAACGCCGGCTCATGGCCCTGGTACTACAACGGGTTCCTGGGCAGCGGGAACTTCAGGACCAACACATGGGGTCCGACCACGGCGGTGCTGCGCACGGAGGACCGGACGCACCCCTCGACCACCGGGCTGCCCGCGACGTTCACCTCGGCGGTCAGCGAGTGGTACGGCTGGTCGAACGACCTGCGCGCCAACGCGAACATCAAGGTCCTGGCCTCGGTCGACCCGACGAGCTTCCCCCTGGGAACGGACCCGAACCAGTCCTGGTACAGCGGCTACTACCCGATCCTCTGGACCAACACCCAGTACAGGATGCTGTACGCCAACTTCGGGCACAACGCCATGGACTACGGCTCCAACACCCGGCTGTCCTCGACCTTCGCGAGCCCCACACAGAACCGCTTCCTGATCGACGGGCTCAAGTGGCTCGGCGGAGTGGCCGGCAGCCCTACGCCAACCGACCCGATCTCGGAGACCGCGTGGTACTCACTGGCCGACGGGGCGAACGGCGCCTGCGTCGACGCGCGAGCGGCGGCCACGGCCAACGGCACGGCGATCCAGCAGTACACCTGCAACGGAACCACCGCCCAGCAGTTCCAGTTCCGTCCCACCGACGGCGGGTACACCCGGATCGCGATCCGGGGCAATCCGCAGCAGGTCGTCGACGTCACCGGGGTCTCCACCGCCGACGACGCACCGCTGCAGCTGTGGTCCTACGGCGGTGGCGGCAACCAGCAGTGGCTGCCGGTACGGGAAGCCCCGGGCCGCTACCACTTCACCACGCGGCACAGCGGCAAGTGTCTGAGCACCACAGGTAGTGCGGCGAACGGCGTGCAGCTGGTGCAGCGCGCCTGCGACGGCTCGGTCGCCCAGAGCTTCCACCTGACCGTTCACCCCTGAGGCTCTGCGCCTCTGATTTCCACGCTCGGAAGAGAAGAACAGCTTGCCGCCCGGGTCGCCCCCGGGCGGTACAGCTCCGCCCTGCCTTCCGGACCGGTGGCGGGTCGCGCATGGCCCTGTCATTCCAGCGGTTTCCAGCATCCCGCCGTGCGGGCGTATCGGGCTGATTCAGGCCCTTCCGGCAAGGCCGGAACCTTGCCACCGCACGGCACGCGGGCCAAGGAGGTCCTGATCATCGGCGTCCCGGGAAGACGTGCCGCGTGCTCCGGAGCGTGTCTGTCCGCATCCCCAGGAGGCGGTGTCATGCCGATCGGGCAGACCATGGATCCGTAGGACCCGGTTCCCGGAGGGCCCGCCCGAGCGGCTCGGGGCCTGACGGCGACCGCGGACGCAGGGGAGACTGCGGCGTTGGGTACAGGTGCCAGATGAACGAGCGCGTCCCGGTCGACGAGCTGATCAGCAGTGCCGCGCAGGCTGCCGGCGGATGGCTGGGCGCCTTGCCGGTCGCGCTGGTGGCCACCAGCGCGGACGGAACGATCGTGCGCTGGAACCAGGTCGCGCAGGAATTGCTCGGCTACGCCCCTCCGCAGATGCTGGGGCGCAACATCGCAGACCTCCTCCATCCAGGATCCGATCGCAGTCTGGGCCGCTCGCTCTGGGAAGCCGCGGCCGCCGGGCGGGGCGTGATGGGCACGGTGACCGCCTGGCACCGCGACGGGCACCCGCTGGAGCTGGAGATCTGGGCCTCTCCGGTGTCCGACCGCCGGCACGACGTGGCCACAGTGCTGGTCTTCGCCGCCGATGCCCACGCGGCACGGCGCATCCGAGGGTCGTCGGCGGTATGGGACGGCTTGTTCGCCCGCTCCCCGGTCGGCATCGCGATCCTCGACTCGCAGCTGCGGTTCCTCCAGGTCAACGCCGCGCTCGAAGCCATGAACGGTCTGCCGGAATCGGCACACGTGGGGCGCAGCCTGGCGCAGATCCTCCCGGAGGTGAACGCCCGCGAGATGGAGGAGGCCATGCTGCAGGTGCTGGAGACCGGGCGGCCCGTTCTCGACCGTCGCCGGGTCGGACGGACGCCCGCGGAACCGGACCATGACCGCGTGTGGTCGTGCTCCTACGTACGGGTGGAGGATCCCGCCGGCATGCCGATCGGCGTCATCGCCTCGCTGGTCGACATCACCGAGCAGCAGCGCGACCACGTCGAAGCCGAAGCCGGACGGCGCCGGCTCGCCCTGCTCAGCGAGGCCAGCATCCGGGTCGGCTCCAGCCTCGACCTGGAGCGCACCGCGCAGGAACTCGCCGATCTCGCCGTACCGCGCCTCGCCGACGCCGTCACCGTGGACGTCCTGGACGCGCTGGCGCGCGGGGACGAGCCCGGCATGGGGCTGACCGGCGGGGCCGCCCTGCGGCGCCTGGGCAAGGCCCCGCTGGCCGGATCCAAGGTGACCGACATTCTCGCCCCCCTCGGCAGGACGCTCGTCTTCCCCGTCGCCGCCCCCTACACGCAGGCCCTCGCGTCCCGGCAGCCCTTCCTGATCGCCCGTCTCGACGAACAGGGCGTCGCCTCCGCCGCCCGGCACTCGGCCAAGCCCGCCCAACTCGTCTCGGTGGGTGTGCACTCATTGGTCATGGCACCTCTGGTGGCCCGGGACACGGTGCTCGGCGTCGCCACCTTCTACCGCACCGGCCCGGTAGGACCCTTCGGCTCCGAAGACGTCACCCTCGCCGGTGAACTCGCTGCCCGCGCCGCGCTCAGCATCGACAACGCCCTGCTCTACCACCGTGAGCACGATACGGCGGTCGTCCTCCAGCGCAGCATGCTTCCCCAGCACATCACCCCGCCGGCAGGCATCGCGGTCAGCCACCGCTACCTCCCCGCGAGCGACGTCAACGAGATCGGCGGGGACTGGTACGACGTCCTGTCCTTGGCCGGCGGCAAGGCGGCCCTGCTCATCGGCGACGTCATGGGGCACGGCATCGGCGCCGCCGCGGTCATGGGCCGACTGTCCGCCTCCGTACGGGCCCTCGCACGCCTGGACCTTTCGCCCGTACAGCTGCTGCACCAGCTGGAAGCCGTCCTCGGTGATCTCACCGAGCCGATGCTCGCAACCTTCCTGTACGTCGTCTGCGACCCGGCCACCGGACACTGCACCGTCACCCGGGCCGGACACCCGCCGCCCGCACTCGTGCTCCCCGACGGCACGGTCCGGCTCCTGGAGACCCCGCCCGGTGTCCCCCTGGGGGTCGGGGGCATCGCCTTCACTCCAGTCGAGATCAGCGTGCCTCCCGGCAGCCTTCTCGTGCTCTACACCGACGGACTGATCGAAGCCCGGAGCCGAGACCTCGACGAGCGGCTCGCCGAGCTGACGCAGCTGCTCGCGGATCCACAGCGGCAGCTGGATCACCTGTGCGACTCGCTGATCACCCACCTCGTTCCGGCGGCGGCCGACGACGACGTCGCCCTCCTGATCGCCCGCATCGGCGGGCTGCCGTGAGGGGCTCTCGGGCTTCCGCGGCACCGGGCGCGAGTCCGCTGATCTTCGCCTCCGCCGAACAGGCCGACGCGTTCCTGTAGTGCGAGCGGCACTGTGCGTGTAGCGTCAGCGCCAGCTGTCATGGTTCCGAAGTACCGGTCGTCCGTGAGTGCAGGATTCACGGGCGATTTTGCTGTTCACAGTCTCTGAGGACCAGGGCGATCACCTCCGGCTCCCGCATGGTGCGGGAACGGTTTCTAGTCCTTTGGAGGGCACATGGCTACCGGAACTGTGAAGTGGTTCAACTCGGAAAAGGGCTTCGGCTTCATCGAGCAGGAGGGTGGCGGCCCGGACGTCTTCGCCCACTACTCGAACATCGCCGCCCAGGGCTTCCGTGAGCTGCAGGAGGGCCAGAAGGTGAACTTCGACGTCACCCAGGGCCAGAAGGGCCCCCAGGCGGAGAACATCACCCCCGCCTAAGTCTTTCCTCCTCATGGCGGGCGCCGCGGTATCGGCGACGCTGCTGCAGGAAGGCCCGGCCGGCCTCGTTGCCGGCCGGGCTTTTGCATGGGCACCGCCGGGTGAGGGCGCGCTGCGGGTCGCCGGGCCTCCCCTCGGGGACGATACTGAAGGTCACGGTGCGTGGAGGCGACATGCGTGAACCGGAGCGTCGTGGCCCGAGGCCGGCCTCGGTGCCCGTCAGCGAAACGGCAGCGGTCGTACTGGACGGCGCAGGAGTGGTCGTAGCCCGTTCCCAGTCGGCTGCGACCCTGCTGGAGTGTTCGCCGGGTCAGATCTGTGCTCCGCTGCTGGGGCTGCTGGCCCGCGCCGGGACGGAGGTGGGACCGGCAGGGCGCCTCGTCACCGTTTCGGGTGGCGATGTTCCGGGCGGCGATCACGCGGGCCGAAAGGTCCCCCTGGTCTGCACGGTCGTCCGGCTCGCAGCTCGCACACCGGCCGATTCCGACGCCGAGCCGCAGTGGCTCGTCCTGGTCACGCCAACGGAAACCGCGGTGGAGGCGGCCGAGCGGGATGCGCGTCGACGCCGGATGGTGCTCTCGCGCGCTGCCGCCGCGGGCATTGGCGCTTCCCTGGACGTCATCGAGTTGGCCGAGACCCTCGTGAATCTGCTCGTCCCTGATTTCGCCGATCTGGCGACCGTGGACATCGCCGAGCCTGTGCTGGTCGGCGACGAGCCCCCGCACCTGGACACCAGCGGCGACGTCCGCCTGCGCCGGACCGCTGCCGCGCAGAGTCCGGAGATATCCGCCGAGGATCTCCTGGCGGTGGGAGAGGCTCTTCCTCCCGTAAGGGACAGTACGTTGATGCGCCCCCTCATGAAGGGGCTGCCCGTGGTGGTGCCGGACGTGTCCATCCTGCACGCGAAGCTCGGCGTGGATCCGGAGAGCCTGCCGTTGTTCGTCCCGCGCGGGGCGCACTCCTCGGTGGCGGTGCCGCTCTACGGACGAGGCCTGATCCTCGGCTGCGTGACGGTCTGGCGCAGTCGGCCGGCTTCCGCGTTCGGTGAGGAGGACGCAGTCCTGCTGCAGGACGTCGTCTCCAGGGCCGCCCTGGGCGTGGACAACGCGCGCCGCTACACGAAGGAGCACCAGTCGGCGCTGGCTTTGCAGCGGAGCCTGCTGCCACGCTCGGCCTTGGACTGCGCCGCCGTGGAGACGGTGGGCGTCTACCGGCCGGCGAGCGGCGGCATGGGAGTCGGTGGGGACTGGTTCGATGTGATCCCCCTGCCGTCGCTGCGCGTGGCGTTCGTCGTCGGGGACGTCGTCGGCCATGGACTGGAGGCCACCGCGGCCATGGCGCGGCTGCGGACGGCGGTGCAGGCCTTGGCCGACCTCGATCTGGATCCGGGTGAACTGCTCACGCACCTGGACGATCTGGTGCTCGGGTTCTCCAGTGAGCAGATGACCGGCGAGTCCCGCGCGGAGCCCGCGGTGCTCGGAGCGACGTGTCTGTACGCCGTCTACGACCCGGTGGCGGGGCAGTGCGTCGCCGCCACCGCAGGGCATCCGCCGCCTGCCCTTCTGCCACCAGGCGACGAGCCGGCCTTCGTCGGCCTGGTGCCGGGACCGCCGCTGGGAATCGGCGGAATGCCGTTCGAGGTCACGGAGTTCGACGTGCGGCCCGGCAGCATGCTGGCGTTCTTCACGGACGGACTCGTCGAAAGCCGCGGCGGCGACATAGGCGAGGGAATGGACAGACTGAGGAGCGCGCTCGCCGGTGCGAACCCGAGCCTGGCGCTGGGTGAGATCAGCCAGGACATCTTCGACCGCGTGCTGCCCCGGGAGCCCTCGGACGACGTGGCCCTCCTGCTCGCCCGCACCCGCGTCCTCTCGTCCGATCAGGTCGCCGAGTGGGAACTCGATCCCGATCTGTCCCTTGTTGCGCATGCCCGTGAGCTGGTGACGGATCGGCTGTCCGACTGGGACCTGGACGAACTGGGCTTCGCGACGGAGCTCGTCGTCAGCGAGCTCGTCACGAACGCGATCCGCTACGCGGGCGGACCGGTCGGGCTCCGGCTGATCCGTGATCGAGTGCTCGTCTGCGAGGTTTCCGACCCCAGCAGTACCCAGCCGCGCCTGCGTCGCGCACGGGAGACGGACGAAGGCGGCCGCGGCCTCTTCCTCGTGGCCCAGCTCAGCGACCGTTGGGGCTGCCGGTTCACCAGTACCGGGAAGACCATCTGGACGGAGCAGCCCATAGGCGGGACCCTCGGCTGAGTTCCTACGGCCGCGGCCCGGCCCCGGCCCCAGTTGCCGCCGTCCTCCGTCAGTGCGGAGCGGGATGCGCAACGACCGTGGTGACGGTGTCGAAGCGCATGATGGTGCGGGAGCGCCGGTCGTACCGGTCCCAGCGCGGCATGGCCGGGTGGTTGGGGTCGCCCGTGCGGATGAACGCGATCCACGCCCGGTGCACGGTCTTGGCGAGGCCGTCCCTGATCGTGGTGTCCATTCCCACGAGGAACGGCGCGTGCGACCACTTGTCGAAATTGTCGAAGACGAACGGCAGGTCCAGGCAGTGCGGTGCGCCCAGGCGGCCGTCGTGCGCGGGGGAGGGGAACCCGAACTCGTATGCCCAGACAGGGCGACCCCGTAGCGCCCGCGCTTCCGCGAACGCCAGGGTGGGCTTCCTGAACAGCTCGTCGGTGCTCAGGTCGATGAGTACGTCGATCGGCCGTGCGCCCGGGCGCGCGGCCTCGTACGCCGCGTACGCTTCGGCCGCACCGTCGCCGAAGCTGTCCCGTGCCCGGCGGAGCACCTGTTCCTTCGTCGCCGACGCGTACGTCTCGCCGAGCGCGAAGGTGAAGGCGGACTCTTCCCCGGTCCAGCCGATGAGGACGTCGATGTCGGCTCCAGGGCCGTCGAGCAGGTTGTCGACGGGTTGCTGCGGCGCCGTTTCGCTGTCGAGCACCGGCATGAACGGCGCGGTCCAGTGTCCCCATTCCATGGTGGCGGTGAGGAGCCGGCCGGTGGCCTCGACCAGGCTCGGCCACGGCACCGTGCGCAGTTCGTCTTCGTCCTTGGCGCCGACGATCTCCAGATAGGCGGCGGTGCGGGCCTGCGACTCGGCAGGCGTGGCGAGGGGCATGGCGAGCGGGACGCTCTGCAGGATGGCCCGGTGGAAGAGACGGCCGCCACCTGCGTGGGCCGCGAGCGCCGCGGTGGAAAGGGCGCCGGCGGACTGGCCGGCGACGGTGACGTTGCCGGGATCCCCGCCGAAGGCGGCGATGTTGTCCTGGACCCAACGCAGCGCGGCGAGTTGGTCGGTGAGCCAGAGGTTGCTGCCGCCCTCGGCGCCGTCGTCCGGCGCGATGGACAGCAGGCCGAGCGGCCCGAGCCGGTAGTTGAGGTTCACCACCACCAGGTCGCCGTGGAGCGCGAAGGTCTCGCCGGAGTAGTTCGGCATCGCGCCGGACCCGGAGATGAAGGCGCCGCCATGGATCCAGACAAGGACGGGACGCCGGGCGTCGTCGGTACCGGGCGTCCACACGTTGAGCGTCAGACAGTCCTCGTCGAAGGGCGGGACGCCGTGGCCCCCGAGTATCGGGTCGCCCTCGCGGACGGCCTGCGGGGAACCGGCACCGTACGCCGTCGCGTCGAGGATGCCGGTCCATCCCGCATGCGGCTGCGCGGGGCGCCACCGCAGGGGCCCGACGGGCGGCTCCGCGTACGGAACGCCCTTGAACACGGCCAGGTCGCCTTCGACGACGCCGAGGATCGCGCCTGAGCGCGTGTTCACGACGGGAGCGGTGCGGTCCTGAGTGGAACCCATGGCGCTGCGTCCTTCCGGACCGGGATCGAGGATCTTGGACAACCTCACGTTATTGCGTTTTTATGGCGAGCGTCAATATTCTTCGATTCGCCATAAGGGGAGGCCCGAATGGCAACGTGGCGTATCGGAGCGACGACGATCCAGACAGTGCTGGAGGCGGATCACGGGGTGTGCGACGGCGTACGCCTGGAAGCCGCATCGCGGGCAGGGGCGCGTCCTGTACCTACAGGAGCGCCTCGGGTGACACGGAAGACAGACCCCCGAGGCCCACACCAGCCGCTTCCCCGATCATCAAGGCGATCCGCCGGGAGGAGGTCCACCAGGCATCGGGCTCGCGCCTCAGGCGCAGACCTCGGGAGGCGCGGAGTCCGACCTGCGGGAACTGATGCCTGGACCGGGTGGCGATGGCCGCCCGGTTCAGGCGGCTGCTGCCTTTGGCAGGCCGCGAGTGGTGACGACTCGGGCGCTGCCGTCGACAAGCCGGTAGGACAGGCCCACCACGGCGGTCTGTCCGGTGGCGACCTGGTCGGCGAGGGCTCGGGAGCGGTCCGGGAGGAGGTCGACGGTGTGCCGTATGTGCTCGGCGATGACGTCGTCGTCCTGGGTGAGCCCGGCGGCGCGGGCGGCGAGGACGCCGGGCGTGACGCGTTCGATGACATCGCGTACGTATCCACCGGCGGTGACGCCGTCCGTCAGGGCGGCACGGGTGGCCGCGACCGCGCCGCACGTGTCGGGTGCGTCGCTCGTGGCCGCAGGCTACGACCCCGCCCGGCTCGCCACGGAGCGGGGTCCGCCGAAAGGGCGCGGGTGCGCCGGTCCGGGGCCGGGGTCAGGGCACCTGCAGGTCGGGTACGACCTTGCGCAGGTCCTCGGCGCTGATTGCGCCCGCTCGCTTGAGGACGGGTACGGGGCCGGTGAGGTCCACGATGGAGGAGGCGACGGCAGCCTCGGTGGGCCCGCCGTCGAGGTAGACGGCGACCGAGTCGCCGAGCATGCCCTGGGCGGCATCGCAGTCCTGGGGGGAGGCGTGTCCGGTCAGGTTGGCGCTGGAGACAGCCATCGGGCCGGTCTCGGCGAGCAGCTCGAGCGCCACCGGATGGGACGGCATCCGGACCGCGACCGTGCCGTGGGTCTCCCCGAGATCCCAGGTCAGCGACGGCTGGTGGCGGGCGATCAGAGTCAGCCCGCCTGGCCAGAACGCCTTCACCAGGGCCCAACCCTGGTCGGGGAAGTCACTGACCAGATCGTGAAGGGCGTCCGGGGAGGCGACCAGCACCGGTGAGGGCATGGCCCGGTCCCGGCCCTTGGCCTCCAGAAGCCTGTCCACCGCATCACGGTCGAAGGCATCCGCGCCGATGCCGTAAACGGTGTCCGTCGGCAGCACCACCAGCTCACCCCGGCTCACCGCCAGAGCGGCGGCGCGCAGCCCGTCGATCCGACCCGACGCCGTGGTGCAGTCATAACGAAGGGCCATGGTCGACCTCCATCCCAGCGGGCGCTCGGCCCGCACGTACTGGCTCACCCCGGCAGGCTACCGGCACGGCCACCCCGCCCACTGGCACTCATCGCACAGTGCGTGGTGATGCGGCATGCAAGGCCCGCTCTCGCCGGGCCCTTCCGCTGGTCGCTTGCACGGCAGATTCACCCATCCGTGCAGTATGAGACTTGATGGGCGGCCCGGCCGCCCCGCCGCCGGTGGCGCGGCCGGGTGGCTGCCATCATCGGCCGTGCGGGTCGTCCTCCGTCACGGGCGAGGGCGTGAGTCGTTGGCCCCGGCATGACTGACTTCATGGTGCAGGTTCCGGCCGACTGGCTTGCCCGCGTGTTCCTCTCCCTGCGGCGTGGCACGTCGGACGACGCACATACTCTCGCGGCCGAACTTCAGCCGTTCACGGAGAAGCCGGGCCAGAGGGTACCGGTGCCCAGAACGACGGTCCTGCGCACCGAGCTCGCACTGCGCGGTGAGCTGCGGCAGGTGAAGGGGGACGAGCGGCGCCAAAGGCTCTCCGAGGAAGCCGAGTACCTGATCAACGCCCGCTTGGGGCAGTAGAGGCTGGAACTCACAGGACCCGGACCCGAAGCGCCCCCGACCGACCGACCAGCCCGTTCCCGCCCCACCTGCCGCCTGTCGGCCAGGACCGACGAGCCCGGGCGGATGTCTGCGCTCCGACCGTTTGGGCTTCCGGAGAACGGCCATAAGAGGGGACACGGGAGTCCGCGACGGTGAGCGGCGCGGGGTCCCCAGCAGGCCCGAGCCGCGTGGTGGCCTCCCCCCGCCATCACGCGGCCGGGGCTTCGTGGCCGCGGCAGCGGCCGGGGTCAGCCGGGCGCGCCTCCGCGTTCACCGGCCCGCACTGTCGCCTCCGGCTACATGGGGGGCATGCCGTAGTAGCGGGCGAACTGCTCCAGGTAGCCGGGCTCTCGCGAGTGCTTCGCCTCGTCGAACTCGGGTGCGTTCTTGATCTTCTCCTTGGTCCGGTCGACGCAGACCTCGCATCTCCTTGCCCTCGTGGCTCTTCGGGCTGACCCGGTGCCGCCGCCCCGTGGCGGGGTTCGGTACGGGTCCAGGCCGGTCGAGGCGGCTTGCCTCGTCCAGAGTGAAGCCACCCTGTTCGCCGCCGGACAACCGCTCGCATCACCACCGGTCGACTGGGCATCCGACTGGCAGGCGGCCGACCCGGCCCGCCTCACCCACTGAGGGCCCGAGTCGTCACAACCCGCTGCCCTGAACTCCACCGAAGCCGCCGCCCGCACCGAGGGGGCCGCACCGTCCGGAAGGACATTCCTGTGGCACGCACCGTCGCCCATGTCATCGTCGACGCATTCAAGGAACTGGGGGTCCAGCAGGTCTTCGGAGTCGTCGGAGACGCCTTGAACCCCCTGACCGACGCGATCCGCACCACGGACGGCTTGGACTGGATCGGCTGCCGGCACGAGGAGGCGGCGGCCTTCGCCGCCGGAGCGCAATCGCAGCTCTCCGGAACCATCGGGGTGTGCATGGGCACCGTCGGACCGGGCTCCGTGCACCTCCTCAACGGGCTCTACGACGCAGCCAAGAGCCACACCCCGGTACTGGCGATCTGCGGCCAGGTCCCCCTCGCGGAGATCGGCAGCGACTACTTCCAGGAAGTCGACAACGACCTCCTCTTCCGTGACGTCGCCGTCTACCGGGCCACCGTCACCTCCCCGGACCAGATGCCCCGCATGCTGGAGTCCGCGGTACGCGCGGCCGTGGCACAGGGCGGAGTGGCCGTCCTGACTGTCCCCGGCGATCTCGGTGACCAAGAGCTGAGCGAGGACCGTCCCATACGCTTCGCCCTCGATCACCCCGTCACCCGGCCCGACGACCCGGCCCTCGCCGCGGCCGCCGAACTCCTCAACACGGCCTCCCGCGTCACCCTGCTCGTCGGCTGCGGAGCCCGCGACGCCCGCACCGAAGTCCTCCGCACTGCCGATCTCCTCGCCGCGCCCATGGTGCTCACGCTCAAGGCGAAGGAGGGGTTCGAGGACGACAACACGTTCCAAGTGGGCCAGACCGGTCTGATCGGCAACCCGGCCGCCGCCCACGCCCTCGACCATGGCGATGCCCTTCTCATGCTGGGCACCGATTTCCCCTATCGCGAGTGGTATCCGAAGGACTGCAAGGTCGTCCAGGTCGACACACGCGGGGAGCATCTGGGCCGACGGGTTCCCGTCGACGTCGGGCTCGTGGGCGATGTCGGCGCCACGCTGCGCGCCCTGCTTCCGCTCCTGAAGCCGGCCCCCGACCGCGCGCACCTGGAGGACGCCCGGGAACGGTTCGCCCACTGGACCGAGGGCCAGCAGAGGCTCGCCGACCCGGCTCACGACCGCCGCTGGACCGGCAGGCTGCGGGCGGCGCTGGACAACCACGATCACGAGATCCGCCCCGAGGCGCTGGCCGCCGCCGTCGACGCGTACGCGAGGGAGGATGCCGTCTTCACCTCTGACACCGGCATGGCCACCGTCTGGCTCTCCCGCTTCGTCACCATGCGCGGCACACGGCGCCTGATCGGCTCGTACAACCTCGGGTCGATGGCCAATGCCATGCCGCAGGCCCTCGGAGCCCAGCTGTGGGCGCCGGACCGCCAGATCGTCGCCTTCTGCGGAGACGGCAGCCTGAGCATGCTGCTGGGCGACCTCATGACGATCAAGACCTACCGGCTGCCGGTGAAACTCGTCGTCTTCGACAACCGGCGCCTGGGCATGGTCAAGCTCGAACAGGAACAGGCCGGCCTGCCCGAATTCGGGACGGAGCTCGACAATCCCGACTTCGCGGCGGTCGCCACGGCCCTCGGGCTGACCGGCATGCGCGTCACAGACCCGGCCGATCTCCGCGACGCCGTGCGCCGAGCCTTCGACACTCCGGGCCCGGTCTTGCTGGACGTCCTGACCAATCCCGAAGAGGTGGCCGTGCCGGCCAAGCCCGGGGTGGGTCAGGGAGTGGGGTTCGCCCTGGCCAAGATCAAGGAAGTGCGGACGCGGAGGCGGGTGCCCAGGTGAAGATCTCGGTCACGCCGGTGAGGGCGAAGCGCCTCAGGCGCATGCCGATCGCTACGGCCGGCGAACCTTGCCGACTGTACGGGGCCGGATCTACGTGTCCTGCGGCGCCACCACGCTGAAGAGCGCTCCCTCGGGGTCGGAGAGAACCATCCACCGGCTCGTGGTGGACGTCTGTACGGGAGAGGCGGCCCTGCCGCCCAGACCGATGGCGGCATCGATCGCGGTCTCGAGGTCGGGCACGTGGAAGTGCAGGTGCCAGCGGGGGCGTACCGCGGGGTCGGGTGCTTCCTCGAGTGCGCCGCCACTGATGTGGGCGACGGTGTCGTGGCCGTGGCGCAGCACGACGTGTTCGTGTTCGTAGGAGACCGTGCAGCTGCCGGGCCGCTCGCTGTCCCAGCCGAGCACCTCTCCGTAGAAGATGGCGGCGGCGAACGCGTCCCTGGTCCGCAGTTCCAGCCGGGCCGGGGCGCTTCCGCGGCCCATCGACCAGTCGGGGACGGCCTCGCCGTGCCAGAAGCCGAAGACGGCCCCTGCGGGGTCCGCTGCCAAGGCGGCCCGTCCGGTGCCGAAGTCCAGGGGGCCGACCGCCATGGTCGCGCCGCGTTCACGGATCCGTGCGGCCGTCGCGTCGGCGTCCTCGACGGCGAAGTACGGCGTCCAGACCACGGGCAAGCCGGGGCTCCCGGCGAGTGCGCCGATGCCCGCGACGGGGGCCCCGTCGCGGAAGGCGACGATGACGCCGTCGCCGAGATGGGTGGGACGGAATTCCCAGCCGAGCACGGCACCGTAAAACCTCTGGGCGGAGGGGAGATCCCTGGCCAGGAGGCTGACCCAGCACGGGGTGCCGGGGATCTCACGGCTCGACGTCGACACAGTTGCCGGCCTCATCTGCTGCTCACGTGGGACGGGACCCTTCCCACAGTAGACCGGACGACGGCGACGGGCAGGCTCCGCGGTGTCCCGGCCGTGTCGGCGGCGGGCGGACGTCTGAGAGGGCGGCCTTGGACCCTCGCAGGGCCGAGATGGTCGCGGTGGGGGTTTCCGAGGGCGCGATAGCGGCAAGGCGCCCTTCATGGTGCGAATCGGATACACGATGATGACCGAGCAGGCCGGCCCCCGCGAGCTGGTGTCCCACGTGGTGAGGGCGGAGAACGCCGGATTCGACTTCTCCGTCATCTCGGACCACTCGTTCCCTTGGCTGGAGTCTCAGGGGCATGCGTCCTACGCGTGGAGCGTTCTGGGCGCGGCCGCGCAGGCGACCTCCAGGATTCCGCTCATGACGTACGTGACCTGCCCGACGTTCCGCTACCACCCGGCGGTCGTCGCCCAGAAGGCCGCGACCATGCAGATCCTGTCCCAGGGCAGGTTCCGGCTCGGGCTGGGCTCGGGCGAGAACCTGAACGAGCACATCGTCGGCGCCGGCTGGCCCGCCGCCCACGTGCGCCTGGAGATGCTCGAAGAAGCCGTGGGAATCATCCACTCCCTCTTCGCCGGCGGGTACGTGAGCCACCACGGCGCGCACTTCGACGTCGAGAACGCCAGACTCTGGGACCTCCCGGACGATCCGCCCCCGATCGGGATCGCGGTGTCCGGGGACCGCTCCTGTGAGATCGCGGGACGGTACGGAGACCTGCTCATCGCCACCGAGCCGAAGCAGGAGCTGCTGACCGCGTTCGGCGCGTACGGCGGCGCCGGCAAGCCGCGGATCGGGCAGGTTCCCGTCTGCTACGACCCTGACCGCGACGCGGCGGTGGCCCGCGCCCACGACCAGTTCCGCTGGTCGCTCGCCGGCTGGAAGGTCAACGCCGAACTCCCCGGCCCCGCCGCCTTCGAGCAGGCCGCACAGCACACGCGGCCCGACGACGTGGACGCGGCGGTCGCGTGCGGCGACGACGTGGACGCCTTCGTCGCAGCGGTCCGCCCGTACGCGGAGGCGGGCTTCACCGAGGTCGCCCTCATCCAGATAGGCGGCGAACATCAGACGCCGTTCCTGGAGTGGGCCGAGACGAAACTGCTGCCCGCCCTACGGGACCTGTGAGGAGGCCACCGTCATGGACCGCGCTGCTCTCTTCGACGTCGACGGCACCCTGACCGATACCAACCACCTCCACATCACCTCCTGGTGGGAAGCCCTGCGCCAGGCCGGGCACCACGTGCCCATGCACGCCGTCCACCGGGCGATCGGCCTGCCCGGCGAAGACCTCCTCGACCATCTCCTGGGCGAGGACCGGGACCACTCCGGCGACGCCCGGCTCAGCGCCGCCCACGACACCCTGTACGCCACGTACTTCGACCGGCTCCCCGCCTTCGAATCGGCCGCGGAACTGCTCCGTGCCCTGTCGAAGGCAGGGTGGAAGGTCCTCCTCGTTACCTCGGCGACGGACCGGGAACTCAAGGCTCTGCGGCAGGCCATCGGTGCGGAGGACGCCATAACCGACACCGCGACATCCGATGACGTCGAACAGGGCAAGCCCGCGCCGGACCCTGTCCAGCACGCCCTCGAACTGGCGCAGGTGCCGTCCGGGCGTGCGGTGTATGTCGGTGACTCCGTCTGGGACATGAAGGCGGCCTGCCGGGCCGGGGTGGCCGCCGTCGGCCTGCTGTGCGGGGGAATCCCCGGTGACGACCTCGAGGAGGCCGGCGCGGTTGCCGTCTACCGCGACCCGGCTGAACTCCTGGCCGGCCTCGGCGACAGCCCGTTCTCCCGGGTCCCACCCGAACCTCTCGACGCCGTCAGCGGCGTGATCGCCGGGACATCCAGGCTCCTGCGACGCCATGCCGTCACGGCGTCTGGATCGGGGCGGACGGGGCAGGCGGTGGGCATGAACGAATCCCTTGCGAACGTGTCCAGCAGCTACTACGTCACCGTCCGAGGAGAGCGCTTCACCTGCGGTGAAGTGACGGGTCTGGGTCCCCAGGGGGACCTTGGCCTGCCCGGGCAGGTGCTCACGCTCACCCTCGACGACTGCGTCCTCACCGACGCGCCCGGGGCGCAGGAATGGATCCTGTCCACCGAGGCTTCCGCCGAGCCCTACAACGTCAAGATCGAGGAGATCAGGGCGGGTTCGGTGGCCCCGCTCACCACGTGGTACCTCACAGACGCCCGGCCGGACTCGATCACCGACCACAGCACGACGGCAACCAGTCACGAAACGCGGATCGGCCGACTCACCATGCACGCCGCGAAGATCTCTCCGGACACCCCGTAGTGATCCTCTCCGGGTGACGAAGGACGCCGGCTTGCCTTCGCCACCCCCCGGTCTATCAGCCGCCTGCTTGGCCGCGGTGTTGAACAGCTGGACGAGTGCGGCCGGGGCATCGATTCCGCGCGTGGGATCTTCCGTCGGATGCGTTCCGGCCGTGGAAGCCGATGCGTACCTGTGTCTGCGCGGCCAGGCCGCGGGGGCGCGCGAAGCGTCTGAGGGGGACAGCACGGGGTAGTCGCCGGAAGAAGGCACCACCGAAGGAGGACCAGATGACGGCCCACGAGAATTCCCGGAGTCACCCGCGCACCACGCCGTCCGAGGCCGAGGGGGAGAGCGGCGACCGCGAGGCGCGGCGGCAGGCCGACGAAGCCGTCGTCCGGCGTCCCAGCGGGGGCGACGGGGAAGCGGATGCCAACGGACACGAGGCCAAGCGGCAGCGCCCGGGCATCGGCCGCGAGGAGCAGGACAGCCCGCACGGCTCGAAGCCGTGAGTCGACCGGACCCGATGAGCCAGAACCAATGAAACGGAGTGATCGCTGATGCGCACCACAGCGGCACGGGTGATGGGCGTGGCCACCCTCGGTTACGGCGTGGCGGTCGCCTGTCGGCCCAAGGTGCTGGCCCGCCCCTGCGGCCTGGCAGAACAGGGATCCTCCGCACTCCTGATCCGCGCCCTCGGCGTCCGCGACGCCGTCATCGGCGCGGCCATGGTCGCGGTCCCCGCGGGCAGTGCGCTACGCACGGCCGTACTGTGCCGGGTCGCCGTCGACGCGGGGGACGCGCTGCTCTTCGGTACCTTCCTGCCCCACCGGACCGAGCGTGCCAAGGCGGCCTCGGCCGCACTGGCCTGGGCGGCCCTCTGCGGATGGACCTTGTCCGGGGGCGGAGCTCCGGCGGCGCCGCTCCTAGAGGACGCGGCCAACGTCGCCGTACGCGCCGCCCAGTCCGCCACGCGCGCCGAACTCTGACAGGTCGAATCAGGCACCGGGTGCGGGGCACGCGAGCCCGTGCGGGGCACGTGTGGAGCAACGAGTACGTACTGCTCCACCGGCATCGGTGACCCTTCGGTGGCCGCATCGCCTGATCAGAGGTCATCGCCTGACCCGTCTGAATGGGCCCCGACTCGACGAGTCGGGGCCCATTTCCTGTTCCGTGGTGAGCATGAGCGCCTGCGGCGGTCCGGCCGGCGTCGTCGTGGTCGGGCACGAGCAGGGCCGCGGAAACCGGGATGGCGGGCAGCGTGGCGCACACGCATGCCCACGGGTCGTGGCCCCTGTTTGCGGGTCTCCAGCGCCTGCTATCTCGCGGTTCCCCCGGTCGGGTCAGTGTGGTGGGGGCGGAGCGGGGCACACGCACGTAGCTGTCAGCCGATCCTGGAGGCCCATCAATGTCCTGCGTGTCTGCTCTGATTGTTGTGCACCTCGAGACGGCGACGGGCCACGTGTATTTCCTTGCCCGCTTCTCGTACGACGGCGGAGACCCGTACGTGGTGCAGGCGGAGTTCTTGGACGGTGCCGACGTCCTGGCACGGTGGCACTTCGACCGGCAGATGCTGGCCGAGGGGCTCCACCGTCCGGTGGGGGAGGGCGACGTCGCATTCCGCCCCGCCCAGGGGTCCGGACGCGATGAACTACTCGTCGAACTGATGGGCCGGAGCCCCGATCAGCAGGACAGCGCCGTTGTCTTTGTGGATGCCCCCGTGCTGAGGGGCTTCCTGGACCAGACCTACGCAGTCGTCGCTGCCGGGGAGGAGTTCCTCGACCTCGACAGGCTTCTCGACGAGCTCCTGGCTCGCTGACGAGCCCGTGCGTCCGGCCAGAACTGCCGAGTGCCGTCTCTCGTGGACGTGGCGACAGCATGATCGGCGGTCAGGCAACGACCGGTGAGAGGCCGCCGGCATCATGTGGGGCGCGGGGGACGGCGCGGATCGGACCGGGCACAGAGCACACACGTGGTCGCGGCGGGCCGGATCTCCAGGCGCTCGGGCGGAATCATCGCGCCGCACCCCTCGCACTGCCCGTAGTCGCCCCGTTCGAGCCGTTCCAGCGCCTGGTCCAGCTCGTGCACATGCTCGTGCGCCCGCGCCATCAGGGAGGCCACATGGGCACGCTCGAAGGCCGTACTGGCCCCTTCGGGGTCGTGTTCGTCATCGACCGCGACCAGGGCGTTCGCCGCGACGATCCCGTCGAAGTCGCGCCCCAGCGCGGCCACCCGATCGAGGGTGTCGTTGCGGTCGGCCGTGAGGCGGGAGCGGGCAGCCGCCAAGGCGGACGGGCCGAGCTCTTCATGGTCGTACCGTGGCGCATCGCCCATGTGTGGGACAACGCCGGTCCGAGGGTCCCGATTCCCCTGGCCAGTCCCGCCCGAGGCCAGGCCGGCCTCTGCCCGGCCAGGGGCGGGACTGGACGACGCACCAGGTCCGATCCGTCGTCCAGAGCACTCGGTCATCCCGGACCTGGCCGGGGACGACGGCTGCGGCCCAGGGGAGGGGCGGTCAGCGAGTTCCCAAGGGCGACGGCACTACCGAGACGTTCGCTGTCGCCGACGGACCGACCGGGTGATTCAGGAAAGGTTCAGGTGGAGGCGAACGACCGTGGCCGGGGCGCCGGTGTGGACCTCGACCAGGTCGCACAACTGGCGCACGGTCCACAGGCCGTGCCCGCGGGGCAGACCGGGTTCCGGTGGCAGGTAGCCGAGCGTCCACCCGGTACCGGCAGGGAAGCGGTGGGGGCCGGGGTCGCTGATCTCGCAGATGACCTTGTGCCCCGTACGCCACACCGAGACTTCGCCCCGCCCTCCGCCGTGCTGAACGGCGTTGGTGGCCACTTCGTTGACGGCGAAAGTCAAACGCTCGGCCCCCTGAGGGGACATCCCCAGCTGCGCGGCATGCCGGGCGACGAACGAGCGCACGGGGTGCAAGTCGGTGGCGAAGCACATCGTGGCGTTGCTTCCCGGCGCGGGGACCGGTGACAGGTTCCGATGCCAGGCGGTGCCCTGGGGAGGGTCGTAGTGACCGCTCGTTTCGGCAGCCGGGCCGGTCACCAGTTGCGGGTGGGTACGGCGGGCGTCGGTGACGATCCGGTCGGGGACCGTCCGTGTGTCATAGGGGCAGACGATCCAGGCCGGGCAGTGGGCGAAGGCGAGGTTGATGACGGCCTCGTAGCGGGTCCACTCCTCGGTTTCCAACGCGTCGCGGCCGTGCCAGACGGGCTCACCGATCACGCGTACTTGGGGATGGCGCCCAGTGGCGGTGCGTTCGTCGACGTAACGGTAGTAGGCGCCGAGGGTGCTGCCAGGCGTCTGGTACCAGTCTTCGGCCGCGATGAACTGCACTGCGCCGGCCGCGCTGCCGAGTTGCTGACGCAGCAGGTCGATGTTGGCGGGTGTGGTGACGGCGAGCACTGCCTCGTCATGCTGGAGACCGTCCAGACAGAACGGGACGGTCGCGGCCAAGAACGCCTCGTCGGACCCGTAGACCAAGCCTTGGTGCACCAACCGAGGGGTCCGGTCGGGCTGCGGGGCGGTCACGTCGATCACGCTGCTCATGCCGAGGCTCCCGGGGAGGTGACGACCAGGGCGTCGTGCTGGTCGAAGCCGGCCACGGCTATCACCTGGCACAGCAGTGGGGCAAGTTCCACCACCCGCATGTGGCGGCCGGGCTCGTATTGCTCGGCGGTGTGCGCCAGAGCGCGCAGACCGGCCAGGTCGATGAATTCGAGCGCGCTCATGTCCACCCGTACGTCCCCGGCCCAGTCGAGGGTGGCGTCCAGAACCGCAGTCAGAGCGTCGGTGGTGCGGTAGTCCACGGTGCCGATCACACGCATCGTGCGGTCCCCTTCCGCGAAGGTGGGAACGATCCGCAACAGTTTGTCTTCGTAGAGCGGGGAGAGTTCCACGGTGCCCGGGTGGCAGTGGCCGTAGGTCTGCAGTTGAGTGGGGTGGAAGAGGCGGGCATCGTACTGGCAGACGGCCGAAGCAGGCTGTCCCTCGAAGACCGAACTGATCATGCTCTCGTATGCGGCGAGCTCGTCCGTGCCGCCGATCTCCCGTAGAGCCCAGCTCATTTCACCGCTGACCCGGAGCCCCTTGAAGCCAGAGGCCGCAGCGCTTGCCATCTCCTGCCGCAAGGTGGCCGCCATCGCCATGGCGTCGAAGCGTCCCGAAACCAGGTAACCGTCGCTGGCAGTGACCACCTGCAGCTGTCCGCTGGACAAAGCGGCGTCCGGATCCATCTGTGCCGACCGAAGCCAGTCGAGCACCGCGGCCGGCTTCTGCCGGTCGGCGAAATACTTCACTCGCTCACCGCGCTTCAAGCCATCGGACACGTAGGCGGTGACCACCCGGCGCTGCTCGGAATCGTCGGCGAACGCCAGACAGACGTGATCCCCATGGCCAAGGCTGTGGACCGGCCACTCCCTGCTGCCCTGCGAGATCATCGCTTCCTCACTGTCCGCCCCTGGCTCGCGAGCCCGCGTGGAAAGGCTTGTGCCACCGCCTGCGGGCGGTGTTCCAAGCCGTCGGTAACGATACCCGGTCCAGGTATGCCGTGTGACGCCGGATTCCCGCGGCGCAAGGGCCGAACGCGCAACGTCAAACGCCATTTTGAGAGCTGGGCGGAGCTGGTGGCCAGGGGCGCCGGTCGACGTCCACTTCGCGGCGGCGGCGTCCGGCCAGACCTTGTAGCTGCCCCACGCACGGGCCTTGTCGATGTCGGCGTAGCCGTAGTTCCGGCCAGGTCCCAGCCAAGGAGGGCGTTGGCGGGTCCCGGGTTGCCGATGTCCGTTGGGGCGCCACCGTCGACTCCACCATCGTTCGGGCCCACCAGCACGCCGCCAGGGTCGCCCGATTGGACGCCGGCCCTCACAGTCACCTACATGGCACCTGAGCAGCTATTCGGCCAAGGCGCGAGTATGGCCAGTGCCATCTACGCCCTGAGAGTGGCACTCCTCGAAGCACTCACGGGCCACCAGGAGTACCAGGGAACGCTGGTGGAGATAGGCATCGAGCGCCTCCTGCATCCGCCCCGGATACTCGCGCCGAACCCGAACGGTCGGCCGGAGCGACGCACGGCAGGGTTGAGCCCCGTCGGTATGGCGCCCGGTGGGCCCTCGTCGTGGCGAGTGTTGTTGGAGCCCGCCCGGGCAGGCCACCACTCCGACGGGTGTGGCAGGGATTCTGGCGTCCGCCCCCCACGGGACGCCGGCTGAAGGCCGGCGTTCTCGCGCGTGGAGGCCGGGGACGTAGACACAGGGGAGGAGCGGCAGCGAGCTCTCGACGTCGACCGCAGCCAAGGTCTCCGCTGCCCGTTACTGCGGCCCCGGTTAGTTTCGGTCGCCTTCGGTACGCGCTCGCTTCACGTGCGGCTCCTTGGACGGGACCAGGCCCAGCATCTCGAGGAGCGAGGCCAGGTCGCCGGGGCCGGTGGTACGGGACTCGATCACCTCTTGGGCGCGCTCGTGAGGGTCCGTGACGCCCGGGAAGGGGCTCCGGTGCCGGGGCCGGGCTGAGGCGCCCCCTCCGGACGTACTCTGCCGGTCGGGGCACTGGTACCCGGAAGCAGGCGCGCAGACGGCTACGGTGCCTGCGGCGCGGCTGAACCGTACGCGGCGTGAAACGACGTCAAGGGCCTCCGTCAGGAGGCGCGGGCCGAGCGAGTGCGGCCGAAGCGGCAAACCGACGGAGAACCGCAGGGCGTTGCGACGGCGGTCCGTCATGTGGTGCTCCCCGTCCTTCCGCTCGAGTCATGTTGGGCGTCAGCCGGATCCGTGCGGTCACTCCGGCTGCGGCGGCCCATCTGAGTCCATTCGGCAAACCACCAGGCACCAGCTATCACGACACCCCACACCAGTGCGCTGAGCAGAGCCATCCGCCAGGATGCGTCTTCACTCACTCGCTCGACACCCGTCAAGGCAGCCCAGCTGATGGCGAGTACAGCGATCGTACGAAAACTTCGGTGCCTGAACATGCGGCCCTCCTACCCCACCCGTGTGGGCTAAACGGAAGCCGCACTCGGCCGGTTGAAAATTGGTGGGGAGTGGCGGTGGATTTGCGCTACCGGGCGGGGTCGGACGTCGGGTGCAATGCGGCTGGACTTCAACGATCGACGGCCGTTTTCTATTTCCTTCCGTCTCCATAGTCGGAGGAGTTGTTTTTCGCACCCGCGGGCACGATCAGTCGGATCGACGCGAACGAAGAGAAGATCTATGTCGACCGGACGAAGGAGCAGATCAAGAACGCTCCGGAGTTCGACAAGGACAGGCACCTCGGTGATGCGGACTACCAGCGCCAGGTCGGCGCTACTACGGCGGACCGCACCGTCTGTAGCACGCGCGGACACCAAGCACTCGGGTCGCGGTGCCACGTCACACACGGCCCATGAAGTTCTCGGCTCGTCCTCACGGACATGAGTGAGGCAGCGCTGGACAGGCGCAGGGTATGACACGCACATCGAAGCCAGGCCCAGGTCAGGACGACAGGCGCGGGGAAACCGGCGCCGAGAGCACGGCGGGACCGGATCGGCAGGTGGAGGAGCGGGCGCCCGACCGGCCCACCGAGCTGCCGAAGCGTTCGTGGAAGGCGGTGCTGCGCGGCACCGTGGAGGAGTTCAAGGACGACGAGCTCGCCGACCGGGCCGCGGCGCTCACCTATTACGGGGTCCTGGCGCTCTTCCCTGCCCTGCTGGTGCTGGTGTCACTGCTGGGCATGGCCGGGGAATCGGCGACCAAGCAGGTTCTGGACAACCTGCAGCAACTCGCTCCCGGCTCGGCGCGGGACGTGGTCAGCGACGCCGTGCGGCAGCTCCAGGGCCATGCCGGGGTCGGCTCGCTCCTGGCGGTCGTCGGCCTGGTCGTCGCCGTGTGGTCGGCGTCAGGCTATATCGCCGCGTTCATCCGTACCTCGAACGCCGTTTACGACATGCCCGAAGGCCGCCCCGTGTGGAAGGTCCTCCCGCTGCGCCTGGCCCTCACTGTCACGCTGATGGTCCTGGCCTGCGCCAGTGCGCTGATCGTCGTCTTCTCCGGGTCGCTGGCCCGGCAGGCGGGCTCCGCGCTGGGAGTGGGGGACACTGCTCTGGCCGTGTGGTCGATCGCGAAGTGGCCCGTGCTGGTCCTCCTCGTCACGATCATGATCGCGATCCTCTACTGGGCCGCGCCGAACGCGAAGGGCCGCGGATTCAAGTGGGTGACGCCGGGCAGCTTCCTGGCGCTGGTCATCTGGATGGCCGCTTCGGCAGGCTTCGCGTTCTACGTCGCGAACTTCGCCTCCTACAACAAGACCTATGGCACCCTCGCCGGCGTCATCGTGTTCCTGGTCTGGCTGTGGATCACCAACCTTGCGATCCTCCTCGGCCTGGAGTTCGATGCCGAAATGGTTCGCCAGCGCGCGATCGCCGGCGGGCTGCCCGAGGACGAGGAACCTTACGTCGAACCCCGTGACACCCGTGCCTGGAGCGACGGCGACCGTCGGCGGATGAAGCACTGACCCTGCGCAAGGACAGGGGCCGCTTCGCGAGGGCGGTGGGAAGCACCGCCCTCGCTCAGAGCCCCTGGCACCGTGCCGGTACGGCCCGGCTGGGCCTGATTCAGACCGAGGTGGGAAACCGGTCCCAGGCGCGGTGTTCCCTCAGCCCCTGGGTGATGCCCTTGAGAGCGGCGGAGGGGCTGCCGGCGAACGCGATACCGGGGTCAGCCTCCCGGATGCCGGCCGCTTGCAGGGTGCGGGACGAGTCGTTCCAGCCGCCGATGGCCTTGCCGTGGCGGTAGGCCTCCGCGAGCAGCAGGAGGACTCGGGGGTCGGGGGCACCCGGTTCAGGGGCTCCGGCCTTGGAGTCGCGGGCGCCGTGGGCGTCGGCCGCGGCCGCGGGCGTGCCGGCGAGGAGGAGGGCGTCGAACTCGATGGAACGCGTGGCGGCGAACGTCCGCTGGACCGTGACCGGGTTCTTCCCGGTTCCGAGGGTGCCCCCGGTGGGGGCGATCACGAGCGGAACCATCCCGGCCTTCAGGACGGCGTCCCGCACGGTACGGACACCCTTCAGATCGGAATCGGCGTCGGCGACGATGCCGATGACCCGTCCGTCGAGCGGCCAGGTGCCACCGACTTGGGACAGCGCCGGGCTCGGGGCCGGGTCGATGAGGGGCCGGGCGGGGGCCGGCGCGGGAAGTCCGAGCCCGGTGGCCACCTCCTCGCACAGCTGCGAGTCGATGTTCGCCAGGACGGACAGGGCGCGTTCCTTGACGGCCTGCTCGTGGCACTTGGTGAGCTCGAAGGTGTACGCGGCGATGATGTGCTCGCGCTCGACCGGCGTCATGCTCAGCCAGAAGAGGCGCGGCTGGGTGAAGTGGTCGTCGAACGAGGCGGGAGCCTCGCGGACCTTGGACGCCGCGGCCAGCTCGACCGGCACCTCGATGAAGGCGCCCGTATCGGCACCGGCGAGGAAGGGGCAGCCTCCGTCGAGGCTGTTGGGCCGGTACGGCGCGGCCCCCGCGTGGACGGCGGTCTGGTGCATGCCGTCGCGGAGCATGTCATTGACGGGGGCGTGCGGGCGGTTGATGGGGAGCTGACCGAAGTTGGGGCCGCCGAGCCTGCTGATCTGCGTATCGAGGTACGAGAAGAGCCTGCCCGCGAGCAGCGGGTCGTCGGTGACGTCGATGCCCGGGACCAGGTGGCCGGGGTGGAAGGCGACCTGCTCGGTTTCCGCGAAGTAGTTCGTCGGGTTGGCGTTCAGCGTCATCAGCCCGATGGGCCGGACCGGGGCCAGTTCCTCCGGAACGAACTTCGTGGGGTCGAGGAGGTCGATGCCCTCGAAGGTCTGGTCCGGGGTGTCGGGGAAGGTCTGGATGCCCAGTTCCCACTGGGGGAACGCGCCCGCCTCGATCGCGTCGGCCAGGTCACGGCGGTGGAAGTCCGGGTCCATGCCGTTGGTGATCTGCGCCTCCTCCCAGACCAGGGAGTGCACGCCGAGCTTCGGCTTCCAGTGGAACTTCACCAGCGTCGTGGCGCCCTTGGCGTTGACGAGGCGGAAGGTGTGGACGCCGAAGCCCTCCATCATCCGCAGCGAACGCGGGAGCGCCCTGTCGGACATGTTCCAGATGGTGTGGTGGGTGGCCTCGGTGTGCAGGGACACGAAGTCCCAGAACGTGTCGTGCGCGCTCTGCGCCTGCGGGATCTCCCGGTCCGGATGCGGCTTCCCGGCGTGGATGACGTCGGGGAACTTGATCGCGTCCTGGATGAAGAACACCGGAATGTTGTTGCCCACCAGGTCGAATGTGCCCTCACCGGTGTAGAACTTCGTGGCGAACCCGCGGGTGTCGCGCACCGTGTCCGCCGAGCCGCGCGATCCGAGGACCGTGGAGAACCGTACAAAGACCGGCGTCTCGACGCCCTTCGCCAAGAATGCCGCCTTGGTGACCTTCCCCGCGGTGCCGTAGCCCTGGAAAATCCCGTGGGCGGCCGCGCCACGGGCGTGCACCACGCGCTCGGGGATCCGCTCGTGATCGAAGTGGGTGATCTTCTCCCGCAGGTGGTGGTCCTGCAGCAGCACCGGTCCCCGCGCGCCCGCCTTCAACGAATGGTCGCTCTCGTACAGCCGGGCCCCCTGCGCGGTCGTCAGGTACGCGCCGCCCTGCGCCACCGCGGCCTGGGGCGCGCCGGTGGGCTGTCCCGTGGGGCTGAGGGTGTCCGGGCCGTCCTGGTCCGGTTTCGGAGGCAACGGCTCGTGCGGTCGTGGGGCGGGTCGGCCGGACACGCCGGCGGAGCCGGCCTGCTTCTTCGGCTTGGCCGGCGCGGCCTTCTTCGCCGTGGCTTTGGTCGCCTTCTTCTGCACCATGCGTTGCGTCTCCTCGTGGACGGACTGCGGGGCCTGCGAGAGCTTCTGCCGTCTACCCGGCAGGCGACAGCCATGCCCCAGGGGTAAGCCTTCGGCTTCTTTTCGCCGCGGGCACGCCGAGTACACCCATCTCGGCTAAGAGCGGGCTGCGTGATCCGCGGCACGAGGGGAGCCGGAGAGCAGGTCGGCCATCACGTGACATCGAGGCTCCTTCGACGGCGGAACGCGACGCCGGTTCCTCAACCGCCTGAACGATGGCCTCGATACCGACTGATGGCGGGCTCCTGCGACCGTCGTGCCGAGTTTTCTTCAGTGACGCGGGCATGGGGTGCCGGGACAGGGGCAGGCGGGAGTCCATGCGGAAGGCGACGCCGTCCGCTGCAAGGCATCGGAAATGGAGGGGCGGCAGGGGGGATCCCCTTGCCGGCCTCCGCTTACCGGAGGAGTTGTTTTCGCGTGACTGAGCATGTGTGGAGTTACAAGTCCACCTCGGGCCACCTGGCCGGGACCGATCTGACCGGTTACAAGGTCGAGGCGGTCGACGGTGACATCGGCAAGGTGGACAAGCACTCCGACGAGGTCGGTGACGCCTACCTGGTCGTGGACACCGGGGTCTGGATCTTCGGTAAGGAGGTCCTGCTGCCGGCCAGCACGGTCCTCCGTGTCGAGCCGGAGGACAGGAAGGTCTACGTGGACCGGACCAAGGAGCAGATCAAGAGCGCTCCCGAGTTCCACCGGGTCAAGCACCTCGGGGACGCGGGATACCACGAGGAGCTGGGCACGTACTACGGCACCGGCGCCCCCTTCGGCGGCCGCCCCGCCTGACTCCCCGCGTGAGGGGGTCCGAACTCCGCGAGTTCGGACCCCCTCACGCATTTCCCCACCAAGGGTCGACGGCTTCCTGCCCAGCGGCATCCGGCTGATCGGTACTCCAGAAAGAAGGAATCGCCTCGTGAGCAGTACGGCTGAACGGCGACCGCCCACCGCGGACGAACCGGTGGGCGTGTTGGTCTCACGCGCATCGGAGCAGATCTCAGAGCTGGTCCGCGAGGAGATGCGGCTCGCCCGGGCGGAGTTGGGTGAGAAGGGCAAACGGTTGGGGAGGGGCGGCGGTCTGTTCGGCGCCGCAGCTTTGCTCGGTGCCCTGGTCGCACAGGCAGTGTCGGTGTCGGCCGTAGCGGCTCTGGCGCTGGTACTTCCCGTATGGGTGTCGGCTCTGATCGTCGCCGCAGTACTGGCAGCGATCGCCGGGGTACTGGCGTTGGCCGGCAAGAAGCAGATCGCACGGGCCGCCCCACCCGTGCCCGAGCAGACCGTGCACAGTGTCCAGGCCGATGTGGCCGAGATCAAGGAGAGGGCCCACCGATGACCAACCAGCCGAACCAGCCGAACCAGCCGAACCAGCCGAACCAGCCGAACCTGCCGGACCAGCCGGACCAGCCGGACCAGCCCCACAAGAGCGACTCCACCCCCTCGTCCGAGGAACTGCGCGATCGGATCGAGCACACTCGCGATGAGCTCGGCCAGACCGTCGAAGCACTTGCGGCCAAGGCCGACGTCAAGGCCCAGGCCAAGGAGAAGGCCGCCGATATGAAGGCGCAGGCCATGGACGTGGCGGCCGAGGTCAAGGCGCAGGCCCAGGACCTCACGGCACAAGCCAGGGAGAAGGCGTCCGTACTGACGGAGCAGACCGCGAATTTCGTGAAGGACAAGACACCGGCCCCGGTACTCGACGAAGCAGACCGGGTTGCCGCCAGGGCATGGGCCAACCGCACTCCGCTGATCGCCGTCGGAACGGCCCTGGTCGTCATCCTGCTGGTGCGTCGCGGCCGGGGGCGCAAGTGAAGGCGTCCAAGGTCGCGTACAAGCCGGTCGGGCTGGCACTGGGGGCGGCGAGCGGCATGCTCGCCGCGATGGCGTTCAAGCAGGCCTGGAAGGTGATCGAAGGGGAGGGCGACGCCCCGGACGCCACGGATGAGGACCGCTCCTGGAAGGAGATCCTCATAGCCGCCGCCCTCCAGGGCGCGATCTTCGCTGTCGTCAAGGCGGCCGTCGACCGGTCCGGGGCCGTCGCGACCCGGCGGGTCACGGGCACCTGGCCGGGGTAGACCTCCGCGGCGACTGGCGGGGGACCCGAAACGGGCGACCGGAGAACCCTCGCGGAAAGCGAGGGAGAACCGCTCCCCGAGCCGGGACCGGACCGAATGCGCCGCCGAAAAGACCGCCCTGTGGGAGATGGGATCATTTCCATCCACGGTCGTCGCCGCATCGGGGAATTTTCATCCGGGAAGTCATGCTCCAGCTCCTTCCGGCCGCATGCGGGCGCACCGATTTCTCAATGAAAATCGCTCTCCCGTATGGGGGACGGCGGGCCGGCTATCGGTCTGGGGAAATCGTGGAAACGGGGGTCCGTTCTCGTCCGATCGTCCGAAGATCGTCGATTTCGCGGATGGGAAGCTCACGTCGGGGCAGGCGCAGTACCTCATGAACCCTTTGGCTCGAACGGGGGCCGGGGTAACACCGGAGGTGCGGGTGCCCAGTACTGCTCTATCCCTGTCCCCATTTCCTGCGCGTCTCATGGCTTTGCCGGGCGTCTATCCGCCGCAGGCGGACACCCGCCTGCTCGCCGAGGCTCTGGCCCACGAGGATCTCGGGCCCGGCACGGACCTCCTGGAAATCGGGACGGGGAGCGGCGCCCTGGCCCTCCACGCGGCGACCAGGGGCGCTCGGGTCACGGCCGTCGACGTGTCCTGGCCGGCGGTGGCCACGGCCCGGCTGAACGCCTGGATGCGGCGGCTTCCCCTGCGGGTCCTGCACGGAGACTTCGCGACACGCGCGGCGGGGCGCAGCTTCGACCTGGTCGTCTCCAATCCGCCGTACGTCCCCGCTCCCGAGAGCCGACTGCCCTCGCGCGGGCCGGCGCGGGCCTGGGATGCCGGACGGGACGGGCGCGCGGTCATCGACCGGATCTGCGCGGACGCCCCGGCCCTGCTGCGATCCGGAGGGATTCTGCTCATGGTCCACTCGGGGATGTGCGGTGTCGGAGAGACCCTCGGCCGACTCACGGGGGCGGGGCTCGCCGCGGAGGTCACCCTGACGGCCACCGTGCCGTGGGGACCGGTACTGAGCTCGCGGCGGTCCTGGCTGGAAGGCCAGGGCCTGGCGGCAGAGGGCGAGCAATGGGAGGAACTGGTGGTCATCCGTGCCCGGCGCCCCTGACGACACCCCCGACATCTGCCCGGGCTCCGAGACTGTGGCGGTCGCCCGCAGGGTGGTGGTCGAGCCCCGGGGCCCGGTGCTGGTCGAGGGCCCGGTGGAGATCGTCCTGGACGACGGGACGGTTGCCCGGTCCGACCGGTTCATGGTCGCGGTGTGCACCTGCCGCCGCAGCCGTACGTACCCCTGGTGCGACACCAGCCACCGCCTCCGCGAGCGAGCCGAGTCACCGGCCGAAGACAGGGAGCAGCGATGACCTTGACGACCCCGCCCGGCCCGAGCACCACCACGACCCCCGCCGGCCCCCGCCTCGTCGAGGGGCGGGGCGAGCTCTCCGACGCCGTGGTCCGGGCCTTGGGGTCGGGTGCCCCGCCCGCGTACACCCCCGGCGCGGTACTGAAGGCCGATCCGTGGGGCGAAGACCTCCAGCTCGCCCTGTACCTGATGTACGAGCCCCACTACCGGGGCTTCGAGGGCGTGGACGACGCCCGCGAATGGGACCCGGACCTGCTGCGCATGCGCCAAGCCCTCGAAGCCCGCTTCCTGCACGCCCTGCGAACCGAGCTGGCCGACGCGCCTCGCACCGTCGAGGACGCCTTCGCCCCGCTCCTCGTAGAACCCGTGGACCTCTCCGACAGCCTCAGCCACCACCTCGAAACCGAGGGAGAGCTGTGGCAGTTGCGCGAGTACGCGGCCCTGCGCTCCCTCTACCACCTCAAAGAGGCCGACCCGCACGTGTGGGTGATCCCCCGGCTGACCGGCCGTGCGAAGGCCGCGATGGTGGCGATCGAGTACGACGAGTTCGGCGCCGGCCACGCCGACCGCATCCACGCGAAGCTCTTCGCGGACCTCATGACCGATCTCGGGCTGGACCCGACGTACGGCCGCTACCTGGACCAAGCCCCGGCGCCGTTGCTCGCGACCGTGAACCTGATGTCCCTCTTCGGCCTGCACCGGGCGCTGCGCGGCGCGCTCGTCGGTCACTTCGCGTGCGTCGAGGTCACCTCGTCCCCGGGATCCCGCCGCCTGGCCAAGGCCATGCGGCGCTGTGGAGCCGGGCCGGCCGCCGAGCACTTCTACGCCGAGCACGTGGAGGCCGACGCCGTGCACGAGCAGGTCGTACGCCACGAGGTCATCGGTGGTCTCCTCGCGGAGGAACCGGACCTGGAGGAGGACATTGCCTTCGGCTGCGCGGCGACCGGCCTCCTGGAGGACCGTCTGGCGACCCACATCCGTACGGCCTGGCAGCACGGGCACAGCGCCCTGCGTGAGCCTCTTCCCTAGCCAGGAGCGGGATCAGCCGGCCATGCGTGCGCCGGTACCGGGGCGGTCCGCCTGTGTGTTTGCGGGCCGCGATCCGGGTCAGATGAGGAAGGGCAAGGAGTTCCCCGCCCCCTCAGGGAGTGATCAGCTGTGTCGAACGACGAGAAGAGCCGGGCCAAGACCGAGCAGGCCAAGGGCAAGCTCAAGGAGACGGCCGGCCGCCTGGTGGGCAACGAGCGACTGACGGCCGAGGGCCGCGCCGAGCAGGCGAAGGGCGACGCCCGCCAGGCCAAGGAAAAGATGAAGGACATCTTCAAGCACTGACCCGCACGCCCGGCGTCCATCGCCGCGGTCCCGGACCCCGACGGGTCCGGGACCGCGGCGCGTTCGAACCGATACAGGGAGGGCTCCCGCATGACGTTGCCGGGGGAAAGCAGGAGGCAGGCCGGGGCCGGTTCGGCGCCGTTCGGGCGCGATGTGGTGCTGGCCGTGGGGCTCGTGGGGATCTGCGTCGGCGGCCTGGCCGTCTTCCTCAAGACCGCCGCGGGGGCCGGGGTGGGGGCTTGGGTCGTACCCGTCGCCACCGCGATGCTCCTCGCCGTCGGGGTGGCACTGGCCAAGTGGAGCGTGTCGCCCGTCCGGCGGCGTTCCACGGTCCCTACGGCGCCCATCCCGGCCCAGCGCAGGGACCCGTACCCGATGGAGGCGACGGCGGTACTGGACGCGCCCGTGGCTGCCGCAGGAGTGCCGGACATCGGTACCGATGCGCTGGACCACGCCGCGGCCGACGCCGACGGCTTCGAGCACGCGATAGCCGCACTGTGTGCGCGTGACGGCTGCACGCCCGTGGAAGTGGTGGGTGGTGCGGGCGACTTGGGAGCCGACGTCATCGCCACGACCCCGGACGGACTGCGTGTCGTCGTTCAGTGCAAGCACTACGCCGACACCCACCGCGTCGGCTCGCAGGACCTCCAGCGCTTCGGCGGTACCTGCTTCGCCGTTCACGACGCCGACGTGGCGATCGTCGTCACCACGAGCTCCTACACCACCCCCGCCCTCGAGTACGCAGCCGCCTGCGGCATCGTCTGCGTGGACGGCGAAGCCCTGGCCGCCTGGACCGAGTCGGCCGTGGCCCCGCCCTGGGAATCAGGCAGCCTCGATGCCGCGGCGCAGGTCTCCACCGCCTGACGAACTGGGCCTCGCGCCGACCGCCGCCGAACCACGGGGAGAGATCTCGCGCACGTGGAGCGTGCGGCCGACGCCCCACCGGCGGGGCGTCCCGAAGGGTTCCGCAGGCACCGCACCACCGGCTCGCTGTTTGAGGTCCGTCGCAGGGGCCAGACGGGAAGAGATCGCGCATCCGAATGCGGTGCGCGTCCGATGGAGGTTCCGAGGTGGGAAACGTGTCGCGTCTGCCCGGTCGTGCAGAGCACCACTGGTTGTGGCAGGAGGAGGCCGCTTGCCGCGAACTGGGCTCGCGCCTGTTCTTCCACCCCAGGGGCGAGCAGGGCCCGGCCCGCGAACGGCGGGACGAGGCGGCGAAAGAGGTGTGCGCGCTGTGCCCGGTGCAACGCGACTGCCTGCGGCACGCGCTGAAGGTCGCCGAGCCGTTCGGTATATGGGGTGGCCTCACCGAGGGCGAGAGGCGCCGGTTGCGCACCGAAGAAGCGGAGCGGCCGGCTCTGCCTTCCACCGCTTGACCGCGCTGCGGACGCGGCTTACGGGGGAGCCGTGAGGCGGATCAGGCAATCAGGCAGGGTGCCCCGGTGAGATGTCGGCGACATCGCTGAACCGGAGCAGGGACGGCTCGTCGCTCCGCCCGGGCGGGCTCTGGTCCACGGGCTCGAGCAGAAAGCCGACGTGGTCCCCGTCGCCTTCCACGTGCCCTCGCACCCGGCCGACGAACCAGGCGAGGCAGTCTGTGAGGACCGGTGCGCCCCCTTCTTCGGGCCGCCAGGCCACTCGCTCGAACTTGTCGACGTCGTCGCCGGTCCGCCCGCCGAACCAGTCTGCCGTGGACTCCTGCTCGCGGCGCAGGACGTGGACTGCCAAGTGGGAGGCGCGGCGTGCGACGCGATACGTCCGGTTGGACGTGGAGATCCACACCATGAAACGGGGCGGGTCGATCGAGCACTGCGAGGCGAATCCCACCAGGCAGCCGGCCTGCTCGCCATCGGCCGCCGCCGTCACGACGTACATCGGGTAGTCGAGGACGTCGGTGAAGCCGTCCAGTCCGGTTCCGGTCACGTAAAGCTCCTCGGGTGAGCGGTGGAATTTCCGCCGCAGAAGTTCAGGGCCGACCGACAGCTAAGGGCGAAATTATCGGGTACACGCGCTCTGAGGCACTCGGGCGGATCAACCGCTTCATCGAATTCCCGACATGAGAACGAGGACACCATGATTTTCGCCGGACTCATCCTCCTGCTCATCGGATTCCTGACCGGAATCTCGATTCTGTGGACCATCGGGATCATTCTCCTCGTGGTGGGCGCGGTACTGTGGATTCTGGGCTCGGTCGGGCACGCGGTCGGCGGACGACGTCACTACTGGTAACCCTGTGCGCCACGGCGGAGGGCCGGTAGCCGCACCCACGGCCCTCCGTACCGGCAGTCGGACACCCGGAACTTCAAGGCACGCCGAAGGCCATGGAAAGGGATGTCCGATCATGAACTCTTTGGAGACGGTGCGCCCCCCGCCCGCAGGGGCGGAAGCGGGCAGTGATTTCGCCCGACTGTCCAAGAAGATCCAGGCGGCCGGACTGATGGGCCGGCGCCCGGGCTACTACACCTTGCGCATCACCACCGTGACGCTCCTCTACGCCCTGGGTTGCACGGCCTTCGTGCTGATCGGGGACAGCTGGTGGACCCTGCTCGCCGCCGGATTCCTGGCCGTGGTCTTCGGACAGGTGGCGCTGTTGGCGCACGACATCGCGCACCGGCAGGTCTTCCGCCTGCGCAGGTCCAGCGAGCTGTCCGGGCGGCTCGCCGGGAACCTCGGCATCGGGATGGGATACGGCTGGTGGCAGGACAAGCACAGCCGCCACCATGCCAACCCGAACCACGAGGACCTCGACCCCGATCTCGATCCCGACATCCTCGTCTGGACGCAGGACCAGGCTAGGGCCGCGAAGGGGCTGCCACGGATCCTGGGGCGCTCCCAGGCGTTCCTGTTCTTCCCGCTGCTCACGCTGGAAGGCTTCAACCTGCACGTCTCCGGGATCCGCTCCCTTGCCGACGGCGCTCTCAAGAGCCGGGTATGGGAGGGCTTGCTCCTCTTCACGCACATCGCGGTCTATCTCGGCGCGCTGTTCCTGGTGCTTCCGCCCGGCAAGGCGATCGCGTTCCTGGTGGTCCACCAGTGCCTCTTCGGCATCTACCTCGGATCCATATTCGCCCCGAACCACAAGGGCATGCCGACCCTGCGAGGAGCGGACCGGCCGGACTTCCTGCGCCGCCAAGTGCTGACCTCCCGCGACGTGCGGGGCGGCCGGTTCACCGACATCGTGCTCGGCGGCCTGAACTACCAGATCGAGCACCACCTCTTCCCGAGCATGCCCAGCCCGCACCTGCGCCGGGCCCAGGTCATCGTCCGCGGTCATTGCAAGGAGCTCGGAGTGAGCTACCTGGAGACCAGCCTGATCAACTCCTACCGGCAGACCCTCGCCAGCCTCCACCACGCCGGCGCCCCTCTCCGGCAGCCCCGCACCACCTGAACCTGCTCGCCCTGCGGTCGATGACGGGAAACGCCGGCGAAACCCGCGAACGGAGGCTCTCACCTCCGCTGCGGGCGGCCCCTCCTCCCTGAACCTGCTCCTGCGGCTGCACCACCTCACGGTTGACGGGACCCTTTGGGGCATCCGGCGCCCGGCCGCCGCGCGGCGCGGGTACGTGTGCGGCAGGTTCGGGATATCTCTGGTCGCAGAGTGGCGGTCGGCATGGCCGCCAGTGTCCGGAAAGGCCGGTGGCCGGTGACTGTCCAGCCCGTTCCCGAGGGTTATCCGCGCGTCACGCCGTACCTCTGCATCGACGGCGCCGCGGCCGCGATCGACTTCTACGTCGCCGTGCTCGGCGCACGGGAGCGGATGAGGATGGCCGCACCCGGCGGCAAGATCGGCCATGCCGAGCTGGAGCTCGGAAGCTCGGTCATCATGCTCGCGGACGAGCACCCCGCCATCGGCTTCCGCTCACCGAAGTCGGTGGGCGGGACGCCCGTGACCCTGCATGTGTACGCCGAAGACGTCGACGCGGTCTTCGCCAAGGCCCTCGCCCGGGGTGCCACCGAGCTGCGGCCGGTCAGGGACGAGTTCTACGGGGACCGCACCGGCCAGTTCGAGGACCCGTTCGGACATCGCTGGAGCATCGCCACGCACATCGAGGAGGTTCCGCCGGAGGAGATGGAGAGGCGTTCCGAGGAAGCCGAGCGCGCCATGGAGTCCAAGCCGCCGGGCGGCGAGTGAAGGAACCGTCCGCACCGCCCCGGTGAGGGAGGGCCGCCGGCGTACCAGCGACGGCCTGTCGACCAGCCAACCGCCGTGGGCCCGCTACCGCTCACCTTCTTCAAGCTGGACCCGGCCTCGCGCCGCGAGCTCGTCAACTTCCTGCGCTCCCTGGACGTCACCGTCCTGATGGTCACCCGCGACCAGCCGTACGCCCTGGAGCTCGACCCGCGCTCGTTCATCCTCAGCGAGGGCGTCATCGCCGCCGACGGGCCGACGGGCGGGATCGTCGCCGACGAGGAGCTCTTGGCCCAACAACGCCTGGAGCTGCCGCTCGGCTTTGCGCCGAGCTCCGCCACCTGACTTTCGTCCGACCGGCTGGATGTGCCGTGTTTCGTGCCGGGGTGCACCGTCACGGCCGAGGTGCAGCAGCTGACCCGCTTCCCCGTCACCCCCGGCAGCGTGTCGCAGGGCGATGAGGTCGTCGTCCGCTCGGACCTCTTCGACGAGGCGCACAACAAGGTCGGCGAGTCCCACGGCACCTGCACCACCACCCGGGGCGGCGCCCATGAAGCGGAGCAGTGCCTCGTGACCTACGTCCTCCCGGACGGCCAGCTCACCACGCGGGGGATCTACTTCAACTACCTCGACCAGGGTCCCTTGACGGACCCTGACGTTCACCTGACCCGGGAAAGCCGGACTTCTCCCTTCGCGTTGCACCATTGGAGACGGTCGTAGGAAAGGAAACATGGGTCAAGGGGACGTCCAAGGGCGGCTCACCCTTCAGATCGTCAAACCCGCCGACAAGGCGATCGGCGACCAGGACCTGGCCGAGAGCGGGAGCGAACAGGCGGACGCCGGCGAACGCGACTGGGACGGACGCACCGCCCAGGTCGGGACGACGACGATCCCCCTGCCAGAGACCGTCACTACGTGGCTGGAGGGGGAGATCGGCAGACCTCCCCGGTCGCGGGAGTGCGGGCGGCCCGCCCGGACCGACGTGCGAAGGAGGACCCGGGCAGGCTCCAACGACCAGCCTGCCCGGATGGCGCGTCCTGCTACGGAGGCCACGCCGGACCGCCCGCAGGACACTGGACCGCGCCTCTTCAATCCGCAGATCTACAGGGCGCTCATCGGGGGTGGTCGGCCACCGTCATGTGGCGCTTGCCTCCGAAGGGGCGGCGTCGTGTCAGCGTGCGTGGTGGTGGACGCTCCGCTGGTGGGGGAGTCCGGTCGGCCGGGCGGTAGTGGTGCGGCGGTGGGTGGCCCGGCTGCGTCGACCAGGGAAGGGGTTGCGCCGGGCGGGGGCGCTGGGAGCCGCGGCCAACAGGGCGAGGAGTGCGGGGACCGCGACGAGGATGAGCACGGTAACGAGGGTCATGTTCCTGCCTTCCGTCGGGTTCTGACTGCCTGTAGCTACCTAGTGTTACCGGAATGCGGTTTCGTAAACACACACGGTGATGACTGGTGGGGGCTGTCGTACCAGTACGCGGTCTGCCACTGGCGTACGAGCCCGCCGGCTCCCTCGCCGTCGGCCAGGAGGACGCGGACGGGCGGTAGTCAGGCAGGCGGCTGGTGTCGGGCGGGCGCGTGCAGGCGGAACGACTGCGGCGGCGTCGTAACCGTCTCCTGGTACGCCGAACACGCTTCCGCCGACTGCGGATCCGTTGGGAGATCCGTGACGACATCCACGAAGCCTTCCTCCCCCTGGGACGCGCCCTCATCTGCCGGCGCCGTCCGGCCGTTGTGCGGCTGGATCCTGATCTGGGGGCTGTGGTCCTCGCTCCAGAAGACGTCCTGCCCGGCAGCGAGCTCGTCCAGTGCGCGCGACCAATCCTCCAGGTCGGAAAGGATCAGGGGCATGGTCAATCGGCCGGTGGCGAAGCTGCTCGTGACGAGGACCTCTGCGTCGAGCTGGTCATGAAGATGCAGAAGGCCCGGTGAGTGACGGCCCAGCACGCGTACCCGGAGGCTGTTATCGCCATCCGAGAGACTGATCAGATCCACTGCGTACCCTCTGCTCCGCCCACCGACATCTGCCAGGGCTCATGGTGGCCAACCAGACCCTCGTGCACCACCAGGTTCCAAGGGTGCTTCCTCGATGGTGAGAGCCCGGGCCGCTGCTGAGGGGGAGTCAACAGTGGCCCGGGCGGCTTGGGGTGTCGGACGGTCAGGCGGTCACGTGGGTCGTGCGCTCAGGTGGGTCAGGCCGGCTGCTAGGCGTCGGGGATCCAGTCGCCGTGGATGCCGGCGGGCACCCTTCGGGGCAGTTCGACGGCGGCCACGGGGGCCAAGTCGCCCGCGTCCAGGACGAGTAGCTCCGAGGCGTCGGTCTTGACGTCGCTGACGATGGTGAGGAGGTAGCCGGAGTCCTCCGCTGTCCCGCCCTCGGCGGGCACGAAGACGGCCTCACCAGGCATCCGGCCCTCGTCGTGTGCCAGCAGCGTCTCCTGGCCGGTCCGTGAGTCCAGCTTGATGGTGTGGTAGCCCGAGAGGCCCGCGCCCGGGAAGCCGATGGCGTAGCTGTAGCGGTAGTCCGAGCCGGTGTGGGCCTCGTTGATCGACGGGAATTCGGTGACCAGCTCGTTGAGGGACTCAGAGGTGACCTTGCCCTTGGCCGGGTCGATGATCCACCGGTGGAAGGTCGAGCCGGCGGCGGGGCTGGTGCCGTAGCCGGGAGCGCCGATCCACCACTTCCACGAGTTCTCCCAGGCGGAACGGTCGAAGCGCGGCGCCTCGAGCACGATCCGGCCCTGCGCGTCGGTGTAGGCGTTGGCGACGTGCAGCAGCGCGGCCTGGTCCGGCGCCTCGAACCAGGTGGTCTTGCCCCCGGCGCGCGGCATCACTCCGATGCGGAGCGGGACGTCGTCGTGCCAGCGGTAGGGGATGCCAGAGTGCTCGGCGTGGTCGAAGACCACGGGAGAGTTGATGAAGACCACGTGTTCCCGGGTGATGGCGAAGTCGTGCATGAGCGAAGGGCCGGAACCGTCGACGACCTCGGACCGGACGATGGCGCCGGATGCGTCGGCCACGTAGTAGGTCAGAAACGGAGGGAAGGGGCTGTAACTGAAGAAGTGCAGCTCGCCGGTCTGCGGGTCCTCCTTCGGGTGGGCGGTCATCGAGCCGGTGAGCTTGCCGCCGAAGTCGTGGACGCCGATCGTGTCGAGTTCGGCGCTGACCTCCCAGGGCAGGTTGGCCTCCTGCAGGGCCAGGTAGCGGCCCCCATGAAAGATGATGTTGGTGGCGGCGGCGCTGACTTCGAGCTCGGTTCCGGTGAACGGAACTCCCTCCAGGAAGGGGGTGCGCACCCAGCGGTTCCGGTACCACTCGGCCCGGCCGTCCTGGAGGCGCACGCCGTGGAGCATGCCCTCGCCACGGAACCAGTGGGTGGGCGTGACGCCCGGCTTGGGGTTGTGGCCGTTGCGGAAGTACCGGCCGTTCAGCTCGGGCGGCAGGGTTCCGCGCACCTTCAGCTCACGGCTGGTGATCTCGTCGGCGACGGGGGTGAAGTGGCCGCTGATGTACGGCTTTTCGAGGGACATGGTCAGGCCTTTCGGGTCGGGAGAGCCGAGACGAGGGAGATCAGGACGGTCAGGGCGGCGCAGGCCAGGAAGGCCGCGCCGGAGGAAGGCAGCAGGGTCAGGAAGGACAGGCCGATGGCTCCGCCGATCTGCCGGGTGGCGTTGACCAGCCCGCCCGCCAGACCGTTGTCGGCGGCCGGGACCCCCGTGGAGGCCAGAGCGGTCAGCCGTACGAAGGCGACCCCGAGACCGGCGCCGATGAGGAGCATGGGGCCGAGCAGATCCGCGAAGAAGGTGCCGTCGGCCGGAGTCCGCGACAGCCAGGCCAGTCCGGCCGCGAGGACCAGCAGGCCCGCGGGGAGCACACGGCGGGCCGAGACCTTGCCGGTGAACCATGAGGAGAGGGTGACCACGAGGGCGAGCGGAAGCTGGGTCAGCCCGGCTTCCAACGGCGAGTAGCCGAGGGCACGTTGCTGGTAGAGGGGCAGGAAGTAGAACAGTCCGAGCCAGACAGCACCCAGCAGTGCCATCAGCACGTTGGGCACCGCGACGACCCTCATCCGCGCCGGCAGCAGGGGCGTGGCGGACCGCCGCTGAAGCACCACGAACAAGCAGAGCAGCGCCAGACCAATCACAGCCACCGGCCAGGGCCCCGACAGGCCGTAGGCGAGAGCGACCAGCCCCGCCGTCACCGTCCACGTGCCTGCCGCATCCAGGCTTCCGCCGCGCGGCCGGTCGGCTGCGACGAGCGAGCCAGGTGGCCACCAGCACGGCCAGGGCAAGGGGCACCATCACGACGAACACCGCACGCCAGCCGTACAGACCGGTGAGCAGCCCGCTCAGCAGCACGCCCGCCGCACCGCCGGCACCGGAGACCGCGCCCCACACTCCGAGGGCGGTGCCACGCCGCTCCCGGCCGGAGTAGAGCGTCAAAACCAGGGCCAGCGCCGTCGGCGCCAGCAGGGCGGCCCCGATTCCCATCAGCGCCCTGAAGGCGATCAGTGCTGTTGCCGTGGGCGCCAGCGCCGCCCCCAGAGCGGAGAGTGCGAACAGGCCGGTGCCGATCAGGAACACGCGGCGCAGGCCGTATACGTCGCCGGCCCGTCCGCCCGGCAGCAGCAGCGCGCCGAAGACCAGTACGTAGGCGTTGACCGTCCACGCCTGGCTCGTGTCCGTCAGATCGAGACCGGATCGGATCTGCGGCAGGGCGATGTTCACGATCGAGGTGCTCAGCACGACCAGGAACTGAGCCGTGGCCAGGACTCCCAGCGGTAGCCAGCCGGTGGTGGCGGTTCGTTGCGGTAGTGCGGTGCGGGTCATGACAAGACCTTCGCAGCGGGCCTCCACCGCTCGCGTCGGTAGTCATCACCTATACGACGCGCAGGGGAAGCCGAAGCCGCGTAGGCGAACACGCTCGCTCCGCGACCGGCAGCGGACATGCCGCAGCCGACCGCGGCCGCACCGAGAGGTGCCGCAATCGCTCCCCGATTCCCCTACGGTGCGCGACCGCATAGGTTCTCGGGCATGCCCGAAACACTTATGCAATTACTGATTGGCCGCCAGGACGAGATACACCGGCTCGAGTTGCTGCTCAAAGAGGCCCGGGAAGGCCGAGGCGGCGCCCTCGTTCTGCGCGGTGAACCGGGCATCGGCAAGACCGCGCTGCTGCGGCATCTGGACGAGACCGCGACGGGATTCCTCGTCATCCGCGCGTCCGGCGCGGAATTCGAGAGGGAGCTCCCGTTCGCCGCGCTGCACCAGCTGCTCGCACCCGTCACCCGCCGCCTGCCCGAGCTGCCCGCGCCGCACCGCAAGGCCCTGGAGATCGCCGTCGGCCTCGACACCGGAGCACCCGATCCGTTCCTGGTCGGTGTCGCAGCGCTGGGCCTCCTGGTGGAGGCCGTGCGCGAACGCCCGCTCCTGTGCGTCGTCGACGACGCACAGTGGCTGGACCAATCGTCCGTCAAAGCGCTGGCCTTCCTGGCCCGCCGCATCTCGGCCGAGCCGATCGCCCTCGTGTTCGCCGCGCGCGAGCCGAGCCGACTGCCCGAGCTGGACCAGCTGCCCGGCCATTCACTCCGGAGCCTCGGCGAACCGGAAGCCCGCGCGCTGCTGGCCGCCGCGGTCCGCGCCCCGCTGGACGAGCGGGTGCGCGACCGCATCCTGGGCGAAGCGCGCGGCAACCCCCTGGCGCTGGTGGAGCTGCCCAGGACCACCGGGCTCACCGGGATGGCGGGCGGATTCGCCCAGCCCGACTCGGTGCCCGGCGCGATCGAGCAGAGCTTCCGGACCCGGCTGGAACTCCTTCCACCGCCGGCGCGGCTGCTGGTAACCCTCGCTGCCGCCGAACCGATCGGCGACCCCGGCCTGCTGTGGAGTGCCGCCGAACTCATCGGCATCGACAAGGCCGCCGTCGCGCACGCCGATGCGCTGGTCGAGTTCGGCACCCGGATCCGGTTCAGCCACCCCCTGGCACGCTCGGCGGCCTACCGCGCAGCGACGCCGGACGAGCGGCGCAGGGCGCACGAGGCGCTGGCCACCGTGACGGACCCGATCGCCGACCCCGACCGCAAGGCCTGGCACCGTGCCCAGGCCAGCGCAGGACCGGACGAACAGGTAGCCGCCGAGCTGGAGATCTCCGCCACCCGTGCCCGGGAACGCGGCGGAATCGCCGCGGCAGCGGCCTTCCTCGAGCGCTCGGCCGAGCTCACCACCAGCCCGGCCCGACGGGCCGATCGGGTCCTCGCCGCGGTCCAGGCCAAGCTCTCGGTGGGCGACTTCGACAAGGCGGCCGACCTCCTCACCACCGTCCGCACCGACGACCCCAGCCAGGAGGCCAGAGCCGACCTGCTCCGCGGCAGACTGTCGTTCGTCCGCCGCCGGGGGAACGACAGTCCCACCGAACACCTCCTGAGCGCCGCCGCTCGCCTTGCCGCCACCGATCCCGCCTGGTCACGGGAGTGCTATCTGGACGCCATCGAGATGGGCCTTCTGCTCGGCGGACTCGACCACGTGGTGGAGGCCGCCAGGAAGGCCCCGCCGGCGGACGAGTCGGATACCACCCCGGCGGCGGTGCTGACCGGCCTGATCGCCTTGGTCGGCGACGGGCACCGGGCCGCGGGGGAGATCCTCAGGCCGGTGGTCGCCGACGCCGACGACGAGGTGTGGGAAGGACGCCCGTCACTAGGCTTCATGCTGGCGACCGAACTGTGGAACTTCGACACCCTGCACGGCGTCGCCGCCCGTGCCGTCGCGGCCGGCCGCGAGTCGGGCTCCTTCCACGCACTGCCCATCGCACTGGCCATGCAAGCCACGGCCAAGGCGCACAGCGGTGACTTCGGCTCCGCGATGGAGCTGATCTCCGAAGAAGAGGCGATCGCCGATGCCACCGGGGCGGCACCGCTGGTCTACCCGCGCCTCCACCTGGCAGCGCTGCGCGGACGCCGTGAGGAGGCCCTCGAACTCTTCGCGTCGGTGGAGCACCGGATGAGCCTCAGCGTGCACTGGGCCACGGCCGTGCTCAACAACGGCCTGGCCGACTACCCGGCAGCACTGGAAGCGGCGAAACAGGCGGTCGAGTACGGCGCCGTCGGCACGGCAGGCCTCGCCCTGCCCGAGCTCGTCGAAGCGGCCATGCGATGCGGCGAGCCCGAAGCCGCCGCCGCAGCCCTCACCTCCCTCCAGGAGCGCACGCAGGCCGGCGGGCACGCGTGGGGTCTCGGAGTCGAGGCCTACGCGCGGGCGCTGGTGACCGAGGACGAGTCCGCCTACCAGGAGGCGATCAGCCTGCTCGATGAAGGCGCCCTGGTCCTCTACCGCGCCCGCGCGCATCTCCTGTACGGGGAGTGGCTGCGCCGCCAGGGCCGACGGCGCGACGCCCGTTCCGCGCTGCGCCAGGCACACAAGTCGCTGTCCGACCTCGGCATGGAGGCATTCGCCGAGCGAGCCGCCGGCGAGCTGCGCGCCACGGGCGAGCAGACCCGCCGTCGTACCTCCAAGGCATCGGACCAGCTGACGATGCAGGAGGTGCACATCGCGCGGCTGGTCGCCGACGGCGCCACCTCCAAGGAGGTGGCGGCGAAGCTGTTCCTCAGCCCGCGGACGGTCGACGCACACCTGCGCAACATCTTCCGCAAACTCCAGCTCACCTCACGCAGGCAACTGCGGGACCTGCCCGATTTCCGTTAGACGCATGGTGGTGGTGGCGGCTTCGGATGTGTTGATCGATTCCACGGGCCCCGGCCAGCTGAGTCCGTACTTGGCCCGGTAGGCGTCGGAGACACGCTGGACGAGCCCGGGGTCGGTCACCGGCCGCAAGGCGAGGGGCAGCCGGGCCCCGGCCACTTCGATCTGCGCGTCGGCTTGGCCCAATACCTGGCGGTACCAGGCACTGCGTCGCCCGAACGCAGACCGGACGTAGGCCTGGTCGTCGACCAGCACCATCCACAGTGGCCGGGCCGACCACCGTCCGTCCGGGTGCCGCGTCCACAAGATGATCTCCGTGTGGTCCATGAGTGTGTTCATGGATCAACCTTCATGGCGCGGTCACCGCGTACGCGTCGGTGGTCATCACCTAGATGGGTGGCTATCCCCGACGCGAAAGCGGTGCTCTCGCCGCGAATCCGAGTGCCATGACGAACACCATCGCGAACCCCGCAACCGCAACCCGCCGCCCTGGTCCTGGCGATCTCCCTCTGGAACTGACCTGACTGATGATCTGCATGGTTATCCCGGCCACGTCAGGCACTGGTAGTGGCCCCGTCGTCCGGGAGCAACTCGGGCATCCCCTCCACGAGCACGACAACCGCGACGACTTCGCCGGCCTGGGAACGGCCGACCCAGACGGGATAGGTGCCGTCGCCTGTGGTCGCGAAGGCCACCAGTTCGCCGCCGGAGGTCTGGTCGCGGGTACGCAGCAGGTACATGGAGTCGCTGATGTCCTCGTAGGCGTCCGGGTCCAGGTCCGGGTCGCCCTGGATCAGTCCTTTGTCGAAGAGCGCGAGGAGGGGTTCCCAGGCTCCGGCATCGGCGAAGCAGCCTGTGGCTCCGTCCGTGACGAAACCGGAGACCTGATCCTCGACGAACAGCCGGAGGTCGTCGTCGGGCCTGAGTGCCATCCGCCAGCTCGTGGCGGGGGCTTCGCTGACCAGCACGCGGACAGCCATGGTGTCCGTGTGGGTGACTTGGCTCCCCTCCCACATGCAGTGGTAGCTGTGTCGGGCCCGCGCCTCCTCCAGCGCGTACTCCCCAGGCGGGACGGGGACCGTGAGGTGCGGGCCGTCTTCGTGGTCGATGTCCGGGCCGGAGACGGCGAGCAGCCCGCTGGGTACGCGCAGAGTGCCGATGCGGCGTGGCTCCACGATCGTCATCTCGGGGTGGTATCCGTCGGTCACACGCACCCCGGGCCGGAACAGCTCACCGATCGGTCCAGGCTGTGCGGGGCGGGGCGGACGCCGGCACGTGGTGGGCGCGAGCACACTCCCGTCGGCGGCCGCCGTGGCCGGCTCGATGACCTCGAAGACCAGCGGCTCCGTGAGTCCGTGAACCTGGGCCGAGAGCAGTGGCCACTCCCCGAAGACCGGCCGGTCCACCCAGCGCTCGTCATCGCGGCTCCTGGGCACGGTGACGTGGATGCGCCCGCGCTCGCCCTGGGGCCGCTCCGTTCGCCGGCCCTTCCCGCCCGGGAAGAGCTCTACGGTGATGCGCGGGCACGCCTCGTCGAATTCCGTCATCTCCGGGCCGGTGTAGTGCCAGCGGACGGTGCGCCGGGGCCACAGCCGCGTCGGGTCGTCCAGCAGCCGCAGGTCGAGCTCGTAGGTACCGCGGCCCTGAGCGTCGTACGCCCACAGCCCGACGTAGTGATCCCGCCAGGAGACGAGGCGAACCTCCAGCGGAGCCTCCCGGCCCGCCGGCCAATACACGACCACGTACGGAAGCCCGGCGGCATCCCGCTCGCGGGCCTCCTCCACAGATATCGGCCTCCAGGGAACGCGATCCTCCGGATCCCACGCCCGCGCGTACCCCACCTCGACCACCATCGCCGCTCCCCACTCGCCTGTGCAACGAGCTGCAACATAGCCCCCACCTGTGACAACCCCCCTCACCGGCATGCTCGGGTCGGAGAGGTGTGTCAGTGGGGCGGGCGGATGTGGATGGTGGTGGCGTGTTCGGTGAGGGCGGCGGCCTCGCGGTGGGGTGCCACGGGGAACGGTTAGGGTGCGTCGGGAACGTGATCGCGCACCCGTGGGGGATGGAATGACAGTGCACCGGCCCGGACTGCCGCAGGACCTGCCCGCGCCGGAGATCCTGTGGGCCCGGTGGAGCGCGGTCGCCGTGCTGGAGGCGACGACCGCGGCGGAGCAGAAGCCGCCGGGCCACCGCACGGGCTGCTGGATCGACGACCGTGGGCTGCACCTCGACGACTGCGGCTGTACCTGGTGGACGCTGAAGCCGCTGGGCGGGGACCGGTTCGTGCTCTTCGGTGAGGACGAGTCCAGCGGGGTCAAGTGGCACGAGCCGCCGGTCGACATGCTGGCCGGGGCTCCGGACTGGCTCCCCCACGACGAGCTCCGTGAGCTGATCGCGGGATACGAGCTGGGGTGCGTGTACTGGTCCGAGAACGGGTCCTGGGCACGGGCTCCGTATCCGGCGGACCTCGATGACGACGGTCTCGACTGCGGGTTGAGCCGTTTCGTCAACGAGGACGAGCTGCTGCGGGAGCTCGACGGCGGGCCGGTCCTCGGGCAAGGCCGCGCGGAGCTGGTGCGCCGCGCCGAGCGGTACGAGCTGACGCCGGAGCTGCTGGAGAGCCTCGCCTGCGGTTCGGGCTTCGAGCCCGCTGACCTGCCGGCCATGCTGCGTGCCCTGCGGCGCTCGGGCCTGTCCCACGGGAGCCCGCAGCCGGCCGCGTGACGGCGCCGACGTGGAGCGGGGCGATCAGCTTCGGGCTCGTGACGTCCCGGTGACGCTGGTGCCCGCGACCGAGGATCACTCGATCTCCTTCCGTCAGCTCCACACCGCCGACGGCGGCCGCATCCGGTCCCTGGTGGCTCTCCAGCCGAATCCATGGAGCCTCTGGGCTGATCGCCGTCGGCAGCGTTCTCCGAGGCGGTCCTGACGGCTCCCGCAGCCCATCGTTGGAAGTGCCCCAGGCGGGGCAGCTGGTTCAGCCAGACCGAGCCGGGGAGGCGCAGAGTGGCTTGGCGCCGCGGCAGGCCCCGCCGAATCCTGTAGCAACGCCCGCGTTCGCCACCTATGGTCGCCGCATGGCCACCGAGGACGAGAACCCAAGTCAGCCTGACATCACCGCGATGCTCCAAGACCAGACCAGTGCCTGCGAGGCAGCACGCGCCGCCGTAGCCGTCGGCGGCGAGGTAATGCTCCACGACGGACAGACGCCACATTGGATGGCCTTCGGTATCGCTGCGACGAGGCTGAGGCGGTCGGCGAAGATCGGTGTGACGACCCTCGGCCTTGACGAGACCGTTGAGGTCCTCCGCGCTCGGCACCGCGACGAGCAACTGCGTACCGGCAGTATCGTCGCAGCAGACCGGTCCTGGTTCTTCACCCTGTACTTCGACGCCACCGGGACCGAGCTTTTGGCGTGCAGCGGAGTCAAGAGCGAGCGGCCTTCGCGGGCGGACGGTCAGAGACTCCAGTTGTAGAGGCCACCACCCGTGTTCACCGCATTCTTTGCGAGCAGGGCAACGCCCTGCAAGATCGCGAGAAGATCATCGTCGGTCATCTCGTCGCCGTCCTCGGACCTGAGTCGCGCGGTCCAGCGGCCGGCGAGCTCCTCGAGTTCGGTGGAACTGGCTTCGGCGAGCGCTCGTGTCAGTCGCTTCGGCAGAGCGAACACCTCAACACCATCGTTCAAGGGTTCGGTGACGTACTCCGGCCACGGCCGCCAGGCATAGACCTGCTCGAGCGGTGGGGCCTTGGCCGACGGCTCCTGGAAGTACATGTCCCACTCGGCGATGGCGCTGTCCGGCTCGAAAAAGCGGCAGGTCACAGATTCAAAGGCCTCACCAGGTCCCCGCAGGCGCGTCGCAGCGGCAGCTTCGTCGTCGGGGGCGAGGAAGAACACTATGTCGTGGGCCATTCGAGCATGATTGCAGCCCGCCGCATTGACGCGGGTGAAGCCACGTGACAGCCATCTCGACCAGTCGCAGGCCCCCGCCGTCCTTGGCGGCGGCACTGCAGGCGCAGCCGGCCCCCGTACGACGGCGGCTCGCGGCCGTCCTGGCAGCCCACCCGCTACCTTCCTCCCATGGAACGGACCGCCATCCTGCGGAGCCTCGCCGCGAGCGGAACTGACACCGCCCCGCAGCGAGTCGCGGCTTTTGCCGCCGAACTCGACATACCGGCTGCCGATCTTCTCGTCGTCGCAGGCCACCCCGTGCCGACGGAACTCCTTCCCCCGGAGCGCGACGCCAGGGTCATGAGGCAGTTCGCATACCGCGTCAGCCACTGCGATCACGCGAAGCTCGGCGCCCTCGAGGCATTCGTACGCTCGCTGCCCCGCGTCGCCTCTCCAGAACCCCTCGCACAGCCGGCGTGGCCGGGCCGCTGCCCCGCCGAGACCAGGCTCGCCGCGGTGCTCGGCGCGCTGATCGGCAATCGCGGCTTCGGTATCCGCGAACTGCCTTTCATGGGACTGTCGCTCAGTACCTTGCACAGGATGCTGTGGCGTTGGGACCCAGGTCCGTACCGTCGGCAGCAGCTGTCGGCCGTAGCAGGTCCACTGGGGTGGCCCCTGTCTGACCTGTTCGCGGTCGCCGATGAGCCATACTCGGAGGAGCTCCGCCCGATGGTGCACTGCCGCCACCTCGGGCGGGTATTCGCGGCGGCCGTCCCCTTGACTACCGCTCAGCTGATCGAGACCGCGAAGGAAGCGGACCGACTGAGCGTGCGTGAGGACCACGGAGCATGGCAGCCTGTTGCGCAGGGCTTCGCCGAGGAGTGCCCGGATTTCCCCTGGTAGCAAGCACCTCCTTGGTGCTTCACCAATCAGCCGAGAACAACATGGCGTGTCGGGGGTCCCTGGGGCTGTGTCAGTGGCTTCCGCTTGTATTGCTCTGTGACCGTCTATGGAGTGATCGTGCAGCTGCCTGTCGCCGAGATCGTTCGTGCTCGCTCGAAGGCGATGGCCATGTTGGATGCCGTCCTGAGTCCGGAGTGGGAATTTCGGTACTACTCGTATGACAGGCAGTGGGCGCCGTCTGAGGAGCTGGCCTCGATGAAGGACGGAAGCGGCAACGACTACGTCATCGTCTTCTCCGAGGCCGGGGTCTATGCCCAGGCGACCTCTCACGAGTCACCCATCAGCGCCAATCGGGTGTCGCCCCCGGTGCCGTGGCCAGGTCTGTTTGACTCGCTGCCGCAGACCTTGCGGCCCTTCGCCCAGGAGGTTGCCTTCCTCGATCCCAATGGCGTTCAGCGGGCCACGGTGTGCTTGTGGCGCGAGGTCACGGACTCCGAGTGGAAGTGCGGCGACGTCCAGGTGCCGAACGAGGATGGGGAAGACGCGGATGGTGCTGAGTGGCTGTTCGGGCTCCTGCTGAAAGGTAGCGCCGAGGCCTATCTGGAGTTCGCCGAGGACTACTACGAGGTGGCACCGGCGCTGGATGCAGTCCAGCACGTCTACGACCTCAAGCCGCTGACGCAGGAAGTCGTCTCGGCTCTGAACCCCGCGGTTCGGCTTGAGGACCTCGCCGAGGGCATCACCCAGATCGGCTACCCGGTGTAGCCGTTGCGCGCCGGCCAGCCGGCCGGCTGCTTGCTGTTCGGCGCGGGTGGCGTTGCTCGGCCGCGAAGTACTAGCCCGGCATCCGCGGGGCCCACGAGAGGGGCGGAGTCGCGGGCCAGATCGGCTGGTTCCGCCGCAACCACCTGATCCCCGTCACCGAAGTCGACACGCTCGCCGAGCTCAACGCGATGATCGACCGGTGGGACCCGGCGGACGGCGCCCGCCGCATCCGGTCCCGGCCCCGCTGTGTGAAAGGGGCCGGTTTCCACGGCGGGGAACGGATAGTGGGCGAGGGACCGTGCTCAGCGCCGGCCCATGATCGCGATCCGGTGGCATCTGCGGGAGACTGCGGGGTGCCTACTTCCAGACCGTTTGCAGCCTCCGATGAGATAGGTGCGCATCTCATCGATCGGTTGAGCCTGAAATGCCCGACCAGACCTGAAGGAGGGGTTCAGCCCTTCGCGGTCGACCGATCGCAGTAGGCGGAGACGCCCCCGGATGCAGGAGAACGCCCTGGATCCCGGACCGGAGTGGTCTCCTGCTCGGCGTCCCCATTGTCGTAGGCGTCTTCGCCGGGGCCCGGTGAACGTTCGCGTAGACGAGAACCTCTACGTCCGGCTCACCGGGGGTTCGCCGGAGCCGGCAGGGGCCGCTGGACAGAAAGGGGCCCGAGATGCTGATGCGGATCTCGAATTTCGGCTCTGACCGGAGTTCCGTGATGGTCACTCTTCAGAGCTGACGGGCTCCGTAGGTTGAAGGTGGTTGGACTCCCGTGGCATCCGAGTTGGGATCTTCCAGCCGTACATCAGAGCCAGCGCGATGCATCTCGCGTCGCGTCGGTTGTGTCCGGCCGCCTCGCGAATCTCCGCGATTGCTTCTTCCCATCTGCGCTGACCAATGAGGTGACGGGCTCGGTCCTGGGCTGTTCGCGGGACGGGCATCCCAAGGCCGCGGATGATGTCGCGATCCCAGTTCTGCCTGCGGGCGCGTCGGATTCGCACCCATGTCGCTACCGACCCTGCCACCGCGCCCCCACACTGATCGCTCCGCCAGTACTACGGCTGAGTGAGGATATGTGTGCGGAGCAGCCCGAAGGATGACCGGCCGTACATGGCTCGCTTGAGCGTCTTGACTCTGTTGACGTAGCCTTCGACGATGCCTGAGCTCCAGTGGAGAGTGAGGCCCGCAGTGACGGCATGGCCGGGCAGGCTAGTACTCGCTAGCTGTAGATCGTGATTTTGCTGGTGGGGCCTGTAAGGGAACGGGCGCGGGTCGCCGTTGATCATCGTCGGTGTGGACGGACGACCAGACGGTGGCCACTCCACAGCGTAAATCCTGCACGTTCGCTGTCGGCCGGCATGCCGCCGGGCACCGGCAAGCGGTCCGGACCTGAGCTGGGACCGGACCGCTCACCGCGTGCTACTCCTCGCTAGGCCGCTCGGCCCGCCGGGTGGAAGTTGATGCGATCACGGACGACGGGGAAGCCGGCCTTGGCGAAGTTCGCGGCCATGGGGAAGTTGCCCTGGTCGGTCGATCCGGTGACGACCTCCGCGCCCTGCTCGACGAGGAGGTGGGTGCACTCCGCGAGGAGGTCGTAGGCGTAGCCGTGACCGCGGTGCTCCGGGACGACTCCGATGAAGCCGATGGTCGGGCCGGAGGGGTTGTGGGCCGGGATGTGGATGCCGGCCAGGTCGCCCTCGGGCGTGTGCGCGATCTGCCACCACTCCCGTGGGGAGGGGCACCAGTGGAAGAAGTCGAGTTCCTCTTGGGCGGCCCGGTCGAGGCCGCCCTCCTCGATGGCCCTGAGCGCGTGGGCGTCCAGGGTGACGGAGTGGATGCGGCGCAACGCGTCGAAGAACACGGCGTCGTCGGGTTCGGCGCTGAAGCGCAGGCGTCCGGGCCGCTCGGGCAGACCTCGCTCGGGGGTCCAGCGGTACAGGAAGCGTTCCACCAGGAGTTCGTACCCTGCGGCACGTGCGGCGGCGAAGCGCGCCTCGGCTCCGGCCCGCAGGTCGGAGTCGTCCCGCCAGCCGCCTGGCAGGTTGATCTCGAGTTCGACGTGCCAGGGAGCGGTGCGCAGGAGTTCGGCCCCTGCCTCCTCTTCGCCCTCGGCCACGTCGAACCAGTTGATGTTGACGGGCTCCGAGTCGTTGGGGCCGCCCCACCACGCACCGCGTGCGACGACCTCGCCGTCGCGCAGGGCGACGCGCTTCCAGTCCGGGCGGAACTGGGTACGACGGTGGGCTTCACGTGCGCCCAGGGGGTCGGGGAGTGCGTCGAAGAGATGTGCGTCGCTCGCGGAGAGCGCGCGGATGACCAGATCGGTCATGGATTCCTCCGGGATACAGGCTGCTTGGAGCGCTCCCGGTCAGAACTGACGAACCACGCCGGGATAGCGGAAGAGGGAGCGCTGGAAAGGTGTGAACTGCACGGCACTCGCCTCCTTCCATCCGTATCAGGGCGTGAAGCCACACCGTACGTGTTCTTCCGCTGGCCCGTCCACGGATTTCCGCGCCCCCTTGAAGGAGGGGTTCGCGGGATGATGCAGAGCGCCCTCAAAGGCCCGCGGGACCGTAAGCGGACCATAGTGCTCCAGCTGTGTGGATTGTGATCTTGCTGGTGAAGCCGTTACGGGAACGGATGCGGCAGCCGTTGATCATCGTGGGTGTGTGGACTGCCGACGAGACGCTGGCCACTGGTCGCCGCAAAAATGCCGCACCTGCAGTCGCCGTCGATCGTCGCCACCCTTGAGCGCGCGGACGATTTCAGCACGGCGACCTGCGAGCTGTGGCTGCCCGTCGAACCGGCGTAACACCCCGTCGATAGCCCGGGCTCATCGGGGTGGGTGGGGGCCGCTAGTGCGGAGTTGGCGGGTGACGGCGTCGCCCAGGGTGCTGTCCAGGGGCCCGGAGCGGGCGATGCCGAGGTGGTCGGCCAGCTCGGGCGTGTGGAGGCGGGCGGCGGCTTCCAGGAGCTGGGCGTAGGTATCGGCGGCGCTGCGCAGGCGGTACCTGACGGTCAGGGCGAGGGCGGCCGACAGCACCGCGGCGGGCCACCACCACACGCCCAGGAGGGCATACAGCAAGGCCCAGCCGGCCAGGGTCGTGGCGCGGGTAAGGGCTTGCTCGGCGGTCGTGATCTCGGTCCGGGTGGTTTCGGGCATGACGAGCCACAGGTGGGGCCACACCACGGGCAGGTCCAGGTGGTGGTCGCGCTCCAGGCGGACGGCGGCGGCGTGGATGCGGTCGCCGCTCCATGTGGGTCGGTCCGGCGTCTCGGCGGCGATGCGCAGCAGCGCCTCGTACGCGGCCTGGCGCGGGGCGGGGTCGGCCCTGCGCCGCTCGCGCGCCAAGGTACGGGCGTCTGCGTCGAGTTGCCGGCGAAGACGGTCGGCGGCATTGGTCCAGCGGGCGTGGCGGCGGGCGACGAGGGTGCGGGTCCCTTGCCGCAGCGGGCGCGGCCACGTGCGCCAGTCGGCTGCCAGGACGACGCGTTGGACCAGTGTCCCCAGCCCTTGGGCAGCCAGGCCTGCCACGGCCGCCGCGGCCAGGAGGGCGCCGAGCAGGACGACTTGCCCGCCGAGACTGGTCGCGGCGGGAGTCTGCGCCCAGTGGGTGATCCGGCCGGTGAGGCGGGGGATGTCGAGGGCGTGCGTCTGGCCGAGGGTTCGGGCGACGACGGCGGTTGCGAGGAACAGTGCCCCGGGCAGGACGAGCAGCGTCAGCCAGCGCTCTGCGAGCTTCTGCCCCAAGGCGCCGAGGAAGGCGCCCACCGCTACAGCCGCTCTCTGCGCAGCGGTCGGCCGCTGATCGCGCAGGCGTGCGTCTCGGGGCCGTCGGGCCAGCCGTAGCGCGAGCAGCTGTCCGTCGGACAGAGCAGCACCCACGTCTCGGGCATCGCGGAGGCTGCTCCGATCGGGTTCAGGCCCCGCTGGCCGCCGTGCACGCCCCGGGCGTCCCCCGCGGCCAGCAGGGCCTCATGAACCGCCTCGAGCGGCGCGGTGGGGTCCTCGCCGGCACCGAGCACGGCCATCAGCAGGTCCAGCGGTGCCGTTCCCCGGGCACTGTGGTGCCGCAAATCCCTGCGTATGCGTTCCAACTGCTCGCATACGTAGGCGACGCCCGCACGCGTCCCCGCGCCGAGGTCGCTGGACTGGTCGGTCACCTCACACCTCCCGCCGAAGTCATCCCCGTGCAGCAACTCGCAATCTATGTTGGTGAAGTGACGATATTTTAGTCAGGCAAGGGGACCTTGTGGGAGAGCGCGAGAGACTGCTGGCGGCGGTAGTGGGGCGAATGGACCGGGCCCACGAGGCGGAAGACCCGTCCGCGGTACTGGAACCCGGCGCACTCGCCGACGCCCGCAGCCTGGCGGACTTCCTCGCCGACGGCGAGGCCGATGCGGAAGTCGAATACGCTCTGAGCCTGCTGCATCTCTTCCGGGCTCAGGCTCTTCCGCCGGCCCGGGCCCGGCCGGACTATGAGGCTGCCCTCCGCTTCCTCAAGCGGGCCTTCATCACGGTGGGGCCGCAGGCCGTTCCGGAGGAGTTGCTCGCCCCGCTCGCCGAGCGGGCACTTCCCGATGCGGTCGACTTGATCCACCGCGCGTTGAACACCCCGGGGGATCCGGCGCTCCTGACCTCGGCGGTGGACCTGGCACGACGCATCGCGCGCCATCTTCCCGAGGATCATCCGAACCACGCCGTCTGCCTGTCCTTCCTCGCCGTCGGTCTGAGGAATCGGTTCCAGCTCCACGGGGATCCCGACGACCTGGACGAGGCGGTGGAGGTGGCCCGGGCCGGCGTCCGGTCCGCCCCCGACGAGGACCCCCAGCGCCCTCGCTACCTGTGCAACCTCGCTACCGCCCTTGAGACTCGGTTCAAGCGGTACGGAGACCTGAGGGATGCGGACGAGTCGGTCGAGGCCTATCGTGCCGCCGTCCGCGACACCCCGGACGGCCACCCCCAGCGAGACGCGGCGCTGACCAATCTCGGCGTCCTCCTGCAGGCGCGCTTCAAGCGCAAGGGCGATCTCGGGGACATAAACGAGGCAGTGGAGGTGCACCGTTCCCTGCTCCGGGACGGTTCCGAGGACCATCCGGCGCGCGGGGTCATCCTGTCCAACCTCTGTGTCGCCCTGCTGTCACGGTTCAACCGCGCCGGGGACCTCAAGGACGTGGACGAGGCGGTGGAAGCGGGGCGCGCCGCCGTACGGGCCACACCCGACCATGACGCGAACAGGGCCACCCATTTGACGAGCCTCAGCTCGGCGCTGCGGTTCCGCTTCCAGGGCGCAGGGGCACTGACGGACGCGGACGAGGCGGTGGAGACGGGCCGTCTCGCCGTACGGGCCACCCCGGACGACCACCCGGATCGCGCGGAGCGCCTCACCAGCTTCGGCGCCGCCCTGCGGATGCGCTACGAGCGCACGGGTCAGCCGACGGATCTCGACGAGGCGGTGGAGGCGGGCCGCGCGGCCGTCCGGATCACCCCTGATGGCAACCCCAGGCGCATCGACTTCCTGTCGGAGCTGGGCGTGGCGTTGGTCATGCGGTTCGAGCGCAGCGGAGACCTCCGGGACGCGGATGACGCGGTGGAGGCGAACCGCAGCGCCGTCCGCGCCTCCCCTGACGACCGGCTCCCGTCCATGCCCCTGGTCAACCTCTGCATCGTCCTGCTGAGGCGGTACGAGCGCAGCGGAGATCTCCAGGACTTGAACGAGGCCGTGGACGCGGGTCGCGCCGCTGTCCACGTGACCCCGGGCGACCACCCGAACCGCATCGGCCACCTGATCGACCTCGCCGTCGCCCTACGGCTGCGCTTCGAGCACACCGGAGCGGCGCGCGACTTGGAAGAGGAGCGGTCCGCATGGGAGCAGGCCCTGGAGGTGAGGTCCGCTCCGCCGTGGATGCGGCTGCGCGCGTTGCGCGAGGCGGCCCGCCTCGTGGCGGCCTCCGATCCCTCCCGGGCGGCCGGACTCCTGGAGCGGGCCGTACTGATGCTGCCGGAAGTGGCACCGCGCCGACTCCGGCGCAGCGACCAGCAACACGCCCTCGGCACCGACGCGTTCGGCCTCGCCGCCGATGCCACCGCCCTGGCCCTGGCCGATACGACCCGCGACGCGTCCGAGCGGGCCGTACGGGCGCTGCGCATGGCGGAGGCGGGGCGCACGGTCCTGCTTTCCCAGGCGCTGGACACCCGGAGCGACCTCACGGACCTGCGCGAGCGCCACCCCGACCTCGCCCAGCGCTTCCGGGAGCTCCGTAGCCTGCTGGACCGGGACCCCGGCGCCGCCCCCGACTCCCCTGCGAGTGAACGCCACCACCTGGCGCAGGAGCTGGAAGCACTGCTGGGGCGCATCCAGGCCTGCGAGGGGTTCGCCTCCTTCGGCCTGCCGCCCACCCTCGACGACCTCTTGGCCGAGGCCGCCCACGGCCCCGTGGTGACGTTCAACATCAGCGCCTACCGCAGTGACGCGCTGCTCCTCACCCGCGACGGCATCACCTCCTGCCCCCTGCCCCTGCTCTCCCTCGAGGCCGTCGCCGACCGACTCGAGGCCTTCCAGCAGGCACTGGGCGAGGCGACTGCCCCCGACGGCGACCGGATCGCCGCCCAGCGCACGCTGCGCCAGGTCCTGGAATGGCTCTGGGAAGCCGCGGCCGAGCCGGTGCTGTCCGCTCTGGGCGAGGCGATCCCGCCGGCCGAGGAGGGACGACCACTGCCGCGGGTGTGGTGGGCGCCCGGCGGACTGCTCGGGATGCTGCCCCTGCACGCCGCCGGGTACCACACCGACCCCGGGCACGGTCCGCACCGCCGGACCGTACTGGACCGGGTGGTCTCCTCCTACACGCCCACCGTCCGCACCCTGCACCACGCCCGGAGGCGCAGGACCCGGCCCGCCGACGGCCTCCGGTCCCTGATCGTCGCCATGCCGACCACTCCCGGCCAGAGCCGGCTGGACCACGTCGCCGAGGAAGCCCGCCGGATCACGGCCCTGCTTCCCCAACCAGTCCGGCTCACCGAACCCGATCCCGTCCCCGACGGGACGCCCTCCCCGGTGAGCTCCGACACCCCGACCGCGGCCGCCGTACTCGCCCTGCTCCCGGAGTGCGGCATCGCCCACTTCGCCTGCCACGGCAGCAGCAATCCCGCCGATCCGTCCCAGAGCCTGCTGTTCCTGCACGACCACGCCGCGGCGCCGTTGACCGTGTCCGCCCTGGCCCGAGTCGATCTCCACGGTGCGCAGTTGGCCTACCTGTCCGCCTGCAACACCGCGGATCCCGCCAGCTTCGACCTCCTCGACGAGGCCGTCCACCTCACCAGTGCCTTCCAACTTGCCGGGTTCCCCCGCGTCGTCGGAACCCTGTGGCAGATCGACGACCGCCTGGCCGCCGATGTCGCCGCGACCTTCTACGAGCACCTGACGACCGGCCGACCCGGGACACTCGATCCCGATCGGACCGCCGCCGCCCTGCACCACACGATCCGGGACGTACGCGACCGCTACCCGGCCACCCCCTCCCTGTGGGCGGCCTACCTCCACGTCGGCGCCTGACCGACCTTCAGCCAGCGGCGTTGCCCGCGTCTTCACGCAACCGAGCGGGGAGCCGATGGGCGAGGAGTCCGGCCGGGGGACGACCGAGTCGAAAACTTTTGTCGCATACCCGCCAGTAAGCGGGCAGACCGTTTGCGGATTTGATAGTTCTGGCCTGAGCTGGCGGACCGGTTGCGCCGTCGGGATTGGGGTGAGGGCCGTGCGCGAGGCTGCCCGTCCGCGGGTTGTTGTCTGCCCGCACTGCAAGGCCACGGACAGGGACGGCGACGCGAGGACGCTGTTCGCTGCCGGCGGCGTGCTGTCGGTGACCTGGCACGTCCGCGGATGTCCGCACTTGGCTGCCGACCAGATCCTCGCCGAGGCGCCCGGCCGGTGACCGGCCTGACCAAGCGACCGCGCCTGCGGCCGGATCACGCCGCCGGCTCCCAGCCGTACCCGGGGCCCGGCGCATCAGCCGTTTGGCCGAGGGTTGGGTCGACTTGAGCAACGTGTCCAAGGCCGAGCCGGCTGCGTTTGCGCATTGATCTCCTTCCAGTGAGCAGAAGCGATGGAACGACCCGTGTACCCCTTTGGAGGGCGAAGAGATGGCAGACGACACGCAGACGGGGACTGGCCCCTCGGACGGCATTCCCGCGGGCGAGCAGATCATCGCCGCGCTGGACAGGCTTCCCGCACCCATGGTGGTGGCCCTGAAGCAGTTGATGCTCTCGTTCGGTTTCCCGCCATCGGGCACGGTCAACGAGATGCCGCCCGGGGTTGCCCCCGCGCTGACCGCGGTCGCGGACGCGTTCCACGGAAGCACCTCGAGCGGGCGGGCGGGCTCGCCGGGTGGGGGAACTCCGGCCTTCCCCAGCACGCCCCCGCTGCCTCCGCCCCCTCCCGGTGTGATCGCCGGCTAGACGCAGCGGAGGGATCAGACGCGTTCGCTGCTGCCCCGTCGCGGACGCTGGACCCCAGATCCCCCTGTGAAGGACGGCCGGAGCGGCGGCCGCCCCGATCGCCTCGCGAAGCAAGGACCCGGGCGGGCTTCGCCGATCAGCGGTGCCAGTCCGGCGCCCGCGGACACGAGGGCCACATGGCGACTGACCAGTGGGCCGGGGTCCGCGGTTTTGTGCTCGTGGAGTAGTGGGAGCTGCGGATGTGCCGGGGTCGTGGTGGCATCGGTGGGGTGAAGGATCCATTCGGTTGTGATGAGCCGGCGCTGTTGGCCCGGACGGGGAGCGTGGACCGGGCTGCCGCCCGTCGCGCGGTCGCCTCCCGGGCTGTCGATGTCGCCGACCTCGACGTTCTGCTGGACCTCCTCGGCTTGCGGCCCGAGGACGACCCTCCGGAAGGAGGCCGGCCCTGACCGGACGGGCCCGGGCGCCGGGGGAGTGGGCGTGCGGTGTGCCTACGGGAAAGGGAGTGGGCCGGTTGCCCGCGGGGTCGAGCGGGAGTTCGACGCGGAGATCACCGAGCGGATCCCGGATACCAAGGTCGCGTGGGTGACCGTGGCCGGGAGGCCGAGCAGTCGGGGCGGCTCACGTTCCGGCCGATCGAGCCGGCCCCTACGGAGGTGACGCTGATGATGGACTTCGACCCGGAGGGGATGGCGGAGAACATCGGTGACAGGCTCGGCTTCGTGGACCGCCAGGTCAAGGGCGACCTGAAGCGGTTCAAGCACTTCATCGAGGACCGCGGATCCGCGACCGGGTCCTGGCGCGGATCCGTCTGAGTCGCCCGAGCCGCCGCTGGCCCCCGCCGGGAAAGCCATCGGCGGGGGAGGCGCCGGAGCTGGAGGCGGGCAGCCTGGTAGACCGCGTAGGACTGGCGAAGATCGTGAACGTAGCCGAGGAAGACCTCCCGGATCCGCAGTACGCGAGCCACAAGCTTCCCGAACCGCAGGACCATGGTGCTCGCGGACCCTCGTGGTCGCAGCCCGTGGCCCAGGACTGGGCCGAAGAGCACCACCGTGCCAACGGTCCCGGCGTTCTCCTCTCCGCCACCACCTCCCTCGGCACCCTCCAGCCGCGGGGGCTCGTCGCTGACCACAGCCATCTCACCAAGATCATCCGAGGCGACGGGAAGCAGACCCAGGAGGCAGCCGCGACCCTCGCCCCGGGCCGGCCTGAGCAAGCCCATCGCTCCTTCGGGTCCGGGAAGGTGCCGCTGCTTCGAGATCGGCGGGGGAGTGGACTTGAGGGAGTTCCGTTTCTTGAAGCTCACGTTCCTCTCCCGGTCCCGGCGTCACCAGGTGGGTGCAGCTTTCCCGTTGAGTGAGTCCGAGACACCCCGTGCGCGGGCTTCGCACCCCGGGTGAGAGCTCAGCCGGCCGACAGGAATTGCCGATGCTCTCCAAAGGCGCTCCCGCCTCTCGTCCGAACCCGCCCGGCAACCCACAACGAGCGACCCGGTCCTGGCCGTTGACGTCCGTTGTTGCCTCCGAGAGCGACCGGGCAGTCCGGCCTCCGGCAGGCAGTGGGTGAAGGTGCGGATGGACGGGAAGGTCGGTCACTGCACCGATGCGGTGTGCGGGTGCTGCGGCGCCAGCGGGCAAGCGTAGATCTGCAGGTTGTACCCGTCCCCGATCGTGACCATGGTCGGTGTCGGCGATGGGGCCGGGCCGCCCGGGAGGGAGCACCGGTCCTCGACGGGGGTCCACCTGCGGACATTGTCGTCCCATTCCGCTGTGGCGATGGTCAGCATCGGCTCCATCTCACTGCCGCAGGCACGGCAGTGCCGGGGGGCGGGATCGGTGAAGCTCCAGGGTGCCCACCCGCCGACCTTCCAGCCGGGGGCGACCGACAGCTCCCAGTCGTAGTACGCGTCCTCCGCACCGTCGTAGGTGGATCCCGGTGCCGCATCGTTCTTCTGCAGGGCGCTCCAGGCCCGGATCCTGGCCCGCAAATCAGGGTCGAGTTCCGCCGACACGGGATACTCGGTGACCTGTTCGGGAGCGAGTCGACATGGCTGCGGCAGGTACCCCTCGTACTGAAGCACGGATGGCCACGGGGGCGCGGCGAGGACGTCGCCGACAGCGGCAGCGGCGCGCCAGAACAGCTCGGTCCTGGGCATGTTGTGCCCGGGGTGGTCGAAGGGGCACCACAGAACCTGGAGCAGATCCGCGTCCCCGGGCGGGCGCAGGACGGCGATGTCGCGGAGATACAGCTGGGCCACGGCCAGCATCGCGACGGGCCCCTCGGGACCCGGGTGGCCGGCGCCGATCCGGGCCATCGCGGCGTGCTCCCGAGGGGTGTAGCCGCGCTCGGTCGGCGGCCGGTTCGCGACGGCTGCCTGGATGCCCCGTTGCAGCCGGACATCCTCCGGGGACGTCGCCGGCAGCACGTCGGGCACCAGGTGCGTGCCCTCACAGTGCGGCCAGGGTTCGGCTGCGGGCCACAGCAGGGGTCCTCCCACCGAACTCTCCCCGGAGAACGGCGATCCGGGCCTCGGGTGCAGCCGGACCGCGGTGCGGGCCAGCGGGCCCAGCGGGGGGAAGATCGCCGCGATGGACTCCGGCCGCTTCGGGGTGATGCGCAGCATGTGGACCTCCGATCGATGACACCGTCAGTTGCCCAGGTTGGGGCCGCCGCCGTAGGGCGTGTTCTCCAGCTCGATCTCGTAGAAGACGGGCCATGAGGCGCCGTTGGGCAGTTCGACCCGGGCGGTCATGGTGACTGAGGTGGGGATGGTGCTGTCATCATGGAGGTAGTGGGGTGTCACCTCGTAGTGGACAGCCAAACCGCTCCCCCGGCTCAGTTTCGTCACCTCCTTCCTGACCCGCTGCTCGTACCGAACCATGCTGACGCCCTTGGTGTTCAGGCCTAGTTGGTAGCACGGAACGAGGTTGTTCCAGTCACCCTGTTTGGATCCCCGTCCTCCTAATTGCTTGGCGACCAGGTGGCAGCGGGCGAGGGAGCCGTAGGCGACCCGGAGCTTCGCGTCCTCCCAGCCGGCGATGTCGCCGTTCGCCACATCCCCGTCGTCGCCCAGTTTGTTCGTCAGGCAGGCTTCCGCCTTCTCGGCCCTGAACGGCGCGATCGTGACCGTGGAGGGAACGGTCGCGGTCTTGTTGCGGCTGGTCACCGGCTTGTCGGTGTTGAGGATCCATCCGTCGCCGCTTGGCCTGCCCTTGGGTGTGGTCAGGCAGTTGGCTCTGCCCGGTGCGGGCGGCGGAGGGTTGGCGGGGCTCGGTGCGGCTTGGACGGTTGGCTCCTGCAGTGTCGTGACCTCGTCGATGGCCCGCGCTTCACCGTCTTGATGGGCGATGAGCCCTCCGGAGCCGAAGGCATCCGGGGCCGGGGTGGGTGTAGTGGTGGCCGGGGCCTGCACCCGTAGCGCCGTGTAGTGGCCGTTGGGTTTGCGGACCAGCCCGTCGTAGCTGAGGGACGGGCTGCCGAGGGTGGCTGCCTGCGCGGGGGTGAGCCGCCGGACGGCGTCGGGCGTCAGGTAGCCCGTGCCGGGGCGGGTGTCGACGGTGGTGCCGTGCTGCTTCGCGTACTGCGTCAGTGCGGCGGCCCGGGGCTGGCGGTAGGGGCTGTCGCCGGTGTCCTCGTCCTGGCCGGTGAGCTGGTTGCCGGCCAGCGGGGCCGGAGCGGGCGCGTCACCGCCCTGGTCCATGGCGGCTGCCGGGTTCGACGGAACGGAGGCGAGGCTCTGGATCGCCTGCGCCATCCGCGCGAGCAGTTGGTGCTCCCGGGACTGGAGTTGCTGTTCCTTCGTCTTGAGGTCGGAGGCTTTCGTGTTGTTGGTCTTGGAGGTGGCGTCGAGCTGGGAGGACCTGGTGTCGACCTGGGACGCCTCCTGCCGGATCTGGTTCTGCTCGCCCTGGATCTTGTCTTCCACGGCGTTTTCCTGATTCCGCTTGGACTCGAGTTGGCGTGCCTCATCGTCGTAGGCGGCGGCAGCGCTCGCCTCTTTGGGTAGTTGGAACGTGCGCCGCCTGGCGTTGTGGGCGGTGATCTCTCCGTCCACGGCCTTCGCGCGCTCGTTGTGGGCGCTGATCTCCTGGTTCAGCACGGTGACCCTGGCGTTGAGCGCCGCCTTGCTGTCGCGGATGGCGGCGGCCTCCTTGGTGATCCGCTCCGCCTCGGCAACCACGTCCTTGCCCCGCTGCGCCAGCTCCGCCGCCTGCCGGTTCGCGTCGTCGATTTCCACCAGGAGGGTCGCCAAGGCGGCCTCGAACCCCCGGGGTGCCACCAGCGGAACGGGGGCGAGCGTGCCCGCCTGGGCCGTGACCGCCACGGCATCGGCCGGCGCGATCGTCTGGACCCCCACGGCGGCGATCGGCGCCAGGAATGCCATCAGCACGAGGTGCAGGATCCGGGGAAGCGTTTGCCGACGGCGTGCGGCTGCCGCCCGCGCGGGCGCGGTCATCCCGTCACCTTGCCGGTGAGCTCGTCGGCGATCATGGAGACGGTGGGCTCGCCGTCACCGGCCTGGCAGACGGATGCCTGTATCAGGCTGGCGCCCTTCACCCGGGCCTGGTGGTAGCAAGCCCAGTTCGCGGCGTCGCCCTGCGTCGCGGTCCACGCCACCGCGACCTCCGTGGCGGGGCGGGCCGTGTAGGCCCACTTCGACGTACGGCCGGCCCGGTCGGTGAGCGCCGAGGACGGGCACTTGGCGAGGCCGTCGGTGAGCGTGCGGAAGGCCGAGGTCGCCTTCTCGCTGTCCGGGAACACGCCGGTCACCTGGTTGACGGTGTAGCTGCCCGAGCCTGCGGTGTCCTGGTAGGTCACCGACAGGAAGGCTTTCCACGCCTGCCCGTAGACCGACTGCGTTGTCGGTCCGGCAGCGACAGCGCATTCCGACGGAGCCACGGCGAGCGGGGCGTGGGGCCGGTTGGACTGGGACCCGGCCACCACCATCGTTCCGGCCAGTTTGCTGACGCCATCGGCGCTGAGCAGGTTCGCCTGGACGGTCCCCTCGGTGATTCGCGGAGGAAGGCTCGGCGGCTGTTGCGGCCAAAACCACCACCCGATGCCGGCCAGCAGGAGGCAGGGCACCACTGCGGCCACCGGCAGCCGCCAGTGGCGCAGCACCCCGGCTCGCCGGCGCGCTGCCCACCTCCCGGGCGGCGTCGACGGTCCCGGCGGCGGTGTGCCGCGCCCCGGCGGCGCGGGGACGGACGGCGGCGGCGCGGGCGGAGCTGCGGCCGCGGCGGTGCCGCCGCTGCCGAGCTGGGGTGGCACCGCGCGCGGCGTCTGCTCCCAGGTGGGCGGTGCTGGTGCGGCCGGGTCCTGCTTCCAGTAGTGGTTCGTCATGGTGTCCTCCGCAAGGTGATCGGGTCGGCGCTGTTCATCGGCTGCATGCGGCGGCGATGAGGAACAGCAGGTACGGCACGCCGAGGACGCCGAGGCAGCCGATGCCTCCCTCCGGGCTCTTGGCGTTGGCTTCGACCGTTCCGCCGAAATGGAGGCCGGGGTGGCGGTCCGCGTAGTGCTCGATCTGCTCCCGCTCGTTCTGGGACTCCGTGCCCCAGGAGGGCTTGAAGCCGCACTCGCCGCACCGGTAGCGGAATGCCATGTCAGGTCCTTCGACTTCGTTGGTGGGGTGACGGGATGGCCGCAGTGGGTTGACCGCGGGGTCAGCGCCAGCGCCAGCAGACGGTGTAGCCGACGTCAGGGAACTCGTTGGACCGCCAGTAAGTGGAGGCGTCCTGGCCGCAGAACGCCGGGTTGTTGGGCGTGCTGGTGCGACCAGTGACGTACACGTTGGAGCGCTCGCAGCTGCCGACGTTCGTGAAGGTGGAGCCCGACTTGAGCAGGCATTCGCGGACCGAGGCGTAGCCCGCGTCATCGGGGAACACCATGGACAGGCACTGCAGGACGTCGCGGCCGGCGCCCTTGGAGCCGGGGACGGTCCGCCACTGGTTGTAGTGGGGCCAGCTGTCGCACTTGGAGTGGTCGCTGGTACCGCTGTAGACGGCGAGGACCTTGAAGGCGGCGGTCCGGCAGGACAGGAGCGACCACGGGCCCGCGCCGTTCGGCCCGAAGACGCAGTCGCCCTGCCGGGCGTGGTACGAGTCCCCGCCGGGGCTCTGATAGCTGAGGCACAGGACCCGCGAGTAGCGCTTGGAGCTGACGCTCTGGTCGTTTCCGGGCACCTTGGCGCAGCCGTCGAGGTCGGTGCTGCCCTCGTTGATCCGGAGGACCTTGAACGCGCCGGGGGCGCAGGTGGTCGCGGTGAGGTCGGCGTGGTCGGTGGTGCCGGTGTCGTGGAAGCAGTCGCCGACGGCTGCGATGGCGATCGGATCGGTCGGACTCGGACTCGGACTCGGACTTGGCGTGGGGGTGGGTGTCGGGGTTGGGGTCAGGGTGTGCGGGAGAGTACTGGTGATGACCGGTACGGGCTCCGGGATTCGGAACGGGCTGCTAGCGGGACGCGGTGGGCGACTGGACGTCAGCGGCCGGCTGTCGGCTGCCGGGTGGGAGCTGCTGTTACCGGTCACCACCAGCAGGGCAACTGCGGCGGCCACGACGGCGAGTACCATGCCCACCCCGGTCGCGGCGCCGCCCGTCCCTGTGCCACCGGTGGTTGCCGGACCACCCGACCCGCCGCTGTTACCGACCGAAGGCCGCGGGGTGGCCGGTCGGCCGGGTGGGTTTCGCTTCGCTCCGCCACTGGTTCTCGGCTTGTTGCCGGGTTTCAGGCTGCCGGACACCGAGGCCAGTTGCTCGGCCCAGGCGGCGGGCGTCGGCCGGGCGGCCGGGTCCGTCCCGAGCGAGGCACGGGCCAGGGCGCCGAGGGCCGGGTCGATCGCCGCCAGGGCGGCCGGGTCGGTCGAGGCCTGGTCGTGGGCGAAGAGGCGGACGGCGAGCAGGGCGAGCTTGTAGGTGTCGCTTTGCCGCGTCGCCCGTTCCTCGCCCGCGGGGACGTGCCAGTCCGGGGTCTCGGCCTGCGGCAGCACCGTCGCACCGTCGGTTCGGGCCGCGTCGCAGTCGATGAGGAAGCATTCGGGCCGCGGCGTGAGGGTGAAGAGGAGATTCTTCGGCGAGAGATCACCGACAGCGACGCCGAAGCGGTGCAGCCGGTCGAGGGTGGTCGCGAGGTCAGCGAGCAACAGGAGCCGGTCCCGGTCGGTGACGGTCAGTCCGATCCCGGCAACGTAGGCGTCCTCGTTGAGGAGGTACTCCAGGGTGGTGAGCCGGGGCGAGCCCTGGCTACCGGCCGCCAGGGTCCGGAGGGTGAAGCGGAAGCGGTCGGGGACGGCGCGCATCAGGAAGCCGCACGTCTGCCCGCCGCGCCGGACCACTGTGGCCGGCCAGGCGGTCTTCTCGCACAGCCAGCGCCCCTGTTCGCCGGTCAGCCGCCCGGGCAGCGCGACCGCGGCGGCCAGCGCGGCCGAATCCACCTGCGGCAGCACCGCGGGGGCGTACTCCTTGTAGACGACCTCCCAACCACCGTCAGCTGCCACCTCGTTGATGCGCTTGTTGCGCACCTGATGGACCGATCCCTGGCCGCCGCGGCCGAGTTCCGTTCCCAGGGTCAGTGTGGCGAACTCGACCGGGGTGGCCGGCCGCGTGCTCACCTGGGTCCTTCGGCCCGGGGCCAGATCGCCAGCAGGGTGCGGTCGTCGTCGAAGGTCTCCCGGCTGAAGTCCAGCACATGGCCGAGCCACAACGGCGCCGGTGGCGTGGCGAGTTGTCCGGCGAACAGTTCTCCGACCCGGCCGTCGCCCTCGCCGAGCGGGTCGCCGAAGCCGTCCGTGCCGATCAGCAGCGTCCACGGCTCGGCCAGCCGTCTGACGGCAGTCTCCAACTGTTCGGGGACCAGGGGCAGTGGAGAGACCTCGTTGCTGAACAGCGGCGCGCCCGGTACGGCCTTGCCGCCGAACAGTGGGTGGAAGCCGCCGCCGGCCCGGTCGAGGAGCCACGCCCCGGAGTCGCCGATCCGGAAGAGTTCGGCCTCCAGGGCGTCGCCCGTGGCGCGGACCGCCCCCGCCACCAGGGTGGTCGCGTACAGGCGGGTCACCTCGGCGAGCTGCGGTGCGGGGACGCCGAGCCGCCACCGCGCCAGTTCCCACAGCCGCTGCGCCGCGTGGGCCGCGACGTCGGCCCCGTCGAGCCGGTCCGGTCCCCGGTCGAGCAAGTGCAGGATGCGTTCGACGGCGGCCCGGCACGCCTCGACGGCTCCTTGGTGGGACTCGGCGGCGCTGGATACGCCGTCGGCGACCGCGAAGACGATGCTGCCGGTGGCCTCGTGCACGGCGGCGCGCGCCGCGTCCTGGCGCGGCTGCCGGTAGTAGCGGTGCTTGGCGCCGCGGACGGAGGCGAACCTCAGGGTGAGCCGGTCGGTGGACCAGCCCTCGCATTCGCTGTCGGGAAAGTCGAAGGCGTACTGGCTGGGCGGCCGGGCTTCGAATTCCAGGCCCGGCACGTCCACGGTGATTCGCTGCCACGGTGCCGGGCCACCCCCGGCTGCCGGGGGTGGCCCGGCGGGCCTCGGAGGCACCGGCGGCAGCGTTGGGTCCGGGGCCTCCCGGTGCGCGGGTGTCACCGGCCGACCTCGTCGATGGCCATGGTGAACTGGTCGGGCCGGTTCACCACCAGCTGCGGGTCGGCCGAGTTCAGGGCCTGTCCGGAGGCCACCAGGCTCATGGTGAGCGCGTGGAAGAACTCCGAGATCGCCTGGCCGACGTCGGTCCCGGATTTGGCGAGGAAGGCGAACTCGGGGCGCGTCGCCACATCGACCATGGTCTGCGCCCGGGCATCGCCGAGACCACAGGCGATGATGTTCGGCGCGGTCGGTGTGCGGTTTCGGTCGGTCAGCTCTGCGTGCGGCGCGTGCCAGGACGTGCCGTCGGTGGGCTGGCCGTCGCTGAGCAGGAAGACCACCGGGCGGTGCACCCGGTAGCCCTCGCCGCGCAGCCACTTCACGTCTCCGGGGATCCGCTGCAGCAGGTCCTCGAAGACGGCCCGGTAGTTGGTCACCCCGCGGATCACCAGCCGGGGCACCGTGGTTTCGGTACGCATGTCCGCCACCGCGAGCCGGACCTGCACGTCGTCGGAGAAACCCAGTACGGCCAGCCGGAGCTTGGCCGCGACCATCGGCTCCGCCCTCAGCCCCTCGCACAGCGACGCCACCCCGTCCCCCAGCTCACGCTGGTACGGCGCCATCGAGCCCGACTCATCGGCCACCACGTATGCCGGCAGCAGGACGCCTCTAGTCTCCGCCATCGCAAACACCGCCTCTCAAGTTCACCTACTGGTCGCGTGGACGGGGCCGGCCCGGGCCGCGCAACGAGTGCGTCACGGGGCCGCGGAGCCGACTGTCCACACCGCCGATGCTGGCGTCGCGTCAGGCAAGTGCACAGGTCACAGCGCCGGTCATATATGACCGGTCGTCAGCGGTGGGCTCGCCTCTGTTTCATTCCTCGGGGGGAAGGACGAATCGTGGCGGAGACGCTCGGAGTGCTGGTGCGCCAGTTACGGAAGCGGGCCGGTCTGACGCAGTTCCAGCTCGCCGAGCGGGCAGGGCTCGGCGAGAGCACCGTCCGCCGGATCGAGACCGACCGATCCTTCGACCATCGGCTCGGCACGATCAACCGCATCGCAGACGCGCTCGACGCCAGCACGCGGCCCGCCGACGGGTGAGCACCCTCGGTGGCGGCACCGGCCCGGCCGCGCCGGAAGCGTCGGCGCCCCCACCGGAACCGCTCCCACCGTCCTGGGCCCATGGCTCCCTCACCGACGCTGCGGGGGAGTCGGCCCGCGAGAGCCGGCAGCGCTGGCGCCGCGAGGAGGCCCGGTCGATCCTGGCCGTCCGGTTCGCCAGTGTCCGGCGGTCACGGTCGCGGCAGGGCTCGCCGACGGGGCGTGCGTATGAGCCGGCCAGGTACAGCACACCAGCGGCTGTCAGCTCCGGCATCAAGAGGTCGGGCTGGTCGCCCCATCGCCATACTTCTTCGCCGATTCCGCGTCTGCTCATGTACAGAGAGGTGGACGGATCACGTGCGTCCTCCGGTCGTCCCTGTCGCCCGGCGTCGCACGGCACCGATCGTCACATCCACAGTGCGAAGAGCCTCCCGACTTGTGGAAAGGCCGGTGATCACGCCCCTAATCAGCGGTTTGTCGATGCCTCCGGAGCCGGTGACACCACCCACCCCCCAGCCATCAACGACGGGGGGAGAGAAGGGCATGCCAACTCCGCAGGCCGGGCGCCCCCTTGCGGGTCAACCAAAACTGTAGTATGGGGCGATGTCACAGCTGGGGGACGTACGGGGCGATGCCGATGATGAGGATGGACCGTTCGCCCGGCCCGGGCTCGGAGCCCGCTCGGACCGGGCCGACGTAGTGGCTGACCTTGTGGTCGTGGACGGCGTACCCGTCCAGTGGGTCGGTGAGGGTGAAGCGCGCGTGGATGTCCGTCCACGGGTCCTCGGGTTTGAGGCCCGCGCTGCCCGGTGTGGCGATGACGTTCTGCCCGCCAGTGACGTTGGTACGGCTGATCAGGTGAGCGAAAGTGAACGTGCTGGCCGAACCTCCGTCCTGGTGCAGGCAGTCCGGGGAAGAAACGGCGTCCTGACCGAGATGGTCGACGCCGAGCTTGATCAGGTGGACACCGGCCCACAGCGGCCGTCTCCCCAGGTTCTTCAGCGACAGCACCTGGTCGATGTCCCAGCGCAGGAGTCGCAGCAGCAGAGCGTTGCCGAGCAGCGCCTCGGGGATGCCGGGGAGCACGCGCCCTGTCCGCGGGTGGGCAGGGTCGTCATCGCCCTGGGAGAAATCGGTGACCGTACCGTGCACGGGGTCGGGGGTTCCGGGAATCCAGGACAGTTCGTCCTTCCACGGCAGGTACACGGCGTGGGAGTACCGGCGGAACCGATTCGTTCCCGGCGCGTACGGGTCGGGTGGCAGAGCCGTGAAGACCTCCCGGATCCCGGCCAAGTCCCTCGCCGTGGAGGCGTCCGGGACGATACCGAGTTGCTCCGCGCCGTAGCGGGCGAACCCGCGCTCGCGCAGAGCGTCCAACCCGTCACCCAAACCACCCGCATCAGAGTGCGACCGTCGCCGGGTATCAGTCTCCACGTCTTCCTCCCACAAGGTCACCACCCGGAGCGTGGCGCCCACGGCTCGTGCCGACCTTACGCACACCCTGGGCCGCGCCGATCCGCCCGGTGGACATCTCCCGCGATCGGACGGGAGAGGCGGAGCTGCGTGTGTGCGGCCAGGACGAGCGAGGCCCAGCGGGAAAAGGCCCTGCCGGCACCGGTCTACTGGTCGCTCAGGGAGTAGGGACGGGGCCGCCGGGCCGGAACCGCTCCACCCCTACGATGTGCCGCACCTTGATCGGGCGCACGATCACCGAGACTCGCTGTTCTCCCGGCATGAGCCACTCGTAGCGCTCTTTGCCCAGGTACTTGAGGGCCAGCCGGTCCATCCGATCGTGTGCCTCCTGGCCCTCGATGAACCGGGCTACCACACCGCTGATTTGCACTCGGTCGAGAGGATTGGTGGCGTCGGCGTGCGACAGATAGACGCGGGGGTCGAGGCGCAGGTTTTCCTCCTTCACCCGGCCTACTGAGGTGGTGAACGTCAGCTCCCCCTCACCCTCCAGATCCACCCACATCGGGCTGACCTGCGGTGCTCCGTCGGCGAATACGGTGCCGACGTACCAGATGTTGGGGGCTTGCAGCCGGGCTCGGACAGCATCGTCGAATGTCACAGCAGTCATTCTGTGAAGCTAGCAACCATGCGCGGCGCGACGGCTAGAACTGAAGAAACTCACGCCGGCCCGGGTCCGCCGGGGGTTCGGGAACCTGCGCGCGAAGACGGGCACGCCAGCCGGTCGTGAACGGCCCCGGCTACCGTCCCAACAAGCGCCCCAAGACCACCAGCGACAAGCCCCGACCATCCAGATCCATCGAGCGCAGGAGCGCCGATACGGCTGCCGACGCCGGCGCTCCTGCCTTGTTGTCCTTGCCGCGTGAGAGGCTGCCCGGCGACACCAGGACACGGATGGAGCTGGCGGGATGGGTTTCGAGGGCGAAGTCTGGCGACTGATGCGGCAGGAAGAACTGCTCGGCGAGATCGTCATCGACGAGGCCGACTTCCCATGGCTGAACGGTCGCTTCGTTCCAACGCCGACGTTCATGGAGGTGAAGCCGTGGTTCGACGAGTCGCTGGCTCTCCTGGAGACGGAGGAGTACGAGCAGTTCGACGACGCCTATGACCGGATCGCGGACACCCTATCGCTCGTGGCCCCGTCAGGTCCGGCCGCGGAGTTCCTTCTACACATCAGTGACGATCGCGCCTGGTTCAGGTGGAGTGACGAACCATTCGAGGATGGCTGAGCTGCACGCAGTGATCCCCATGCTGGCCGGGGAAATCGTAGGTGCGGGTGGTAGCGGCGCTCTGTGCAGGTGGCGCGAGGTTGCCGCGACTGCCCCCCCTGAAACGCGGCGTAGGGGTGTCCGGCGAACCAAGGCGTGATGGGCGGCGGACCCTATCTCGTAGCTGCCTGCGGCACCGCTGCCGTACCCGTAGGGCAGGAAGCACATTGCAGAGGTCCGGCGTACAACCTTCGGCATGCCTCGCAGGTCAGAGTCCCCGAAGGTTCCAGCAGGCAGCAGTAGAGCAGGTAGTGCAGGGGGATGTGTGAAGGGGTTCAGAACGGCGATGACCGTCATCGGTGCGGCGGTCGCACTCGGGGTCCTGGGGACCGCAGTGGCCCCGGTCGCGGCCAGCGCCGCGCCGGCCGCGCGGGCGGCTGTCGTCGTGGGCGCGGTGCCGGATGCCTGGGTGGAGGTGTCCAACGGCACCCATTCCTCCCTCGACGACCTCAAGCCGGTGTGCAAGGGGGAGACCATGTTCGTCGGAGGGCCCCTGAAGGCCTATGGGCTCAGCGGCTATGGCGACGGGACCTGGCGCGTACGCCACGTCGACACCGACGCCCAGCACTTCGCTTCCACCAGCCACACGGTCTACCTGGACGTCAGGGGAGGGACTGCACCATGCGCAGCAGAGTGAAGAGCGCCCTTGTCGGCGGCGTGTTCGTCCTGGTGGTGGGCGGGGTGGGGTTTGCGGGCTACGAGATGCTGGGCGGGGACTCGGATGGTGCGGGTGCCGCGTCGCTGAACGCGTCCGGGGCCGGGTCCGGGAAGGTTACGGCCGAGGAGGTCGAGCGGACGTCGCGGGACTTCCTGGCGGCGTGGGCTCGCGGGGACGCGGACGCGGCGGGGACGTTGACCGACGACCCGGCGGCGGCGGTGGAGGCGCTGCGCGGCTTCCGGGAGACCGGGCATGTGGAGAGTGCCGTGGTCACGCCGGGCGCGGCGAGCGGCGCCAAGGTGTCGTACACGGTGAAGGCGACCATCAGTTTTGAGGGGCACCAGAAGGAGCTGGCGTACGCCTCGGAGCTGACCGTGGTGCGGGGCAAGAACAGTGGTCGGGCGCTGGTGGACTGGCGGCCGGCGGTGCTGCACCCGAAGCTGATCAAGGGCGCGACCCTGCGGACGGGTGTGGCGAAGAGGGGCTCGATCCTGGCGTTGGACCGCGAAGGTCGGGAGCTGACCGCGGAGGAGTACCCGTCGCTGGCGCCCGTGCTGGACACCCTGCGGACCCGGTACGCGGACGGGGCCGTGGGCGAGCCCGGCTTCGAGACGTGGATCGAGCCGGCCGACGCCGACGCGCCGAACATGACGCTGCTCACCTTCGCCACGGGAAAGACGAAGAAGGTCCAGACGACGCTGGACGCCGACGTACAGGCCGCCGCCGAGCTGGCGGTGAAGAAGTACGACCGGGCCTCGGTGGTCGCCGTCCGGCCCAGCACCGGCGAGATCAGCGCCGTCGCCAACAACCCGGTCGGCGGGTTCAACGTGGCGCTGGAGGGGGCGCAGGCCCCCGGTTCCACGATGAAGGTCGTCACCGCGGCGATGATGCTGGAGCACGGGCTGGTCGGCGGACCGACCTCCCCCGTCGAGTGCCCTAAGGAGGTGACCTGGTCGGGCGCGACCTTCCACAACAACAAGAACTTCTTCATCGAGAACGGCACCTTCCGGGACAGCTTCCGCCGCTCCTGCAACACCTTCTTCATGAAGGCGCTGGGCCCGCTGAACGCCAAGGGCGTGGAGGACACCGCCCTGAGCCAGACGGCCCGCAAGTACTTCGGCCTGGGCGGGGTGTGGTCCATCGGGATCGCCTCCAGCGACGCCGGCATCCCGGTCTCGAAGGGCCCCGAGACGGCCGCCTCCTACATCGGCCAGGGCAAGGTCACCATGAACGCCCTCAGCATCGCCTCCCTCTCGGCGACCGTGAAGAACGGCGCGTTCCGCCAGCCGGTGATCCTGCCCAGGGAGATGATCAAGGGCAAGCTGACCACCGCCCAGCCGCTCCCCGGAAAGATGGCCGCCACCCTGCGCAGCCTGATGAACGCCGCCGCGACCGACGGCACCGCCGCCAAGGCGATGTCCGCGGTCAGCGGCGACAAGGGAGCCAAGACCGGGTCGGCCGAGGTCGACGGGCAGAGCGACTCCAACAGCTGGTTCACCGGCTACGCGGACGACCTGGCCGCCGGCTCGGTCGTCCAGTCCGGCGGCTACGGCAGCGGGCCGGCGGGCGACGTCGTCGCGTCCGTGCTCAACGCACGGTAGGGCGGAAACGGTCCGGACGCATCGCTGCGAAGGGTTTTCTAGATCATTTGCGTCCGTGGTAGCCGTCTCGCCGTTCCTTGCGCGAGTTGGTCACGAGCCACAGGACGCCCAAGATCACGGCTCCGGCCAGCCACAGAAACACGATGGCCCCCACGCCGAGGGCGGCTCCCACATCGCTGCCCACTCTGCAGGCGTCCTGGACCTCGGGAGGCTTCGTGGCGCAGGTGTCATTGTTGGCCGCTGCGATTCCGAAGATCAGCCACAGCAGCATCACCAGGTTGAACGCGAGGATCACCCATGTGAAGAGCCGCCAATGAGGGCGCCACCGACCGGGGGAACGGCGCTCGGGGGGAGGGGGTGGCGGCCTGTTCCCCCAGCCTTGAGGGGCGTTTTCAGCCATGTCCTGGCCTCCGCTCTCCCGTGTCCGCTTGCTTCCACAGTGAGGTGAAGACGGTTTTCCCGCACTCCGTCGATCTCGCCGATCCCCTCCCGGACTGACCGGCGTCGGCCCGCGGGGTCTGGCGCCGTTGAGCGCAGTCCGCTCCGCTCCATTTCCTTCAAACCGCGCCTGAGGCGGCTTGCTTCTCCTGGTTGTCTGCCAGGAAGTCGGTGATCAGGCGGCTCGTCTGGGCGGGCATGGCGGTGGGCATGGCGAAATGGGTGAGTTCGGCGAGGATCTCGATCCGGGCCTCCGGTACGGCCTTGCGGGCGCAGGCCGCGACTTTGGCGGCGTCATGGGCGTCGCTGCGGCCGGCGAGGAGGACCAGGAGCGGAACGCTCAGGGCCGTGGGGTCCGGGCGGCGGCCGACGACCAGTTTCCGGTTCGCGAAGTCCGAGACGGCCAAGGCATAGAGCCGCTTCCAGCCCAGGTCGGTGTCGGTCCCGGCGGTCTCGCGGTCCAGGTAGGCGTGTGCGCGGGCTCGCGTCGGACGGAGCAGTATCGGCAGCGAACGCAGCAGGAAACCCGGGCGGAAGTTGGCGAAGCACTGGGTCGGGTCGAGCAGTACCAGTCGATCGACCCGCCGCGCGGCGTGCAGGGCATAGGTCAGGGCGATCCAGCCGCCGTAGGAGTGGCCCAGCAGGTGCGTGCGGGACACGGAGAGGCCGTCGAGCAGCGCGTCCAACCAAAACATCAGGTCGGTGGTCGTGCGCAGCGGGCGTCCGCCGGGGACGCTGTGTCCCGCATCGCCCAGGATGTCGACGGCCAGCACCCGGTGGTGCGTGCCAAGAGCTGAGGCATGGGCGAACCAGACCGCGCCGGTGGAACCGCCGCCGTGCAGAAGGAGGACTGGAGTGGCGTCGGCGGGGCCGTAGGCGTGGACACGGGTGGTCCCGTACGGGGTGGGAACGTCGATCTCGGCGGTACCGGTGGGCCAGCGGGCGAGCAGTGCGTCGTAAGCCGCGAAGAACTCTTGAGATGAGGACACGGTGAACCCCCGGAGAATCGTCTCTTTGACCAAGTATCTCGCTTGGCGAGATAATAGCCCGGTGAGTGATGACATCAACCCCGCGATGCGGCTGGTCCACCTACTGCGCGCAGTGACCGTGGAACTCGATCTGCGCGGCGCCGAGTTCGCCGCGCGAAACGGTCTGCACCCGACCGATCTACGGGCCCTCATCCATCTGCTTGACGCCGATCGGGCGGGTACCGACGTCACCCCGGGACGACTCGGTGCGGCGCTGCGGCTCAACTCGGCGGGCACCACTGCCCTGCTGGACCGGCTGGAGCGCCTGGGGCTCGTCCGCCGCAGGCGCGATGAAAACGACCGACGACGCGTCGTGCTGACGGTGGAGCAGAAAGCCGTGGAGCTGGGTCGGTCCTTCTTCGGCCCGCTCATCGCCAACCTGGTCGATGAGGCTGAGGGCTTCACCCCGGGCGAACTGGACATCGTTCACCGCTACCTGACCGCCGCCCTTCGAGCGGCCGCTCCCGGCTACGACGCGTCGACGCCCGCGGCCACCGCCGGGACGCCACCACCACAGCCGTTCCCCTAGCCGTTCCCGCAGCCGTTGCGCGGAGCTGACCGTCGGCCATGCCGCATTCCTCCCACCAGCCCTGAGGGCCCAGGCCCCGGCCGACTTGGTGGCCGGGACCTGGGAGTGGGTCAGTCGGCCTGGCCGTTCGTCTGCTTGGGCAGGAAGAACATCAGGACCCACATCAGGACGAGGAGGCTGCCGACCCACCACAGCACGGTGAGGAACGCCTCGCGGTTGAGTTCGGCGTCGGGTGAGCCGCCGGTGGTGGCGAAGAACAGCAGGGCGGTCAGCGCGGTGCCGAGGGCGATGCCCAGGTGAATCGCCGTGTTGAACAGGCCCGAGGCGGCCCCGGCGTCCTCGTGCGGGACCCGTGCCAGCGACAAGTCGGCGAGCGGGCCGCCGACCATGCCGAGACCGAAGCCGATCAGTACCACCGGAGCGGTCATCCCCAGCAGCGTCAGGTCCCCCTGGCCCGCGGCCGCCTGGAAGCCGTAGCCGGCCACCGCAGCGATCGTGATGAGGGCTCCGGTCTGGGGCAGGCGGCGGGCGAAGCGCCCGGCGCTCTTCGCCGCAAGCGTCGCGCCGGCCAGCTCTCCCAGGGAGAGCAGTACGAAGGCCAGGGACGCGTGGACGGGGCTCATGCCCAGGCCGTTTTGGAGGTAGATGGTCCAGGTCATGAAGAACAGCCCGCACAGCAGGCCGTGCATCAGCTGCGCGGCCGTGCCGCCGGAGAATGGACGGCCCCTGAAGAGGGACAGGGGCACGAGGGGGGCGTCGTCCTGCTTGCGTTGCTGGTGGCGCAGGAAGACGACCAGAACGAGGAGACCTGCGGCGAGCATGGCGAAGGACCAGAGCGGCCAGTGGTGCAGGTGCCCTTCGGAGAGGGGGAAGACGATCAGGACGATGGCCAGCGCGGACAATGCCATGCCGGTCAGGTCGAGCCGGTCGGCCTTCGTCACGGTCGACTCGGGGATGAACTTGCGTCCCAGGACCAGTACGGCGAGGCCGACGGGCACGTTGACCAGGAAGATCGGCCGCCAGGACAGCCCGAAAAGGTCCGCTTCGGTAAGCAGGCCGCCCATCACCGGGCCCAAGACGTTGGCGATGGAGAGAACGGCCCCGTACAGGCCGAATGCCTTGCTGCGGCTCTCGCCGTCGAAGGTGACATGGAGGGTGGCCAGGACCTGCGGGATCATCACAGCCACTCCCACCCCCTGGAGCATGCGGGCGCCGATCAGCAGGCCCGGTCCGGCGGCCAGTCCGCACAGGAGCGAGGCCGCGGTGAACACGACGGTGCCCGTCAGGAGGATCCTGCGCCGGCCGTAGAGGTCGCCGAGGCGACCGCCGGTGATCAGCCCGACGGCGACGGGGAGTGAATAGCCGGTGGTCAGCCACTGCAATGAGGACGGTCCCGCGCCGGTCGACTCCTGGATCGCGGGCAGGGCGGTCAGAACGACCGACTGGTCGAGGAGGTCCATGAGCTCGGCCGTCAGCAGGACCAAGAGGGCGATCCGGGCGGCCAAGGCCATTTTCGGGGGGTGAAGTGCTGGGTCGTCCGGAGACGGGTTGCTGTGCTGTGGCTCGTTGTCGAGCGTGGAGGAAGACACGACGGGAAACTCCTGATCCAAAGGAATCGGGGAGCCCATGCCGACGGCCGCACCGGGGCCGGAAAACACGAAACCCGGGGCAGACGGCAGAGCTGCACCCGGGAAAGACAAAACAGGGGGAGGGTGACGGAACTCAGGCCAGCACGACGCCCGCCCCCGGACACGTGCGACAAAACAGCACGTGGGGAACACGGACGGCTACACGGCCTGGGCTATAGGAAGTCACCTCAAGAACGACACCAAAGGAACAGAAGATTCGCTCCCTGCCACCGACACCTCGGCACAGGAACCGAACCACCATACGACACCCCCGGGCCCGGCCGCAGACCAGATACCAGGCCCGCCCCGGCCAGACCCAGGCCGTGGACGGGTCACACGTCCGGGCTCTCAAGATCAGTCGCAGCACGCACTCGTTCCACCGCTGTAGGTGACCACGGCGCTCGGGATGTGCGGCCCGGGAGCACTCGGCGTGTCAGCCCGTAGAGCCGGCGGCGGTGACGGTCTGTGGCTGGAGTGCGTCCTCACCGTAGAGGTCTTGTACCCAGCCGGTCTGGTAGACGGTGTCGAGGTAGCTCTCGCCGAGGTCGGGGGCGATGGCGACCGCGGTCACCTGCTGTTCCTGCTGGGTCAGCCATTGCGTGGCGCCCTTGACGACGGTGCCGGTCGAGCCGCCGAAGACGAAGCCGTGGCGGGCCAGCCGGTGGCACGTGCGAATCGTCTCGGCTTCGTCGACGTGGACCACGTCGTCGACGTAGGAGGTGTCGAGGAGCGGGGGGCGGATGCTGGTGCCGAGGCCGGGGATCATGCGGCGAGTGGGCGTGTGTCCAAAGGTGGCGGAGCCCTCCGGATCGATCGCGACGATGCGTACCGGGCGGTGCCAGGTGCGGAAGTAGCGGGCGCACCCCATGAGGGTCCCGGTGGTGCCGGCCCCGATGAAGAGGACATCGAGGTCGGGGAAGGCGCGGGCGATGGCCGGTGCGGTGGTCCGGTAGTGGGCACCTTGGTTGTTGGGGTTGGTGTATTGGTTGAGCCATACGTAGCGGTCGTCGGAGGCGCACAGGGCGCGGACGTGGTCGATGCGGGCGCCGAGCAGTCCGCCGGTGGGCGAGGGCTCGGTGACGATATGGACCTGGCTGCCGAGAGCCTCCAGGAGCAGCCGGGTGGCCAGGTTGCAGCGGGAGTCGGTCACGCATACGAACCGGTAGCCCTTGCTGGCCGCGATCATGCCCAGCGCCACGCCTAGGTTGCCTGAGGAGGATTCGACCAGAATGGAGCCAGGAGTCAGCAGGCCGTCGCGTTCGGCGGCCTCGACCATCGCGGTTGCGGCTTTGAGCTTGATGGACCCCGCGAAATTGAATCCTTCGCATTTGAGGAACAGCCGGTGCCCGGTGATGGCCTCGAGGTCGACGTAGAGGTCGTCCTGGTTGAATTCCTGGGGGGCGGATATGACCGGCATGGTTACCTCCTCGCATGCGCTCACGGCGCTGCCTGGTGCCGCCGGCCTTTGTGGGGGCGGCTCGGGGAAGGTGTCGCCTGGTGCCACGTCTTCGGGACTCCGTCTTCGGGACTCCTCCAGTACGCGGGCTGACCGTGGTTCTGTCATGCCACCGGATGTCGTGTCTTGACATAGGCCGCTATTAGGGATATCGGCCGAGCGGGCGTTGTGGTGTGCGGTGTGGGACGACGCCGAGGGGACGACTCGGCGGGGCGTCAAGTCACGATTTTCAGTGGCATGGCGGATATCCGCTTTTCGGGCCTACTGGAGGGGCGGCATCGCGAATCCGTTCTTGAGGGCCTGAGGCCTTTCGCGCACGGAAGAAGCGCATGCCCTTCTTGGTGACAGATGAGAACTCACGGCCTCGCGTCCTGGGGAGCGCTGACTCCCGTCACAGGTCGAGTGCGTGGCCGGAGGGTGCCGACGGCCACGATCCGCGGCGCCCGGAACATCGTCGAGGAGCGCACATGCCAGAAGAATCCACCGATGCCTGGACGACCGGCTCGCCCGGCACCTCAACACCTGCCGACGGCAGGCCCGAAGGCGGGCCGAAGGGCACATCCGGCAGCCCGGCGGCCGAGACCGCGCGGCTCCTCGCGGAGGTGCTTGCCGATGTCGTGGGTGCGGAGCAGGTGCCGGGCGACAGCAACTTCTTTGATGATCTGGGTGCTGATTCGCTGGTAATGGCGGGGTTCTGTGCCCGGGTCAGGAAGCGGGCCGACCTGCCGCCTGTATCGATGAAGGACGTCTACCGGCATCCCACAGTCAACGGCCTGGCCTCCGCGCTCACCCACACCGCGCCCGCCGCCTCCACCCACGCCGCGCCCGCGGCCTCGACGCCCGTATCCGCTCGGCCCGTGACCACGGGACCGGCACCGGATGCGCCCGTGCCTGCCCAGCCGTCCGTCCATCCAGCCGTCCCGGCATCAACGCAGGCACCAACGCCGGGATTCTCCTCGGCGTCCGCTTCGGCGCACCGGGCGGCGGCGCGGGCGGGCACGGGGCAGTACCTGCTGTGCGGAATGCTGCAGTTCCTGGCGTTCCTCGGCTATTCCTACCTCGCCGCCCTGGCCACGGTCCGAGGCTTTGAATGGGTCGGCGCCGGCTCCGGTGCGCTCGATGTCTACCTGCGATCCGTACTGGTGGGCAGCGCGGGCTTCGCCGGCCTGTGTGTGGTGCCGATCGTGGCGAAGTGGACCCTCGTCGGTCGTTTCACGAGCCGTGAGTTCCCCGTCTGGAGCCTCGGCTACGTACGCTGGTGGCTGGTCAAAACCTTGATCCGTACAAGTCCCGCCCGCCTGTTCACAGGGTCGCCGCTGTACGCGGCATACCTCAGGGCGCTGGGCGCGAAGATCGGGCGCGATGTCGCGATCTTCTCCACGCAGGTCCCTGTCTGCGCCGATCTGCTCACGATCGGTGACGGAACGGTGGTCCGCAAGGATGCGTCCTTCTCCTGCTACCGGGCACACGACGGTCTCATCCAGACCGGTCCCGTCAGCCTTGGCCGGAACGTCCACGTCAGTGAACAGACCGTCCTCGACATCAACACCTCGATGGGCGACCAGGCCCAGCTCGGGCACGCCTCCAGCCTGCACGCCGGTCAGACCGTCCCCGCGGGCGAGCGTTGGCACGGGTCACCGGCCGAGCCCACCGGCACGGACTTCCGCACGGTCGGTGCCGTCGAAGGCTCCACAGCCAGGAAGCTCCGCTACACCGTCGGACAGCTGCTCGCCCTGATCCTGGTGTATCTGCCGCTGGCAGCCGGCTGCGTCACGGTGCTGCTGGCCCCACTCTCGCATCTGAACGCAATGCCTCAGGCCGGGATTTCGACGTTCAGCAACGGGACGTTCTACCTAGGTGTGCTGGCCGCATCCTTCGTGTTGTTCTTCGGAGCCGCATTCGCCGCGCTCGTCATCCAGGGCGTGGTGCCGCGCCTGCTCAATCTGGCGGTCAAGCCGGAGACCGTCTATCCGCTCTACGGCTTCCACTACGGGCTGCAGCGGGCCATCACGCTTCTGACCAACAGGAAGTTCTTCACGGCGCTGTTCGGCGACAGCTCCGCGATCGTCCACTACCTGCGCTATCTCGGCTACGACCTGTTCCATGTCACACAGACCGGTTCGAACTTCGGTAGCGAAGTGAAGCACGACAACCCGTTCTTGACCTCGGTGGGCAGCAAGACGATGGTGGCCGACGGCCTGTCGGTCATCAACACGGAGTTCTCCAACACGTCATTCAGGCTGTCTCGGGTCTCGATCGGATCCCACAGCTTCCTCGGCAACCACATTGCCTATCCCTCGCGGGCCAGGACCGGTGACAACTGCCTGCTGGCGACGAAGGTGATGGTCCCGGTCGACGGAGAAGTACGGGAGAACGTAGGCCTGCTGGGCTCGCCGCCCTTCGCCATTCCGCGCACGGTGATGCGGGACACCCGGTTCCAGGACCTGGAGAGCGGTGGCGAGCTGCGCCGGCGCCTGGCCGCCAAGAACCGGCACAATGCCGTCACGGCGGGGCTGTACTTGACGGCGCGGTGGATCCACGTCTTCGCCGTGACCCTCGTCGCCCTGGCCGCGACGACCCTCTACCCCTCGCTGGGAGCTTCGGCGTTCGCGCTGGCCGGTGTCCTCACACTGCTGTTCAGCGTCGTCTACTTCGCGCTGCTCGAACGGGCCGTCACCGGATTCAAGGCGCAGAAGCCGCTGTACTGCTCGATCTACGAGCCGTCGTTCTGGCGGCACGAGCGTTTCTGGAAGATGGCGTCGGTCAATTATGCGCAGTTGTTCGACGGGACTCCGTTCAAGAACGTCGTGTGGCGATTGCTGGGCGCGCGGATCGGCAAGCGGGTCTTCGACGACGGCTGCTTCTTCCCGGAGCGGACCCTCGTCACCATCGGGGACGACTGCACGTTGAACGCGGGCACGGTGATCCAGTGCCACTCGCAGGAGGACGGCGCTTTCAAGTCCGACCGCACCACGATCGGTGACGGCTGCACCCTCGGTGTCGGCGCGCTCGTCCACTACGGCGTGACGTTGGCAGACCGTGTCCAACTCGCCTGCGACTCCTTCCTCATGAAAGGCGAGCAGGTCCCACAACGGGCTCTGTGGGCGGGAAACCCGGCCCGACAGCTGCCGGATCACACCCCACCACCCGCAGCGCTGCCGGCGCAGTTGTCCGGCGCCGCACCCTTGCACCCCCACCCGCTCGGCGGCGTCTGACGCCCGACCCGCATCAGCCCCAGACAGGAGAGACCCCTCATGGAGCTCAACGCATCCACCAGTAGAGAGTTCTGGCACGGCGTCCTGGCCGCCGGCAGCGGCTTCGCGCCCCTTCCGCGCTGGACCCCGGCACCGGTCGCGGGCGTGGCCGGGTACGAGACGCAGGTCCCAGCCGGCCAGGCAACAGCATTGCGCCGGCTGGCAGACGACCTGGGGGTGTCGCTGAACTGTGTACTGCTGGCCGCCCACGCGAAGGTGCTGGCCGCGCTGGGCGGCGAACAGGAGATCACCACCGGTTACGTCGCTGCTTCCGGTGGCCGACCCCTGCCCTGCAGACTGACGACCGGCCGCGACTCATGGCGGGTCCTGCTTCGGCACACCCACCAGGCCGTCGCGCAACTCCTGGCCCACCAGGACTTCCCCATCGATGAGCTCAGGCGCGAACTGGGCCTGACCGAACCACCCTTCGAGACCGTACTCGACCCCACCGGCATGAGCGGCGACTTCCCTGGCGCGGAAGCTGATGCCACCCCGGCCCCGGACAGCAGCACGCTGGCCGCCGCCACGGCGCTGTGGACGGGCATCGCCCACGACGACGACGGACGGCTGACGCTGCGGCTGCGCTACCGCACCGACGTCCTCGACGCGGACTGCGCTGCGCGGATCGCCGGATACCACCTGACGGCGCTCGCCTTGATCGCCGCTGATCCGGACGCCGATCACGCGGGTCAGAGTCTGGTGTCGACCGAAGAGCTCCGTTTCCAAGTCCATGGCCTTGCCGGGCCGCACCGGGACCTGCCCGAGCACCGGGTGCACGAGCTGTTCGAACAGCGTGTACGGCAGCACCCGAACGCCGTCGCGGCCCAGCACGGCATCCGGGAGTGGACCTACCAAGAGCTCAACGCCCGCGCCAACCGCCTGGCCCGCGCCCTGCGGGCCCAAGGACTCCACCGTGAAGGGGTGGTCGCGGTGGCGATGGAGAGGAACCTGGACTGGCTGGCCGCCGTCCTGGCCGTCTTCAAGGCCGGCGGTGCGTACCTGCCCATCGAGCCGCACCTGCCGGCTGAACGCATCAACGCCATGCTGGCCCGTGCCGGATGCGGGCTCGTGATCACCGAAACGGCCGCCACCACCCTTCAGCCGGCTCTGGCTTCCCGGCCCGCAGTCCGGACGCTGTTCGTCGACACCGCCTACGGCCAGGACCATGCCGGGACTGATCTCGGTATCGACGTCACACCCGACCAGCTCGCCTACATCTACTTCACCTCCGGCTCGACGGGTGAGCCCAAGGGCGCGATGTGCGAACACCAGGGCATGCTCAACCACCTCTACGCCAAAATCGACGACCTCGAGATCGGCGAGGGGCAGGTGGTCGCCCAGACCGCGCCCCAGTGTTTCGACATCTCGCTGTGGCAACTGCTCGCCCCGCTGCTCGCGGGCGGGCGGACCCTGTTGATCGAGCAGGAAACGATCCTCGACGCCGCACGGTTCGTCGACACCGTTGCCCGGGGCCAGGTCACCGTGCTGCAGGTTGTCCCCTCCTACCTCGACGTCGTCGTGTCCCATCTCGAGCAGTACCCTCGGACGCTGCCGCACCTGCGGTACGTGTCGGTCACGGGTGAGGCACTGAAGAAGGAACTCGCCCAGCGCTGGTTCACCGCCCAGCCCCACATCAAACTCGTCAACGCCTACGGACTGACGGAGACCAGCGACGACACCAACCACGAGGTCATGGACCGCGCACCGGACGCCGACCGGGTCCCGCTGGGCCGGCCCGTCAACAATGTGCACCTCTACGTGGTCGACGAGCACCTCAATCCGGTGCCGCTCGGTGCGCCCGGCCTGATCGCCTTCTCCGGGGTCTGTGTCGGCCGCGGCTACGTCAATGACCCTGAGCGCACCCGGCCGACGTACCTTGCCGATCCACACCGTGAGGGCAAGCGCCTGTACCGCAGCGGCGACGTGGGCCGCTGGCGGTGGGACGGCAAGCTGGAGTTCCTCGGCCGCCGCGACAACCAGGTCAAGATCCGCGGTTTCCGCATAGAGACCGGCGAGATCGAGAACACCCTGCTCCGAGCACCCGGGGTCCGCGACAGCGCCGTGGTGGTCACCGAACGGCCCGACCACAGCACGCACCTCGTGGCGTTCTACACCGCCCCGCACCCGCTCGAGGCCGGCATCCTGCTGGACCGGCTGGGCACGTCACTGCCCGGGTACATGGTCCCCTCGGTCATCCACTGGCAGGAAAGCCTCCCGCTGACCCCCAACAGCAAGATCGACCGGAAGGCCTTGACGGCCCTGGCCACGCGGCTTCACGCGGCCGAGGGCGACGTTCAGGCGCCCCGTACGCCCGCCGAAGAGCGGCTGGCGGCCGCGTGGGCGAGCGTGCTCGGCATCGCGCGAGGCCGGATCGACCGGCGCGACAACTTCTTCGACCTGGGCGGCACGTCCCTGTCGGCCGTGAAACTTGCCATCTCTCTGGACCGCGCCGTGTCCCCGGCAGACGTCATACGCCACCCCGTCCTCACCGATCTGGCCGGGTTCCTGGACACCACGTCCCACCAGCGCCCCCTCGCACAGCCGGCTTCCCCCTGATCGCCGGCCTCCTCCTCCTCCTTCTCCTCCTCACCACCACCGAAAGGACACAGACCATGTCATTCACCAGCTCCGCCCCGGTGAGCCCCAGCCCTGTGCTCACTTCCGCGTCCGTGCCCCGAGCGGACCTGCACCCGGGCAAGCCCCCGATCCTGCATGTTCGGACCCCCGCCCAGGCCGATCTGCCGGCCTGGGCAGCCGAACACCGCCACACCCTGCACGGCCTCGTCACCGAGCACGGCGCCGTACTCGTCCGCGGGCTCGGGCTGTGCGAACCCGGGCAGGTGGCCGCCGTCTTCGGCCAATTGACATCTGCCCTTATGACCGACGTCGAAGCCTTCGCCCCCCGCCAGACGTACAGCTCCGGCCTGTACTCCTCCACGGTGTGGCCGGCCAACCAGCCCATGTGCATGCACCACGAGCTCAGCTACATCCACAGCCCTCCAGGTCTGCTCCTGCTCGCCTGCCTGACGGCACCCACCACGGGCGGAGCCACCGCCCTCGCGGACTCCGCCGCCGTCCTGGAGGCCCTGCCGCCGGAACTCGTCCAGCGGTTCGAACAGCACGGCTGGCTGCTCACCCGCACTTACAACGACGACATCGGCGCCTCCTGGTCCGAGGCGTTCGGCACCGACGACCGGGCGGCCGTCGAGAACTACTGCCGTGCCAACGCCCTCGAATTCGCCTGGCAAGCAGACGGCGGCTTGCAGACCCGCCAGCGCCGCCCGGCCGTGGTACGCCACCCGGTCACCGGCCGGCGCTGCTGGTTCAACCAGATCGCATTCCTCAACGCGTGGACGCTGGCACCCGAGGTACGGGAGTACCTCGTCGACGTCTACGGCCCCGAATCCCTGCCGTTCAACACCTGCTTCGGAGACGGTGACCCGATCGGCGAGGACGTGGTCCACCTGATCAACACGGTCTACGACGAGCACACCATCCGCGAGCCGTGGCAGTCCGGCGACCTGATGCTCATCGACAACATCCGTACCGCCCACAGCAGGGAACCCTTCGAGCCGCCGCGCGATGTCCTCGTTGCCATGGCCGAACCACGGCCCCCGGCCTCTTTCCCGCCCACACCGACTGCGGCCCCCGAAGGGAGCACCCGATGACCCCGTCCCGTCCCACTGCCGCGCGGTCCCCGATGTCCGAACCGAACGCAACGCCGGCACCGATCGAGGTGCCCCCGTTCGCCGTGATCCCTGGAGCCCAGGTCCAGCACACCCTCCAGGGCCAGGAACAGCAGATCATGGAGCTGATCGAGTCCACCTACCATCTCCACGCCGTCGGGGAGTCGGTGAACCCGCCGTCGTACTTCCTGCGCTTCCCCGACCGCCCGACCGCCCGCATCATCGCGCTACCCGCATCGATCGGCGGACGGGCGCGAGTGGACGGAATCAAGTGGATCTCCAGCTTCCCCGGCAATGTGCAGGCCGGCATCCCCAGGGCATCAGCGGTGCTGATCCTCAACGACCACGACACCGGCTACCCGTTCGCCTGCCTGGAGAGCTCCATCATCAGCGCCACCCGAACGGCCGCGATGGCCGCATCAGCGGCCAACCGGCTCAGTCAGGGCCGGCGGGCACGCCCGACGCGCGTCGGATTCTTCGGAACGGGTCTTATCGCCCGCTACATCCATACGTTCCTGACCGCAACCGGCTGGTCCTTCGATGAAATCGGCGTGCATGACGTCTCCGCCGACAGCGCAACCGGCTTCCGCAGCTACCTGCAAGACACCCCTGCGGCCACCCGGATCACCGTGCACGACAGCCCCGAGCAGCTGATCCGCTCCAGCGATCTACTCGTCTTCGCCACCGTCGCCGGCCGGCCACACATCACCGACCCGGCATGGTTCGACCACAACCCCCTGGTCCTGCACGTGTCACTGCGCGACCTCGCTCCCGAAATCCTGCTCGCCTCGGCCAACATCGTCGACGACATCGAGCACTGCCTGAAAGCCGACACCTCGCCCCACCTGGCCGAACAGCTCACCGGAAACCGAGATTTCCTCACCGGCACACTGCACGACGTCACGACCGGCCGCGCGGTACTGCCGCACGACCGGCCGGTGGTGTTCTCACCTTTCGGCCTGGGCGTACTCGACCTCGCCGTCGGCAAACACGTCTACGACGAGGCAGCCCGCACCGGACAACTGAACGTCATCGACGGCTTCTTCCACGAACTGAGCCGATACGGATAGGCGCGCGCGTCCTGATCCCCAGCCGAAGACCAGCCATCGAGGCCGCCGTGGACCGCGGGCTGCCCCACCCCGCGGTCCACGGCGCCCGACGGACGCCTGCACTGCGGTTGCCGGTCGGCGTGCTGATCGCTCAGTAGGGGGCCGCTGCACACAGCCGGGGGCACGCCGCCGGTGCGTGGGGAACGTGCCGTCGACCAGGGCCGACTGTCCGGGATCCGCGGCGGCGTGCGTGGTGGTCGAGCGGGACAGGGGGACCGCCGGGGAGACCCTCACCAGGGTGCCATGCCGCGTTCTGTTGTCCAGGCCGACTCATCCAGGTGAAGCGCCCCACGTTCCTTCTTGATGAAGGTGCGCCAGTGGACCGGCGGGGCCCCGCCCTCCAGGAGTTCCGTCCCAGTCGGGGCCCCGCAGCGGCCCACTCGCCGATCCGCCGGTCAGGGGGCGTCGATGAGTACCCGGCCATCGGTCGGCACGGTTGCCGCGAGCCCGTTCGCGTACGCGTTCTGCACGCGGGACCGCTCGGTCGCGTTGGGCACGGCGTTGGTGCAGGCCGTCCCGGCGCTGGACCCGGACATCAGCTGGGAGCACGGCCCCGGCTTGGTGTCCGGGAGGCCCAGGCTGTGGCCCAGCTCGTGTGCGGCGATGCGCGTCTTGTCGTACCCCTGGCTCACGGCCTGCGCGCCGAGTTCGACTCGCACCTGTCGCCCAGGACGGACCGGACCGAGGGTGGCCTGCGGCCAGCCGGTGGTGGCCACGATAACGATCTCGGCCCGGACCCCGGGCGCGGCCTCCACCAGCCGAACGTTGCTGACGTTCGCGTTCCAGGAAGCGACCCCGGCCGTGATGGCCGCTTCCCAGCCGCCGGCCCGACTGTCATCGTAACGAAGCGTCACTACCGCTGCGGAGGCGTCCGGTACGGACGCGGGTGCCGCGGTCGCGGCGGTTGCCGCCGCGAGAACCATTGCGGCGGCGGAGGTGCCGACTTTCAGCCAGGTGCCCAGAGACATGGTCGTCTTCCTTCATGCGTGGGGGGACCCGGCCCCTCGGCGGAGCCGGGGCACTGGAGACGCCGCCACCGCCCGCCTGTGGCCGCAGTTCGGACAGCCGCCCCTCCGGAGCCCTAAGAAGGTAGCCCCGCACCCCATTATCCCGTCATGCACCTGCCAGCCAATTCCGGCAGGCACTCCAGCCGATGCCCGGTCAGCGGGCGCCACCATCCAGGTGGCTCTCGCGGCCCCGCTCGGCGAGCGGGCTACGGACGGACGTCCGGGCGCAGCCGTACAGCTCGCGAACGGCCGGGTCGCGTAGGCAACGTGTGAACAGACACGCCCATGACAGCCGACCACCGTCGCGATGGGCACCTGCCGTCAGCAGCTCGGTCAACCCGTGGGGCCTCACTCCGATCTCTCTCCCCCCCGCGACCGGACCGCCCGCCGCCGGGCGCGTCAGCCCGGTGATGTCGAACGCCGCGAGCCCTGCCTCGCGGGGATGGTCCGTGACGCGATGCTCGCCTCCGAGGCGTGCCTGATACGGCCGGCGCGATGGACCGTTGCCGCCCTTCCCAGCCGTCGCCGCGTGGACGGCGGCGGCCGGGTCGCCGACCAGCGGGTCGATCACGGTGTACGGCGCGCCCTGGACTCGGTGGGTACCGTTCCCGCCGGACCGGCGGTCTCTGCGCAAGCCCATACGGAGGTCGGGCAGGCCGTTGCTGTATCCGAAGCCGCGGGGGTTCGGAGTGATCCGTCGCAGGGGATGCCTCGCGGGCGGACTCCATGCCCTCCAGCCAACACCGCTCGCTGTGTCACCGGGGCCGTGAAGCAGACTCTGACGAGGTCGCCCACATCCGTGCCCCCCCGCCGTGAGGAAGTCGCCCGGTTCGCGGCGGCAGCGTCCTCTACTGCGTCCGGCTGGAGCCCGGCGGCGCCCACGGCGCCATCGCACGCCGCTACCGAGGACCGTCATCCGATAGGCCCTTGTCCTCGGTGGTCGTCCGATCGTCACAACCATCCCAGTGGCAGGTGGTGCTGTCCGAGGGACAGTGCCGGCACGGTGTCTCCGTTGAAGTGCCACAGCGCACTCGTGTACCAGAGGACCACCACCACGACCACGAGCGCACCCCCGGCCACCGGCAGGGCCCAGCCCGGCAGGTGACGGCTCCGCACCAGCAGGACCTTGGCGGCGAACGCCCCGTAGAAGAAGCAGCCCGCGATGGAGTGCACTGCCACACGCGAGCCGGTCAGCTGCACGCCATACGCCCGGACGCAGTGCACCGTGATCGGGACGGAGAGGGCGAAGAGGACCACACCGACGATCCGGTGGGTGATGGGCACCGGGCCCGGCACCCGACGCACTCCGGGCAGCCGGCCGTACATCCACAGCGCCAGCAGCAACTGGAGGGTGGCCAGCCCCAGGACGCCGGTGGCCAGGAGCGCCTTGAGACGCACGGCGTCGGCGTCCGCCTGGCCGAACAGTGTCGCGGTGTAGTCCGACGTGTTCGCCCGGCCGAACAGGAAGATGGCGAGGAAGGCCGCGGCGGCAGCCGCGAAGGCCAGCGCGAGAGCGAGCCTGCCTTCCGGGCGGCGCGGAACGGGCCGGGGGTGCGACATGGTGCTCCTCGTCTCGAACCTTGAGGGTCGGCGCTTTGCCGTCCTTCTACTCGCCTGGTGCCGCAGATGGCGGCCGACGCGGCCGTAGCGGCCTCGACTCCTCGTGGGCGCGGCCGAAGCACGCGGCATGAAGACGAATGCCATCTAGAACGTCGGCGTGATGCGCCGACAGCTCAGCGATGATCAGTGGAAGTTCATCGCCTGCTCGGCCGGCCCAGAGGCGGACCGCCCGCAGTTCTTCCCCGTCCTGAGCAAGGTCCGCATCCGGCTGCCCGTCAGCGGGCCCCGTACCCGGCCCGACGCGGTGGCCGGCGACACGGCGCACTCCTCTCGCGCCAACCGCGCCAACCGCGCAGGCGCGGCATCAAGGCCGTCATCCCGGAGAAGAAGGACCCGCCCGCGAACAGCAAGAGATACGGCGGTCGAGGCGGCCGCCCCGTGACCTACGAGACCGAGCTCTACAAGGACCGCGACACCACCGAGCGCATGATCAACAAACTCAAAGTTTGGCGCGGCATCGCCACCCGCTACGACAAGACCCCCGAAAGCTACGAGCCGGCCTCCACCTCCGGGCAAGGCTTAGCGGCCGACGGTGCTCCAGTCGGTGCGGTCGGGCGAAACCGATCGGTCCGCAGCGTGCTCTGATCTCGATGCTGCCATCCGTCCAGGACTGCCTGCACTTGGCGCCGACCGGCTTCCTCGCGTGACCAGACGAGGGTCCTGCGGCGCGGATTCTTGTGGTCCCAGCTGTCGTAGTCCATGACGGCGATGGTGTCCGACAGCCGCCACCGCGAGGAACCCCATGAGGCCTCGGCCACCTCCACCAGGCCGTCCAGGAGTTCGATGGCCGAGGCGGCAAGGCTGTCCATGGGCCATGGCTTCCACGTCGCGACCGAGTCGGTGAGGGCATGAGATTCGATCAGATGCGGGAGCGACGGGGCGACAGGGAGGTAGGGACTGCCACCGTCGATGTCGGTGCCCACACTGCCGTCGGTGTGGATCAAGTCCCGGCACGGCTTCGACACACGCTCGCCGGTCCATTCGAAGTATCAGCCCGCACTTCCCCGGTCCTGCCATGCCGCCGTCTGCAGACCGAGGTGGTCATACTCCCACCCGCGGGTGGTCTCGTACCGATCCCCGTTCACAACCCAGCTACGGCGTACCTCGTAGCGCAGGCCTCCGAACTTCTGCTCGAATCCCTCGCACCGGATGATGAGATCCATGGGAGCGGGGACGAGTACCCCTGTGTGGTCACGCACTTGCCAGAGCTCTATCGGCAGCCCGAACCGAGAGGGACACTCACGCCGGGCTGAACGACGCAGGAGGTCTTGTGCGCGTGCCGAGAGCTCGGATGGATCTTCCAGGATGTGCATCCTGAACTTCATTTCCAAGGGAAGGTGTCACTGTCAGGCACTCACATTACCGGCCGTCAGTACGGGTTCTGCGGCTCGACTTCTCCATGGGGAAGCCCGAGTGAGCATCGCTGGTGGCCAGGGAATGTCGGAGATGGCTGGCACGATGCTGCGCATGGATCTCGTACACCCGCTCCACGGCCTGGATACTCGCCCTTGGTCTTCCCTCTCCCACGCGTACGGCAGCGCGGAGGATGTTCCCGATCTACTGCGGGCTCTCACCGGCGCCGACGCGGATGTGGCGGATGAGGCGCTGTCGGAGCTCTACGGGAGCGTTCTGCACCAGGGGACGGTCTACGCCGCCAGTCGCGAGGCGGTGCCGTTCCTGGTCGGGATCGCGGCTGCTGGCCATCGCACGGCAGACATCCTGACGCTGCTCGGTGGCATGGCCGAGAGCGAGGATGAGTACGGCGTGGCACTGGGCACGGTCCGGGCGGCTGTGGCGGACTGGCTCCCGTTGCTACTGCCCCTGCTGTCCTCACCGGATCCGGGGGTTCGCCGGACCACGGCCTGGGCTGTGTCCCACACCCGCGCGACCGAGATCGTCCTCCCCGCGCTCTGCGCGCGCTGGGACGAGGAATCCGAACCGTCCGCTCGCGCGGAGGTCCTGGCAGGGATCGCACGGCTCGATCCGCAGGGCGGAGCGGTGGCGGCCGCCGCCGTCTTGGACCCGTCCCAGCCGGCTGAGGTGCGCATGGCCGCCGTCTTCGCCTCCCTCGACGCGGGCGTTCCGTGGACTGAGGCCATGCACACGACGATGCTGGCTCTGCTACCCGCCGATTCCCTGAGCTCCGATCTCGACCTCGAACGAGGCGAGCCGCTGGCTGCCGTCGTCGAGGCGCTCCTGACTCGGGGTCTCCGCGCGGAGCGCAAGATGGCGTTCGCACTGGTCGAGGCGGCCCTGCACGACAGCCGGGCCGAGGTGCGAGGTGAAGGCCTCTGGGCGGCCGACCGGGCCTGCGTACTCTCCCGCAGTGCCCCACGGCACCTGGTGTGGAACTTGCGCGCGGCGGCCGTCGACGATGAGGCAGTGGTCGACATGGCGTCTCTTCTCGGCCGGCTGGGCAGCGCCGCCGCACCGGCTGCCGACATCCTCGCCCCGCTCGCCGGACGGAACCTGGACCAAGACGACGACCATGCGGACCGCGCTTTGGCCGCGCTTGTAGGTGTGGTGCCCTCACAGGCGGCCCCGCTCCTCGCCGCTGGCCTGGGGCAGCGGCCGCGCGCCCTCGACGCGGCCGCCGGGTTCCGGAGCGCCGCGGACTCCGCCTTCTCGTACAGCGGCGAGCTCCTTGATGCGGTCCGGAACCGCCTATCCCGGCCTGAGTCCCTGAGCGGTAACGAACCGTGGCAGCTGACGAACCTGCTGGCGGGGTGGGGCGCCAAAGCCGCGCCGGCGTTGCCCGAGCTGTGCGCGGGACTCCTGCACCTTCCCGGCCAGTCCGCCCAGGTCATTGCTTCCGTCGCTGCCGACTGCGCGCCGGCTGACCGCGCACGGGCTGTCACCTCGTTGCGGGCGGCAGCCGAGCAGGGAGTACTGCCCGCGGCGAAGGCCCTGCACGATCTCGACGGCGAGCTCGCGCCCCTGCTGCGCTGTCTCGACCAAAACCTCGGGCGAGGCTCCGGCCAGCTCCGGGAGGCCGCCCTGATAGCTGGTTCACTCGGTACCCGGGGAGCAGCGCTCGCGCCGGCCCTGCGCGCGGCACTCAGGGGCCAGGACGGCGACACCACGCATGCGCTGGATACGGACACGGCCCTCGCTGAGGCTCTGTGGAGCGTCGCGGGGGACGCGGACGGTGTGGTCGCTGTTCTGGAATCGGTCTTCGCCCGTGCCGAAGGAAACCCCTGGTCCAGATGGTCGGTAGTACGTGCCGCCCGAGCGGCCGCCCTCCTCGGCCCTGCCGGACGGCCGCTCACTGCCCGTCTGGAAGCGGCCCTCGCCGATGGGACACAGGCGCCGGCCGCGGTGCGGGCCCTGGCGGCCGTGGCCGAACCCGCCTTGCTGGACCGCACCGCACTCGCCGAGGCCGCCCTGCGGTCCGCCGAACAGGACGCCGATCCGATGGGTGCCTGCGACGCCCTGGAAGCACTCGGTCCCGACGCATTGACCGACGACCACCTGAGTCGACTTGCCGCCCTCGCCGACGGCGACGCCCGGATCATCTGCTCCGGAGTCGAAGACCGGATCATCGACCGGGATGAAGCCCTCCGAAAGCGCGCCCGGGCGCTCCTCAGTGCGTTCATGGACGCCGCAGCTCCCTGATCTGCCGGACATCGTCGGCTGCTCGATTTCAAACCAGGTTCTGCCCCGCACCATTCGTCCCAGGACTGTGAGTGTCGTAGTTGGCCGGAAGGGCCAACTAGACGGTTCTGAACGCTGTTCCGTGATGCCTATGCCAGCCGCGGGATGTTGCCAGCCGGCGTTCGTTGTCAGGTACTGCTGCTCCGCGGTGTCAGAGCGTGCTGAGATGCTTGCGCCACCGAGTCCGGATGGTGGGAGAAGCACATGGGAACGTGGGGGACCGGTCCGTTCGACAGTGATATGGCCGCAGACTTCGTCGAGGGGCTTGCGGGGATGTCGACTGATCAGGTCATCGAGGCGATGGCCAGGGCTTTCCAAAGGGTGGTGGACTCCGGCTCGCGCGTGGATGGTGGGGATGGGGCCGAAGCCATTGCCGCTGCTGCCCTCATCGCGTCCCAGATTCCAGGCAGTCAGGTAGAGATCGATTCCGATGACGGTCCTGCTGAGCCGTTGCCTGCTTTGCCGATCTCGCTCCGGCCCCAGGCTGGGCGGGCGATTCGTCGTGTTCTGGAGGTCGGTTCAGAGTTGGCCGAGGGCTGGGTCGAGAGCGCTGAGGCGGAGGAGTGGCGAGCGATGGTCCAGACGATTACTCGCACCTTGGGGATCGCTCCCTGACTGCAGGCGCTCGAAGGGCTGGATTGCAGGACCGTTTCTCCAGGGAATACCGTCGTCATGGAGACGGAATCGCTTCAAGACGTCCTTTCCCGGGTCTGAACGTCGTAGTGCGCCAGGCCGCGGTCGTGGATGACAACGTGATGGTCGACGCGGCATGCTGCGGACCGTCAGGGCCATGTCCCCTGTGTCAGCATCCCGCGGCACGTGTTCACAGCCGGTACTGGCGTCACATTGCCGGGCTGCCTGCCAGCGGCCGGCAGATGGTCGTCTGTCTCCGCGTGCGTTGGTTCTTCTGTGACCAGAGCCGGAGCCGGAGCCGGACGTACGTGGAACAGGTGGCTGGCCTGACGGAGCGGAGACTCCGTACTTCGACGGCGGCCGGTCGGCGATGAGATCGGTCGCTGTGGAGCGCGGCGGCCGCCCGGGCCAACGTTTGTGCCAGAAGCTGCGGATACAAGGTCGGCGGACGACGCGCTTGGGACAGTTGGCCGCCTGGATCCAAGAGCACCCGGCGCCGATGTACGGCAGAGCCTCATCAGCCCTACTCAGAGCCCGCATCCTCCCGCAGTCGTAGACATCACGAAACAGCGGTCAGAACCTCGTACTTGGCCTCGATGCGCGTTGTAATTGGCCGACGGGGTGACAACCCCCGCCTCGGCCTGCGATGACTTCAGAGAATCCTGGTGCGGGCCCTCCGCGGGTCGCTGTGCCGGCTGCATGGACTGCACGGTCGAGCCACGAGATCCTGGCGGTCCGGACCGGCCGCCGCGCGGGTTTCGGTCACGCGTACGATGCGCCGGTGATGATCTACCTGTCCATCGACACCACCTCCGAGGCGTACGAAGTCGGGAAGGCTCTGGGCTTCCTCCTCGGCCCCGCTCTGCTGATGCTCGTACTGTGGTTCGCCACGGCGTCATGGCGGCGAGTCAGTGCACTGCCTCCCGGCGAAGCCGCCGACGGGCCCACCGCGGCGCTGAGAGTGCGCCGGCGTCGTACGGTTCTGATCATCCTGGTCCTGCTCGGGGCGGGTGCGGTCGTGAGTGCCGTACTCCGGTACGCGCCGGAGCCGCGAGCTGCGGAGACCGCCGCAGCCGCAAGTGGCCCGGCGGAAGCCGACGCGGCCCCGAGCGGCCCGCGTACGATCACGCCGCCCGCGGCCCTGGACGGCTACCGGCTGATGGCAGAGGAGGAGACAGCCTCCTACCGGGAGGCGGAGGCCGCACGCCTTCCCCGTGGCCGCACCTGGTACTACGACCGGGACGATGATGGCCGCGCCGACGGCATCCTCCACATCGACACCACCCAGTGGTCGCAGAAGCTGGCCGCGGAGAAGCGCAGGGACTCGATCACGCAGGAGTTCCGGAACTTCTTCGCCGGAGCCAAGAGCAGCGACTCCGTGGAGTACCCTGCCGGCCCGCTCGGCGGCCGTCTGGCCTGCGGGCACTACGAGAACAACTCCGCCATGTCCATGTGTGTCTGGAGCGATGCGAGCACCCTCGGCACGTTCGCGCAGAATGGAGTCGGAGAGCTGGCCGAGGCAGCCAGGTACACGCTCGAATTTAGGAACGCATCCGACCAGCGCACCTGACGAGCGCGGGGAGAGAGGGTAGAGGAGGAGTGCGGGGTGCGGCTTGGCCATCCAGGCCGCGACGGGGCCATACCCCGGTCAACCCCAATCCGCGGGGTGCGTAGGCAGACCTCGGGGCGAGATCGAGGGTGGTGGAGATCATGGCGCGTCCGGTGTGGGCGGGTGTTCTGAGCTTCGGGCTGGTCGGTTCTCTGAACTTACTGCCGGGCCTGGCTCGTAGCCACGATGTCGATGGCGACTCGGAGTGGTGTTTCCGCAAGGCCCAGCAGTGCCCGGGTGATTGCGATCGCTTGGATGATGCTCATGCCACGCTCGGCAAGAAGAGCCTGAACGGCTTCCATTCCATCACTCTTCAGGACTGGTCGAGCCTCCTCGACCAAAGCGATCCAGAGTGCGGTCTGCTCGGGGCTTAGCCCGACGACGTAGTCAAACACGACTACTTCCTTCCCCTGGTGGGCTGACGGGTTGCGCTCACGTGTGCTCGGAGCTGAGTGCAGCGCTGAGGAAATTCAGGGCGTCATCGTATTGAGAGCGGCCGAAATGGAATGGGCCGAATCCCGAATAGTCGCGTATCTGGCGATAGGGTTGCTCGAAGGCGTCCCAGGTCACGAGGTTGGCTGTTGCGGTGATGCGGGCCATGAGGGGCCAGCATCCCCACTCGCCGCATTCGCAACCGAGGACGGGTGTCTTCGGCCCCATGGCGCTGGTGGATCGTCCGAGGAAGTGGTCCTGCATCGGGCCGAACCGGAAGAACGCCGGGATCAGACCGCCGTAGGCATCACCTGCAGGTTCCATTTTGGCCGAGATCTCGAATCCGTCGACCAGCTCGGTGAGTGATGCTCCGTCGATGTGAGGGACCACCGCGAGCGGGCCGCCGTCGCCTCGGGGATGGCAGTCGAACCGGATCTCATTGCTGATCATCCCGTCATTGTCTCAACGGTGCGCTTGTCCCTTCTGTCGGGTGGGTTGAGCTGGGGTCTGGCGAGGCATGCCGAGGTTGATCGGCATGCCTCTGGAGGCGGCGTTGATCTGGTCGATTTTGGATTCGGCGCCGGCAAGGCTGACGGGCAGGCCCTCGATCTCACCGAGCCAGCCCTCGCGCTTGGCTTCGGCGATCCGGTCGAGGAGGTTGCCGCGGATCTCCACCAGCCGGCCGCGCTGGGCAGGGTCGGGGCGCAGAAGAGCGCAGCGGACGCAGGCGTGCTCGTGGATGCAGGCCGTGCCGTTGGCGCGGGAGCCGGTGCCGGTGCCGAGGAGAGTGCGGCGTTCGAAATGGCCGAGGAAGTCCTCCCACTCGGCCTCGGTCGGGGTGCGGTACTCCTCGGCAGGGCGCAGGATCGGGCGGCGGGGCGAGGAAGGCGCGGTGGGCCTCAGCTTGTCGTTTATCCACCGGCGTCGAAGTGGGCTTGAACTTGTTCGGAGTTTCGCCAGTTCACCGGACGTGCGCGAGGCCGGTTTCCGATCCTGTGCTCAGGGTTGATTCAGCACGGAGGCCGGGATCGTGGGACTGGTCGAGTAGAGCGTCCAACGAGTCGCGCTGACGAAGGTGTCGGAGTTCCGGACCGAGCTGTACGCGTGCCTGACGTCGCGAGCGGACGCCTTGTTCGACCTGTGTGACGCCCTGCTGTGCACCGACGGACCGGTCCGCACCCTCGTGGACCTGGCACTCGCGCCGGAACACCGCCGAGGGTACGGGGTCTTGTACTCGGGGATCGGCCAGGGCCGTATCGACGTCGCTCGGCTACGTCGTGCACTGGCCAGCGCTGGATCGTGGAACGCACCCTGGCGTGGATCACCCGGCGGCGCCGCTACCTGCGCGACGCCCCGGCCATGGGGGTGCGGTAGACGGGGCGGTCAGTGTTCGAGGTCGGCGCGCATGGCGGCGAAGAGGCGGGCGGCGTCGGCCGGGGTGGTGCGGGGGAAGAGTGCGACGGCGGCGGTGGTGGTGTCAGCCCAGCCGCAGATGACGTCGGTGGCGTTGGCGGACTCGGGCAGGCTGAGGCACTCGAGGGATCCGCCGAACGGGCCGGGCTGGTACGGCTTGGCGGTGGTGGGGGTGCCGGTGGAGCCGTTCTGCAGCGCGTAGTCGATCAGGCCGCGCCACAGGTGCTCGCGACGCTTGTTCGGGTCCTCGGGAACGCTGTCGACGCCAACGAAAAGGATGCGGCGGCCGGAGGTCTGCCCGGCACGGTTGTAGTCGGCGACCACCAGGTGCATGCCGTCACGCATCTCGCCCGGGTCGACCGGGACGTCGGAGACCGCGCTGGCACCGGTGGCCTTGGTGAGCCCGCCGGCGGTGGCGGCCTCGGCCAGGGTGTGCTTGCCCGAACCGGCGGGCGAGGTGGGGGCGGCGGACCTTGCGGGCGTGGAGACAGGGGCGGAGGTGGGGGGAGCGGCGGGAGGGGCTTCGGCTTCGGCTGCGGGGTCGCAGGCGGTCAGCGTCAGCGTGGTTGCGAGGGCGATCGTGGCGAGGAGGGTGCGGGGACCAAGAAGGGGCATGGCGGAGTCTCCCGGGGTGTGGTGGTCGGCTGAGCTGGTGGGCTCAATGGCCGCACGCTAGTGGCCGACTGGGCGGGCGGGTGCCCCGAGCCCAGTTCCCTTACAGCACCGGGACATGGTGGTGACGTAAGAGCCTGGTGATGACGGGCACGGTGGTTCGGGTGTGGGTTTCTGGGGCTCATCAGGCATCCAGAGGGGCCCTCTGGAGAGATTTTCGTTGCCACGAAACTCTCCGTAGGGCCCCGTGCCGCAGTTGCACCAACCTGCCGTTTCTGCCGACAACTTCACCGCTCACGCCTGCGCGTGTCTGCCCTGCCGGTACGGCAGCATCCCGTCCGGCCCCGTCCACGAGCGGGCCTTCGAGACGGACATGACCGATGCCGAGTGCGAGGACGGATGCGCGGTCATCCCTCCCCGCCGTGGATGGAGGGAAGTGGGAGACTGCCGGAGGAGTACTGCCACCGGCAGATACTGGACGTGCTGCGCTATCTCGCGGACAACGGGGTCAAGTGGCGCTCGCTCCCCGGGCCGTTCCCGCCGCCGCGCAAGGTCTTCGATTTCTTCCACCGCTGGGTGCGCCAGGACATGTGCCGTGGACGCCCGGCACACCTACTGCACGCCCCGATGTAAAGCAGAGGCAGGCCGACGCAGGCGCCGCGAGCGCGAAGAAGCCGCTGACGCTGCTGAAGGCGAAACGATGAATCCGGCGTCGCCGGATCCGACACCGCTGGCCCCCACGGCCGTCCGGAACTGCCCGCACTGCGACAAGCACGTCACCATCGTCGCGCTGCTGGCCACTCCCGACGCCGCACTACCCGCCATCCCGATGGCGACCGGCGAATAGAACCGCCCGATTCGCATGCACCCGGCCGTCTCCACGGCACGCGCGGGCCTTGAATGCGAACAGCCCCCTCGACCTGGCGGTCGAGGGGGCTGTTGCGTTGGTAGCGGGGACAGGATTTGAACCTGCGACCTCTGGGTTATGAGCCCAGCGAGCTACCGAGCTGCTCCACCCCGCGTCGGTGAACACCACCCTACGGCACTGGCCCCACGCTTCCGACCGAGTATCGGCCGGTGAGGCGCTCCCGTACAACCCGCAGCGTCCGGCGAAGGCGACAGCGGCGACCGCCAGCGGGCTCGGCCCACCCTCCTTCGCCTGCGCCTCCTCCTCGTCACCGTCGCCCTCGCGACGGCTCTTCCACGCCTGCCAGGCCGCCTCGAGGCCCAGCGCGAGCGGCAACAGCCAGACGTTGTGGCTACCGCGGCGCTCAGCCTGCCCAACAATGGGGCTCGGACCGCTTTTCCGTGACGACTACGTTCAAGGGTCGGCCTTGTCCAGGCTCGGTCGCCGCCTACCGACTGATAGCCGTGACAGCCGGGAAGCCGTCCGCGGACAGTTCGCTGCCTGCGCTCCGGCCCGTACCCATTCTGTCTTCGTTCCCCAACAGCTGATCTGGACTACCTACCAGACGAGTTGAGATGCCGGTTCGGGTTGATGGGGATGTCGTAACGGCGTGGGCGGTTGTCAGAGCCGGGTGGTAGCTATGAATCCGTGGATACTACGGAGCCCCTCCTGCCCTCTGCCGACGACCCCTCCGAGACCGCCTTCAGGCACGGTTGCCGTGCCCTGGAGTTGGCGGAGTGGGATCGCGCCCGCAGTCTGTTCGAGGAGGCAGTCGACGGTTCGGGCCCGCAGATGCTCTGGCGCGTCGCGGAGGCCTGTCTGGAGACCGAGCAGAGTGCCTCGTGGATGCGGCGGGCCGTGCTCTCGGAGAGCGAGCCGGGCGGTATCACGGTGGACCCCGGTGCCCTGCGCATCGAGGGCGGCAACGGGGGCATGTTCCACCAGTACTGGGAGATCGCCGTCGAATCGGACGACCGGGCCGGCGCGGTCGCGGCACTCCTCGCGGCAGAGTCCCGTCTGTCTTGCACGTTCGAGGACGGCCGCGAGTTTTCGCGGGAGGAGGCTGAGGACGTCCTCTGCGACACAGACCTCTACAGCCCGAACTTCGTCGCGGTCGACGAGACGGTCCCCCGTGTATGGATGGACTGCAAGTGCGGAATGTACCCGCACATGGCCCGTACCGCCCTGCGGATCGTGGCGGACGAACTGCGCAGGGCCGGGGTACGTCAGGCCCGCCTCTACAGCGGCGAGTTGTCCTCCCCCGAAGGGAGCTAGGCCCTTCCTCTTCCGGACCTTGCCGGTGCGCGATGCTGGCGCAGCGCTTCGTCGGGACGCCAGGATCGGACCCGTACCGAGTGTCCTTGCGCGTCCAGAGCCTTTGAGTAGCCGTGCGCGGCGATTCCTCGACGCGCGGGCCCGCGTAGTGGAGGCCGATCTGGGTCCCGGTGACGACGAGTGCCGCGCACTGATGCGCCGGGCCTTCGGGTACGCCGACGAGCGCTGGCTCAGGGCGGTGCGATCGCTGCAGGAGCGGTTCTCGGGGCTGACTTACGAGAGCCCGCTGATGGACGAGCGCATCGAGTTGGAGCCGACCTTCGATCCCGAACCGGGCGACGGGCGCGTGGAGTTCCTCTACGCGATCCACTCGACGACAGCGTCCGGGGCGAGCGGGGCGATCGTGCTGGGGGAGACCGGCATGACATTGATGATCGGAATGCACTGGGACGAGGAAGAACCCGCCTTCCCCTCCCTGGAGCACTTCATCGAGTGCGACGCGCTCATGGACGCGGCCCGTCGCGCGCCGGTCCTGGAGGCTCATGGAGGCGAGGCCGCCAAGACCCGGCTGGACGAGCTTGGCGGACGGCGGCCCGGCCTGCGCGCGATCCGCGCAGCCCGCGGACCCGCCATGCAGTGGTGGGCCGACGACGAGGTGCTGGTCCAGTACTCCCCGCTGTGGGACACGATCCCACGACATCCCACACCCACCCTGCGCGTCCACCCCACGACCGCAGCCGGCCTCTAGGACGCCGCCAACGCCTCCGAGTGTGGCCTGTGGGGCTTTACCGCTGCGAGCGGGGCAGGGTCTGGTGGCGTGCGCAGAAGGCGATGAGGGGTGCGAGGAGGCCGGTCACGGTGAGGTTTCCGATCATGATCATGATGACGCCGATCACGAAGAGTCCGCTTCCGTCGTCGGACCAGTCGTAGGAGGCGGCGACCGTCAGCCCCGTGGTGGTACCCAGGACGGCGGCTGCTTCGTAGTGGCGGGAGGCGGCCCAGCAGACGAGGGCCAGGAGGGTCAGTACGAGTCCGATGACCTGCCACGGCTGGTAAGGGCCGGTCTGCGACCCGTCCGGTTGCACGTCGCGGAGCTGGTCCCAGCCCAGCCAGGCCGCCCATCCCGCGATCGACGCCGTGGCCAGGACCAGGATCGCCAACGGCTGGGGGAGGGGCTTCGGCAGTTCGATTCGCATGGCCTCAGTGTTCGGATTCATCCGAGTGTCCGTCAGGGCGCATGTACTCAGGTCCGTGTGAGTAGCGAGCCCCTTCCCGCCGTGGCCCGCTGGCTGGTCACGGGCCAAAGGCCGGCGGGATCCGCGCGGAGGGCCCGGGGTGTATCGATGGGCTAGTCGGCGATCGCCCAGCCGTAGAAGGCTCCCAGCTCGAGGACGAGGGCCATGAAAGCCATCTTGACGAGTTTCACGGTCTTCCCCTCCTGCACGTGGCTGGGCCCCGACTCCGGGGGGAGGGGGTCGGGGCCCAGCGGGTGACGGTGGTCCGTCGTGGGTGTGGTTAGTGTCGGAAGGTGTCCTTGACGTCTTCCTTGGCCTGGCGGGCGTTGCCCTTGGCCTGGTCGGCGTGGCCTTCGGCGGTCATCCGCTTGTTGCCGGCGATGCGGCCCATGGCTTCCTTGGCCTTGCCCTTGGCCTGCTCGGCCTGTGCCTTGGCCTTCTCCGTGCCCGACATCGGGACCTCCTCGTGTAGTACCGGATTGGTCGTGACGCTCTTTTGCTCCCGATCGCCCCCTGCAAACCCGCGTCCGTGTGCCGGCCTTCTCAAGACTCCCGAGTGGCCGGTGCAGGGGAGAGCAGGGCGCGGGCGCGAGAGCCCTTGTCCGCGTTCGGGACGTCCCTCGGCGGCCGTGGTTCGCCTGGACCAGGACGGCGGTCTTGCTCTGGACATCGACGGGCAGACCCTTGCTGCTGACCCGGATCCGGGCTGCCCTCGCAGGCCGATCCGCGGTCGAGCCGGCCGCCCCCACTCCCTGGCAATTCGGCGACGGCCTCGGCCGAAGGTCGGCAAGATCGGCCAGAACCCGGAGCTCCGTGACTTCCTCCAGAATCACCTGACCCTGCGCTGGAGTCCCGAGCAGATCTGCCACGCTCTGCGCGGACGCTTCCCCGCCGGGCCGGAGATGCACGTGGTTCGCGAGACGATCTACCAAGCTCTCTCCGTCCAAGGCCGTGGCGAGCTGAAGCGGGAACTGGCGCTGACCAGCACAAACGGACTCTGGTGATGAATCGCGAGGCGTCGCGCTCGACTGTTCTTGACCGCTGGGATCCGCTCTTTCTGGCACGGATGTGGCACGGGCTTCCATCTGCTCTGACGGGTCGCGTCACCGACCCCGCGCCCGACGACACTGTCACCCGAATGGCCCAATATGACGTGCCACCCACATGGGTGAAGATCAAGCTGGCTAGTGCCCCAACCGAGGCAATCTGTGAAAGGCGAACCACATGCGCATTCGACGAATCATCGCCGCGGTCTTCGCCACGGCAGCCCTCGCCGGACTCGGCCTCACAGGCGCCGCCAGCGCCAGCGCCGCCACCGTCGGCAGTGTCACCCCGGCCAGCGTCACCCCCGGTGAGTGCACGGACAACGGTGGAACGATCGACCGGTCGACGCCCGTGCTCCCGACCTGCAGGGGTGGCAGTTACGACGGTCAGACGGTCGACTAACCCCACTAAGAGCCCGTCGCGAAAGTGGATCGTCGCCCCGCAGCCCCGCGTTGCGGGGCGACTCCCTCGCGAGCGTTCTCCATCGGCTGAGTGGTTGTTTTCATCCTGGAGCCTGGCCACAGGTGAGGTCTGTCAGTGGGGGCCGTTACTTTTCACCGTCATGACGACACATTCCAAGCCGCCGCTGACGGTGCTGTTGACCGACCCCGTGGGCGGAAGCCTGGGGCTGAGCCTGCCGCCGGGCTCACTGGTGACCGAGACCAACGATGGTCCTTGGCCTGAGCCGCTGCTTTGGGTGGCCGATGAGGTCGCAGCACCTGGTACTTGGGCCGAGTACCTGCCGGCCCGGGAGACGGGACTGCAGCCCGTCCTTCTCCAGGACGAATCCGGTATCGAGGAGTGGTGGGACGGCGAGCTGGATCCCGGCATGATGTCGGACCCCGGCGACCATCATGCCGAGGAGGTCCTCAAGGACTTTTGGGGGTTCGCGGCATCGGAAACCGAGGAGAACGAAGACGACGAGGACGCGGGCGAGACCATAGCCCCGTTCACAGGTAGCTGGCCTGGGCTCGCGTCGCCAGGGAAGACAGCGGCAGATCCGGACACGACTGCCGCGGACGTGGCCAAGGCTTTGGTCGGACACTCGCTCAAGAGCCCTCGGCTGGCGTTGGTCCCAGTGGGCCGGGCCGCGGACCTCCCCGCAGCAATCGGCTGGTCAGGGCCGGTCAACCACGAAAACGATGTGGCACGACTGTGTGCCGTTCTCCGTTCCTGGGAGGACCGCTTCGGAGTCCGGGTGGTTGCTCTGTCGTACGCGCGGCTGGACCTGTCGGTCGCAGCCCCTCCGCAGACGCTGGATGAAGCTCTCGCAGTCGCCGCGGAGCACTTCGCGTTCTGCCCTGACAACATCTGGCAGGGGTACGAGAGCATCCGCCTCTACGCGGAGGAAGCTCTGGTGGGTAACGCCCACTGGACGTTCTGGTGGGACTGAAAGGCCTACGGCTGTTCCTTGCCGACGGTGTCTGGCCGGTCAGGTCACACCGTCGGCTGCTGGGGTCTTCTTGGTCCACCGGGCGGTTTTGCGGGTGAGTCGCCTGGTCATGAGGGTGATGAGTGACCAGTTCAGGTGTGCTTCGCTGTTCTGAGGCAGGCGTTCATAGCCTGCCCGCACGAATCCGCCGCCGGCTCCCGACTCAAAGGGGGGACGTGCTGACAGAACACCAGGACGAGACGCCGTGGCAGAGTTCCTCGCCCGCTGGGTGGAGGTGGTGCTGGAGGTGAGGGTCTGGGCCGTTCGCGCGGCGGGTTCACGACCAAGCTCCACCTGAGTGCGGATGGCCGCTGCCGTCCGCTGTGCCTGGTCGTCACGCCAGGGCAGCGAGCGGACCTCGGCTCGGGAGGGGCGGGCCCCGCAAGAAGCCGGACAGTCTCGCCGCGGACAAGGCTTACAGCAACGGTCCCTGCCGCGCTTCCCTGCGACGACGCGGCATCCGGCACGCCCTTCCGGAGAAGACCGACAGCCGGGCCGCCCGCCTGCGGAAAGGTTCGCGCGGCGGCCGGCTACCAGGCTTCGACGAGGAGCGGTACAAGAAGCGCAACACCGTCGAGCGGGCCATCAACAAGCTCAAGCACGTCCGAGCCGTCGCCACTCGATACGACAAGGGCGGCTACGTCTACCTCGTCACGGTCACCGCGGCAGCCCTCGTGATCTGGCTCCGGACGTGACCGCGCTTTCCGGCGTCAGTCCACCGATGCGCCTGCAGCCAATGCCAAGCCAGCGGCCGCGAGCAAGTCTTCAAGGCCGATCACTCCGCTGCCCGTGCCGTCATCCCATTCGGCCAGGAGCTCCGAGAGGCCCTCATTCCAGGATTCCGGTGTGTCGAGGTCAGGGCCAGGGTGACGCTCGACGCAGCCGTCACCATGCCGGTAACGGAGGGACAGGTACTGGCCTTCCGCCGTCCAGGCATCCCACTGGGACGGGTACGCGGGACACGTCTGAACAACCCGCACCAGCATCAGACCTTGAACTTCATCCATCCGGTGATGGTCGCGCGCCAACGAAACTCAGGCAATCGACTTCAGAAGGGTTCGACTCCGACCATGATCGGCCGGACAGCTCCTAGCCGCTTTGACCGGTCTGAGTACCGAAGGGCATGCCCAGGCTCGTGCTGCCGTCTCAGGTGCCAGCTTCAGGTCGGAGGAGCAGGAGGCGTTCCGTCAGAACCTGTTCGCAGGGCTTCAGTAGGCCCGGCCCTATACGTCCAGGAACTCGAGCACCTGCGCACGCTGCGGGTGACCGCGAACGCGACCGCGAGCCATGACCGCACTGAAGAGGAGTCCGCCCTTGTCGAGGCGGCGGGTGAACTACTCGCCGCCGATGCGAAGGAACGGCATGAGGAGATCCTCGCGGCCGAGCAGCAGGCCGAACGGGCCTGGTGGGCCGCGGACCGGGTAAGTGCCCTGCTGGCGGCCCTTCGCCGTCCTCCCACCGGGCTGCGGTCGCAACGCCGCGACTGGATACGGCTTCAGTGCGGAAGCTCCTGCTCGCAGCGGAGCAGGCGGACAGCGTCCTCAGCGCGCGCGAGCGTGAGCACATCGAGTCGTGGAAGACGCGCGTCGATGCCGGCGGGGCGCTGGCACGGAGTACCCGCCCTGCAGGGGGAGAGCGGGAGGTTCATGAGGTGGCGTGTCCCGCCTGTGGGGCCGAGGCCGGGGCGCGGTGCGAGACACATCGCGGCTATCACCCGTCATGCATGGCCCGGCTGAGGCGCTCACGCTGATCCGATCTGAACCCACGGTGAGCTCCGCCAGAGAGCTGTCCAGAGCACCTTCTCCAACCCGCGGAACCGCACGCTGAGCGGTCGGCGTACGTCCGTCACCGATCCGCCATGGGGTCGGTGAAGGAGCCGGGACGCACACCGTTCCGGGCAGGCCCCGCCGTTCTGGTGGCCGCCTGGGACGGCTCGCGGTCCTGAGGTCGGCCGCTTGCCCCTGGTGTTCATTCGCTGCTGGGAGGAAGGCGCGCCCGCTGAACACTGCGGCACCGGCGTCAGGATCAATTCCCATCGCGCCAACGGCGGGACTTAGGGTCGGAGGTAGCCCGAGCCGATATGGCGTGCGCCGGTCAGGCCCTGTGCCCGCTTTGATCGGGGCAGTATCGCCGGGCCGCCTTAAGTCTTCCCCGTGCAGATGGGTCGGCGGCGCTGTGTCCAATCCCTCCCGGCCGACCGGCAGTCAGGGGACGCAAGCAGTCGCCGCGAGGTGCCACGGCGGAATGAATATGGTCCGTACCTGTGGGTGCTGAAGCCTGCCCTCCTTCCCTAACATTGCGCCTTCGTTCGAAAGTGAGGGAGAGGGACCATGCTCGTACCCGTCAAGGCCCGCTGGGCGACATTCCTCGCCGGCTTCCTGCTACTCGCCGGTTCTGCCGCCGCCTACGCCGCCCCACCCGGACCCAAAGACGAGAAGCCGCGGCCCAGCGTCGAGCAGTACGGTGCCGTCGATCTGGAGGGCGGGTAAGCGGAACAACGCCGGGGTCTCCACGACGAGCGCGGCTGCGGTGTGGCCGCGGGCTGCGGCCCGGCGCTGGAGGGCCTCGAAGGCCAAGTGCCCTGGTGTCCCGGACGGCGAGCTCGTGTTGAGGGGCGTTCCGCAAAGACGGCAAGCAGGAAGCGACCCTCATTGCTTCTCGCGGGTAAGCGCACGAACTAGAGTTTGGAGAGCAAAATCATCAAATTTTATGCTGCCCCACGCGTGGATAACCCGCTGGAGCCAACGTGGCGCCTTATGCGAGGCCCGTACCTTGTAGGCGAGCTGTATCGGTATACGACTGATATGCCCTGGTTCATCTGCCGATTCACTCCTGGCCCTGACTGGCCATCAGCCCGAGACCTGTATGAGGCCTTTGCCCAGTGGGAGGACCGGCGCGAGCCGGACCCCGACGGAGCCAAGTTCTTCGAGCTCGCGGGCCCGATTGCAAGCCTAGGATTGGAACTAGAGACTCCGGACGGAAATCGCGCACCGCTCTTCCGCCAGGCCCTCGTATGGGTCCGTGATGGTATCGCCCGCGTCCGCTGCTGACTACGGGATAGGCCCCATGCCCTCCGCGCACGTATGGGTCTCGGCGATGCCCTCCGTGTTGAACACCAGCAGGTCGAACCTGTCGTGTCGTCTGTGGGCCAGCATCGTCCGGGCCGGGAAGTGACGCACCACCGTGACCTGGGCGCCGAATTCCTGGGCTGCGCCCTGGCACAGGATCTCCGCCCGACCCGTACAAGGCTCTGTGTGATCCAGACCGTGCGGTTAACGGGAAGCCCCGCCACACGCCCAGCCGGTACCGGTGCGATCCTGCTTGCGGACGTATCTCCCGAATTGACACCCACATGGATCGTGCCAGGGAGAGGATCGACTGGCTTGATGCTCACATCGGCAGCGGGCTATGCCCACGTCCCCTGGCAGACCCCTACCAGTCGGAGCGAAGCCGGACAGAGAAGATCATTCTCGACCACGAGACTCAGGGATCACCCGCTTTGAGCACGAAGGAATCGGCATCCTTCTGTCAGTACGAGATGGCATGCTCCCCGCCATGAACAAGGAGCACTTCTGGGAGCTCATCGCGGAGGCCCGCGACCGGGCGATCACCCCACACGACAGCGACGCGGTCGCCCGCGAAGCGACCTCGCTGCTGGCCGCCCGGCCGGTCGAGGAGATCATCACCGCGGAGCAGGCGCTGTGGGACCTGATGATTGAGTCCTACACCAACCCTCTGTGGGCCGCTGCCTACACCGTCAACGGCGGATGCTCCGACGACGGCTTCGACTACTTCCGCGGCTGGCTGATCGCTCAGGGCCGTGAAGTCTTCGAGCGCGTCGTCGCTGATCCTGACGCACTGGCGAAACTGCCCATAGTCCAAGCCGCCGCAGCCGCCGGCAGCAACTTGGAGGGCGAAGACATGCTGGTCATCGCATGGAACGCTCACATCACGGCAACCGGTGATCAGCCCCCACCGGGCACACTCACCATCTGCTACCCGCAGCTGGACCCTGCCTGGAACTTCGACTTCTCGGACTCAGACGAGATGGCTCGCCGACTGCCGGGTCTGGCTGCTCTCTACCTGGAGTAAGTCGCGCAGGATCAACACCCACCGAGAAGCTCTATGAGTGATCGCTGTTCGAATACCGAAACTGGTGGCTTGACGAGTTAGCACCATGAGGTGTCTTCGAAAGAGGGTGGGCCTCCAGCAGTTCTTCGATCCATGCGGCCAGCAGTTTCCGCTGGTCAAGGACTGTGGCCAGGGACCCGGCCAGGCTCGGCACGATCAGCGCGGCCGCCTCGGTCCCCGGAACGGTGACGGTCTGCTCGTACAGAGCGGCGAAGATCTCCTCGACCAGCCGTTCGGCCGTCTTCGGCGCCTTCGGCCGCAGCAGCGTCACCAGCCGTCGCCGGCCGGCCTTGCGGATCTGGGCCGGTGAACCGAACCGCTCCAGCAACGTGAGGACAGCCGGGTTCTGCAATCGCGGTCCCAGGACCCGTTCCAGCGATGGATGGATCTGCGTGCAGGCCGTGGAGACGGTTCGCGACCCTCGTGGCCTCGCCGGGGAAGAGGTCGGCGATCCGCCGCATTGTCAGCCCGGGCAGGTAGGCGACGGGGCAGCCCATGTCCTGCGCGACCGCCGGCGGCAGAGCGGCGATCGAGGCCGGCTGGTCGCCACGACCAACACCAGTCCGTGCTTGGCCTACAGCTTGGCGAAGAGCTCGCGGAGCCTGGGTTCGGTGTCGGGCAGGCGTTTGCCGAAGGCTTTCTGGCCGGCCGGTGTGACGGCGGTGGCGTGGTGTTCGCCCTTGCCGACGTCCAGGCCGAGGAGGACGTCGTCGATGTCGCCGGTGTCGATCACGCGCCGGCCCCTCCGCTCATGCTTTCGTCCGGCCTTGCCTCGGCCCCGAGCTGCCACATCCACGCAAGATCGTCGGCATCAACGAACGGTCCCGCCGGGATTGGCCGCTGGGTCCGGCAGGGCAAGGGCGGGGCGGAGCTTGGGGCTTCTCCACCCCTGTGGAGGACTGGTCAGTGCCCACCAGTCCGGCAGCGGGTGTGCCACGAATCATCTGTAGGGGGACGCGTTTTGTGAGGCGAGCACGATGACCGACGAAGAGTTCGAAGAGCTCATGGAGCAGGCGCGGGCCGAGGCGCGCAGGATCTTGTTCTCCGCACCGCCCTCAGGTGATGACGCGGAGTACGCCTTCCACACCCAGCATGCGGAATTCGGAGCCCCTGCCCACTGACGGCCACCGACCGCCTGCGCGGCATCTCCGGAGGCGCCGTCCGGGCGTGCCACAGCGTGGGACGAGCATTCGGCGGGACCGTACGGGGACGGCCGCCCTGCCGAGTACTCACGGGAGTGCCGGTGCTGCAGGTGGCTGGTGGGGCTACTTCGGCATCAGGACGGTGTCGACGATGTAGACGTTGGCGTTGGCGGTCTTGACGTTGCCGCAGACGACGTTGGAGGAGGCGTTGACCTTGTAGGACTCGCCCGAGCCGCTGGTGGTGAGCTGAAACCGCCCAGGCCAAGGCCCTCATGGATCGAGCACTCCACGCGGCCGGCACCCCGGGCGAACGCGCCTTCGCCCACACGCACCTGTCCTCCCTCGCCCTGGAGAGCGGTGATGCGGCGGCCGCGCAACGTCAGGCAGAGGCCGGGCTGGCCATCACCCCCCCGCGATGCGGGCCTGCTGGAGGCCCGGGCCAAAGCCCACGCAGCCAAGGGTGAGACCGGACAGGCGGTCGCCGACTACACCGCCGCCATCGCTGCGGCCCCCTGCCGCAGTAACTGCTCGGACTCGGCGAACTCCAGCAGTCCCACGGCCACCGGGAGCAGGCCGAAACTCAGTACGCGATCCTGCGCGCCCAGGAGAGGCTCCGCCGCGCCACTGGCACGCCCGCCGACGTCGACGCGATCCTCTTCGAGGCCGACCACGGCGACCCCCGGCAAGCGGTGGCCATGGCCGAAGCGGCCGTACGGGAGCGGCCGTTCATCGCGGTCCACGACGCCTACGCCTGGGCCCTGCACCGCGCCGGCCGCGACGATCAGGCCCTCGCCGAAGCGAAGAGGGCTCTCAGTCTGGGGACCCGCAGCGCCCTCTTCCTGTATCACCGAGGCGCCATCCAGCAGGCCCTCGGCGACAACTCGAGCGCTCTGCGCGACCTCGAGCGGGTGCTGGCCATCGCCCCTTCCTTCCACCCGTTGCACGCCCCCGCGGCGCGCGAAGCGATCCGGCGGATCGACGACACCCCATGAACCCCTGCAACCGTCGGCGCCTGACCGCCGCACCGCTCGCAACCGCGTTGCTCACCCCGCTCGTGCTGATCGCCGCCGCCCACCCGGCCGCCGCGCATCCCTTGGGCAACTTCACCGTCAACTACGCCACCCACCTCACCCTGCGCCCCCATGCCGTCGAGGCCGAGATCGCGGTCGACCGCGCCGAGATTGCCGCCGCACAGGAGCGTCCGCTCATCGACCGGGACCGCGACGGGATCATCACGGCCGACGAGCGGGGCGTGTACGCGGACAAGGCGTGTGCCACGCTGGCCGTGCAACTGGCCACCGATGCGGGCGGCGTGAGAGTCCAATGGAACCGGCGCGTCGGCACGCTGGCCTTCCATCCGGGCGAGGCCGGGCTCGAGACGAGCCGGCTGACCTGTCGGCTCCAGGCCGACGCGAACCTCGACTCACCGTCCACCGTCCCGGCCGTCACCCACTACGACACGCAGCGCATCGGTTGGCGCGAGATCACCGCCAACGGTGAAGGCCTGACGGTCACAGACTCCACCGTCTCGGCCGCCTCGTCCACGGGCGGGCTGCGCCACTACCCGCAGGACCCGTTCGCCGCCCCGCTCGACCTGCGCAGTGCCGAAGTGCGGACAGCCCCCGGGCAGGGGGCAGCAGCACGGATCGTGCCGCCTGGCCTGCCCGGCGCCGGACCCGTCACCGCCGTACTCGACAAGCTCTCGGCGCTCTTCGACAGCCTTGTCGGCAGCCGCGAACTGACCGTGCCGGTCGGCCTCCTCGCCCTGTTGCTCGCCGTGGTCCTCGGGGCCTCGCACGCCGTGTTGCCCGGCCACGGCAAGACGATCATGGCCGCCTACCTGGCCGGCCGACGCGGCACCCCGCGCGACGCCGTCACCGTCGGCGCCACCGTCACCCTCACCCACACCGCCGGCGTCCTCACGCTCGGCCTCGTCCTCCCGCTCGCCACCCACCTTGCCGGGGAAACCGTACTGGCCTGGCTCGGCCTGGCCAGCGGCCTCCTCGTCACCGCCATCGGCCTGCGACTACTGCACTCCGCCCTGCGCGGCCGCGGCCACCAGCACAGCCACGGACACCACCACGGCGGCCACGCCCACGACCACGTGAACTCCGGCCACAGTCACGATCCCGGCCACGGCCACGCACACGAGCAGGCGCCCGTGCTGCCGTCCTCACGCCGCGCATCCGACGCCACAGCGGCCGACGCCACCGTCCTGACGAAAACGGTTCCGCCGTCCGGTCATCACCACCACCATCCCCACGACGGCACGGGCCACGACCATCACGCTCACGAGCCGACGGCCGGGCCGCGGCGCCGGGTCCTGATCGGAGTCGGCATCGCCGGCGGCCTCGTCCCCAGCCCCTCGGCGCTTGTCGTGCTCTTGGGTGCCGTCGCCCTCGGCCGAACGGCCTTCGGAATTCTCCTCGTCATCGGCTACGGCCTCGGCATAGCCGCCACTCTCACCCTCGCCGGCCTCCTCCTCGTACGGCTGGGCGACCGCATCGCCACCAGCACCGCCGGCACGTTCTCCACCCGTCTGAAGGCGCTCCGGCACATCGGGCCCGCCACCACATCCGCGCTCGTCCTGATTGTCGGGATCGGTCTCACCGCCCGAGCCGTCACCGGCCTGTGAGGGGTTGTTCATACCCGCCACCCCGCCGCCCGCATTGCATCGATTCACACCAATCCGGAGGGTTCGTGTCGACGAATCAACGGGTGGAGGCGTGAGCATTCGCCGCTCACGGCGTCGGGTCCCATCTGACCCTGGGGCGCAGAGGTGCGGGGGCATGAAGGGAAGTGCTGTGATGACCGGACGAATGATCGGACGCGGCCTCGCCGCCGTGGTCCTGGCCGCTGGTTTCGGTGTGGCGGGCGTGGGTGCGGCGGGAGCCGTCCCTCAGTCCCACCACCATGATCACGAGGTGTCGGGGACCGTGACCTCCCGGATCGAGCTCAACGTCCGCCAGCACCCGTGGACGCACTCCCACGTCGTGTGGAGCCTGTCCCCGGGAAGCCACGTCAAGCTGGCCTGCCAGCAGGACGGCTGGTACCACCTCGCCGGCACGTCCGGCTGGGTCGATGCCCGCTACGTCCACGCCCACGAGTGGGTGCGCTACTGCTGACCGGGGCCGAGGGCCGGGACCGGCTGTGGCCCGTGGATCCGCACGGTCTCCCGGAGCCGTGGAGCGGGGCCCGCACTCAGGTGCGGGCCCCGCTCCCGTGTGGATGCTCGCTTTGAGGAGGCGTGCCTGTCCTACCTGGGCCGGTGATGCCCGCGGACGGTGATGCGCGCTCGCACCGCGACCGTGTGCGGGGCGAGGAAGCTTCGGACCTCGGGGAGCACGGTCGTGGACAGGCTGGTCAGGAGTTGTCCGGGCGAGGCGGTGTCGTCGACGACGAGCCGGGTGCGAAGGGACGCCCGACCCGGTGGGCCGTGCAGGCTGATGCGGGCCGAGGTGACTCCGGGCAGGGCGAGGAGGCGACCGGCAACCGCGGTGGTGACGGCCCGGCCTTCCACCGTGCAGTTCGGGGAGTTCAGCGGAAGTCGTTTGAGGATGCGGCGGCGCAGTTGCAAGGAGAGCAGGCCCAAGGCGGTGAGAGCGGTCAGGAGCACGAGGGGTGCCCAGGCCGCCTCCCGGATCGAGTGGCTGCTCCCGCGGGTCCCGGAATCGGGGTTGATCCAGTGGACGTCGGCACCGACCCCGGCCCACCCGTTCGGCAGGGCGCCGGTGTCTGAGGCGATCATGGCAGCCGCGGCGCCGAGCAGGAGGCACCCGCCGCCCAGCAGGACGATCCGGTTGACGATGTTACGGGTGCGATGCACCGGGCTCTCCTTCCATGACCGGTGCGGGGGCCGCGTACCGCGAGGATGCCGGGTGCAGTCGGATGCGGGTTCGCAGGGGTGTGGCCAGACCCGTCTCGCGCACGACGGCGGCGACGGCTTCGCTCACCGTATGGCGTGCCCTGGCCTTGTCCTCGTGGTCGAAGTGGGCCCGTACGGTCAGCCGACGTCTGCGGACGCGCACACGGGGCTCGGTGATGCCGGGGGTCTGGGCGAGCGCGGCTCGCAGGAGACGTGAGGCCGAGTGGCGGCTGATCACAGCCCGGACATCCGCATCGGGGGTGGACATCGTCAGGTCACCGCGGCGTCCCGGGGTGAGGGCCAGGGCGACCAGCCACAACCCGCCCACGGCCAGGACCACTGCGGCCCAGACCGGGGTGGTCGCGGGGCCGTGGTGGGCGAGCCAGCCGGCCACGTGGACGCGCCACTGCGCCGGCCTTCGCGCCTGCAGATGTACGGCGGCCACATCCTGCAGCAGGGCGGCGCAGCCGCCCAAGGCCAGGGCGGCCAGAACGGCGACCGGCAGGCGCCGCTCGGACCAGCCGCGTCGGCACGACCGACCAGGGGTGAAGGCGGTCGGCACGTCCTCGGCGACGGCCGGAACCCCCCGGGCCGTCGCGGCGAGGTCCCGGACGCTGATGCGGGGGGAGGCCAGGCGAAAGCCGGTCAGGTGGGAGGTGCGGGCGGCGACGTGGTCCTGAACGGCCTGGGTGGCATCGCCTGCTGATCCGCGGTAGGCGAGCACGATGTTCAAGCCGACGTTCGCCGACTGCCCGCGTACCGAGGCGGACCCCTTGGTCACCCGCCCGGACAAGGCAGTGGTCGACTCCCGTGCGGCCTGCTCAGCGATCTTGCGCACGACCCGGTCGGCCACCGTGGTCGTGCCCCGCTCCCGCGCGGTCACAGCCGGCCCCGGTCCCGGAAGACCAGCTCGTGCAGGTCACCGCCGCGTTCCACGAACCGCCCGGCAGCGAAACCGAGGCCCCCGAAGACGGCGACCAGGAGGAAGGCGCCGAAGCCGCCGAACCAGCCGGCGAACGCCAGCGCCATGCCCACCACGAGCCCGAGTACGTCTCTGCTCATCGCTTCACCCTTCATGCTTCATGACGTGCCCAATGGCACTGGCCGGGGTGCTCACTCCACACGGGTGTCGGCCAGGCTGCCGGGTTCGTCGTCCTGGGGGAGGTGGACGTCGTTGACGGCCACGTTGACCTCGACCACCTCCAGGCCGGTGATGCGTTCCACCGCCGCGATCACGTTCTCGCGCACATCACGAGCGATGTCGGTGATCGGGACGCCGTACTCGACGACCAACTCGACGTCGATGGCGGTCTGGCGCTCGCCGACCTCGACCTTGATCCCCCGCCCGATGTTGGGGCGTCCCACGGGCACCCGGTCGCGTACCGCGCCCAGCGTCCGGGACAGGCCGCCGCCCATGTCGTGGACCCCGGGAATCTCGCGGGCCGCGATGCCCGCGATCTTGACCACGACAACATCGGCGATGGACGTCTTGCCCCGTGTGGAAGCCGGCTCCGACACCCCGCTCTGACCCGCGCTCAGTGTCGTGGTGGGCGTGCTCCTGCGGGCGGTGGGGGCGATGGCCGGGGTCAGTTCCTGGGTATTCATCGGGCTCCTTCGAGGACATCGACGTTGCACGTGCGGTGCCTACGTTCGACACCGGCCACGGCAGTCCTGTGACGCACCGGTTCCGAATCATTCGGCCGGACGGATTACTCCGCGTCCCGCCCGTAACGGAAGGGGCGCTCGCGGTGTCCAACGAGATGAACGCGAGAGGAGCCGGTACGTGACGGCTGAGCCGGACCAAGGATCACGACGCCTAGCAGCACGGGAAGGGACCGACGACGCCATCCTCGCCGTCCGGGCCGCGGAAGGCGATGAGGAGGCCTTCGAGACCCTGGTCCGCAGACACGGCCCCGCCATGCTCCGGCTGGCAACCCAGATCCTGGGGAACAGGTCCGAAGCCGAGGACGCCCTCCAGGACGCCTTCGTCGCCGCTTGGCGCAAACTCCCCGAGTTCCGCGGGGACTCGGGGTTCGGGACCTGGCTCCACAGGATCGTCACCAACCGGTGCCTGAACGCGCTGCGCGCCAGGCGGCCCGCCACCGACATCGACGAACTGCCCGAGCAGGCCGCGCCCGAACACCAGAGCTCGCCCGAGCGGGCAGCGGAGTCCCAGGCCGCCGTACGTGCCCTGGGCGACGCGATGGCGGTCCTCTCCCCGGAGCAGCGCGCCTGCTGGGTCCTGCGGGAGATCGAGACAATGCCGTACGAGACGATTGCGGAGGTGGTCGGCATCAGCCAGGAAGCCGTACGGGCCAGAGTGTTCCGAGCACGGCGCTGTCTGACGGAGGCGATGGGCGCATGGCGATGAACGAACCCCACCTGCCCCACCAGCCCACGGTCGCGGCCGACGACGGGTTCTTGCCCTGCGGCAGAGATCTCGCGGCGCTGTGGGACCAACAGGACCAGGTGAGGCGGGGGCCGGCCCCGCAGGCCCCCGACCCCCACACGGCCGGCTGCCTCCACTGCGGCGCGGCACTGGAGGACTTCGCGCGCCTTCGCGAGGCCGTCGTCCACGACCTGCGGGACACCGGCGCGGACTGGGAAGCCGGCGCGGCCCGGCTCACCGCGAGCATCATGGACGTCGTACGCCTGGAACTGCGCCCCGGCCACACTCTCGCCCTTGGCGAGGCCGACGAGGACGCCTGGATCCACGAAGCCGTCGCCGCCCGCACCTTCCGTGCCGCGGCCGAACAGGTACCCGGAGTCCGCGCGGGCAGCTGCCGCATCAGCCCCGAACCCTCCCCCCAACCCGGGACACGGACACCGGCACGGATCCGCACGGAGGTGACCGTCGGCATGACCCGCGACCTGCAAGCGGCCGCCGACCAGGTCCGCCGGGAGATCGCGGCGGCCGCGGAACGGGACCTGGGCATGCCGATCGCCTCCATCGACGTGACCGTCACCGACCTCCACCACGAAACCGGCGACGAGGAGCCACGATGACCACGGTGCACGAGACCGAGCGGACCCGCACACTGATCGGCGACGCGGTCCTGGGCGTCGGTGGCGTCGCTTTCCTCAAGCCCGCCCTCGGCGACCTCCTGCGCACCACTGCGGCCTCTAGATCCGGGCTCCGCCCCTCGGCCGCCTCCCCGCACCGTCACGCCGCCGGTATCCGCATCACCTCCGGCCTCCACGAAGGAGGGCCGGCCGTCGAGGTCCATGTCGTCCTGCTCCGCGGGCACCGGGCCCTGGACGTGACCCGGGCGATCCGTGCCACGGTCCAGGCCGTGTACCCCTCCACGCGGACGATCCCGGTCCGTGTCACCGTGACCGGGATCGTCTGAGCAGGGCCGGACCGTCAGCCGGCCCAGCCCGGCAGACAGGTGTGCAGCAGCACCATCACCAGCGCCCACCCCCCTAGTACCGCGGCCACCGCACCCACCCGTGGCCCCCAGCCGCCTTCCGGCGGCGTATCCGCACCCCGCGAGCAGGACTCCGCCGCATCCACCGGTGCCGGGAGCGCCACCGAGCCCGGCAACGCGGGCCTGGCTTCAGGAACGGCAGATCTCACCGACTCCCGCAGAGCCTGTACCGGAGCACCGGGATACTGCGGGCGGCGACTGGCCGGCAGAACCGGGGTACGGGGCTGGAGATCGGCACGCTGGGCAAGGCCCTGGAGGAACCGGCGGTACGCCTCGCGCCGCTTGCCCCTGGGCTCGGTGCGCCCCGACTCCCACGACCGGACGGTGGCTGCCCGCACTCCGAAGGCCACGGCCACCTGCTGGGGGGTCAGGTCCCACAGTTCTCGGAGCCTGCGGCGTTCACCCGGCAGGGGAAGGGGCAGGGGACGGTGGGCAGCGGCTCGGGGCGACTGCCGGGACAGCGTGTGCGAAGACGTCATACCGGTAGGACAATCCGCCCGTATCCCCGTTACGGGCCCGCATCCAAGATCACCCGTTCGGGCCCGCCCGCACTCTCCGCGATGGGCAGGCCGGTTCCGAGGATCGAGCCGACGGCCTCCGCCGAGATGCGGTGCCACCGGCGGGCGTCGTGGATCATCGAATGGCCGCCATGGGGCATGCGGATCCCCTCGTTCCGGCCGCGGTACCAGGGTTCGCGGCACCCCGGTGCCTGCCCGTCACCGCCGGGCCTCCCGCGCGTACCTGGCCGCCGGGATGGACCGTGCGGACGGAGTGCCGGGCATCCCTGAGGTTCCCTCGCGGGTGGGCCGGATCGCGAGGAACTGGTCGACGCCCATGCGACGTTCGGCGAAGGCCAGTGACGCCCCGGCCAGGTAGAGCCGCCAGATGCGGCCGGTGGTCTCGCCGACGAGGCCCTCGATGTCGCCCCAGCGTTCTTCGAGGTTGGCCCGCCAGGCGTCGATGGTCCTGGTGTAGTGCTCGCGGAGGGATTCGACGGAGCGGACCTCCAGGCCGGCGGCCTCCAGTAGGTCTGCGGTCCGGCCGAGGGGGCGCATGTGCATGTCGGGAGCGATGTACGTCTCGATGAAGCGGCCGCCGCCGGGCGCGTGTGCCCCGCGGGACATCTGCTGGATGAGGAGCCGGCCTTCCGGGCGCAGCGCTGCCCGCAGCATCCCGGCGAACTCCGGGTACTCGGCGTCCCCGACGTGCTCGCCCATTTCGACGGCCGCGGCCGCGTCATAGCCTCCGCCGTCGACGTGCCGCCAGTGACGCAGCTGGACGTCCACCAAGTCGGCCACACCTTCGCGGTCGGCCCTGGCGGTGACGAAGTCCCGCTGCGCCGTGGACAGGGTGACCGCGGTGACCTTCGCCTTGTGCTCCCGTGCTGCGTGGACCGTGAGGGAGCCCCAGCCGCAGCCGACGTCCAGGAGCCGGTCTCCGGCGCGCAGCCCGAGCTTGCCGCAGATCAGCTCCAGTTTGTCGGCCTGAGCCTCGGCCAAGCCGTACGAGGGGCCCGTGGGGCGGGTCCAGTAGGCGCAGGAGTACGCCATCGTCGCATCGAGCAGCATGGCGTAGAACGCGTTGGAAAGGTCGTAGTGGTGGCTGATGGCGGCCCGGTCCCGGGAGGCGCTGTGCGGTCGGCCGTTCAGCCGGGCACGACCGTCCGGTCGGTGCGGGGGCGGGCCGGCAGCGCCCAGTCCGGCGGCGAGCACGGTGGCCGTGGCCAGTGAGGCCGGGCCCGGCCGCCTGATCCCCTGGTCTCGAACCGACCGGCCGGCCCTGCCCAGGGCCTGTGCCAGGTCGCCGTCGACGTCGATGTCCCCGGCGACGTACGCCTCGGCGATCCCGAGCTCGTTCGGCTGCCACAGCAGGCGGCGCAGGGCTTCGGGGCCGCGCAGGGAGACCAAGGGGGCGTCCGCGGGTCCGGCCTCACTGCCGTCCCAGGCGCGCAGCCGCACCGGGAGCGGTCCGTGGAGGAAGTGGCTGAGGAGGTTGGCCAGGCGGTCTGCTGCGGGCCTCATCGGATGGTCCCTTCCACGAGGAAAACCTGTCGGACGTCGGAGTGCCGGACACGGGGCCCGGCCTCGCGGGAGAAACCGAAGGCGGCCGCCGGAGTCGGCCGACTGCCTGCCACAGCGCCTCCGCCTCCCGGTCCCACGGGTACCGCTCCCGCCGGCACGCCGCCCGACTCGGCGGCGTCAACCGGACTTCGTAGCGGACGGCCGCGCGGATTGGCCGCGATCCGGCACCTGCCCGGCGTCCCCGCCGGAGGCCGTGTCGAGTGGCCCGTTGCGCTATCCGTCACATAATCCCAATCTCCACCTCTTTAGGGTGAGTTGACCGGTCCAAGCCTCTTCCCGTCGCGAACTTGCGGTGGACGTGCGAGCGCGGTGGGTGCGTACGCCGTAGTGAATTGAGAGAGGGGAAGCAATGGGAACGAGCCGTATCGATTGCAATCTTTTGGGGCAACTGGCCGAAAAGGCGCATGACTTGAACAGCACTGCCATGCGCATGACGGGCCCCGCGCTGGACGAGGTCGACGTCCGGGTGTCACGGGACGACGTCATGGCCCTACAGACCGCGGCCTCGTTGGAGAACCTCGCCATCGACGTGTACCGCAAGGCAGCCGGCCTGCCGTTCATCAAGAACGGCAACAAGACCGTGGCCGCCTTCATCGCCACCACCATCAGCCAGCACAGCGCGCACGCGCGGGCGTTCAACGCGGCGGCGACCCAGGCGGGAGGGAAGGCGCAGACGGCGCCGAACGCGAAGTACGCGGCGATCGTGAAGAAGGCCCTGCCCGGGATCAAGGGGCCGGCCGATGTGGTGGCGCTGGCGATCACCCTGGAGGACGTCGCCGCGCAGACCTACACCAAGAACGCCGGCGGGGTCCGCGACGTGCGGCTGCGGTCGCTGTTCGCGTCGATCGCGCCGGTCGAGGCCCAGCACCGGGCGGTGCTGCTCGCGGTCCAGGCGCTCCTGGGTGCCGGAAAGCCGGAGCTGATCGCCCTGCCGACGAACGTCGCGGCGCTACCAGCCACGGCTGGTTCGGTCGGCTTGCCCGAGGGCTTCTACCCCGTCAAGAACGCTTCCCCGATCGCCGAAGGAGCCGTCAAGTGAGCGCCGCGAAGAAGGAGTGGGAGCTGGGGATCGGTGAGGGTGAGCTGGTCCGGCTGACGAAGGGGATGCAGGAGGCGCACCTGGAGACGTTGCCCGCCCTGCACGAGGGGGCGGCCGAGCTCGTCGAGGAGATCGGCCGGGGCCATGCGGGCCGGCGCCGTTTCCTCGCGGGCGCGGGAATCGCGGCGGCGGCCGCCGCCTTCGCCCTGACCTCCGGTACGGGATCCGGGAAGGCGTTCGGCGCACCAGGGGCTCCGGGCCGGGCCGCGGGTCCGGGCCGGGCCGCGGCTCCGAGCCCCTACCAGGGGGATGTGAAGGTGGTGGCCCTCGCGGCAGCGCTGGAGAACCAGGCCGTGGGCGCCTACGGTGCCGCGCTGAAGGCAGCGGGCGCGGGCAAACTCGGCAAGGTGCCGCCCGCCGTGGGCACCTTCGCGAAGACCGCCATGGAGCAGCACGCCGCACACTCCAAGGCCTGGAATGCGGTCCTGACCGGCGCGGGCCGACCCGCGATCACCGGGGTGCCGCTGTCGAACCAGCCCGCCACCCTCAAGGCCCTCGGCCGGGCCAAGGACGTCGGCGCCGTGGCCCGCCTCGCGCTGGCCCTGGAGGACCAGGCGGCCCAGACCTACCTCTTCGCCGTCGGCCACGTCAGCAGCCCGGCCGGTGTCAGGACCGCGGCCAGCATCGCGCCCGTCGAGGCCATGCACGCCGCGATCCTGCACTTCGTCCTCGGTGAGTACCCGGTCCCCGACGCCTTCCTGCAGACGGACAGGGCCGCCAAGCCCGCGCTCCTCACCGTCTGACCCGCGCATCCCCGGGCGCCGCGGCGCCCGTTCACGGACGGGCCGCGTGCGCCTCTGCCTACGCGGTCCGGCCGACTCCCTTGCTCCGCCATCCCATGAAGGGACGATTCCCCGTGCCCAAGCACCGCTCCGCCCAGGTCCCGGTCCCCGTCGCGCTGCGTTCCGTGGCGATCCGGGCCGCGTGTGCCACGCTCGCACTCGCCGGCTCCTTCCTGGCACCTGCCAGCGCCCGGTCGGCGCCCGTCGAGGCCGCTCCGACCGCCCGTATCGTGATCAAGGACTTCGGATTCAGTCCTGCGTCCCTCGCTGTCGCGCCCGGCACCGTCGTCACCGTGGTCAACAGGGACAACGCCCCGCACACCGTCACCGGAACCGGCCGCGCCACCTTCGACACCGGAAGGATCAAGGCGGGCGGCAGCGCGACCTTCACCGCTCCCCGTACCCGCGGCAGGTACGCGTACATCTGCGACATCCACCAGTTCATGTCCGGCACCCTGACCGTCCGCTGATTCCGGGAAGCAGGGAAGCAGCCATGCCTCATCTTCCGCGCCCCAGCGACGACCAGCTGCTGGGTCTGTTCCGCATCGTCACCGGCTTCCTCCTCGCCTGCCACGGCGCCGCCAAACTCTTCGGCATCTTCGACGGCGGCCCGGTACCGGTGGGCCTGTGGCCCTACTGGTGGGCCGGCCTCATCGAACTCGGCGGCGGAGCCCTCGTCGCCACCGGCCTGCTCACCCGGAGCGCCGCACTGCTGTGTTCCGGCAGCATGGCGTACGCCTACTTCACCGAGCACCAGCCCCACGGCCTCTTCCCCCTCCAGAACGACGGCGAGAGCGCCGTCCTGTACTGCTGGGCCTTCCTCACCCTCGCCGTCCTCGTACCCACCGCGTTCTCCCTCCCGGCAGCCAAGCGGCATCTCGCCACCGTCCGGGGGAACACGACACCGCTGCCCGGGCCGACCGGGGCGTAACCCGACAAGCGGACTATGGCGCCGTCGGGGTGCTCTTCGCGAGCCCGGCCCGTCCGTGTGGCCGCCCGCTGCGAACCCCGTCCGGATCCCGCGCCCATTCCGGACGGGACGACACCTCAGTTGGGGAGCACCCATGCGTACGCGCAAGAGCACCATCGCCCTCTCGGTCACCATCGCGGTGGCCCTGTCCGCACCCGTCCTGGCCTCGGCCGACGGTGCGGACCCCCACGGCATGGACCGCATGGACAACACGTCGCTGACCGCGATCGGGCTGACCTCCGACCAGCGACTGGTGGAGTTCATGGTCGACCGGCCGTCGAAGACCATGTCGATCGGCAAGGTGGCCGGCCTCATGGGCGACACCAAGATCGTCGGAATCGACTTCCGCGTCCAGAACGAGAAGCTCTACGGCGTCGGAGACAAGGGCGGCATCTACACCCTCAACACGAACAACGCCAAGGCCGCGAAGGTCTCCCAGCTCACCGTCGCCCTCTCCGGAGCCCGGTTCGGCGTGGACTTCAACCCCGTCGCCAACCGGCTGCGCGTCATCAGCGACACCGGGCAGAACCTGCGCCACAACATCGACGACAAGGCGGCCCCGCTGACCACCACGGTCGACGGCCCCCTCACCAACCCGACGACGCCTCCCTCGACCGCGATGGGCGTGACCGGCGCCGCGTACACGAACAACGACCTCAACACGGCGACCGCGACCACTTTGTTCGACATCGACACCATGGCCGACCGGGTCTCCCTCCAGTCGCCCGCCAACGCGGGGACGCTCGCCCCGACCGGGAACCTCGGAGTCAACGCGGGCCCCGACGCGGGCTTCGACATCTACTTCGCTCCCAAGCAGGGCTCCAACCAGGGCTTCGCCGCCCTCAACACCGGCAGCACCTTCCGCCTGTACGGGATCAACCTCCTCACCGGGGCCGCCCGTGACCTGGGCGCCTTCCCCAAGGACCGCCAGGTCACCGACCTTGCCCTGCCGCTGAACCAGGGCTGACCGTGTCCGGGCAGGGGTGGGCCGCTCTGTCGAGCGGCCCACCCCTGCCCGTTTCCCTCTCGAAGCGCCCGGCACTGTCTCCGTGCAGTGCAGGCCGACACAGGGGAAATCCTGCGCGGTCACTTCGGGGTGAGGACGGTGTCGATGATGTTGACGGTGGCGTTGGCGGTCTGGACGTCACCGCAGACGATCTTCGCCTTGCCGTTGACGGTGAAGCTCTCGCCGGATCCGGCCGTGGTCAGGGAGCCGCCTTCGAGGGTCTTGAAGTCGCCCATGGCGAGTTGCTTGGGAGCGATCTTCTCGCCCACTACGTGGTAGGTGAGGATCTTGGTGAGTTCGGCCTTGTCGGCCAGGATCTTGTCCAGGTCGGCCTTCGGGATCTTGGCGAAGGCGTCGTTGGTCGGCGCGAACACGGTGATGCCCTTGGCATTGTTCAGCGTGTCGACGAGGCCGGCCTTCTTGACGGCCGTGACCAGCGTCGACAGCGCGGGGTTGTTCGACGCGGCAGTGGCGACCGGGTCCTTGGCCATGCCGGCGAGGCTGCCGGAGCCTTCCTTGGGCACCGAGGCGCAGGCGGGCCCGAAGGGATCGGCCTGCGGCGAGTCGGCGAACGCCGGGGCTGCCACGCCCAGGGCGATGGGGAGTGCGAACGCTGCTGCCGCGAGTGCGGCGGATCGGCGGACCTTGTGGGTGTTCATGTGTTCCTCCTGGTGGAGGCGGGCCCACCCGTCTGCCCCGTCCCCGGGCCCGCTCGTTCCCCTCACCTTTGATTCGCGGCCGGCCATGGGGATGATTGGTGCATAAAGCCATGAATTCTCCCGCGCGGCATCGAGGGTCGCCCCGTCCGGCGTCCGGGATTGCCGGTGGTGCCTGCTTCGTGGTCCGCCCCGTCGCCTTCCGGCGGTACCTGTCGCAGCGAGGTCCGGTGCCGCCTCGTAGGCTGAGGTCATGACTGAGACCCGCACCCCCCGCGACGCCTTTGACCTGCTGATAGCCGGTAACCAGCGCTTCATCGCCGGAACCCCCGAGCACCCCAACCAGGACGCCGTCCGCCGCACCCAGATCGCACCGTCCCAGCAGCCGTTCGCCGTGGTCTTCGGGTGTTCGGACTCCCGGCTGGCTGCGGAGATCATCTTCGACCGCGGCCTGGGTGACCTGTTCGTCGTCCGTACCGCCGGGCACGTCGCCGGGACGGAAGTACTCGGATCCATCGAGTTCGGTGTGAGCGTCCTCAACGCGCCGCTGGTCGTCGTACTGGGCCACGACTCGTGCGGCGCCGTCGCCGCGGCCTGCTCCGCACTGGAGAACGGGCAGACGCCGGGCGGGTTCGTCCGCGACGTCGTCGAACGGGTGACCCCGAGCGTGCTGGCAGCTCGCGCCGCCGGGCGCGATACCGCAGAGGAGATCCTGGCCGAGCACATCGAGCACACGGTGGACCTGCTGCTGGAGCGCTCCCGGGTCCTGGCGGAGCGGGTTGCCGACGGCCGCCTCGGCGTGGTGGGGCTGTCCTACCGGCTGGCCGACGGCAGTGCGCAGCTCGTCGCCGCCCGTGGTGTCGATGCGGCGGCCCCCGCCGCGTCCTGAGCGTCCGGGCCGCAGCCGCTCACCGAGAGGGCTGGGGCCCCGCGGCATGGCGAAGCCGGCTGGCGATCGCCGGCCCCAGCCCCTCCTCCGGTGGCAGGGCGCGACGATGAGGTCGCACTCCTGCTGGGGATGAGCGCGTGAGCGACGGGATTCAGTGGCTGGTCGGCCTGGAGAACTGGATGTCCAGCGTGGTGTTCGCACGGGGGATATCCGCGCAGGAGCTCGCGGTGCGCATGGGCGCCGACCCCGACGGGGCAACGGAGCCGATCACCGATGCCCAGGCGTGGGGCCTGGACATGGAGGGGTACCGACCGGGCGGCGACGGTGACGGTGTCGTGCGCGTCGGCGAGTGCGGAGGGTGGTCGTTCGCCCTGGAGTACGGTGACTCGACCGGCGGGGACCGGCTGGCTGAGATCTCCCGCGGGGGAGTGGAGGCCGTCCGCTACGTGCCGATGCAAGAGCACCCGCCGGCCACCGTGGACTACGCGCGCGACGGCGTGGCCTTGTGCGGCTTTGGACTGCACGAGGAGAACCAGCGCTTCGGCGAGGAGCCCGATCTTCTGGTCCCCGACCTCATCGCCGGACAGGTGCTCAGCCCCGATGGGCAGACGCTTCTGTCTCCTGAGGGCCCCGATGACGCGGGCTACGAAGACTTCAGGGACACCTACAGGCGCACTCTGGGCGTCGTCGAGCGACGCTTCGGGCTTTCTCTTCCGCCCGCCTCCCTGGAGGAAGCGCGCCTGCCGGCGTACGCGGTCCGCGGGACCCCGGACATGAGGATATGAGGATATGACCGCCCCGGCGTGTTCGCGTTGGCCGTCGCGACGGGTCCAACGGTTCCTTCGTCGCACGGGCCAACTTAAGCACCACGGATTGTCCGTGATCGGGCACCCGACCACACCGTCCGTCATGGTCGCGGCGCACATGTCGGTCATCTCGCTCAGATGTCATCTGCCGTGACCAGTCTCGGCTCAAGGCTGTCCCGTAAATGATCTTCGAGTTGCCGGTGGCAGGGGCGGCCGGGGGGGCTACTTGGACTCGACGCGTCCGAAGGCGTCGGGGCCGGTGGTCAGCGCGTCCTGCGCCGTCTGCCAGGCCTTGTCGTCGAGATCAAAGGCGGTACGGAGGTAGGCCGCGGTGAGCTCGGCGATCGCGGCGACGCGGTCGGGGCTCTCGTCACTGGTTTCCACGCTGTCGTGGCCCTGGACGCCGCCCAGAAGGTGTTCGCCGTCGAAGACGGTGAGGAGGGTCTTGGGGCCGGGAGCGAGGTGGTAAGGGTCGGCGTGCCAGTCCGGCCCCATGGTGGTCCAGTGCTGGGAGTCGTCCTTGTCGCCTGCGACGACCAGGGTGGGGGTGGTCATCGTGGTGAGGTCGGTGGTGCGGAAGACCGGGGCACGGGCCGTCATGAACCCGTCGAAGGCATCGCCGCCTCGGCCGATGGCTCCGAGCAGGACGCCCTGCGTGATGCGGGGCTCGTGGGCGTTGAGCGCTTCGCCGGTGTCGGGGTCCGTGGCGCCGGCGCCGAGGAGGAGTTCGCTGGTGAAGGATCCCGCGGAGTGTCCCGCGACGGCGATCTTGGTGTGGTCCACGCGTCCGGCGAGCCCCGGAACGGCCCTTTCGATCTCGTCGAGCCGGTCGAGGATGCTGAGCATGTCCTGGGTGCGCGAGGCCCAGAAAAAGGGCGCTCCGGGCTCGTCGGCGACCTGGTGGCTGAGCCTGGGGGCGCTGAGGTGGTTGGGCTGGATCACGACGAACCCGCGGGCCGCCCAGACCTTCGCCAGGGGCAGGTAACCGTCGAGCGAGGAGAGTCCGTACGCTCCGCCCTGACCGTGGGAGAAGAGGATGACCGGCAGATCGGTGCCGGTCATGGGTGCGGAGATCCGCACTTCGAGGTCCAGGGGCCGTCCGGGAACGGTCAGGGCCACGGGGCTCACCGACATCACGGGCAGCTCGGAGGGGTGGAGGTAGGTGTCGGCGATGGCTGTCCACTCGGGCATGGTGCGTCTTTCCCTTCGATGACCTCTGCCGTCGACCACGGAACGGGCGGCGGGCGAAGAGGTGGGGACGTTCGGGCCCCGCTAGACTGGAGCCAAAGCGGAACGTCGCTCCATTTACGATACGGAGCACCGTTCCGCTTTGCAAGCTGAGTGAATGGTCCCGGCGAACTGCCCGCCGGGGGAAAGGGGGCGTGGTGCCCAGTACGGAGAAGCCCGACAAGGCGCCGGGGGCGGCCGTCCGGGCCGATGTGGTCCGCAATCAGAAGAAGCTGCTTGCCGCGGCCGCGGAGGTGTTCGTGACTTCCGGCGTCGATGCGCCGGTGCGCGAGGTCGCGGCCCGGGCGGGTGTCGGGATGGGAACCCTCTACCGGCACTTCCCGACGCGGGCGGATCTTGTCGTGGCCGTCTTCCGTCATCAGATCGAGGAGCTGGCCGAAGCCGGCCCGCGGCTCCTGGCCGACACCGCCTCGCCCCTGGCGGCGCTACGACAGTGGGTCGACCTGTTCGTCGACTTCCTCGTCACCAAGCACGGCCTCGCCGCGATCCCTCAACCTGACAACAGTGCGGCGACCCTCCACACGTACTTCCTGGACCGGCTGCTGCCGGTCACCGAGCAGCTCCTTACGGTGGCGGCCGACGCGGGCGAGGTCAGGCCCGACATCCAGTCGTACGAACTCATGCGCGGCATCGGCAACCTCTGCATCGTCCCCGCCAACGAGCCCCGCTACGACCCGCGCCGGCTGATCGCCCTGCTGCTGGCCGGACTCGAATCAAAGGCGCCCTGACAACGAGGGCAAGGTCCGTCGAGGCCGGTCAGCTCCGGCGGCGATGCCCGACGGGTGTTCTCCGGCGTGACGGAGCCCGCGGCGTGCATGCCGCGGTCAGAGAAGGATCAAGTTGCGCAGCGAGGGGCGCAGTTCCTCGATGTCGCTGCTGTCCTCGCTGGCGTTGACGGCTGCGGCGAGGGCCGCGAAGAACACCTCGGTGCGGATGCGTGCCTGCGTGGTTGCGGTGTCCGGTGGGGTCAGGGCGTGCACGAGCTCTTTCCCGAGGGCGTGGCTGTCGCACAGGGCCTGCTCGCCGATCCGGGAGGTGGCGCCGGGCGAGCACAGGGCGATGACCTCCTTGTGGGCGAGGGCGAGGTCGATGAGCCGGTCGATCCGTTCCCCGACTGGAGCGGGTGTTCCGATGATGTCCCGCAGCCCGTCGGTCACCGGGGCGAGGGCGCGCTGGACGAGCTCGTCCTTGGTGCGGAAGTGGTGGTAGACGGCCGACTTGCTGACCCCCACCCGCTCCTACGGAGACCCCGAGGTACTGACCGTCAACACGATCGCCACCCCGGCCCCCGGCCCGGGCGAGGTCCTGGTCAAGGTGGCGGCCTCCGGGGTGAACAACGGCGAGCTCCGGCTTCGCCAGGGCAGGGTGCGGCTCCTCACCGGCCGCCGCTTCCCCAAGGGAGTGGGCGGAGACTTCGCCGGCACCGTTGCCGCTCTCGGCGGCAGCGTCACAGGAGTCGAGACCGGCGATGCGGTCTGGGGCCTGTTGCCCCGCAAGGTCCTTCTGCGTACCCAGACCGCCACCGCAGCCGACTACGTGATCGCGCCGGCGGCCGGCATCTCCCGCATGCCCCGAGGGCTCACGTTCGCCGAGGCCGCCGCGCTCCCCATCGCCGGACAGACGACCATGATCGCCGTGAGCGAGACCACGCACGTCCGTCCAGGCGAGAACGTCCTGGTGCGGGGCGCCACCGGAGCCGTGGGCCTGGCGGCCCTGCAGCTCGCCGTCGCCGCCGGCGGCCAGGTCACCGCGCTCGTCGGCAGAACGGGCCAAGACCTGGCGCACGACCTGGGCGCCCGGCACGTGCTGAGGCACCGCGATACCCCCCTGGCCCGGCTCGGGAAGTTCGAGGTCATCATCGACACCGTCGGTACCGACATGCTGGCGCTGCGCCGCCACCTCGACAAGAACGGACGCATGGCCGCGGTGACCGTCGAACCTCCCCTGCGCGGCTCGCTCGCCGTCGCCCTCTCGCACGTTCACGGAAGCCGGCGGATCCGCTTCTCGGCACCTGACCCGGACACAGCCGTACTGACACGGCTCGCCGGCGAAGTGGAAGCCGGACACCTCAAGCCCGTGATCGGCGAAACCTATCCGCTGGAACGCGTTGCCGACGCGCACCGTGACGCCGAGAACGGAACCGGAGCCGCAGGCAAGCGCATCATCGTCCTCACCGATGACGCCGACACCGTACCGGTGCGCAGGTAGGCGAAAATGACGAGGCTTGTTGAACTCAAGGATTCTCACCAAAGAACCCCAACTCGGCACACACCGTGCGGCGGGACTGCAGCATCGTCGTGTCCACCGGCTTTGGCCCGGTGGCTTCGTAGGTAAGACACCGGCCGGTGCATCACCTGCTCTCGCGTATGCACCGCTTGCGGTAATCCGGTGCGGAGTAAATCCTCGGCCCTCTGCCGCACTTGCCGGCGGGTGGTCACCCGCCAGACGAAGTCCAGACGAATCCCGGCATCCACCGCTTACGTCAGTCACGTCCTCGACGCCTGCGGCCTCCCACCCCTCGTGATCCGCTGCGCTCGACTGCTCGACCTGGTCAACACCATGGACCCCAAGCTCGTCGCCGCCGCGTTCGGCATGGACCCGGAGGCCACCGTGAATCTGTCCGACCGCATTGATGAGACCCGCCTGGCGGAGTGGGACACGGTCGGTCATGGAGTGACGTCTGGTCAGAGTTCGTACGGGTAGAGAGCGATCTTCTCGCGCTCGATGAAGAGCTCGACCCACGTGCCGGCAACACCTTCGGGCAGCGGATCGGCAACGTCCAGCAGGATGTGCGCGCCATCGAAGTCCAGCACGGCGGCGCCGTCGACGGTGAGGTCCAGCCGTCCGCGCAGGACAACGCAGTGCCCGCCGGGTCTGACGCCCGGTCCGACGCCGACGGCCGGCTTTGCGTTCCGTCCCCAGGCAATGTCCTCGTCCACCGTCCACTCGACGTGGTACTCGCCTGGCGTCGCGGTCTGGTCACCGCACCAGCGGACCGCGGTCCGTCCGAACGGGGTCCGGATTTGAGCCAGCCAGGGACTCCAGGGAAACTTTGCGACCTTCTCCAGCTCGATCAGCACCGTTCGATCATGCAGCATCCGAGTTCCTGCCTGGAAGGGGAGTTCGGCGCCGCGGCGGTCGAGTTCCATGTGGCCGAGCTCGTCGATCCATGCTGATATCCGCATAGATCGACCTATGCCGAGACTGCGACTATGCCGAACGGGACGTCATTGTGCTTGGTTGCAGACGGTGTCGAGCTCGTCCCCGTTCGGCTTAGTCGGCACGCCTACCGCTCGTTCATCACCACGGTAGGCAGTGGTGGCGCCGGACCGGCCTACGGCCTGTACGAGTTCGGCAGTCAGTCCGTCTGCGATGAGCATGCCCTCGGCGAGGAGGACTTCTCGCCGTGCTGGTTCACCGGATCGCTCGTCATTGCCGAGATCGGATGCGGCTCCTTCTATCGCCTGGTGGTCACCGGCCAGGGGCATGGGCAGGTCTGGACGGACGACATCGGTTGTGGTCACTCCCTGAGACCGGGGCCGGACTTTCACGACTGGTATGTGCAATGGCTGACGAGGAGCCAGCGGATCACCCCGTGAATACGGGTGAGAGCAACCTCGCCTCCTTCGGTCTCGGCGTTGCCTCAGAAGCGCACGACCCGAAGTTGAACGTGGGCTTCACCCCCAGCTCGGCGAGCAGGACGGATTCGTGGCAGCTACCTGACCGCGTCAGTGCTGGTCCTGATCAAGGTCGCCGTGCGATCTCTGAGATCCCAGGTCAGGGCCCGAAACCACTCTTGACGCCTAGCGATCAAATGGTTACTTTCAGCCCGCCCACCGGTAGTCGGCCGGTCGCCGTATGGAAGAAGCACCCGTGGCCGTGCCCTCCCGGATGACCGAGATGACAGACATGGCGGTCATACGCAGTCAAGTCGATGCCGCACTGGCCGAGTTCCTGGAACGTAAGGCCTGTGAGGCTGCGGCCGATGGGTTTCCCGGTGAGATCATCGAAGTCCTGCGTGACTTCGTCTTCGCCGGCGGCAAGCGCCTGCGACCGCTGCTTTGCGTCGTCGGCTGGCACGCCGCAGGAGGACAGGACTTACCCGGCTCTGTCGTGCGTGTGGCGGCCTGCCTGGAGATGTTTCACGCCTTCACCCTCATACACGACGACATCATGGACAGCAGCCACACCCGTCGTGGCGCCCCGACCGTCCACCGCGCCCTCGCCGCCCGATATGCCGCCCGCAGCGACGCAGCCCAGCTCGGGGTCAACATGGCCATCCTCATCGGCGACCTCGCCCTGGCCTGGTCCGATGAAATCCTGCACACCGCTGGCCTCATCTCCGCCCGGCTCGCCCATGTCCTCCCGGTGGTCGACCGCATGCGCACCGAGGTCACACGCGGCCAGTACCTCGACCTGCTCGCCACCGGCCAGCCCGGCCCTGACACGGACAGGGCCCTGGACATCGCCCGCTACAAGACCGCCAAGTACACGGTCGAACGCCCCCTGCACATCGGCGACGCCCTCGCCGGCGCCGGTGCGGCAGCCTTGGATGCCTTGAGCGCGTACGCCCTGCCAACCGGGGAAGCGTTTCAGCTGCGTGACGACCTTCTGGGGACCTTCGGCACCGTCACCACCGGCAAGTCACGCGTGGACGACCTCAGAGACGGCAAGCACACCATCCTGATCACCCTCGCCCTGCGCAACGCGACCGCCCCGCAGCGGCAGGCCTTGCACGCGCTGCTCGGAGATCCGCACCTCGACGAGGAAGGCGCCGACCGAGTCCGACACCTGATCACCACCACCGGGGCACGCGACGAGGCAGAAGCCATGATCCGAACCCGTCACGCCCGCGCTCTCCACGCCCTTGAACAAGCGGCCTTACCACCCGTCGCGACGGCCGCACTGCGTTACCTCGCCGATGCCGCCATCGTCAGGAACGCCTAGAACCTCACCAGAGGACCATCAGGAGGCGTGCACAGGCGATTCGCCCGCGGCATTCCCATCTGGCACCAAAACCGGCATCAGGAAAGGTCAAGGCTCAGCAGCCCAGAGCAGAAACCTCGAAGTTAACCAATGAAAGGAGTGTCGGTGATGAACGAAATGGACCCCGGCGCAAGCAGGCTGCGAAACGATTATTTATCCCGGCTGGCAAAGTTGCACCGCCCGCAGCACCCGGCGGTGGCTGAAGTAGCCCCTGGAGAGCGCGACGAAATTATCCAATGGTGCGCGGACATGGGTTTCTTCCCCTGTGGCAGTGAGCGCGCAAAGCTCGCCCGGCAAATTGACATTCCGCTCTGGACGGCTCTCTGCCTCCCCGAAGTATCTCCGCCGGGGCGCACCCTCATCAATCGATGGTGGGCGTGGGGCATGGTATGGGAGATACTGTTCGATTCTTATGGCGAAGACTCCTTCGATGGATTCTTGAGGGAGACGGGGAACGCGCTGCACGCGTGCCTCGCCGGCGCGACCCCGGCAGGCAACACATCGCCTTTTATCGGTCGTCTCGACGAGATGTTCAAGGAAATCGAGCAGAAGCACGGCAAGGTCTGGCGCAGCCGTCTGTCTGAGAATCTTCTCGGCTCATTCCATGGCGATCTCACGGAGAAGTTTTCCAGCCACAGCTGCGCTCCCGACGCGCCGCCATGATCTACCAGGACCCGCGCGCCAGCAGGAGCGCTGTCAGCAGGGCGTAGCCTGCCGGCCACCGCCTTCGGGACTCACCGGTCGTACGGCCCGCCGTACCGCCAGCGCGCCGGCGGCCGGTGTCACGGGCGGTAGACCTTGCCCGGTTCGGGGGCTGCGGGCGCCATGAGCTGGGAGACGGTCACGAAGGTGTATCCGCGGTGGTGGAGTGCGGCGATGATCCCGGGGACGGCGGGGATGGTTCCGGCGTAGCGCTCGTGGAGCAGGATGATTCCGTCGCGCTTCGTCTGGTCGAGGACGCGCTTCTCGATGAGTTGGGTGTCGGTGGTCTGGTAGTCCTTCGCGGTGACGCTCCACAGGATCTGGGCGAGCCCGAGGTCTTTCATCACCTTCGACACTTCGTCATTGGTGGCGCCGCCCGGGGGCCTCATCAAGGTGGGGGCCTTGCCCGTCGCCTCCTTGACCTGCTGCTGCACCGGCTCGATCTCGGCGCGTATCCGGTCGGGGGTGAGCTCGGTGAGGTTCTCGTGCGACCAGGTGTGGTTCGCTATTTCGTGGCCCTCGTCGGCCATGCGGCGCACGGTGTCGGGATAGGTGTCGGTGTGGCCCTTGCCCTGGAGGAAGAACGTCGCGGGCACCTTTTCCCGCTTCAGGACGTCGAGGACGTCGGGTGTCGGTTTGCTCGGGCCGCCGTCGAAGGTCAGGGCCACGCACTTGGCGATCTTGCAGTCGACCGGACCGGGAGCGTTCTTGCCGTCGGTAAGGGTGGCCTGGCCGCGGGCGGATGCTGGTGAGACGACACCGTTGAGGGAGCTGCAGGCAGTCAGTGTGGTGAGGAGCAGGGCGGCCGCCGCAGTAACGATCCGGCGGGAGGTGAGTTTCATGACAGTGCGCTCTTCCTTGAGTCCGCTGGCCGGCCAGCAGGTGCATGGTTCCGACTCGTCCTCACCGGCAACCCATCGCTGTCACGCCTGCCTGGGCATGAGAGGGCGAGGCGGCGGCGGGGCTCTGGAGAGGGAGGGCCGTTCGGCGGAGGTGTTCTCGTCCGGCCGTGGTCAGCATGCGAGAGCGGACCTTAAGACGGCCCAAAGATCCCAAAGATCATCTTTAGAAACCGGGCAAAGCTCATGTAAGCCTTGGACGCGTGAAAGACATCCTGGTCGTCGAGGACGATCCCCAGCTCGGCCCCGCCCTACGGCGCGGCCTGACCGCCGAGGGATACCGCGTCGAACTCATCGCCGACGGAACCCGCGGCCTGGAGCTGGCGCTGACCGGCGACCACGCGGTGATCGTGCTGGACATCATGCTTCCCGGCCTGAACGGGTACCGGGTCTGCTCCGCACTGCGCGCGGCGGGTGTTGACACGCCCGTGCTGATGCTCACCGCGAAGGACGGCGACTACGACGAGGCGGAGGGCCTGGACACCGGCGCCGACGACTACCTCGTCAAGCCGTTCTCCTCCGTCGTCCTCCTCGCGCGGCTACGCGCCCTGCTGCGCCGGGGCCGTGGCGGATCCGACCGGGGATCCGTCCTGCGCGCCGGCGACCTGTGGGTGGACCCCGCCGCCCGCCGCGCGGGCCGCGGCAGCCAGGAGCTCGCCCTGACTCCCACGGAGCTCGCGATCCTCACCTGCCTGATGCACACACCGGACCAGGCGGTGTCGAAGGAGGCGATCCTCGACGAGGTGTGGGACCCCGCCTACGCCGGCGGCACCGCCATCGTGGAGGTCTACATCTCCGCCCTGCGCAAGAAGGCCGACACCCCCTTCGGGACGCACAGCATCGAGACCGTTCGCGGTCACGGCTACCGCCTCGACTCCCGCCAGGAACGCCGTGACGGCTGACCCGCGGCGCGGGCGCCTCACCCGGGCCCTTCGGGCGCCGGCCCTCGTGCGGCGGCTGCCCGCCCAGATCCGTACCGCGTTCGTGGCCGGACTCACCGCCCTCGCCCTGTGCGGCGGCGGCGCGGCGTGGCTCTCCATGCACGTCTACGACGAGGTCTCCCGCACGTCCGAGATGCGCGGGACGGAGCTGTCCGTGCAGATGGCCGATCAGGCGGCCGCCGGCGTGCGCGACGTCACCGACGACCTGTCCGGCTGGCCCGTCCTCCAGATCGACCGGACAGGCCGTGTCGTCAGCGATTCGGGAGGAGTCCTGGACCTCAGGGGTGTCGAGGCGCTGCTCCCCCCACCGCCCGAAGACCCGGTCGCCGGACGGGCGACCGGCTGGCCCCGGTACGGCACCCTGCACACCGGGGGTGTCGACGAACACGAGCGCGCCCGCTTCCACGCCCCCGACGGCAGCCCGCGACCGGGCCCCTTCAGCGTGCCCGGGGAGGGCGTCCCCCAGCATGCCCACGAGCAGGCCCACTACCTCTCCCACCGCACCGTGACCGTCTACTCCACAGCGGTCAGAACCCCTGCGGGCAAGTGCAACCACCCGACCGAGCCCGACGGATCGTGCCGGTCCACCCTCTACGTCCTGGTCCCGCCCTACAGCGCGGACGAGGCCGTCGCCGCGCTCACCACCCCGCTGGCGGCCGGCGTCCCGGCCCTCGCGCTCCTGGTCGCCACGACGGCCTGGGCCGCCACCCGGCGCTCACTGCGGCCGGTCGAGGCGATCCGCCGCGAGGTCTCCGAGATCACCGGCACCAGCCTCGACCGCCGGGTACCGGTCCCCGAAGGCCGCGACCCCATCCGCTCCCTCGCCCAGACCACCAACTCCACCCTCGACCACCTGGAAGACTCCGTCGACCGGCAAGCCCGCTTCGTCGCCGACGCCGCCCACGAACTGCGCTCCCCGCTCGCAGCTCTGCGCTACCAGCTGGAGACCGCCCTCGACCATCCCGACAGCATCGACCGGGCCGAGACCCTCGAGGACGCCCTCGCCTCCACCCGGCGCATCCACGGGCTCACCGAGGACCTCCTCCTACTCGCCCGTCCCGAACACCCCACCATCCACTCGCTGACCGACCTCGCGGGACTCTGCCGCGAACTCGTCCACGAGTACGAGCACCTGAACCGTCCCGTCACCCTGAAGCGCGTGCCCGACCAGGCACCGGTGCGCGGCGACGGCCTTCAGTTGCACCGGCTGTTGCGCAACCTCCTCGACAACGCCGTGCGCCACGCCCGTAGCGAGGTCGTCCTCGACGTCACGGACGACGGCGGTACATGCACGGTCACTGTCCACAACGACGGGACCGCCCTCACCCCCGACGAGTGCGAGTGGGTCTTCGAGCGCTTCACCCGCCTCGACGAGGCCCGCACCCGCGACACCGGCGGCAGCGGCCTCGGTCTCGCCATAGCCCGGGACATCGCCCAGCGCCACCGGGGCACGCTCACCGCTCACCCCACCGACCCGGCCCCCGGCACCACCTTCACCCTCCGCATCCCGGCCGCACCGGACACCGGGCAACCGCGATGACAGCCCGCTCCGGCATGCGGAGCGCACGCCGGAGCGGGCCTGCGACGCAAGGCATCAGAGGACGCGGGCCTGGGCGGCGGTGAGGTTCTCGGCGCGTGCGGCGCGTTCGTAGTCCAGGAGGCCGAGCCGGCCGGTCCGGATCTCCGTGTATTCAAACGTTGCCCCGGGCAGGACCGCCGCCACCGGCCGGACGTCCTCCACCGTCAAACACTCGGCGAAGGGCCGGATCCGCTCCTCGCGCCGCCGCAGCCGCGTCACGTCGTGGCGTCCGTGGGAAGGTCGGGTCGGGACAGGGGTGTGCCTTGCTTGACGGGCAGGGTGATGACCATGGTGAGTCCGCCGCCAGGGGTGTCCTCGGCGGTGAGGGTGCCGTTCATGGCTTCGAGGAAGCCTCGGGCGACGGCCAGGCCGAGGCCGACTCCCGCGCCGGCGGGTGCGTCTCCGTAGCGCTGGAAGGGTTCGAATATCCGGTCCTTGGCCTCGTCGGGGACGCCGGGGCCGCGGTCGACGACGCGCAGTTCGAGGCGGTCGGCGAGGGCGCTGGCGGCGACGAGGACGCTCTGGCCGAGCGGGCTGTACGTGACGGCGTTCTCGACGAGGTTGGCGACGGCCCGCTCCAGGAGGCCGCGGTCGACGGCGACCATGGGCAGGGTCTCGGGGATGTCGAGGACGACGCTGTCGTCGGGTACGCCGGCCAGGGCCATCGGGACGACTTCGTCCAGGTCGGTCTCCCGGATGATCGGGACGACGGTGCCGGTCTGGAGGCGGGACATGTCGAGGAGGTTGCCGATGAGGTGGTCGAGGCGGTCGGCGCCGTCCTCGATGCCTTCGAGGAGCTCGGCCCGGTCCTCCTCGGACCAGTCGACGTCGGTGGAGCGCAGCGAGGTGACGGAGACCTTGATGCCGGCGAGCGGGGTGCGCAGGTCATGGCTGACGGCTGCCAGGAGCGCCGTACGGATCTGGTTGCCCTCCACGAGGCGGCGGGCGCCCTCGGCCTCGTCGACCAGGCGCTGGCGGTCGAGTACGACGGCCGCCTGGGCGGCGAATGCGCCGAGCACGCGCCGGTCCTCGGCGGGCAGGACCCGGCCGGACAGGGCCAGGGCCATGTTCTCGCCGATCGGCATGTCCACCTCGGCGTCCTCGGGGCGGGCGACGGGGTTCCGGCCGGTGCTGCCCGCCGTGGTCCACGGCTCGACCTCCGTTCCGCGTTCCAGGAGCGCCACCGATTCCATGGCGAAGGTTTCGCGCACGCGTTCCAGCAGGGCATCGAGGGCGGTTTCGCCGCGCAGGATGCTGCCGGCGAGGAAGGAGAGGATCTCGGATTCGGCGCGCAGCCTGGCGGCCTGGTGGGTGCGGCGGGCGGCGAGGTCGACCACGGAGGCCACGGACACCGCCACGCCGACGAAGATCGCGATGGCGACGATGTTCTTGGGGTCGGAGATGGTGAACTCGTGCAGCGGCGGGGTGAAGTAGTAGTTCAGCAGGAGGGAGCCGAAGGCCGCCGAGGCCAGGGCGGGGAGAAGCCCGCCGAGGAGGGCCGCCGCCACGGTGAAGGTGAGGAAGAGCAGCATGTCGTTGGCCAGACCGAGGTCGGGCACGAGCTGGTTCAGCAGGACGGTGAGGAGGGCCGGGCCGACGACCCCGGCGAGCCAGCCCCAGATGATCCGGGACCGGCCGAGTCGTGCGCCGCGAGCGACGGGGAGTCCGCCGCCCTTGGCGGCTTCGTCGTGGGTGACGATGTGGACGTCGAGGTCGGGTCCGGATTCGCGGGCGACGGTGGCGCTGACGCCGGGGCGGAAGACGGACTGCCAGGAGCGGCGGCGGCTGACGCCGAGGACGATCTGGGTGGCGTTGCACCCGCGCGCGAATTCCAGCAGCGCGTCGGGGACGCTGTCGCCGATGACGTGGTGGAAGGTGCCGCCGAGGTCCTCCACCAGGGTGCGCTGGACGGCGAGTTCCTTCGGGGAGGCCGCCGTCAGCCCGTCGCTGCGGGCGATATAGACGGCGAGGACCTCGCCGCCGGAGCCCTTCTCGGCGAGGCGGGCGGCGCGGCGGATGAGCGTACGGCCTTCCGGTCCGCCGGTGATGCCGACGACGATGCGTTCGCGGGCCTGCCAGGTCGTGCGGATGTTGTGCTCGCCGCGGTACTCGCGGAGGTACTCGTCGACGCGGTCGGCCACCCAGAGCAGGGCGAGTTCGCGCAGGGCCGTGAGGTTGCCGGGCCGGAAGTAGTTCGAGAGGGCGGCGTCGACCTTGTCGGGCTTGTAGATGTTGCCGTGGGCCATGCGGCGGCGCAGGGCCTGCGGGGACATGTCGACGAGCTCGATCTGATCGGCCCGCCGCACCACTTCGTCCGGGACCGTTTCGCGCTGGCGCACCCCGGTGATCGTCTCGACGACGTCGCCGAGGGATTCGAGGTGCTGGATGTTGACGGTGGAGACGACGTCGATGCCTGCCTGGAGGAGTTCCTCGACGTCCTGCCAGCGCTTGGTGTTGCGTGAGCCGGGGACGTTGGTGTGGGCGAGCTCGTCGACGAGCGCGACGGCGGGGCGCCGCGCCAGGATCGCGTCCACGTCCATCTCGGTGAAGACGGTGTCCCGGTAGTCGAGTTCGCGCCGGGAGAGCTGCTCCAGGCCGTGCAGCATGACCTCGGTGCGCGGACGGTGGTGGTGCTCCACGAAGGCGACGACGACATCGGTGCCGCGCTCCACCCTGCGGTGGCCCTCCGAGAGCATGGCGTACGTCTTGCCCACGCCGGGAGCCGAGCCCAGGTAGATACGAAACTTTCCGCGTCCCATGGTGTTCTACGTCATCCCTCGAAGCGGTAGCCCATGCCGGGCTCGGTGATCAGGTATCTGGGGTGCGAGGGGTCCGCTTCCAGTTTGCGGCGCAGCTGGGCCATGTAGACCCGCAGGTAGTTGGTGTGTTCGGAGTACGTCGGTCCCCAGACGTCGAGCAGGAGCTTGCGCTGGCTGATCAGTCGCCCCGGGTTGGTGATGAGGATTTCCAGGAGGTGCCATTCGGTGGGCGTCAGGCGCACGCCGCGTCCGTTGCGGACGACCTTCTTGGCGACGAGGTCGACGGTGAACTCCTCGGTCGTGACCGTGGCGACCTCATCCGTGGGCGCCGGAACCTCCCGGCGGCGTACGGCGGCCCGCAGCCGGGCGAGGAGTTCGTCCATGCTGAACGGCTTGGTGACGTAGTCGTCGGCGCCCGCGTCCAGGGCGCGGATCTTCTCCTCGGAGGTGTGGCGGGCGGAGAGCACGAGGATCGGCACCCCGCTGGATTCCCGTACGTCCTTGATCACGTCGATGCCGTCCATGTCCGGCAGCCCGAGGTCGAGCAGGATGACGTCGGGTTTGCGGGCGGCTGTCAGTCTCAGGGCGGTGTTTCCGTCGGAAGCCGTCACGACCTCGAACTTCCGTGCTTCCAGGTTGATCCTGAGTGCGCGGACGAGCTGGGCGTCGTCTTCCACCACCAGCACCTTGGTCATCGGTGTGGGGCCTCCTCTTTCGGTGGGTACGGGGCGGAGCCGGCGGGAGTTCGGGGGTCCTCCCAGCGGTGGCTGGGGGAGTTCCGAGTCCCGCCGGCTCCGGCTCCGTGTGGTGCGGAACGTCAGCTCTGGGTCAGTGCCTTGAGGGCGGTGTTGAGTTCGAGGACGTTGACGCGGGGTTCGCCCATGAAGCCGAGGGTGCGGCCGGTGGTGTGGTCGGCGACGAGCTTCTCGACCTGCTTGACGTCGAGCTTGTTCTGCTCGGCGACCCGGTGGATCTGGAGCTTGGCGTACTCGGGGGAGATGTCGGGGTCGAGGCCGGAGCCGGAGGAGGTGACGGCGTCGGCCGGCACGTCCTCGGGCTTGACCGTGTAGGAAGCGGTCGTGTTGTCGGCGATCACGGCGTCCTTGGCGGCGAGGACCTGGGCGCAGAGGGTGCCCTCTTCGGCCTGGTCGGTGCACTTGCCGTTGACGGCGCCGTTGTCGGCGGAGCGGTTGGTGGCTCCGGAGAGGATCAGTGAGTACTGGGTATTGACGCTGTTGCCGCCGAGGCCGTTGGAGGGGCGCGGCTGGAACCACTTCAGGTCCGGCTCGGCGGCCTCTCGGCGTCGTTCGGGTCCTTCTTCGGCAGGTTGTACCTCTGCCCGATGAGGGAGGAGCCGACGACCTGGCCGCTCTTGTCCTTGATCTCGGAGCCATTGGCCTTGTCGTTGAAGACGGCCTGGGCGATGCCCGTGACGGCGAGCGGGTAGAGGACCCCGCAGATCACGGTCAGAACGAGGAGGGCTCGGAGGCCCGCACCGATCAGGCGCGCTGTGGTGCCTAGGGAGTTGTTCATCGCAGATCAGCCGATTCCGGGGATGAGGGAGATGAGGAGGTCGATGACCTTGATGCCGATGAACGGGGCGACGAGGCCGCCGAGTCCGTAGATCCCGATGTTCCGGCGGAGCATCTTGTCGGCGCTGGTGGGCCGGTACTGGACGCCCTTGAGGGCGAGCGGTACGAGGGCGATGATGATCAGCGCGTTGAAGATGACGGCGGACAGGATCGCCGACTCGGGCGAGGACAGGCTCATGATGTTGAGCTTGTCGAGGCCCGGGTAGACCGCCGCGAACATGGCCGGGATGATCGCGAAGTACTTGGCGACGTCGTTGGCGATGGAGAAGGTGGTCAGCGCGCCGCGGGTGATCAGCAACTGCTTGCCGATCTCGACGATTTCGATGAGCTTGGTGGGGTTGGAGTCGAGGTCCACCATGTTCCCGGCCTCCTTGGCGGCCGAGGTTCCGGTGTTCATCGCCACGCCCAC
>NZ_JBIAPV010000012.1:0-283383 GCF_042888445.1 Streptomyces sp. NPDC002886
CCCGCGGAGCGGGTACCCAAGCGCTGCGCGCTTGGGAGGGGCTCCGGGCGCTTCGCGCCCGGGCCGCCCCTTCGGGGCGGAGACCCTCCGCTTTGCTCCGGGTACCTGAGCGCTGCGCGCTCAGGACTGAACGGCCTCGCTGCGCTCGGCCGAGGCGCCTTCGGCGCCTGGCTCTCCGCTTCGCTCCGAGCTATGGCCGGCCTTCGGCCGGAGTTCTGCGCTTCGCTTAGGACTGCCCTGGTTCCGCTGGGCTCCACCACGGGGGACCGCTTCGCGGTCCTAAGGGACTCCCGCGCTTCGCGCGGGAGCTGAGCCTTTGCTTCGAGAGAGACCCCCTCTGCTCCTCTTGCTTAGCAAGAGGCACCCCCTCCGCTTCGCTCCAGGGGCAGGCAGGCTCAGAAGTATCGGACGCTGGGTGTCTGGGGCCGAATAGCCTTAATGGCCAGCGTTTGAGGGTGAAGCCCTGGCTTGGCTTAGGACTGGCTTTCGCTTTGCTGAGTTCAGCCAGAGCAGGGCTCCTGCCTGCTCTAGAGCCTCAGAGCGCTGAGGGGAGGAGGCCTTCCTCTTCAGAGCCTCGCGGCCTGGCCCCTGGGGGGCTTCCACCGGTGGCTAAGAGTTGGGAGCTTGAGACAGGCACTGAGAGCTGGAAAGAGGTTCCTTCGAGTTGGGACGCGACTGTTGTGTACTCACTTCGGTCTGCTGGGGAATCTTGGGGCTTCCCAGGGTTGGGAAGAGTGCGCTTGGGGCCCCAGCGAAGCTGTCTCACAGCGTCAGAGCAGGCCGTTGCGAGAGTCGACTTCGCCTTGAGAGTGAAGTCCACTGACAGAAGTTCTGGTTGGTCGGGTTATGAGGTTTGGTGGACCTTGTTGGAATCGGCCACCGCGGATTCTTAGAGGTTTGAGGTCGTTGCTGGGTCGTGGATGGGGGTTCGCAGACGTGAAGTGTCATTTTTGGGATGTCCAGCAGGTGGTTTGGCCCGCGGGGTTGTGACCTGCGGTTTTGCTGGTGGTCTTAACGGCGTTAACGCCGGTGCTGCCTGAGGTGTTAACCGAGTTAAGGAGTGTAGATGAGGTCTGATTCAAAATGATGGGTGGATAGAGATGGGAATCAGTCAGATTCTGCGGGGTTGTGGCTGAGGAGCGAGGGGTTCCGCTGGGGTCTCTGGGGTTAGCGAAGGCGTGGTTTTTGGGGCGGGCCGGGGGTCTTGCGTGCGCGTTGAGACGGCGTTCAGGGTCTGGGCGGGAGCGGCCACCGGCCTATAGAAGGTACGGAGATGCGTCGTCGCAGGTCAGAGGGGGTGCGGGGGAAAAGATATGTCCCCTCAGGAGGGACATATCTCGGGTGTTGTGTCGCTGCTAGGGGGACACAACGGCTGCGAAATGTCAGTGAGGCTGACGGAAAATGCGCTAAAACGTCGGTGGGGCTGACGTATGAGGGGAGATCTGCCGGCTAACTGGTGGTGGGGCGGGTGCGGTTGGCCGGGGAGGGTCGGGAGGGGGGCCCGGGGGGTGTGTGGCTGAGATATGTCACCTGTGAGGGGACACAAGACACGCCGAACGTCAACGAGCGTGACACTTGTGTCACCCTTGTTGACATACTGATCTCCGCAGATCAACGGAGTGGAGAGCAGCCTCGTGTCATCAGAGCCACAGCGCCGCCGGGGCAATCCGGTAGGGACCCCGCGTCCCGATCTGCCGGTGGACGATGCGATCTCCGCGTGGAGTCAGCCCCTGGCTCCGGTCAAGGATCTGGACAGCCTCGCGAAGCGGTACCCCACGCGGAAGCTGACCTTGGACGGCGAGCGCAAGCCGCTGGAGTTCTACGGGACCGAGAATCAGCCGAATGCGTTCTCGATGGACAGCCTCGAGTTCTTCCTCGTGATCGCCCAGTACTTCCGCGAAGCGCTGCCTCTGAGGCTGATCCTGCTGCTCATCGCCTGCCAGCGGGCGGGGGGGCGGATTCCACTTACCCAGGAGGAGATGGCTACCATCCTGGATGTCAGTCGGACGAAGACGTCGGAAGCTCTGCACACGGTGATGTCTCATGGGATCGTCTTCAAGGTGCGGCGGGGTGTGTATCAGTTCAACCCGCCCTACAGTTACCGGGTAGCGGAGTTCATCCCGGGTACTGAGATGACGGGTGAGTTCGTGAAGGTGGAGCAGCACGGGACCATCTCGCAGATTCGTAGCGATACGAGCCTGCCGGACCTGGTGCGCTTCCCCTCGCTGGACCACATGAGGCAGGCCATCGCGGAACTGCGGGCCGAACGGGCAAGAGAGCGCGCTGCGCGTCGGGTGAGCCGGACGAAGCGCACGGGAGAAGGGACGGCTCAGTGAGTACCTTGCGATTCGCTGCGGTCAACGCAGACGGGCTGCTCTCCGACCTCGACCTGCCTCCGGCGGCGTACCGGGTGTTGCTGAAGTTGCGCTCGCTCAGCGAGCCGGGCGGGCGGATCCTCATCGACCAGGCGACGGTCGGCGGAATGCTGGACCTGAGCCGGCCGAGCGTGAACGCCGCGCTGCGGAGCCTGGAACTGGCGAAGTTGGTCAGGAAGATCCGGAACGGGGTCTACCAGATCAACCCGATGCTCGCCGGGTACACCTCGTTCGAGGATGCGGTCGCGGCCGTGAACGAGATGGACGCGGAGGAGCGGCTGGACGCTCGGGGCTATGTGGCCAGCTACCACCGGGCAGTGGCGGCGTATCAGGACCAGCTCGCCGAGCAGCGCAAGAAGCGGGCGGCTCAGGCCGTCGCCAAGAAGGCGGCTGAGTCGAAGCGGCGTAGGGCGCTGCACGCGGTTGGCTGAGTGAGTGGTGTTTGTAGGGCTTCTGAGGGGTGCTCAGGGGCTTGTGGGGGCCCCGGAGTACTCCGGGGCCCTTTGTGTTGGCTTAGGGGCTCAGGGGGGCTTGGAGGGGCTCGGGGGAGTCCGCGGGAGATGCGGTCGAAATCGGCCACGGAGCCCACGCCGTCATTGACAAGTTCCCCCTTGTTGCTTCGTGGGGGCTGTTGGCCGGTTTCTAGAAGTTGAGCTCGACGTAGTCGATGTCGGTGAACTCGACCAAGAGGCCCTGGGCGCGGGCGCCGTTGTCCTTGAAGTAGATCTCCTGGAGCCCTTCGGCGGTGATGCCGCGGAGCTGGGCTTCGGAGGCTCCGGCCTCGTGGGCGCTGAAGAGGCGGGAGGCGTATTCCGGGGGGAGGTGCTGGGTGATGCGTCGCATCCGGCCGTCGTCGGTGGTGCCGGGGGCCGCGCTGAAGCCGAAGCGGGCGCGGGTCTCGATGACCAGGCCGGTCTGCTTCGCGGCCTTGTCGCGGGCGCGCTTGCGGACCAGGGGCTGCCAGCGGCGGCGCACCTCGCTCTCCAGGCGGGCGGAGAGGGCCGGCTTGGGCTGCTTGATCTGGTCCTTCACGTACCGCTCGACGGTGCGCCGGGAGATGCCGAGGAGGTCGGCCACGGCCTTCGTTGATTTGAGTTGTTTGACGAGGTATCGGATTTGGGCGCCGGCCGATTTGGGGATGGGGCGGGTGAAGTTCTGTTCGTCGGCGCGGTCGAGGCTGTCGCTGATCTCGGACATGGGTGGCTCTTACTCTCCGTCGGCCGCGGCGTCGTGGCCCTTGATGTGACGGGCGGGGTTGTGGCGTTCGTCGAGTAGTTGAACGGCCCAGAGGAGGGGTTGGGTGCCCTCGTGCTTGACCATGCCGGGGCTGACGCCGAGACGGAAGCCGCCGGGCAGGGGCTTGCCCTCGGGGGTGCGGGGGAGGAAGTCGAGGGGGCTGGGGCCGTCCGAGAGGTAGACCGCGCAGTCGGAGAGGACGGCGATGGGGTAGAGGTCCGCGGCTGTCGCGAGCTTCTGCATCTTGCGGTGCATGTTGACTCGGGCCGTGGAGATGACGGCGGCTCGGATGTCGGGCCGCCAGGTGGGGCGTTCGAGGGCGGGCCAGCTTTCGCCGGGGCGGTAGCCGGCGCCCTGCGGGCGTTCGCGGAGTTTGCCGATGCCGCCCTTGACGGTGGACTTGATCGCGGAGAGGACCGCCGTCTGCGGGGCGGGGGAGTCGGGGTCGCCCTTGTACTCCGCCATCGCTTGGAGGAAGGCGGAGTCCGTGAGGGAGGCGTGGACGCCGAGTTCGGCCATCGTCGCCATGTAGGCGTCGCGCAGGCGGGTGTACCAGGCGTCGAGGTACGGGCCGTGCTCCGGGCGGAGCCAGGCCTCGGTGGGCCGGACGGTGAGGCCGAGCTCCTGGGCGTAGGCGAGGGTCGGAGTGGCGTACCAGGCGGGGCCGGTGGGCGGGAGGCCCTGCGGCGTGAAGGGGCTGGGGAGCCGGGGGTCCATGGCTGTGGCTTGGGCGGAGAGGTCCACCAGCCAGGAGCCGGGGAGCTTCGGGTCGAAGCGGGGGCCGTCGGTGTGGACGGCGGGGCCGGTGCCGACGAGGAGGCGGTTGGCGGCCGCGGCGAAGGCCATGTTCACGTCGATGCCGACGGCGTGGGTGCGGGTGCACTCGGCGTCGCTGAGGAGCTGGGGGTCGCGGATCCAGTCGTACGCCTCCTCGTCGAGGACCTGGTCCGGGGTGCGCTGGTGGGACCGGGGGTAGAGGGCCGCGACGACCGGGTGCTCGTCGGGGGCCTCCGGGGGAGCGGGGTCGACGGGGCGGGTGAGCGAGCCGGGGACCGGGGCGGAGACCCAGGTGTTCGTCAACTCGTCGCGGGCGGCGCGGGTGGGCGGGCGCAGCGCCGTCATCAGCTCCAGGCCCGAGACGGCGGTGGAGCCGCGCGGGGTGAGGACGCGGGTCGCGTAGGAGGTGAGGAGCTCGGCGAGTTCCGGTGCGGGCAGGTCGGCGGTGTGCTCGCCCCAGGCGCGGGGGTCGAGGGCGCCCCAGGGGAGGATCGCGAGCTGGACGCACTGGCGGCCGGTGGTGGGGGTGGCGGGGCGGTAGATGCGGGGCCACGGGCCGAAGCCGCGCCGGGTCAGCTGCCATTTCGCCTTGGTGAGCTGCTTGATGACCGGGTGGTCGTCGGGGAGGCGCAGGCCGCGGCGGTCTTCGAGGACCAGGGGGAGTCCGAGTGCCTCGGTGGCGGCGGGGGTGAGGACGAGGAGGGGGTCGCCGTCCTTGCCGTTGCGGTGGAGGCGGGGGGAGCGGAGGTCGGCGGCCGGGGAGAGGGCCCATTCGACGAGGGCGGGGAGGGTGGGGGTGGCGGGGGGTGAAAGGACCGCGCCGTGGGCGGCGTGGGCCTTGCCCGAGCCGTCCAGTACGGCCAGGGGGCCGTTGCCCTCCAGGTGGGGTGTGAGCCTTCCCGTTCCCGTTTGGGGGTGGGGGGTGCGGCGCGTGGTGGGGCCCTGCGGGGCTGTTCCCCTACCCGTCCCTTCCCGGAACTGGGGCTCCGTCCCGGGCCCCGGGTGCGGGGGGGAGGCCTCGGGGCCGGCGTCCACGGAGTGGGGGGTGGCGTTAACGGCGTTAACGCCGTTAACGGGGGCGGCCGGTTGAGGGGTCTCGGCCTCAGGGACGACGACCTGCGGGGTGGGGGCCTGCGGGGCGTTAACGGCGTTAATGCTCGGGGTGGCGTGAGGGGCCGCGGCTTGGGGTGGGGTGGGGGCGTTAACGGCGTTAATGCCGTGGAGGTCTGCCAGGCCGTTGAGGAGGCGGGCGTAGGCGGCGCGCTTTGGAGGGCGGGGGGCCGTGCGGCCGGTCTCCCAGGAGGTGACCGTTTCGCGGCGGACGGCCAGGGCCTGGGCGATCTGGTCCTGGCTCAGGCCCGCGGCTTCGCGGAGGCGCTTGCGCTCGTCCGGGTGCGGGAGGGCGTCCTGTGCCGCGGCCTCTTCCAGCAGGGCATCGACCGCGGCGAAGAGCGAGGTCTGTTCGTTTTCGTGCGCGTTGGGCATGGGCACCTCCAGGCGCAGCTTATGCGAACCGCACCATGGAACGCACCTGAAACACACGTGGGGGCGATGGTGGTCCGGCCGGGCCAACGCCCCCCTTCGTGTCGAGTGGGGTCGGGTCTGGGTGGGTTAGATGCGGGTCAGGAGGAGTTCTGTCACTGCCTTCAGGTCGTCCGGGGTGAGGTGGGCGGTGAGGGCGTCCGCGATCGTGTCCGGGGAGTCCGCCGCGATGGTGATGCGGCGGGGGGACGCGGAGGGGGATGCGGAGGGGGAGAGCTCGGGGGCGGGAGCAGGGGCGGGGGCCGGGCGGGTGCGTTGGCGCGGGGGGTTAACGGCGTTAACGGCCTCCTCCGCCGCGGACGCCTGGTCCCCCTGGGGGAGGCGGCCGATGCGGCGGGCCGGTTCCACCTTGAGTTCGCCGGTCTCCACCTTGTCCTGGAGTTCCGGGGTGAGGTTGAGGAGGGTCAGTCGCTGGGAGACCCAGGCCGGTGTTTTGCCGAGGCGCTTGGCGACCTGGGCCTGGGAGCCGTGCACCTCGACGAGCTCCTGCAGGGCGCGGGCCTGGTCCATGGGCGCCACGTCGACGCGGTGGACGTTGGCGATGAGCGCCGACTCCAGGATGTCCGCCGCCGAGGAGGCGAGGGAGTCGTTGACGTGGATCTGCATGGTGCGCAGGCCGGCGCGCTGGGCCGCCGCCAGGCGCCGGTTGCCGTCGATGACCACGTACGGGGCGCGGCCCAGGCCCTCGGCGTTTCCGGGGTGCGCCTCCATGAAGGCCATGCGGGTGGCGACCGCCAGGGGCTGGAGCTGCCCCCGGACGGTCAGGGACGCGGCCAGCTCTTCGAGCTCCGTGAGGTCCTCGCGGAGGTTGAACGGGTTGTGGGCGAGGGCCTCGATCGGCACCTCGGAGGGTGGGACCACGCCGGAGGTGGGGGCGCCGGTGGCTTCGGCGATCGCCGCGCGGCGGGAACTGACGCCGACGGGCTGGGCGCGGGCGAAGGAGCTCGAGACTCCGAGTTTGTCGGCCTTGCTCATGAGATCTCCCTTGCGAGGGCGCGCAGGGCGACGGCCTGCTCGCCCTTGGGTGCGTAGACGAACAGCGGTTGCTTCACGCGGACCGCTTCGCGCTGTTCCTTGAGGTCGGGAACGATGGCCACCACGCGCGGATCCTTTATGTCCATCCAGGCCTGGAGGGAGGAGGTCGCGATGTAGCCGCGCCGGCCGTCGTAGAGGTTGACGACGAGACCGAGGTAGTCGATGTCGAGGCTGAGATCGTCGCGGAGATCGTTGATCTGGGACGTGAGGAGGTCGTAGGCGTCCGCCGAGGAGTCCTCGGCCTGGACCACGATCAGCGCGCCGGAGGCTCCCGGCTGTTCGGCGTCGCGGCGGCGGCCGTAGTAGATGGCGGCGTCCATGCTCAGGCCGAGGCTGGGCGGGCAGTCGATGAGGATGACGTCGTAGTCGGCCTCCACCGGGGCGAGGGCCCGTTCGAGCGCGGCCTCGCGGGCGCGGACCGTGGAGAGGCGGACGTCGAGGAGGAACGCGTCCGTGCAGGCCGGGAGGATGTGGAGCCGGTCGCCGAAGTGCTCGTCCGGGATGGGGACGATCAGGTCGGCGAGGGGGCCCTTGGCCTCGCCCGCCATGTGGCAGGTGAGGCTGTCTCCGCCGATGGGCAGTGGCTGCCGGCCGAGCTGCTTGGTGAGGTGCCCCTGGGGGTCGAAGTCGACGAGCAGGACGCGCATGCCGAGTCCGGGCAGGTCTTCCAGGTCTACCGGCGGGGCGGATGTAGCGGACGCGATGGCATCCGGGGCCGTCTGGTCGGAGTCCTCGGTCGCCGAGAGCCGGGCCAGTTGGCGGGCCACGCGGACCGGGTGGAGGGTGTCCGGGTCCTCCGCGAGGGCTTCGGCGGTGCCGGCGGTGATGGCGGTCTTGCCGACACCGCCCTTCTGGTTGCACACCACGATGCGGCGTACGACCGAGGGCCGCTTCACGGTGGGGGCCGGGTTCATCTCCAGCCAGAGGGAGACGGCTTGGGCGAGCCCCTGGATGAGGGAGACGCCGCGGTCCTTGGAGTCGGAGCGGAAGGACTCCCACTGGCCTGCGGGCAGCCAGGTCGAGAAGGACTCGGCGCCGGAGGTGTCGACGGGGGAGGGGGAGGAGGCGAGCGCGCTCCAGTGGGCGATGCCCTGGTGGACGGCGTCCTGGATGTCCACCCTCAGTTGGGCGGTGCGGATCTTGAGCTCCTGGCGCAGCCACGGAGGGAGCTTGGAGACGACCTTCTCGCGGTCGCTCGGTGACGAGGGTGAAGTCATGCGAGGGACTTTACTAACGTTCAAGGGTGTTCGTGGGCACCACGCTTGAGTTTTGCTAACGAAGTGGTGTGGATCGGTGGGGAATCGCCTCCCGAGCGGGGGCGGGCCGCCCTGGACGCGTCGTCAGCCGGTCGCGGAAGGTGCGGAGTCCGGGGCGACAGGCCCCGTTCGGACCGGCGCGCGGGCGCGGGCGTTGTGCGGACTCGCGGCAGCATCCTCTGGGGAAGTGGATCATTAACGGCGTTAACGCCTTGGGGGAGGTGGTGCGGGGCGAGGGGTGGAGGCGCGAGGTATTAACGGCGTTAACGGCGTTAACGGCGGGGGGCGTGCCTCGGCGGTTGGCCGTGCGGTGCGGTGGGGCGTTAACGGCGTTAACGGTCGAGGGGCTGGGGCTCGCGGGGTGGCCGTGGGAAGCATTAACGGCGTTAACGCCGAGGGGCGGCGGGCTCGGTGGTGGGGCCGGGCATTAACGGCGTTAACGCCGGGCGGCGCGGGACCGGGTGGTGGGGGTTGGCATTAACGGCGTTAACGCCGGAGCCGTGCGGGGGCTTGGCGTGGTGGGGGTGGAGGCATTAACGGCGTTAACGCCGGAGGCCCGGGGGTTGGTGGAGGGGGGGCGGGCATTAACGGCGTTAACGTTGGGTGTTCCGGGCGCGCCGGGTGACGTCCGGGACTTCTGCCGCGCGTTGTGGGGCAGGTCACTCTTCTGTCGTGTCACCTTCCGGGGCTCTCGTTTGTCCCATGGATGACATCGCGAAGAGCGAGCGACGAGGGAGACGGCCATGAAGGTTCTGCTGGCGGGTGCGAGCGGGGTGCTGGGACAGCGGGCGGTACGGGCTCTGCGTGCGGCCGGGCACGAGGTCGCCGGTCTCGGGCGGGGCGCCGGGATGGACGTCCGGGCCGACCTGCTCGACCGGGAGGGCCTGTTGCGGGCCGTGGACGGGCTCGGCTTCGACGTGGTGGTGCACGCGGCCACGGCGCTGTCGGGGAAGACCATGGCCCGGCACCAGGACATGGCGGGGACCAACGCGCTGCGCACCGAGGGGACCGCCCATCTGCTGGCCGCCGCGCGGGAGACCGGGGCGCGGCGGTTCGTCGTGGAGTCGATGATGTTCGGCTACGGGTACGGGGACCACGGCGGGGCCGTGCTCGGCGAGGACGACGGATTCGGGCCGCAGGGGGCGAACGTCTGGCTGGAGCGGCACGTGGGCGCGATGCGGACCAAGGAGGAGCTGGCCTTCACCGCCGACGGGATCGAGGGCGTGAGCCTGCGCTTCGGGCTGTTCTACGGAGCCGGGATCACGGATGTCCACGTGGTGCCGATGCTGCGCAAGCGCGCCCTGCCCGTGGTGCCGTCCAGGGGGCGGGCGCTGAGTTGGGTCGACGTGGACGACGCGGCGAACGCCGTCGTGGCCGGCGTGGAGTCGGGGCGGCCCGGGCAGGCGTACAACATCGTCGACGACGAGCCGCTGGGGTGGGACGCGCACATGCGGGCGGTGGCCGCGGCGTTCGGGGCGCCCGCGCCGATGACCGTACCGCTGTGGGTGCTGAAGCCGGCTCCGCTCGCGCACACCATCATGGGGACGGACCTGCGGCTGACGAACGCCAAGGCGCGGCGTGAGCTGGGCTGGGCTCCCACGTACGCGAGCAGCGCGGCCGGGGCTCGTGCGCTGGCGGGAGCGGTGGGGGCGGCGGCGGCATGATCGTCAGTGAGGACTGCCGCGCCCCGGAAGCCTCTGCCGATGCCCTCGGTCCCTTCACCGCCCATCGGCGGATGCTGTTCGACGTGGCCTACCGGATGCTCGGCAGCGTCGTCGACGCCGAGGACGTGCTCCAGGACGCATGGTTGAACTGGGACCGCGCGGACCGGTCGGACGTCCTCAACCCGAGGGCGTATCTGGTGCGCACGGTCACCAATCTGTCCCTGAACCGGCTCACTTCCGCCCGCGCCACCCGTGAGACCTACATCGGGCCGTGGCTGCCCGAGCCGCTGCTGACCGAGGCCCCGCCGGCCGTGCCCGACGGTGCGGAGCGGGTGGAGCTGGCCGAGACGGTGTCGACCGCGATGCTGGTGGTGCTGGAGAGCCTGAGTCCGCTGGAGCGCGCCGTGTTCGTGCTGCGGGAGGTGTTCGGGTACTCGTACGCGGAGTTGGCGGGGGTACTGGACCGCGGGGAGGGGACCGTACGGCAGATCGGACACCGGGCCCGGGCCCATGTACAGGACCGGCGGCCGCGGTTCGCCACCGAGCCGGAGCAACGGGGCGAGGCGACGCGGCGGTTCCTCGCGGCGTGTGCGGGCGGGGACCTGAACGCGGTGATGGAGCTGCTCGCTCCCGAGGTGACGGCCTGGTCGGACGGCGGCGGGAAGGTGACGGCGGCCCGGCGGCCGCTGCACGGGGCCGACCACGTGGCGCGCTGGCTGCTGGGGATGCTCGCCAAGCCCGCGCTGCGGGCGGTGACCCTGGAGTCCGCGCGGGTCAACGGGGAGGAGTCGGTGGTGTTCGTCCACGGGGGAGTCGCGTGCGCCGCGCTGACCTACGACCTGGACGCGGTGGACGGGCGGGTCGTGAACCTGCGGCTGCAGGTGAATCCGGAGAAGGTGGCGGGACTGGCGGGTCGGGGAGCCGGCGGGGTGGTTCCGTTTGCCGCGTCCGCGATGTGAAATCGCGGTGCGGGCATCGCCGTCGGGCTGTGATCATCATCCGATGATCGATGAGCAGCGGACCCGGCCCGTGCTGGTGGGCGACGAACGAGCCACCTTGACCAGCGTCCTCCAGTGGCAGCGGGACACCCTGATGATGAAGTGCGCCGGGCTGTCGGACGAGCAGCTGCGGCGCAGGGCGGTGGCTCCGTCGGGGCTGAGTCTGCTCGGGCTGGTACGGCATCTCGCGGAGGTCGAGCGCGGCTGGTTCCGCAATGTCGTGGGCGGAGAGGACGTCCGCGGGTACTTCCCGAAGAACGAGGCGGGGGAGTGGACGGAGTTCCACGTGGACGACGCCGACGTCGCCGGGTCGTTCAAGATCTGGGAGGACACCTGTGCGCGCTCGCGGGCGATCGTGGACGCGGCCGAGTCCCTGGACGTGACCGGCTCCTACGAGGACCAGGCCTTCTCCCTGCACTACGTACTGGCCCACATGATCGAGGAGTACGCCCGGCACAACGGGCACGCGGACCTGCTGCGCGAGGCGATCGACGGGGTCACCGGGGAGTAGCGGCGCCCCGGGCGGGCTACGCGGCGGATGCCGCCATGCGGTCCACCTCGGCCAGGGCTGCCGCCCAGGGGAAGTGCGCGGGGGCGTCGGGGCCGGCCGGTCCGGGTACGAATCCGCCGTCGCCGAACAGGACCGAGACGCCGGCGCCGCGCAGGACGGCCAGGGACTGGTCGAACTGCGGGTGGGCGGTGAGGGCGGAGTTCGCGCAGGGCATGGTGACGACGGGGGTTCCCTTGCCGATGGCCTCGGCGGCGACCCCGACGACGAACCGGTCGGTCAGGCCGAGGGCCCAGGCGTTGACGGAGTTGAACGTGGCCGGGGCGAAGAGCAGGGCGTCGGCCGTCGGCCATACGTCGGGCTCGCCGGGCAGTTTGTACTGCCAGCGGACGGGGTGGCCGGTGAGCGCGGCGAGACCGTCGAGGCTGCCGGAGAGCCAGTGCGCGGCGGTGGGGGTGAGGCCGAGGCAGACGTCCCAGCCGCGGGACTGGGCGTCTTCGATGACACGGGCCACGTCGAAGACGGGCGGGGCGGCGGAGCAGAGCAGGTAGAGGGTCTTCGTCGTGGTCATACCGCAATGTGATCATATTGCTTGACCTGTGGTTGACCCAGGTCGTGGTGGCTCGTGAGCGTCGTACCCGGGCGCTGGACGGACGAACCCCCGGACCGGGTTCGGTCCAGGGGTTCGGGGGATCCGGGGAGTTCGCGGATCTGCCGCTCCGAGAAGTCCGGGGTGGGTGTGCGGGTCAGCCGTTGGAGACGGTCTGCTGGGCGTTGCCCGCGGTGAACGCGCCGAACGCGCCCGAGAAGTCGGTCAGGTCGTCGCCGGCCTGGCCGGGCACCAGGCCCGCGATGTCCTGGGGGGCGTCCGCGACGGTGCTGGTGACGGAGTCGGCGAGCGGCGGCTCGGCGGCCATGGCGGGGGCGGCGATGGCGAGGGCGGCGGTACCGGCGAGGAGGGCCGTGGTGGCGATGCGCTTGATCATGTCCTGGTGAACGACGTGGTCGGACGGGGGTCACCAAGGCCACCCGGTTGCCTGAACTTCGGCTGCTACTCCGTTCGCAGCTCCGAAAGGAACGTGGACAGCAGGGAGTGCACGACGGCGGGCCGGTCCAGGTGGACGTCGTGCCCCGAGCCCGGGACGGAGACCGCCGTCGTCGCGGTGGACGGGTCGGCCGAGTCGAGCATCCGGACGGACTCCTCCGGCGGCATGATCCCTTTCTCTCCGATGACCAGCAGGGTGGGGCAGCGGACCGCGCGCCACTGCGGCCACCAGTCGCGGGTGCCGTTCTCGGCGATGGCCCCGACCATCACCGAGCGCTCGAAGCGCGGGTACCAGCCGTCCGCGCGCTGCTCCAAGCCGGCTGCCCAGGCCTCGCCGTTCAGCCCCTGACCGGTGAGGAAGGTGCGAGCCCCGTCGAGGCTGGGGAACGGGAGCGGCCAGGAGTCCAGCCAGCCGCCGATCTGTTCCGGGGTGTCCGGATCGGCCCGGGCGGCGCCGGCGTCGATCAGCACGAGGCCCCGTACGAGGTCCGGGTGGGCGGCGGCGGTGAGCATCGCGGTGTGGCCGCCGAGCGACTGGCCCACCAGTACCGGGCGGTGCACGCCGAGCTGCTCGCAGACGGCCCGTACGTCCGCCACGTACGCGGCGCGGGAGACGTCCTCGGGGCGGCGCTCGCTGGCTCCGTGACCGCGCTGGTCCACCACCACCACGCGGTGGTGCGGGGCCAGGTGCGCGGCGGTGGCGTCCCATTCGCCCGCATGGCCCGCGAGGCCGTGGAGGAGGACGACGGGGGGCGCGGAGGCGGGGTGGGGGGAGTCCCAGTCACGGCAGGTCAGACGGACGCCGGCTCGGGTGACGGCGCGTTCGGTCCACATCATGAAGGGGATCATCCGATATTTTCGGGAGGGGGCCGATGAGTTTTCGCGAGGGCCCCGGTCTACCCCTCGTACGTCGCATCGTGTGCGCCAGAAGGCAACGAGAGAAGAGGATCGTCATGAGCGAGCCGGTGAAGGGCCCCGCCAGCTACTTCCCTTCCATCGAGAAGAAGTACGGCCGTCCGGTCGCGGAGTGGCAGGAGCTCATCCGTGCCTCGCCGCTGACCAAGCACATGGAGCTCGTCGGCTGGCTCAAGACCGAGCACGGGATCGGGCACGGACACGCCAACGCACTCGTGAAGCACACGCTCGCCGAGCAGTAGCGGGAGCCGCCCGCGGGGGTGGCTACGGGCGTGGCGACGAGGCCGTGGACGCAGGCGTATGCGGTTGAGCTTCTCGGCGATGTTCCGTCTCGGGCCGGGGGAGTTGACTGGTCCCCATGACGAAGACAACGCAGCAGACGCAGAACGACAACGACCTCCGCACGCTGGTCATCGGTGGCACGGGCAAGACGGGCCGGCGCGTGGCCGAGAAGCTCACCGCCCTGGGCCGCCCGGTCCGCATCGGGTCGCGCTCCGGTGAGCCGGCCTTCGACTGGAACGAGCCCGAGAGCTGGGGACCGGCCCTGGCGGGCGTGGACCGGGCGTACGTCACGTACTACCCCGACCTCGGCTTCCCCGGCGCCGCCGAACAGGTCGGAGCCTTCGCACGGGTGGCCGTGGCCGCCGGGGTGCGCCGGCTGGTGCTGCTCTCGGGGCGCGGCGAGGAAGCGGCGCAGCGGAGCGAGGAAGCGCTGAAGGAGTCCGGGGCCGACTGGACGGTGGTGCGCGCGGCCTGGTTCAACCAGAACTTCGACGAGAGCTTCTTCCTGGAGCCGGTGCTCGCCGGGGAGATCGCCCTGCCGACGGCCGACGCCGTCGAGCCGTTCGTCGACGCCGACGACATCGCCGACGTGGTGGTCGCCGCGCTGACCGAGGACGACCGGCACATCGGCCGAACGTACGAGCTCTCCGGCCCGCGGCTGCTCAGCTTCTCCGATGTCGCGGCCGAGCTGTCGAAGGCGACCGGGCGCGAGATCTCGTACGTCCCGGTCTCGGACGGCGCCTACCGCGCGGTGCTGCGCGAGAACGGGCTGCCGGAGGAGTTCGCGGACCTGTTCGCGCTGATCCTGGACGGGCGCAACGCGCACCTCGTGGACGGGGTCGAGGAAGTGCTGGGCCGCAAGCCGCGGGACTTCTCGGACTTCGCGCGGGAGGCGGCGGCCCGCGGTGCCTGGGACGTGTAGGGAGTGGGCGGGCGCGGAGTGAGCGGGCGGGGCGCGGGTGGCCCGGATACGGGCGGGCCGGGTGCGGGCGGGGGTGGGGAGAATGGGCCGATGGATACGCTGACGGCTCTGCTCGAAGGCCCCAAGGCCAAATCGGCCTTCCTCATCAAATGCGTGTTCAACCCGCCCTGGTCGATCCGGATCGAGGACCGGGCCCCGCTGTCGGTGATGACGATGGTGCACGGGTCGGCGTGGCTGCTGCCCGACGACGGCGAACCGGTGCTCGTCGCGCCGGGCGAGGCGGCTCTGGTGCGGGGACCGGTTCCGTACAGCGTCGCCGATGCCAAGGACACGCCCTGGCAGATCAGGGTGGGTCCCGACCAGCGGTGCAGCAAGGTCGAGGGCGGAGAGGACGTGTCGGACTCCATGGCTCTCGGAGTACGGACGTGGGGTGCGGCGGAAGGGTCGGCGGTGATGCTGAGCGGCACCTACCAGGACCCGGGCGAGATCGGCAGCCGCCTGCTCAACGCGCTTCCGCGGGTGCTGGTCGGGCCGGTGGACTCCGCGCTGGTCGGGCTGCTGGGCGTGGAGATCTCCCGTACGGAGCCGGCCCAAGAGCTCGTACTGAACCGGATCCTGGACCTGCTGCTGATCGGCGTCGTACGCGGCTGGCTCGCGGAGCGCGGTGGCGCCGAGAACGACCCGGTCACCGGCCCGGCGCTGCGGCTGCTGCACGAGAACCCCGCCCACGGCTGGACGGTGGAGTCGCTGGCGCGCGAGGTCGGCGTCTCGCGGGCCGCGTTCGCCCGGCGTTTCACCGAGCTGGTCGGCGAGCCGCCGATGTCCTATCTGACGGGCTGGCGGCTGGCGTTGGCGGCGGACCTGTTGAACGACCCGTCCACCACGCTCGCTTCGGCCGCCCGCAGGGTCGGCTACAGCTCGGCGTTCGCGCTCTCGACCGCCTTCAAGCGGGTACGGGGGGTCAGCCCGCGGGAGTACCGGGCGGGGGCGACGGCCGCCGCGGGGTAGGGGCGGGGTGTTGGGGCGTGGAGTTCTTCGGGGGCAGGTGGCTGGGGCTCAGGGGGCCGGAGGTCAGGCGGTCCGGAGGTCCAGGACGGCCACCGTTTCGCCGTCGCTCTGTTCGCCCGTCGGGCGGAAGCCGAGGGAGAGGTAGAAGGGTTCGGGGGTGCCGGGGCCCGGGTGCCAGGTGACGTACGCGTGGGAGGTGCCGCGGCGGCGGAGCTCCTCGGTGACCGCCGTGACGGCGAAGCGGCCGTAGCCCTTGGACTGGTGGGCGGCCGAGACGTTCAGGCGCCAGAGGCCGGAGCGTATGTCGTGGGGGTCCTCGGCCGGGTCCCAGGGGATGTCGAGGAAGGCCATCACGAAGCCGACGACCTCGTCGCCGTCGACGATCGCCCGGGGCCAGGCCGTTTCCCCGTGGGCGTAGGCCTCCGCCAGCGACTTCACGACCGGCGAGACGAGGTGCTCCTGGTCGGGACGGACCGACAGCGCGGAGACGGCGGCGAAGTTCTCGGGGGTGACCGGGGCGAGACGGAGGGGCTTGGCGGGTGTGCTCATTCGCGCAGCCTACGTGCGCGGTACATGTGGGTTGGCGGGGGGTTGTGCGGGCCTGTGCGGGCCTCTGCGGGGGCCGTCCGGCACTGAGGATTCACTGGCAGGGCGGTACGGGTGATGGCACGATCAACAGCCGCGGACGTACAGGCATACGGACCTACACACATACATACGGGGGCACATCGGATGGGATCCAACGGCACCAGACTCTCCACCGCGCTGCTCGGCCTGTCGACCGTCCTGGTCGGGCTGATGGCGGGGCTCTTCTTCGCCTTCGACGTCTCGGTGATGCCGGGACTGGCGAAGACCGACGACCGTACGTACGTCACGGCGATGCAGAGCTTCAACGCCGTCATCGACGGCAATCCGCTCTTCGGGACGGTCTTCGTCGTCGCGCTGCTCGCGGCCTTCGCCACGGCGTTCGTCGAGGCGAAGGCGGGGCGCCGTACGGTCGCGCTGTGGGCCTCGCTGGGCGCGGCGGCGTACCTCGTCGTGCTCGTCGTCACCTTCGCGGTCAACATCCCGCTCAACAATGAACTCGCCGACCTGGGTGACGCCGCGAAGCTGACCGACTTCTCGGTCGTGGAGAAGTTCAAGGGCACCTGGGAGACGGCGAACATCGTGCGCACCCTGCTCTGCACGGCGGCGCTGACCGCCCTGGCGCGGGCGCTCGTACTGTACGGGCGGGCAACGGGTGCGTCGGCGGCGTCCGGGGCGTCGGGGCCGGCGGGGGTGTCCGGAGCCGGACGCTGAGAGGCTAGGCGGCCGCCAGGAGGGCACAGGACTGGCAGGCCAGGGCGACCGTGCACAGGGCGGTGCGCCAGCGGTTGGCGGGTACCCACTTCTTCTCGAACGCCGCGCGTACGGCGGCCGGATCCGCGATCCGTTCGGCGGGTCCGGCCGCCTCCAGGGCGTTGTTGAGCGGGATGTTGACCCGGCCGGTGACCGCGACGGCGAGCACGTAGAAGACGAGGGCGCCCGTCAGCGCGGGCAACGGCGCGTGCTCGCCGGAGGGCAGATGCAGGGCCACCGCGAGGCCGGTGAACAGGAGCGCGCCCAGGAACGCGAGCATGAACCAGCCATTGATGATGGAAGTGTTCACGCGCTGCATCACGGAGATGAGGGTCCGGTCGTCGGAGCGCTTCAGCGCCGGCATCACCGCGACGTCGAAGGCGAAGAACAGGCCCGCCATCAGGCCCGTGGTGAGCGTGGCGGCGACGAGGGCGGCGACCCGTGCGATGTCCATATGGCCTGTCTATGTCCTGCCCCGTGCTTCTGTCCATGGTGGAGCGAAGATCGAGTCGGCCATGGTGGAGTAGGTGTCGATGAGAGCAGGCCGGAAAGGCTCGTGGTCGTGGTCTGTGGGCGGGGTACCCTCCGGCTGGAGACTGTGTTCGGATATTGTTTTCCGCGATGCGGAAGTATGGTCCGGAGCTTCGAGCCGCATCTCGGGGCCGGTCCCCACATCGAGACCTGGAGGAACAGACCGTGACGGACCCCAAGGACCCGCAGGGCCGGCTGGACGCTCTGCGCGCCGACATCGAGCGCCGCAACCCCGCCCAGCCCGAGTTCCACCAGGCCGTACGGGAGGTCCTGGACACCCTGGCCCCCGTGTTCGCGGCACGTCCCGAGTACGCGGAGCCCGGCGTGGCCCTGCTGGAGCGGCTCACCGAGCCGGAGCGGCAGATCATCTTCCGGGTGCCGTGGCAGGACGACCGTGGTCGCGTCCATGTCAACCGTGGCTACCGGGTGGAATTCAACAGCGCGCTCGGCCCGTACAAGGGCGGCCTGCGCTTTCACCCGTCGGTGGACATCGGTGTGGTGAAGTTCCTCGGCTTCGAGCAGATCTTCAAGAACGCGCTGACGGGCCTCGGCATCGGCGGCGGCAAGGGCGGCAGCGACTTCGACCCGCACGGGCGCTCGGACGCGGAGGTCATGCGCTTCTGTCAGTCCTTCATGACCGAGCTCTACCGTCACATCGGTGAGCACACGGATGTCCCCGCGGGCGACATCGGCGTCGGCGGGCGCGAGATCGGCTACCTGTTCGGCCAGTACCGGCGCATCACCAACCGCTGGGAGGCCGGCGTCCTGACCGGCAAGGGCCAGGGCTGGGGCGGCTCGCTGATCCGTCCGCAGGCTACGGGCTACGGCAGCGTGCTGTTCGCCGCCGAGATGCTGGCGGTCAAGGGACTGTCGCTCGACGGGCTGACGGCCGTCGTCTCCGGCTCGGGCAACGTGGCCCTGTACACGATCGAGAAGCTGCAGCAGCTCGGTGCGAACCCGCTGACGGCATCCGACTCGCAGGGCTACGTGGTCGACGAGAAGGGCATCGACCTCGCACTGCTGAAGCAGATCAAGGAGGTCGAGCGCGGGCGCGTGAGCGAGTACGCGCAGCGTCGCGGGCCGTCGGCACGGTTCGTGCCGGGCGGGCGCGTGTGGGACGTGGCGGCGGAGGTCGCCTTCCCGTCGGCCACGCAGAACGAGCTGACCGCCGATGACGCGCGGACGCTGATCGCGAACGGGGTCAGGGCGGTGTCGGAGGGCGCGAACATGCCGACCACGCCGGAGGCGGTGCACCTGCTGCAGGCGGCCGGAGTGTCCTTCGGCCCGGGCAAGGCGGCGAACGCGGGCGGGGTCGCGGTCAGCGCGCTGGAGATGGCGCAGAACGCGGGACGCGTGGCGTGGAGCGCGGAGCGGGTCGAGTCGGAGCTGGCGGGGATCATGCGGGACATCCACGCGGTGTCGTACGCGACCGCCGAGCGGTACGGCTCCGCCGGGGACTATGTGGTCGGGGCGAACATCGCGGGGTTCGAGCGGGTGGCGGACGCGATGCTGGCGCAGGGGTTGATCTGAGGCACCGGCGTCGGCGCTGACGCGCTGGGATGGGGGCGGGTGGGGGTTTCCCCGGCCCGCCCTTCCTCCGTTCCAGGGGCTCTGGCCGGACCCCGCGCCTCGAACGCCGGCGGGGCTGGGTTCCGGCCGGGGGGCGTGGCTCGGGTGGTGGCGGTCGTAGGGTGGGGCGGTTGGATGTGATCGGACTCCGTAGGGGGATCAGTGCTGACCGCGCTCACCGGGGTGTATGGAGACCGGCCCGATGCCCTGCGGGTGGCCGGGCGGGACGCCTCCTATGAGGACCTGCTCGGGGCGGCCCGTACCGTGGCCGCCGACGTCGCCGGGGCGCCCGCCTTCGCGGTGACCGCGACGGCCTCGCTGGAGACCGTCGCCGCCGTCGTCGGCGGGCTGCTGGCCGGGGTGCCCTTCGTACCGCTGCCGCCCGATGCGGGGCCCGCCGAGCGGGAGCACATCCTGCGGGACTCGGGTGCGGTGCTCGTCGACGTGGACTTCGCGCGGCGCGGCGGCGGCGGTTTCGGCGGTGGCGGCGGTTTCGGGGCCGTGGCCGAGCCCGGGCGGGCGGCGCTGATCCTCTACACCTCCGGGACCACCGGGCCGCCCAAGGGGGTCGTTCTCACCGCCGAGGCCGTGGCCGCCGATCTCGACGCCCTTGCCGAGGCCTGGCAGTGGAGCGCCGAGGACACCCTCGTGCACGGGCTGCCGCTGTTCCACGTACACGGTCTGGTCCTCGGCGTGCTCGGTGCGCTGCGTACCGGCAGCCGTCTCGTGCACACCGGGCGGCCCACCCCGGAGGCCTACGCGGCGGCCGGAGGCAGCCTGTACTTCGGAGTGCCGACCGTGTGGTCCCGTATCGCCGGGGCGCCGGCGGCGGCCGCCGCGCTGGGCGGGGCCCGGTTGCTCGTCTCCGGCAGTGCCGCGCTGCCAGCGCCGGTCTTCCGGGACCTGGAGCGGCTGACCGGGCTGCGGCCCGTGGAGCGGTACGGGATGACCGAGACGCTGATCACGGTGAGCGGGCGCGCGGGCGGGGAGGTGCGGCCCGGGACGGTCGGCACCCCGCTCCGGGGCATCCGTACGCGGATCGCGGCGGAGGCGGGCGCGGAGATCGGCGAGCTCCAGCTCACCGGGCCGACGCTGTTCTCCGGGTACCTGGGCCGGCCTGAGGCCACGGCCGCGGCCTACACCGAGGACGGGTGGTTCCGTACGGGCGACATCGCTGCCGTCGACGAGGCCGACGGAGTTCACCGGATCGTGGGCCGGGCCTCCATCGACATGATCAAGTCGGGCGGTTACCGGATCGGCGCCGGGGAGATCGAAAACGCGCTGCTGGACCACCCCAAGGTGAGCGAGGCGGCGGTGGTGGGGCTGCCGGACGCGGATCTCGGGCAGCGGATCGTGGCCTTCGTGGTGGCCGAGGGCGTCACCGGTCCGGAACTGACGGACTTCGTCGCCGCACACCTGTCGGTGCACAAGCGGCCGCGCGAGGTGCGGTTCGTGGCGGCGATTCCGCGCAACGCGATGGGCAAGCCGCAGAAGAAGCTGCTGCTACTGGGCGACTCCTGACGGTACGTGCGTGCCTCCCCGGTTGCCGTGGGCGTGGTGAACGCCGAGGGTAGGGGGAGGTTTTGTCCGTTTCGGGTGGGGTCGATCGGCATGCGGCGCGCGGTGGCCGACAGCCTGCGGGACCTGTACGTCGAGATGCCCTTCGAGGGGCCCTCGCGCAACGGCTGGGTCATGGTCGACCGCGACACCATCGGCGACTGGGGCGCGGGCCACTTCTCTCGCCTGGACGCTTGTCAACAAGGCCCAGGAGGCGTACTGCGTCGGCGCCGTGCTGGACGCCGACGGCAGGCCCATGTCCGGCGACCACACGTACGAGATCCGCTTCGCCCCGACCGGTCCTTGACCCTCTACCTGCAGTGCGAGAGCCCGGGCCCCGACAAGGCCGGGGCTCGCCCGGCTCCCTCGCGGGGCGCGGGTTCGGGTTCAGCGGGGGGCGCGGGGTACCAGGTGGCGGGCTAGGACCTCCAGGGCCCGGGTCAGTTCCGGCAGTTGTTCGGCTTCGGTCTCGCCGAGGGCGCGGGCGAGGGTTTCCTCGACCTTGGAAGCACCGGCGGCGCGTACGGCGGCCACGCGCGCGGAGGTTCCGGGGGACTGGCGGACCAGCGTGCGGCGGCGGTCGGCCGGGTCGGGCGAGGTCTGTACCGAGCCGGCCTCGCGCAGGCGGGCGACGGCGCCGGACACCTGGCTCTGCGGGAGGCCCGTGCGCTGGGCCGTCTCGCCGACCGTGGTGTCGGGGTGCGCGGCGATGTCCCCGGCCACGATCACGACGGAGCGGGTGCCGCCGGCGTATTGCCCCGGGCCGCCGGGGGGTTCGGGCAGGGCTTCCTCACCGAGCTTCATCAAGGTGCGGCCCAGCAGGAAGAGTTCGATTCCGTCCACGGGAGCACGGTACATCGGAACCCGGCGAACCATCGAAGAAGATGCATCTTTTTTGATCCATCGGTATTGATGTATCTGATTCGATGGGTTACTGTGATTGCAGAGAGTGACGGACTGGGGGTCCGGAACCGCGAACGAGGAGTTGTCATGGGTGATGTGCTCCACTACCAACTGCAGGGCTCCGGCCCGATGCTGCTCATCGCGCAGAGCGGGGAGGGGGACGCCGACCGCACCGTGGATCTCGTCCCGCACCTCGCCGATGCGTTCACCGTGCTGACCTACGACCGCCGCGGACTCTCGCGCAGCCGGCCGGCGGAGCCCGGCCGGACGGCGTCGCTCGCCGAGCACGCCGAAGACGTACACCGACTGCTGGCGACCGTCACCGACGAGCCGGTGCTGATGCTCGGCTGCAGCCTGGGGGCCGTCATCGGCCTGCACCTGGCCGTGCGGCACCCGGAACAGGTGAGCACCCTCATCGCGCACGAGCCGGTGGCCCCGCGGCTGTTGCCCGAGGGGGAGAGGGCCCGGCACGAAGCGGAACTGGAGGAACTGCAGGGGATCTACCGCACGGGCGGGCTCGAAGCCGTCTTTCCGGAGATGGCGCGGGTCCTCGGGATAGACCTCGCGCGGCGTGACGCCGAGCCGGGCTTGACCCCGCAGCCCCTGGACGAGCGCAGGCGTGCCAACTTCGGCTACTTCATCGAGCACGACTTCACGGCGATCGTCGAGGACACCCTCGACGTCGACGCCCTCACCCGGACCACGACGCGCATCATCCCGGCGCTGGGCGCCGCCACCCCGTCCACCGTCTTCGACCACCGGTGCGCGACGGAACTCGCGGCCCTCCTGGACACGGAGATACGGGTCTTCCCCGGCGGCCACAACGGCAACACCACGCACCCCCGCGGCTACGCGGAGAGGCTGCGGGGCCTGCTGGCTCCGGCGGGAGCGTAGGCGCTCGGAAAAGGGCGACGGGCCTGTCGGGTGGGACGGGTAGCTTGCTCGCATGAACAAGACGTCTGATCAGGACAGGACCGACCGGCGGGCCCTGATAGCGGCCGGAGTCACCGTCGTGCTGTGGGCCTCCGCGTTTGTTTCCATCCGCTCGGCGGCCGCGCACTTCGGGCCCGGAGCGCTCGCGTTCGGACGCTTGCTGACCGCTTCGGTCGCGCTCGGGCTGGTGCTGGTCGTCAAGCGGGTGCCGCCGCCGCCGAAGCAGGCGTGGCCCGGGATCCTGATCTCCGGGGTGCTCTGGTTCGGGCTCTACATGGTGACGCTGAACTGGGGCGAGCAGCTCGTGGACGCCGGAACGGCGGCCATGATCGTCAACATCGGCCCGATCGTGATCGCCCTGCTCAGCGGCTGGCTGCTGAAGGAGGGTTTCCCGCCCCTGCTGTTGGCGGGCATGGCGGTTTCGTTCGCCGGGGCGGTGCTGGTCGGACTGTCCACCTCGAGCGGTGGGTCCGCGTCCGTGGGAGGTGTCCTGCTCTGCCTGGTTGCCGCGCTCACGTACGGGGCCGGGGTGGTCGCGCAGAAGCCGGCGCTGGCGTATGCCAGCCCGCTCCAGGTGACCACGTACGGCTGCTTCGTCGGCACGGCCGTCACGCTGCCCTTCGTCGGGCAGCTCGTCGACCAGCTTCCCGGGGCTCCGCTCGCCGCCGTCCTCAACATGCTCTACCTGGGGCTCTTCCCGACCGCACTCGCCTTCACCACCTGGTCGTTCGCGCTGTCGCGGACCACCGCCGGGAAGATGGGCGCGACTACGTACGCGGTGCCCGCCGTCGTGGTGCTCATCGCCTGGATCGCCCTTGACGAGGTCCCGGCGGCGCTGACCCTGCTCGGTGGTGCGGTCTGCCTGGCCGGGGTCGCCGTCTCCAGGAAGCGCCGGGTCTCGGCCTAGGCCTGGGCCTAGGCCTGGGCCTAGGGCTGGGCCTAGGGCTGGGCTTGGGCCTGCCCTAGGCCTGGGCCTAGGGCTGGGCTTGGGCCTGGGCTTGGGCTTGGGCCGAGGTTGTGTCCACGTAGTCGAGCGTGTGGTTCATGGCGATGGCCGAGGTGGTCGGAGTCATGCCGGCCCACGTGCCGTTCTGGTCCAAGGCGACGATGATGCCGGCCGGGTTGGAGGAGGGCGATGCGAAGCGCAGGCGGGTGTACGCGTCGTAGGAGTGGAAAGCGCCTCGCTGGTGATGCCGGCCGAGCATTCCTTGTTCAGGCCGTAGGGCCTGTGGCGCGCTCGTCCTCTGTGTCGCCCAACCGGGCGAGGGTCGCGAAGCTGAAGCCCGCCGCCCGGCATCGGTCGACCTACGGGGTGAACCGGGCGGAGTCGACGGTGCGGACGGTGAGTTCGAGGCGTACCCAGCGGACGCTCACGCGAGGCGCAGGTCTACGAAGGCCACGGTGTCGCCGGGGAGGACGTAGCGGTCGAACTCGATGAAGCCGGCTCGGCGCGCGAAGTCCAGGCCCTCCGGGTTGGACGCGAGGACCACGGTCTCGATCACCTCGGCGCCGAGGGACCGTGCCTGGGCGAGTGCGTAGGAGTACAGCTCGCGGCCGAAACCCCGTCCCCGGTACGCGGGCAGGACGCGCGCGATCACGGTGGCGGTCGAGGAGCCGGTGGCGGGGGGCCGGACCGTCGTGCATCCGACGAGGGCGTCGCCGAGGTGGGCGATGTGAAGGACGTTGCGCGCGGAGCGCTCCCGTACGTCTTCCAAGGAGAGGGGGGTTGTTGGGATGACCGTGTTGTGGACGAGCTGCCAGTCGCTCAGCGCGGCTTCGGAGGCGGCGTCCACCGGGTGGATGCGAAGACCTGAAGCCGGCGGCGGGGTGTCTTGCGCGGCGGCGTCGAGGAGGACGCGGGCCAGGGCGGACGGGGCGGAGAACATCGGCCAGTGGCCCGTGCCCAGGGTGACCCACTGCCAGTCCGGGCCGGTGGCCAGGAGCTCCGCCACGTCGGGGTGGGGGTCGGCGCCGTCCAGCAGGCATTTGACGTAGGTCGCGGGGAGTTCGGCGAGGGGGTGGGTCAGTACGGCCGGTTCGGTGAGCGTGGCACCCGGGTGCGGGGTCGCACCGGCGAGGAGCCGGGCGCTCTGCTCGGCGGTGAGGCCCTGGCCCTCACAGTCGGCGGCCTGCAGGGGCGGCCAGAAGCCGCCGTTCGCGGCGATCGAGGCCTCTACGGCGGCCCGGCCGTCCGGCCAGGCGGAGAGGAAGGATTCGTTGTGGACGGGAACGTTGGCATCGACGAAGACGACCCGGTTCAGGCGGGCGCCGATCCGCTCCGCGGCCTGCCCCACCGGGATGCCGGAGTAGCTGTGGCCCACGAGGACCACATCGCGCAGGCCGAGCTCGTCGATGGCGTCGACGATGTCCGCGACGTGCGTCTGCAGGCCGACCGCGACGCCCTGTCTGTCCGCGAGGCCGGACAGGGTCAGTGCGTGGACCTCGTGGTCGCCGTCCGTGGTGCGCAGTGCGGTGCGTAGTTCAGTGGCCACCTCGTCCCATGCCGCTGCTCCCAGCCAGGCGCCTGCCACCAGTACGAATTCGCTCATGAGCGTACGTTAATCGAACAGGATCTCGGCGGTGAGGGGCAGGTGATCGCTGGAGGTGGCGGGGAGCGTACGGACGCGGGTGACGGTGCCTGAGCGGGCCAGGATCTGGTCGATCCGGGCCAGAGGGAAGGCCGCTGGCCAGGTGAAGGCGAAGCCGGGGGTGGCGGGTGTTGCCTTTGCTACCAGGGCGGTGCGAAGGGGGGCCAGGCCACGGTCGTCGGCAGTGCCGTTGAGGTCCCCGAGCAGGACGACGCGGTCGGCGGGTTCCGCGGCGAGGACGGCGCCGAGCCGCACGGCGCTCTCGTCGCGGCGGGCGGAGCCGAAGCCGGAGGTGCCCAGGCGCAGCGAGGGGAGGTGGACGACGTAGACGGCGACGGGCCCGCCGGGGGTGGCGGCGGTGGCGCGCAGGGCGCGGTTCCAGTGCGGGTCGCCGGCTAGGGCCGACGGCCTGATGTCGATGGGGCGGACGTCGGCGAGCGGGTACGCCGACCAGAGGCCGACCGTGCCGTGGGTGGCGTGGTGGGGGTATTCCGCGGCGAGGGTGGCGGTGAAGGCAGCGAGGGCGGCGGGGGTGAGCTCCTCGACGGCGATGAGGGTGGGGTGGGAGGCGGCGAGGGCGCTGGCCGTTCGGGAGGGATTCGGGTTCTCATCGCTGATGTTGTGCTGGACGGCGGTGAGGGTGGGGTGGGTGGAGGTTGGGGCTTGGGCGGGGGTGTGGGGGAGCAGGTTGCCGAACTGGAGGAGCCAGGCTGCGGTGGGGAGCAGGAGGGCCAGGGCGGTGGCGGCGGAGCGGCGTCGTAGGGCCAGGGCGAGGAGGAGCGGGACGGCCAGGCCGAGTCAGGGCAGGAACGTCTCCAGGAAGCTGCCTAGGTGACCGGGGGTGTTGGGGACCAGGGAGGGGCGGGTCAGGAGTACGGCCAGGAGTGTGGAGAGGAGCGTGGCGAGTACGGGGAGTGTGGGGCGTAGCGGGAGGGGTGTGCGGTTGAGGGCCGTGGGCCAGGGGCGCGGGAGCGGGCGGGGGCGGGGTGGTTGGCGGGGGAGGAGGCGGTGGGCGGGGTCGGGGGTTGGGGTGGGGGGCGGCCCCGAGTCTGCCTGGGTCATGGGGCCGTTCCTGCCTGTTCCGGTTGGGGTGAATGGTGTGGGGGTGCGGCTGGTACCACGACGTCGGGGGCGGGGTGCCGGTTCCCGTGGGGTGTGCGTTCGGGGGTGGGCGGGAGCAGGGAGTGGCCTGGGGGTGTGCGGGGCCCTGCGGGGCCGTTGCCCCCACCCCGCCCCTTCCCGAAACCGGGGCTCTGCCCCGGGCCCCGTTGGCGGTTGGGCGGTCGGGTTGGGGTGGGACCTCTGACCCGGGCCCCTTGGGGCGGGGTGGTCGGGTCCGGGTAGGGCTGGGCTCCGGGCCGGCTGGGGTTGGGCATCTGGGCCCGTTCGGCGTTGGGTGCAGGGTCCGGTGGGGGCTGGGCGGTTGGGTTGTGACCCGGGTTCCGTGGGGCTGTGCCCTGGGTTCCGTGGGGTCGTGACCTGGGTTCCGTGGGGTCGTGACCTGGGTTCCGTGGGGTCGTGACCCGGGTTCCGTGGGGCTGTGCCCTGGGTTCCGTGGGGTTGTGACCCGGGTTCCGTGGGGCTGCGCCCCGGGTTCCGTGGGGCTGCGCCCTGGGTCCCGTGGGGTTGGGACCCAGGGTTGGTTGGGGGGCCTTGGGTCGGCTGGGTTGGGCCCAGGGTCCGGTGGGGGTGTCCCGGGTTCGGTGGAGGGCTGGGTGGTTGGGGGTGTGGGGGGCGGGGGGTGGTGGGGGGTTCTGTGGTGCTGGGCTGGGGTGTTGTGGGGGGTGGGGGTATGCGGTTGTTTTTTGGGGGTGGGGTGGGTCCAATGGGCGGGATGATCAGTTGGGTGCGCCGGTGGGGTTCTGGCCTGTGGGCGTGGGAGTAGGGGAGCGTTATCTGTGAACGCCTCGGCAGTGCCGTCGTCAGGGGGGCCGGCCGGTGGGGCGGTCGTGCGGGTGGGGGCTCTCGTGCCGTTGACGCGGCCCGGTTGGGTCGATGCGGGGCGGCAGCTGCTCGCGGGGCTTGAGCTTGCCGTGCGGGAGGTCAATGACGGGGGAGGGATCGACGGGCGGGCGCTGGAGCTAGTGGTGCGGGATACCGCGGCCGATCCGGAGCGGGCCGCGGCGGCCGTGGAGGAGCTGGCCGGGCTGGGGGTGGCCGCCGTGGTGGGGGAGTACCACAGCGTCGTCGCCCGGGCCGCCGCCGCTCGGGCCGATGCCCTCGGGGTGCCGTACCTGTGCTCCTCCGCGGTGCTCGACGCGCTCACCGAGGAGCCGACGGAGTGGGTCGCGCGGCTGGCCCCGGCGCAGTCCCACGGCTGGCGGACGTACGCGGACTTCCTGCTCGGGGCGGGCCACAGCCGGATCGCGCTGGCGATCCAGCCGAGTGTCTACTGGGCTTCCGGGACGCGCATCCTGCGGGAGCGGTTCGCCGGTCGTGGGGGCGGCGTCGTCGAGATCGAGGTGGACGGGACCTCTGCCGAGGGGGTGTGTGACGTGCTTGCAGGGGAGGGGGCCACCGCGCTCCTCCTGCTGGTCGGGTATCCGGAGCCGGCGGCGGCGATCGTCCGGGCGGTACGGGGCGACCGGCGGCTCGGGGAGGTGCTGATCGGCGCTCCGGCCGGACAACCGGAGCTCGCCGGATGGGCCGAGGCGCTGGGCGGGGACGGCGCCGGGGTCCCCTTCCTGCGTTACCTGCCCGAGCGGCTCGGTCCGCTCGGGGAGCGGGTGGGGAAGGAGCTCCGCGCGCGGCTGGGCGAGGAGCCCTCGTTCGTGGCCTTCGAGGGCTGGGACAGCGTCACCGTCCTCGCGGAGGTGTTCCGTTCGCACGGCACGGACCGGGCGGCCATCGCCGCGGCATGGCCGCGGGTGGAGGCCGAGGGCACCCGTGGGCCGATCCGGTTCTCCCGGACGCCGGGGAGCGGTGTCTGGCAGTGGGTCTGGGCGCCCGTCCGTGTGGTCGACCGGGATCCGGCGGACGTCACCGGTCCCTTTCGGATCCTCCACGGCGAATGAGGCCGGTGGTGGCCTTCATTCAGGTGCCGGCAGTCAGGTGACGGCACTCAGGTGCCGGCCAGGTGGGTGCGGTACCAGGGGGCCGCGGAGGGGAGCAGGGTGAGGGGTGTGGGCGTGGGGCGCAGGCCGGTCAGCTGCCAGATGCTGTCGGAGCGCTGGTAGTAGTCGCGGGCCAGTAAGGAGAACTGGCGCTCCGTCACCCGGCCCGGGCGCGCGCGGAGTTGTTCCATGCAGCGGTCCCACGGCCAGTCCTCCCGTACCACCGGCAGGATTCCTTCGGCGGCGAGGGCCGACATGAGGCCGGAGCTGGTCACCGCGGCGGGGTGGCTCGCATGGTGGACCCCGCCCACGGCGCGGCCGGGGGCCGTGGCCAGGGTGTCGATCAGGCGGGCCAGTTCGCCGACGTCGACCACGGACAGCAGTGCGCGGCCGCCGTCCCAGCTGGCCGGTACCCGGTCCATCAGTTCGGCGAGGGCCGGGACCACCCAGCGGTCACCGGCGCCCAGCACCAGACCCGGCCGCAGGACGGTACCGCCGGCGGCCAGCACCGGGGCCTCCGCCGCCAGCCGGGTGCGGCTCGCGGCGGACGCCGGATCCGGGGTCACCTCGTCGACCTCGATCCCGCGGTGCGGGAGGTTCCCGTAGACCGCGGCCGTGGACAGGTGGACGATCCGGTCCACCCCCGCCCGCACGGCCTCCGCGAGGAGGGACGCGCCGCCCAGGACGTTGACCGTGTGGCAGCGCTCCTCGTCCTGCCCGATGTACGAGGCCAGGTTCACCAGCGCGGCCGCGCCCTCGCAGGTCCCTTTCAGGGAGCCGGGGTCGCCCAGATCCGCGCGTACCCACTCCACGCCTTCGCGCGCCGCACCGGGGGTGCGGGCGAGGGCCCGCACCAGGATTCCGGGACGGCGGGCCAGGGCGTCCAGTGCGGCCGAGCCGACGAAACCGGTGGCTCCCGTAAGGACAATTACCCTGGGTCTTTCAGATGTCTGCATAGGGGCGATTTTATCGGTCTGTGGGTGCCCAGGCCGGGCGCTCTGAAATGCTCGTACAGCTCTTCGCCTTTTTGTTTCCGCCGAGTTCCGCCGAGTTCCCCGGTGTTCCGGTTGCTCGGCGGGCCGCGGCCGGCCGGTGTCGTGCGGAGCGGTCAGCGGGCGGTCCAGCCGCCGTCCACCGGGACGGTCGCGCCGACCACGAAGGACGCCTGGTCGCTGAGCAGCCACGCGGCCGCCTGCGCGATCTCGCGGGGGTCCGCCGTACGGGGCAGCGGGGTCCTGGTGTGCAGTTGCTCCTCCAGGCCCGGGTTCAGGTCGAACCACTGGGCCATCATCTCGCTGCGGGTGGTGCCGGGAGCGACGGCGTTGACCCGGACGCCCCGGGCGGCGTACTCGGCCGCGGCCTTCGTCAGGCCGATGACGGCGTGCTTCGCAGCGATGTACGCGGCGGACGCCGGGGTGCCGACCAGGCCCGCGACGCTGCTGTTGTTCACGATGGCCCCGCCGCCCGGCAGCATCGCGGCGATCTCGTACTTCATGCAGTTCCACGTGCCGCGGACATTGGTGGCCATGACGGCCTCGAACTCCGCGTCCTCGGTGAGGTGCAGCGGCGCGGGCACGGTACCGAGCCCCGCGTTGTTGAAGGCGGCGTCCAGGCGGCCGAAGAGCCGTACCGCCTTGTCCACGGCCGCCTCGACCTCTTCGGCGCGGGACACGTCGACGACCGCGTAGGCGGCGGTGAAACCCTGGTCCGTCAGTTCGCGGGTCAGCGCGGCCAGTTTCTCCTCGCGCCGGGCGGTGAGGAGCACCGAGGCCCCGTTCTCGCAGAACACCCGGGCGGCGGCCGCCCCGATGCCGCTGCTCGCGCCGGTGATCAGGGCGCGCCTGCCCTCGAGGAGGCCCGTCTTGTCCGTCATGGTGACTCTTCCGTCTTCCGTCTCGCGTCGTGCGACTGCCGTGGTTCGGGGGCCTTCAGGGAGGGTGTCCCCCCCGCACTATTGGCTGAAAATTGCCGCGCTGTGAGGGCCGGGCCCGCCCAGGATCACCGGAACCGTGCGGTGGCCGTTGGAGACGAAGGAGAACTTGGGCCGGAGTTCATCGGCCGGCACGGCCAGGGCGATGCCGGGGAAGCGCTCGAAGAGCGCCGACAGCGCGATGGCGACCTCCATCCGGGCCAGGTTCACGCCGAGGCAGTGGTGGGCTCCGTACCCGAACGACACGTGGTCGGCCCGGGTGTCGCGGGTGATGTCGAACAGGTCCGCCCCGGCCCCGTGGTGGAGGGGGTCGCGGCCCGCTCCGGCGAAGCAGATGACGATCGCGTCGCCCTGCGGGATCCGCACGTCGTCGTCGATCTCGATCGTCTCGACGGCGTAGCGCAGGATGCTGTGCGCGCCGGGCGGGTCCACGCGCAGGGATTCGTCGATCACGTCCTCCCAGGAGGCCTTGCCGTCCCGTACGAGGGCGAGCTGGTCGGGGTGTGTGAGGAGGGAGACGACCGCGTTGTCTATGAGGTTCACGGTGGTCTCGTAGCCGGCGGTGAAGAGGAGGATGAGGTTGTCGAGCAGTTCCTTCTCGCTCATATCCGCCGTGCCCGAGTCGCGTGCGGAGATGAGGCCCGATGTGAGGTCGTCGGCGGGATTTCTTCTCTTGTGGGCCACGACTTCGTTGAGGATTTCGTACATGGCTATGCCGTTCGCCATCGCGTCCTCGGGGGTGATCGAGGTGGCGAAGAATCCGTCGATGATCTTCTGGAGCGGGTCGCGCGCGGAATGTGGAATTCCGAACAGCTCGCAGACCACGGCGTGCGGCAGTACGTGGGCGAATTCCTTGCGGAGGTCCACGGGCTCTTCCCGCGGTCCCTGTTCCAAGCGGTCGAGCAGCCCGGCGGCGATTTCCTCGACCCGGGGCCGCAGGGCTGCCACGCGGCGCATGGTGAACTCCCCCGCCACCGGCTTGCGCAGGCGTGCGTGCTCCTCGCCGTAGGCGGTGACCATGTTCTGCACCGAGACCCAGATGGCCAGCGGCCACTCCTGGTCGACTTCTCCGTCGATCCACGCGGGCCAGTGCCGGTAGGCGTCCTTCGATACCCGGGGATCGGTGAGCAGGCGTTTCACGAGCGCGTAGTCCGTGACGGACCACGCCTCCACTCCGCCGGGGAGCACGATCCGCACGGCCCGGCCAAGGGAGCGTATTTCCTTGATCTCTCCGTGTATGTCCTGGCCGAGCGGATCGATGGCGAACGGGCACTGCCTGCTCACAGGAGTATCCCTCCTACAAATGCTGGTGACGGTGAGTCGGATGACGTCACAGGCTGACACGCCCAAGACCTTCCCGCCACTTTGCGCATGGGTCCGTCGGCCAGCGGATCGCAGGGAACCGATGCCCATTTCGTTCGAAAGTGAGGTGATCAGGAGGAAACGGGAATTGCTTCCAGGTGGGCGTCGAAGACCCGCTGGCCGCTCTGATGGCCGGTCACGCTCAGGGAGAGGGTGTTGTCACGGCTCCGGGCCATCGGCTGTGCCTGGATCAGACAGGGGGAGTGGAACTCCACGTACCGCTCGAAGGCCAGGCGCAGGGCCACGGGGTACAGCCGGGTGGTGCCGGCGACGGCGAACGCGGCCTGGTGGGTGGCCTCCAGGAGGACCATGCCGGGCACGTGGTCGTTCTTGTGCGCGAACAGCGTGGTGTTCGTGGTGTACGGCCGCAGCGTCCAGCAGCGGGGATCCACGGTGGGAGCCAGCAGGACATGGCTCGGGTCGGTCCGCAGGACGAGGGAGGGGTGCACCGGCTCCGGCACGGGCAGGACCGGGCGGGCGTCCGCGTACTCACCACGCATCCGGCGGTAGGCGCCGGGAGAGGTGCACGTCATGCTGCCGTCGCCGGTGGCGATGACCCGGCCGCTCTGGATCACGTCCATGTGGCACACCATGCCGGAGAAGCGGGCGCCGCGACGGTTGACGTTCGTGCAGGTGACGTCGATGTGCATGGGGGAGTCGTCGTCCGCTGCCAGTAGTTCGGGATTGATCCGGTACTGGAGGTCGGACATCAGGAAGTGGTGCCCGAGGGGGACGTTGTACTCGGCGTGCGAGAGCAGGATGCCGGTCTGGCGGATGGCCTCCGCGATGACGGCCGGCGAACGGAAACCGTGGAGCCCGGTATGGAACGGGTGGTTTTCAGGCCAACGCACGGTGACGTCGAATCGGTCGGGAGCTGTGCGTTTCCAAGCCGAGAGGAACACCTCGGAGGTGTCAGGCCGGTGCACGAGCCAGTTGGGTACGGCCGGAGGCCTTGCATCTGAGACCCCGACCGACGGTCTTTGGGCGTTTTCGTTCGCGTACGACGTGATTAACATGATTTACCCTCCGGACTTCGAGGCAGATTCGAGCCACTCGTGGTAGGTCTTGGTTCGCCGCAAGATACGTGCTGCCTGGTATAATTTGCAACGGCTGTTTTCGGTGACATGCTCATACCCCCGAGGAGGTGCATCAGTTGGCCACCAGCAGCGTGGAAGGAGCGAGGGTGTCTCAGAGGGAGACTTCTCGGCGCACCCGGCAACTCATCGTCGAGGCCGCCGGCGCCGTGTTCGCAGAGAAGGGCTTCAATGGGGCCACGATCGCGGACGTCTACCAGCGGCTCGGGCTGACCAAGGGCGCCTTCTACTACTACTTCAAAGGCAAGGAAGAGCTGGCCCAGGCCGTTCTGGCCAGCCAGATCGACACGGTCGGCTTCCCGCTCGTACCGCGGAGCACCCGGCTGCAGGAGCTGATCGACAAGGGCATGCTCTTCGCCGTTCAGATCCGCAGCGATCCGATCGTGCAGGGCAGCCTGCGGCTGTCCCTGGAGCGCGGCAGCCACCACGAGCACCGCATGCGCCCCTACCAGGACTGGATCGACCACAACCGGTTCGCCCTGGGCGAGGCCCGGGCGTGCGGTGAACTCCACGCGCACGTGGACCTCGACGCGGTCGCCAACCTGTTCGTCGGCGCCTTCACCGGAGTGCAGGTGCTCTCGGAGGTGATGGCCGACTGGGAGGACCTGGAAGTACGGGTATCCGTGCTGCTCAGGCACATCATGCCGATCATCGCGCTGCCGACGGTGCTGGCCGAACTCGACATGGCTCCCGGCCGCGCCGAGCGGGTCATGGCCGACCTGGAGAAGCACCTGCGCGAGCGGGCCGAGGCCGAACTCGTCGAGTCGGCCGAGCTCCGGGCCTAGCCCCCCGCGCAGCGACCCGCGGTCGGGCGCCCTGTGGGCGGCCCGGTTCCGGCACTTTCCTCCGCCGGGCGTCATCGACGCCCGGCGGAGGCGTTTGCGCAACCCGTTCGGCGCTTCGGGCGGCGACATCAGATCTTCCGATGAGCCGTTGCCTACCTTCATGCACGTTTGTTTCCATGGGCGCGGCCCCGAGCCACATACGAGGCTCTTGACCGACCACGGAGAACCCACATGATCAAGCTCGATGACATCCGCCGGCACGCGGCGGGCGGCGTGACGCGGGATGCCTTGGTCGACGGCCAGGTGCGGCTGACCTGGGGCCAGTTCGCCGAGACCGTGGAGCGGACGGCGGCCGGACTCACCGAACACCTGCCACCGGAGGGCGCGGTCCGGGCGGTCTTCCTCGCCGGGAACAGCTGGCAGCTCACCGTCGCGATGAGCGCCTGCGCCACCCTCGGCGTCTCCTGCACCGGTCTCGACCCGCAGAGCGGGAAGGACGATCTGGGGCAGGTGCTCTCCTGGCTGGAGCCGTCCGTCGTCTTCGTGACCTCGGAGCACCACGCCACCCTCGACCAGCTCGTGTGGCCCAGCGGTCCGAAGGCCGTACACGTCCTGCTGGACGGGATCACGGCTCCCGGCGCCCCGGCCACCCCCGGCAAGCACGAGGCGCTCAACTTCGACCTGCTGACCTCGGCCGAACCGCTGCGCACCCTGCCGGCGCCCCGGCCGTACGAGTCCTTCGCGGTCAGTGCGCGCAGCGAGGGACCCGCCCGCCTCGCCGTGCGCCGCACCCCCTCCGAGGGCCGTCACTTGGTCGACCTCGTGGACGAGTTCGGGCTCAACCGGGACGACGTCCACCTGGCCTGCGCCCCGCCGACCGAGCCCACGGCCCTGGCGCTGGCCCGCACGATGCTCGGCATCGGCGCCACCGTCGTCCTCGCGGACGGAGCCGGCCCCGAGACCCTGACCGCGCTGCTCGTCGCCGAGCGGGTCAGCACCGGGGTGATCACCCCCTCCGCCCTGCACGGGCTGCTCGGACTGCCGGAGACCGCCGATCCCTCGCCGCGCACCCGCCACCTGCGGTTCCTCCTCACCCCCGGCGCCCACCTGGGCCGCTGGACCGTCAACACGGCCTGGGAGCGGCTCGGCCCGGTGCTGCACACCGCGCTCGGCAGCGCCGAGACCGGGCTGACCGCCGTCATGGGACCCGAGGAGCTGCTGGTCTCGCCGCCGCGCTCGGGCCACACCACGCTCGGCACCACCGTCGCCGTCCTCGGCGAGGACGGGCAGCCGGTGGGGCAGGGCGAGAGCGGGCGCCTGGCCTTCGCGGGCCACCAGGTCATGGACGGCTACCTGGACGGCGAGACGCAGGTCGCCGAGCTGGACCTCGGCTGGGGCGTGGAGCGCTTCCTGGTCACCGACGAGTCCGGGTACGTGGACGAGACCGGCCGGCTGCTGGTCACCGGGCGGGTCACCGAAGTGCCCGTGGTGGTCCGCGATTCGGCGGTCGACACCGAGCTGTTCCGGCTGGAGTCGGACCTGCTCAACCTGCCCTGCCTGCGCGACACCGCCGTCATGCGGGTCAGCAACGCGGTGCTGGGCGACGCGATCGTGGTCCCCTTCATCGCCGTGGCGGTCGGCCGCGAGGCCACCGGGTACCAGGCGCTCAGCGCCGCCTGCGCCCGCCGGGTCCCGTCGCTGCCCGCGCACGTCATCGCCGTCGACACCATTCCGTACAGCCCGACGGGCCGGATCCGCACCGGGGACCTGCTCGACGCGGTGCTGCCCATCATCACTCTGAACCTGCAGCTTGAGCAGTCGATGCAACAGGAGATGTCCGCGTGAACCTGCCCTCCTTCGACGACCAGCCGTACGACGAGGTGCTGGTGGAGGACTTCGAAGCGGCCTTCTTCGCGCTCGAACTCGAACTCCTCGACCTGCCCTGCGTCCAGGACATCGCGGTGATGCGCACCCGGCTCCCCGAGGTGGGAGAGACGCTCGTGGTGGCCTTCGTACCGCTCCTGGAGGAGGACCAGGAGGCCGGCGGACGCCAGGCCGCGCTGGCCGCCTGCGAGCGGCGCATGCCATGGGTGCTCTCGCACGCGGTGGCCGTCGACGCGATCCCGCGGGCGGCCGACGGATCCGCGCGCACGGGGCTCCTGATCGACCGTCTGCTCCCGCAGATAGCCCGGGACCTCCTCTCGCCGATGGAGATGTCCGACTAGTCCACTCCGCCCAACCCGCTGTCAACCACGAAGCAGCGGCTGACCTGTGGCCATGCCCTCCCTGCGGGCATGGCCACGGGTATGTCCGGGGTACGTCGGGAACATGAAGCGTGGATTCTCGTACTGCAGTTATACCTGCACCGTGGTATGTTTCCAGTCTCCGAGGCTCTGAGCCTCGCAGAAGGGAGCCCCTGCCGTGCAGTTCCAGCAGTTACGCTCGTTCCGTGAAGTAGCCGCCGAGATGAGCTTCACTCGCGCCGCTCGCAACCTCCACTACTCGCAGCCCAGCGTCACCGCCCACATCAAGAACCTCGAGGACTACATCGGGGCCGAGCTGTTCCATCGCGCCGGCGGCCGGGTCCAGCTCACCGAGGCGGGCATGCGACTGCTGCCGCACGTGGAGAAGATCATTCTGATAGCCGAGGCCGCCTGTATCGACGCGGCGTCCGCCAGTCACACCCGTCCCGCGGCCTGACCAGTCGTCCGACATCTTGTGCAGTCCCTTTTCATTCGGCCCGGCTGCGTATCCGAATTACCTGGATCAATGCCGGGCCGAAGTTATTTCGGAGCATCCGGAATTCATGATTCCGAAATATCGAGAAGCGTGGAGCGACCCTTCTCTCTGACGTCAACAAGGTTTCTCCGGTTCGTAGTTGACGTACCCCCTCGAACGTGATGGCGCCAGAGTTGGCGTAGATGGGCAATTGTCCGTGCGCGGCCCCGCAAGAGCGGATCGGCGCCCGAGCCTACGCTCGGGGCAATCGAACTGTGCGTCCGGCAGCGGTCGCGTGTATTACCCCTGGAGAGGACACCAAAATGGGTCAGGTCCCGATAGTGGATCAGTCGGCCGGCGAGGCTCCGAACGACCTCATGACGGGCGACTCCTACCTGGAGAGCCTGCGCGACGGTCGCCAGGTCTTCGTGGACGGCGAGCTCGTCAAGGACGTGACGACGCACCCGGCCTTCGCCATGGCCGCGCGGTCGACCGCGCACCTCTACGACGCGCTCCACCACCCGGACACCAAGGACCTGATGACGACGGTCGACCGGTACACGGGGTACCGCGTCCACCGCTTCTTCACCCCGGCGCACTCGGGCGAGGACCTCATCAAGGCCCGCGACGCCATCGAGCACTGGGCCCGCCTGAGCTACGGCTTCATGAACCGCACGCCCGACTACAAGGCGTCGTTCATGGCCGGCCTGGCCGTCACCCACGACTTCTACGAGCCCTTCGGCGACAACGCCCGCGCCTGGTACGAGAAGTACGCCCGCCAGGGCCTCTCGATCAGCCACGCGATCGTCAACCCGCCCGTCGACCGCAACAAGTCGGCGCACGAGATCCGCGACGTCTACCTCAAGGTCGTCGAGGAGCGCGAGGACGGCATCGTCGTCGAGGGTGCCAAGCTGATGGCCACCGCCTCGGCGCTGAGCAACGTCGCCTTCGTCGGCCAGATCCACCTGGCCAACCTCGAAAAGGGCAAGGCCGAGGACATGGCGCTGGCCTTCCTGGCCCCGCTGAACACCCCCGGCATGAAGGTCGTCTGCCGCACCTCCTACGAGGGCAAGGCCACCAGCCCGTTCGACAACCCGCTCTCCAGCCGGTTCGACGAGAACGACGCGGTGCTGGTCTTCGACAAAGCGTTCATCCCGTGGGAGAACGTCCTGATCTACCGGGACACCGAGAAGATCCACCAGTACTTCCCGCGCTCCGGTCTGCTGTCCCGCGGCTTCTTCCAGGGCGCGATCCGCATGTCGGTCAAGCTGGAGTTCATGGCGGGCGTCCTCGACCGGGGCACCCGCATCAACGGCACCGACGGCTTCCGCGGCGTCCAGGCCGGCCTCGGCGAGCTTCTCGCCTGGCGCCACCAGACCTGGGCCGTCACCACCGCCATGGCCCTGGACCCGGAGGCCGGCCCGGCCGGCACGGTCCTGCCGCGCATGGACTACTCGGCCGGCTACCGGGCGCTCGCCCCGCTCAGCTGGGAGCGCACGCACCGCTTCTTCGAGGAGCACCTCGCGGGCGCGCTGCTGATGACCCCCTCCAGCGCCAAGGACCTGCAGAACCCCGAGCTGCGTCCGCTGCTCGACCGCTACTACCGCGGCACCGGCGCCACCGCCGAGGAGCGCACCAAGCTCTTCAAGCTGGCCTGGGACGCGATCGGCACCGAGTTCGGCGCCCGCCACGAGCTGTACGAGCTCAACTACGCGGGCGGCCCCGACCAGGTGCGCCTCGACACGCTGAACTGGTCGCGCGGCGCCGGTCTGCTCGACAACTACGGCGACCTCGTCCAGAAGGCCCTGGACGACTACGACCTCGACGGCTGGACCCGCGGCCGCTGGGCCGAAGGCAACTGACCGTCAAGCCCGCGTACGGACGGGTGCCCGCGGCCGAAGCGCCGCGCGCACCCGTCCGCGCCCAGCAGAGAGGCCCGGCCATGAACCACGACCTGCGCGATGTGATGCGTTCCTTCGCCACCGGGGTGTGCGTCGTCAGCACCTACACCGACAAGGACGGCGCGCGCACCCACAACGCGATCACCGTCAACTCGCTCACCTCCGTTTCCCTGGAACCGCCGCTGGTGTCCCTGAGCTTCCGTCACGACTCGGAGTTCTTCGCCGAGCTGCTGCGCACCGGGGTCGTGGGGATCTCGATCCTCGGCGCCGAGGGCGAGTCGACGGCCCGCGCGTTCGCGCGCCGGCGGCCCGAGCGCGACCAGGCGCTGACCGAGGTGGCCGGGGCTCCGGGCGAGGCCACCGGGACGCTCCTGTTCGACGCGGCCGCCTGGATGGAGTGCAGCCTGCGCGACCACGTGGTGGCCGGCGACCACGTGATGGTCATCGGCGAAGTCGTCGCCATGGGTGCCCGCGAGACCCAGACCCCCCTGATCTTCCTTCAGGGCGGATTCCACAGATTCGAACTGGAACAGGTGTGAAGTGCGTGCGAAGAACCTGTTGAGCTGGCGGGCGCTCCTCGGAGCCGCCCTGGCCATATCAGCCCTGACCCTGCTGCTCCTGCCCGGCAACCCGGCCCAGGCCACGGACTCCACCGCGGAGGCCGCGGCGCGTACGTCCGGCTCGGTGACGGTCTGCCTGGTGACGCGGGACGCCCCGACCCGCGAGCGCACCGTCAAGGTCGCGCAGTGGGCCTCGCAGGTCCTGCTCCAGGAGACGCTCTCCTACGCGGGGCCGTGCGCCTCGTACGGTGCCCCGAGCCCGCTCGGCAACGGCACCGTGCGCACGTACGCGCAGATCAACGGCACCACCCCGCAGACCGTCGGCTTCGTCTTCCCCAAGAACACGCTGACCAACCTGCCGACCACCATGACCGACGGCCACCACTGCTACGACATGGACGGCAACGGCACGGTCAACGAGCACACCGAGTGCGTCGGCGGCCACGAGCGCCCGCTGGAGCTGCCCTCGCAGCTGACCGCGCTGCCCGGGATGCCGCTCAAGTGGGCCCTGCTGAACTACAACCCGATGGGCCACGGGCCGGAGCACATCTACAACGTGCCGCACTTCGACTTCCACTTCTACACGCAGTCCAAGGCGGAGCGCGACGCGATCCGCAGCGGCCCCTGCGGCCTGGCCATCAACTGCGACGACTACGCGACGGCCATCGAGCCGATCCCCCCGCAGTACCTGCCGGCGGACTACGTGAACAACAACGTGGCCGAGGCGGCCATGGGCAACCACCTGGTCGACCTGAACTCGCCCGAATGGCACTCCGTCGCCTTCACCCAGACCTTCATCTACGGCGCCTACGACGCCAAGATCAGCTTCCTCGAGCCGATGATCACGAAGGCCTGGTTCGAGGGCATAGCCGCCGGGGTCAACCCGAGCCGCTGCTGGCCCATAAAGCAGCCGCAGCAGTGGCAGATAGGCGGCTGGTACCCGCAGGAGTACTGCATCGACTACCGCGCCAATCGCGGGGACTTCACCGTCTCGATGAAGAACTTCAAGAACTCCAACGCCTGAGTCGCAAAGACCCAAACCCTTGGCCGACCGGTTCCGCCCCCGCCGCACCGGGGGTGGCCGGCGGCTCCCACTGAATCCCCGGAGTAGGCGAGGAAAGGGCCACCGTGATCGCGGACAGCAAGGCCGGCGCACGACGACCCCGCGCCTTCCACGAATTGATAGGTGACTGACACATGTCCCGTGGATTCTCGATCGGCATCGTCGGAGGAGGCGCGGCTGCAGTCTGCTTGATCGACGCGTTGTCGCGAACACAGAGCGAACCGGGCAGCCTCACGGTCTTCGAACCGTCGCCGCACCTGTGGCGCGGGCGTGCCTACCAGGTCGACACCGAGACCCTCAAGGTCAACGCGACCCCCGACGACATGTCCGTGCGCGCCGGCGACCTCCAGCACTTCGAGAACTGGCTGGAGACGCGGGACAAGGTCATAGGGGTCCGCACCGGAGTCGACCGCTGGTCGGGGAGCCGCTTCGCCCCCCGCACCGTCTACGGCGAGTACCTGGAGCAGACGGCCTACGCGGCGCTCGGCGAACTGCGCCGCCAGGGCTGGCGGGTCGACCTCGTCGGCGAGGGGGTCACCTCCGCGAGCCGCGCCGCCAACCGGGTGCTGCTGCGCACCGGCAACGGCCGGGCCCGCGCCTTCGACTACGCCATCCTGTGCGTCGGCGGCGACAGCCCCAAGGACGTCTACGGTCTGGGCGACACCCCCGGCTTCGTCGGGGACCCGTACCCGATCGTCAACAAGCTGGCGAGCGTCGGCGAGCGGGAGCACGTCGCGATCATCGGCAGCGGCCTGACCGCCATCGACATCATCCTGTCGCTGGCCGCCCAGGGTCACCAGGGCAAGATCAGCTTGCTCTCCCGGCGAGGCGTCCTGCCCGGCGTACGGCAGAAGGCGGTCCCCTTCGAGCTGCGGCACTTCACCCCGCACCGGATGGAGGAGCTGGCCGCGATCCACCCCGAGATCTCCCTCGAGGACATCGCCACCATCATGCGGGCCGAGTTCCGCGATGTGGGCGCCGACCTCGACGCCGTCGTCTCGGAGATCATCCGGGTCGACCTGGAGGACCCGGTCGACCGGCTGCGCCGGCAGATCGAAGAGGTCGACTCCCCCCACATGGGCCTGCGCATCCTCCAGCGCGCGGTTCCCGAGACCGGCCCCGACGTCTGGCCGATGCTGCGCGAGCAGGACAAGGTCCAGCTGCTGCGCGCCCACTACCGCACGATCATGAGCCTGTGCTGCCCGATGCCGCCCGGCAGCGCCGGAGTCCTCCTCGACCTCGTCGAGGCGGACAAGCTGGAGATCGTCGCCGGCCTGCAGAACATCACCCCGAACCCCGAGGCCGGCTTCGACGTCGTCACCGCCGAGGGACACGACTTCACGGCCGACCGCGTCATCAGCGCGGTCAACGCCTCCGAGGGGCGCATCCCCACCAGCGCCGCGCCCCTGGTCACCTCGCTCATGCGCAGCCGCGTCGCCAGCCGGCACCCCCACGGCGGCCTGCACATAGCGCGTCCGACCAGCCAGCTGACCACCAACGGCCGGCCCGACCCGCGCCTGTACGGGCTCGGCAACATCGCCGCCGGCTCGCTCTTCTTCACCTTCGGGATCCCCTCCCTGGTCGACCGCAGCCAGGACATCGTCGGCGCGATCCTGCAGCACGCCGAGACCGTCACGGCCGCCACCCAGGAGAACGAGGACGTCCTGCTCACGGTCTAGCGCCGCCCGCACCCGCACCCGCATCCGTACCGCCGCCCGTACCCGCACCAGTACTCGTACCCGTAGCCGCACCCGCCCCGACACCGGAAGACGACCCGGAGATTCCGGAGATGAGGACCCCCGAGCATGAGCGTCACCGAGACCGACCGGCCCGCCTACCTGGCGGACACGCACACCGGCCTGCCGATTCCCAGCGAGCCGGTCTTCGCCACCCACGAGGAGACGCGCCGCCACCGCAAGCAGCGGCTCGCCGCCGCGCTGAGGCTGTTCGGGAAGTACGGCTTCGGTGAGGGCATCTCGGGCCACATCTCGGTCCGCGACCCGGAGCACGAGGACCGGTTCTGGGTGAACCCCTTCGGTGTCTCCTTCAACCTGGTCCGCGTCGCCGACCTCATCTGCGTGGACTCGGCGGGCAATGTCGTTGAGGGCAAGCACCGGGTCAACCCCAGTGCGTTCGTGATCCATTCGGCCATCCACGAGATGCAGCCGGGTGCCACGGCGGCCGCCCACGGCCACACCGCGCACTCCCGCGCGCTGGGCGCCCTGGGCCGTCTGCTGGACCCCATCGACCAGGAATCGGCGGCCTTCTACAACCGCCAGGTCCTCTACGAGGAGTACGAGGGCCCCTCCGTCTCGGCCGAACTCGGCCGCGACATCGCGGAGAAGCTGGGCGACAACCGCGCGATCCTGCTGCGCCACCACGGCCTGATAACCGTCGGCGGATCGCTCGACGAGGCCGTGCACTGGTTCTTCACCTACGACAGCTGCGCCCAGGTGCAGCTGCTCGCCAGGGCCGCGGGCACGCCCAAGAGCTTCACCCATGAGCAGGCCGTCGCCGCTGGGGACGGCTTCGGCAACGAGCAGCTGGGCTGGTTCAGCTTCCAGCTGCTCTGGGACGAGATCATCCGCGAGCAGCCCGACTTCCTCGAAGAGGACTAGCCCGCGGCACGTCTCCTTGTCCGGCACCACCCCCGAAGAATCACCGAGGAAGAAGAGGCACCACCATGAACATCCTGCTTTTCGGAGCCAGCGGACACATCGGCAGCGCCATCGCCGGCGAACTGCTCTCCCGCGGCCACGCCGTCACCGGGGTGACCCGCACCGGCGAGATCGCGGGCAACGGCCACGAAGGCCTCAAGGTCATCGCCGGTGACGCCACCGACGCGGACACCGTGGCCGAACTGTCCGCGGCGGGCTACGACGCCGTCGCCTCGGCCGTCGGCCCCAAGCTCGGCGTCGACGACGACCACAAGATCATCGTCGGTGCGGCCAACGCGCTCATCGAGGGCCTCACCCGCAGCGGCGTCCGCCGTGTCGTGGTCCTCGGCGGCGCCGGCAGCCTGGAGGTCGCCCCGGGCGTCAAGGTCATCGACAACCCGAACTTCCCGGCCGTGTGGAAGCAGAACGCACTCGCCCAGAGCGAGGCGCTCGCCCTCTACCGCCAGGCCGGCTCCCTGGACTGGACGTTCATCTCCCCCGCCGCCCAGATCGAGCCCGGCGCACGCACCGGGAACTATCGCATCGGTGGTGAGCAGCTCCTGGTGGACGCCGAAGGCAAGAGCCAGATCAGCATCGCCGACTACGCGGTCGCCTTCGCGGACGAACTGGAGCGCGGCGACGCGATCCAGGCCCGCATCACCGTCGCCTACTGATTCCGCGTCCCCCGGAGGGGATCAGACACATGACTTCATCCGCCACACCGAAGAGCGCCGGCATCGTCCGGTTCGCGATCATCCTCGGTGCACTCACCGCTCTCGGTCCGCTCGCCAACGACGCCTACATGCCGGGCCTTCCGCAGATCGCCGAGGACCTGAGCACCAGCGCCTCGGCGGCCCAGCTCAGCCTCACCGCCTGCCTGCTCGGCCTCGGCATCGGCCAGCTCATCGCCGGACCCGTCAGTGACGCGCTCGGCCGCCGCCGGCCGCTCATCGCCGGTCTGGCGCTGTTCGCCGTCACCGCCCTGCTGTGCGCCTTCGCCCCCAACATCTGGACGCTGGTCGGGCTGCGCGCCCTCCAGGGCCTCGGCGGCGCCACCGGCATCGTCATCGCCTCCGCGGTCGTGCGCGACCGGCACACCGGGCCCGCCGCGGCCCGGTTCTTCGCGATGCTGATGCTCATCACCGGCATCGCGCCGATCCTGGCCCCCGTCCTCGGCGGCCAGCTGATGCTCGTCACCTCGTGGAAGGGCATCTTCGTCGCCCTCGCCATCATCGGCGCCCTGATGCTCATCGGCGTCGCCGGCGCCCTGCCCGAGACGCACCCGGCGGAGCGGCGCGTGCGCGGCGGCCTCAAGGCCACCGGCCCGATCTTCCGCCGGCTGCTCGGCGACAAGGTGTTCGTCGGCTACAACCTGGCCTGCGGCTTCGCCTTCGCCGCGATGTTCGCCTACATCTCCGGCTCGACCTTCGTGCTCCAGTCCATCCACGGGATGTCCCCGCAGGCGTACAGCGTCGTCTTCGGCGTCAACGCCCTCGGTCTGGTCATCGCCGCGCAGGTCAGCGGCCGCATCGTGCACAAGACCGGCCCGCGCGCCCTGCTCGCCACCGGTCTCGCCGTCTCCGCGGTCGGCGGCCTCGGGCTGCTCGCCGTCGTCCTCACCGACGCCGGTCTGGCCCCGCTGCTCGTCGCGCTCTTCCTGGTCGTCTCCAGTGTCGGCCTCGTCCTGCCGAACTCCTTCGCGCTGGCCCTCCAGGACCACGGCGACGTGGCCGGTTCGGCCGCCGCGCTGCTGGGCCTGTCCCAGCACCTGATCGGCGCGGCCGTGGTCCCGCTCGTCGGCCTCGCCGGCGAGGACAGCGCGGTCCCGATGGGCATCGTCATCGCCGTCCTCGGCGTCGGCGGTCTGCTCTTCTTCGGCCTCACCAAGGGCCACAAGGCCGCCGGTGAGGAAGCCGGGCCCGAAGCTCAGGCGCCCGAGGCCGTTCCCTCCGGGGTCCACGAGCCGGTCTAGGCCCCTGGCGAGACAGGCACCCGCAACGGATTGCCCACCGGGGGTCCGTACGGCCGCACCACCGTACGGACCCCCGGCTCCCGGGGCCGCCATCCCGGGCGGCGACAGGCCCACACCTCTTCCCTTTCCCACCGAAACCGATCGAGGCACAGCCACCATGACCCTCGCCACGCACGCCACGGCCGTCGACTCCTGGCGGCTGCTGCCCGCCGCCCAGCAGCCGTCCTACCCCGATCCGGTCGCCCTGCGCTCCGCGCTCGACGACCTCGCCTCCTTCCCGCCCCTGGTCTTCGCCGGCGAGTGCGACCGGCTGCGCGACCGGCTCGCCGACGTCGCCCGGGGCGAGGCCTTCGTCCTCCAGGGCGGGGACTGCGCCGAGACCTTCGACGCCGTCAGCTCCGACCAGGTCCGCGACAAGGTGCAGACGCTGCTCCAGATGGCCGCCGTCCTCACCTACGCGAGCTCCGTGCCCGTGGTGAAGATCGGCCGGATCGCCGGGCAGTACTCCAAGCCCCGCTCCAAGCCCACCGAGATCCGCGACGGCGTCGAACTGCCCGTCTACCGCGGTGACTCCGTCAACGGCCTCGCCTTCACGCCCGAGTCCCGCACCCCGGACCCGGAGCGGCTCAAGCGGATGTACCACTCCTCCGCCGCCACCCTGAACCTCGTACGGGCCTTCACCACCGGCGGCTACGCCGACCTGCGCCAGGTCCACGAGTGGAACCGTGACTTCGTCGCCGCCTCCCCGGTCGGTGAGCGCTACGAGCGCCTCGCCGGGGACATCGACGACGCGCTCACCTTCCTCGCCGCCTGCGGCGCCGACCCGGCCGCCGTCCACTCCTCCGAGATCTTCGCCAGCCACGAGGCCCTGCTGCTGGACTACGAGGCCGCGCTCACCCGCGTCGACGCCCGTACCGGACGACTGTACGACGTCTCCGGCCACATGATCTGGATCGGTGAGCGAACCCGTCAACTCGACGGTGCCCACGTCGAGTTCGCCTCCTCGGTGCGGAACCCCATCGGAGTCAAGCTCGGCCCCACGACCTCCGCCGACGAGGCCCTGCGCCTCATCGACAAGCTGGACCCGCAGCGCGAGCCCGGCCGCCTCACCTTCATCACCCGGATGGGCGCCCGCAACATCCGCGAGATCCTCCCCGAGCTGATCGGCAAGGTCACCGCCGAGGGCGCGCGCCCCGCGTGGATCTGCGACCCGATGCACGGCAACACCTTCGAGGCGCCCAGCGGCCACAAGACCCGGCACTTCGACGACGTGCTCGACGAGGTCACCGGCTTCTTCGAGGTCCACCGCGCGCTCGGCACCCACCCCGGCGGCATCCACATCGAGCTGACCGGCGACGACGTCACCGAATGCGTCGGAGGCGGCGCCGAGGTCCGGCTCACCGACCTCGGACAGCGCTACGAGTCCGCGTGCGACCCGCGCCTGAACCGCAAGCAGTCGCTCGACCTGGCCTTCCGGGTCGCCGAGCTGTACCGCGGTCGCGCGACGGCCGTCGCGGCCCCTCGCGAAGCCGTACCGGCCGCCGCCTGATCCCGCGCGACCGATCGACGTACCGTCCTGAAGCAAAGGGAGAAGCCCATGTCCGTGCGTGCCCTGCGCGGTGCCATCCAGCTGGAAGTCGACGAGCGGGGCCACCTGCTGGACGGGGTCCGAACGCTGTTCCAGGAGATGCTCGCCGCCAACGGGCTCGACCAGGAGGAGCTGGTCAGCCTGTTCTTCACGGCGACCCCCGACCTGGTCAGCGAGTTCCCGGCGGTCGCCGCCCGCGATCTGGGCGTGACCGACGTGCCGATGATGTGCGCGCAGGAACTGGACATCGCCGGGGCCCTGCCCCGGGTCGTGCGGATCCTCGCGTACGCCGAGACGCAGCTGTCCAAGCGCGAGATCAAGCACGTCTACCTGGGCGGTGCGGCCGCCCTGCGCCGAGACCTGGTCACCGCCGGGGAATCCAGATGATCCGCTCCGCCGCGGTGGTGGGGACGGGCCTCATCGGAACCTCCATCGCACTGGCCCTGTCGCGTCGCGGGGTGGCCGTCCACCTCATGGACGCGAACGACTCGGCCGCCCGCACCGCCGCCTCGCTCGGCGCCGGCACCGTCGGCGCCCCGAAGACCACCGTGGACCTGGCCGTACTGGCCGTCCCGCCGGCCCAGGTCGGCACCGTGCTCGCCGCCCAGCAGAGGCTGGGCCTGGCCCGTTCGTACACCGACGTCGCCAGCGTCAAGACCGAACCGGAGATCGGGGTCCTCGCCGCCGGCGCCGACCCCGTCAGCTTCATCGGCGGACACCCGATGGCCGGCCGGGAGCGCTCCGGCCCGCTCGCCGCCTGCGCCACCCTCTTCGAGGGCCGCTCCTGGGTGCTGACCCCGACGGCCCACACCAGCCGCGACGCGCTCAACATGGCGCTGATGATGGTCTCCCTGTGCGGGGCGGTGCCCGTGGTGATGGACAGCGACGTCCATGACCGGGCCGTGGCCCGCGTCTCCCACACCCCGCACGTGGTGGCCTCGCTGATGGCCGCCCGCCTCCAGCACCTCCCGGAGGACGCCTGCCGGCTGGCCGGGCAGGGGCTGCGCGACGTGACCCGGATCGCCGGGGGCGACCCCCGGCTGTGGAGCGACATCCTGGAGTCCAACGCCACCGCGGTCGCCGACGTGCTGACCGAGCTCGCCGAGGACCTCCAGGTCACCGTGGCCGCCCTGCGGGGCCTCGCCACCGACGACGCCGACGAACGCGCCCAGGGCACCACGTTCCTGGCCGACCTGCTCGGCCGCGGCCTCAGCGGCCGCGACCGCATCCCCGGCAAGCACGGGCACCCGGTGCCCGCCTGCGCTCCGGTCCGCGTCCTGATCGGGGACCAACCTGGCGAACTCGCCCGGCTCCTCGCGAACGCCGCCGAACTCGCCGTCAACATCGAGGACATGACCATCGACCACTCGCCCGGCGACGAGAGCGGCCTGGTCGAGCTGATGGTCGCCCGCGGGACCGCCGTCACCCTGGCCCAGGGCCTGATGGGCGCCGGCTGGCGGGTCCAGCGGATGGGGCCGATCGAGGCTCCGCCGGTGGCCGTGGGCGTCTGACCCCGCGCCCGCGGATCCCCGTACGACCCGTTCCGTCGTCCCTTTCCCCCCTCTACGGGGATCCGGCCGCCCCACCGGCCGGGTCCGACCGCCCACCACGCCGGCCCACCACGCCGCATGACAGAGGATCACCCTTGAGTACTTTGCGATGGCTCACCGCGGGCGAATCGCACGGCCCCGCCCTCACCGCAGTCCTCGAAGGCCTGCCCGCCGGCGTGGAGATCTCCACCAAGGCGGTCGCCGACTCCCTCGCCCGCCGCCGCCTCGGCCACGGCCGGGGTGCCCGGATGGCCTTCGAGCGGGACGAGGTGACCTTCCTCGGCGGCGTCCGCCACGGCCTCACCCAGGGCGGACCGGTGTCGATCCAGGTCGGCAACACCGAATGGCCCAAGTGGGAGACGGTGATGGCCGCCGACGGGGTGGACCCGGAGGTGCTGGCCGGCCGGGCGCGCAACGCCCCGCTCTCGCGCCCCCGCCCCGGCCACGCCGACCTCGCCGGGATGCAGAAGTACGGATTCGACGACGCCCGCCCGGTCCTGGAGCGGGCCAGCGCCCGCGAGACCGCAGCCCGGGTCGCCGTCGGGGAAGTCGCCCGGGCCTTCCTGCGGCAGGCGTACGGGATCACGATCGTCAGCCACGTCGTCTCGCTCGGCGCGGCCGCCGCACCCGAGGGCGTGGTGCCGGGGCCGGGCGACACCGAGCGCGTGGACGCCGACCCGGTGCGCTGCCTGGACCCGGAGGCCTCCGCCGCGATGGTCGCCGAGGTCGACCGGGCCCACGAGAACGGCGACACCCTCGGCGGGGTGGTCGAGGTGCTCGCGTACGGACTTCCGCCGGGCCTGGGCAGCTACGTCCACGGCGACCGGCGCGTCGACTCCCGGCTCGCGGCCGCCCTCATGGGCATCCAGGCCATCAAGGGCGTCGAGTTCGGCGACGGCTTCGGCCTCGCCAAGGTCCCCGGCTCCCTCGCGCACGACGAGATCGAGCGGGACGAGGAGGGGGCCGTCCGCCGCCGCACCGCCCGCTCCGGCGGGGTCGAGGGCGGGATGACCACCGGCGAACCGCTGCGGGTGCGCGCCGCCATGAAGCCCATCGCCACCGTGCCGCGGGCCCTGGCCACCATCGACGTCGCCACCGGCGAGCCGGCCGTCGCCCACCACCAGCGCTCCGACGTCTGCGCGGTGCCCGCCGCGGCCGTCGTGGCCGAGGCGATGACGGCGCTGGTCCTCGCGCACGCCGCGCTGGAGAAGTTCGGCGGGGACTCCCTCGCCGAGACCGCCCGCAACCACCGGGGCTACCTCGAGAACCTGGCCGTCCGGTGAGCGCCCCGACGCTGAACACGCCGGCGCTGGTGGGGAGCACCCGGATCCCGGTCGGGGGCGAGCGTCCCTACGAGGTCGTCGTCGGTCACGGGCTGACCGGTGAGACCGGGCGCGTACTGGGCTCCGAACCGCTGCGGGTGGCCGTCGTGCACTCCCGCACGCTGCGGGCGACCGCCCGGCGGATCGCGCGGGAACTCAACGACGAGGGACGCATCGTCGTCTCGCTGGAAGTGCCCGAGGGCGAAGCCGCCAAGGACATGACCGTCGTGACGGGCCTGTGGCGGGCCCTCGCCGACGCCGGGTTCACCCGCTCCGACGCCGTCGTGGCCGTCGGGGGCGGCGCCACCACCGACCTCGCCGGGTTCGCCGCCGCCGGGTGGCTGCGCGGCGTGCGGCTGGTGCTCGTCCCGACCACCCTGCTCGGCATGGTCGACGCCGCCATCGGCGGGAAGACCGCCGTGAACCTGCCCCAGGGCAAGAACCTGGTCGGCGCCTTCCACCCGCCCGCCGGGGTGCTGTGCGACCTGGACCTGCTGGACACCCTGCCGCCCGCCGAGTACGTCAGCGGCCTCGCCGAGGTGATCAAGGCCGGGTTCATCGCCGACCCGGAGATCCTGCGCCTGGTCGAGGAGGACCCCGCCGGGCCCGTCCACACCCGGGAGCTCGTGGAGCGCGCCGTCCGCGTCAAGGCGGAGGTCGTCACCGAGGACTTCCGGGAGACCGGCCGCCGCGAGCACCTCAACTACGGGCACACGCTGGGCCACGCCATCGAGCGGGTCGCCGGCTACCGGGTGCGGCACGGTCACGCGGTGGCCGCCGGCATGGTCTTCGCCGCCGAACTCGCCCGGCTCGACGGCCGGCTGTCCGCCGCCGACGCCGACCGCCACCGCACCCTCCTCGCCGCCGCCGGGCTGCCCCTCACCCACGCCGGGGCCTGGGCCCCGCTGCGCGACGCGATGGGCATCGACAAGAAGGCCCGGGGCAACCGCCTGCGGTTCGTCGTGCTCGACGGCATCGGCCGCCCCGCGCTGTTGACCGCCCCGGACGAGGACCTGCTCCGGGCCGCCTACGAGCGGATCTCCCGGTGAAGCGGGCCCCCGTCCGCTACGCGCGTGCCCGCGCCGTCCGTCGTGCCCGCGCGGTCCGCCACGGCGGATCGGTCCGACCGGCGGGGTGGGCCGGCGGGGGCGCAGCGACCGAACGCACCGCAGGCCCCGTACGCGCGGAAGCGGTGGGAGCCGCGGGACCCGCACGCACACCCGTATCCGAATCCCCCGAACAGGAAGGCCCGTCATGACCGTCGCCACCGCCCCCCAGGCGCCCGCCCTGTTCTGGGGGGACGCCGACCGCCGGGCCGTCGAGGTCGCCCGTGCGCTGACCGTGGACGCGGTCGAGGCGGCCGGGCACGGACACCCCGGCACCGCCATGAGCCTCGCGCCGGCCGCCTACCTGCTCTTCCAGCGGCTGCTGCGGCACGACCCCCGGGACCCGCGCTGGGCCGGCCGGGACCGGTTCGTACTCTCCTGCGGCCACGCCAGCCTGACCCTCTACACGCAGCTCTACCTGTCGGGCTACGGGCTCACCCTCGACGACCTCAAGGGCCTGCGCACCGAGGGCAGTCTGACCCCCGCGCACCCCGAGTACGGGCACACCCCGGGCGTGGAGACCACCACCGGGCCCCTCGGCCAGGGCCTCGCCAACGCGGTGGGCATGGCCATGGCGGCCCGGCGCGAGCGCGGCCTGTTCGACCCGGAGGCCGCGCCCGGCGCCTCCCCCTTCGACCACACCATCTGGGCCATCGCCTCCGAGGGAGACCTGGAGGAGGGCGTCGCGCACGAGGCCAGTTCGCTGGCCGGACACCAGCGGCTGGGCAACCTCGTCGTGCTCTACGACGAGAACCGCATCTCCATCGAGGACGACCGGCAGATCGCGCACTCCGAGGACACCCTCGCCCGCTACCGGGCGTACGGCTGGCACGTGCAGGAGGTCGACTGGACGGCGGGCGGGGAGTACACCGAGGATGTCGAGGCCCTGAACCGGGCGCTCGTCACCGCCCGGGAGACCACCGACCGGCCCTCCCTCGTATCGCTGCGCACGATCATCGGCTGGCCCGCGCCGAAGAAGCGCAACACCGGCGGCATCCACGGATCCGCCCTCGGCGCCGAGGAGGCCGCCGCCGCCAAGGCGGCGATGGGCCTCGACCCCTCGCTCTCCTTCCAGGTCCCCGACGAGGTCCTGGCCCACGCCCGCCGGGTCGCCGACCGCGGCGCCGAGGCCCACCGCCAGTGGGACAAGACCCTCGCCGACTGGCGCGCCCTCAACCCCGGGCGCGCCGAGCTCTTCGACCGGCTCTCCGAGCGCCGGCTGCCCGAGGGCTGGCAGGAGAGCCTGCCGGTGTTCGCCGGGGGCGGCCAGATGGCCACCCGCAAGGCGTCCGGGGAGGTGCTGAACGCGCTCGCCCCCGTCCTGCCCGAACTGTGGGGCGGCTCCGCCGACCTCGCCGAGTCCAACCTGACCACGATGAAGGGCGAACCCTCCTTCGTCCCCGAGGAGTTGGCGACGGAGGCGTACTCCGGCCACCGGTACGGGCGGACCCTGCACTTCGGCATCCGCGAGCACGCCATGGGCGCCATCCTCAACGGCATCGCCCTGCACGGCGGGACCCGCCCCTACGGCGGCACCTTCCTCGTCTTCTCCGACTACATGCGCCCCGCCGTCCGCCTCGCGGCCATGATGAAGCTGCCCGTCACCTACGTGTGGACCCACGACTCCATCGGGCTCGGCGAGGACGGTCCCACCCACCAGCCCGTCGAGCACCTCTGGTCGCTGCGCGCCATCCCCGGCCTGGACGTGGTCCGGCCCGCCGACGCCAACGAGACCGTCGTCGCCTGGCGCACCATCCTGGAGAACGACGACCGCCCGGCGGGCCTGTGCCTGTCCCGGCAGAACCTGCCCGTGCTGGAGCGCACCGAGGAGAGCGGGCTGTCCCCCGCCGCGGGCGCGGCGCGCGGCGGGTACGTCCTGGCCGAGGCCGAGGGCGGGCGCCCCGAGGCCATCCTCATCGCCACCGGCAGCGAGGTGCCCATCGCGCTCGACGCGCGCCGCATCCTGCAGGACGGGGGCCTCGCCACCCGTGTGGTGTCCATGCCTTGCCTGGAGTGGTTCCAGGCGCAGGAGGAGGCCTACCGCGAGGAGGTGCTCCCCACGGATGTGGCCGCCCGGGTATCCGTCGAGGCCGGGTCCAGCCTCGGCTGGTACGCCCTGGTCGGCGCGGCCGGCACCTCGCTGGGCATCGACTCCTTCGGGGCCTCCGCCCCGTACCAGTCCCTGTACGAACTCCACGGCCTGACCGCGCCGAAGGTGGCCGCGGCCGCCCGCGCGAGCTTCGAGCGTGCCCAGCGCAGAGGCTCCGTACGATGAGCGGCGTGACAACTCCCGTACTGGAGGCCCGGATACCCGGGTCCAAGAGCATCACCAACCGGGCGCTGCTCCTCGCGGCCGCCGCCCCCGGCAGCAGCCGCCTCGGCGCGCCCCTGGTCAGCGACGACACCCTCGCCTTCCGGGCCGCGCTGACGGACCTGGGCACCGGGGTCCGCGACATCGGCGACAGCGGCTACGGGTACGGGGACGGCTCCGGCTACGGCGACGGCTCCGGCGAGGTCTGGGAGGTCACCGGACGCGGCACCGGACCGGCCGGCCCCGGCCGGGTCTGGTGCGCCGACGCCGGCACCGCGGCACGCTTCCTGCCGCCCTTCGCGGCCACCGGGCGCGGGGAGATCGCCTTCGACGGCTCCGACCAGTTGCGGGCGCGCCCGCTCGGGCCGCTGCTGGAGGCGCTCACCGGGCTCGGGGCGAGGGTGCGCGGTGCGGGCCTGCCCTTCACCCTGACCGCGCGGGGGCTGGCCGGCGGCCGCATCGAGCTGGATTCCGGGCTCAGCAGCCAGTACCTCTCCGGGCTGCTGATGGCCGCTCCGCTGATGGGCGGGCCGCTCACGGTGGACGTGCCGCGGCTGGTCAGCCGTCCGTACGTGGACATGACCCTGGCCCTGATGCGGCGGTTCGGTGCCCGGGTCGAGGAGGAGGGCAGCGCGATCACGGTCCACCCGGGCGGCTACCGGCCCACCGACCTCGACATCGAGCCGGACGCCTCGACCGCCTCGTACTTCTTCGCGGCGGCGGCCGTCACCGGCCGCACCGTACGGGTCCGGGCCCTGGGCTCGGGCAGCCTGCAGGGCGACACCGGGTTCGTGGAGGTGCTGCGGCAGGCCGGCGCCCGGGTCACCAGGGGCGCGGACTGGACCGAGGTCACGGGCACCGGCGCGCTGCGCGGCGGATTCACCGTCGACATGGGCGACATCTCGGACACCTTCATGACGATGGCCGCGATCGCCCCGCTCGCGGACGCCCCGGTCACCATCACGGGCATCGCGCACGCCCGGCTGAAGGAGTCCGACCGGATCGCCGCGGTCGCGGAGAACCTCCGCGCACTGGGCATCGAGGTGGAGGAGGGACCGGACCGCATCACCGTGCACCCGGGCACCCCCGCCCCGGCGACGATCGACTGCCGCCGCGACCACCGCATCGCGATGTCCTTCTCGGTACTGGGCCTGCGCGCCGCCGGGATCACCCTCGACGACCCGGCCTGCGTGGCCAAGACCTTCCCCGGGTTCCACGAGGAGCTGCGGCGGCTGTTCGGCTGAGACGCACGGAGCGGCGCCCCCCGTGGGGGCGCCGCTCCTGTGCCGTCTGCCGTACGGGTCAGCGGACGACGTCGAAGACGTTCAGCTGCAGGCCGTTGGCGTACGCCGCGTGCTCGACGAGCTTCAGCTTCTGCGCGTCCTTGTCGGTGGCGCTGAAGAGCCGCTTGCCCGCACCGAGCAGCAGCGGGAAGACGAGCAGGTGGTAACGGTCGATCAGGCCGGCGTCGGAGAGCGCCCGGTTCAGCGCGGCGCTGCCGTGCACGATGATCGGGCCGCCCTCGGTCTCCTTCAGCGCGGCGACCTCGTCGAGGGTGCGCAGGATCGTGGTGTCGCCCCAGTCCGACACCAGGTCGTCCTCGGTGAGGGTGGTGGAGACGACGTACTTGGGCATCACCTTGTAGTCGGCGAAGTCCTCCATGGCGGGCCACACGGGGCTGAAGGCCTCGTAGCTGGTCCGGCCCAGCAGCATCGCGGAGGCTTCCTTCTGCTCCCGGCCCTTGATCTCGAACGCCTCGGGCAGGAACTCGACGTCCTTGAAGGTCCAGCCGGAGTTCCGGTACCCGGGCTCGCCGCCGGGGGCCTCCACGACGCCGTCGAGGGAGACGAAGGCGGAGCTGATCAGGGTGCGCATCTGGGGTTCCTCGGAATCTCGTGGCTGGCTCTCGGCGGTCCGTCCGGCGCGCCCCGCGACCACGTGCGTGGCTGTCGCGGCGTGCCTTTCATGATCTAAGACCGTGGCTCCCCGGGAAACTCATCGGTCCCGGCGACCTTTCTTTCGGATCCTTCGGCTCTTTCGGCGGAGGGGTCCGAGGGCGCCTCCGGCTTCGTGTGGAGGATCTCGCGGGCCTGTTCCGCGGCGCGGGCGATGCTCTCGGAGACGAAGTCGAGGAAGCGGGCGATGTTCTCCATGCGGGTGCCGGCCGGGGTGCCGGCGCCGAGGACGGTGACGCCCTGCCGTGCCGTCTCGACGATCTGGGCGGTGGAGCGCGCGCTGGCCATCATCGACTGGTACCAGATGTCGTCGTCGACGACGTAGCGCTCGCGGCGGCCTTCCTCGCGTTCCCGTCGGATGAGGCCCTGTCCCTCCAGGAACGTTATCGACTTCGACACCGAGGCCGGGCTGACCTGGAGGCGCTGGACGAGTTCCGACGCGGTGAGGCTGCCCGTGTCGGTGAGGGTGAGGCAGGCCATCACCCGGGCCGTCATGGTGGGCATGCCCGAAGCCATCATGACGGTGGTGAACACCTCCTCGTAGGCGCGTACGGCCTCGGCGTCCCGCCCGTAGGCCTGCGGGGCGGCCTGCGGTCCACGGGGCGCGGTCTGCTTGCGCCGGTGCGCGCGGGCTTCGGTGGCGCGGTGGGCCAGATCGGCGCGGTAGGCGCTGGGGCCGCCGTTGCGCATGACCTCGCGCGTGATGGTCGAGGTCGGTCGGTCCAGTTGTCTGGCGATCTCCGCGTAGGCGAGGCCGTCGGCCACTCCCAGCGCGATCTGCCGGCGTTCCTGCTGGGTGAGCCTGCCTCCCGGCATCGCGGTCTCCTTCGTGCGTCGTCGTGCCTCCAGTATAGCGTTCACTTCCATCTCATTGCAACGCATTGAGTGGCTGTCGTTGCATTTGGCTTCAGTTCTTCGCAACGATTACGTGGCTCTGACCTGCAAGCATTGTGATTCATCGCAACGAACTTCTTGCTGGGACTTGGAAAGCAACGTAGCTTTTCCTTCATCGGAAACAACGAGTCGCAGGAGAGAATCATGCAGAAGTTCGCCACCACCGCCCCGATCTCCGCCGTTCTGGACGTTCCCGCGGGCAGCATCCGGTTCATCGCCGCGGACCGTGCGGACACCGTGGTCGAGGTCCGGCCCGCGGATGCTTCGAAGGGCCGTGATGTGAAGGCGGCCGAGCGGACGCTGGTCGAGTTCGCCGACGGGGTCCTGCGGATCGCGGCACCGGTCGAGAGGCAGTTTCTGGGTGCGTCCGGTTCGGTTGAGGTGACCGTCCAGCTGCCTGCCGGCTCCCGCGTTGAGGCGAAGGCTGCCGGGGCCGAGCTGCGGGGTGTGGGACGTCTTGGTGAGGTGGTCTTCGAGGCGGCGCAGGGTTCGGTCAAGCTCGATGAGGCGGCGAGTGCCCGTCTGACGCTCGCGGCCGGTGACGTCTCGGTCGGCCGCCTGGGCGGCTCTGCCCGGATCAGCACGCAGAAGGGCGATCTGAGCATCGTCGAGGCCGTGGGCGGGACGGTCGAACTGCACACCGAGTACGGAGACATCTCGGTCGGCGCAGGCCGCGGGGTCAGCGCCACCCTCGACGCCGGCACTGCCCTCGGCCGGATCCACAACGCCCTGCGCAACACCGACGGCGCTGCCGCGGCCCTCGACATCCACGCGACCACCGCCTACGGCGACATCGCCGCCCGCAGCCTCTGACATCCCGTCACAGAAGGAGTACCGCTCATGACGACCTCGGCCATCACGGCGAACGGTCTGCGCAAGTCCTACGGCGACAAGACCGTCCTCGACGGCATCGACCTGGCCGTCCCCGAAGGAACGGTCTTCGCCCTCCTCGGCCCGAACGGTGCGGGCAAGACCACCGCCGTCAAGATCCTCTCCACCCTCGTCTCCCCGGATCCCGCCTCCGGCGAGATCCGGGTCGGCGGCCACGACCTGGCCGCCGACCCGCGGGCGGCCCGCGCCGCGATCGGTGTGACGGGGCAGTTCTCCGCGGTCGACGGGTTGATCACGGGTGAGGAGAACATGCTGCTCATGGCGGACCTGCACCATCTGCCGAAGGCGGAGGGGCGGCGGGTCGCCGCCGAGCTCCTGGAGCGGTTCGACCTGACGGAGGCGGCCAAGAAGCCGGCTTCGACGTACTCGGGTGGGATGAAGCGCCGCTTGGACATCGCGATGACGCTGGTGGGTGATCCGCGGATCATCTTCCTCGACGAGCCGACCACCGGGCTCGACCCGCGTTCCCGCCACACCATGTGGCAGATCATCCGCGAGCTGGTCACGGGTGGTGTCACCGTCTTCCTCACCACCCAGTACCTGGAGGAGGCGGACGAGCTCGCGGACCGCATCGCGGTGCTGAACGACGGCCGGATCGCCGCCGAAGGCACGGCGGAAGAGCTGAAGCGGATGATCCCGGGCGGCCATGTGCGTCTGCGGTTCTCGGACCCGCACGCCTACCGGTCCGCGTCCGCCGTGCTCGGTGAGGTCGCTTTGGATGACGAGGCGCTGGCGCTGCAGATTCCCAGCGACGGCAGTCAGCGCGCGCTGCGCTCGATCCTCGACCGGCTGGACTCGGCCGGCGTGGAGGCGGACGAGCTGACCGTGCACACCCCGGATCTCGATGACGTGTTCTTCGCCCTGACCGGCACCGACCCCCGCCCCGCCCAGTCCGCCGTCCCCGCCCAGTCCAAGGAGAACGTCCGATGAGTTCCCTGTCCCTCGCCGTCCGCGACTCGTCGACGATGCTGCGCCGCAACCTCCTGCACGCCCGCCGCTACCCGTCCCTGACCCTGAACCTGCTGCTCACGCCGATCATGCTCCTGCTGCTGTTCGTCTACATCTTCGGAGATGTGATGAGCGCCGGCATCGGTGGCGGCAGCCGCGCCGACTACATCGCCTACCTCGTCCCCGGCCTGCTCCTGATGACCATCGGCTCGACCACGATCGGCACGGCGGTGTCCGTCTCCACCGACATGAGCGAGGGGATCATGGCCCGGTTCCGGACGATGGCGATCCATCGCGGGTCAGTGCTCATCGGGCACGTCATCGGCAGTGTGCTGCAGTCGATCGCGAGCGTGGTCCTGGTCGGAGCCGTGGGTGTGGCCATCGGCTTCCGTTCTACGGACGCGACGGCCCTGGAGTGGCTGGCGGCCTTCGGGCTCCTGGTCCTGTTCGCCCTGGCGCTCACCTGGATCGCCGTCGGCATGGGGCTGATCAGTCCGAACGCCGAGGCGGCCAGCAACAACGCGATGCCGATGATCCTGCTGCCGCTCCTCTCCAGCGCGTTCGTTCCGGTCGAGGGGATGCCGGGCTGGTTCCGGCCGATCGCCGAGTACCAGCCCTTCACTCCGGCCATCGAAACCCTGCGCGGCCTGCTCCTGGGCACCGAGATCGGCAACAACGGGTGGCTCGCCGTCGCCTGGTGCCTGGGCCTCGCCGTGCTCGGCTACTTCTGGTCGGCCGCGAAGTTCACCAGTGACCCGAAGTAGCGGCCGAGGCAGCACAGGCCCCCTCCCGCACCCCGCTCCGCCCCGAGGCGGCGCACCCCGACCACACGTCGGAGTGCGCCGCCTCGTTCGTACGCGCCCGGGGCGCCGTCGGCGCGGTTCAGAAGGCGGCCGCGTGGTCGAGGACCCATGTGCGGTAGCTGCGCGCCGGGCGGCCGGTGACCTTCTCGATGTCGGTGGTGGTCGGCGCGATCCGGCCGACCGCCTCCGACCAGACCTTGAGGATCCCGTCGAGGACCGGGCCCGGGACGTGGGCGCTCATCGCCTGCCGCACGGTCTCCGCGGGCAGCTCGGCGTACGCGATCGGCCGGCCGATCGCCTCGCCGATGATCCGGGCCTGGTCGGCGTGGGTCAGCGACTCGGGTCCGGTCAGCTCGTAGACGCGGCCCCCGTGCCCGTCCCCGGTCAGGGCCGCGACGGCTACGGCGGCGATGTCGGCCTCGTGCACCGGTGCGGAGGCCGCCCCGGCGTAGGCACCGCGCACCACGTCGCCGGACTTGGTCTGCCCGGCCCACATCAGGGTGTTGGCGGCGAACGCGTCCGGGCGCAGGAAGGTCCACTCCAGGCCGGAGGCGCGCAGGGCCTGCTCGACCTCCGCGTGATAGGCGGCGATCGGCCCGTCCTGGACCTCGGCGTCGTCGTCGACCGCGCCGGAGGACAGCAGCACCACCTTGCGCACCCCGGTCCGCTCGGCGGCGGTGACGAAGCCGGGCCCGCTGCCCGGCGCCGCGAACAGGAACACCGTGTCCACCCCGGACAGCGCCGCCTCCAGCGTCGCGGCGTCGGACAGGTCGCCCGCGACGACCTCGGCCTCGGCCGGCCACACCGAGCGCCGCGGATCGCGGGTCAGCGCCCGGACGCCGTGGCCGTCCTCGATCAGCAGGTCCAGCACCTGGCGGCCGACGTTCCCGGTGGCTCCGGTGACGAGGATCATGAGCGTCTCCCTTGGGTTTCGTGGTGCGGCCGCGGTGGCCCGTTCGGGGGGCCCGGTGCGGGGCCGGGTGCGGGGCCCGTTCGGGGCCTGTTCGGGGTGGCAAGACAGACTCTAGGAGCCCTTGAGGACAGCTTCTGTCCTCAACCGGCCGTGATCGTAGGGGAGTTCTCGCGCGCCTGCCCGCGAACGCCCGGGATGTCCGGACCGATCAGGAATCGAGAAGCGCGGTTCGGGGAGCCGTCCTAGCCTGCTCACCATGGACATCACCATTCACACGACGTCGCTTCCGCACGACGACCCGGACGCGTCGCTCGCCTTCTACCGCGACGTCCTCGGCTTCGAGGTCCGCAGCGATGCCGGGCAGGGCAGGATGCGCTGGATCACGGTCGGCCCGCCCGGTCAGCCGGGCACGTCGATCCTGCTGGCGCCGCCGGCCTCCGATCCCGGCATCACCGAGGACGAGCGCCGCACCATCACCGAGATGATGGCCAAGGGCACCTACGGCTGGATCCTGCTGGCCACCCCGGACCTCGACGCCACCTTCGAGAAGGCGCAGGCCGGAGACACCGAGGTCGTCCAAGAGCCGACCGAGCAGCCGTACGGAGTCCGCGACTGCGCGTTCCGCGACCCCGCGGGCAACCTGGTCCGCATCCAGGAACTGCGCTGAGCCGACGAAGGGCAGGGGGTTCTCCATGTGCAAGCCCGAATGGCGGCGTGCACGCGTCCAGGCGCAGCGCCTGGACGATCTCGCGCGGCTGCGCCGCGTCCGGGACCGGATCGACAGGGAGTACGCGCAGCCGCTGAACGTGGAAGCGCTCGCCCACGACGTGAACATGTCCGCCGGGCACCTGAGCCGGCAGTTCCGGGCCGCGTACGGGGAGTCGCCGTACGCGTACCTGATGACGCGTCGCATCGAGCGGGCGACGGCGCTGCTGCGGCGGGGGGACCTCAGCGTCACCGAGGTCTGCTTCGCGGTCGGCTGCGCCTCGCTGGGAACGTTCACCACCCGCTTCACCGAGCTGGTGGGCATGCCCCCGGGGGCCTTCCGGCGCCAGGCGGCGGCCGACGACGCGGGGCCGGCGATCACGGTGGAGGGGATGCCGGCGTGCGTGGCGAAGCAGGTCTCCAGACCGGTCAGGAATCGAGAAGCCACGGCCGCACCTCAGGCCCTAGCGTGATGGTCACAGCAACCGCAGCAGCCGCAGCAGTCGTAACCAGCGCATCCAGCGCATCCGTTCACAGTGCGAGGAGCAGGACATGAAGGCGCACGTCAGCTCGATCCTTCTTGGTGTCCGGGACATGGACCGGGCCAAGCAGTTCTACACCGAGGGACTCGGCTGGAAGATCCAGAGCGACTTCGGCATCTCGGTGTTCTTCGAGTCGGACGGCGCCTCGCCGGTCGGCTTCTACAGCCGCGAAGGCCTGGCCCAGCAGGTGGGCACGGACCAGGAGGGCAGCGGCTTCAGCGGGCTGGTCCTGACGTACGTGGTCCGCAGCGAGACGCGGGTCGACGAGATCATGGCGGAGGCCTCGAAGGCCGGCGCCACGGTCCTCAAGCCGGCCGGCGCCCTGCCGTGGGGCGGGTACGGCGGCACCTTCGCCGACCCGGACGGCTACGTCTGGAGCCTCGGCTACAGCGACCAGGGCACCGACCAGCCCTACGCGGAGTAGCCGCGACCTGTGTCCGACAGCCGTCCGGGACGGCGGGGAATCGTTCCCCCGCCGTCCCGGACGGCTGTGGCCCGGGTGCGGGAACCAGCAGGACGAAGAGACGAAGAGACGAAGAGGAGAAGGTCTTGAAGTTCCAGTCCGTCGTCGAGCCGCCCGAGCCCATGCGGGGCCTCGAAGTTCCGTCCGAGGTGGTGGCGGCGCTCGCCGGGGGCGCGCGGCCGCCGGTGACGATCACGATCAACGGGCATTCCTGGCAGAGCCGGGTCGCCCTCCTGCGCGGCCGCCACTTGATCGGCCTCAGCCATGCCAACCGGGATGCCGCGGGTGTCGAGATCGGCGAGGAGGTCGAGGTGGAGCTGGAGCTCGACACCGAGCCGCGCGTCGTCGTCGAGCCCGATGACTTCGCCCGGGCTCTGGACGAGGACCCGGCCGCCCGCGCCGCGTACGACAACCTGACGTACAGCCGCAAGCGCGAGCACGTGCGCGCCATCGAGAGCGCGAAGAAGCCCGAGACGCGCCTGGGGCGCATCGAGAAGGCCATCGCCACCCTGCGCGGCTGACACCCCGCGGAAGTTCGCCACCACCGCCCCGATCTCCGCCGTTCTGGACGTTCCCGCGGGCAGCATCCGGTTCATCGCCGCGGACCGTGCGGACACCGTGGTCGAGGTCCGGCCCGCGGATGCTTCGAAGGGCCGTGATGTGAAGGCGGCCGAGCGGACGCTGGTCGAGTTCGCCGACGGGGTCCTGCGGATCGCGGCACCGGTCGAGAGGCAGTTTCTGGGTGCGTCCGGTTCGGTTGAGGTGACCGTGCAGCTGCCTGCCGGCTCCCGCGTTGAGGCGAAGGCTGCCGGGGCCGAGCTGCGGGGTGTGGGACGTCTTGGTGAGGTGGTTTTCGAGGCGGCGCAGGGTTCGGTCAAGCTCGATGAGGCGGCGAGTGCCCGTCTGACGCTCGCGGCCGGTGATGTTTCGGTCGGCCGTCTGGGTGGCTCCGCCCGGATCAGTACGCAGAAGGGCGATCTGAGCATCGTCGAGGCCGTGGGCGGCACGGTCGAACTGCACACCGAGTACGGAGACATCTCGGTCGGCGCAGGCCGCGGGGTCAGCGCCACTCTCGATGCCGGCACTGCCCTCGGCCGGATCCACAACGCCCTTCGCAACACCGAGGGCGCTGCCGCGGCCCTCGACATCCACGCGACCACCGCCTACGGCGACATCGCCGCCCGCAGCCTCTGACCATCGCCTACCTGCGGGTGGTCCCAACGCCGCACGCCCGAAAGCCTCGGTGGCTGAGGCGACCGGGGCCTGTGCGGGGCGGGGTTAGCGGTTCCAGTGGGAGGCGGTTTTCAGGAGGCGGTCGTTTGCCGTTGGGGTGCCGATCGTGATGCGGACGCCCTCTTCGGCGAAGGGGCGGACCATGAGGCCGGCCGCCTCGCAGGCGTCCGCGAAGTAGGACGTGCGGGAGCCCAGGCGCAGCCAGACGAAGTTGGCGTGGCTTTCGGGGACCTCGTAGCCCTCCGCGCGGAGGGCGGCGCTGACGCGGTCGCGTTCCGCGACCAGGTCGGTCACGCGTTCGCGGAGTTCCTCGGTGGCGCGCAGCGAGGCCAGGGCGGCGGCCTGGGCGGGGCCGCTCACGCCGAGGGGGACGGAGCAGGCGCGCAGGGCGGCCGTGACCCGGGGGTGGGCCACCGCGTAGCCGACGCGGAGCGCGGCCAGACCGTAGGCCTTGGAGAAGGTGCGCAGGACGGCCACGTTGGGGCGGTCGCGGTAGAGGTCGATGCCGTCCGGGATGTCCTCGGCGGCGTCGACGAACTCGCGGTAGGCCTCGTCGATGACGATGAGGATGTGCGGGGGTACGCGGTCCAGGAAGCGTTCCAGTTCGGCGCGGCGCACGGCGGTGCCGGTCGGGTTGTTCGGGTTGCAGACGAAGATCAGGCGGGTGCGGTCGGTGACCGCGTCGGCCAGGGCGTCCAGGTCGTGGGTCTCGTCGCGCAGCGGGACCTGGACGGAGGTGGCCCCGGCGGCCCACGCCAGCAGCGGGTACGCCTCGAACGAGCGCCAGGCGAAGACGACCTCGTCGCCCGGGCCCGCGGCGGCGGCGACCAGGTGCTGGGTGATGCCGACCGAGCCGGTGCCCAGCACCAGGTGGTCGGCGGGTACGGCGAGGCGGTCGGAGAGTTCCGCGATGAGCTCGGCCGCGGTGGGGTCGGGGTAGCGGTTGAGGCGGCCCAGCCAGGTCTCGACCGCGGCGATCACCGAGGGGAGCGGCGGGTACGGGTTCTCGTTCGAGGAGAGCTTGTCGACGAACTCGTCGCGTGCCGCGCGGCCCGGCACGTACGCGGGGAGCGTCGAGACGTCGGCCCGGAGCCTGGGGGAGGGCGTGGGGGTCGGGTGCGGATCGGCATCGGGCATGGCGCAATCCTTCGATGGGGAGGCCGTGGACGGGGAGGTTGCCGGGCCGCGAGGGTGCCGGGCGGGAGTACAGCACCGTCCGGCCGCGCCGACGGGGGAGGGCGGCACGGCCGGACGGTGACCAGGGGAGACCGGGCGAGGGGGACGGCGCGGGGCTGAGGGGGATCAGGCCCGCGCCGCTGCCGGCGGGTTGTAGGGCGAGGGACCGCCGAACGCCCAGCGCAGCCGGGTCGCCCCGTCGATCTGCACCACGCGCTCGATGTCGAACTCGCACATCCGCAGGGCTCCGGGCACGTCCGCCCGGTCCCCCTCGGCCCAGTTGATCCGCGCCTTGCCCGTCAGTTGCAGGGTGTGGCCGGACTCCCAGTCCAGGAAGAGCAGTCCGCAGTTCTCGTTGAGCTGCAGATTGCCCAGGGTCATGTAGAAGGAATTGCCGAAGTAGTCGGGCCATACGAGCCTGCGCGGTCCCGCCACGGTGACGAAACCGGGATCGCCGCCCCGGTGCGAGGAGTCCGCGCCGTAGCCGTCGGCCTGGCTGGCGATGAAGAAGGTGTCCGCGCCGCGGATCCACTTCTCCTGTTCGGGCGTCAGCTCGTCGCCGTCCCGGGTCTCCCGGGGCGCCGAGGCCGGCCCGTCCGCGACCGGGACCCGTACCTGGAGGTACTTGGGGCAGTTGCCCAGCACCTGCTCGGTGCGGATCTGCAGGGAATCCCCCTCGCGCCGCGCCACGCCGTTGATCCGGATCCGGGTCGTGGTGTGCGGTTCGAGGGCGAGCAGCCCGATGTCGGCCGTCTCCGCGAAGGCTTCGGCGAGCGGATCGCCCGGCACGGGCAGGGAGGACAGAGTGATCGTGCGCCGGCTCGTGGGCAGGGCGAAGCCGGGGTCGCCCGTGACCAGCGAGGACCACATGGCGCCCGTGGCGTCGGCGCCGCCCAGGAAGAGCATGCGCTGGCGCATCAGGTACTGGTCGAACCCGGGCTGGATCACGTCGTCGAACATCGGCGAGCCCCAGCCGGGACCGCCTTCGCCGGCCTGCTTCTGGACGGCCTGTTCACCCTCGTGATGGGGGGTCTTGATCACGGGAATCGGGAACCTCCGGTCGGGACGGGCGCCTCGGCCGACGGGTCGCCGTCGGCGGGCGCCCGTCTACGGGGCGCCGGTCAGCGGGCGCCGATCAGCAGGGCGGTGTCCACGACACGGTTGGAGAAGCCCCACTCGTTGTCGTACCAGCCGACGATCTTGACCTGGCGGCCGTCGCCGATCACCTTGGTCAGGCCCGAGTCGAAGATGCACGACGCGGGGTCGGTGACGATGTCGCTGGAGACGATCGGCTCGTCGGTGTAGGTGAGGATGCCCGCGAGCGGGCCCTCGGCGGCCTTCGCGAAGATCTCGTTGACCTCCTCGACCGTCGTCGCGCGGCCGACGCGGACGGTGAGGTCGGTGGCCGAGCCCGTCGGGATCGGCACGCGCAGCGCGTAGCCGTCGAGCTTGCCCTTGAGCTGGGGGAGGACCAGGCCGATCGCCTTGGCGGCGCCGGTGGTGGTCGGCACGGTGTTCGTCGCCGCCGAGCGGGCGCGGCGCAGATCGCTGTGCGGACCGTCCTGGAGGTTCTGGTCCGCGGTGTAGGCGTGGACCGTGGTCATCAGGCCGTGCTCGATGCCGAGCGCGTCGTCGATGACCTTGGCCAGCGGGGCCAGGCAGTTGGTCGTGCACGAGGCGTTGGAGACGATGTCGTGCACGGCCGGGTCGTAGAGGTCGTCGTTGATGCCGAAGGCGATCGTCAGGTCCTCGTTCTTCGAGGGCGCGCTGATGATGACCTTGCGGGCACCGGCCTCCAGGTGGGCGCGGGCCTTGTGCGCGTCGGTGAAGACGCCGGTGGACTCGATGACCACGTCCACCTCCAGCTCGCCCCACGGGAGCTTGGCGGGGTCGCGCTCGGCGGTCACGCGGATGGTGCGCCCGTCGATGACGAGGTTGCCCTCGACCGCGCGGACTTCGTGGCCGAGCTTGCCGAGGGTGCTGTCGTACTTGAGCAGGTGGGCCAGCGTCTTGGCGTCGGTGAGGTCGTTGACGGCGACCACCTCCAGGCCGGTGCCCCGCTGAAGGGCGGCGCGGAAGAAACTGCGGCCGATGCGGCCGAATCCGTTGATGCCGACCTTGATCGTCACGTGATACCCCTCGTTCGGAAACTACATCCATGACCGCACGTGAAGCCGCGTTGTCCGGCCAGTCCTCATCCTTGACTGTACCGGCCGACCTGTCTTCTGGCTTGCGTAAATGCGCCTGTTCATGGCCTGTTCACGCCTGAACGTCGAAGTGTAGCTCCGCGCATTGGAACATCTGATGCTACTCGAGTACGTGCATGCAGGTATGTTTTTATGGGCCTGCCTGTCACGATGACACGACGCTTCCCGGAGCGAGGAGAACGATGGACATGCTGCCCCTTCGCGGGCCGAGCACATCCGTGCCGGACCGCAGTCCACCGCTCGCCGCGCTCACCGCACCCCCCGCGCCCGCCGCGGGTACGGCGGCGCGGGTCATCCGGGCACACGGCGAGTCCGTGTACGGGACCACGGTCCGGCGCGAGTTCGGAGACGTCACCATCTCCCTCGTCACCGGGGAGGCCCACGAGGCCGTCCGCCCCGGCCGCCACATCCGCCCGGACCCCTCCGAGTCCCTGCGGGTGTTCCGGGCGCTGGCCGGCGAGATCCACGTCCACCAGGACGGCCGCCGGGGCCAGGCGAGCGGCCCGCAGATCATCTGCTGCGACACCAGCCGGCCGTACCGCCTCCTGCTGCCCCGGCCCTTCCACCTGGTCGAGGTCCAACTGCCGCACCGGCACCTCGGCATGTCGGCCGCCGACACCGCGAAGCTCACCGCCACCGGCTGGTGCGGGCGGATGGGCGCGGGCGCCCTGCTCTCCCAGCTGCTCGCCGGCCTCCACGACCACGGCACCGAGATCCATTCCGCCGTGGACCGGGTCGGCGCCACCGTGGCGGGCCTGACCGCGGCCGTCCTCGCCGACCGGCTGCGCCACGTCGCCGCCGAGGACGAGGTGGCCCGGCACGACCTGATGCTGGGCATCCAGGGGTTCATCCGCGCACGGCTCTCCGACCCCGACCTCACCCCGCAGGCGGTCGCCGAGCACCACAACATCTCGCTGCGCTACCTCCAGCGGATCTTCCAGGAGCACGGGACCAGCCCCGCCCGGTGGATCCGGGACGAACGCCTCGCCCGCTGCCGGTCCGAGCTGCGCGACCCGCGGCTCGAGCACCTGCCCGTCGGGGTGATCGGCGAACGGTCCGGCCTCTACCAGGCCTCGCACTTCAGCCGGCTCTTCCGCGACCGGTACGGGCTCACCCCGCGCGGCTACCGGACCATGCGCGAGGCCGTGCCCACGTAGTACCGACACCGGCCGGTAGCGCGCACCGACGAGCACCGCGCACCGACCGGTGGCGCGCACCGACCGGTGGCGCGCACCGACGAGCACCGAGTCCCGCCGAGCACCGACGACCGACGAGCACTGACATCCGAGGAGGATGACGGATTTGACCGGCACGAGCTTCGAATTCCCCGGTGAGTACTACGAGATCATGCGGAAGGACTTCCGCAACCTCGACGCCGAGACGGAGTTCCTCGCGTCCCTGCTCCCCGAGGCGGGCACCGTACTCGACCTGGGCTGCGGCACCGGCTCCAACCTGCGCGCCCTGCGCGAGCGCGGCCACCGCGGGACCGGCGTCGACCAGAGCGCCGCGTTCCTGGAGTACGCCCGCGCCGCCGGCGACGAGGGCATCTCCTACGTGGAGGCCCGCGCCGAGGAGCACCGCACCGACGAGCGCTACGACCTCGTGTACAGCCTCTTCATGACGCTGAACTACCTGGAGCGGGCACAGCTCCCGGCCGTCCTGCGCTCCGTCCGCGAGCTGCTGAACCCCGGCGGGCAGGTCGTCCTGGAGTTCGGCCACCTGCTGAACTTCGTCGACTCCTTCCAGCCCAACAGCGTCGGCCACCACCGCCGCGACGGGGTCCTCATCACCCGCCTCGCCCGCCAGTTCATCAACGCGCACGCCGCGAACTGGCGCAACGAGGAGACCCTGCTGGTCCGCACCGCGGACGGCACGGTCGCCATGTACGACAACTTCTTCGACCAGGCCGTCCTGACCGGGCCCGAGGTGCGCGAACTGCTGGCCGCGGCGGGACTGACCATCACGGCCGAGTACGGCGGTTTCCGCAAGGAGCCCGCGCCCTTCCACGGCCGGGGCCCGCTCGTCATCGTGGCCACCGCGACCCCCGTCGACACCGCGTCGCACACCGGGTCCGACACCGCGTCGGACACCGCTCAGCAAGAGGAGAACCAGGCATGACCGGCACCGGCATATCCCTGCTCGACGGCGGGCCCGCCCCCGAAACCGGCGTCGCGCACCTCGGCGCCGCCCTCGTCCGCGCCGTCGGTGAGAGCGAGGCCGACGGACGCGGGGTGACCTACATCCGTGCCGACGGCACCGAGGTCCACCAGAGCTACGGCGAGCTGCTCGACGACGCCTCGCGCGTCCTGGCCGGTCTGCGTGCCGCCGGAGCCGTCGCGGGCGAGAAGATCATCCTGCAGTCGGCCGACGACGCCGACCTCCTCGCCGGCTTCTGGGGCTGTGTCCTCGGCGGCTTCCTGCCGCTGCCCGTCAGCGCCGACGCGGTCAACGGCCCCGGCCTGCTGGAGCGCGTCTGGGCCGGGTACGGCCGCCCCCGCGTCCTGACCGGAACCGGCCAGGAGATCGCGCCCGCCGTCACCGCCGACTCCGCCTGGACCACGGCCCACCTGGGCGACGTGGCGAGCCTGCGCACCGCCCACGAGCCGGACCTCGCCTGGCACGAGCCGGACGGCGCGGACCCGGCCGTGCTGCTGCTCACCTCCGGCAGCACCGGCGTGCCCAAGGCCGTCAGCCTGACCCACCGCAACATCCTCACGCGCAGCGCGGCCACCTCCCGCGTGAACAAGCTCGACGCGGACACGCGCACCTTCAACTGGATGCCGCTGGACCACATCGGCGGGCTGATCATGTTCCACGCGCGCGACGTCTTCCTCGGCGCGGCCCAGGTCCACGCCAAGATCCAGTGGGTCCTGGAGGACCCGCTGCGCTGGCTCGACGCCGTCTCCGCCCACCGGGCCGACACCACCTGGGCGCCCAACTTCGCCTTCGTGCTCGTCAACGACCAGGCCGACCGCTTCGAGGGCCGCGGCTGGGACCTGAGCCCGCTGCGCTACATCATGAACGGCGGCGAGGCCGTCCGCTCCGGCGTCGTCCGCCGCTTCCTGGACCTGCTGGCCCCCTACGGTCTGCCCGCCACCGCGATGTTCCCCGGCTGGGGCATGTCCGAGACCACCGCCGGCGTGGCCGACTGCCAGTTCACCGAGGCCGCCGCCGGCGACGACCGCTACGTGCCCGTCGGCCGCCCGCAGCCCGGTACCCGCATCCGGGTCGTCGACGAGCACGGCGCCCTCGTGCCGTGGGGCGTCACCGGCCGGCTCCAGGTCACCGGTTCGACCATCACCTCCGGGTACTACGACAACCCCGTGCAGAACCGGCAGTCCTTCACGGACGACGGCTGGTTCAAGACCGGCGACCTGGCGTACGTGGAGAACGGGATCCTCACCGTCACGGGCCGCACCGACGACGTCATCCAGCTCGGGGAGATCGCCTACCACGGTCACGAGATCGAGGCCGCCGTGGAGGAACTCGACTTCATCGAGCCCTCGTACACCGTCGCCTCGCTCGTCACCGCCGAGCCCGGCGGCGCCGAGGAGCTCGCGGTCTTCTTCAGCCCGCGCGCCGGCGCCCTCACGGGGGAGCAGGGCGAACGGATCCGCGAGCGGGTCCGCGAACGGCTGGGCGTCGACGTACCGCACCTGCTGCCCGTCGACCGGTCCGAGATCCCGAAGACCGGCATCGGCAAGCTCCGCCGTGCCCAGCTCCGCAAGAGCTTCGAGGACGGCCTGGCCTCCGTTCCGGCCTCCGTCCCGGCCGGCAGCGCGGCCTGACCGTACGGATGGTGCTGCCGGGGCGGGCAGCACCATCCGTACGTCTCCATCCCCTACGCACGAGGAGCGCCCATGGCGCAGCAGGAGCGAGCCGAGCGAACACGACGGGCTCTGATCGACGGCGCCGCCAAGGCCATTGACCTCTACGGCTACGAAGGGGCCTCGCTCGCGGTGATCTGCACCGCCGCGGGAGTGACCAAGGGCGCCTTGATGTACCACTTCCCCGCCAAGGACGACCTGGTCAGAGCGGTGCGTACCGAAGCCCGGCAAACAATCGTCGGCGCGCTGGGCGCCGTGCCGCACCGCGGGATGCGGCCCTTGCAGGCGGCCGTCGACATGACGCACGCCGTCGCGGGGCGGCTCGGGCACGACCCCGTCGTACGGGCGGGCGCGCGGCTGACCCGGGAGTTCGTGCACTACCCCGACGGCAGCGTTTCCTGGACCGATGCCGTCCGCGAGGAGCTGGCCGACGCGCTGACCGGCGCGGTCGATCCCTGGGAGACGGCCGCGCAACTCGTGCACTCCCTGGTCGGGATGGACGTGTGCCTGCGCGCGGAGGAGCGCCGCCCGGGCCGTTCCTGCGGGCCCTTGCGCGGGCACCTGACCCGGCTGTGGCAGCTGATCCTGCCGGGGATCCTCGCGGCGCCGCAGGCCGTGGAGCTGTACCGGGCGGAGGGCTCCTCGCCGTACTGCGCCTTCGCGGCCGCGCCCGAGCCCGTGTACACCGGGGCGCGGGCATGAGCGGGGACCGTGGGGCCTCGATGGGGGCCTCCGTGGGGGCCTCCGTGGGAGGCTCGGCGGGGGCCTCGGTCGGGGTGGCGAGGGCCGGGGGTGGTGGCGTGGGTGGTGGTGTGGGTGGTGCCGGGGGTGGGATGGGGGGTGGGGTCGATCCGCGTCCGTTGACCGGGGAGCCGCTCAGTCTGGACCTCCTCAACACCCACTGGCACGACCGGTACGGCCGCTACGACCTGCTGGACTCCACCTCCGGGCTCGCGTGCTGGCTGGCCGGGTCCCGAGTGGCCGCGGCGTACGCCGGAGGCGAGCTGCGTGCCGACCGGACCACCCTGAGCGCCGCCCGGGCCGCCCGCTCCGCGCTGGCCGGTGTGGCCGGGCGCGCCGATGCGGGGCCGGGGGCGCTCGACGCCTTCAACCGGCTGCTCGACGCGGGCCGGATCCGCCGGCTGCTCACGGCCGCCGGGCCCGTGGAGCGGCTGGAGGCGCCCGACTCGGGGCGTCTGCTCGGGTACCTCGTGGCGGCGGACTACCTCCGGTTGCTCAGCACCGCGGGGGACCGGATGCGGAGTTGTGCCAACCCGACGTGTGGGCTGCGGTTCCACGACGTCAGTCGTAACGGCACCCGGCGGTGGTGCACTAGCACGGGGTGCGGGAACCGTGCGAAGGCGGCTCGCCACTATGCGCGGCGGACGGCGTCGGCGTCCTGAGGGTGCGGCGGTGATTCCGGGGGCCGGCCCCGGGCCCCCGCTCCTCAAACGCCGGAGGGGCTGGGGGTGGCCCGGGTGCGGCCCGCTGCGGGTGGGGTCGGTGCCGGGGGCGGGGTGGGGTGTTGGCCTGGACTGCATGATTTAGGCGCCCTGTCCCCTGCCTTGACAGGGGGCAGCGTGCTCTCGCGCCACAAATCACGTTTTACGTCCAGGCCAACACCCCACCCCGCCCCCGTCCCCGACCGTGGCGCCCATGTCCCGACCCCGGCCGGGGGATCTTCAGCCCCGGCCGGGTTTTTCTTTTGGCTGGGGTTCGTCTCTCAGGGCGCCCGCGCCATCGGGGGCGAGTTCTGAGTCGGGGTGGTGTCGGGGTGATGTCGTTGTGGCGCTTGGTGGTGTCAGTGCTGTGAGCAGGTGTTTTGTTTGTTGTGGGGTTGAGGTGTGGGGGAGTGGTGCCACATTGGCTCGACATGGCGCCATTGCTGTGCCATGCTGTGCGACATGGACCTCACGCCCTACGTCACCACCCTCCGTCAAGAGCTCGCCGTGGCCGCCGAGGCCGGCGGCGACGAAGCCCGCAAGCTGGCCGAGCGGCTTACCGCTCCGCTGGAGTCCGCGACCCGGCTGACGCTGCTCAATGTGCTCTCCGCAGCGATGGACGAGATCACCCGTGAACTCGCCCCCGGCTCGGTCGACGTACGGCTGCGGGGGCTCGACCCCGAGTTCGTGGTGACGGTGCCCGCCGGCGAGAGTCATGCCCCCGCGCAGCCCACCAGTGAACCGCTCGCGCCGCAGGCACCCGCCGACGGCGACGAGGGCGGCACCGCACGCGTCAACCTGCGCCTGCCGGCCCACCTCAAGGCCCGCGCCGAGGAGGCCGCGAGCCGCGAGGGGCTGTCGGTCAACGCCTGGCTGGTGCGCGCCGTGTCGGCCGCGGTCGACGGTGGCGCGAGGCCCCGTACGGCCGAGAAGTCCCAGAGCGTGGGACAGAGCTTCACCGGCTGGGTCCGCTAGCCGCATCAGTTCGCCCCCACCACGTCCCACCAGCGGGGACGCCCGGAAGACCCAAGAGGACGGGACAGCCATGCCTTCTTTCGACACCTCCGAAGCGATCTCGGTCACCGCACACGTGGAGGCCGGCTCCATCCAGTTCACCGCGGGCGACCGCCTCGACACCGTCGTAGCGGTGCAGCCCCGGGACCCGAAGCGCGACAAGGACGTACGGACCGCCGAGCAGACCGAGGTCACGTTCGCGGGCGGCGTGCTGACCGTCAGGACGCCCAAGTCCAACCCGTTCGGCAAGCCCGGCATCGTCGACGTGACGGTCGAACTGCCCACCGGTTCGCACGTCGACACGACCGGCGCCTGGACCCAGGTGGTCGGCGAGGGCCGGCTCGGCGAGGTCCGGGTGAAGACCTCGTCCGGCGACGTGCGCCTCGACACGACCGGCCCGCTCAAGCTGACCGCGTCGCACGGATCGATCACCGTGGACCGCGCCGAGGGCGCGACCGAGATCACCACCAGCTCCGGCAGCCTGCGCCTCGGCTTCGTCGACGGCTCCGCCGTCCTGAAGAACTCGCACGGCACCACGACCGTCGGCGCAGCCATCGGCGAGCTGCGGGTGAGCGGTGCCAACGGTGACATCGAGATCCGGCGGGCCGAGGACTCGGTCACCGCCAAGACCGCCCACGGCACCCTGCGGGTGGGTGAAGTCGCCCGCGGCACCGTGGAGCTGGAGACCTCCTACGGGGCCATCGAGGTCGGTGTCCGCGAGGGTACGGCCGCCTGGCTCGATGTCAGTTCGGGCTCCGGCCAGGTCCGCAACACGCTCACCGCGTCCGGGAGCCCGGAGGGGAGCACGGACACGGTCAAGGTCCGCGCCCGGACGAAGTACGGCAACATCGACATTCGTCGCGCGATCGCCGGCTGACCCTTTCGTAGTCGCGCGCGCTCTCCCCCCAACACTTCAGCCTTCGAATGGAGGGCTTCATGCCTTCTTCTGTCATGCCCACATCAAAAAACGCCCCGGCCGCCGTTTCCACGGTCGGTCTGCGCAAGTCCTACGGCGACAAGACCGTCCTCGACGGCATCGATCTGAGCATCCCGGCCGGTTCTGTGTTCGCGCTGCTCGGGCCCAACGGCGCGGGCAAGACCACCGTCGTGAACATCCTGTCCACGCTCATCGCCGCCGACGGCGGACAGGCCCAGGTCGCGGGCCACGACATCGCGGCCTCCCCGGGCGGGGTGCGCGCCGCGATCGGTGTGACGGGGCAGTTCTCCGCGGTCGACGGGCTGATCACGGGTGAGGAGAACATGCTGCTCATGGCGGACCTGCACCACCTGCCGAAGGCGGAGGGGCGGCGGGTCGCCGCCGAGCTGCTGGAGCGGTTCGACCTGACGGAGGCGGCCAAGAAGCCGGCTTCGACGTACTCGGGTGGGATGAAGCGCCGCTTGGACATCGCGATGACGTTGGTGGGTGATCCGCGGATCATCTTCCTCGACGAGCCGACCACCGGGCTCGACCCGCGTTCCCGGCACACCATGTGGCAGATCATCCGCGAGCTGGTCTCCGGTGGAGTGACCGTCTTCCTCACGACGCAGTACTTGGAGGAGGCGGATCAGCTGGCGGATCGGATCGCGGTGCTGAACGGCGGCCGGATCGCCGCCGAGGGCACTGCCGAGGAATTGAAGCGGCTGATCCCCGGTGGGCACGTACGGCTGAGGTTCTCCGACCCGGCCGGGTACCGGAACGCCGCCGTCGTACTCGGCGAGGTCACCCGGGACGACGAGGCGCTGGCGCTGCAGATTCCCAGTGACGGCAGTCAGCGCGCGCTGCGCTCGATCCTCGACCGGCTGGACTCGGCCGGCCTCGAGGCGGACGAGCTGACCGTCCACACCCCCGACCTCGACGACGTGTTCTTCGCCCTGACCGCCTCCACCCACCAGACCAAGGAAGACGTCCGATGAGCTCTCTCTCCTTCGCCGTCCGCGACTCGGCCACCATGCTGCGCCGCAACCTCCTGCACGTGCGGCGCTACCCGTCCCTGACGCTGAACCTGCTGCTCACCCCGGTGATGCTGCTCCTGCTCTTCGTCTACATCTTCGGCGACGTGATGAGCGCCGGCCTCGGGGACGGCGGCGGGGGCCGGAGCGAGTACCTCGCCTATCTCGTCCCCGGCATCCTGATGCTGACCATCGGCGGCACCACGATCGGCAGCGCGGTGTCCGTGGCCATGGACATGACCGAGGGCATCGTCGCCCGCTTCCGTACGATGCCCATCCACCGCGGGTCCGTGCTCATCGGGCACGTCGTCGGCAGCGTGATCCAGTGCGTGATGAGCGTCGTCCTCGTCGGGGCCGTCGCGGTGGCCATCGGCTTCCGGTCCGTGGACGCCACCGCCGTGGAATGGCTCCTGGCGCTGGGGCTGCTGGCGCTCGTCTCCCTGGCGCTCACCTGGATCGCGGTCGGGATGGGGCTCACCAGTCCGAACGCCGAGGCGGCCAGCAACAACGCGCTGCCGCTGATGATCCTGCCGCTGCTGTCGAGCGCGTTCGTGCCGGTCGACGCGATGCCGGGCTGGTTCCAGCCGGTCGCCGAGTACCAGCCGTTCACCCCGGCGATCGAGACCCTGCGCGGCCTGCTGCTCGGCACCGAGATCGGCAACAACGGGTGGATCGCGGTTGTTTGGTGCCTGGGGCTGGCCGTGCTCGGTTACCTGTGGTCCAAGTCCCTGTTCCAGCGCGACCCGAAGTAGGGGGTGGGGGGTTGCCCTTCGCGGCTAATGGCGTTAGCTTATAGGGGACAGGGATTAGCCACGGCTTCCGGGGGACAGGTCATGACGGAGTTTCTGAGCATCGACGGCGGACGGCTCGCGTACGAGGTCACGGGCGAGGGCCCGCTGGTCGTGCTCGCCCACGGCATGGGCGACAACCGCGCGGCCTACCGCGAGACCGCGGCCCTGCTCGTCGCCGCCGGCTACCGCGTCGCCTCCACCGACCTGCGCGGGCACGGGGAATCGAGCACCGGCTGGGCCTCGTACACCCGTACCGACGTGGCGGGCGACCTGCTCGCCCTGATCCGGCACCTGGGCGGACCGGCCGTCATCGTCGGCCACTCCTTCAGCGGCGGCGCCGCCACCATCGCGGCGGCGCAGGAGCCCGGGCTGGTCGACGCCATCGTCGAGATCAGCCCGTTCACCAAGGCACAGAAGATCGACTTCGGGGCTCTGGCCTCCAACGCCCGCTACCGCAAGGGCATGCTCCTGCTGCTCGGCACCGGCATCCTGCGCAGCCGCGGCGTGTGGAAGCGCTACCTCGAGCACGCCTACCCGGGCGCCCGTCCGGCCGGCCACGCCGCCCACGTCGCCGCGGTCGACGCCGACCTGGGCCGGCCGGGCCGGATCGGCGTCGTCGCGGCGATGGGGATGTCCGCGCCCACCGACGCGGGCGCCCGCCTCGGTGACGTCCGCTGCCCCGCGCTGATCGTCGAGGGCACCCTCGACTGCGACTGGGCCGACCCGGCCGCCGAGGGCGCGGCCATCGTCGCCGGACTTCCCGCGGGGCGCGGCAGCCTCGTGATGATCGAGGGCGCGGGCCACTACGCCCACGCGCAGTTCCCCGCCGAGACCGCCGCGGCCATCGTGTCCTTCCTGAAGCAGGCCGCCCGTGCCTAGGGCCTCGCTCTCGGCCGACGCGGTGGTCGACGTGGCGCTGGGCCTCGTCGACGCGGAGGGGCCGGCGGGCCTGACCCTGTCGGCGGTGGCGGGGCGGGCGGGCGTGGCGACGCCCTCGCTGTACAAGCACGTACGCAACCTCGCCGAGCTCCGCGACCTCCTGACGGCTCGGATCATGAACGAGATGGCGGACGAGATCGGGGTGGCGGTCATCGGCCACTCCGCCGACGAGGCGATCCGCGCGTTCATGACGGCCTGGCGCGGTTACGCCCTGCGTCACCCCCACCGGTACGCGGCCCTGCCGCACCACCCCGAACCGCGGACGGCCGAAGCCGGGGAACGCCTGCTCACCGTCCTCTTCGCCACCCTGCGCGGCTACGGCCTGGAGGACTCCGCGGCCGTCCACGCGGCCCGCTGCCTGCGTGCCGCCGCCCACGGCTTCGTCTCCCTGGAAACCGGAGGCGGCTTCGCCCTCCCCGAAGCCCTGGACGAGAGCTACGCCCTCCTGACGCACATGGTCGTCACGGGCCTGAACACACCCCGCGCCCCGCACTGACCGGGGTCCCGGCCGCCGGGTGGGCGGATCACCAGAGCGTGCCGAAGAACCGTGTCCACCAGGTGGGCCGCGCCGCGAAGGGCTCCAGCGCGCTGGGGCCCTCGTAGTCGCTCTCCAGGAGTTCCTCGGGGACGCTCACGTAGCCGAGTTCGGCCAGGGCCCGTTCCACGGTGGCGAGGTCGGCGGGGTCCAGCGCTCCGTCCTCCCGGGCGTCGTCCGTGCCGAAGTAGGCCCCCGGATTGTCTGCGCAGACCTCGGCGAGGGAGCCGAACTTGCTCACGCAGACCACGATCCGGGTTCCGCGGACCGTCGCGTCCGCGGGCACGCGGACGCGCCCGTACTCGCTGGAGTCCTGGGTGTCCCGCTCGGACTCGCACGGGGCCCCGAAGTCCGCTTCGAGCCGGCGCACCAGTCCACTGAACGCGAGGCCGGTCGCGGCGCGGTCGTAGCGCAGCGGCCTTCCCAGCCGTTCGGGGTCGTCGAGTGCGCGCAGGAGGTCCAGCAGTTCCGTCTCGCTCATGGCCATCCCGTCATCCTGGAGGGGCTCAGGAGGCGGAGCGGCGGCGGGGTGGCTGTGCGGACTCCACGAATTTCGCGAGGCGGCCCTCCACCAGGAGGGTCAGGGCCTCCGTGAACGGTTTCCGCAGCTCCTCGGGGAGGGCGGAGAGGACGCTCTCGTGCGTGCTCTCGACGACCTCGTCCGACTGGGCGAGTAGGGCCCGGCCCTTGTCGGTGACCGCGATGATCCTCGCCCGCCGGTCCACCGGGGAGGGCATGCGGACCGCGAGGCCCTCCTTCTCCAGCTTGTCGGTGATCACGACCATCGTGGTCTTGTCGAGGCCTACCGCGTCCGCGATCTGACTCTGCGTGAACTCGCCCTCCAGCGCCCGGTGCAGCACGCAGTGGGCGCGCGGCGTCGCCCCTACTTCGGCGAGGTTCGCGGTCATCTCGGTCGCCAGCGAGTGGCCGGCCCAGTTGAGCAGGAAGCTGAGGTCCGCGGTGGGCGTCGTCATGGGCCGAGTGTAACCAATCTGCTTCCGCACCAGAACATTTCGGATCAGAAGTGTCCGGACTGTTCAGTTCCGAAAATTAAAATCCTGTACTCAATAATAAAGAACGGAACTATGCAGTACGGTCCTACTACGTCCTGCCCAGCGCCGTGAGTCCAGGAGGCGAACCCATGTCCGTGCCCCTCGTCGAGTCCCCCAGAGCGCGCTGGCTGGCGTTCTCGGTGCTCTGCTCCATGCAGCTGATGATCGTGATCGACATCAGCGTCGTGACCGTGGCGCTGAGCTCCATCCAGCGCGATCTGGGGTTCGACCGGGCCCGCCTGGCCTGGGTCACCAACGCCTACACCGTGGGCTTCGGCGGCCTGCTGCTCCTCTCGGGCCGGCTCGGTGACCTCATCGGCCGCAAGCGGCTGTTCATCGGCGGCGTCAGCCTCTTCACCCTCGCCTCGGCGGCCTGCGGCCTGTCCGGGACGCAGGAGATGCTGATCGCGATGCGGTTCCTCCAGGGCGCAGGCGCGGCCATGGCCTACGCCGTCGTCATGGGCATCGTCTTCACGCTCTTCCGGGACGACCCCCGCCACCTGGGCAAGGCCATGGGCGCGATGGGCTTCGCCGCCGCGGGCGGCGCCTCCCTCGGCATCCTGATCAGCGGTCTGCTCACCCATGGGGCCGGCTGGCACTGGGTCTTCTACGTCAACCTCCCGATCGGCGCGGCCGCGGTGCTGCTCGCCGCACGGCTGATCCCCGACGACAAGGGCCCCGGCCTCGGCGCGGGCGTCGACCTCCTGGGCGCGGCGCTGGTCACCACGGGCATGATGCTGGGCGTCTACGCCCTCGCCACCGGCTCCGGGAACGGCTGGGGCTCCGCCCGCACCCTCGGGTTCGGCCTCGGCGCGATCGTGCTGCTCGCCGGGTTCGTCGCACGCCAGGCCACCGCCCGGGTGCCGCTGCTGCCGCTGTCCCTCTTCCGCTCCCGCGCACTGTCGGGTGCCAATCTGATCCACCTGCTGCTGGTCGCGGCCACGATCTCCTTCAACATCCTGATCGCGCTGTACCTCCAGCAGGTCGCCGGCTACTCGGTACTGGTCACCAGCGTCGCCTTCGTACCGCTCGCCCTCGTCGGGGGCCTCTCCTCGCTCGCGCTGTCCCAGCGGCTGACCACGCGCTTCGGCGCCCGGGGCGTCCTGCTCCCGAGCCTGCTGGGAGTGGCGGCGGCCCTCCTGCTGGCCGCACGCGTCCCCGAGAACCCCGCCTACGTGCTGGACCTGCTGCCCGTGATGCTGGTCCTCGGCTTCTCCGGCGGTCTGGCCATGCCCGCGGTGATGACGTTGTCGATGTCCGTACGGGACCCGCGGGACGCGGGCGCCGCCTCCGGGCTCTCCGGCACCTCCGGCATGATCGGCGACTCCCTCGGCATCGCCGCCATGACCGCGATCGCCGCCTCCTCCACCGGCAGGGCCCTCGCCGACGGCGAGAGCGCCGCCTCCGCGGCCACCGGCGGCTTCCAGCTCGCCTTCGGCATCGCCGCCGGCCTGGTCCTCGCGGCCGCCGCGGTCGCCCGGTTCGTGCTGCCGACGACCCGGCCGGTGTCGCCGGGCGGCGGCGGCCCCGTGGAGACGCCCCGGCGCGCGCCCGAAGCCGCGGCCTCCCCCGTGGCCTCCTGATCGCTCGTACTGACCACTCGTACGTCCTTCCCGTACGTCCTTCCCGTCCGTCCTCGTCTCCCTTTCACCTGCCCAAGGAGCTCCCATGACCACGAACACCCGCCTCGCCGACACCTCCTCCGCCGACACCTCCTCCGCCCACTCCACCTGGCGTCCGCGGCTCCTGGCGGTCGTGGGGGCCGTGGCCGCCTCCGCCGTCGTCTTCCTCGCCGGCAAGGCCGGCGGTGTCGCCCTCGCCGTGGACCAGAACGACGGCAAGGGGCCGGTCGACCTCGCCCTCGGCAGCTTCCTCGGCTCCGCCGCGGGCGCCGCCCTGCTCGGCTGGGGCCTGCTGGCCCTGCTGGAGAAGTCCGCCCCGGCCGCGGCCCGGAAGATCTGGACCGCCGTCGCTTCCGTGGTGCTCCTCGCCTCGCTGGCCCTGCCGTTCGGCGTCGAGGCCACCGGTGGGACGAAGATCCTCCTGGCGCTGACGCACCTGGCCGTCGGCCTCGTGGTCGTCTCCGGCCTGCGCCGCGAGGCCGTCCCGGCCCGGGGTTGATGGGGGCGCGCCCCGCGCCGCCACCGCCACCGCCCCGACCGGTGACTTCTTTCGGCCATGTCCGTGGCCATCGAGCGGCTCGTCGGCTCCGCTGCCGGAAACGGCGTGAGGGTCCGCCGATACCGGCCGTACACCCGCGCCGGACCCGTCCAGAAGAAGCCGCGCAATCAAGGAACTGGAAGATCGGTCCGAGGCCTGGGGGCCGAAGAAATGCTGCTCGGCGGTGGGAGTTTGGGCGCCACTGCTCGAACTTTCCCGTGTTCCCCGGTTTCGGCGGGCGAAGTTTCCGACGAGTGCGCCGTGATGCCCACCGGAGGGCTTCATTCGGAGCCGTGCGCGGCGGGAACCACGGAAGCTCCGCTTCCTCTCCGGCCAGGAGGGCCCGGGGTGAGGGCACCGCCGCCCGGGCGTCGGCCGGCTCCGGTCAGGCGGACCGGGCGCGCAGCATGCTGCGCGATGGAATGCCGGAAGCTGCGCCCGCGGCCGGGCCGGGTGGCCGGGTCCCGCTGCCAGAGTGGAAGGGGCATCACCGCCTCCGAGCCCTCCGAGCCCTTTGAAGGAGCCACCGTCATGGCCCAGTCCCAGTTCCAGTCCCGGACTCAGAAGAACCCGCTCGGCGTTACCACCGCTGTGCTGATCGCCCTCCTGGCCTCGTCCACCGTGCTGTTCGACGGCACCGCGCGCTACGTGGTCATGGGGGTGCTGGCCGTCGGGGTGCTGTCCTGCGCCCGCGCGCTCCGGCGGTCCCGTACGTGACCGGGGCCGCCGCGCTCAGATCCAGCCGCGCTCCCGCGCGAGCAGCGCGGCGTGGAACCGGTTCGACGCGTCGAGCCGGTGCATCAGCGCCGCCACGTACTTGCGGTACGTCCGCACGGAGATGCCCACGTCCCGGGCCCCGTTCTCGTCCTTGTCGGCCGTGCACAGCGACTCCAGGATCCGGCGCTCCAGTGCGGTCGGGCGTTCGCCCTCCGCCGCCGGCCCCTCCTCGTCCACCTCGGCCGGTATGTCCTGCGCCTGTTCCCACATCCGGTCGAAGAGGGACACCAGGGTGGCCACCAGGCCCGGTTCGCGGGTCAGGAGCGCGCCCCGCTTGCTGTCGGAGGGGTCGAGCGGGGTCAGCGCCGCCGCCCGGTCGAAGAGGAGGACGCGTTCCAGGCCGAGCCGGGACACCCGTACCGCCGCGCCCTTCGCGGTCATCTCCCGCAGGTAGGCCATCGTGGGCGGATCGTCCAGCGCGGCCGCCCCGAACAGGCTGCGCATCCGGATCCCGCGCCGCAGGATGCGGGCGTCGAGGGGCCTGGAGGTCTCGATGATCTCGGGCCGCATCACCCCCGTGGGCCAGGTGGTCATGGACTCCGACCGGGTGAAGAAGGTCAGCTCGTCGATGGCCGCCCGTACTTGGTCGATGCCCGTCAGCCGTTCCACGGGAGGCCGGTCGGCGCACGCGATCGCGTCCGAGGTCGTGGCCGCGTCCCGTTCCGCGAGCAGCGAGGCCACGATCGCGTCCGCCGCCGCCTTGGTCTCCAGCTCCTGCCGGATCCGCGCGAGCCGCGCGTCGATCAGGTGCTGCACCGCCTTGGCGGGACTGACCGGGCGCAGCAGCCCGTCGGCCATCGCGGCGAGACCGAGGGTCGTGGCCCGCTGCCGCAGGGCCCGTACCGTCTCCTCGTCCGGCTCGGGGTGCCGTACGAACGGTCCGGGATCGGCGCCGCCGCTCCGGAGCAGGAGTCGGTAGAAGCGTTCGTCCTCCGGGCCGATGCCGAGGAACGCCAGATCCGGCTCCCCGTCCCCCGTGCCTCCCGTGTCCCCCATGGATTCCCCCCGCGCCGTGGCCGGTCGGCACCCGGCCTGGATCTACCTGTCGCCCCAGGTCAAGGCTACGGGGCCCGCGGCGGGACGAGCATGTGTTCGGGACCGAGGCCGCTCGCGCGGGTGTCCTCGTACGAGGTGGTCTCGCCGTCGCTCCAGCGGACGAGGAGGTCGTCGGTGAGGCCGTCGCCGGTGTGGCGGCCGGCGGTCATGAGGACGCTGTGGGTCCAGGTGCGGTCCGGACCGCGCAGGCGGCGTTCGCCGCCGAGGCCGCGGGTGCCGATGCCCGGGTGGATGCCGAGCGCGCCGTTGGACCAGCGGACCATCAGGTCCCACGTGCGGTTGCCGGAGAACTGTCCGGCGGCGAGCAGTGCCGCGCCCTTCCAGGCGGGGCCGGGGCCCTTGAGCCGGTGCTCCCGGCCGAAGGTGCCGGCGCCCACGGCGGTGTGGAGGGAGACTTCGCCGTCGGACCAGCGGACCACGAGGTCGGTGACGTAGTGGGAGGCGTTGAAGCGTCCGGCGGTGATCTGGGCGGCGTGCTTCCAGACGGATCCGGCCGGGGCCATCGCGGTGCCGCGGCCCAGCCCGCGGGAGCCGACGTCGCCGTACAGGGTCATCCGGCCGTCCTTCCGGCGGACCAGCAGGTCGAACCGGTCCGAGCCGGTGAAGTCGCCCGCGGTGACGGCGGCGACGTCCTTCCAGCCCGCGTTCGGTGCCATGAGCCGGCGCTCCGGGAGGAAGCCGCCCCGGCCGTCTCCGGGGAAGAGGGTCACCTCGCCGTCCGTCCACACCACGAGCAGGCCGTCGCGGCCGCTGCCGGTGAAATCACCGGAGGCCATGGCCCTGGCATGGGTCCACAACTCGCCGGAGCCGGGCAGCGGGTGGCCGGCGGAGGAGCCCCGGTAGGGGGGCCGGGAGAGGGCGGCGGGGTCGCGGCCGGCGGCGGCGTCCTCGTACAGGTCCCGGGCCTCCTTGCCGTACAGCGGGGCGTACGTCACCCAGGAGTCGTTGCCGCCGCCGTGGTAGCCGCCGGTGTTGCCGATGACCTTGCCGGTGCGGCGCGCGGGGTCGTAGTCCTTGATCCAGGGACCGCCGGACACGCCGCCGTAGAAGCCCTTGCACACCATCCGCAGCTGCCGGAAGCCGCTCAGCCGCGTGGTGGGCACCTCGCACCGGACGGCCTGGTGCGCCTTGTTCACGCGCGAGGCGGACGGGTAGCCGACCACGGTGACCTCGTGGTCGTACGTGCTGACGGGCGTGAAGGTCAGGGCCCCGGTGAGGTTCTCCACGCGCCCCTTCGCGTTCGGCCCGACCAGGACGAAGGCGAAGTCCAGGTCGGACACGGCGGCGCTGCCGTGCGACCGGTAGCGGGGGTCCGTGTAGACGCCCCCGGCCCTGACCGGGAAGACGCCGAACGGCTGGGCGGCGGCGGTCTTTCCGTGGCGGTAGCGCGGTACGAACACGGCGCGGCTCGCCGGGTGCCGCATGCCGGCCGCGCAGTGCGCCGCCGTGAGCACCATATTCCGGCCGGCGCTGCGGACGACGCTGCCGGTGCAGGAGGTGTCGGACGTGCCGACCGCGGTCTGCCGGTAGAAGAAGGTGCCGACCATCGGCATGCCGTCGAAGTGGACGCCGGTCGGAATGCCGGAGGGTGCGCGGGCACTGACCGCGGCCCGGCTCCGGACGGCGTCGACGGGCACGGCCGCGGCCATGCGCCCGGCCGTCCAGTACGCCTCCGCCTCCGCCTCCGCGGAGCCGGCACCGCCGGGCCCGGCGCCCGGTACGGCCGCGAGCACGCAGGCGGCGGAGAGGGCGGAGAGGGTGAACCATCCGGATCCCAAAGAACCTGCCCGCCTTCTGCGTGAGGTCGACCCCGTCCGAGCACGGAACGCCGAGCCGGCCGGCGGCCGTCGACGGACAAGAACGAGACCACACGGGCACGCCGGGGACACGGACCGGCGCGTTCGCCGCGCCGCCGCTGCTCCGGATGCCCGCGACGGGAGGCACTCTCCACGGGAGGCACTCTCGACGACGGAAGTGCGACCGGCGTCCGGGAAACGGGTGGTGCGGGGGCGGCAGGACCCCGACACTGACCCCTTGTGTCCACCGTGTCGATGAACCCTCAGGCCGGGCCCCTCTGTACGCGCGATTCGCTCGCGGCCGAGCTGGGTGCGCTCGGCTTGCGCCCCGGCGAGACCCTCCTCGTGCACTCCTCCCTCAGCTCCCTCGGCTGGGTCTGCGGCGGGGCCGCCACGGTGGTCACGGCGCTCCTCGACGTCCTCGGGGACGCGGGGACCCTGGTGGTGCCGACGCACTCCGGCGACAACTCCGATCCGGCGCACTGGGAGAACCCGCCGGTGCCCGAGGCGTGGTGGGCGGACATCCGCGCCTCGATGCCGCCCTTCGACGCACGCACCACGCCCACCCGCGGCATGGGCGCCGTCCCGGAGTCCGTCCGCACCTGGCCGGGCGCCCTGCGCAGCGGCCATCCGCAGACGTCCTTCGCCGCGCTGGGCCCGCGTGCCGCGACGATCACGGACGGCCATGCGCCGGATTGCCGGCTCGGCGAGCGCAGTCCGCTCGCCCGGCTGGAGGAAGCCGGGGCGCGGATCCTGCTCCTGGGCGCGGGCTTCGACTGCTGTACGGCCTTCCACCTGGCCGAGTACCGGGTGCCGGCGCCGCGGGTCGACAACTCCTTCGCCCTCATGACCGCACAGGGCCGCTGCTGGACGACGGTCCGCGACACATCGGTCTCCTCGGACGATTTCGACGCGCTGGGTGCGGACTTCGAGAAGGACCGCCCGGTGGTACGGGGCGCGGTGGGCGGCGCGGAGGTCCGGTTGTTCGGCCTGGGCGACGCCGTCGCCTACGCCGAGGGCTGGCTGCCGGGCAACCGGGCGTCGGCGGCCAGGGCCTGACGCCGGGAGGGGGGCCGGACCGCGGCGGAGTCAGACCGTGGCGGGGGAGTCCGTCCCGGGCCGCCGGAGACCGGCGTGGCGGGCGAGGCGGTTTTCCAGGTGTGCGCGGCAGGCGGGCCATTCCGCCCTGGTGACCGAGTAGAGCGCGGAGTCGCGGAGCAGGCCGTCCTCGCCCGGGGCCCATGAGCGGGACCAGTTGCGCAGGACGCCCTCGAAGTGGGCGCCGACGCCCTCGATCGCGGCGCGCGAACGGGCGTTGCGGGCGTCCGTCTTCAGGTCGAGCCGGGCCACGCCCCAGGTCTCGAACGCGTGCCGGAACAGCAGGTACTTGGCCTCGGTGTTGATCCCCGAGCCCTGGGCCGGGGCCGCGAGCCAGGTGAAGCCGACCTCGACCGCGCACAGGCCCTCCCCGGTCGTCGGCCAGGGCCGGGGGTCCCAGTAGGCGGTGGCGCCGACCGCCCGCCCGGAGGACCGGTCCACCTGCGCGTATGGGGCGAGTTTCCCCGCGGCACGGCGGGCGAGCTGGGCGTCGATGTACTCCCCGACCCGGTCCGCGGTGGGCACCCACGTGAACCCGTAGGGGCTGCGGTCCACTTCTGCCGCCACGGCCAGGTCCGCCGCGTGGCGGTGCTCCAGCGGCTCCAGCCGGACGAGCGTGCCGTCCAGCACTGGTCCGTCGAGTACGAAGGTCATGGCCGCAGCGTTGCAGAGCCGTACCGCCGTGTCGCGCGAATTCGGCGCGGTGGAGAGCGGATCCATACAAGCGTCTTGAACATTTGTCTTAGACGGTTGTATATTTCTGGCACGGGGTCACACCGGCACCCGGATCCGGACCGCTCAGGGGGAACCGCCATGACGAACACCGCCGCCGCCCAGCCCACCCGCGCCACCCTGACCATCGACGGACGAGCCCTGTCCTACCTGGACTTCGGCGGCGCCGGCCGCCCCCTCCTCGCCCTGCACGGCCACCTCTCGGAGGGCGCCTCCTTCGCGGCCCTGGCCGCCGCACTCGGGCCCGAGTGGCGGGTCATCGCGCCCGACCAGCGCGGTCACGGGGACTCCGACCGCGCCGCGGAGTACACCCGCGCCGGCTACCTCGCCGACCTGGTCGCCCTCCTCGCCCACCTCGGGATCGACCGGACCGTCGTCCTCGGCCACTCCCTCGGCGGGATCAACGGCTACCACCTGGCCGCCGCGCACCCGGAGCTGGTCACGGCCCTCGTCGACATCGACGCCCCCGCCGAACTCCCCGACCACGGCGTCAGCCCCCTGGGCTTCGTACGGAACTTCCCCTACACCGCGGCGACCCGCGAGGAGCTCCTCGCGGGCTGCGGCCCCCTCGCCCCCGCCCTGGCCCCGGCCCTGCGCCCGCTGCCCGGCGGAGCCGGCTGGCGGCTGCCGTTCCACCCGCAGGACACCATCGACTCCGAGAACCTCGTCCACGGGGACCACTGGAAGCAGTGGCTCGCGACCGACTGCCCCGCGCTGCTGGTCCACGGCCTGCGCAGCCAGGTCGTCTCCGCCGAACTGGCCCGGGAGATGACCGCCCGGCGCCCAGGGACGGTGTCCCGCGCCCTGGACACCGACCACTTCGTGCAGCTGGGGGACCCCGAGGGCTTCGCGGCCGCCGTACGGGAGTTCCTCGCCGGGCTCTGACGGGCCGCGCCCTCCCGCCGCCGGGCTCTGACGGGCCCGCACCCCTCCCGCCGCCGGGCCGTCGGCCTCCACGGGCGATAGAACGCGGGACAGCCCGGACCCCCGTGGCTACACTGCGCGCAATTGATCAAGTGGTGTGGGGGCGACCGGTGTTGGAGCGAACGGCTACACGGGTGTGCCCGTTGTGCGAGGCGACCTGCGGGCTGAGCATCACCCTGTCGGACGAGGTCGTCACCCGGGTCAAGGGCAACCGCGAGGACGTCTTCAGCAAGGGCTACCTCTGCCCGAAGGGCGCCTCCCTGGGCCGGTTCGACAGCGACCCCGACCGGCTGACCGCCCCCTTGGTGCGCCGCCCCGACGGCGGGTTCGAGGAGGTGGGATGGGCCGAGGCCTTCGCCGCCGTCGAGCGCGGCATGCGGGGGGTGACGGAGCGGCACGGCAAGGACGCGGTGGCCCTCTACATGGGGAACCCGGTCATCCACACGCTGGCCCTGCCGCTCTACATGCTGGTGCTGCGCGAGCGGCTCGGCACCCGGAACATCTACTCCTCCACCACCCTCGACACCATGCCCAAGAGCGTGGCCTGCGGCTGGATGTACGGGGACCCGCTCGCCTTCCCGCTGCCGGACATCGACCGCACCGACCACCTGCTGGTCCTGGGCGCCAACCCGATGGAGTCCAACGGCAGCCTCTGGACCGTCGCCGACCTGCCGGGCCGCCTCAAGGCGCTGCGGGCGCGCGGCGGACGCCTCGTCGTCGTCGACCCGCGCCGCACCCGCACCGCGGACCTCGCCGACGCACACGTCCCGATCCGCCCGGGCACCGACGCCCTGCTGCTGCTCGGCATCGCGCACACCCTGTTCGACGAGGGCCTGGCGACGGACCCCGGCCCCGGCTTCGCCGGCTTCGACGAGCTGGCCGTCCAGGTGAAGGGATTCGCCGCCGAGGACGTCGCGGACGCCTGCGGGGTCCCCGCCGGGACCATCCGTACGCTCGCGCGCGAGCTGGCCGCGGCGCCCACGGCCGCCGTGTACGGGCGACTGGGCACCTGCACCACGGAGTTCGGCACCCTCACCAGCTGGCTGGTGGACGTGGTCAACATCATCACCGGGAACTTCGACCGCCCCGGCGGAGTGCTCTTCGGGGAGGCCCCGCACGCCACCCGCCGCCCCGCCGAGCCCTTCCGCACCGGACGCTGGCACAGCAGGGTCCGCGGACTGCCCGAAACCAACGGCGAGCTGCCCACCGCGACGCTCGCGGACGAGATCGAGACGCCGGGTGAGGGTCAGGTACGGGCCCTGCTGTGCATAGCCGGGAACCTGGTCCTCGCCTCCCCGCAGGGCGAGCGGCTGGACCGGGCCCTGCCCGGCCTGGACTTCATGGTCTGCGTCGACCCCTACCTGAACGAGACCACCCGCCACGCGTCCGTCATCCTGCCGCCGCCCAGCGCCCTGGAATCACCGCACTACGACGTGGTCCTGGCCGGCCGCTCCGTCCGCCGCAACGCCCGCTTCTCCCCGCCCGTACGGGCCCTGGCGCCCGGGCGCCCCAGCGAGGCGGAGATCCTGGCCCGGCTGGTCCTCATCGCCTCGGGCAAGAGCGCGGCCGGGGACCCCGGCCGCGTGGACGAGGCGCTGACCGACCTGACCCTGAGGGCCGCCTCCGGCCGCCCCGGAGCTCCCCTGCACGGGCGCGAACCGGCCGTGCTCAAGCGGGAACTGACCGGGGACGACGCCCTGGAGCGGCGGCTCGACCTGATGCTGCGGCTGGGACCCGCCGGCGACCTGTTCGGCAAGCGTCCCGGTGGCCTGAACCTGGCCCTGCTCAAGGCGACCCCGAACGGCATCGACCTCGGGCCGCTGCGGCCCCGCCGCGAGGAGGTCGTCATGACCGCCTCCGGCCTGGTGGAACTGTGCCCGCCGGCCGTCACCGGGGACCTGCCCCGGCTCGAGGCGCGGATGCGGGAGCTGGACGGCGGCGGGTTCGTGCTCATCTCCCGCCGTCAGCTGAAGTCCGTCAACAGCTGGTCGCACAACATCGCCGCCCTGTCCGGCGGGACCAACCGCTGCGCCCTGGAGATCAGCACGGGGGACGCGGAGCGCCTGGGCGTCACCGCCGGCGACCTGGTCCGGGTCCGGGGCCGGGCCGGTGAGGTGGTGGTACCGGCGGAGCCCACCGACCGGCTGCGCGCGGGCGTGCTGAGCCTCCCGTACGGCTGGGGGCACGGGCGCGGGGGCAGCCGGCTCGCCCACGCGGCCACCCAGCCGGGCGTGAGCATGAACGCGCTCACCGACGGCTCGGTCGTCGACCCGCTCTCCGGCACGGCCGTCTTCAACGGGGTGCCCGTCCGCGTGGAGAAGGCCGAACGGGAAACGGAAAGCTGAATTCCGAAGGGGTCCGCATTCTGCGTCATTTGAATTCCTGATGCTCCCGAGGGAAAACTTTTCAGACATCCCGAGCATCCCTAGACTGGCCGAGAACTTCCGATCGTCAGTCAATGGAGATTCCGTGAGCCTTGCCCGTCGCATTGCGATTCCCGCCGTTTCCCTGATGCTGCTCGCCGGAGTGGCCACCGCGGCGAACGCCGTCGAAGAACCCGTGCAGGATTCCCTGTTCGGCCCGGTGTGTTCTCCGACGCAGACCGCCATCACCGATGTCCCGCACCGGCTTTTCGCCGCCTGGAACAACGGGGACGCCGCAGGAGTCGCCGCCCAGTTCACGACGGACGGCCACATGATTCCGAGCAACGGTGCCTACCTCACCAGCCGGACCGCGATCCAGTCCTTCTACCAGGGGGCCTTCGCCGGTCCCCTCGCCGGCACCCGGATGATCGGCAAGCCGCTCACCGTGCGCTGCCTGTCCAGCTCCACGGCCGTGATCGACGGGCTCGGCGGGCTGCTCAAGCCCGGTGACACCTACACCGAGCCGGAGCAGGTGCCGATCGGCCAGCGCCTCATCGTCTCCTGGACGGCCGTCCGCGTCGGCAACACCTACTACATGAAGGAATTCCAGAGCACCCTCATTCAGGGCTGATCACCGAGCCGGCTGCCGCGAGGAAATCGAGAGGAACGGAGAGTTTCGTTGCCACGCACGGTGCTGGTCACGGGCGGAAACAGGGGAATCGGGCTCGCCATTGCCGAGGAATTCCTCGGGCGTGGTGACCGGGTTGCCGTCACCTATCGCAGCGAACCGCCGGACGGTAAGTTCCTCGCCGTTCGCTGTGATGTGTCCGACCCGGAACAGATCGACGCCGCATTCACTGCGGTCGAGGCCGAACTCGGCCCGGTGGAGATTCTCGTATCCAACGCCGGTATCACCGAGGACCGGCCCATGCTGCGGATGCAGGAAGAGCAATTCTCCCGGGTCATCGACACCAATCTCACCGGCGGCTGGCGCTGCGCCCGGCGGGCCCTGCCCAAAATGCTGCGCGGCCGGTGGGGGCGGATCGTCTTCGTGTCCTCCGTCGCCGGACTGCGCGGGAACCAGGGGCAGGTCAACTACGCCGCCAGCAAGGCCGGCATGGTCGGCATGGCGCGCTCGCTCGCCCGCGAGGTCGCGACGTCCGGCATCACCGTGAACGTGGTGGCGCCCGGCCTGATCGAGACCGACATGACCGCCGCCCTGTCCGGAACCCGCAAGAGCACGCACCTGGCGGAGATCCCGGCGGGACGGGCGGGACGGCCCGAGGACGTGGCCGACACCGTGGCCTGGCTCACGGGGGAGCGGGCCGGCTACGTCACGGGCGCGGTCGTGCCCGTGGACGGCGGCCTGGGAATGGGGCACTGATCCCATGACCACCGTCCTTCCCGAGCCCACCGCGCCTCCCGCCACCGGCGGCCTGCTCGCCGGCAAGCGGATCGTGATCACCGGAGTGATCACCGAACGGTCGATCGCGTTCGCGGCCGCCCGGATCGCCCAGGAACAGGGCGCCCGGATCGTCCTCACCGGCTACGGCCGGCTGTCCCTGGTCGAACTGGTCTCCCGTCGGCTGCCCGAGAAGCCGCCGGTCGTGGAACTGGACGTGACCGACCCCGGGCACCTCGCCCGCCTCCCGGAGCTGGTCGGCGAGCACCTCGGCGGCGTCGACGGAGTACTGCACTCCATCGCCTTCGCCCCGCCGAGCTGCCTCGGCGGATTCCTCACCGCGCCCTGGGAGGACGTGGCCACCGCCGTCCACACCTCCGCCTACTCCTACGTCTCCCTCGCCAAGGCGCTGCTCCCGCTCATGGGCCGCGGCGGCTCGGTGGTCGGGCTGACCTTCGACGCCACGAAGGCCTGGTCGGGCTACGACTGGATGGGCGTGGCCAAGGCCTCCCTGGAGTCCGCCAACCGCTACCTCGCGCGGGAGGCGGGGCCGCTCGGCGTCAGGTCGAACCTGGTGGCGGCCGGCCCCCTGCGGACCACGGCGGGGAAGGCCATCCCGGGCCTGGCCCGCACCCAGGACGACTGGGCGGCGAAGGCACCGCTGGGCTGGAACATCACCGAGACGGAGTCCACGGCCCGGGCCTGCGCCGCGCTGCTCTCCGACTGGTTCCCGGCGACCACGGGCGAGATCGTCCACGTCGACGGGGGACACCACGCGATGGGCGCCTGACCGCCTGACCGCAGGACCGTAGGACGAAAGGGGTGGTGCCCCGGGCCGCACGCGAAGCCCGGGGCACCACCCCTTCCCCGACCCGTGGGTCAGAGCGCGAAGCTGCTGCCCGCCACGGGAACCACCAGGCGCTCCGCCGCTCCCGCCTTCTCGAAGGCGGCGCTGACGGTGTCCTGACCCTCCGTGAAGTGCTGCCAGCCGTCCTGGTGCACCGCGAGCACCTTGCGGGCACCCAGCAGCTCCGCGACCTCCACCGCCTGCTCCGAGGTCAGCGAGAGCAGCGTCGGGCCGAACGGGGCGAGCTGCGCCGCGCCCACGTGCAGCACCGCCAGGTCGACGCCGGCCCCGCCGAGCCGCTCCGCGAGGGCCTTCACCGGCTCCAGGGAGACGTTGTCGCCGCTGACGTACACGGTCGGCAGCCCCTCGCCGCTCAGCAGGAAGCCGGTGACGGCGCCGAGCATCGGCTCGGTCCCGGCCGGACCGTGCTGCGCCGGGACCGCGGTGACCACGAGGCGGCCGCCGTCCGGTCGCTCCAGTACGTGCTCGGCCCACGGCGCCAGCCCGGTGCCGCCGACGCGCTCCGCGGACTGTTCGGTGGTGAGGACGAGGGCGACCTCCTTGAGGAAGGCGCGCCCGGCCCCGTCGAGGTTGTCGGGGTGCTGGTCGTGCGACAGCAGGACGGCCGCGACCGGGCCCAGCTGGTCGGGGGCAAGCGCCGGGTCGGCCAGCTTGTGCAGGGCGACCGGGCCCAGCTCGTAGGAGGAACCGGCGGTGTCGAAGGTCGGGTCCGTCACGAACCGCAGCCCGCCCAGGTCGATGACCGTGGTGGGGCCGCCCACCACGGTGACGGCGAGCTGTGCGGCGGTGTTCTCAGTCATGGAACTGCTCCTCGGAAAGTGCGACTCGAACGGTGGGATGGAAAAAGAGAGGAAGGGACGGACCGGTCAGCCGGGTTCGACGACCACCAGGCCCCCGGTGAATCCGCCCGGCAGCCGCAGCGGGTGCCAGCGGTGACCGACGTCCTGGTCCGGAGCCCCGGCCAGGGCGCGGACCCCGGTGCCCACGGCCTTCACGTACGCCTCCCGCCTGGTCCAGAGGTCCAGCCACAACAGGTCCCCGGCCCGGCCGGAGGCCCGGGCCAGGCGGTCGCGTTCGGAGGGGGAGAACAGTCGACGGGCCAGTTCGCCGGCCCGGGGGACCGTACGTACCTCCTCGACGTCCACACCGATACGGGTCCGGGGCGCGAGCCCGCTGCCCACCGCGACGGCGACCACGCCCGCGGCGTGCGCGATGCTCACGTCCACCCCCGGGGCGCCCGTCACCCAGGGCCGGCCGGCCCGGTCCACGGCGAGGCCCACCCGGGCGGGCGGCCGCCCGAGCATCCGCCCCAGCACGCCGCGCAGCACGAACCGGGCCAGCACGAACTCGGCCCGGCCCAGCGGATCGGAGACGGCCTCGTACCGGGAGCGCTCGTGCGGGGCCAGCGCGGCGGCCGCCAGCTCCGCCACCGCGCCGGCCGGCAGACCGCGCCCGTCGGCCCACCAGGCGCGGACGACACCGGGGCCCGCGGCGACCGGCTCCGCCACGGCGGCCACGACCGCCGGCCGTGCCCCCTCCGATCCGCTCCGGGTCACGGCCGCCCGGCCGCCAGGACCCGGTCGGCCAGCTCGTCCTCGGTCAAGCCGAAGTGCGAGGTCAGGGCGCTGATCCAGCGCTCCAGGCCGAAGGCCACGCAACCGGTGAAGGCGGGCTCGCCGTCCGCGGTGCGGATCTCGCAGCGCTCGCCGAAGAAGTTGCGGTGGAAGTTGAGCGAGCCGATGGCCAGCGAGCCGTCGAAGACGAACTCCTCCTTCACCGGGAAGAGCTGGGCCATGAGCGCGCGTCCCGCGCTCGCGTCGAAGAACGGGTCCGTGGCGGCCTCGATCTCGATCGGCAGCCCGAGCTCCGTCAGGTAGCCCGTGATCTTCTTCCGGAACAGCTCCAGGTGGGCCAGGACCTCGTCCTTGGTGCCGACGCACACGATCTCGCGCATGCTGAAGCCCAGCAGCCGGCGCAGCGCGTCGTAGTGCGTCTCGCGGCGGAAGCAGGTGGCGACGGTGGTCACCTTGTGGGGACCGTCGCTCAGGGTGCGGCCCGTCAGATCGAGGTAGACGTTGTAACAGGCCGCCGAAGGCAGCGCGTACGAGGCCTCCGTGAGGTGCCCGGCCGGCAGCGAGGGCTCCCGCGACCCGCCCGTGGCGTACTCCGGAGCGGCCTCCTCCGTGAGGGCCGCTCCCAGGATCGCCAGCTGCGGGAAGTTCTGGAAGTAGTCAAGCCGGTGCAGGTCCTCGACCCGCATCAGGGGCGGGTACTGCACCGCGTCGGCGCCGACCTCGGCCGCCCAGCCGGTGAACACCCCTTCGAGCGCGGCCCGCAGCCTCAGCGCACCCGGCCCGAGGGTGGCGAGACCGCCCCGCGTCGAGGGGGTGCGGCCGGCCTCCGGACCTGTGCTCACCGAGCTACCGGGACTCATGAAAGAACCTCTTCCTGATCGAGTTGATCGTACGAAAATCGGACGGGGTGACGTGCTCCATCAAGATCTCTTCACCGGTCTGTTCTTCCAGTACGTAGAGGAAGTTGACGAAACCGAGGGAGTCGAGGATGCGGTTCTCGACCAGGTCGAGGTCCGGGTCGATCGAGGTCAGCTCGGGCCGCTTGGTCAGCAGGTACTGGAGCACGGCGTCGAAGCCGGTCGCGGTGCTCATGAGCGCGGCAGAACGTCGTCGGTGAAGATGCCCTCGTTCACGAGGAAGCTCATCGAGCGCTTGAGCATCTTGCGCTCCAGCTCGTGGAAGGCCGGATCGGCCAGCACCTCGGTGCGCACCCGGTAGGGGTTCGGGATGCCCGCGTCCTTGAAGGCCGCCGGGTTCACCAGGCCGTCCACGGACTTGCGCAGGTACCGCTTGAGGTACAGCTCCAGCTCGGCCAGCTCCTCCGCGCTCAGCTTCTCCCGCAGCTGACGGTGCAGGTGCGAGACGATCTGCCGGCCGAAGGCCACGTGCCGGGACTCGTCCTGGTGGTGGATCGCGTTGATCTTGCGGATCGTGGGGTGCAGCCGGTCGTCGTCGCCCATCCGCTTGTTGAAGAAGTCCACGACCTCTTCGAAGAGCAGGAGCCGCGCGAAGACCAGGAAGTGGGCGGACTCGCCCTCGGACTTCATCTCCAGCTGGACGCCCTTGTCCGGGTAGACCTTGCCGCCGTACAGCAGGCAGAACCGGGCGAAGAACCACATGTGCGCGTTCTCCTCGCCGATCATGTGGTGGAAGTACTCCGAGGAGAGGGCGAAGTCCTTCGTGTGGATCCGCGCGATGATCTCGGTGATCAGCTCACGGATGCCGTCGACGTTCAGGCTGTAGAAGTTGACGCTCTCCCACTTGCTGATCGCCCACTTCTGCTCCTCGGTGAACGACTCGGCCACCTTGGTCCCGTGGATGGACAGCAGCTCCGGGGTCATCCAGTACTGGTCCTCGGGCAGCGAGTCCGGCCAGTCGAACATCGTGTACGGGTCGTAGTGGTCGCGCTCGGACATCGACACGAGGCGGTCGAGTATGGACTGCAGCTGCTCGTCGGCCTGCAGTACGGGCGTGCTCATCGGATCTGGTTCCTCTCTCGGTTGCCCGAGCCGTTGGCGGCCCCGGCCGTCTCGCGCGGAGCGGGCTGCTCCGCCGAGAGCTGGATGTCGGTCTGGTGGCGCGGATGGGCGAACTCGCCGCCGCGGCGGTACCCGTTCACCGGTTCGTCCGCGTGGTGTTCCGTGGGCAGCAGCCGGTTCAGCAGCGAGCCGGTGAAGGCCTCCGCGATGTCCGGGTGCGGGGTCTCGGCGTGGTGGTCGGCCAGGATGACGAAGGCCGGGTCCACGTTCTTGACCAGGCCGTCCTCGTCCACGACCTCCAGCCAGGAATGGGCGAGGTCGAGCATCCCCATGATCCAGCCGCGCCGGGTGCGCGCCTCGAAACCGGCCTCCCGGCACCGCTCGGCCAGCTCCAGGCAGACCGAGATGCAGGGGGCGTAGCCCTGGGACAGCACCTCGTCCTTGCGCCACTGGAGTTCCTCGGGCATCCGGCCCCAGCGGAACCGGTCCGGGCCGTACGAGGTCACGATCGCGCGCAGCCGATCCGAGACGATCCCGCGCCGCTCCCCGGAGGTCACCAGCACCCCGGAGGCGGTGAGCCCGGACGTGCCGCTCGCGGTGATGTCCTTCTCCCCGAGCGCGGCCCCCTCGGGCCCGATCGACAGGGACTCCGTCCAGCCGCCGCTCAGCTCCGGGTGGGGCGTGGCCAGGTTCCAGTCGGTCCGCTCCGGTTCCCCCTGGCCGTGGGCGGCCGGCGGGGTCAGCGCGACGGAGTAGTTCCAGCGCTGGGGCCGGAAGAGCGACTGCGGATCGGCGTGCATCCAGCGCAGGGCGTAGCGCATCGTCTTCTCCGGTACGGAGGTTCCCGAGCCGGAGTAGAGCGCGAGGTTCACCAGGTCGAAGCGGTCGAAGCGCTCCGCCCCCGGGGTCCCGCCGTGCGGCAGCCCGGCGCGCAGCAGCGCGTCGAGGATCTCCGGCCCGCACTGGAGCAGTTCGAGCGCGGCGTCCCGCTCCACCCACTCGTCGCGCAGCTCCGGCGGGATCACCAGCAGGTCGCGGAGGGAGTCGAGCCAGCCCTCCGGGCCCCGCGGCGACGCGGGGCGGGTCCACGGCTTGGCCGCGATGTTCATCCGTTGCTCCCGGAGGACGTCAGGTTGGTCGCGTTCATCGCGTTCATCGCGTTCGTCGTGTTCGTCGGGCTCGGGGGCGCGAAGCGGGTGCGCAGCGCCGCCTTGTCGGGCTTGCCGTACGAGGCCGTGGGGATGTCCGTGACGAACTCGAACCGCCCGGGCACGTGCGCCGCGCCCAGGGCCTCGCGCACCGAGGTGGTCAGCTCCTCCACGAGGCCGGGCCGGTCCTCCTGCACGGGCACGCACACGGCGACCAGGGCCTCGCCCGTGCGCGGGTCGGGCACGCCGATGACGGCGGCGCGCCGGATGCCCGGATGGGCCGTCAGGACGTTCTCGACGGCCTGCGGATAGCAGTTGGTGCCGTTCACGATGACCAGGTCCTTCGCCCGCCCGGTGAGGTACAGGTAGCCGTCCTCGTCGATCACCCCGAGGTCGCCGGTGCTCAGCCAGCCGTCCCGCAGCACCTCGCCGCTCAGGTCCGGCCGCTGCCAGTAGCCGGCCATCACGGTGGGCCCGGACACCTCGACCGCGCCTTCCGTACGGGGCCCCAGCGCGCGGCCGTCCCCGCCCGTGACCCGGAGGGACACCCCGGGCACCGCGCGGCCCACCGAGCCGAACAGCTCGGGCCGGGACGCGGCGGCCGCCGCGTGGTCCTCGGGACCCAGGCTGGTGATCGCGATGGCCTCGGTCAGGGCGTAGCTCTGCCGCAGCCGGGGGCCGAGGCCGCGGACCGCCTGGGCCAGCCGGTGCGGGGTCACGGGCGCGCTGCCGTAGCTGACGGCCGCGAGCCCGGAGAGGTCGGTGTCCGCGAGGCCGGGGTGGTCCAGCAGCCGGTACAGGTACGGCGGGTAGAGGTACGTGGTGACCGGCCGGCCCTCGGCGGAGGCCTCGGCGATCCGCACCAGCAGCACGTCCGCGTCGAACTCGTCGAACAGCTCCACGCTCACGTGGTGGCGCAGCAGGCCGCAGGCGATCGCGCCCGCGGCGTGCGCCATCGGGGTCATCGCCAGGAACCGCAGCCCCGGCGGCGGCGCCGCTCCCGCCCAGGCTCCGGCGGCCGCGGTCAGCGCGCCGAAGGTGTACACGACGCCCTTGGGCAGGCCGGTGGTGCCGCCCGTGTACAGCACCCGGGCGACGTCGTCCTCCCGGGCCTCCACCGGCAGGGGGGCGTCCGACCGGAGGGCGGCCTCGGCGAGCAGGTCGGTCACCTCCGGGTCCGGGCCGGGGCCGAGGCCGAACAGCAGCTTCACCCCGGCGGCGCGGGCGAGGTCGGCCATCCGGTGCCCCGGCAGGATCGGCCCGGCGCAGGCGAGGATCACGGCCGCGGGCTCGGCGTCGCGCAGAATGTGCTCGGCGACCTGCTCGCCGCCGGCCGCGTACACCGGGGTGTAGCTGATGCCGAGCAGGTGCGCGGCCAGGCCCACCGCCGACATCTCGATCGGGTTGGCGGCCAGCAGGACGAGGCGGTCCCCGCGTCCCAGGCCCGCGTCCCGCAGGACCCGGGCCGTCCGGTAGGCCAGCGAGAGCAGCTCGGCGAAGGTCATGGACCGCTCGCCGTGGATCAGCGCGACGCGCTCGCCGCGGGCGGCGAACTGCTCGATGGCGCTGGTGACGTACGCGGCGGGGGCGCCGGGGTCGGGCGTGGTCACGGGGTCTCCTTCCCGGGGGTGGTGGTGCTGCCGGCAGGTGCGGTGGCGCCGGGCGCGGTGCTCGTACGGAAGCGGCAGGCGGAGCCGCCGGTGCGCAGGCACTCCACTCGGTGGTCGCTGACCTCGGTCTTCAGCCCCTCGAACCAGCCCGCCCGCATCTGCGGGCACGGGCACTCGTAGCCCTCCAGCGTCCCGGCGCGCGCGAGCATCTCGAGGGCGAAGTTGCGGGTCACCGCCGTCTCGAAGGACTCCTCGCCGGTGACCTTGTTGGAGGCCTCCACGGCGTCCCCGGTCATCAGCTCCGAGATGCCGGTCAGCGCGCCGGCCAGCTCGGCGGCGGACAGCCCCGGGCCCAGCCCCTCCTCCCGTGCGTAGGCGGAGGCGATCCGGCGGGTGACGAACTGCATCGCCTCCGCGTTTACCTCGTTCGCCGCGTCCTGGCCGAACCGCCGCGCGACCCCCTGGTACCAGCGGGCGTCGTGCAGCCACCAGAACTGGCGCAGCAGGTCGGCGGAGGGCTCGCCGGGGCCGGCCGGTCCGGGCGCCTGGGGGGCGGAACTGGTCACGGTGTCCTCGTCCTTCGGTCGGGAGGGGGTTCGGCTGGTGCGGTGGTTCCGGTGTGGGGGAGCGGGTGACGGGCGGGTCAGACCGCCTCCGGGGCCCGGCCGAGCACGAGGCTCACGTTGTGGCCGCCGAAGGCGAAGGAGTTGGACACCGCCGCCTCGGGCGCCGCCGCGCGGGGCGCGCCGCGGACGTGGTCGAGCGCGCACTCCGGGTCCGGCCGGTCGAGGTTGGCCGTCGCCGGGAGGCTCCGGTGGTGCAGGGCGAGTACGGTCGCCGCCGCCTCCACCGCGCCCGCGGCGCCCAGGAGATGGCCGATGGCGCCCTTGACCGAGCTGACCGGGGGCCCGTCCTCGCCGAACACCGTGCGGATGGCCCGCGCCTCGGCCACGTCGCCCGCCTTGGTGGCGGTGCCGTGGGCGTTGACGTAGCCGATGTCCCGGGGCGCCAGCCCCGCGTCCGCCAGCGCGAGCCGCATGGCGTCCGCGGCGCCCGCGCCGTCGGGCCGGGGCGAGGTCGGGTGGTGGGCGTCGCTGGTCGCGCCCCAGCCCAGTACCCGCCCGTGGGCGTGCGCCGAGCGGGCGCGGGCGTGGGTGGCCCGCTCCAGGACGAGGATTCCGGCGCCCTCGGCCAGCACGAAACCGCTCCGGTCCAGGTCGAACGGGCGGCTGGCCGCCGCCGGATCGCCCGTCCCGGCGCGGGCCAGCGCGCGGGCGTTGCCGAAGGACGTGGCCACGGAGGGGGCGAGCGCGGTGTCGGTGCCCCCGCAGATCACCACGTCCGCGGTGCCCTCGCGGATCAGCCGCAGCCCCTCGGCCACCGACATCGCCCCCGCCGCGCAGGCCGTGGCGATGGAGCTGCTGAGGCCGCGCACGCCGTGGCGCATCGCGATGCGGGCCGCCGCCATGTTGGGCAGCATGCCGGGAAGCAGGTACGGGCTGACCGCGGCCCGGCCCCGGGAGGCGCGGGCCACGGCCTGCTCCTCGTAGGTCGCGAGCCCGCCGGCGCCGGTGGAGACCACGACCGCCACCCGGTCCGCCGCCACGTCCCGGCCCACCGTCAGCTTGGCGTCGCCGAGGGCCTCGTCGGCGGCGGCCAGCGCCATGAGCACGAAGCGGTCGACCGAGCGCGCCTCGGCGCGCGGCAGCAGGTCCAGGGCGGAGATCTCGGGGGCGACCCCGGCCACGTCGGCGCCGGTCGCGGCCCACACCTCGCCCTCCAGCCGGCGCAGACCCGAGCGTCCGGCCGCGAGCCCGTCCACGAAGGCCGGTACGCCGATCCCCAGCGGGGTGACCAGCCCGATCCCGGTGACCCAGACGTCGTACCGCTCCCGGAGCCCGCTCCTCATGACGCCTCCCGGGCGTCCGGCGCGGGCCGGACGAGCAGGGCGCGGGCGCTCGCGGGCGCCCCGTCCGCGCCCGCCTGCTCCACGAGCAGCAGCAGGGCCTCGTCGGCGTCGCCCCCGGCGACCAGGAAGCGGGTGACGTCCAGGGCCTCGCCCAGCGGATCGGCGGTCGCCGCGTCGGGGCTGAAGCAGATCACCGGACCGGCGAGCCCCCAGCGCTTGGCGATGTGGCCGACCACCGCGTTGGGCACGGACTGGAAGAACAGCAGGGGCGCCGCGGGCCGGCCGGCGTCCACGGCGACGGCGGTCGCCGTGTGGGTCTCCAGGTCGCCGCCCCGGGAGGCCAGCACGATCGCGGTGCGCCCGGCCCGTCGTACGAGCTCCCGGGTGCCGGGACCGGCAGGCTCCGCGCCGGGAGCTCCGTGGACCTGCTCCAGGCAGCGGTCGGCGGCCGCCGAGGCCATCGGGCTGAAGGAGGAGACGGCGAAACCGGCGAGCGGTACGGGCAGTTCGGGGTCGCCCGGGGCGGGCCAGACGCCCGCGGCGAGGACCTCCACGGCTGCCGCGGGGCAAGGCGAGAGGGTCGGGGAAAGGGTCATGGCGCGCTCACCACCAATGCGGTGTTGGCCCCGCCGAAAGCGGCGTTCAGGCTGAGGACGTGCCGGGGGGACGCCCGGCGGGGCGAGCCGAGGACCAGGTCCAGGCGGCATGCGTCGTCGGGCCCCGAATAGCCCGCGTTCACGGGGAGTTCCCCGCTGCGCAGGACCAGCAGGGTGACGGCGAGTTCGAGCATTCCGGACGCCTCCAGGGAGTGTCCGTGGAGGGACTTCGTGGAGCTCACCGGGATGCCGTCGACGGCCTCCCCGAGGGCGAGCCGCAGGGCCGCGCTTTCGGAGGAGTCGTTGGCGGGCGTGCCCGTGCCGTGGGCGTTGACGTACCCGATGTCAGCGGGCGCCAGCCCGGCCCGGTCCAGCGCGGCGCCGATGGCCCGTGCCATGCCCAGCCCCTCGGGGTGCGGTCGGCACACGTGGTGGGCGTCGCCGGCCAGGCCCCAGCCGGACAGGACGGCCAGCGGCCGGGCGCCGCGCGCGGCGGCGGCCCGCGCGGACTCCAGTACCACCGCGCCGACCCCGTCACCGAGCAGCAGGCCCTTGCGACCCGAGCTGAAGGAGCGCAGGACGCCGTCCGGGGAGAGCGCCCGCCCGGCGGAGAACAGCGCGAAGTTGTCCTCGTCCACCAGGTAGCCCGCGGAGACGACCACGCGGTCCTCGCGGCCGGTGCGGATCCGAACGGCCGCTTCGCAGACCGCCGTACTCGCGGCCACACAGGCGTTCGTGTAGGTCCGGGCCGCGCCCAGCAGACCGCAGGCCCGCGCCAGGGCGGCCGCCGTGTCCGAGATCGCCGACTTGCCCTGCACGGCCAGCGGCCCGCGGGCCACCGCCGGATCGGCGTGCCGGCCCAGCAGCAGCGGAGCCTGGGCCCGCTCCGCCGGCGAGAGACCGGCCTGCTCGCAGGCCTCGTCCACGACTCGGCGCAGTTCCTCGTCCAGGTCGGGCGAGCCCGGCAGGGCGGCGGCGACGCCCGTGCGGTAGCGGTCCGTGGCGAAGCGCCCGAGCGGCCCGAACGCCGCCCGGGAGGCGGCCAGTCCCCGCCCGAGGGCCTCTTCGCCGCGGCCGAAGGCGCTGGTGACGCCGAGCCCGGTGATGACGACCGTCCGGTCGGCCGCCGGGTCCGCCGCGGTCACGAACCGCTCCCGCCCGCCGCGGGGGCCGCCAGGGCGCCGGCCAGCACCGCGACGGCGCCGTCGACCGTGTCCATGGCCTCCAGCTCCTCGTCGAGGTCGATCCGGATGCCGTAACGCTCCTCGACCACGTGCACGAGCCAGGCCAGTTGCAGGGAATCGATGCGCTCTCCCACGTCGCCCGGGGCGCACTCGTCGTGCTGGGCCAGCAGGGCGATCACCTCCGGGCGGCCGGGGGCGGGGGACCGGCCGCTCACGCCGAGCCGGCCTGGGCCGTGACCTGGGTCCGGCGCTGCTCGACCTGGGCGACGAACTCGCCGAGGGTCAGGGTCTGCAGGGCCTCGACGTCCTCGTCGCTGAACTTGACCCCGTACTCCTCCTCGACCTGCATGACGAGTTCGGCGGTGGTGAGCGACTCCAGCTCCAGGCCGTCGTCGCCGATCGGGGTGGCGTCCGTGACCCCGGCCGTGTCGAGGTTCATGGTTTCGAGGGTGTTCACTACGAAGGCGCGCACAGGGGTGCTCATCAACCGGCTCCTTGTATCAGTGTTCGTATGGGTGTTCAGGACGTGTCTGGGCACCGGGGACGAGTGGGGGTGTCGGTGTCCGGTGTAGAGGTGTGGCTCGCGGTCCCGGTCGGTGACCAGCGCAAGCACGCGCGCGTGCTGCTGCGGCGGGCCGCGGCGGCGGTCCTGGGCGTCGGGCCCGAGGGCCTGGCCGTGGCCAGGGAACCGGGCGGTCGGCCGTACGTGGTGTCACGGCCCTGCGCCGCGGACCGCGGACAGCGGCCGCCGGTACGGGTGAACGTGAGCGTGAGCCACACCCGCGGCCTGACCGCCGTCGCGGTCTGCACCGGCGGGGACGTGGGCGTGGATGTGGAACCGGCCCGCGAGCTCCCGGCGGTGGCCCTCGCCCGGCGGTGGTTCGGCGAGGAGGACGTCCGCTGGATCGAGGGCCACGTACCCGCCCTGCGGGCCCGCGCCCTGCTGTGGGTCTGGACGCACAAGGAGGCACTGGGCAAGGTGCTCGGCACCGGGCTGGCCGGCGGGGGCCGGCTGCGGCCGGTTCCGCTGCCCGCCTCCGGCCTGCCGCCGGAGCCCGCCGGGCGTCCGGTGACCCTGCGGGAGATCTTCCCGGGAGCGGGCCTGACCAGCGCCGTTCCCGACGGCCCCGAGGGCTACGTCCTGTGCGTGGCCGGCGGCCCGGGCACCGAGGGCGCCGCGGTGTCGGTCACCCGCGTGGAGGGCTGAAGTCCCGTGCCCGCGCCGCTCCACCGGGCTCACACCTGTTCCAGAGCGGTGGCGGCCCGCAGCGCGGCCGGGTCCCGTACCGGCTTGCCGGTGGTCGTCCGGGGCAGGGCGGCCAGTGGATGGATGCGGCGCGGGAGCTTGAAGGCGGCCACCCGTTCGGCGAGCAGGGCCTCCACGGCCCGCGCAGTGACCCCCTCGCCGAGGACCGCGTAGGCCTCGATGGCCCCGTCGTGGACCACCACCGCCTCCCGCACGCCGGGCAGTTCGGACAGGGTCCACTCGAGCTCCGTGAGATCGACCTTGAGCCCGCCGACCGACACCTGGGAGTCCAGCCGACCCACGACGGCGAGCAGCCCGGTCCGCGGGTCGAGCGTCGCGGCGTCGCGGGTGCGCAGCCAGCCGTCCGCCCAGCGGTCCGGACCGGCCGGACCGAGGTACGGGCTGACGGGCCGCCGTACGAGGAGTTCGCCGTCCACGACCTTCGCCTCGATGCCCGGAGCCGTACGCCCCGTGGCCGGCCGGGAGGACCCGGACAGGTCGGCCGCGAGGACGCCCGTCTCCGTCATCCCGTACACCTCGCCCAGCGGTACGCGGTACCGCGCGGCGAAGGCCTCCGCGACCCCGGGCCGCACCGGTTCGCCGGCGGAGACGGCCCGGACGAGGTGCGGCAGCGGCGGGGGAGCGGACACCGAGGCCAGCAGCTGCGCGTGGAACGGCACGCCCGTGATCACGGTCGGCGCGGTCCGCGCGGCCACGGCGGCGAGGATGCCGTCGGCGCTCATCCGCTCCGGCAGCACGATCTCCACGCCCGCGTGCAGGCTGTGCAGGATTCCCGCCATCAACCCCATCGCGTGGATCAGGGAGTTGAGGACCACGATGCGGTCGCCCCGCCGGGGCATGCCGGGGATCAGGGTGTAGCGGTGGACCTCGGCGGCGAGGTCCGCGGCCGTGCGCCCGATCACCTTGGCGGGGCCGGTGGAACCCGAGCTGAGCTGGACGAGCGCGTGCCCGCTCGCGGCCGGGCGGCCCCCGGGGTACGGCTCGGCCACGGCGTCGACCGCGTGGAAGCCGCGCAGGACGCCGAGGCGCACCGGTCCGGCCGGCCGGACCAGGAACTGAGGGGCCGTCCGGCGCAGTGCCCGGTCGCTCTCGTGGGCGGTCAGCCGGTGGTCGAGGAGGATCACCTGGGCCCCGGTCCGCCAGGCGGCCACCAGATGGGTGAGCAGCGCGAGCGAGGGGGGCAGCTGGAGCGCGACCGATCCGCCGCGGCGCAGTCCGGCCTCCGTCAGCTCCGCGTGGCGGGCCCCGACCTCGCGGCGGAAACCGGCGCGATCCAGCCGTTCGCCGATGTGCACGGCCGGCTCGGCGTCGTCGTGGCCGGCGTGCAGGAGCAGCTCGTCGACCCAGTTTCCGTCGTGCTGTAGCGGATCGTCCGTCCCGGGCCCGGGGCCCCCGAAATCGCTGATCACGAACAAACATCTCCCCGTCGCACTGCCCCGTTGTGCTGCTGATTCGCCCTGACTGGCTCAGCAGTTCCGCATAATAGAAAGGACCCCTCGGGGACTGTCAAGCGTCATATGCAAAGCGCGACAGCGGTATTGCGGAATTGCGAATTCCTACTCCCCGGTTGCCTTGTGAGGCCGGGTTCGCGGGGCGGAAAATGTTTGACTGAACAGGGACTCCCTGTAGGGTCTGCCCGTGTTGAACGGGGAGATCATGCATTCCCCGATTTCCCTGGCAGGGAATCGGGATCTCAGGGTCGGGTTCCATTGACCGGCTGTAGCGCCTGTGTGCGGGACCGGTTTATCCGGGAGGCCATCGAGGCGATCTTTCCCGGGCTGCGTAGTCCGTCCGGAATTCAGTCATCAGATCTTTCTATCGGATCCGGCTGTCGAATCCGTCCCTCCATGACCTCGTGAGGTGAGCATGCGCACTCTCCTGGTGGATAATTACGACTCCTTCACCTTCAACCTGTTCCACCTCCTGGCGGAGGCCAACGGGCAGGAGCCCGTCGTCATCCGCAACGACGAGCCGGGGTGGAGAATCAGCCAGCTGGAGGGGTTCGACAACGTCGTCCTGTCTCCCGGACCCGGCACCCCCGAACGCCCCGAGGACTTCGGCGTCTGCACCGAGATCGTCCGCGCGGCCGACCGCCCGGTCCTCGGCGTGTGCCTCGGCCACCAGGGCATAGCCCACCTCGGCGGCGGCTCCGTCCGGCGGGCCCCCGAGCCCCGGCACGGACGGGTCTCCCCCGTGGAGCACTCCGGGACGGACCTCTTCGCCGGGATCCCCTCGCCCTTCGACGTCGTGCGCTACCACTCCCTCACCGTCGAAGACCTGCCCGAGGAGGTCTTCGAGGCCACCGCGTGGGCGCCGGGCGGCCTCCTCATGGGCCTGCGCCACCGCGAACGCCCGCTGTGGGGCGTGCAGTTCCACCCGGAATCCATCAGCAGCGAGCACGGACTGCTGATGATGCGCAACTTCCGCGAGCTCACGGCCCGCTGGCAGGAGGAGCACCCCGCCGCGCGGCCGCTCGCACCCGCAGCGCCCGAGGCCGCCCCCGCCCGCCCCGCCCCCGGCCGGCACCTGCGCGTCCTCACCGAGCGGCTGCCCACCGCATGGGACCCCGAGATCGTCTTCGACGAGGTGCTGCGCGGCGGGAACCACGCCTTCTGGCTCGACAGCAGCCGCAGCGACGGCGCCACGGGACGCTTCTCGATCATGGGGGACGCCTCGGGCGACCTGGCCCGCGTGGCCACGGCCGACGTCGCGGCCGGCACGGTCACCGTCGTGTCCGAGCGGGACGGCGTCCGCAGCGCGCAGGTCGAGCGGAGCCCCTTCTTCGACTGGATCGACGAGGACCTGAAGTCCCTGCGGGTGGACCTGCCGGACCGGGCCGAGAACCCCTGCAACTTCGCCCTCGGCTGGGTCGGGTACCTCGGGTACGAACTCAAGGCGCAGTGCGGCGCGGGCCCGGTCGTGCACCGCTCGGAGCAGCCCGACGCCACGATGGTGTTCGCCGCCCGCGCCCTGGCCTTCGACCACCTGACCGGCACCACGCACCTGCTCGCCCTGGCCCCCGCCGACCCCGGTGCGGACGATGCCGAGGCGCTCGCCCTCGACGCCTCCGCCCGCGCCTGGCTGCACACCACCGCCGAGCGGCTGCGCGCCCTCGCCGGCAAGGCGGCGGACGCCGACGTGCCCGCGCAGCCCGTGGACGCCGGCGACCTGAGCCTGCGCCACGACCGGGACGCCTACCTGGACCGCATCCGGCGCAGCCAGGAGGACATCGCCGCGGGCGAGACCTACGAGGTCTGTCTCACCAACGAGCTGCGCAGCGAGGCGAAGGTGGACCCCTGGGAGGGGTACCGCTTCCTGCGCCGCACCAGCCCGGCGCCGTTCGCCTCGCTGCTCCTCTTCGGGGACCTGGCCGTCCTCAGCACCTCGCCGGAGCGGTTCCTGCGCGTCACCGCCGAGGGACTGGCCGAGTCCAAGCCGATCAAGGGCACCCGGCCGCGCGGCGCCACCGCGCGGGAGGACGAGGCGCTGATCGCCGATCTGCGGACCAACGAGAAGGACCGCTCCGAGAACCTGATGATCGTCGACCTGGTCCGCAACGACCTCGGCCGGTGCGCGGAGGTCGGCTCGGTGCACGTGCCCAAGCTGTTCGACGTGGAGACCTTCGCCACGGTGCACCAGCTCGTCAGCACCGTACGGGCCACCCTGCGCCCCGGAGTGAGCGCCGTGGAGTGCGTACGCACCGCGTTCCCGGGCGGTTCCATGACGGGCGCACCCAAGATCCGCACCATGCAGATCATCGACGAACTGGAGGAGGGCCCGCGCGGGGTGTACTCCGGCGCGATCGGCTACTTCTCCCTGTGCGGCGGCGCCGACCTCAGCATCGTCATCCGTACCGCCGTCGTGACCGAGGAGGGCATCCGCTACGGCGTCGGGGGCGCCATCGTCGCGCTCTCCGACCCGGCGGACGAGTACGAGGAGACCATCACCAAGACCACCCCGCTGCTCCGCCTCCTCGGCAGGGGCTTCCCCGGCCGCGACGGGGCGGCGTCCACCGAGCCCGCGGCGTCCCGTTGACCGCGCCGACCGGGCAGACCGGGCCGGTCCGGGCCGCCGACCGGCTCTTCGCGCTCACCCCGGACGGGGCCCTGCGCGAGGTTCCCGCGACGGACGCTCCCGGCACGCTCCTCGCCGCGGACTCCTGGCTCGTCGCCGACGGCCGGGTCCGCGCCCTGGCCCGGCACCGCCGCCGCTTCACCGCGACCTGCGCCGAGGCCGGCGGCCTGCCCGGCGCGCTCCTCGACACCTTCTGGACCGGCATGGCCGCCCTGCTGCCCCGGGGGCCCGGCCACTGGTTCCCCCGCGTCGAGCTGGAGACCGCGACCGCCGACGCGACCCCGGACACGGTCCTGCCCGGCGGCCACCGGCTGCTGTACCGGCTGCGCCCCGCGCCCGCGCTCTCCACGACGGCCAGGGTCTGGGGGCTGGCCGTACGCGACCCGCGCCGGACGCCCCGTCACAAGGGGCCGGACCTGGGCGCCCTGGCCGCCGTCCGCTCCCGGGCCACGGCGGCGGAGGCCGACGAGGCGCTCCTGGTCACCGCGGACGGGGTGGTGCTCGAAGCGGCCAACTCCTCGCTCCTGTGGTGGGAGGAGGACGTCCTGTGCCATCCGCCCGCCGAGCTCCCCGTTCTCCCCGGGGTCACCGCCGCGCTGCTGCTGGAGCGGGCGGCGCGCACGGGCGTGACCGTACGGCCCGCCCGGCGCCGGCTGTCCGCGCTGGCCGGACGCGAGGTCTGGGTGGCCAACGCCCTCCACGGGCTGCGCCCCGTCACCGCCTGGACCGGCAGCTCCCTCCCGGCCGGCGCCCCGCTGCACGCGGCCGCGTGGCAGAGCTGGCTGGACGGGCAGCGGACCCCGCTCCGGTCCTGAGCCCGCTCGCGGCTCGATCGGCGGCCCGCACCCCGTAAGAAGGCCGTCAGATCGAGCTGTTCACCGGCTCGGTCGGCTCGGTCTGCTCGGTGCTCTCGGTCCGCGCGGCGCTCTCGTGTTCCTTGAGCCGGTTGCCGAGCAGGATGAAGAACAGGACGAGCCCCACCGTCAGGATGATGTGGCCCAAGCCTCCCACCAGGGAGAACAGTTCGGGAACCTCATGGCCGAGCACGGTCTGGGTGCCCCGGTAGAGCATGCTGAGGCAAGTGATCGAGAGGCCGGCGTTGTAGAACCAGAAGAAATAGGTGAACTGCTTCGTCCCGGAGAGTCCGAATACCTTGTCGAGGCCGAGGACGATCAGGAACACCAGCATGCCCAGCGCGAGCAAGTGGGTGTGCAGGACGCCGAGCTGGGTCTCGCCCTCGAAATCGTTGATCTTGGTCAGCTCGCGGTAATACAACCCGGAGAGCACTCCGACGATCATGTAAACATGCGCCGCGACATACGACTTACGCATCTCCGTGCCCGCTCCCTGATGATCCGATCCCGCCCCTGACGGTGGTCATTGAAGCATCTCGCGTAACCCGTTCGGCGGAATGGGAGGGGCCTGATTGTTCCGCCCCGGGCGAGCGGCAGCGCCGCCGGCAGCGTCCGCATGGGGCCCCCGCGAGGCCCACGGGCCGGCCGGTTCGCCGGCGGGCCCCGACCGCGAGATGTGGCGCGGGTCACACGGGCGGACCTGTCACACGGGCCGGGGCGCCGGTGTCTTGTGCCCAGAACCCCTTGAAGCGACGGAGACACAAGATGAACCGGAACACGAACGCGAACACCGAAGTGGTCGTCATCGGCGGCGGATACGCGGGCGTCATGGCCGCGAACCGTCTGACGCAGCGCGGCGACGTGACGGTGACGCTGGTCAATCCGCGTGCGGACTTCGTTCACCGGGTCCGCCTGCACCAGCTGGTGGGCGGGTCGGACGCCGCGGTCATCGCCTACCGGGACGTCCTGGCCGAAGGGGTCGCCCTGGTCGTCGACGCGGTGGCACGGATCGACGCCGAAGACCGCAGCCTCGTACTGCACTCGGGCGCCACGCTCGGCTACGACTACCTGGTCTACGCGGTGGGCAGCGCCGGCGCCGACCCGGGCGTCCCCGGAGCGGCCGAGTACGCGTACCCGATCGCGACGCTGGAGGACGCGCAGCGGCTGCGCCCCGCCCTGGACGCCGCGCCGTCGACTGCCGCGGTGACGGTGGTGGGGGCCGGCCCGACGGGCATCGAGACGGCGGCCGAACTGGCCGAGCAGGGCCGCACCGTGACCCTGGTCTGCGGCGGGGTCCTCGGCCCGTACCTGCACGCCCGCGGCCGCCGCTCGGTCGCCGCACGGCTCGCTCGCCTCGGGGTGAGCGTCGTCGACGGCCCCGGCAGCAAGGTGACGGCGGTGACCCGCGACGCCGTGCGGCTCGCGGACGGCCGGGAGCTGCCCGGTGCGGTGACCGTCTGGACCGCCGGCTTCAGCGTGCCGGACCTGGCCGTACGCAGCGGTCTGACCACGGACCTGATGGGCCGCCTCCTCACGGACGAGACGCTGACCAGCGTGGACGACGTACGCATCGTCGCGGCGGGCGACTCGGCGGCCCCCTCGGGCGTGCCGCTGCGGATGAGCTGCCAGGCCGCGATGCCGATGGGCGCACGCGCCGCCGACACCGTCCTGAGCCGGATCGCGGACGAGGCGCCGGCGACCCTGAACCGGCCGTTCGCCGCGCAGTGCATCAGCCTGGGCCGGAACGCGGGCATCTTCCAGTTCGCCAACCGGGCGGACGTCGCCGTCTGGTTCAACATCGACGGCCGTCCGGGCGCGAAGCTCAAGGAACTGGTCTGCAAGGTCATCCCCAAGCACCTGGCGGACGAGGCGGGCAAGCCCGGTTCGTACGGCCTGCACCTCAAGTCGGGCGGCGCGGCGCGCCTGCGCGAGCTGGAGACCCGGCACGCCGGGGCGCCGGCCACCGCCGACCGGGCCGCCTAGGCCGTCGCTTGCGGATCCTGCCGATCCTGCCGGTCAGGCGACGGCGCCGCCGTCCACGGCGGCGCTGTTCCCGAAGGCCTTGACGGCCTGGTAGTAGGTCCAGGCCGTCGAGTCGCACGAGGCCTTCGAGACGCCCGAGTACCGGGAGCACACGCGCTTGAGGTCGGAGTAGAGGGAGTCGTCGAGCCGCGACTTGTTCGCGCTGAACGTGCCGGCCGCCTTGTAGTTGCGGTAGCCGAAGTCGTGGCGGGCGCACGCGGTCTGGAAGGGGAAGCCGAACGGGTTGTCAGGGGAGGTCGAGCAGTAGTCGGTCGACCAGTTGAACCCGTAGGCCGACCAGGCGCCCTGGTTGCCGCGGGCCGACAGCCAGGAGTTGTAGCTCGACGCGCTGGTCTGCGTCCAACCGCTCAGGACCTGCGCCTTGTCGGCGGGGGCGGCGGAGGCGGGGGTGGCCAGCGCGATGAGGGCGGCGGCGGAAGCGGCTATCACGGTCATGAGTCGACGGCGCATCAGAGTCCTCCGGGGAGAAGGGCGCCGGGGACGTCCCGGCGCCGACGCGGCCCAGAGTCGCGGGGCGCGATATCGCGGAGCTAGGACGCAGCTATACGGAGCCTCTTCGCACCCATGTCCCCGGTGGCGACGGCAACACCCCCCCCATGTGCCCGCGGTGACGGGTGGTGACGGTGGGGCAGGTCAACCCTCGTGTTGAAAATGCAACGGTCCGGGACTTCCACGCATGTGCCCGGGTTTGGCACCATGATCAACGTCCCGCAGAGGCAGGACGTTGATTCTGGGGGGAATCCCGATGTCCCGCATGCACCTTTTCGCCGCGCCCGTTCTGGCCGCCGGCCTGGCCTTCGTCGCCGCGCCGAGCGCCAGCGCCGCCACCACCGCCACCATCAGCAAGGCCGAGTACGACCTGATCAAGCTCGGCACCACCACGTCCAACATGCACAGCATCGCCGACAGCGGCGCCTGCAAGCTCAAGAGCAGTGACAGCTCCGGCGGCATCTCCTACCGGCACTACGAGTGCAAGGGCAACAAGCCCTACAGCAGCGCCTCGTTCGACTTCGTGAACGGCAAGCTGGAGATCAAGGGCCAGGTCTACCTGGACGGCGTCGAGTCCAACGGCAAGATGACCAAGACCAAGTACGGCAAGATCAAGGTCGGCAGCACCATCACCCAGATGCACGAGATCGCCGGCAAGGGCACCTGCGTGCGCGTCGCCCAGTCCCTGTCCCGCACGGACAGCATCTCGATCTACGACTGCGAGCAGGCCAGCACCTTCGGCGTCGCGAGCTTCCTCTTCGAGAACGGCAAGCTCACCACCCGCAACCAGGCCGGCCTCCGCTGACGCGACACGCCGTGAACTGACACGAGGGGGTGGTGGCGCAGCGGCGCCACCACCCCCTCAGGCGTACCCGCCGCTCCGCCAACGCGCCGCCCCGGCGGTGCGATGACGCGACGTCAGTCGGATATCGCGGCGCCGTACCAGTCCTGGCCCTGGGGGGCGCCGAAGGAGGTGCCGGTGAAGCTGATGGAGCCGGTGCCGGTGATGCCGCCGGGCGTCCCCTTCAGGACCCAGGCCCGCCCGGCGTAGTCGTTGTCCCGGTACGCGCCGATGGTCGTGACACCACTGGCGCTGCCCCGAAGAATCGTCACGGCGCCCGCCTGCTTGGTGGCCGTGGTGTCGGCGCCGGTCTCTCCATCGACCCCGATGTCCGCGTACCCGTCCCCATCGGTGTCACCCACGGCGACGTCCCAGCCGAACCTGTCGGATTCCTCGCCCGCGCCCGGAACCCCGGGCGTGTCCTGGGTGAACCTCCTGGGCTTGAGCGTGGCGCTCACCCCCTGCGGGCCGCCGTAGGCGACGGCGACGGTCCCGCCGAGCCCGCCGGGCACGCGGTCGGTGAGGGCCATGCCGGCGACGAAGTCGCCGTAGCCGTCGTGGTTCAGGTCGCCGAGGGCGACATCGTTGGCGGAGATCTCACCGAAGGGCTGCCCGGCGTAGGCCAGACCGGCCTTGCAGCCCGGGAAGAGGGCGATCGTCTTCTTCGAGGCACGGCCCTCCACCGCGGCCGTACTGCCCCGCACCACCACGTCGGCCTTGCCGTCGTGGTTGATGTCCGCCACGCCGGACTGCTCCACGGCCGGAGTCAGGGGATGGGGGCCGCGCACCCGGGTACCGCCGGACAGACCGCTCTTGCCGCCCCACACGATCGTCACGTGCGGATACCCCTGCGCGTTGACGACCTGATCCGCGAACCCGTCGCCGTGCAGGTCTCCGGAGCCGCCCAGCAGGGTGCCGAAGGCCTCCCTGGTCAACGGGTCCCCGGCGACATTGGCCCGGCTGACCACCTTGCCCCCGCTCGTGGTCAGACCACGGGCCGACCCGTTCAGCGTGGTCATGTACCCCGCCGACTGAACCCCGTTCACCTTCGCCTGCGCGGCGCCGATCACCGCGTCGGGATAGCCGTCGCCGTTGAAGTCGCCCGGCAGCGCGCCCCCGGGGGCCGCCACGGGCTGCGCGAAGTCCGGTCCACTGGACACGGCGGCACACAGGGCCGCCGCCACTGCAAAACGCATACGCATACGCATACGCATGAACTTCCTCCGTCGGGGGCGTTCCCGCCCGCAGCAGCAAGACTCACCTCCCCGCGGCATGGTTGTACGGCGGACGACTCGGGGCGGCCTGTCACACGCCTGTGACGCGGACCGGACCGTTCCACCCACACAAGATCACTAGTTTTCTGTCTGCAGCCAGCAGCCCGAACTCGACGGCCTCCACCGGAAGAGACCACGGCATACGGCTCTCCTTACATCCACAGCACCGCTTCAAGGAGTCGTCATGCGCACCGCCCTCCGCGCCACCACCGCCGCCCTCGCCCTCTTCGGCGCGGTGATCGCCGTCCCCGCCACGGCGTTCGCGGCCTCTTCCCCGGCCGAGCAGGGTTCGCCCGCGCGCACCGAGGTGATCGCCGAGAACTGCGTCAAGACCAAGGTGATCCCGTCCGTGTTCGCGGGCCTGACGGTCAAGCTGACCAACAGCGCCCACACCGGCGCCAAGGCGCAGCTGCGCGACGAGAGCGGCAAGGTGCTGGGCACGGTCGACCAGTCCAAGCCGCTGGACCTCTCCGCGGGCCTGCGGATCGACGGCGTACTGTCCACCGCGCCGGTCTTCAAGCACCGCACCCAGGGCGGTGACACGCCGTGGACCGCCGTCGCGTTCCCGAAGCTGCCCAAGGACTGCAACACCGCCGGCAGCCTCTACTCCACGACGAAGTACGGCGGCGTGACGGTCAAGACGTACAAGGCCGGCCCGCAGGTCTTCAGCTCGTACATCATCGAGAACGGCAAGCGCGTGGGCTTCCTGCACCCGATGGGCAACGCCTACCAGGACGTCCGCAAGGTCGGCGAGCGCTACATCAGCCTCACCGTCGACGGCGGGATCCACAGCTGGACCGGCGCCACCACCACCTCCCCGAAGCTCGGCGTCTACAAGCTCGCGGGCACCGAGAAGGTCCGCCTGGTCAAGAAGGACGGCCTGTACGGCGTACAGCTGACCTCGCACGGCAGCTGGACCAACTGGACCTACTTCGCCAAGGGCAAGTCCGTGATCCTCCAGGACAACAACACCATCGTCGTCCTGAACGCGAACGGCACCCTCTCCAACTTCATCTACGGCTTCGCCCACCAGACCGCGCCGGTCTGGAAGAACGCCTGATCCCCCGCCCCACCGAACAGACCCGCACCACCCCGAAGGGGGCCGCCCCGGCAGACACGCTGCCGGGGCGGCCCCCTTCAGGGCGTGCCCACTGCCGATGGTCCGTCCCAGCCCCTAGAGGATGTTGTAGACCTGGAAGCCGCTGCCGATCTTCACCGGCTTCTGGAACGGCGCCGAGGCGCTGCCCGTGCCCGAGTACCGGTACAGCTCGCCGGTCGACTTCCGTGCGACGAGGTCGCTCTTGCCGTCCCCGTCCAGGTCACCGATCGACACGAGGCGGTTGTAGGTGTTCCAGCCCGCACCGATCTTCGTGCGAGCGGCGAAGGGCGCCGCGTAGTTGCCGGTGCCCTTGTACAGCCACAGCACGCCGGAGGTGTCCCGGGCGACGATGTCGGCCTTGCCGTCACCGGTCAGGTCGCCCTGTCCGGCGATCTGGGAGTACTGGCCCCAGCCGGCGCCGATCTTGGTCCGGGACGTGAGCGACCCGTTCGGGTAGGCCAGGTACTCCCACAGCACGCCCGCCTTGTCGACACCCAGCAGGTCGGCTGACGCGCCCCCGCCGAGCTGACCCGGCGACAGGAGCTTCCCGGCGTAGATGTGGTAGCCGGTCCCGACCTGCTTCTCGTGGTAGTCGTCCGCGCTGTCGACCCAGGCGTAGGACAGCCGGCCGCTCTTCTCGGCGACCCAGGTCCCGTCGCTGAAACCGTCCTTGTCGTTGTCCACGTCGATGAAGTCGGACAACCCCGAATAGTCGTTGGGCACGTTCAGCGCGGGCGCGAAGCCGCCCTTGCCGTTCGGGCCGAACACGTCCAGCTGCGCGTTCTTCTTGTTCACCCCGAGCAGCGGGAAGGTGGGCGTCTCCACCGTCACGGCGGCACGCTTCGCCGGCGCCTGCTGCTGGACCTGCTTGGCCTTCCGTACCGCCTCGGCCGCGGCCGGGTCCCCGGCGGCGAACGCCGAACCCGCCATGACGCCCATCGCGACCGCGAGTGCGGTTGCCGCGACCAGCCCGCGACGTCCAACTGAATTCATGCAATTCCCCCTGCTCAGTGCGGGGCGGCGGGATGTCCCACCGCGCCCGAAGATCCACATTCTCATGGCCCTCCGACAGCCCTCCGCTTCCGGTCCCACGGGGACCGGGCCAGGGCGTCCGAGAAGTTCAAGCGTCAGACGACGTGATGTCCCGCGTCGCCGACGTAGGGCAGCGAGGCCGACTGCCTCGCCCGCAGCGGAGCCCGCCACGAGCCGGTGCCGCCGTAGAGGTATCCGCCGGTCGGCCCGAGCGCGACCAGGTCGGGGCGGCCGTCGCGGTCTCCGTCGCCGATGGCGACGAGGTGCTGGTACTGCCCCCAGCCGGCGCCGATCCGCGTCGGCGCCGTGAACGTGCCGTCGCCCTTGCCCAGGTACAGCCACAGGACCCCGGCCTTGTCCCGGGCCAGCAGGTCGCCCGCCGAGCCGCCCGCGATGTTCCCGACGGCCGTCAGGTCGTTGAAGTTCTGCCAGCCGCCGCCGATCTTCGTACGGGGGGCGAAGGGGGCGGTGGCCGAGCCGGTGCCCTTGTAGTACCAGAGCACGCCGGCCTTGTCGGTGGCGAGCAGGTCGGGCCGCCCGTCCCCGTTCAGGTCGCTGCCCGCGGCGATCCGCTCGTACGTGTTCCAGCCGGCGCCGACCTTCGTGCGCGCCGCGAACCCGCCCCGGCCGTTGCCCTGGTAGAGCCACAGCACGCCGGTCTTGTCGCGGGCCACGAGGTCGCCGACCGCCGTCCCGCCGATGTTCCCCGTCGCCTCGATCCGGTCGTAGACGTTCCAGCCCGAGCCGATCAGCCGGCGCGACTGGGCCGTCAGCTGGCCGTACTCCTTGTAGTACGCGGTGTCGCTCAGCCACAGCCGGCCGGCGGAGTCCCGGTCGAGCACGTCCGCGCTGCCGTTGTCGTCGAAGTCGTGCGGCACGGTCTTGCGGGCGACCTGGAAGGTGCCCGACGCGGAGGTGGACGGACCGATGCCGTTGATCGGAGCCGCGGTCATCTCCCAGGTGTACGCGCCGTTGTACGCGCTGGTGGAGTCCGTCCCGATCGTGCCGTCCCAGGCGAACGTCACCGTGCGGCTCTCCGGGTGGGTGACGCCGAACTCCCGGGTCTTTCCGGTCCGGACGTGCCGCAGGGTGAGCTTCACGTCCACGCTGCTGCGGGAGAGCTGCCAGCTGAGATTCGCCTTCCCGCCGTTCCGGTCGAGGTCGACGACGGCGGGGACGTCGTTGCCCTCGATGACGACACGGGTCGGCTCGCCGGTGCTCGCCGTCATGTCGACGACCGGGGCCGCGCCGCCCGCGCCGGGCGTGAGCTTGTACAGACCCTCGCCCTGGGCGAGGGTGCCGCCCCGTACGTACAGGGCGTCGGGGGAAGCGGCGAGCGAGGTGAGGTGGTCGAGCAGCTTCACCGTCTTCTTCGTCGCCGGGTCGTAGGCGCTCAGGGCGTACAGCGGATTGCTGTCACCGTTGGCGATGCCGCCCGCCTCGCCGTACACCACCCAGCCGCCGACCAGGCCGATCTGCAGGTTGCTCGTCCACGCCTTCGGGACCGGGACCTGCTGGACCGCCCCCGACGACCGGTCCAGCAGGAACAGCGCCGGACTGTCCGTCCCGCCGAGCTCCGTCTCCGTCCAGGCGACGTGCGTCTGAGAGACGGCCAGGGCGCCCTCGGAAGCCCGCGTGGTCCGCGTGCGGATCCCGCTGACGGCGCCGGTGGCAAGGTCGACCAGCCCCCACTTCGCGGCCGTACCGACCCTGAACGTCACCAGGGCATGCTCCGGGGTTCCGGGAGCGACGCCGACGCCGACCGCACCCTCCGGCAGCCCGGTGACGGGCACCGTGCCGCCCTCCGTGGCGTGCCGGTGCATCTGCACCGTGCTTCCGTCACCGGTCAGGGTGAACAGGGCGTTGCCCGCCGACCCGAGGTACGTGGCAGTGTCGCTCTCCCCCATCGGGAGGCGCAGCTCGGCCTTCGTCGACAGGTTCTCCGACACCACGGAGGAGCTGGTGTAGGTGACCAGATAGTCCGCGGTCCGCGAGGAGCGCAGCTTGGTCGCGTCCTGAAGCCACTTCGAGGACCCGTCGGAGTACCGGGTCCACCGGTTGTCACCCCAGGCGTCCTTCGGCCGCGACACGAACCCGGTCAGCCCGGCCCCCGTCACCACCGACCCCTTGAGGAACGGCACCGGGGCGGCCGAGGCGGCCACCCCGCCGACCGCGTACGCGGCTCCCGTGTCACCGGCGACGGGCGCGACCACGCCGAGCGTGACGGCAAGGACGGTGGTGGTGGCGGCCAACAGCACCGGACGCCGGGTCGATCGGGCTTGGAGCACTGACGGTTCTCCCTCAGAGACGCAAACGAAGCGAGCGCACCAGGCGCTACAGAAGGAGGACCCACGACCCTGGACAACGGTTGTACGGGACTCGAAAAAAAATCGGCCCGCCCGCCCCGTGACACGGGGCGGGCGGGCCGGTACCTCGGATCGCCGGAGTCAGGAGGCCGTTTCCAAGGCGTCCAGCCGGCCGTCGTACTCGGACCGGGCCTTGGAGATCTCCTCCTGGTGGGCTTCGGTCCAGTCGACCAGCGCCCGGATCGTGGTGTGCAGGGTCGCTCCGAGCGGAGTGAGTTCATAGTCCACGCGCGGCGGAACGACCGGGTGCACCGTCCGCTTCACCAGGCCGTCCCGTTCGAGCTGGCGCAGCGTCACCGTCAGCATGCGCTGGCTGATGCCCTCGATGCGTCGGCGTAGTTCGGAGAAGCGCAGGGTCTGGCGCTCCAGGTGCGCTATGGCGAGCAGCGACCACTTGTCGGCGACACGGTCGAGGATCTGCCGCACCTCGCACCCTTCGCGGGCGTCCCACTGGTGGATGTCGTAGTCCTGGTCGGTACCCGTGCAGTGACTCGGTGACTTTAAAGTGCCTTCTTCCATAGCCCCCAACGGTGCCGCATGCTGCCAGTGGTTACAAGTGGGAACCGAATTGCTTCTTTGCAAGCCGTCCGAGACGGCCGGGTTCTTAACCGGACTTCAAGGGAACGCCACGCGCCCGTCACAACAATGCGGATGGTTCCCTCTCGTTATTCCTTCGCGTTCAAGGAGAAATTCTGTGTCCACACTGCAATCGCCGTCAGGCAGCGGCACCGACCGCATGAGCGGGCGCGCGTGGGGCGTGCTGTTCGTGCTGTGTGGCGCGATCTTCCTCGAAGGCATCGACGTGGCCATGCTCAACGTGGCCCTGCCTTCGATCCGCGAGGACCTGGACATGTCCACCGGCATGCTCCAGTGGGTGATGAGCGCCTACGTGCTCGGCTACGGCGGCTTCATGCTGCTGGGCGGCCGGGCCGCCGACCTCTTCGGGCGCCGCCAGATGTTCGTCTTCTGGCTCGTGGTCTTCCTGCTCTTCTCCGGCCTGGGCGGTTTCGCCACCGAAGGCTGGATGCTGATCGTCGCCCGCTTCGTCACCGGTGTGGCCGCCGCCTTCATGACCCCGGCGGGTCTGTCCATCATCACCACCGGCTTTGCCGAGGGCCCGCAGCGCAACAAGGCCCTGCTCGTCTACTCCGGCACCGCGGCCGGCGGCTTCTCCATCGGCCTGGTCGTCGGCGGTCTGCTGGCCGCCGTCAACTGGCGCTGGGTCTTCTTCGCGCCGGTCGTCCTCTCGCTCCTCATCCTCATCGCCGCGCTCGCGCTCATCCCCAAGTCGGCGCGCCCGGACCGTACGGGCCAGGGCGTCGACCTGGCGGGCGCGATCACCGTCACCGGCGGCATCCTGCTCCTCGTCTTCGGCGTCGAGCGCGCCACCCACGCCTCCGCGGCCGTGACGGCCGCCACGATCGGGGCCGGCCTGGTCCTCTTCCTCGCCTTCCTCGCCATCGAGCGGAAGTCGGCCTCGCCCCTGGTGCGCCTGGGCATCTTCCGCAGCGGCTCGCTGGTCCGCGCGAACCTGGCCGGCATGCTCTTCGCCGCGGGCTTCTTCGGCTTCCAGTTCATCGCGGTGCTCTACCTGCAGGAGCTGCGCGGCTGGTCGACCCTGCAGACCAGTTTCGCCCTCATCGTCATCGGTGTGGACGCGATCCTCTCTCCCACCCTCACTCCCAAGCTCGTGGCCAGGTTCGGCAACGCCCGGGTGATCTTCGGCGGTCTGCTCCTCGCGGCCCTGTCCTACGCCCTGTTCCTGCCGATCGGCGCGGACTGGACGTACCTGGCGATGTTCCCGAGCCTGATCATCCTGGGCCTGGCCTTCTCCCTCGCCTACGGACCGCTCACCATCGTGGCCACCGACGGCTTCGCCGAGGAGGAGCAGGGCGTCGCCGGCGGTCTGCTGTACACGTCCTTCCAGTTCGGTGCCGCGCTCGGCCTGTCCTCGGTCGCCGCCGTCAACATCGGCGCCACGGACGGTACGTCCCCGGCCGCCCTCCTCGACGGCTACCAGGCCGCCCTGGTCGTGCCGCTGGTCGCCGCCCTCGTCGCCGCCTTCATCAGCGCCTTCGGCCTGCGCGGCCGGGCCGGGGCGGACGATGCCGACTCCGCCTCCGTCCCCGTCGAGGCGTCCGCTCCGGTGGCCCTCGTCGAGGCGTCGAGGTAGTTCTCGCGGCTGCGAACCAGCCGGCACGCACGGACGGCATTGCCCTGGCCTCCCCCTCCCGGTGGCCGGGGCAATGGCATTTCGTGTGCGTTCCCATTGCGCGGTAACCGGCTGCTCAACACTTTGTCGGGAGCGCCGGATTATCTGCACGTGACCCCTCCCCGGGAGGGAATGGGAATATCCGCCGGCGCAAAGGAAGACACGCACCGTGGAGTTGCCGCGGCGCAATGAATCGCGGCCCGCCGGGGCCCGCCGGGGCCCGCCGGGGCCCGCCGGGAGGCCCGGCGCCTGCGGCTTCCGTCGTCACGCCGCCCGAGAACCCGGCTCCGGGGCTGAGACCCGACCGCTGTCGTGGAAGGCCGCCGGTGTCATCGCCCTCGCGCGGGTTCGCCTGCCGCGGGAGACCTCGGGGGCGCCGTAGAGGTGGCCCGCCGACCGTTCGCGGACCCGGTCGCCGGTCCCGGAACGGCCCTCCACGGCGGCCCCCTCCCCCGTCCGGAGGTGGCCATGACAAAAGACAGAACGACCCCTGACAAAAAACAGCCTGCCCGGTATATTTTCGAGCGACACTGAGGCCGAGGGGGAGGCACGCTGTGCAGGAAGTTCGTCGTGCGCAAACGCAAGTGGTGGTGGTCGGCGGGGGGCCGGCCGGCATGCTCGTCGCGGCCGAACTGGCCGGCTACGGAGTCGACACCGTGCTCCTCGAATCGCAGGCCGGTGTTTCCGAGCAGCCCAAGGCGACCACGCTGCACGCCCGGGCGGTGCAATGCCTCGCGCGGCGCGGTCACCTGCCGGGGCGGGTGTCCGGCCACACGGCGGACGCGGTCGGCAGCCCCTTCCACTTCGCCGGCATGCCCGGACTGGTCATCAAGGCGCCCGAGACCGAGCCGGAGGCGATCCTGAAGTGCCCCCAGGCCGAGCTCGAGTGGTCCTTCGAGGAGCGGGCCCGGGCGGCGGGCGCGCGGATCCTGCGCGGGTACCGGGTCATCGGGGTCCACCAGGATCAGGACGGTGTGCGGGTGACGGCCGAGGGGCCACAGGGCCCGCTCACCTGCGAGGCCGCGTACGTGGTGGGGGCGGACGGAGCGCGCAGCACCGTGCGGGAGCAGGCCGGCATCGACTCCGAGACGCATCCGGCCACGGTGTCCGCACTGATGGGTGCCGTCACGCTCGCGGAACCCGACGCGCTGGCCGACGGCTGGCACCGCACCCCGCGCGGCTGGATCGTGGCCAAGCGCGACCCGGCGGGCCTGACGCACATCCGGACCCTCAACTGCGCGGGCGCCCACTTCGACCGGCACGTGCCGCTCACGCTGGAGGAGCTGCGCCGGGAGGTGTCCTGGATCGCCGGACGCGACATCGCGATGGAAGGGGCCCCCTGGCTCGCCAGGTTCAGCGACTTCGCGCGGCTGGCCCGGACCTTCCGTGCGGGACGGGTCTTCCTGGTGGGCGACGCGGCGCACGTGCACTTCCCGATCGGAGGCCAGGGTCTGAGCACCGGGGTGCTGGACGCGCTCAACCTGAGCTGGAAGCTGGCGCTCGCGGTGCACGGGACCGCGAGCGCGGGCCTGCTCGAGACCTACGATCCGGAGCGTCGGCCGGTCGCCCAGCGGGTCATCGACAACACGCGGGCCCAGCTCGCCCTGATGCGGCCCGGCGGTGAACTTGACGCACTACGCGGGGTGTTCGCCGGAATTCTGGCGGCGGATCGCGAGCACGGGGGGCTCGGCGGCATGATCAGCGCACAGGACACGGTGCTCCCGGAGCACACCGGGTGTCCTTCCCGCGGTGCGGGAACGCTGCTGCGGAACGTGCTGCTCGAAACGGAGAGGGGCGAGAGGGACGTGATCGGGCTACTCCAGGAAGGCAGACCCTTGCTGCTGCTCTTCGGCGAGAAGGGCAGCGGCTACCAGGGGCATGCACGGGACTGGGAAGGGATCCTGCGCGTGGTGCACGCGCGGCCCACGCCCGAGGTGCCGTACGACGCGGTGCTGGTGCGGCCCGACGGCTACATCGCCTGGACGGCGGGTGGCGACGAGCCGGCCCGCGAGCGGGCCGAAGCCTTGACCATCGTCCTGTCGGCGTACTTCGTCCGGGGCACCCGGAGCGCGGCGCCCCGGGCGAAGCAGGCAAGGGCGCGGCCGGCCGCTCAGCCGACGGTTTCGATGGCTTCCTGCTCCTCGACCGCCTTCAGAGCCTCGGCGTAGACCGTGGCACCCCGATTCTCGGAGAGGTCGAGCGAGGCGAGGACGGACGGCACCACGACGCTGGGCAGCACATGCCGCATCAGTGCGGAAACCCGGCCCACGAGGTCCTGGTATTCGCAGATGGCCTGGGACATGGACTGGATGCCGGCGAACGAACCCACGATGACGTCGGCCGTCTCGGCCGGCACGACGTGTGGCAGCAACTCGCCCTGGGCCTGCGCCTTCTGCAGCAGCTCGAGGCCGACCTCGCTCCAGCGCACGAACGGGCCGCTGCGGTCGAGGCCCAGCGCCAGCTGGTCCATCGACAGCCGTACGCCGGCTCGGACCATGGGGTTGGTCTGCAGGCGGTGGGCGTGCAGCATCACCGCGTCCACGATCTCCTGCACCTTGGAGGCGCGCTCCGGAACGATGAGCCGCTGGTCCTGTTCGGCGAGCACGCCCTGGGCCAGTTCTTCCTTCGACTGGAAGTGGAAGTACAGAGCGCCCTTGGTCACCCTGGCCTCGCTGAGGATCTGGGAGATCGTGGCCGCGGGGTATCCGTACTGCTCGAAGATCTTGGCCGCCGCCAGAAGGATGTTCTGACGTGTGCGGATGGCTCGGATTTGCTCAGCCACTGTGCCTCCTCCCTCCTCAGGATGTCTCGCGTGGGTGGGCCGTAAAAAACCGCCCAGTTCGTATCTTACAGCGAGTAACTGTACTTGCCCGCTAGGGGCAGCGGAATGATTCCGTCAGGAAGGAAAGATCGTGATCCTTGTCACGGGCGCAACCGGGACGATCGGACGGGAAGTGGTCCGCCTCCTCCCCGCCGACCTGGCCGTTCGCATCATGGCCAGAGATCCCGCGCGGGTCAGGGGGGCGTCCACGACGGCCGAGATCGTCCACGGAGACTTCGAGGATCCGCAGTCGCTGGCCGCCGCCCTACGCGGGGTGAGCACCGTCTTCCTGGTGACCAACCGGATCTGGGAGGACGATGCGCGCTTCATCCGCACCGCGCGTTCGGCCGGGGTGCGTCGCGTGGTGAAGCTCTCCGCCGCGGCCGTCGAGGACTGCCGGGCCGATGACCTGATCACCCGGTGGCAGCGTGTGAACGAGGATCTGCTGTGCGGGTCCGGGATGGAGTGGACCCTGATACGGCCCCGCTCGTTCATGTCCAACGCCCTCTCCTGGGCGACGTCCGTCCGCTCGGGCGGCGTGGTGCGGGCCCTGCACGGGTCGTCTGCCAATTCCTGTGTCGATCCGCTCGACATAGCCGAGGTGGCGGTACGCACCCTCACCGAAGAAGGGCATGCCGGCAGCACCCATACGCTCACGGGGCCGGAGCCGATCACCGCCGTCGAGCAGACGGCGCAGCTCGCCGAGCTGCTCGGCCGTCCGCTGCGGTTCGAGGAACTGGGGCCGGACCAGGCGCGCACCGCACTGCGCGGACGCTACCCGCAGGCCGTCGCCGACGCGTTGGTGGAGAGTGCGGAGCGCCAGCGCGAGGGCGCGAAGGCCCGGGTGGAGGCGACGGTGCCCGCTCTGCTCGGACGGCCGGCGGGAACCTTCCTCGGGTGGGCCAGGGGCCACCTCGATGCCTTCGCGGCCGGGTGACACCGCTGCTCAACAGCCGTGCTCCCCTGCGGTGACGGTGGCGCTGAAGACGTCCGCGTCGTGCTGGCGCGCGGTCACCAGGACGTTCTGGCCACCGTTGAGCGCCCTCTCGGGCAGGACGCGGGCCTCGACCATGCAGGGGGAGTCGAGCTCCACGTACCGCTTGAACTCGCTGTCGATGCCGAGGGGGAGGTAGGAGGACCGGCCCAGCGCGGCTGCCGTGGCCTGGCGGGCCGCCTCGAGCAGCACCATCCCGGGGACGTGGTCGACCGCGTGCTCGAAGAGCACCGGGTGGCGCGTGTCGGTCCTCAGCTGCCAGCGGGCGGGCTCGGCGGTCGGGGAGAGCACGACGTCCATCGGGGACATGCGTCCCACGCTGTCCGGGGCGGCCGGGCTGATGAGGGGGCGCTGGTGCCAGTCGCCGTCGAGCGTGTGGTTCCCGCGCACGCGCCGGTAGACCCCGGGAGACATGCAGGAGAAGGAACCGGATCCCGTCGCCACTACGTTCCCGTCGCGCCGGAACACCGCATCGATGCGCAGACCTGACAGGTTCCGGCCGCGCCGGTTGATCTCCGTGCAGGTGACGTCGATGCTCAGTGCAGTGGGTTCGAACCCCATCCGCAGGTGCTCCGGTCTTACGTCGATGCCTATGTTCCACACGATGAACTGATGGCCGAAGGGTATGCCGAACTCGGCGTGCCCCAGCAGGAGGCCGATCTGGCGGAGCGTCTCACAGCCGATCAGCGGATCGTGGTAGCCGCCCGCCACGGGGGTGAAGAAGCTGTGGCCGCGGGGCCACTGTGCGGTCATGACGAAGTGGGTGTCGTCCACCCGGTCCCAGTCGGTGAGCAGGACTTCGGAGACTGCCGCGCGATGGACTAATTCCTTGGGGACCGTGGTGGTCAGTGTCGTGGGGTGGAAGCCGCCGGGCTTGATCGTGGAAGCCGCGAAGCCTCTCCGTGTGCCCCGGTTGAACGTTGTTCGCTCAACTTGGAACGTGCTCGCAGACATTGCTTCTCCTGGGCCTGTGATGCGAGATGCGGCTGGTTGCCGCTGGCCGGAAAGATACATACCACCCGGTTTAATTTCTAGTAAAACTGGCCCGTAACTCCAGAATTTGGGGGAGGCATTTATTCCGATTCACCCCTTCCCTCTGGTGGGGTGGGGTGTGCCGGGCCTCCGTGGGGTGGTGGCGGTGCCGCGTGGTCCGGGTGGGTCGAGCGGGATACGAGCAGGTCTTGAGCGGGGCTGTAGAGGGTATCCGCAGGCCACCGGGCGGTCTCTGGTCCGACCTGGTCGTTGCTCCGCCCTAGGGGTGTGTGTAATATCTAGGCAAAACCGCATGGACGGTTTGTATTGGATCGGGGCCGCGCCTTGGGGGGGGCCTTTCGTGACGCTGAGGGGCGCCCAGTGCCGCGACCTGGTGGATCCCGGTGAGCTCCGGTGACCCCTCCCGGTCGCGGCAGTAGGCGCCGCCAGGACCAGTTCTCTCGCGAAGCTCCGCGCCAAGCACTCGGGCCTGCCCTTCGGCAGGCGCGGCAACTCCCTGCAGTAACGGAGCAGTCGATGGTCAAACAGGCACGCGCGGCGCGCACGCGGGAAGCCCTGGTCAGGTCCGCAGCCGAGATCTTCGACCGGGACGGCTTCTCGGTGGCGTCCCTCACCGCGATCAGTTCGCTGGCCGGCGTGAGCAACGGGGCGCTCCACTTCCACTTCGCCAGCAAGGCGGCCTTGGCGGACGCCGTCGAGGAGGAGGCGCTGACCCGGCTGCTGGGTGTCGCCGACGCGGAGCTCCCGCCGGGGGCGAGCCGCGTGCAGTTCCTGGTCGACGTCACCTTCGGGCTCACCCGCGCCCTGAGCTCCGACGTGGTGCTGCGCGCCGGCTTCGGGCTGAGCGGCGAGGCGTGCCGCCACCGGCGGGTCGACCTGTACGGGCGCTGGTACGAGTGGGTCGAAGAGGCGGTGCGGCAGGCCGAAGCGGCGGGCGAGTTGCGTCCGGAGGTCTCGGCCCAGGGGGTGGTGACCTCCGTGGTGGCCGCGACCGTGGGGTTCGAGACGCTCGGCGCCCGCGATGCGTCATGGCTCTCGGGAGCCGCGGTGAACCGCTTCTGGAGCCTGCTGTTTCCGGCTCTCGTGCCGGCGGACCTTCTTGCGGACCTCGAGGCCGGGGGAACCGGGTCGCTGTCTCGGTAAAGCCCCTGCGACGCCGCCCCGGCCACCTGCATCCGCAGGGGGCCGGGGCTTCTTCTGTCACGTCACTAGAGCCCCGATCCAGGCGGACTCGAACGGCCCGGAAGCGGCGGGCGCGGGGCAGCGACCGAACGGGAGCGACCGAACACGCGCTGGGTTCCGGCAATGGCCCGGTAAAGACGCAGGTCAGAGAGGTGTGGTGCCAGGGACAGCGACTGAAGCGACTCAAGGTTCAGGTATATGGAGACATTCGTGTGTGTGCGTGTGGGCGTCATATAAGGGGGACTTGGGTCGCTTCAGTCGCTGTTTCGTCTTGCACAGGGCTGTGACCTGGTGTTCTGTGAGCCACTCGGCGAGCGACTGAATGAATTCGGTAGCTGCCCGCACGGTCGCTCGGTCGCTGGGGCTCCTCCTGGAGACGTGCATCCGTTCCGGCTCATGGGCCTCTCGCCCCTCAGGCCTTTCGCTAGTGTGTTTTTGGGCGTTGAGTCGCTTCAGTCGCTGATGGGGGAAGTTGATGGCAGCTGAGCTGCGGGTTTCGCGCAGCGACCCACGGCAGTTCGCCAGAGCTGCTCCGGTCGCATCGCGTCCTGTGACCACGGCCCTGTGGTGTGCGCGTCAGGGGTGGCCGGTTCACCCTCTTGCCCCGGGCCGCAAGACGCCGGTGGGCAACTGCGACGAGTGCCGCGTCCCGGGACACGACCGGGGAGCGTGCGACTGCCTCCGGGCGGGCCGTTGGTGCCATGGATTCCATGCGGCCACGCTCGACCCGGAGCGGATCGAGCAGTGGTGGGGTGCCCGCCCCGACCTCGGGGTCGGCGTCGCGACGGGCCCCGCGGACCTGGTCGTCATCGACATCGACGCACACGCGCGCGAACTCCCCGACCGGGAACGTCTGCTGCCCGGTGTCGGGATCCCGACCGCGGTCGACCTGACCGGGCTGGCCAACGGCTTTCACACGCTGGGCGTGCTGGCGGCCCTGCGCGGCGCCGCCGACCCGGCGGACGACGAGTCGACCCTGCGCGTGCGCACGCCTTCCGGAGGCCTGCACGTGTGGTACCGCAACGCGGGCAGCCACAGATGGCAGTGCTCGGCGGGATCGGGCGGCGGCCGGGCCCTGGCCTGGCAGGTCGATGTACGGGCGCACGGCGGGTACATCGTGGCTCCGGGGACCGTGACCCCGACGGGCGTCTACCGTCCCGTGGGAGCCACGCGGGTGCCCGCGCCGCTGCCGGCCTGGCTCGCCCGGGAGCTGGAGCGCACCGGGCACCTGCCCGCCGCACCGGTGCCCGGGATCCGGCCGGTGCCGCCCCGGGCCCGGCAGGCCGTCATCGCCGCGGGCGGGGGACGCGGGGCTTCGGACCGGGTCCTGGCGGGAGTGCTCGCCGAGGTCGCCGCATGCGCCGTCGTACCCGAAGGAGCCGCGTTCTCGGAGAAGTTGAACCGGGCCGCCTACACCGCGGGCGGACTGGTCGCCGCGGGGCACGTGAGCGAGGCCGAGGCACTGCGGGTCCTGGAGGACGCGGCCGCGCGGGCCCGTCCCGGGCAGGAGCGCCGCTGCCGCGCCGTCATCCGCGGCGGGCTCGGTGCGGGTCTGGCGCGCCCGCTGTCCCTCGGCGGTCGCGCGTGAGCGCGGACGGCGAGAGCGTGCTGTCCGGCTTCGACGTCCGGGCCGTTGCCGCGCAGATCCTCGCGCAGTCCGTTCCGGGGCCCCGGCAGAGCGGCGAATCCGCCGCGCGGGACGGGGCGGCCGCCTCGGCTTCGGACGGCGAGGCGACGGCGGACGGACTGCTGCCCGACACGCTCACCGACCGCGGCAACGCCAAGCTGTTCGTCAAGCTGTACCGCAACGACTACCGGCACGTCCCCGGGATCGGCTGGTTCCGCTGGGACGGCACCCGCTGGCAGGTCGACGAGGACGACACCGTGATGTGGTCCGCGGGCGATCTGGCGGAGTCCATCGCCACCACCGACCTGCGCGGCGTCCACACCCCCGCAGCGCTGCAGCAGCACCGCCGCCGCACGCTCAGCACCAGCGGGATGAACGCGATGCTCACCCAGGCGAAGTCCGCCCCGGGCATGGTGCTCAACGCGGCGCTGCTGGACGCCGACCCGTACGCGCTGTGCACGCCGGGCGGAGTCGTGGACCTGCGGACCGGGCACATCCGCCCCGCCGAACCCACGAAGGACTTCCACTCCCGGTGCACCTCGGCGGCGCCGCGGCCGATGCCCACGCCCCGCTGGAACCGCTTCCTGGCCGACACCTTCGGCGAGGGGCCGGAGGGCGTGGAGATGATCGACTTCCTGCAGCTGCTGCTCGGATACTCCGTCACCGGGGATGTCGGCGCCCAGGTCATGCCCTTCCTGTTCGGCTCGGGCAAGAACGGCAAGTCCGTACTCCTGGACGTTCTGATGAAGCTGCTCGGGGACTACGCCGACGCGGCGCCCCCCGGGTTCCTCATGTCACGGCCGTACGAGGGGCACCCGACCGACCTCGCCGAGCTGCACGGCCGCCGGGTGATCGTGTGCAGCGAGGTGAAGCCGGGCGACCGCTTCGACGAGGCCCGCGTCAAACTGCTCACCGGCGGCGACCGCATCAAGGCGCGCCGGATGCGGCAGGACTTCTTCAGCTTCGAGCCGACGCACAAGATGTGGCTGCTGGGCAACCACCGGCCCGAGGTCGGCACCGGTGGCTTCGCGTTCTGGCGGCGCATGCGGCTGATCCCGTTCGAGCGGGTCGTCTCCGACGACCGCAAGATCGACAACCTGGCGGACGTCCTCGTCACCCAGGAAGGTCCGGGCATCCTCAACTGGCTCATCGAGGGAGCCCGTCGCTACCTCGGCGGCGACCGGGACCTCACGGGCCCCGAGCGGGTCCGCATCGCGACCACGGCGTACGCGGAGACCGAGGACCACACCGGGCGCTTCATCGGCGAGACCTGCCGCCTCGAGGCCGATCTGCGGGCGGAGCAAGCGCAGCTCTACGCGGCCTACAGGAGCTGGTGCCAGACTGAGGGAGCCCCGGCGATCTCTTCGCGGGCCTTCGCGGCACGCGTTCGCGAGGTGGTGGGACTGGCCTCGCCGAAGGAAATGATCCTGTCCAACCAGCGCAAGTACTACCCGGGCATCGGCCTGCTCGCGGACGAGGAGACAGCATGAGCGCCCTCATCGCAGCGGACGAGATCATCCACGAAGTGGACCTCGTCTGGCTCGAGGACATCAGCCGGCTCGACTACGTCCGCCAGAGCCTGGACCGGTTGCCGACGCGGCGCGGCAGGCCCGCGTACCACCGCGACGGCCGGATGGTCGGGTACGCCCTGCTGGGGCCGAAGGCCAAGCCGTCGCGCTCCTCCGGTACGTTCCGGCGGCGGGTGTTCTGGCTGCTTCCGCACGACCGGGACACGGCACCCGACGGTCTGTACGCGACGGGAGCGCCTGCGGAGGCCGTGGACGCACGGACCCTGGCGCCGGGCAGCAAGGGGTACAAGACCGAGCGGTCGGAAGGCGGCCCCATGTCCTCGGAGAGGCGCGAGCTGCTGCCGTAACTCCCGCCGGGCGCTGCCCGCTTCGGTCGTTCGAGCCCCGGTCCTTCGTGCGTGCGCGCGGAGGACCGGGGCTTCTGCGTGTCATCGGCCGGTCGCCCGGCCGACCGAGGCCGCCCCAAGAGAGACTCGTTGGTCTGTTTTTGGCAAATCTAGGGCTGCCCTGGAGGGGAGTGAGAGCGGTCGTGGGGGTGGGTCCGGTCCTCGTGCCGATTGGTAAATGCCCAGCTCAGAGGCGGTGAATGGGGGTCGCTCGGAGGGCTTGGGAAGGTAAAAACGGCACGGTCGGTTTTGCGTTGACAAACCGCCGGACCTGTTTTTTACTGACGAAGGCTCATCCACGGACAGGGGAGTACAGCTGTGGACATCGAAGTACTGGGCACACTGGCGGTGCGGGAGCACGGAGTCTCCCTGACGCCCACCGCCCCCAAGCCGCGACAGGTGCTGGCGCTGCTGGCACTCCACGCCGATCAGGTCGTGCCGGTGTCGGCCCTGATCGAGGAACTGTGGGCGGGAGCACCGCCGCGCAGCGCCCGCACCACGCTGCAGACCTACGTGCTGCAGCTGCGGGCCCTCATCGCGACCGCTCTGGAACAGGGCGCGTCCGAAGGCGACGAGGTCCCCGCGGGCCGGCGCACCGCCAAGGAGGTGCTCGTCACGCTGCCCGGCGGATACCTGCTCAGCAGCGGTGAAGGCACCAGCGACGTCCGCGAGTTCGACCGGCTGGCCGGGATGGGCTACCGGGCCATGGACACGGGTGACTTCCCGGTCGCGGCCCGACTGCTGCGCGAGGCGCTGGCCCTGTGGTCGGGGCCGGCCTTCGCCGACGTACAGGGCGGGATCCAGCTCGACATGGAGATCCGGCGGCTGGAGGAGACCCGGCTGTGCGCCCTCGACCAGCGCATCGAGGCCGATCTGCGGATCGGGCGGCACCGCGAGCTGGTCGCCGAACTGACCGTGCTCGTCTCGCGGTACCGCACGCACGAGAACCTGCACGGCCAGTTCATGCTGGCCCTGCACCGCTCCGGCCGCCGGGGCGAGGCCCTCGACGTCTACCAGCGGCTGCGCGCCACCCTCGTACGCGAGCTCGGACTCGAGCCGTCGGCCGCCCTGCGCCGGCTGCAGCGCTCGATCCTCATGGCCAGCCCCGAGGGCCCGGTGGTGGCGGAGCCCATCGGCGATCGACTCGCACGCGTGGGCTGAGATAGATGGCCGTACGCGATACCAGGAATGCGGCCGCGACCGGCTCGCCGGGCCGCACGCGCGCCCGGACGACGAGGCGAGGAGGCGGCGCGATGCAGGACAGGTCGGAGCGGACCCACAGGAAGCTCGTGCACGCGGGGGCCGAACTGTTCCACCGCAGTGGTTACGCGAACGCCACGCTCGGCGAGATCGCCACGTTCGCCGGGGTGACCAAGGGGGCCCTGTACTTCCACTTCGCCTCCAAGGAAGAACTGGCGGAGGCGGTCCAGCTGCGCGGCCGCGAGCTCCTGCACGCATCGGTGCGCGAACTGCGCGCATCCGGAAGCTCTCCGCTCCAGACCCTGGTCGACACGACGCACTGGCTCGCCCTCAACCTGCGCGAGGAACCGGCGATCCCGGCCAGCTTCCGCATCACCAAGGAATGCGCGGGACTGTCCACACTCGCCACCGACTTCCACCGGATCTGGCTCACGGAGGTCTGCGGGCTGCTGCGCCAGGCCCGGGACGCGGGCGAACTCCGCGCCGAGGGCCGCTGGGAGAGCATCGAATCCCTGGTCGCCGCGGCGGCCTGCGGCATCGAGGCGCTCGCCGCCACGGGCATGCCGTACGCCGAGCTGCAGCGCCGGGTGTCCGGGCTGTGGTCGCTGCTGCTGCCGAGCCTGGTGCCCGAGGGCGCGGAGAAGAACTTCCGAGTCGGGATGGCGGGTACCGATCCCGCGCCCCGCCTCGTGGGTGACGCCCTGGACGACCCCGCGGACGGCCGGTCCCGGCCGGTGTTCTCGGGCAGCACAGCGTGATCCCGTGCCACCGACGGCTTGGAGGAGCCTGCGATGACGAATGAACATCCTGCGGACGTACTGACGGACCTCATCGGGGTGCTCGGCGACGTCCTGCGGGTCAAGCCGGAGAAGATCGACCCCGAGCAGACCTTCCAGTCCATGGGGCTCGACTCCCTGCTGGTCGTGGAGTTCGTGGCCGTGGTCAACACCCGCTACGGGCTGCGGGTGCTGGCGACCGACCTGTACGACTTCCCGACGCCGGCCTCCTTCGCGCGCGAGGTCGCGCGGGCGGCGAGCAGCGCGGCCGCCACCGTCTCCGCACCGGCCACCCTCTCCGCACCGGCGCCCGTCTCCGCACCGGCGCCCGCCGCCGCTGTCGCCCCCGTGCCCGCCGCCGCCGTCCCGGTGTCGGCCGCGGGCCTCGAGCCGCAGGTCGCCGCGCCCGTCCGGCAGGTGCCGACGGCCGCCGCGGCGACCCGGATCGCGGAGGTACTGCGGGAACAGCTCGCGGGGATCCTGTGCTGCGACCCCTGGGACATCAACACCACCGCCGCGTTCAACGTGCTGGGTGTGGACTCCATCGTGGGCGCGGAGTTCATCGCGGCCGTCAACAGCGCCTTCGGTCTCCAGGAGCGGTCGGTGCTGCTCTACGAGCACCCCAACCTCGCCGCGATGGCCGCGTACATCGCGGCGCGCACCGGGGCGGCCGCGCAGGACTTCGCCCCTGCCCCGGCGGCCGTCGGGCTCCGCGCTCCCCAGGCACCGGAGCCGGCGTTCCGGCCGGCCGCCGGGCCGGTCCCCTCCGCTCCCGCCCCCATGACCGTCCTCACCGCCACCCCCGCGCCTGCCGTACGGCAGCTCCGGGGCGGCGATCTCGACGTCCTGCTGGACGCGATCCGCGACGACCGGCTCACCGTCGACGAGGCACTCGTGCTGCTCGCCCGACGCGGCTGAAGCCGTTTTCACCCTGAGAAGGAGCGCGTCCAGATGGACGAGAAGGAAGTCCTGACCCGGTTCAAGAACGGCCATCTGGACCGGGCCCAGGTGGCCGCGCTGCTGACCGGCGCCGCCGGTGCCGCCACCGGCTCGGGTCCCGTCGTCTTCCGGCTGCCGGACGTCTGGCCCGAGCCGGACGCCGAAGACCCGTCCCACGCCGCGGCACACCCGGCCGCCGGCCCCGGGGCGGATTTCGCGCCGCTCAGCAGCGCCGCGCCGCTCACCACCGCCGTGCCCCTGACCACGGCCGGGCCGCTCACCACCGCCGTGCCCCTCGCCCCCGCCGGGCCGCTCGCCGAGCCGGTCGCGGTGGTCGGTATGGCAGGGCGCTATCCGGGCGCGCCCGACCTCGCCGCCTTCTGGCGGCAGGCGCGCGGCGGGCACGACAGCGCCTCCGCGCCGCCCCCCGGACGACCCGGTGACGAGCGGGGCCACTACCTGGAACGCGTACAGGACTTCGACCCGGAGTTCTTCGGGATCGACGCGCACGAAGCCGCCCTGATGGACCCCCAGGAGCGGTTGTTCCTCGAAACCGCGTGGGAAGCCCTCGAGGACGCCGGCCACACCGGCGGCCGCCTGGACGCCCTGACCGCCGCCGACGGGACGCCGCGCAGCGTCGGGGTGTTCACCGGCGCCGGGACCGGCGACTACGCGCTGCTCGCCGCCCGCACGTGGCGGCGCGAGCGGCCCCGGCCGATGCCCCGCGGCGGCCAGTGGAGCCTGCCCAACCGGCTCTCGGCCCTGCTCGGCCTCACCGGCCCCAGCCAGTCGGTCGACACCGCGGAATCCTCCGTGCTCGTCGCGCTCCACCTCGCCGCCGCCGCCCTGCACCGCGGCGAATGCGCCGCCGCGCTCGTCGGCGGCGTCCGGCTGCTGCTGCACCCCTCCAGCCGCCACCCCGGAGCGGGCGAAGGCGTCGGCGCGTTCCTGCTCAAGCCCCTGGCACGGGCCCTGGCCGACGGGGACGCCGTCCACTGCGTGGTCCGCGGCAGCGCGGTCGGCCACACCGCACCCGACCCCACGGCGCCCGGACCCGGCCGCAGGTCCCGGGCCGCTGCCGGGCGTACGGAAGCCGCCGCGCGAGCCGTCAGCTTCCCGGGCGGGGCTTGCGCCGCGCCCGGTACCCGGTTGCCCGGCCCGGCCCGGCCCGACGCGGCGGACGTCCCGGCGTCGCGGGTGCTGCGCACGGCACTGCGCGCCGCCGGTGTGGACGCGTCGGCCGCCACCGTCCGCGAGGACGCCGGATCCGTACGCGCGCTCGTCGGCGACGCGGGCGCCGCGACCGGGGCGGCCGTCCTGACCCGGGCCGTCCTCCAACTGCGCCACCGGGTCCTGGCGCCCGGGTCCGGGCGCGCCGAGGCGCAGCCCTGGGAGAGCGCGCCGAGCGGGGAGAGCGCGCCGCGCCGGATCTGCGTCGGCATGCGCGGCTCCGGCGGCGCGGACGCGCACGTGGTCCTGGAGGAGTACCTGCCCGGCGCGACGGTGCGGGGCCCGGACGGGGAGCCCGCCGCCGGCGAGCTGTTCGTGCTCTCCGCCCCCACCCCCGCCCACCTGACCGCCACCGCCCGGCGGTTCGCCGAACTGCTCGGCGGACCCGGCCCGGTGCCCCCGCTCGACGGGGTCGCCCGCGCCCTGCGCACGGGCCGGGCCGCGATGGACTGCCGGTTCGCGGCGGTCGTCGGCGACACCGGCGAACTGGTCCGGGCCCTGGAGCGGTTCGTACGGGACGGGGCGCCCTGCGCCGATCTGCGGGACGGCGGAGCCGACCCGCACGGGCTGGGCGAAGTCCCGGAGACCGACGGGTACCTCGCCGCGCTCTGGCGGGCCGGGCACCTGCACCAACTGCGAGGCCTGTGGCTGTCCGGGCTGGACGTCGACTGGGCGGCGCTGGAGCCGTCCCACGGGGGCGCCGCCGTCGCGGCGCAGCTGCCCGCATCCGCGTTCCTGCGCGTTCCGCTGTGGCTGGGCGGCGAAGAGGAGTCGGCATGACCACGGTGTCTCTCCACCCGGCGGGGCCGGGGGAACACGAGCCGCCCCCGGTCAACCTGTGGTTCTGCCCCAACGAGGACCTCGCGCCCGGGATCGCGGCGACCCTGGCCTCGTACTGGCTGGACGAGAACGAGCAGGAGGTGGCGGGCCGTTTCCTCTTCGAACGCGACCGCCGCCAGTACCTCGTCGCCCACGCGCTGGTGCGCCGGGTACTGGCGCTGGAGACCGGAATACCCGAGGCCGAGGCGATCATCTGGCGTTCCTCGCGCGGGCGGCCGTTCCTCCAGACGCCCGCCGGCGGCCTGCCGCGCGGCGCCGGCGCGCTGGACTTCAACCTCTCGCACGCCAACACCTACAACCTGATGGGTGTCTCCCGGGGCCTGCGCATCGGGGTCGACGTCGAGCGGCTGGACCGCGGTGAGCGCGGACTGGAGAACATCATCGCGACGTTCTCCGCCGAGGAGCAGGAATGGATCGCCAGCGCCGCCCCCGGGCGGCCGCGCGACCGGCGCGTTCTGCGGCTGTGGACGCTGAAGGAGGCGTACTCGAAGGCCCGCGGGCTGGGACTCGGCCTGCCGTTCGACTCCTTCGCGTTCACCTTGGCCGAGGACCGGGGCGTCCTCTCCTTCCGGCCGCCCGCCGACGACTCGGCGGCGCGCTGGCGGTTCCTGGAGGTCGAGCCGGTGCCCGAGGTACTGGCGGCGGTGGCGGTCGAGGTCGAGGACTCGCGGCCGCCGGCCGTCCATCTGCACCACGGATTCCCGTGGGGGCGCGCCGCGCCGCGCCGCCTGGTCCTGCCGGAGACCGCCGGAGTCTGACCGCCCCACCGGCGGGTGGCCGCGCTCCGGTCGCCCGCCGAACTCTTGATTCCGGCCTGAACTCGACCATGCGCACCCGCGAAAAAGCCTGGCGGCGTTCCGGTCGGACGATTTTGAGAACAGGCCGATCGGAAGACCGCTCGAAATCCGATCGAGGGTGCGGAAGAAATAGACCAGGGTCCGGTTATCGTGTTCGGCCGAAATCCGGATATCAGTGGGAAGCAGCGGGAAATCGGCCGTGGCCACGGTGCGGATCCGGAGAATTCAGATCGGTCTGCGTAGTCACATGGTCAAGGGGCCCGTACGGGGGCGCCCGCCGTGAACAGAAAGGGGTCTCCGTGCACGCCACGACCGCCACAAGGCCGGCCGGCGCCACCGTCACCGAGGTCGCCGAGGGAGTCCACGCGTACGTCCAGCCCGAAGGCGGCTGGTGCCTGAACAACGCGGGCATCCTCACCGACGGCGGCCACAGCGCGCTCGTCGACACCGCCGCCACCGAGAGCCGGGCCCGGCAGCTGCGCCGGGCCGCGCTGAACCTGGCGCCGCTGCCGCCGCGCGCCCTCGTCAACACGCACTTCCACGGCGACCACACCTACGGCAACTTCGTCTTCCCCGAGGCCCTGACCATCGGCCACGAGCGGACCCGCGCCATGGTCCAGGCGGCAGGGCTGCACATGGCCGGGCTGTGGCCCGACGTCTGCTGGGGCGACATCGAGATCACCCCGCCCGAACTGACCTTCCGGGACCGCACGACGCTCCACGTGGGCGCCATCCGGGCCGAGCTCGTCCACATCGGCCCGGCAGCCCACACCACCGACGACACGATCGTCTGGCTGCCCGACCGGAGCGTGCTGTTCACCGGCGACCTCGTGATGAACGGGGTCACGCCCTTCTGCGTCATGGGGTCCGTGGCGGGCTCCCTGCGCGCGCTGGACCAGCTGCGCGCCCTGGGCGCCACCACGGTCGTCCCCGGTCACGGGCCGGTCGGCGGCCCGGAGCTCCTCGACGCCACCGAGACCTACCTGCGCTGGATCCAGCGCCTGGCCAAGGAGGGCGTCGGGGCCGGCGCGACCCCGCTCGAGCTGGCCCGTGCCACCGACTTGGGCCCCTACGCCGAGCTGCTGGACACCGAGCGCCTGCTGCCCAACCTCCATCGCGGATACGCCGAGGAACAGGGGCTGCCCGAGGGGTCACCGCTGGACGTCGGGGCCCTGTTCCAGGAGATGACCGCCTACCACGGCCGCCCCCCGGAGTGCCTCGCCTGAGCCGACGCGCCGAAACCCCCTGCCGCAAGCACCCGGCAGGGGGTCCTTTCGTACGGGCGCGCGAGCGTCAGAGGAGCTGCCCGCCCGATGCCGCGACGGCGGCCGGGGCCAGCAGGTTGAAACGCCGGATCAGTTCCTCCTGCTCCCGGCTGAGCGAGGTGATCCGGTCGCCGAGACGGGCGATCTCACGGCCGAGTTCGAGCAGGTCAGCGTCCGGGGTCGGTGGGGCGGTCGCGGCGCCCGGAACGGGCGGCGCGGGCCGCGGCACCGCGAGGGACGGAGCGTGGCGCAGGATCGCCTCCATCCGCTCGCGCAGGGCAGGGCCCGGCTCCACGCCGAGCTCGTCCACCAGCCTCCGGCGGGCCCGCTCGTACACGCCCAGCGCCTCCGTCTGCCGACCGCACCGGTACAGGGCCAGCATCTGGAGGTCGTAGAGCCGCTCGCGCACCGGGTGGCCGGCCGTCAGCCGCTCCAGCTCCCGCGTGACCTCGGAGTGCCGCCCGCTGCGCAGGTACGCGTCGTACAGCGTCTCCAGGGTGGTCAGCCGCAGCTCCTCCAGGCGGTCCGCCTCCACCGTGCAGACGGGCCCCTGCACGCTGCCTTGCAGCGCCGGGCCGCGCCACAGGGCGAGCGCTCCGCTCAGCAGTTCCGCCGCGTGCCCGGGGTCGGCGCCGAGCGCCGCCCGGCCCTCGGCGGACAGGCGGTGGAAGCGTTGGGCGTCGGTGGTGGCCCGGCCCAGCCGCAGCAGGTAGCCCATCGAGCGGGTGGCGATCCACTCGTGGCCGCCCGCGTCCGGAGCCCCGCTCTGCAACAGGCGGCGCAGCCGGGCCACATGGGCGTGCAGCGCGTTGGCCGCGCTCACCGGCGGCCGGTCGCCCCACAACTCGTGGATGAGCCGCTCCGCGGACAGCACGTGGCCCGCCTGGACCACCAGGGCGCCGAGCAGCGCCCGCTGCTTGGCGCCGGAGGGCACGAGGTGGGCTCCCGTACGCCGGTCGAACACCTCCACCGGGCCCAGGACGCGGAAGTCCACCCCGGTGTCGTCCTCGGAGCCCCGGGCGCGTGGTGCGCCGGGTACGTCGAAATCCATGGTGCCTCCTCCCGGCGATCTGGCGGGATCTATGGAAAGACACGAAGACCGGCGGGGCAAAAGAATTATGTGCCGGTTTTAATCCCCTGAGCGGAATCTACCATCTTGCTTTCCGCCTGTAAGCAGGTGGGATGGAGGGCTGCTCGACACCTGCTCAAGAATTCGGGGACGCCGCACCGCACCCGCTACCGTTCCGAGTCGAAGGCTGAAAATCGATGGGAACTCGACGAAATACGGAGGAGACCGTGAAGATTCAGGTTCTGGGTCCGTTGAGTGCCGAGGTCAACGGGGGCTCGATTGTTCCGACGGCCGGCAAGCCGCGCCAGATCCTGGCGCTGCTCGCGCTCTATCCGGGGCGGGTGATGCCCGTACAGACCCTCATGGAGGAGATCTGGGGCACCGAGCTTCCGCAGAGCGCGCTCACGACGCTGCAGACGTACATCCTGCAACTGCGCAGGAGACTGGGCACGGCCATGGGCCCCGGGGTACCGGGCAGCGCCAAGGACGTGCTCGCGACCCGGCACGGCGGCTACCTGCTGCAGATTCCGCCGGACGCGGTCGACGTCCACGAGTACGAGACGCTCGTGGCGGGCGGACAGCAGGCATTCGAAGAGGGGGACGACGGGCGTGCGGCCGACCTGCTGCGCAAGGCGCTCGAATTGTGGAACGGACCCGCACTGGTCGACGTACGGGTGGGACCGATCCTGGAGATCGAGGTCATGCGCCTCGAGGAGAGCAGGCTCGTGACCGTCGAGCGGCGCATCGACGCGGACCTGCGCCTGGGCCGGCACGTCGAGGTCATCGCCGAGCTGACCGAGCTGATCGCCCGGCACCCGCAGCACGAGGGCCTGCACTCACAGGCCATGGTCGCGCTGTACCGGTCCGGCCGCCAGGCCACGGCTCTGGACGTCTACCGCAGGCTGCGCAACCGCCTGATAGACGAGCTCGGGGTGGAGCCCTCCCCGCAGTTGCAGCGCCTGCACCAGGCCATGCTGACGGTGGATCCGGCGCTGGACGTGATGGCGGGCCCGCGCCGCGGATCGACGTTCGACCGGTACGCGGCCTAGGCGTAGTGACCCGCAGGGGGAGCCGCCGCCGGCTCCCCCCTCTCCCGGCCCGCCACCGCCGCACCGCATCGCCTCCTGGACCCGTACACACCGATTCGAGCCGGTCTCGAGCGGGGTCGGTGAGGGTCGAGGCCTACGCGGCGCGGTTCCCGGGAGGTGGCGATGGGCGACGGACAGGCCGTACGGCTGCATTGCTTCGCACATGCGGGGGCCGGAGTGTCCTCGTTCTACCGGTGGGACAAGGCCGTCGGGAGCGGGGTGAAGACCACGTCCTGGCTGCTGCCCGGACGCGACGAGCGGCGTCGGGAGCCCCGGCTGACCGGCCGTGACGAGCTCCTGGCCGACCTGGCGCCCCTCTTCGAGCGGATCGCCGACGAGCCCGGCACCCCCTACATCCTCTACGGGCACAGCCTCGGCGCGACGGTCGCCCTCACGGTCACCCACGCCCTGCAGGAGTACGGGCTGCCGCTGCCCGCACTGCTGGCCGTCGGGGCCAGCCCGCCGCCGGACGCCCCGGCCGCCCTCGCGAACTGTGCCGAGCTGCCGGACGCGGAACTGCTGCGCGTCCTGGACCGGTTCGACGCACTGCCGCCCGGCGTGCGGCCCGGAGACGTGTGGTTCCGGTCGGTCGTCCCCGTGCTCCGCGCCGATCTGAAGCTCGCCCGCAATCTGCGGGCCGCCGCCACCGCGCCGACCGCGCCCGGCCCCGCGCCGGTACCACTGCTCGCGGTCACCGGCAGCAAGGACCCCCTCGTCGGCGCCGAGGCCGCCGAGGGCTGGAACCGCTGGACCACCGGACCGTTCGTCCGGCGGACCGTGCCCGGCGGCCACTTCTTCGTCCGGGGCGGCGAACTGCCCCGGATGCTCGGCCGGGCCGCCCGCATCGTGCTCCGCGGCCACAGCGACCAGACAGGACAGGGGGAAGGGCGATGAGACGAGTCGTCATCACGGGCATCGGGGTCGTGGCCCCGGGCCGCCCGGGCACCAAGGAATTCTGGTCGCTGCTGACCGATGGCCGTACGGCCACCCGCGCCATCACGCTCTTCGACGCGACCGGCTTCCGCTCCCGGATCGCCGCCGAGGCGGACTTCGACCCGCAGGAATCCGGACTCACCGCCGAGCAGTCCGGGCGGCTGGACCGCGCCACCCAGTTCGCCGTCGTCAGCGCCCGAGAGGCCCTCGAGGACAGCGGTCTGGCAGGCCTCCACGACGCCGCACGCACCGGGGTCACCCTCGGCAGCGCGCTGGGCTGCACCACCGGCCTCGACGCCGCGTACGGGGTCGTCAGCGAGCAGGGCACCCGTACGCTCGTCGACCACACCAAGGCCGCGCCCCACCTGTACGACTACTTCGTCCCCAGCTCGATGGCGGCCGAGGTGGCCCGTACGGTCGGAGCCCAAGGGCCCGTGGCGCTCGTGTCCACCGGCTGCACCTCCGGTCTCGACGCGATCGGGCACGCCGTCGATCTGGTCCGCGAGGGCAGCGCCGACGTGATGGTCACCGGCGCGGCCGAGGCGCCCATCACGCCGATCACCGTCGCCTGCTTCGACGCCATCCGCGCCACCTCCACCCGCAACGACGAGCCGGAGACCGCCTCCCGGCCTTTCGACCGCACCCGCAACGGGTTCGTCCTGGGGGAGGGCTCGGCCGTCCTCGTCATCGAGGAGTACGAGCACGCCCGCACCCGCGGCGCGCACATCTACGCCGAGATCTCCGGCTTCGCCTCGCGCAGCAACGCGTACCACATGACCGGACTGCGGCCCGACGGAGTCGAGATGGCAGCCGCCATCACGGCAGCGCTCGACGAGGCGCGGCTGCTGCCCGGGCACATCGACTACATCAACGCGCACGGCTCCGGCACGAAGCAGAACGACAAGCACGAGACCGAGGCGTTCAAGCGCAGCCTGGGACAACGGGCGTACGAGGTCCCCGTCAGCTCCATCAAGTCGATGATCGGGCACTCGCTCGGCGCGATCGGGGCCCTCGAAGTGGCCGCCTGCGCCCTCGCCATCGAGCACGACACGGTCCCGCCGACGGCGAACCTGCACGAGCCCGACCCGGCCTGCGACCTCGACTACACCCCCCTGACCGCCCGCCGGCAGCGCACCGACGCGGTCCTGACCGTCGGCAGCGGCTTCGGCGGGTTCCAGAGCGCGATGATCCTGACCAGCCCGAGCCTGAAGGCGGACCGATGAACACCGCAGTCGCCGTCCCCGCCCCGGCCCGGACCGCCTCCGTCGCCTCGCGCACGGCGGCCCCCGTCGTCACCGGCATCGGCGTGGCCGCCCCCAACGGGCTCGGCACCGAGGCCTGGTGGTCCGCCGTCCTGCGCGGAGAATCGGGCATCCGGCCGGTCACCCGGTTCGACGCGAGCGGCTACCCGGCGAAGCTGGCCGGGGAGGTGCCCGGATTCGTCGACGCCGACCACGTCTCCAGCCGGCTGATGCCGCAGACCGACCGCGTCACCCGGCTCTCGCTCGCCGCGGCGAAGGAGGCGCTCGACGACGCCGGGGCCGACCCCGCCCAGTTGCCCGACCACGCCGCGGGCGTGGTCACCGCCAACTCCTTCGGTGGCTTCGAATTCGGCCAGCAGGAGCTCCAGGCGCTGTGGAGCAAGGGCGGCCAGCACGTCTCGGCGTACCAGTCCTTCGCCTGGTTCTACGCCGTCAACAGCGGCCAGATATCCATCCGGCACGGCCTGCGGGGAGCCTCCGGGGTGATCGTCTCCGAGCAGGCCGGCGGCCTCGACGCGATGGCCCACGCCCGGCGCCAGATCCGCAAGGGCGCCGAACTCGTCGTCACCGGCGGCATCGACTCCGCGCTGTGCTCCTGGGGCTGGGCCGCCTACCTGGCCGGCGGGGGGCTCACCGACCGGGAGGACCCGGCCCGCGCCTACCTGCCGTTCTCCGAGGACGCGAGCGGCTACGTCGCGGGAGAGGGCGGCGCGCTGCTCGTCCTGGAAGGGGCCGAGGAGGCGCGCCGGCGCGGCGCCCGCGTCTACGGCAGCCTCGCCGGGCACGCCGCCACCTTCGACGCCGACGGGACCTCCCGGCTCCGCGAGGCCGCGGAGCTCGCGCTCGCCGACGCGGGCGTACACCCCGACGAGGTCGATGTCGTCTTCGCCGACGCGGCCGGCGAGCGCGGCGCCGACCGCGCCGAAGCGGAGGCGATCACCGCACTGTTCGGCCCGCGCGGGGTGCCCGTCACCGCGCCCAAGTCGATGACCGGGCGGCTCGCCGCCGGAGGCGCGGCCCTCGACGTGGCCGCCGCCCTGCTCACCCTGCGCGACCAGCTGATCCCGCCGACCACCGGGACGGAGCTCCCGGCCGACGACTGCCCGCTCGACCTGGTCACCGGAGCGGCCAGCCCCGCGCTGGGGCTGCCGCTGCGGACCGCGCTCGTACTGGCCCGCGGCCGCGGCGGCTTCAACTCCGCCGTCGTGGTCCGCGCCCCCGGCGCCTGACCCGCACCGCGCCCACCCGCACTTCCACTTCACCCACCGCACACCGACGCAGAACTGAGGGAGACCATGGACCGGCTGGAACTCGAGGACCTGAAGCGCATCCTGCGCGAGTGCGCGGGCGAGGACGAGGGCGTCGACCTCGACGGTGACGTCATGGACCTGAACTGGTTCGAGCTGGGCTACGACTCGCTCGCCGTCCTGCAGACCACCGGGTACATCGAGCGCGAGTACGACGTCCTCCTCGACGAGGAGGCCCTCGACGACTCCGACACCCCCCGCCGTTACCTCGCCATGGTCAACGAGGTACTGGCAGCGGCCCGGGCCGCGGTCTGATCCGGTGGGCGAAGCGCTCGACACCGACGTCTGCGTCATCGGCGCCGGCCCCGCCGGGCTCGCGCTGACCCTCATGCTGCTGCGTTCCGGCATCCGCGTGGCCCTCGTCGAGCGTTCCACCGGATTCCGCCGTGACTTCCACGGCGAGCTCCTGCAGCCCGGAGGTCAGCGGATCCTCGACGAGCTCGGCATTCTCGCCGGAGCCGCGGCGCGCGGAGCCGCGAGCCTGCGGGGCTTCCAGGTCCTGGAGCGCGAGCAGGTGCTGCTCGACATCGACTACGGGCGCCTGCCCGCCCCGTACGACCACCTGCTCGCGCTCCCGCAGCCTCATGTGCTGCGGGAACTCCTGGCCGCCTGCCGGAGGCTGCCCGGCTTCACCCCTCTCGAAGGGCACCGGATCGCCGCGCTCCTGGAGAAGCGTCCCGGCAGCCCCTGCCAGGGAGCCGTGGTGCACGGCCCCGACCGGGTGCCGGTCACGGTGCGGGCCGCGGTGGTCGTCGGCGCCGACGGCCGCTTCTCCAAGACCCGTGCGCTCGCAGGCATCGACGCGGGGCGCTGCGCGTCCTTCGCCCACGACGTGGTGTGGTTCTCGCTGCGCGCACCCCACCGGGCCACCGGGCACGTACGGGTGCACCGCGGGCCGGCCAGCGCCGTCATGGTCCACGACACCCACCCCGACCGGTTCAGAGTGGTCTGGACGATGCCGCAGGGCAGGGCCCGCGCCACCGGGCGCGGGATCGAGGACTTCGCGCGGGAACTGGCCGCGATCATGCCGCAGTTCGCCGATCTGCTGCACGAGCAGCTCACCTCCATGGCCGACCTGACCGTGCTCGACGTGTTCGCCTCGCACGCCCGGGAGTGGGTACGCGACGGACTCGTGCTCCTGGGCGACAGCGCGCACACGCACGGGCCCATCGGTGCCCAGGGCATCGACCTGGCCCTGCAGGACGCCGCCGCGCTGCACCCCGTCCTCGTCGCCGCGCTGCACGCGCGGGAGCCCACCGCGCAGCGGCTCGCGGCCTATCGGGACCGGCGGGCGCCCGCGGCGTCCGCCGTGCACCGGACGCAGGTCGCGCAGACCCGCGCGATGTTCGGAGGGGGGCCGCCGGCCGCCGCGTTGCTACGGGCCCGGGCGGCGGGGATCGTCACCCGCACCCCGATCGGTACGAAGATCACCCGGAGGGTCGCGCACGGGCACGACCCGGCCCGGGTCCGCACCGATCTGTTCACCGTCCTGCCCGGCCACCGGTCGCGTCCCTGAGCGGCCCGCTCGGGTCTCCACCCCGCCGCGAGCGGCCGTGGAGCGGGGCCGCGGCCCGGCCGGACCGTCAGTCGAGGTCGTCGCGCGTCACCAGCCGGTGGGCGACCTGCCAGCCGCCGGACGAGTGGACCAGTACGTCTTCCATCACGCAGACCCGGTGCACCTTCGACTCTCCGCCGCGCGGGGTCAGGTACACCAGGGCGTAGCTCCGGGTGTGCAGCGAGCCGTCCGGCTGCGGCTGCACGTCGAGCATGCCGAGCCAGTGCCGCACCCGCTCACCGCCGGTGGCCTGCAGTTCCGCGTTGCGCCGGACGTTCGAGGCGAGCGCCGCGCGGCCGACCACCGGCGCGGGCAGCGTCGGCACGTCGAACACGGCGTCCTCGGTGAACGTCCGCGCCCACGGCTCGGCCTCGAAGGAGTCGAAGAGCTGCATCTGCCGGGAGTAGAACTGCTGCACCTGTGCGTACAGCAGGCCGGACTCCTGTCCCTGGGGCGGGCCGGGGGACACCTCGGCGGCGATCGTCGCGGTCATGGCGGGACTCCGTTCCATTGGTTCCCCACAGCATCTGCGGCGCAGATCGAGCGCTCTTCGAAGACTCCTCAAGCGCGGCTGCCCAGGCTGGGCCGACAGGGTCTAGGGGTGGCGCCGCAGCCGCGGCCGCCCCTTCGGGAGCCAGGAGGACAGCACCATGCCGAGATTCGTCTACCCGGAACTCCCGCTGGACGGCCTGCTGCGCCGGGCGGCGGTCCGCGATCCCGCGGGCCGGGCCGTCCGGACCGCGACCGGGAACGGCATCGCGACCACGGTGACCTTCGCGGAACTGGACAGCCAGGCCGACCGCTTCGCCTCCTACCTGGAGCACGCCTGTGGCCGTCGAAGCGCGCGGATCGGCGTCGCCAACGTTCTCGATCCCGTGTTCGCCGCCGCCTACTACGGGACCGTGCGCAGCGGCAACACGGTGGTGCTCGTCAACCCGCTGATCAAGGAGACGGGCCTGGTCCACATCTTTCGGACGGCCGCCGTGGAAGTGGCGTTCGTGCCGGCCGCCACGGCCGAGCTCCTGATCAAACTGGGCGACCGGCTGCCGGACCTGCGGCGCGTCGTCGTGACGGACGCGCCCGACGGGATCGTCCCCGGCGACGCCCTGCCGCTGGCCGCGGCCTTGGACTCGGCACCGGAGCGGACGGCCCTGCCCGGGGTCGTCGACCTCGACGGCGACGTGTGCATCCAGTTCACCACGGGTACGACGGGCCGCCCCAAGGGCGTCCGGCTCACCCACCGCAACCTGGTGGCGAACGCGGCCCAGACCGCCGCCGCGCACGGCCTCGGCAGCGACTCGGTCACCGTCAACCACCTGCCGCTCTACCACGTCATGCACCTCAACTCGGGGGTGTACGCGGGCGCCTGCCAGGTGCTGTGCACCGACCCCGACCCGGTTGCCTCCCTCGCCGTCGCCGCGCGGGCGGAGGCCACCCACTACTACGGGCTGCCCGCCCGCCTGCACGTGCTGGCCCGGGACGGGCGGCTCACCGACGACTTCCCGGCCGGGCGCCGCCTCACCGCCGTGCTGTCCGGCGGCACCGCCCTGTCCCCGGCCGCCGCCCGCACCCTGAGCGTGAGCCTGGGCGTGCCCGTCATCCAGGGGTACGGGCTGGCCGAACTCTCCCCGCTCTCCCACTGCCAGGACCCGCACCTTCCCCGGAGCGGCTCCGTGGGCCCCGCCGTACCGGGCACCGAATTCCGCGTCGTCCACATCGGCACGCGCACACCGCTCGACGTCTACGCGACCGGCGAGGTCCAGGTCCGCGGGCCGCAGGTGATGGCCGGATACCTCGACGACGACACGCCCTCGCCCATCGACGGGGACGGCTGGTTCTCCACCGGAGACGTCGGCTACCGCAACGAGGACGGCGAACTGTTCCTGGCGGACCGCCTCGACGACGTCTTCAAACACGACAACGAACTCGTCTCGCCCAGCGCCGTCGAACGGGTCGTCGGGGCCGACCCGCGCGTCGCCGAGTGCATCGTGGCGGGCTGGCCCGACCCGGTGCACGGTGAGGTCGTGTGGACGGGCATCGTGCTGCGCGACCCGACCGCACCCGGCCTCCTCGACGTCATCGACTCCGTCGTGGAGCGCGCCAACGCGAGCCTGAACTGGTTCGAGCAGATCCGCCGCGTCGAAGTGATCGACGCCGTGCCGCGCAACCACGTCGGCAAGCCCGACCGGCGCACCCTGCGCAGCGGCCTGCGCGGCCGCGCGGCGGCGGAGGCCGCGGCGGGGTGACCCCGTACGGCCCGCACGGCCCGCGCACTTCATCCCGTACGACCAGAGGAGCGACCACTGTGGCGATCAACGCCGACACATTCCCCACCGCCGGGTCCCCGCGGGTGCTCGTGGTGGGGGCGGGTCCCGTGGGCCTGACCGCCGCCCACGAACTGGCCCGCCGAGGACTGCGCGTACGCGTCGTCGACGGCGCCCCCGGCCCGGCCCCCACCAGCCGCGCGGTGGCCGTTCACCCGCGCACGCTGGAGACCTTCGACCAGATGGGCGTCGTGGACGGGGTGCTCGCCCGGGGACGCAAGAACAGGGCCTTCACGATGTTCGCGCGCGGCCGCCGCCTGGTTCGGCTCGAGGCGGACTACCGTTCGATGCCCACCCGGTTCCCGTACACCGTCATCATCGGGCAGACCGAGACGGAGGAAGTGCTCCGCGACGCCCTGGCCCGGCTCGGCGTCACCATCGAATGGGGGGTCCGGCTGACCTCCCTCGAGCAGGACCGGCACACCGTACGCGCCCGCCTCGAGCACGCCGACGGTGCCACCGAGGAGTACGAGGTGCCCTGGCTGGTCGGCTGCGACGGCGGCCACAGCACGGTGCGCAAGCAGCTCGGGATCCCGCTGCTCGGCGAGTCCAGCGAGACCTGGGCGCTCGCCGACGCGGCCGTGTCCATCGACCTGCCGCCCGACACCATCTACTGGGTCCACACCGGCAGCCAGGCGCTGATGATGGTCCCGTACCAGCGCGACGGCTACTGGCGGCTGCTCGACACCGCCCCCGCGGGGTCGCAGGGTGCTCGCGACACCGCGGAGCGCTTCTCGGAGAAGCTCAGCGCCGGGCTCGGCCGTCCCGTGCGGGTCGGCGAACCCGACTGGACCTCCGTCTTCACCTTCCAGCAGCGCATGGTGCCGCGCATGCACGACCGACGCTGCTTCGTGGCGGGCGATGCCGCCCACGTGCACAGCCCCGCCTCCGGACAGGGCATGAACACCGGTATCCAGGAGGCCTACAACCTCGCGTGGAAGCTCGCCATGGCCGCCCGGGGGCAGGCGGGCCGGGAACTGCTCGCCACGTACGGGCAGGAGCGCGTCCCGATCGGCAAGCAGCTGCTGGGCTCGACCCGCAAGGCCACGTCCCTTGTCCAGTTCAAGAACGCCCTCGCCGGCGTGGGGCTGCCCGTCGCCTTCACCTTCGTACGCAACATCGGTCCGCTGCGCCGGGCCGTCCAGCGCAAGGTGCTCGGCGGCATGTCCGGGCTGCTGCTGTCGTATCCCGAGAGCCCGCTGACCACGGCCGACCCGTTGATGACGGTGCCCGCCGGCTCGCGCGCCGCCGCCGCGGCCGGCCTGCACCCCGACGACCCCGGCTCGGAGGCGCTGCGCGACGAACTGCGCGACGTCCGCTGGTCCCTGGTGTGGACACCGGGCGGGCCGGGCGAGGCAGGACGTGTCGCGGCGGCCGCTGCCGCGGTGCACGACTCGTGGCTGTCGGTGCGGACCGTGCACGGCGACACCGGCACCGGAGGCGGCCCCGGGCCGCTGGCCGACCCCAACGGGCTGCTGCGGCGTTCGCTGGGCCTCTGGCCGGGCGGCTGGGTGCTGATCAGGCCCGACGGCTACATCGCCGCGGGCGGCCCGGAGCTGACCCGGCGCGGGCTCGCGCGGGCCCTGGCCCCGCTGGGCTCGGCCGCCACGTTGCCGGACGTGGTCCGAGACGCGGTCCGGACCGTACGGGCGTACCCGCCGCTGGTGCTGGCGGCGGCCGCGGCCGCCGCCGCCGGAGCCATCGGCTCCGTGCCGGTCCTCGACCCGTCTTCCACCGGATCTCCAGAGCCCGGCGACACGGTCGAGATCTCACCGAGGGTTCTGGAGGGACAACGATGACCACACCGTCAGCGCCGCCGTCGACGGCGCCGCAGAAGCCGGTCGCCCTGGTCACCGGCGGCACGAGCGGCATCGGCCTGGCGATCGTACGGGACCTGGGCAGGCGCGGGCACCGGGTGTTCCTGTGTGCGCGGACCGCGCACACCGTCAAGGAGACCGTCGAGGAGCTGCGCGCCGAGGGCCTGGACGTCGCGGGCATCGCCGCCGACATCCGCTCCCGCGAAGCGGTGACGGAGCTGGTGGCCGCCGCCGTCGCCGAGTTCGGCCCGATCTCCGTCCTGGTCAACAACGCCGGCCGCAGCGGAGGCGGTCCGACCGCCGACATCACCGACGAGCTCTGGTACGACGTCATCGACACCAACCTGAACAGCGTCTTCCTGCTGACCCGGGAGGTGCTCAAGCACGGCGGCCTGGCCGGGGCCTCCTACGGCCGGATCATCAACATCGCCTCCACGGCGGGCAAGCAGGGTGTCCTGCTGGGCGCCCCGTACTCGGCGTCCAAGCACGCCGTCGTCGGCTTCACCAAGGCCCTCGGCAAGGAGCTGGCCCCGGCCGGGATCACGGTCAACGCGGTGTGCCCCGGCTACGTGGAGACCCCGATGGCGCAGCGCGTGCGGGCCGGCTACGCGGCGGCCTGGGACACCACGACCGAGGACGTGCAGGAGCAGTTCGAGGCGAAGATCCCGCTGGGGCGCTACGCGACCCCGGAGGAGGTGGCGGCCATGGTCGGCTACCTGACCACGGATCTCGCCGCCTCCGTCACCGCACAGGCGCTGAACGTCTGCGGCGGACTGGGCAACTTCTGATGGCGGCCGAGCGAGTGCACCGTACCGTGCACGACACCGAGGTGGCCGCCCCCGCGGGCGTGGTCTACGGGCTGATCGCCGACGCTGTCCAGTGGCCGCTGTACTTCCCTCCCAACGTTCACGTGGAGCGCCTGGCGTTCGACGGCGTCCAGGAGCGGCTGCGGATGTGGGCGACGGCGAACGGCCAGGTCAAGTCCTGGACCTCGCGCCGCGTGCTCGACGCGTCCGCACGGCGCATCGAGTTCCGCCAAGAGATCCCCGCGGCCCCGCTGTCGGCGATGACCGGCACCTGGATCGTCGAGCCGCTCGGCGCCGAACGCTGCCGGCTGACGCTGCTGCACGACTTCTCGGTCGAGGGCGACCGGGAGCAGGACGTCGAGTGGGTGGAGCGCGCCACCGACACCAACAGCCGTGCGGAGCTGGCGAACCTGGCGAAGCTGGGCGAGCACTGGGGCAAGCTCGACGAACTCGTGATGTCCTTCGAGGACACCGTCCGCGTGGACGCCCCGCCGGAGCTGGTCTACGCGTTCCTGGAGCGGGCCGACCAGTGGCCGGAGCTGCTGCCGCACGTCTCGCGGCTGGAGCTCACCGAGCCCGGGGACCTGCCCGGCGTCCAGGTCATGGCCATGGACACGCTCACCGCCGACGGGTCCGCCCACACCACCGAATCGGTGCGGGTGTGCTTCCCGGCGGCCGGCCGCATCGCCTACAAGCAGACCCGCACCCCGGCGCTGATGGCGGCCCACACCGGCGTGTGGACGGTCACCGGCGGCGCGTACGGCTCGACGGTCACCTCGCAGCACGGCGTCGTCCTGCGCGAGGAGGCCGTCACCCGGGTGCTGGGCCCCTCCGCCGATCTCGCGGCGGCCCGCCGGTACGTACGCGAAGCGCTGGGGCGCAACAGCACGGCGACCATGACGTACGCCAAGCAGCACGCGGAATCGGCGCTCGCGCGCTGAGACTCCAGGCGCTCTCGAGCGGGACTCCGGCGATCGCGGACAGACTCTGGACCACGTGTGAGTGAGGAGTGTGGCGATGCCTGTGCAGCAAGTACACCGGACGTCCTATGCGGTGGACGTGAACGCGCCCGCTGGCGTGGTCTACGGGCTGATCGCGGACACGACGCAGTGGCCGCTCTTCATCCCGCCGAGCATCCACGTCGAGCGGCTCGACTTCGACGGCTCCCAGGACCGGTTCCACATGTGGGTCACCGCGAACGGGAGGGTCAAATCGTGGCTGTCGCGCCGCACCCTGGACACGCCCCGGCTGCGGATCGACTTCCGCCAGGAAGTTCCCGCCGACCCCGTCGTGGCGATGGGCGGCAGCTGGATCGTGGAACCGCGGGGCACCGACCGCTCGCGGCTGACCCTGCTCCACGACTTCGCGGTCGCCGGCGACCGGTCCGCTGACGTCGACTGGACCAAGGAGGCCACCGACACCAACAGCCGTGCCGAGCTGGCGCGGCTGAAGGAAGCCGCGGAGCGCTGGACCCGGCTCGACGGCCTGCTGCTGTCCTTCGAGGACTCCGTGCGCGTCAACGGACCGGCCGATCTGGTCTACCAGTTCCTCTACGGGGTCGCCGACTGGCCGGAGCGCGTGCCCCACGTCTCCCGCGTCGCCGTCACCGAGGACGAGCCCGGCGTCCAGCTGCTGAGCATGGACACCGTGACCTCCGACGGAGCCGTGCACACCACGGAATCCGTGCGGGTGTGCTTCCCGCACGCGGGCCGCATCGTCTACAAGCAGACCGTGACCCCGGCCCTGATGGCCGCGCACACCGGCGAGTGGTCGCTGATCCCGGACGAAACCGGGGTCACCGCGATCTCCCAGCACAGCGTGCTGCTGCGGGAGGAGGCCGTCGAGCGGGTCCTGGGCCCCGGCGCCGACCTCGACCGGGCCAGGACGTACGTGCGCGAGGCCCTCGGCCGCAACAGCACCGCCACCCTCAACCTCGCCAAGCGGTACGCGGAGACCGCCATCCGCACCCTGTAGGCGCGCGGCCCCCCACGGCGCGTGGCGACGCTCCGGCGGGACTCCGGCGGCGTGTCAGCGGCATATCAGCGAAATGTGGGCTTCGCGCGCATACTCCACCCTCCTGACGTGTGACGCCGCCCGGTGTGACGCCGAGACGAGGGGGAGCCGATGAGCGTTGCCATGACCGTGGTCATCGCGCCCGGCTCCGCACCGGCGCTGGACCTGCGCGGTCCCCTCGATCAGGACGTCCTCGCGGCGGCCCTCGCCGCGCTGCCCTCGGGCACACCCACCCTGCGCCGCCACACGGCGACGCACCACACCCTGCACCTGTCCCCGCGCCACTCCCCGGCCGGCGCGGTGGCGGATCTGCTGACCGCCCCCGGAGCCCGGCCGCGAAAGACGCCCGCGCGGCCCGAGGCCTTGCGGACCGCGTGGGAGAGCGCGGCCCCGGAGGAAGCGGCCGGGCGGAACGCACCCGACCCCTTCGACCCTCCGGCCGGCGCGGCCGCGCGTCCGGCGGCCGGACACCCCGCGAGCGCGCGCCAGCGCGAGGTGCTGCTCGAGGTCCTGACCGGCAGGCCCGGCGCGGGCCTGCACGTCGAGCAGCTGCACTGGCGCTGGTACGGGCCGCTGGACACCCGGCGGTTCCACGCCGCCTGGCAGGCCGTCTTCGCGCAGGAGCCCGTGCTGCGGGCGGCGTTCACCGACCGCGCCCGCACGGACGGCCCCGGAACCGCCCCACGGGTCGTCGTGCACCCGCAGGCCTCACCGGAGCTCGTCCGCCACCACCACGGATCCGTCGACTGGCACTCCCTGCTGGTGAGCGAGCGGCTGCGCGCCTTCGACCTGCACCGTCCCGGGCTGCTGCGCGTCGCGCTGCTGGACGAATCGGCGGGGTCCACCGGGCCGACCCGCATCGCCCTGACCTTCCACCACGCCATGCTCGACGGCTGGAGCGTGCGCCTGCTGCTGCGCGCCTTCTACCGTGCCTATCTGGCCGAGGGGCGTCCCACCGGCGGCGAGCGCCGCCCCGATCTGCGCGACCATCTGCGCTGGCTGGCCGACCAAGACCTCACCCCGCCCCGCGCGTTCTGGTCCGTCGCCGCGCCCCCGGCCGGCTCCCTCACCCTGCCCGGCCCGGCCGGGCCGACCGCGGGAGCCAGGACCCGCCGGGGCCACGGGATCGCGCGCCAGCGGCTGACCCCCTCCGAGGCCGCCCGGTTGCGCGACTGGGCCGCCGGGCTCGGCGTCACCGAGAGCACGGCGCTGCACGCGGCCTGGGCCCTGCTGCTGTACCGGGCCGGCGGTTCGTGCCGGGCGCCCGCGCCCGTCGCGTTCGCCATGGCCGTCTCCGGTCGCGGGATCGCCCTGGAGGGCGCCGCCGGCCTCCCCGCCCCCCTGCGCAACGCGCTGCCCGTTCACGTCGACGTGGACCCCGAAGCCCCGATGGAGCGTCTGCTGGCCGAACTGCGCGACCGGGCCCTGGGCGCGGCCGCGTACGAATGGGTCTCGGAGGGCCAGGTCCACCGGTGGAGCGGGCGGGACCTCCCCGACGACCTCACGGACTCGCTCGTCGCCTTCGAGGCCCCGCAGGGCCCGCCGCCCGACCCGGACGGCCGGGACCCGCTGTGGAGCGAACTCGACGCCGAGGGCGTCCGGGTGGACCTCCCGCAGGCCGTGGGCCCGTACACGCCCAAGCCCATCGCCATCAGCGCGTGCCACGACGCCGAGGGCGCCCTGCTGCTCACGGCGGTCAACGACCGGACCCGGATCGCGGACCCCGAAGCGGCCGAGGCACTGGCCCGGACCGCGCGGCTGCTGCGCGAGGTCCTGGTGTCCGTCGACGGCACGACCACCGTCGGGGAGGTCGTGCGGACCGTGATCGGCCTGCCGGTGCCCCGGCCGGTGGCGGCCGCCCCGGTCCCGCCCGGCGGCGGGCTGCGCGAGCTGCGCGCGGCCGCGCGGCCCGGCGCCGGCGTGATCCTGCTCGTACCGCCGCCGGCCGCGCCCGAGACCTGCTACGACGCCCTCGCACGGGCCTATCCGGGCCCGGAGGCGCTCACCACGGTCACCGCCCCGGTCGACACCGGGGTCTGCCTGGCCGCGGTGCGCACCGCGCTCGCGGCCGGTGAGCCGCTGCTGCTCGGCTGCTTCTCCGGAGGCGGGAGCGTCGCCTACGAGGTGGCGCAGTGCATCGCCGCCCACGGCTGGCTGCCGCCGCTCGTGGCCATCGCGGGCACGGCGGACGGGAGCTCCGCCTCGGTGCGCGACCTCGCGCGCACCCTGGCGGCCGCGGCCGGGCAGCCCGGCTGAGCACGGGCCCCCGACACCGCCGGGGGGCGGCGGCGTGGGCTCGTACGAGGCCGGGCCGCCGGGCCGTACGGCGTCAGGCGGCGACGGCGGCGGTGTCCGTGGCGGTGTCGGTGGCGGTGTCCTTGGCGGTGGTGCGGCGGGCGCTGCGGACCGCGGGTCCGATGGCGGCCGTACCGGCCAGGAAGACCAGGCCCATCGCCAGCCAGCCGACCGAGTCGTGGGTGGTCACCAGGAAGGAGACCACACCCGGACCGACCGTCGCCTGGACGACGACGTGCAGGTGGAACGCGCCCAGGTACTCGCCGCGAGCCTCGTCGGGGGCCAGCCCGAAACCGAGCCCGAAGCCGCTCGCGGACTGCCACAGTTCGGCGGCCGTGAAGAGCAGGACCGCCACGACGGCGATCGCGCCGGTGCCCCACGAACCGGTGAAGCCGCCCACGGCCAGGGCCCCGCAGGCCGCCACGGAGATCACGCCGGCCTTGCGGGCGGCGCCGACCGCGCCGTCGAGGGTGTCGGCGCCCCGGGCCGCGGCGACCTGACACAGCACCACCAGCACGGTGTTCGCGACGAGGACGAGCGGGACGACGCCGCGCGGCAGGTCGGTGTTCTTGACGATCCACAGGGGGATGCCGACCAGCAGGACCGCACTGTGCAGCGCCAGGAGGCTGGACGCGCCGATCACGGCCAGGAAGGGCTTGTCGCGCAGCACGCGGAACCTGCCGCTGGCGCCGCCCGCGCTCGGCCGGACCTCTGACTTCGGCAGCCGCAGCACCAGCGCCGCGGCGAGCAGGAACGTGAGGCCGTTGCCGAGCGGCAGCAGTTCCAGCGCCGTGCCGCCCAGGCCGATCAGGCCGGCGGCGGACAGGGCGCCGAAGGAGAAGCCGACGTTGAACAGGGAGCGCAGCGCGGCCCGGGCCGTCACCCGCTGCTCCTCGGGGACCAAGTCCATGATGAGCGCACCGAAGGCGGGACCGCAGCCGAACTCCAGGGCGCCCACCGTGATCACCACGGGATAGAAGGACCAGGCCGAGTCGACGAGCGGGTAGAGGGCGTAGACGGCCCCCAGCAGGACGAGCAGCACCGTCAGCAGCTGCCTGGCGCCCATCCGGTCGGCGACCCGGCCCAGCAGCACGCTGGAGAGGAAGCCGCTGAACCCGGCCAGCGACAGCCCCAGGCCGACCACGGCGGCGGGCAGGCCCGTGACGACGACGAAGTACACCGCCGAGCCGGCCATGAAGAGGCCGCCGCCCAGGCTGTCCACGAAGTGCAGGGCGCCGAGCGTCCTGGCCGGTCCCCTCAGCGAGGAGAAGTTGTTCCGGATGAATGACTTCAGCACGATGTTCCCATCGTCGTTCCCATCGTCGTTCCCATCGTCGTTCCCTTCGTCAGGAAGAGGGGGCAGGGGCGGGGACGGCCGGAGAGACCAGCACGCCGACGAGCCCGGGCGCGCGCAGATGGGTTTCGGCCGCGCGTGCCACGTCCTGTACGGACAGGGCCCGTACCCGCGCCTCGTAGCCTCCGAGCCACTGCGCGGGCAGGCCGCTCGCGAGCGTCCCGGCGAACACGGAGGCCAGGCCGGAGCGCGACGAGCAGGCCATCGCCATGGAACCCACCGTGAAGTTCTGGGCGTTGCGCAGGTCCTCGGCGGTGAAGGAGCCGCTCGCCAGCCGGTCCATCTCCGCCTCGATCAGATCGAGGGCGCGCGCGGTGCCGTCCGGACGCACGTCGGCCTCCAGGGTGAAGGCCGCCGTCTCGCCGAGCGGGTCGAGGACCGCGCGCGGCGCGTACGCCAGCCCCTCGCGCTCGCGCAGGATCAGCGTCAGCCTGCTCCCGAAGTAGCCGCCGAGCATCAGCACGGCCAGTTGCAGGGCCGGATAGTCGCAGTGGGTGCGGCCCGGGACGTGACCGCCCAGGCGGATCAAGGTCTGCGGGACCCCGGGGGACAGGACGGTCGCGGGGGCGGCCGCGGGGTGCGGTCCCGGCCGGACCGGTGGACGCGGCGCCGCGTCCGGTGCGGCCGGGAGCAGGCGCTCTGCCGCCGTCAGCAACGCGGCGGCCGGCTCCCGGCCCACCGCCACCGCACGGCGTGCGGCCGCGGGCGCGCTCGCCAGCAGGCCGGCCAGCCGCTCGCCGGTGACCTCGTGGGCCTCGGCGGCGGAGGCGGTACGGCCGAACGGATGCGCGCCGTAGACCGCTGCCAGGAAACGGGCGCGGGCGACCAGCGGAGCGTGCCCGCTCGCCTTCGCCAGCCGTGCGGAGACCCGCGCGGCGGCCTGCCGCACCCGCCCCTCGTCGAACAGCGCGTCCGAGCCGAGACAGTCGCCGATCCGCGCGCAGACGTCCGCGAAGTCGTCGGTGAACGTACGGGCGGAGACCACGACACGGTCGCCGCGCGCCTCGGCCCGGACCACGGCCAGCGAGCCCGCGGCCGACTCCAGGGCGTCCCGCAGCGCCTCGGCCGCCACCTCCACCTCGGTGGCGTGCAGGTGCGCCCCCTCGCCCGTGCCCGGGACGAGCGGCAGCAGCAGCCGTGCCTCGGCGAGGTCCCCGGTGCCGGTCCGGTCGATGCCGATCACGGCACCGCGGTCCAGTGCGGTGGTGCGGTACGCGGGTGCGGTGAACCGGGGCTCCGCCGGGGGTGCGGGGGTCGCCGACCACGTCGGGGGCGTCATGACCGGTCTCCCGCCGCCGCGAGGATGCGCGGGCCTGTCGTCGTCTCTTCCCCGGCCACCACGGGCAGGCTGGTGATCCGGGCCGCCGGGGCGCTCGCGTACCGCGCGGCGAGCCGGGCCACCTCGGCGGTGGGCAGGGCACGGATCCGCGCGGGGAGCCCGGCCAGGTACGCCGGATCGCCGTGTACCGCCGCGCCGACGCTCAGCCAGGAAGCCTGGCCCGCCACCGAGTCGAGCTCCGCGTGCAGGTGCAGCGGCAGCTGGCGGCGCAGTACCGTCAGGGCCTCCTCGACTTCCGCGGAGCCCGCGGCGATCCGGGCGAACAGCGTGCGCAGGCAGCCCTCGGCCTCGTCCGGCGAAACCCCCACCGGGTGCGGGAACTCCACCGCGAGCAGCGAGGAACGCGCCACGTCGAAGGGGTTGCCGGTGCGGTTGACCCGGGCCCGGAAGGCCCCCCACGGCCGCGCCCGGCCGTGGCAGTCGCACGCCTCGCCCATGACCTCCAGCACCTCGCTGAGCAGCACGGTCGCCAGGTGCCCTACCGGATCGGTGCCCGGCTCGGGGATCCGGAAGCCGCATGCGGTCCGGCCGGCGGGGGCTATCCGGTCCGCGCGCAGCCCGAACCGCGGGCTCGCCAGCGGACCCTCGGCGGCGGGCTCGCGCTGCCGGGTCCCGCGGGCGGGGACCGGCCCGAGGACCCGCTCCACCAGCTCCCGCGCCCGGTGGGGGTCGAAGTCCCCGACGAGCGTCAGGTGGATGTTGCCGGGAGCGTACGAGCGGTCGAAGAAGGCCTGCAGTTCCGCCGGTCCCAGCGACTCCAGCGCCGTGATGTCGCCATAGCCGTTGTGCCGGTTCTCCCAGGAGTCGTGCAGCAGTCGGGGCAGGTCGAAGAGGACCATGCCGCCGTGCGGGCGCTGGAGGACGTTGCGGCGTATCTCGGCCTGGACCACGGCGATCTGCGCACGGACGTGCCCGGCGCTCAGGTCCGGCTCGGTCAGCCGGTCGCGCTCGATGCGCAGCCCCAGTTCCAGCCCGTCGGCGGGCAGGATCTGGGTGTACTGGGTGTAGTCGTTCGAGGTCCTGGCGTTCATCGTGCCGCCGATGGACGTCACGGCGGCGGCCAGCGGACCACTGCGCGAGGATCCCTGGGCGAGCGCGTGCTCGAGCAGGTGGGCGGCGCCCGCGACGGGTTCGTTGCGAAAGCCGGTTCCCACGTGCAGGCAGGTGGCGACCACCTGGCTGCCCGGAAGCGGCTGGAGCAGTACGCGCAGGCCGTTGGCCAGCCGTACGGTGGTCAGGCCTGCCATGGCTCCTCCTCGGCGAGATCGGATGTGTCCCGGAACGGCCCGTCGCCGCGCAGGGCGGAGAACAGCACCTGGTCGTGCCAGCGCCCGGCGCGCCACTGGGCGGCGCGCAGCACGCCCTCGCGTACGAAACCGGCCTTCTCCAGTGCCCGTTGTTCCGCGAGGTTGTGCAGGTCCGTCCAGGCCTGGACGCGCTCGGCGCGGGTGTGGTCGAACAGGTAGCGCGCCAGCAGGTGCTGCGCCCCGGTGCCGGTGCCCTTGCCCCGGGCGGCCGGCAGCAGCCCGATCGCGATCGTCCAGCAGGCGGAGGTCCGGGCCCGGCCCCAGGCGGAGGCGAACCATTCGACGCGGCCCGCGGTCTGCCCGTCGACGGTCACGGTCAGGGTCCCGTCGTCGGGGCCGAGCAGGCCGTCTTCGGCGAAGCGCCGGCGCAGCCGGTGGGTCGGGGTGAAGCCGAACCACTGGAAGGACCCGGTGCCCTCCTCGGTCGCGAACTCCGTCTCGAACAGGTCGAGATCGGCCGCCGTGACCGGGCGGAGCGATATGTCAGACGTCATGGCGCACGACTCCTTCGGGGAGCGGGCCGTCGGCGTCCACGACCGAGCGCCAACCCGGCGGAGCGACGGCCCGCCGCAGGTCACGGTGGGCGGGCAGCCACCGCGTGGCGAACCGGACCAGGGCCCGCAACGGCACCGCACGGCACACCGCGGCGCCGACGACCGTACTGGCCATGGGGTTGCCGGAGGCCTCGTACGCCTCGCCCAGCGCGTCGAAGTCGCCCTCCCAGACCAGGATCTCCGGGACCTCGCGCCAGCGCGTCCCCGCCGGACCGGCATCGGGGCCGGCCTCCGGAAGCGCCCACAGGCCGGATCGCCGGCCCGGGTACGGCGCGTCGTACTCGGCGAGGTGGAGCGCCGTGCACTTGTTCCACGGCGTGCCGAGCATCAGCACGGTGGCGTCGAGGTCCCACAGCCGCCCGAGCGGGCTCTGCGCGGACAGCCGGTACGCGTCCGGATGGCTGCGTACGATCTCGTCGGCCCGCGGCCCCTCGGCCACGAACGACACGTGCGGGTGGCCGGAGCGCCTGGCCCCGGGCAGCGAGCGCAGCAGCTCCGGCAGTACGCCCATGGTCCGGGAGACCGGGGTGCCCTGCCTGTCGAAGACCGGCATGGCCGCGGCCGCGCCGGCCAGGTCCGTGCCGGCCAGGTCGGGGGAGCGCCACGTCGAGGGATGACACAGCTGCGGGGTGAAGGCGGGCATGACCAGGGTGCCGTCCGGACCCACCGCGTCCCGCAGCGCCCACTGGACCGACTGCGCGCCGCCCACCACGAAGCCGAAGCTGCGCAGCGACGTATGCACGATGACGACGCCGGAGCCGGAGCCGGAGCCCGCGGCCTTGGGGCCGAGCCCCAGGGCGGCGAGGCCGCCGGCGATCTGCCCGCGGGTCACCAGCCGCCGCGGCGGAGCTGCCTCATACCCGGGCATCGAACCCCCTCATCGCCAGCTCCGCGAAGCGCTCGGCGAGCTCGCCGGTCAGCTCCTCCGGAGCCGTCTGCGAGCGCTCGCCCGCGAGTTCCGCCGCGCATGCGGCGAGCACCCAGCGGTACCAGGCCCGGATGTTGCGCGGCCGGCTCAGCCCGTGCGCCTCGGAGCGGAAGAACGCCACCTCGCAGCGGACCCCCTCACGGACCAGCGCGCGATGGGCGCGCAAGGTCTCCGTCGGGGGCACCAGCCCGTCCTGCAACCCGTGGGAGAGCAGCACGCGGGTGCCGGCGCCCACCGAGTGCGCGGGCAGGCTGTGCTCCCGAAAGTGCCCGCCCCGCGCCGTCGGGTCGCCGTGGTCGCGTACCCACTGCCAGCCCACGTCGCTGGTCTGCGCCACCTGGGCGAGGTCGAGCGGTGACGCGTGCGCGACCACCAGGGCGGGCTGCTGCGCCGCGGCCGTCACGAGCGAGAGGTAGCCGCCGAAGCTGCCGCCCATCAGGGCGAGCGGGGTGTCCGACAGGCCCGCCAGGGCCCGCAACTGCGCCACCTGGGCGACCGCCGCCGGGGCGACCTTCGTACGCCAGTTCCGCCAGCCGGACCGCGCGGCGGGCACGTACCCGAGCGAGAGCGGGGGCTCCACCAGGATCACGGCGTAGCCGTCCGCCACGAACGGCCAGGGGTTCCACCGCCAGGACCACTCGGTCCAGCTCTTGAACGGGCCTCCGTGGAAGAAGACGACGGTGCCGCGCACCGGCCCCCGGTGGGGCATGCAGAGCCAGGAGGCGAGCGTGCCGTCGATGCCGGGCACCACCTGCGGGTGGTACGACAGCGTCCCGGGCAGCGCCGGCAGCCGGCTGGCCTCGACGCGCCGGCTGTGCCCGGACATCAGGTCGATGACGTCGATGGCGGGCGGTGCGTCCAGGGCCGACACGAGCACGGCGGCGCGGCCGTCGCAGACCCGCACGCTCTCCACCGAAGCGGCCGTCGGTACGTCGGACCAGGCGGCGCGGTCGAGTTCGTACGCGAAGAGGCGGCGGCGCGGCCCCGTCTCGGCGGTGCACAGCAGGCGGCCGGGGCCGTCCCAGCCGACCGGGCGCTGCCAGGTGTCCGGCGGTGAGTCGAGCACCGTCAGCTCCAGCGAGCCGGAACGCACCAGGCAGGCGGTCTGGGAGGGCGGGAGGTCGTCGCCGGGCACCACCGTGCCGAGATAGGCCACGTACTGTCCGTCCGGTTCCTGCACCGGATAGCAGAGGTCGATCCCGTCGAAGAGCAGCTCGCGCATCGGGCCGCCGCCCGCGCCCACCGGCACCGCCCGCAGGCCGAACCGCCGGGTGCCGTCCTGGAGGTGGTGGCAGACGCCCACCAGCAGGGTGGCGGAGCCCGCCCAGGCCACCTCGCCGGTCAGCGAGGCACCGAGCGGCGCCGTCACCGGGATGCGGCGCGCCGGGGCGGACCCGTCGACCGCGAGCAGCCAGATCTCGACCTCTCCCTCGGGCCGGCGGGCACTGCCGAGGGAGGCCTCGGGTCCTTCGGACCAGACGGCGTCGGATCCGGCGAGCAGCTCGTCCGGATGGGCGCCGAGGGCGCGCGCCGTGCGGACCACGCACGCCAGTTCACCGGTGCCGGGCCGGGGTACCAGCGCGCACACGTCGCCCGTGACGTGGTGCAGGATCCGTTCGGGGCCGCCCGTGACGGACCGTACGGCGACGACCTGCCGGCCGCCGTGACGCACGTAGGCGAAGCCGCCGGGGACCGCTGCCGCCTCGGTGGCGTGCGGAACCGACCAGCTCGCCCGGCAGGTGCCGGAGGCGGTGCGCTCGTAGCAGACCAGGCTCTGCACCAGGGATCCGGCGCCGTCCGGCACATCGGCACTCAGCAGCAGCCCGTCGCCGGTGAACGCGGCGAGGGACTTCGGCCGCGGCTCGGCGCCCAGCGCCTCGACGAATGCGGTGGAGGTCATGAGGCCACCGCCGCGTCGGCCAGGCGGCCCACGAGGGCCAGGTCGAACGCGCCGGCGAACCGGGCGGCTTCCGCCTCGTCGCGGAACCCCCGCTCCAGTACGCACAGCCGGTACTCCTCCGGCCGGTGCGCCTGCCACAGGCCGCGCAGCAGCTCGTGGCAGCGGCCCGCGGGTACCGGAGGTGTCCCCGCCGGTGCGAGCAGCCGCTCGCACCACTGTTCCAGCTCGGCGAGGGAGCCCCCGGCGAGGGCCTCGGCGGGCAGGCCGGCATAGGTGAGCCGACCCGGGCGCAGCCGGAAGGTACGGGCCAGCAGCCGCTCCTCGGGGCTCCAGGCGACGGTGGCCGCCGTCGGCCGGGCGAGCCGGGCGGCGGCCCGGGTGGCGGGAGCGAACCCGGCCTCGCCCAGCAGGGCCGGCGCGGATCCGCCGTGGCGTCCGGTCGATTCCGCGGCGACCCGCAGGGCGTAGGCGCGGTGGCGGTCGGGAAAGTCGGCGGCGAACAACTGGAGGCAGGCGAGCGCGAGGCGGGAGCCGATCGGCGAACCGGGCCGCAGCGGCCTGTGGTCGAACTCCCACTCGGCTCCGTACGAGCTCTGCCACACGGCTCCCGCCAGCGTGGGGTCGGCGGCGTGCGCCGCGCCGCTGCCGCGCTCGGCCGCGAGCACGTCCAGGGCGGCCAGGGCGTCCCGGGTCTTCACGTCGCCGTGGCGGTCGATGTGCCGGAGCACGGACCGCATCTCGTCGCGGAAGCCCTCCGCGTGGTGTTCCAGCGCCCGCTCGGAACGTTCGGTGAAGTGCAGGCGCCCGGCGACGCGTTCGATCAGCGCCCCCTCCTCCGCACCGATCGCACCGGCCGCCAGCAGCTCGGACACCGCCGTGCGCACGGAGACCATCGCCACCGTCAGGCGACGGCCGCCGTCCTCCTCACCGGCGTGCAGCACACCGACGTCGGCATCGGCGACGAGGTGCCCGGCGCGGGCGGCCGCGTACACGTGCCCCAGGCCGCGCATGCCGAAGTCGGCCAGCTCGGCGGCGCGCAGCGCTCCGAGGCTGGCCGCGCCCGTGACGCGTACCCCCCGAGCCAGCTGCGCGAGGATCTCCTTGTGCCGGATGGGAGCGAAGTGCTGGTAGACGCCGTCCACGATGAGCACCTCGTCCCCCGCCCGCAGGTCCAGGGCGAAGAGGTCGCCGTGCCGGACCGGCGGCAGGTAGGCGAAACCGTTGTCGGGGCGGACCGACGGCGGCAGCGTCGGGCCCACGAAGGCGATGCGACGGGGTGTCACGCGGTGCTCCTGCCGGTGAGTTCCTGGGGCCTGGGGTGCTCGAGAGCGAGCCCGAGCCCGGGGGCGAAGACCTGGACCACGGCGGGCCACGGCTGTGAAGCGGGGGTCAGGTCCACGGCGAGCACCGGCAGGCCGGTGCGCTCGTGCACGGCCGCGACCAGGTCGTCCAGTGCGTCGCCCAACGAGCCGGCGGGCGCGGGCGCCGAGGGCATCGCCTCCGAACGCCGCGGCAGCGCGCGCGGGCGCCCCGGGCGGGCCCCCTGGATCCGGAAGGTCCATTCGGGAATGTCGTCGCGGCCGCCGCTGATGACGGAGGCGCGGCTCTGCACCGCTTCCAGCAGGGCGCGTTCCGCCGCGATGGCAGGGTGCGTGTGGCAGCCGGAGCCCCCGAAGACCTGCCACATCTCGGGCTGGGTCAGCCGGCAGGTGTAGGCGAAGGTGCCCGGGAGGGAGGGGATGCGCTCCAGTACGGCCTCGGCGCCCGCCTCGCGGATCCGCGCCAGTACGGGGGAGAGCCGATCGCTCACGCTGTCGGGCTCGGTCAGGACGGGGTCGGCGGGGGTCAGCCGGGCCAGTGCGTCCCGCTCGGCCAGCTCCAGGAGTCCGTGCAGGGCGGCCTCGACGTGGTCGTTGCCGCCGGCCAGGCCGTTGGTGGTGGTGACGAACGTGGCCGGCTGCCACTCCTGCGCGCCCCAGCCGCGCAGCCCGACGGCGGCGGCGGGAACCAGGCCCGGAGCGCCGGAGACCAGGTCCCAGGCCCGGACCCAGTCCAGCCGCGTGCGGTCGTCGGCCAACGAGACGGGATGCAGCGGGAGATCGGCGACGCCGTAGCCGGGTGCCACCTCCTTGGCGCCGCCGCGGGCCACGACGGCCGGACGGGCCTGCTCGGCGGCGGCGACTTCCAGGGACTCCATCACGGCCGAGATCCGGCCGCTGCCGTGGTCCAGGCCCTTGCCCGCGCTGGCCACCAGGGTCGCCGCGGCGGGCCGGATCGCGGTCCACACGGGGATCCCGATGGTGTCGAGGCCGGTCAGGTCGGCGACGCGGGTGATGCCGCGGTCGGCGAGCAGCGGGGCCAGCCGCGCCCAGGTGTCGGCCGTACGCGTGGACCGCAGCGTGCCTTCGGTGACGGCTGCAGGGCCCCCGCCGGTCAGCCAGGGCGCACGGCGCGAGCCCTGCAGCCGGGTCACCGGTGCTCCCTGCGCAGGGTGACCGCGGAGTCGAGGACGGCCTTCTCGTCCGCCTCGGCCAGGTGGGCGATCAGGGCCTCGCGCAGCAGCCGGGTGCGCTCCGGCAGCGGGTGCCGGTGGTGGGTCTCCTCGAACGCCGCGAAGCGCGGGTCGGCCATGAACGACGCCAGCAGCACGTTCGCGAGGTTCTCGGCGGTCGGCTCCTCCACGGTGATCGCGATGTGGATCGAGTTGCCCTCGCGGGCCGTCGCGAAGTGCGGGGTGCCGTGCGGCATGTAGAGGACGTCGCCCGGACGCAGGGTGACCTCGACCCGGTGCTCGTCCTCGATCGGCCCCTCGTGGATGGTCGAGTCGCTGGTCGAGCCGGGGTGGATGCGCCCGAACGTCCAGTCCTTGACGCCCTGCACCTGCAGGACGAAGACGTGCGCGCCGTCGTAGTGGGCCCGCATGGCCGTCTTGCCGGGCGGGCTCAGGAAGACGAAGGACTCCAGGCCGCCGCGGAAGTGCCGCTGCATGCCCTGGACGAGCTCGCGGATGCGTGGGTGCCAGTGCTCGGGCTGGTTGAACTTGAAGGTGCCGCCGGCCGCGAAGTCCGCGTAGATCTGTTCCGGGCGGATGTAGCCGGCCAGATCGTGCCCGACCACCGTGCGCTGGGTGGACATGTCGCTGATGGCGGTGCGTACGCCCTCGTTGAACACGGTGAAGTACGGGCGGGACAGCAGGCCGCAGTCGACCTCGTCCCAGATCTCCTGCTCGGAGATCAGTCCGGTCAGGTCGGTCGGGGCACGCAGCACCACGGGCTGGTTGGCCCAGTGGTCGCGGAAGAAGGCCGCGGGGTCGCCCACCAGGTGGTCCAGCAGGGTCGGCACGCCGTCGGCCGCCGGGGCCGCCGCGGCCGTCTCGGGAGCGTGGGTTGTCACGGTCATCAGCCGATCGCCTTCCGCATCGTGTCCACTGCCGTCTGTGCCCATGCGCCGCTGTCGAGCTTCTCCGCCTGCTCCAGCAGGGCCGCGCGAACCTGTGCCGTCCGCGCTTCCAGACCGCGCTGGTGGAAGTGGTGCACGAGTTCCTCCTCGTCATCGAGGAAGCGCTTGAGGAACGCCTCGACGAGGTCCTCGGGGGTCGGCTCGGTGAGGGTGAAGGTCAGGTGCAGCGAGGAGCCGTCCCGCGCGACCGCGTCGTGCGGCCAGCCGTGCGGCAGGTAGAGCACGTCGCCCGGCTCGAGCGTGAACACATGGGTCGGCCGCGAGCTGTCCACGTCGAGTCCCGCGCCCGCGCCGACCTGCTCGGGCTCGGCGTACAGGTGCCACTCCTTGCGGCCCTCGAGCTGGATGACGATCACATGGGCCGCGTCGCGGTGCGGCAGCATTCCGCGCGAGTCCTCGGGGGTCCAGAAGACGTACGAGTTGACGGCGGCGGTGAGGAACTCCTCGAGCCCCCGGGACACCTCGCGGGTGGGCCGGTGCCAGTCGCCGAGCTGGTTCAGCTTGAGGGTCGCGCCGCGCTCCATGTGGCGGCGGACCGCGGCGGGGTTGGGGTACCCGTCCCGCTTCTGACCGATCACGTCGCGCACCGTGGTGTACGAGGTCACGGGCGGCACCTCGCCGTGCTTGAGCAGAGTGAAGTAGGGCCACCTCAGCAGGCTGGCGTCGAGCCATCTCCCGATGTCGGCGGAACCGAGGAGCTCCGAGGTGTCGACGGCGTTCCGCACGATGCGGTGCGAGACGCCCCAGGCGTCTGTGAGAAGCCGGTCGCGGAGCGTTGCGGTCAAGGACGCGGCTGCGGTCATGCGGTGATGCCAACCTTTCGGGCTCGGGCTCGGGATCAGAGGAGCCCGGGAGCAAAAGCTCCCGGGCAGCCTTCCACCTGCGGGTACTGCCGTCCGGTCAGGCCTCGTTGATCTGGCTCATGACCATCATCGGAGCGTCGTAGGCCTCGTCGTTGGAGAGGACGGCGGCCTTGGCCGGGTCGATGACACCCTCGCCGGCGAGACGGGACTCGGTGGGGGCGGCGACCAGGTCGGTGTCGTTCAGGGACTGGAGAACGTCGCGAAGCGCCATGGGGGACCTCCTTGGTTACCACTGCCGTTCAGTGGTGACGTTTAACAGAATGTTCATGTCAACTTGAGAAGTGGTCCTGTCTGAATGGACATGTGCTCGGGGCGCCGGGGGCGCGCTAGGTTGAGCGGATGAGCCTGCTCGCGATCAGCGACCTGCACGTGGGTCACCCCGAGAACCGCAAGATCGTCGAGGGCCTGCGCCCGGTGTCCGACGACGACTGGCTGCTCGTCGCCGGGGACGTCGCCGAGACGAGCGAGCTGATCGAGTGGGGGCTGGCCACCCTGAGCAGGAACTTCTCCACCGTGGTGTGGGCGCCGGGCAACCACGAACTGTGGACCCCGCGCGAGGACGTGGTCCAGCTGCGCGGCGAGGAGCGCTACCGGCATCTCGTGGAGCTGTGCCGCGGACTGGGGGTGCTGACCCCGGAGGACCCGTACCCCGTGTGGCAGGGAACCGGCGGCCCGGTGGTCGTCGCACCGCTCTTCGTGGGGTACGACTACAGCTTTCGCGTCCCGGCCGCCCGGAACACCGAGGAGTCCCTCGCCCTCGCCCACGAGAAGGGCGTGGTGTGCACGGACGAGTTCCTGCTGCACCCGGACCCCTATCCCAGCCGGCAGGCCTGGTGCAGGGCGCGCGTCACCGAGACGGAACGCCGGCTGGCGGCCTGTGATCCCGCCCTGCCCACGGTGCTGGTCAACCATTACCCGCTGGTCCGCGAGCCGACCAGGATCCTGCACCATCCGGAGTTCGCCCAGTGGTGCGGGACCGAGCTCACCGCCGACTGGCACCTGCGCTTCCGCGCGGCGGCGGTCGTCTACGGACACCTGCACATCCCGCGCTCCACCGTCCACGACGGCGTCCCCTTCGAGGAGGTCTCGGTCGGCTACCCGCGCGAATGGCGCCGCCCGGGCCACCCGCGCGACGTGCCGCGGCAGATCCTGCCCCGCGGATGACCAGGGCGCGCGGCGGCCGGGCGTGCGACGGCCCGGCGTGCGACGGCCCGGCGCGCAACGGCCCGGCGTGACCCGGAAGACGGCCTACCCGCGGTGTCCGGACCGCCAGGCGTCGAAGGACGTGAGCAGGGAATCCGTCCAGCGGGTGAGCACGGCCGCGCCCTCCCGCGCCGTGGCGCCCACCGGGTTGCCGAGGACGCCGTTCGGGGAGACGGCGCGCACGCCCGACTCCATCAGGGCGGGCAGGACCTCCGCGAGCGGCCGTACGTCTCCCGGCACGGCGTCCGGCATCCGGACGGCCCCTGGGCGCAGGGCGAGCATCACCGAGGTCTCGAGCCGGCCGGCGTGACTGTCCCGCGGGTCCCCGGACGGAGACCAGGCCAGTACGTTGCGGCCCTCACTACTCAGCAGGGCCACCGCGGCCCGCAGGGGTACGGCGTTGCCACCGTGCCCGCTGACCAGCACCACCCCGCCGAACGCGTCGGCCGACCGGACGAGTTCCACCAGCAGCAGCTCGACGGCCGCCCGGCCGATGGAGAGGGTGCCGGGGAAACCGGCGTGCTCCCCGCTGGACCCGTACGGCACGGCAGGCGCCAGCACCACGTCCGGGCGCCGGCGCTCGAGCGACTCGGCGAGCGCGGCCGCGATCTCGGTGTCCACCGTGAACGGCAGGTGCGGACCGTGCTGTTCGGTCGACCCGAGCGGCACCACCAGCACCCGGGGGGCGCCGGGTGCGGCCAACTGCGGCCACGCCGCGCTGTCCAGGCGGCTCATATCAGTGTCCCCGCCCTCCGGTCGGTGGAGCGGCGGGCGCCGTGCCCGGCCAGGTCGGGCCGCAGCGGCCCGGTCGTACGCCCGCGCAGGGCGCCCCACCAGACCCCGGCCCCGTACGCCAGGTCGTCGGCGGTGCGCAGCGCCGTCCAGCGCACCGGATCCAGATCCGGGCGGACCCGGTACCAGCTGACGAGGTGCCGGGCGCAGGCCGCGGCCAGCAGCATCCGGCCGCGGGGATGGGCGGCCAGAACGGGCCACCAGACGCGGCCGGCGACCTCGGCGAGCTGGCCGCCCGCACCGGCATGGCCGCGCATCGCCAGGGAGAGGGAGACCCCCGCGGGAACCCCCGAGGGGGACAGCTTGCGGGGGAGCAGGGCCGCCGTACCGGCCGCCACGGCCAGGCCGGCCAGCGGCCGGCCCGCGAGGACGGCAGCCCAGGACAGCGCGCTCCAAGGGGACATGCGCACCGGGGCGACGGCGGCGCCGTGCCGCAGCGACAGCGGCGCGGCCGAGGTTCCGTAGCCGAAGCGCTGCCGCGCCCAGGCACCCCAGGTGGACCGCGGGGCGTGGTGGACGACCGACTCGGGGACGTAGCGGACCTCACCGCCCTCCGCGATGCGCCACACCAGGTCGACGTCCTCGCCGAAACGCATCTCCTCGGCGAACCCCCCGTGCGTCCCGAGGACGCGGGTGCGCACGACCAGGGCCGCCGACGGGACGAAGGGGACCCGGGTGCCCGGGCGGACCGCGGAGGGGAGGGGACCGAGGTCCAGCGGGGAGCGGTGTTCCTCGTAGCGCTCCCGTACGGAAGGGCCCGGGGCGCTGCGCACGCGCGGGGCCGCGGCGTGCACGTCCGGGTCCTCGAACTGCCGCAGCAGCGGCTCCAGCCAGCCGGGCTCCGGGCGGACGTCCGCGTCGAGGAAGGCCACCAGCTCCGTCGAGGCCAGGCGCCAGCCGGAGTTGCGGGCCGCCGCCGGACCCCGCGCCGTGGCGTGGCGTACGGCGGCCCCGTCGAGCGGGACGGCCGAGCCGTCGTCCACCACCACGACGCGGCCCACCGGGCCGATGGCGGGCAGGAGTTCCCGCAGCGCCCGCGCGTGGTCGCGGACGGGTACGACCACCGTGACGTCCGCGGGCGTGAGGCGGCTGTCCGCGGGGTGCGGATGCGCCAGCCCGGCCCGCACCAGACGGGCGGCCAGCCGCCGGTGCGCCGGACGGTCCCCGACGGGGGAGCCGGCCAGCCAGCCGTCCGCGAGCCGTCCCCCGGCCGCGGTCAGGCGCAGCACCCGGCAGGGCGATCCGCCGAGCAGGACCCTGCCGCCGGCCAGCCGGAGCAGCCCCGGGTCGGGACTCAGAACGTACGCGCTCATGCGGTGAAGCCCCCGTCCGCGTGGACGACCGTGCCGGTGACGGCGGAAGACTGCTCGCTGCACAGCCAGCACACGGCGGCAGCGACCTCCGCCGGATCGAGCAGCCGGTCCACCAGCTGGTGGACGGCGAACTCCTCGACGTCCGGCAGACCGTAGAGGGCCGCGCTCGCGTCGAGCATGGCGGTACGGGTGGATCCGGGGGAGACGGCCGTGGCGGTGACGCCCGTCCCCCGCAGGTCCGTGGCCAGGCCGCGGACCAGTCCCACCACGCCGTGCTTGGCCGCGTTGTACGCCGCCAGGTGCCACAGGCCGCGGTGGGCCGCCGCCGAAGCCAGCGCCACGAACCGGCCCGAGCGCGGCTCCGGCCGGCGCAGCAGCGCGGGAACGGCGGCCCGCGCCAGGTTCGCGACACCGCGCAGGCCGGTCTCGAACAGGGCGTCCCACTCGTCGTCCGGCGTCTCCCACAGCGGGCGCCCGCCCGCGATGACCGCGGCCGCGGCCACCGCCGCGTCCAGCGCCCCGAACCGCTCTTCCGCGGTGGCCACCGCCGCCCGCAGGGCGTCGAGGTCGCGGACGTCGGCGACGACGTCGACGACCCGGCCCGGCCACCGCGCGGCGAGCTCCGCCAGTTCCTGCCTGCCGCCCAGGGGATACGGCACACCCGGCAGGTCCGCGCACCGGTCGGTGGCGACCACCTGCCAGCCCGCGTCGGCCAACTGCTCCACCACCGCGGCGCCGATCCCCCGTGCGGCGCCCGTCACCAGCGCGACCCTAGGCACCGGCTTCGCTGCCCGCCGCGTCGAGATAGGCGTGTTCGCGCAGGTAGCCGAGGAGTTCGTCGACCGCGGCCGCCGGGCTCGGCGGGGTGACGAGCCGGGGCGGAGTGCGCTGCTCCAGGGCCCCGGTCAGGGCCAGCAGCCGCTCGCGGGGGTCGGCGGCGCCGGGCGCCGGGCACACCGTCGGCCGGGGCCGGTACGGACGCACGGCGCCGGTACGCACCCGGCCCCGCGCCCCCGGGCCCTCGGCCCGCACGGCCGGGACGGCGGCGGACTGCGCGGCCAGCACGGCGGGCAGCGGGGCCCGCCGCAGCGTCGCACTGCCCCGCTCCACCGAGCAGACCGCGGGCAGCGGCACGTCGAGCCGCTCGCGGCGTCCGCCGTCCAGCCGCCGCACGGCCCGCAGACCCGCTCCGTCGGAGGTGAGTTCGATCAGCCCGGTGGCTTGGGCCGAGCCCAGCAGACCGGCCAGGAGAGCCGGGGTGGCCGCGGTCCCCCAGTCGGCCGAACGCTCCCCGCACACGATGAGGTCCGGGGCGCCGAAGCGGCGGCTCACGGCGTCCAGCAGGGTCCGCGCGGTCGCCTCGGCGTCCTCGTCGGGGCCGGTCACCCGCAAGACCTCCGCCGCCCCGCAGGCCAGCGCCTCGCGCAGCATGGCCTCGGCGGCGGCCGGGCCCACGGTGACGGCGACGCAGCGGCCGCCGTACCGCTCGGCCAGGCGCAGCGCGTGCTCGAGGGCGCTGCGGTCCGCGGCCGCGGCACCGCCCGCGAGCGCGTCGCACTCCACGGCTCCCGTCAGCGGATGGACCCGGGTCCGCCCGGCGTCCCAGCGCAGCGCGGCGACGACCAGCATGGCGCTCATCCCTTCCGGAAGACGACGCCGTGGCCGCCTTCGGGGTAGTTCCAGGTGATGGCGCCGTCGGCATCGCAGACGAGGTAGCAGGTGCCGCACTCGAAGCACTGCTCGTGGTTGAAGACGAGGCCGCCGTCGGCGGTGGGCACGAAGAGCTTCGCCGGGCACACGTGCAGGCAGGCCCGGGTGGTGCAGCCGCGGCAGACGTCGGTGTCGACCGTGATGTGCGCGTTCGGCGAGACCCGGAACTCGACGGTGTCCATCCGGTCCTCGAACGCCGTCCCGTACTGCTCCGCGGTGGCTTTGCCGGTTCCGGTCATCCGAAAGTCCTCAATCCGTTGAGCGCGTCGGCCAGCAGGTGGCGCGTGCGGACGCCGCGGCGGCGGGCCGCGGTGCGCAGCAGCCGCAGGACGCCCGGCTTCGGGCGGGGGTTGTCGACGTGGAACAGGCCCTGCACCACGTCGCAGATCAGGGCCGGGTACTGCTGCTGGAACCGTTCGGAGAACAGCAGGCCCGGAGCCCGGCGCAGCTTGCGGTGGTCGGCCAGGACGAACGACTCCTCCAGCATGCGCCGGTAGCCGGACAGGCCCTTGCGCGAGCTGTCGCCGAGGGCCACCGCCGCCGCGGCGGCACGGCCCGCGTACATGCCCGCGCCGAGCGCGAAGTTGACGCCCTCCAGCCAGATGCCCGCGGCCAGGCACATGGCGGCGGCGTCTCCCGCCACCAGGATCCCGTCGCCGACCAGTTCGGGGATGGTGTCGTAGCCGCCCTCGGGGATCAGGTGGGCGGAGTACTCCTTCAGCTCCGCGCCGCGGATCAGCGGGGCGATGGCCGGGTGTGCCTTGAGGCCGGACAGGAGGTCCTCGGGGCGCACCTTCGCGGCAGCGAGACCCTCGAGGCCGACGACCACGCCGATGCTGACCGAGTCGAGGTGCGTGTACAGGAATCCGCCGCCCGGAATGGACCGCGTACAGCCCAGGATCTCCAGGTCCACGCCCTCGCGGCCGGTGACGGCGAAGCGCTCCTCGATGACCTCGCGGGGCAGGGCGAGGGTCTCCTTCACTCCGAGGGTGGTGTGCTTGGCCGTCGGCCCGGACGGGTACAGGCCCGCTTCCTTGGCCAGGAACGAGTTGACGCCGTCGCAGGCGATGACCACGGACGCGGTGAGGTCGCCCTCGGGACGGTCCGTACGGACGCCCGTCACCTTGCCCCGTCCATCGCGCAGCAGCCCCGTCGCGACCGTCGAGGTGACGAGGACGGCACCCGCCTCCACGGCGAGGGAGGCGAGCCAGGAATCGAGGTCGGCCCGGTGGACGGTCGCGCCGTTGTACGGGGGCGCGCCCCAGTCCTGACTGCGGAAGTCCACGGTCAAGGCCTGGTCCGGTGTCATCACCATGGTCGAGCGGCGCGTCACCCAGCGCTCGACGGGCATCTTCTCCCACCAGTTCTCGACGAGTTCGTCGAGGATGCGGCCGTAGACGACCCCGCCGTACACGTTCTTGGAGCCGGGGAAGGGTCCGCGCTCGACCAGGGCCACCGAGCGGCCGGCGCGGGCCGCCTCCAGTGCGGCCGCGCAGCCGGCGGGACCGGCACCGACCACGACGACATCGAACATAGGGTCAGTCATGGGTGACTCCCAGGCGGCGGGCGAGCTCCTCGACGACGGCGGTCGCGTCGGCGACGATGCCCAGGTCGGCGAGTTCGGTCATCGGGCAGGACGGATCGGTGTTCACGCTCACCACGTGGCGCGGCCGGCCGAGGCCGCCGGTGTGCTGCGCGGCGCCGGAGACCCCGAAGGCGATGTACAGCTCGGGGTCGATCACCACGCCGGTCGTGCCGATCTGCCGTTCGTGGCCGAGCCAGCCCACGTCGGTGACCACGCGGGTGGCGCCGACTGAGGCGCCGAGCGCCGCACCGACCGCGGTGAGCAGCACCGCCGAGGCCTCGTCGCCCAGCCCCGCCCCGGCGCCGAACACCCGGGGCGCCTCGGCGAGATCGGCGGTCCCGGGTTCCGGCGCGAGGACCTCCCGTACGTGGACGTCCGCCACCGGCCCGGCGGCCTCGGGCAGGCTGATGACGACGGGCGCACCGGCCGGTGTCGCGGGCAGCGCCCCCCGCACGCCCGGCACGAGGGTCGCCACGAAGGGGCCGTCGACGGTCAGTTCGACCAGGGCCTGGTCCTCCCAGCGCAGCACGTCGGCCCCGCCGGAGGTGACGGTGACCGCCCCGGCCAGCAGCGGCCGGTCCAGTGCCAGGGCGAGGCGCGGGGCCAGATCGCGGCCGTCCGGCGAGGCGGGCAGCACCACGACCGGCACGCCTGCCAGCAGCGGGGCGAGGGCGGCGGCGAGCGCGCCCGGTGTCGTACGGGTGTACTCGGCCAGCCAGACGCGTTCGGCGGAGGTCAGCCCGGCGCAGGCGTGCGCGGTGCCGTCCCCGACGAGCAGGGCCGCACCGCCCGCCTCGGCGACGGCTTCGTCGCTGCCGGCCGGCAGCCGGCCGCCGCGTACGACGACCACCGCGACGGCGCCGGTGTCCACGGGCGCGCTCACAGGCCCACCGCCACGCGGTGTCCCTCGATGACCGCCGCGTGCGCACGCCGCGGGGTGACGCAGTCACCCACGCGGTGCACGGCGAACGGAGCGCCCTTCAGCTCGTGCCACAAGGAGTCCTCCGGTGTCTGGTGCGTGGCGCACACCACCCAGTCGGCGCGCACCTGCTCGGTGGCGCCCGTGGTGTGCGTCAGGACCTGCAGCTCCACGCCGCCCGCCGGCTCGGCAGCCGCGCCCAGCACGACCTGGTCCGTGCGCTGGCGGATGCCCTTGGCGTGCGCGCGGACCTGGAACGTCTCCATGTCGAGGGTGACGCCGAGGTCCTGGCCGACGACCATCGCGGAGGTGGTGACGGTGACACGGCAGCCGCGGTCGGCCAGCAGCTCGGCGACCGAGGTGGCCTGGTGGAAGCCGAGGTCGTCGACGATCACGACCTCGCCGGACGGGGCGGCCCGGCCCTCCAGCACATCGCGGACGTCCACGACGCGCTCCAGCCCGCCGGCCCACCAGGGGAGCGCGGGGCGCGCGCCGGTGGCCAGGACGACGGCGTCGGGCGCCTCGGCGCGCAGCGATGCGGCCGTCGCCTCGGTCCCGGTCCGGATCTTCACACCGCGCCGCCTGCATTCGGCGGCGAGATTGCGTACGACATCCAGGAACTCGGCTCGGGAGGGCACGGTCGCGGCGACCGCGACCTGGCCGCCCGTCGCGCTCCCGCGCTCGAGCAGTGTCACGTCGTGCCCCCGCTCGGCGGCCGTGGCGGCCGCCTGGAGCCCGCCGGGGCCGCCGCCGACGACCAGCACCCGCCGGGGCCGGCGCCCCGGTACGGGCAGGGGAAGCGGCACGGCCTCCCGGCCGGCTCGCGGGTTCTCGATGCAGCCCAGCCAGCGGTTGAGGCCCATCCGCCCGACGCACTCCTGGTTGCAGGACAGGCAGGTGCGGATCGCCGAGGTCTCCCCGGCGCGGGCCTTCGCGAGGAAGTCCGGGTCGGCGATCTGGCCGCGCACGACGCCGACGAGGTCGCAGTGGCCCTCGGCCAGCGCCCGTTCGGCCTGGACGGGGTCCTTGATCCGGCCGACGCCGACCACCGGGAGGTTCACCGCGCGCCGGATGGCGTTGGAGATGAACAGGGCGTACCCGGCCGGGATCGCCATCGAGGCCTCGATCATGTAGAGCGTGGACGTGGCCACGCCGATCGAGGTGTTGATGTAGTCGACCTTGCCGGTCGCCTCGACCATCCGGGCGACCTCGACGGCCTCGTCGATGGTGGTGCCGCCCTCGATCAGCTCGTCGCCGCAGAGCCGGACGCCCAGCGCCCGGTCGGGCCCGATGGCCTCCCGTACCGCGTCGATGATCTCCAGCAGGATCCGGGCGCGGCCGGCCAGGGATCCGCCGTAGCCGTCGCCGCGGTGGTTGGTGGCGGGGGAGAGGAAGCCGCGCACGATGGAGGAGTGGGAGCACTGCAGCTCCACCCCGTCGAACCCGCCCTCGGCGCAGTGCCCGGCGACCGTGCCGTAGCCCGCCACGATCTCGGCGATCTCGTGCGCGTCGACGGCCTTGGGCACCTCGCGGAAGAGGGGGTCGGGCACCGGTGACGGCGCCCACACCGGCAGCCGCGAGTACATGCCCGACGCCTGCCCGCCGTTGTGGTTGAGCTGCGCGATGATCGGGACGCCGTGGGCGTGCACCGCCTCGGTGATGCGCCGGTAGCCGGGGACGGCGGCGCGCCGGAAGCCGTGGATGAGCTTCTCGTACGGCCAGTCCGTCGGGTGGGTCGAGTGCTCCTCGGTGATGATCAGCCCGGCGCCGCCGGCGGCCCGGGCCGCGTAGTACGCGGCGTGCTGCTCGCTCGGCAGCCCGTCCTCGGCGTAGTTCGTCAGATGGGCCGAGAACACCACGCGGTTGGCGACGGTGAGCGGGCCGATCCGCAGCGGGCTCAGCAGATGGCGAAGCCGCCCTGGGTTGCTGCTCATGACACCACCTGGAACGCGCGGACGGGAGCGGGGGGCCCGACGGGCAGCGCGGTCGCCGCGTCGGCGCCCGAAACGGCCAGCGCGGCGCGGCGGCCCTCGAGCACCGCCTCGTACACCGTGCGGGGGGCGACGCGGTCCCCCGCGGGCACCGCACCCGCGGGCGCGGCGGTGCCGGGGTCCGGCAGCCGGTGTCCGCAGTGCACCAGCGCCGCGCACGGTATCTCCGTCCGTACGCCGGTCAGCGCGTCGGTGACCACCACGTGACCGGGGTGCACCTCGCGCAGGACGCTGCGCCGGGCCTGGACCACACCGGCCTGCTGGAGCCGGGAGTTGGCCGGGGCCAGGTCGCCGGTGATGGCCAGCTGGGTGCCGACGACCTGGTCGCGGGTGATGACGGTGACGCTGCGGCCGGCGGCGGCGAGCAGCTCCGTGACGCCGACGGCCACGGCGTCGCCCACCGTGTCGTACACCGCGACCGGGCCCTCGGGCAGGGTGCTCGCCGGGTCGGGCGCGCCGAGCACCTCGGCGACGTCGAGGACGGCGGCGCCGTCGTGCACCGCGTAGTCGTGGGGACCGGGCACCGAGCCGGTGGCCAGGATCAGGCCGCCCGTGGCGGCCGCGGCCTCCAGCTCGGCCGCGGACGGCCGGGTGCCGGTCTCGACGGTGACGCCCAGGCGTTCCACCTCGGCCGTCAGCCAGTGCGCGAGCCGCGCCAACCGCTCCCGCCCGGGGATCCGGGCGGCCAGGTGCAGCGATCCGCCCAGGCGGTCGGCGGCCTCGACGAGCCGCACCGGGTGGCCGCGCAGGGCCAGCACGCGGGCGGCCTCGAGTCCGGCGGGTCCGCCGCCGGCCACCAGCACGGGCCGGCCGCCGCGGGAGGCACCCCCGTCGGCGCCCTCCACCGGCCGGTCCTGGGTCTCGTATCCGCTGCGCGGCTCCGCGATGCACGAGACCACCGGGTTGCGGTTGTCCCGTACCTGGCAGCGTTGGTTGCCCAGGGTGCAGGGGCGGATCCGGTCGGCGTGCCCGGCGGCGAGCTTGCGGACGAGCTCCGGGTCGGCGATCTGCGCCCGGGTCATCTCGACCAGGTCCGCCACACCGTCCGACAGGGCGCGGACGGCCTGTTCCGCGTCGACGACCGAGCCCTGCAGCACCACCGCGCACCGCCCGTCGACGGCACCACGGACGGACCGGCACAGCTCCGTGTTGAAACCGGGGTCGGTGTGCGCGTCGGGGCGGGTCGCCGCCGTGCCCATCGCCGAACCCCGCACCACCACCAGCAGATCCACCTCCGGCGCGATCCGCCGGGCCAGCTCGACACCGGCCTCGGGCGTGATGCCGGCCCAGGGCGCCAGCTCGTCGCAGCTCAGCCGGAGCGAGAGGATCCGCTCGTCGCCGATCCGCTCGCGCACCGCGGCCAGCACCTCGAGCAGCAGGGCGGCCCGGTCGGTGCCGTACGCGTCCTCGCGCTGGTTGGTCAGACCCGACAGGAACTGCCGCAGCAGGGCGTGCTGGCCGGCGTTGACCTCCACACCGTCCAGACCGGAGGCGACCGCCAGTTCCGCGGACGCCGCGAAGGCGCCGACGACGGAGTCGATCTCGCCCTGCTCCATTTCCATCGGCATCTCGCGGCTGACCACGTCCGGCACCCGCGAAGGCGCCCACAGCGGCTCCTGGGAGTATGCGGACGAGCCCTGCGAGCCGCTGTGGCCGAGCCCGGCCAGCACCAGCGCACCGTACGGGCGGCAGGCCGCGGCCGTCGCCGCCCAGCCGGGACCGCACGCCGCTGCCAGTGGCGCGCGCTCGTACGGCCAGTCGGAGGCGAGCACGCTCGCGGTCTCCGTGACGACCATGCCCGCGCCGCCCGCGGCCCGCCGCTCGTAATAGGCGACGTGCCGGTCCGAAAGGGACCGGCCGGCGCCGAGGTTCGTCTCGTGCGGGCCGAACACGACCCGGCTCTGCGCGCTGCGGCCCGCGAGCACGACCGCCCCGGTCAGCTCCCTCACAGCCGGAACCCGGCGAGCGGACTGGTGTCGCAGGGCCGGGCGACCGGGGCCATCGGCTCGGCGGGCGGCCCCCAGCCGATCGCCACCGGCACCGCGGCGGACTTCGTACGACGGGTGCGGTGCGAGTGGTCCTTGTCGGGCCGGGGCCGGGCGCCCGCGCCGACCAGCTCGAGAGCGCGTTCGCCGTGGCCCTGAACGCACTCCGGGTCCGGGCCGTCCAAAGGCAGCCCGGTGAAGAACTTGGCCGCCGGGCAGCCCCCGCGGCAGGAGTCGAAGGCGGAGCACGAGGAGCAGGCCCCGGCCGGCTGAGGGCTGCGCAGCCGCGCGAACAGTTCGGACTCCCGCCACACCGAGGCGAAGCCGCCGGCGTCGCGGACGTTGCCGGCCAGGAAGTTGTCGTGGATGGCGAACGGGCAGGCGTACACGTCGCCGACCGGGTCGATCAGGCAGACCACCCGGCCCGCCCCGCACAGGTTCAGACCCGGCAGCGGCGTGGAGCCCAGCGCGTTCAGGTGGAAGAAGGAGTCGCCGGTCAGCACCTTCTCGCCGTTGGCGAGCAGCCACTGGTAGAGCACCATCTGCTGGTCGGCGGTCGGGTGCAGGTCGTGCCAGACGTCGGCCCCGCGCCCGGAGGGCCGCAGCCGGGTGATCCGCAGCTGCGCACCGTACTCCGCCGCCAGCGCGGCGAACTCGTCGAGCTGCGGGACGTTGTGGCGGGTGACGGCCACGCTGATCTTGAAATCGCGGAAGCCCGCGTCGCGCAGATTACGCATGGCGGTGACCGCCATGTCGTACGAGCCCTCCCCGCGGACCGGGTCGTTGACCTCGGCACTGGCGCCGTCGAGGGATATCTGCACGTCGACGTAGTCGGTGGCCGCCAGCCAGCGGGCTCGTTCCGGGGTGATGCGCAAGCCGTTCGTGGAGAACTTGACGCCCACCTGATGGGCGACGGCGTACTCGACGAGCTCCCAGAAATCCGGGCGCACCGTCGGTTCGCCGCCACCGATGTTGACGTAGAACACCTGCATCCGCTGCAGCTCGTCGATCACGGCCTTGCACTCGTCGGTCGTCAGCTCGCGCGGGTCGCGCCGGCCGGACGAGGACAGGCAGTGGACGCAGGACAGGTTGCAGGCGTAGGTGAGCTCCCAGGTGAGGCAGATGGGAGCGTCCAGCCCCTGCTCGAAGTGGTCGACGAGTTTCATGCGGGTACCTCACTCTCACGGGGTTCGATCGTCCCCGCGGTCAGCAGTCCGGCCAGCGCCCGGCAGTACCGGGCGTGCTGGTCGGCCGGCACCCCGGCGGCGGTGAGCGCGCCCAGTGCGTCGGGCAGTTCCGCCAGCCTGCGTACGGTGCCCACCAGCGCGGGCGTCTTCAGGAACGACAGCCGCCGGGTGCGGAAGTCGTAGGCGAGGGCGCCGAACGGCTCCGGGCGCAGGGACACGCTCGGGCTCAGGCGGTAGGGCAGCCGGGGGTCGAAGGCGGTGGTCACGGCGGGCCTAGTAGACGCCGCACATGCCGTCGATCGAGACGTCCTCGACCAGCAGCTCCGACTCGACCGCGGCATCCTGCGCGTCGTCCTGCGCAGGGGAGCCGGCGGCCGTCGCGAGGGTCCCTTCGGCGGCACTCTGGGCGGCTGGACTCATGAGGTCTCACATCCTTGACGGGAGGTGGCAACAGCACGGAGAGGGTGGCTAGCCCCATGGTCGAGTTCTCCTCGCGCCACGATGCTTGAAGCACTAGAGGCGCACTTGAACGAGGAGGACGGAATGCGGATCCTGGCAGCCGACGGAGTGAGCGGTACCGCCCTGGCGAACGGCCAGATGCGCCTGCGGAAGGCGGGCCGGGACGAATTCCGGTGCAGCCCCGTCGGTGCCGCCATGTGGATCGCGCTCCGGCACAACGACGGGTTCCTCGAACTCGCCGCGGCCTCACTGGCCGAGGCCTGGAAGACCGACGAGGGAAAGGTCCGCAGCGCCATGACCGTCTGGGCGGAGCGGATGGTGGACACCGGGATGCTGAGGGCCGCGCAGTGAATGCCGCCGTACCGACGTGCCACGCCATGCCCCCGCTTTCCCTGATCTTTCCCTGATGTCCGAGCCGCTCGCACCCGTACGAGCCATCGTCTAATGTTTCAGTGCGCACGACGCCCGGAAAACCCTTACCGCCCCCTAAGCCGATACGCCGCAGACGTTTTCTCCGGCGGTTGACGGGAATCCCGTGGCGCAGAAGAAAAAGCGCCAAACCCCTAAGGATTCCCCGTAAAAGAGCCGCTGCCGTGTAGGGGCCCCCTGACGTGGGCCTGCGGTCGCTGGTTAGGGGACAGCGCTTACGGAATTGCCCCGGCCCCGGCGGTAGAACTGCTGAGGGCGATGCATCAAGCATCGCCATCAATAAGCTAGGGAGGGCCTCAATGGGCCGGGTTGAAGGCAAGGTTGTCGTGATAACCGGCGCGGCTCGGGGGCAGGGCCGCAGTCATGCGGTCAGGCTGGCCGAGGACGGCGCCGACATCATCGCGATCGACCTCTGCGAGGAGATCGACGCCGCCACGTACGCGCTGGCCACGCCGGAGGAGCTCGAGGAGACCGTCAAGCTCGTCGAGAAGACCGGCCGCCGCGCCGTCGCCAAGCGGGTCGACGTCCGCGACGCCGTCGCGCTGCGCAAGGCCATCGACGAGGGCGTCGCCGAGCTCGGCGGCCGACTGGACGCGGTGATCCCCAACGCGGGCATCTTGCCGCTGGGCCAGGGCCCGGTGGACGGCTACACCACGACGCTCGACATCAACCTGGTCGGCGTGTTCAACACCGTCCACGCGGCGCTGCCGCACATCGGTGAGGGCGGCTCCGTCGTCCTCGTCGGCTCGGTCATGGCCTTCACGCCGTACGGCCCCGAGGACGCCATCGCCGGCCCGGGCATGGGCGCGTACAAGTTCGCCAAGCACACGATCGTCGACTACGTGACCTCGCTCGCCGGCCAGCTCGGCCCCTCCGGCCGTCGCGTCAACGCCGTGCACCCGACCAACGTCGACACGCCGCTGCTGCTCAACGACACGGTGTACCGGACCTTCCGCCCCGACCTGGAGAACCCGACGAAGGAGGACGCCCTCCCGGTGTTCGCCTCCATCCAGTCGATGCCGGTTCCCTTCGTCAGCGCCGACGACGTCTCCAACGCCGTGGTCTACCTCGTGTCCGACGAGTCCCGCTACGTCACCGGAACGAACATCCGGATCGACGGCGGCGCTCTGGTCAAGCAGGGCCGGTGACTTTCGTTGTCCCCCTTGGCCCAGGCCTCTGACGAAGCGGCGCGCTACCGCGCTTACGGGCCGCGCCACATCGACGAGATCGCGGCCCGCTACGGGCTCGACGACGCATCTCGCGAGACGGTGCGGCTCATCTCGATGGTCCTGCCCTTCAGGGTGAACGAATACGTCCTGGAGCAGCTCATTGACTGGCAGCGGCTTCCCGACGATCCGATGTACCAGCTGGTCTTCCCGCAGAAGGGAATGCTGAACACCGAGGACGAGAAGCGCCTCGCCGTGCTCGCGGACCAGACCGACGCGGCGGCCAAGAGGGAGCTGCGGGAGACGGTGCGCGACATCCGCGCCGGTCTCAACCCGCACCCCTCGGGGCAGATGAGCCTCAACAAGCCCAGTCAGAACGGGGTGGAGCTGCCCGGGCTGCAGCACAAGTACCGCGAGACGGTGCTGTACTTCCCCGGGCAGGGGCAGACCTGCCACGCCTACTGCACGTACTGCTTCCGGTGGGCGCAGTTCGTCGGTGACGCCGACCTGAAGTTCTCCGCACCCGACCCGAGCGGTCTGATCACCTATCTCGGCGACCACCCGGAGATCAACGACGTCCTGGTCACGGGCGGCGACCCGATGATCATGACCACGGACCGGCTGCGCACCCACATCGAGCCGCTGCTCGCCGTGGACACGGTGCAGACGATCCGGATCGGCACCAAGTCGGTCGCCTACTGGCCGCAGCGCTTCACCACCGACCAGGACGCGGACGACGTGCTGCGCCTGTTCGAGCAGGTGGTCGCGTCCGGGAAGAACCTCGCGGTGATGGCGCACTTCAGCCACCCCCGCGAGCTGTCCACCGACATCGCCCGCAGGGCGATCTCCCGGATCAAGTCCACCGGCGCGCTGGTCTACTGCCAGGCTCCGCTCATCGCCCACGTCAACGACGACGCGACGGCATGGCGCGACCTGTGGAAGGCCGAACTCGCCCTCGGTGCGGTGCCCTACTACATGTTCGTCGAGCGTGACACGGGCCCCCACGAGTACTTCAAGGTCCCGCTGGCCAAGGCTGCGGGCATCTTCCAGGAGGCCTACCGGCAGCTGCCGGGACTGGCCCGCACGGTGCGGGGCCCCGTGATGTCGGCAACCCCCGGCAAGGTCGCCGTGGACGGCATCCAGGACACCGCCGAGGGGCGCTACTTCCAGCTGCGCATGCTGCAGGCCCGCAACCCCGCACTGGTGGGACGGCCGTTCCGGGCCCTCTACTCGGACACCGCCGCCTGGGTCGACGAGCTCGAGCTGGACCCCGCCACCGATCTGGACATCGCCGAGGCCTTCCTCGGCTCGGCCGCCGCCCGCCTGAACAACGCCGGCCAGACCGAGAACACGCACAGCTGAAAGGAGCCGAACGATGACCGCCCGCAGAGTGTCGCCCAACCTCCTGCTCAACCAGGCAGTGGCCAGGCGTCAGGCGCAGGGTGAATCGCTCGTCCACCTCGGGTTCGGGGAGGCGCGCCTCCCCGTGTTCGCCCCCCTGGCGGAGCGCCTCGCCGCAGGATCGGCCCACAACGCCTACGGGCCCGTGGACGGCGGCGCCGAGGTCAGGGACGCCGTCGCCGGGTACTTCACCCGGCGCAGGCTTCCCACCACGTCCGACCAGGTGATCGTCGCCCCCGGCAGCAAGCCGCTGCTGATGGCGGTCCAGCTGGTCGTCCCCGGTGACGTGATGATCCCCCGACCGGCCTGGAACACGTACGCCCCCCAGGCGGCCCTGGCCGGCAAGCGGGCGTTCGGCGTCCCGATCCCCGACGACTGCGGCGGCATCCCCGATCCCGCGAAGCTGCGGCAGGAGATCCGGGCCGCCCGGGTCCTCGGCCACGACCCGCGGATCCTGGTGCTGACCCTGCCCGACAACCCGACCGGGACGCTGGCCGGCCCGGAGCGGATCCGCGAACTCTGCGCCATCGCGGAGGAAGAGGACCTGCTGATCGTCTCGGACGAGATCTACCGGGACATCGTCCACGACCCGGCCACCCCGTTCCTGAGTCCCGCCGAAGTCGCCCCCCACCGCACGGTGGTGAGCACGGGACTGAGCAAGACGCTCGCCCTCGGCGGCTGGCGCATCGGCGCCATGCGCTTCCCCGACGGGGAGTGGGGCCGCCGGATCCACGACGGCGTGGTCTCGGCCGCCAGCGAGGTGTGGTCCACGCTGGCCGCACCGATGCAGGAAGTCGCGACCTACGTCTTCAACGAGCCACCGGAGATCACGGCCAGGCTCGCCGCCAGCGCCCGGCTGCACGGCGTGGTCGCCCGCGCGGTGCACGCAATCATGACCGGGGTCGGCGCCGACTGCCGCCCGCCCACCGGGGCGTTCTACGTCTACCCGGACTTCGAACCGCTGCGCGAGCCTCTCGCGGCGAAGGGCATCACCGACTCGCCTTCGCTCTTCGAGCACCTCTTCGACGAGCACGGCATCGTGGTCCTCGCGGGGCACCAGCTCGGCGACGACGAGCGGGCGCTGCGCTTCAAGGCGGCGACGAGCCTGCTCTACGGGGCGACCCGGGCCGAGCAGCAGGCGGCGCTCGACGCGGCCGACCCGCTGCGGCTGCCGCACATCAGCGCTGTCCTCACCCGGATCGAGGAAAGCTTCGTGAAACTGACCTCGTAGGAGGCCGAACAACCATGGACACCGACGTCCGCCGCGGTACTGCGGTGGTCTTCCCCGGCATGGCGCCGTCCCCCTACAAGGACGTCGCACGCTTCATGCTGGTCAACCCGTTCGCGAGGAAGCTCCTCGCAGTGGCCGAGGAGGTCCTCGGCTACGACCTGCTGGAGCGCTTCCGGGACGACCCGGACGACTATTCGGAGTACGCGCAGGTCGCGTTCCTCGTGAACAGCGTCGCACTGGCCCAGATGTCCCAGGACGCCGCCGGCGCCCGGCCCGACGTGTGCGTGGGAGCCAGCTTCGGCGGGAAGGCCGCGGCCGTCTACTCGGGCGCGCTCGGCTTCGCCGACGCCGTGCACATGACGGCGCAGATGACGCGCTACGAGACGCAGTACTTCGCCGAACACCACACGGACATCGTCACGCAGTCCTTCGCCCGCACGCCGCGTGAGCAACTCGACCGGATCATGGCCGAGCTGACGGAGCTCGGCGAGTGGCACGACATCTCCTGCCACATCGACGACGACTTCTGGATGCTGTCCCTGCGGGACGGGATGGTCGGCTGGATCGAGGAACGGCTACGCGCCCTGGGCGGGATGCCGATCTACACGATGAACCCGCCCATGCACTCCAGCGCCTTCGGAGGGCTGAGGGACCTCATCGAGGACAAGGTCTTCCCCGACCTCACCTTCCGCGATCCCGACCTGCCGGTCCTCGCCGACCAGGACGGCCGGTCGCTGAAGAACGCCGACGACGTCCGCACCATGCTTCTCGACGGCTACGTGCGCCCTGTCGTGTGGCCGGCCGTCGTCGGCACGCTCAAGGAGCTCGGTGTGGGCACCGTCCGGGTGGCCGGCCCCGACAGCCTGTTCGGCCGGGTGCCGCTCACCACCCGCACCTTCGAGGTGGTCCGGCTCACGCCCGACATGGCCATGAGGCCCGTCGTGGCGAGGCGGCCCCGGCGGGCCGCCGCGTAGCGCACGAGACGCACGACCGCCCTTCGCCCCGCGTCTGCCGGGCGAAGGGCGGTCACGCTCGTCCCGCACGATCAGGCGGAGGTCAGGGAGGCGATGCCGCTCCACAGCACGGCCGGGGTGGCGAAGCTCTCCATCCGCATCATGTCGTCGACAAAGCGAATCTTGTAGCCGTCCTCCAGGTCGGCCATGAGGGACACCGTACCCAGGGAATCGAGACCCAGGTCACGCAAATCATCGCTTTCCTGAATGGCCTGACCCGGCGACAGGTACGGAAGGTGCTTGCGGAGAATCTCCTCGAACTGCGCATCCCACATGAAGTTCACTCCGATTCATTGATGTATCCGCGGTCCAGCGGACGATGGGCCGCACCTCCATGAGTAAGTCGGCGGCCGGAATGGGCGCAACCCTTTCCACCCCCCTATTCCGAGAAACCGGAGGAAAAATGGAAGACACCGTCGGGCAGCCGCTGTACGAGCGCTTTCTCAGCGGCCTGCAGGTCTCGCCCCGTCGGGCCGCGGTCCGGGCAGGAGGCAGGACCGTCAGCTACGAGGAGGCCCACGAGACGGCACTGGGCTGGGCCGGCGACCTCCTCGCCGGCGCCGAACGGCCTCCCCGGGCCGTCGGCGTACTGACCGGCAAGGGCGCCGACTCCTACCTCGCGGTCCTTGCCGGCCTCTACACCGGCGCCACCCTGGTACCCCTGCACGCCGACTTCCCCGCCGCCCGCACCCGCCGGATGCTGGAGGACTCCGGGGTCTCCACCGTCATCGCCGACGCCCAGGGCCTGGCCGCCCTCGGCGAGACCGGACTCGACCTCCCCGTCCTCGTCGCCGGAGACGACCAGGGCGGACCGACCGCCCTGCGTCGCCTCGCCCGTGGCACCCGCCCGCTGGACGCGCCCCGGCCCGTCACCCCGGGCGACCCGGCGTACGTGCTGTTCACCTCGGGATCGACGGGCCGCCCCAAGGGCGTGCCCATCACCCACGAGAGCGCGCGCCACTACTTCGAACTCATGGACAAGCGCTACGACTTCACCGAGGAAGACGTCTTCTCGCAGACCTTCGACCTCAACTTCGACTGCGCCATGTTCGACCTGTTCTGTGCCTGGGGAGCCGGCGGAACCGTCGACTCCGTACCGGTCCAGGGCTTCCGGGACCTGCCGGAGTACGTGGCCCGCAGCGGTATGACCGTGTGGTTCTCGACGCCGAGCGCCATCACCCTGATCCGCCGCCTCGGCGGACTGCGCCCCGGCTCCCTGCCCGGACTGCGCTGGAGCCTGTTCGCCGGGGAAGCACTGCGCCAGGACGACGCCGCCGACTGGCAGGCCGCCGCGGCCCACTCCACCCTGGAGAACATCTACGGCCCCACCGAGCTCACCATCACCATCACCGGACACCGCTGGGAACCCGAGACCTCGCCCGGCCTGTGCGTCAACGGCCTGGTGCCCATCGGCGCCGTCCACGAGGGCCACGACCACCTGCTGCTCGACCCGGAGGGCCGGCCCGCCGAGACCGAGGGCGAACTGCTCATCACAGGGCCCCAGCTCACTGCCGGGTACATCAACCCGAGCGACGACGAGGGCCGGTTCCTGGAGCACGAGGGGTCCCGCTACTACCGTACGGGCGACCGGGTCCGCAGGCTTCCCAACGGCGAGCTGATCTACCTCGGCCGCCTCGACTCGCAGGTGCAGGTGCAGGGCTGGCGCGTCGAACTCGCCGAGGTGGAGCACGCGGCCCGGGCCTGCGAGGGCGTCCAGGACGCGGTCGCGGTCACCCGGACCACCGAGGCGGGAGGGGAGCTGGTGGTCTTCTACACCGGCGCGCCCACACCTGCCGCGGCCCTCGCCCGCGAGCTGCGCACGGTGCTCCCCAAGGGCATGCTGCCCCGGCACTTCCGGCACCTGGAGGAGTTCCCGCTCAACTCCAACCGCAAGACGGACCGCAAGGCACTGGCCGAGCAGGCGGCGGCGCTGCCGTAGCCGGCCGGTGCCGTGGCCGGCAGGCCGCCGGCGCCGGAGGACCGGCGCACGCGACAGGGCCCGGGGCCCCGCCCGTACTCACCGAGTACGGCCGGGGCCCCGGGCCCTGTCGTGCGGACCCCGCGGTCAGGAACCGGCCGGCGCGTACTGCGCGGCCAGCGCCTTGCGGTCCGTCTTGCCGTTGGAGGTGACCGGCAGCTGATCCACGGGGATCAGCCGCGCCGGCACCATGTAGTGCTGCAGGGTCTTCTTGCAGAACACGGCCAGCGCCGCCTCCGAGAACCCGGTGTCCCCGAGAGCCGGGACCACGAAGGCGTGCAGCGCGAGTTCGCCGTCCGCGAGCGGGAGCGCGAGCACGGCGGCCGCCGTGACCTGCGGGAACTCCAGGATCACCCGCTCGACCTCGCCGATCTCCACACGGTTGCCCCGGATCTGCACCTGCGAGTCGCGGCGGCCCACGAAGTACAGCTCGCCGTTCTCACCCGCGTACGCGAGGTCGCCGGTGCGCAGCACGATCCGCCCGGACTCCGGATCGAGCGGGTCGGGCACCAGCGCCCGGGCGGTGGCCTCCGGGTCGTCCCAGTAGCCGGTGAAGAGCGACGGGCTGTAGAGGTATATCTCGCCGACGGTGCCCGGCTCGTCGACCGGCCGCCCCGCCTCGTCGAACACCAGCATGTCCGCGCCCTGGTGGGCGTGGCCGATGGACAGCTTCTCGGTGCCCTCGGGGATGGGGTTCGGGACGTCGGTGAACGAGGCCGCCATCGACTCCGTCGCGCCGTAGCAGTTGACGATCCGCGTCTTGGGCAGCAGCTCCTGCAGCTGCCGCAGCTCCGGAAGCGGGAAGTTCTCGCCGCAGAACAGGATGCCGGCGAGCCGGGTGAGTCCGGCCAGCTGCTCGGGCTCGTGGCGCAGCACCGGCCGCCAGATCGAGGGGACCCCGTCGACGTGCGTGACCTCGGCCTCCTCCAGGAGGCCGAGGAAGCGCCGCGGGAAGTACAGGACGGAGCGGGGTACGGGCACCACGGCGGCCCCGCTGCCCAGCGCCAGACCGATGTCCAGCAGCGAGAAGTCGAACTGCAGCGGCGAGGTGGTGGCCACCCGGTCGTCCGCGGTGACGATCCTCTCGGCGATCATGCCCTGGTAGAAGGCGGTGACGCCGCGGTGGCTCATCACGACGCCCTTGGGGCGCCCCGTGGTGCCCGAGGTGAAGATCATGTACGCGGTGTCGGTCTCGACGGGCTCACGGCGACGCCGTGTCCGCGGCCGCGGGGCGCGCTCCAGCACGATCCCGTCGGCGCCGAAGCGGCCGGTGCCGATCGACGGCGCCAGCCCCTCGCGCTTGCCCTCGGTGCTCTGCAGGTGAAGGGCCGGCGAGGTGGCGTCGGTGATCGACCGCAGGCGCTGCTCGGGCGTCTCCGGGCTGACGGGGACGAAGGTGGCACCCACCTTGGAGCAGGCGAGCAGCAGGGAGATGGCCGCGGCCGACGTGTCGGATTCGAGAACGACCTTGTCGCCGACGCCGAGCCCGATTTCCCTCAGGGAATTCGCGTACGCATCGGCCAATTCCTCGAGTCGGCGGTAAGTCGTGGTGACCAGACCACCGGATCCCGAGAGTTCCACGACGGCGGGGCGGTCGGGCGTGCTCCGCCCGGCCGCCAGCATGAATTCATGAAGCAGCATCAGAACAGCTAAGCAGCGCGGCCCTGCCCTGGAACAGGCCGGCGGAAGACCCTAGGGGGTGCCCGGGGAGCCTCGGCGGAAGGTCAGCGGTCGGGCATGGGGTGGATAGGGGTGGGTCGGCCTCCTGCCCGTCGGTACGTTCGAACCTGGCCGCGCCCGCCGTAATCGTGAATTCCTCGCCGCATCGAACAGGTAATCCGGGGGTTGAGACAGAACGATGGATGTCGACAAAGTCGTCGCAGCGCTGCGCCAGTCCTTGATGGACAACGAGCGCCTGCGCAAGCAGAACGACCAGCTGGCCGGCGCGGCCACCGAGCCCGTCGCCGTCATCGGCATGGCATGCCACTATCCGGGCGGTGCCGATTCGCCGGAGGAGCTGTGGCGTCTGGTCGAGGAGGGCCGTGACGCGATCTCGCAGTTCCCGGCCGACCGTGGCTGGGACACGGACTCGCTCTACGACCCGGAGCCCGGGGCGCCCGGCAAGAGCATCACGCGGGAGGGCGGATTCCTCCACGAAGCGGGGGACTTCGACGCCGAGCTGTTCGGTATCTCCCCGCGCGAGGCCAAGGAACTCGACCCCCAGCAGCGGCTGCTGATGCGAACGGCCTGGGAGGCCTTGGAGAACGCGCGCATCGACCCGCTGTCCCTCAAGGGCAGCCGCACCGGGGTCTTCGCCGGGCTGATGTACCACGACTACGAGGGCGCGGACGGCAGCGGAAGCCTCGTCAGCGGCCGCGTCTCCTTCACCCTGGGTCTCGAAGGCCCTGCCCTGAACGTCGACACCGCCTGTTCCTCCTCGCTGGTCACCGTGCACTCCGCGGCCCAGTCGCTGCGGACCGGCGAGTGCTCGCTGGCGCTCGCCGGCGGCGTCACCGTGATGTCCACGCCGCAGACCTTCACCTACTTCAGCGCCCAGCGCGGCCTGTCCGCCGACGGCCGGTGCAAGGCCTTCGCCGCGGCGGCCGACGGCACCGGCTGGGGCGAGGGCGTGGGCATGCTGGTTCTCGAACGGCTCTCCGACGCGATCCGCAACAAGCGCCGGATCCTGTCGGTGATCCGCAGCTCGGTGACCAACCAGGACGGGGTCTCCAGCGGCATCACGGTCCCCAACGGCCCCTCCCAGCAGCGGCTGATCCGTCGCGCGCTGGAACAGGCGGGGCTGGGGACGGACGATGTCGACGTCGTGGAGGCACACGGCACCGGCACCCGGCTCGGCGACCCGATCGAGGCACAGGCGCTGCTGGCCACCTACGGGCAGGGCCGCCCGGCCGAACGCCCCCTGTGGCTCGGGTCCGTCAAATCGAACATCGGTCACACCCAGGCAGCCGCGGGCGTCGCCGGAATCATCAAGATGACGATGGCGATACGCAACGGGGTGCTGCCCGCCACCCTCCACGTCGACGCGCCCTCGCACCAGGTGGACTGGGAGGCCGGGCACGTACGGCTGCTGACGGAGAACCGGGAGTGGCCCGAGACCGGGCGGCCGCGCCGCGCGGGAGTCTCCTCCTTCGGCATCAGCGGGACCAACGCCCACGTGATCGTCGAGCAGGCGCCGGACACCGGTGCGCAATCGGCGGCGCTCAACAAGGAGGTGGCCTGATGGCGCAGGCTCTGCGGTCCGCGGTCTTCGTCAACCCGGCCGACACCGAAGGCTTCCGGCACGTGCTGGGACGGTTCTGCAGCGGGGTCACGGTCATCACCGCGATCGACCCGGTGACGGGAGCGCCGGTGGGGTTCACCTGCCAGTCGTTCACCTCGCTCTCCCTCGATCCGCCGCTGGTCGCCTTCACCGTCTCGGACCGGTCCTCCACCTGGCCGCACATCGAGCCGTCGGGCGCCTTCTGCGTCAATGTCCTGGCGACGGACCAGCAGACGCTGTGCCGGTCCTTCGCCCGCAGCGGCACCGACAAGTTCGCCGGCGTCCAGTGGAGCCCGGGACCGGGCACCGGGTCGCCGCGGCTGGCCGGATCGCTCGCCTGGATCGACTGCCGGATCGAGGCCGTCCATCCGGGCGGTGACCACAGCATCGTCGTCGGCCGGGTCCAGGCGCTCGACGCCGCGGAACCCGGTCGCGCCACCGAGCCGCTCCTCTACTACGGGTCCGGTTTCCGCTCCCTGGCCACCCCCACCCCCTAACCCCCCGAGCCCTACCCCAACAACCCCCTGATGCCTTGCGGCACCCCCCCTGTCCTCGCTCAGAAGGCGGCAGGGCCGCCGGTGCTGCCCCTACCGTCTTGTTTGCCAAGGAGAGGAAACGACATGCGATTCGGGCTCAGCTACCACCACCAGCTGCCCAGGCCCTGGGCCGCCGACAGTGAAGAGCGGATGTTCAACGAGGCCCTCGAGCAGATCGAGCTGGCCGACCGCATCGGTCTGGACTACGCCTGGGCCACGGAGCACCACTTCCTCGAGGAGTACTCGCACTCCGGCGCGCCCGAGGTCATCCTCGCCGCCGCGTCCCAGCGGACCAAGAACATCCGCCTCGGCCACGGCATCGTCCAGCTGCCCGGCGCGGTCAACCCGCCGGCCCGCGTCGCCGAGCGCATCTCCACGCTCGACCTGATCTCCGGCGGCCGGGTCGAGTTCGGCACCGGCCAGGGCAGCTCTCAGCTGGAGCTGGGCGCGTTCAACGTCGAGCGCACCACCAAGCGCGAGCACTGGCGCGAGGCCCTCGACATAGTCGTCCGCATGATGACCGAGGAGCCCTTCACCGGTCACAAGGGCGAGTTCTTCGACATTCCGCCGCGCAACGTGGTGCCCAAGCCGAAGCAGAAGGACCACCCGCCGCTGTGGCTCGCCTGCAGCGCCCGCGACACCATCGAGAACGCGGCCCGCCTCGGCCTCGGTGCGCTCTCCTTCTCCTTCTCCTCGCCCGACCAGGCCAAGGAGCACGTCGACACGTACTACTCCCTCATCAGCTCGGAGGAGTGCCGTCCGGCGGGCCGCACGGTCAACCCGAACTTCGCCGTCGTCGTGCCGTTCATGTGTCACGAGGACCAGGAGACCGCGCTCGACCGCGGCCTGGAAGGCGCGCACTTCTTCGCGTACTCGCTGATGCACTACTTCGTCTTCGGCCAGCACAAGCCCGGCCAGACGGACGTGTGGCAGCAGTTCCAGGCGACCAAGGAGATGCTCGGCTTCACGCGCGAGATCGCGGCGCCGGACGACACCCCGAAGGCGCCCGGTGCCGAGCAGATGCTGGAGCAGATCACGTCGCTGCGCCGCGGCATCGGTACGCCGGAGCAGATCATCGACCTGCTGCGCCAGTACGAGGCGGCCGGCGTGGACCAGGTGATCTTCTCGGTCCAGATCGGCAAGAACAAGCACGAGCACATCATGGAGTCGCTCGAGCTGTTCGCCCGTGAGGTCCTTCCGCACTTCACCGAGGGCCGCGACGAGCGCGAGGCCGAGAAGGCCGCCCGCCTCGAGGTCCCGATCAAGGAGGCGCTCGGCCGCGTCGAGGTGACGACGAACGACGCCTCGGACTTCGTGATCGACAACGAGCTCGCGATCATCTCGCAGGGCTCCTGACCCGACCCTGCCCGACCCGGCGGGCTCGGCCCCACCAGCCGACCCGCCGGGTCGACCTGCTGAACCAGCGTCAACCGCGGGCGCGCCGTACCGACGGTGCTCAGGGACCGGCCTCCGCAAGGGGCCGTCCCCCGCACTCGTGACGGCAATACGTTCGTACTGGCCCTGTCCTATACGGACGACCGGATTGGCTATACGTATGGATAGGACGTGGAAATGAACCCCCCCATGACTCAAGTGCAGCCGAAGGCGGGGCGCAAGGAATGGATTGCGCTCTTCGTTCTGCTTCTGCCCCTGCTTCTCGTTTCCATGGACGTTTCGGTGCTGTACTTCGCGGTGCCGTACATCAGCGAGGAGATCTCGCCGAGCAGCACTGAACAGCTGTGGATGTTCGACATCTACGGATTCGTTCTGGCCGGCACGCTGCTGACGATGGGTTGGCTCGGCGACCGGATCGGCCGCCGCAAGCTGCTGCTGATCGGCACCGTCGGATTCGCCCTGGCATCGGTGGCCGCGGCCTACGCCTCCACCCCGCTGATGCTGATCATCGCCCGCGGTGTGCTCGGCATCGCCGGTGCGGTGCTGACGCCCACGACGGCCGGTCTGATCCGGAACATGTTCCACGACGAGAAGCAGCGCCAGACCGCGGTGGCGATCTGGACCGGCGGCCTCGCCGGCGGCATCGGTCTCGGCCCGGTCATGAGCGGTCTGCTGCTCGAGCACTTCTGGTGGGGCTCGGTCTTCCTGATCAACCTGCCCTTCATGGCGATGCTGCTGATCCTCACCCCGCTCCTGGTGCCCGAGTCCCGTGACCCGAACGCCGGCCGCTTCGACTGGATCAGCTCCTTCCTCTCCCTCGCCGCGATCCTCCCGATCATCTACGGGATCAAGGAGTGGGCGGCCAACGGCGCCAACGGCACGCGGATCGGCGCGATCGCCGTCGGTGTGGTCATCGGCCTGCTGTTCGTGCTCCGCCAGCGCCGCCCGGACCCCATGATCGACCTGAAGCTCCTCAGGCGCCGCGAGATCAACGGCCCTGTCTTCAGCAAGATGATCGCCATGTTCTGCCTGGTCGGCATGTCGGCCTTCACCGCCCAGTACCTCCAGTCCGTGTACGGCCTGACCCCACTCGTCGCCGGTCTGTGGAGCCTGCTGCCCTCCGCGGGCGTCAGCATCACCACTCCGATCGTCACCATCCTGCTCAAGAAGGGCGTACACCGCTCGATCCTGGTCAGCGCGGGCTACATCATCGGCATCGCCGCCTTCGCGGTGCTGACCCTGGCCACTCCCGACTCCGGGATCTGGGTCATCCTGCTCTCGGCGGGCATGCTCGCCGGCGGTCTGGTCATCGTGATGACCCTCGCCACGGAACTGCTCGTCGGCTCCGCCCCGCCGGAGCGCGCCAGCATCGCCGCCGCCACCCTGGAGACCGGCGCCCAGCTCGGCGGTGCCCTCGGCCTCGCGGTCATGGGCTCGGTCGCCGGCGCGGTCTACCGCGACGAGGTCGTCGGCGCCCTGCCGAACGGACTGCCGGAGTCGGCCACCGCAGCCATCGAGCAGACCCTGGGCGGGGCCGTCGCGGTCTCCGGCCAGCTGCCCGAGCAGATCGGCGACGCCGTTCTCGCGGCGGCCCGGGAGGCCTTCGCCAACGGCGTCCAGACCACGGCCTACATGTGCATGGTGCTGCTCGCCGCGGGCACGGTCTTCGCCGCGACCTACCTACGCAAGGTCAACGTCCGTCCGGACGCTGTCAACCCCGACCTGATCGTGGACGCGCCGACGCTGCAGGAAGCCCAGGTGCGCTGATCCAGCGAAACCACCGGTCGTCCCTTCAACCCCCGTGACCGGGTGGCCGGACGCATAAGCGAGGACTCCCGCCGGATTTCCGGCGGGAGTCCTCGCTTTTCCCCGGAAAACAGGCACCCCGAATCTCGGACCAGGCCGGACCTAGGGGTGCATTCGCATTCTTCAGGGGGTCTTCGCTCTGGCCCGGCCGGACCCTGCGTCAGTTGAATAAAAGATGCACTGGCGGGAAGTCCCGCGCTGGTCCGATTGAGACTTGGAGAGCCAAAAAAGTGATCAAACTCCCTGAGGTCGACGGGACGCTGACCGAATATCACCCCAATCAGTCCCCGCGAGCGGTCACTCCCGACAGCAGCCCCTTCCGCACCCGTTCCCCCCTGGCCACCGCGCACGTCCTCGGTGACCCGCTGGCCGGCAACGAGCCCTTCGGCCCGCCCATGGGCCCGCCGGCCCCGGCGGCGATCGACTGGGACGCCACCCTCGAGGTCCGCCGCAACCTCTGGAAGCACGGTTTCACCCTCGCCGAGGCGCTGGACACCGCGCACCGCGGCATGGGCCTCGACTGGCCGGCGTCCATCGAGCTGATCAACCGCTCGGCAGCCGAGGCCAAGGCCGTCGGCGGCAAGCTCGCCGTCGCCGTCACCACCGACCAGCTCAACCCGTTCGCCCCGGCCTCCCTCGAGGACGTCACCAAGGCGTACGAGCAGCAGCTCGAGGTCGTCGAGGGCGCCGACGCGTCCGCCATCATCATGTGCAGCCCCCAGCTGGCCCCGCTCGGCCAGGGCCCCGACGGCTACGCGGAGCTCTACGGCTCGCTGCTGCGCCAGGTCTCCAAGCCGGCCGTCCTGCACTGGGTCGCCTCCGACTGGAACCCGGGCCACACCGGCTACTGGGGCCACCAGGACCTCGACGCGGCGCTCGACACCCTCATCGACATCGCGAAGAACAACGCCGACAAGGTCGACGGCATCAAGATCGCCGCGCTGTTCCTGACCCCCGAGCGCCAGGTCGAGATCCGCCGCCGCCTGCCGGAGGGCATCCGCTTCTACACCAGCGACACCGAGAACTACTCCGAGCTGCTGATCGGCGACGACCAGGGCTTCAGCGACGGCCTCACCCCGGTCTTCGGCGCGTTCGCCCCGATCGCCGCCGAGGCGCTGCGCGCCGCGGAAGCCGGCGACAGCGCACAGGCCCGGGCGCTCCTGGACCCCACCCAGGAGCTGTCGCGCCACCTGTTCTCCGGCTTCGGCCGCAGCATCATCTTCTTCAAGACCGGCCTGGCCTTCCTCGGCTGGCTCCGGGGCGAGACCAGCCACTACCAGATGGTCTGGGGCGAGTCCTCGGCCCGCTCCCTGCCGCACCTGGCCACCCTGTACCGGATCGCCGACAGCCTCGGCACGCTGCCGGACCCGGCGCTCGCCGAGCGCCGCTTCCGGGCCTTCCTCGGCACGTACGGAATAGAGCAGTGACCGCCGCGGTCGTACTGGGCGGCGGCATGGCCGGCCTGCTGGCCGCCACCGTGCTCGCCGACCACGTCGACGAGGTCTTCGTCATCGAGGGCGACCAGTACCCCGACGCCCCCGGCCCGCGCCGCGGCCTGCCCCAGGGACAGCACAACCACCTGTTCATGAAGGGCGGCGCCGACGCCCTCGACGAACTGCTCCCCGGCACCACCGACCTGCTGCGCGCCGCGGGCGCCAAGCAGCGCGGCCTGCCGCAGGACATCCTCACGCGCGGTCCGCGCGACTGGTTCGAGCGCAGCCACACCGACACGTGGCTGCTGCTCATGAGCCGGGCCGCACTCGACGACGTCGTGCGCGGCCAGGCCCTGAAGAACGAGAAGCTGAAGGTCCTGCAGAACACCAAGGTCATCGGTCTCGTCGGGGATGCCCGGCGGGTCACCGGGGTGCGCATCGAGAAGGGCGGCCGCGAGGCCGGCCAGTCGGTGACGGAGGAGACGCTCACCGCCGACTTCGTCGTCGACGCCACGGGCCGCCGCGCCCGTACCCCGCAGTGGCTGGAGGAACTGGGCGTCCCCGCGGTGCCGGAGGACCTCGTCGACGCCGGCTTCGCGTACGCCAGCCGCTGGTACGAGGCCCCCGAGGGCACCCCGGAGGACTTCCCCGGCGTGATGATCCAGGTCCAGCCGGGCACCGGCCGGCCCGGCCGCGGCGTGGCCCTGCTGCCCAACGAGGGCAACAAGTGGATCGTGACCCTCTTCGGCTCCAAGGGCGGCGAGCCGCCCACGGACGAGGAGGGCTTCGCGAACTACACGGGCGACTGGGACCACCCCGTCGTCCCCAAGCTCCTCGCGGGCGCCACCCCGCTCACCGAGATCCGCTCCTACCGCGGAATGCAGAACCGCTGGCGGCACTACGAGAAGGCGACGATGCCCGAGGGCTATCTCGTCATCGGCGATGCCAACGCGGCGCTGAACCCCACGTACGGAACCGGCATGACCGTGTCGGCCAAGAGCGCGCTGGAACTGCGCACCGAACTCCGCGCGGGCGGCGGTCTCACGCCGGGCCTGGCCAAGCGGGTACAGGGCCGGATCGCCAAGATCGTGGCGTTCGCATGGCAGACCTCGGCCGGGAACGACGTGTTCTTCCCGGGCGTGCAGACCTCGGTCCCGGTCAAGGGCGAGAAGTTCCAGATCTGGCTGGCGTCCCGCATCTCACAGGTGGCGGCCCGCAACCAGACCGTCTGCAACATCGCCTTCACCGTCGGCACGTTCGTCGCCCCGGTGAGCCGGATGTTCTCCTTCGCCTATCTGTGGCCCGTTCTGCGCGGACCCCGGAAGGCGGCCCTCACGGCCGATCAGGCCATCGCGCAGTTCCCCGGATTCGGGAATCTGCTCGACGACACCCGCACCGAACAGCGGGTACCCGTGTCCCACCCCCAGTAGCACCCCGATAGGGGGCCCGCCCGTCCACATAAGGGTTGGCTCCCTACGGTGCGCTGAATAGCGTCATTTCGACGGCACCCGCAGGGTGCCGTCACGTCTTTCAAAGAGCTCTGGAACATCTCGAGGAGGGTGCCCCGCATGAGCGGCGACCAGGAATTCTCCGTTTCCGACCGGAATTCGGGGGAACACGGCGCTCCCGGCGGGGCAGCTCCGACTCCCGTGGTGATCCCCTGGGTGCTCCACGGCACCGGAGAGGCGGCAGTCCGCGCCCAAGCGCACAAGCTGAGCGCCTTCCTCTCCGGGCGCGGCCCGGAACAGGAGACACCCGACCCGCACGACATCGGCCTCTCGCTGGTGACCACGCGCGCCGCCCTCGCGCACCGCGGCGTGGTCCTCGGCACCGACCGCGAAGGTCTCCTCGCCGGTCTCGACGCCCTGGCCACCGGCGGTCTCGGCGGCACCGCGGTCACCGGTTCCGTGACGGGCGGCAGCTCCACCCCCGCCGTCTTCGTCTTCCCCGGCCAGGGTTCCCAGTGGCAGGGCATGGCCGTCGAACTCCTCGACACCGAACCGGCGTTCGCGGCCTCCCTGGCCCAGTGCTCCACCGCACTGGCCGCCTTCACCGACTGGGACCTGGAAGCGGTGCTCCGCGGCGAGGCGGATGCGCCGACCTTCGACCGGGTCGACGTGGTCCAGCCCGTGCTGTGGGCCGTCATGGTCTCGCTGGCCGCCCTGTGGCGTTCGTACGGCGTCGAGCCGGCGGCCGTCGTCGGCCATTCCCAGGGCGAGATCGCCGCCGCCTGCGTGGCCGGTGCGCTCACCCTCGAGGACGGCGCCCGGGTCGTCGCCCTCCGCAGCCAGCTCATCGCCGAGGAACTGGCCGGCCAGGGCGGCATGATGTCCGTACCGCTGCCCGCCGCCGAGCTGGAGACCCGGCTCGGACCGTGGGAGGGCCGCGTCCAGCTCGCCGCCGTCAACGGCCCCGGATCCACCATCGTCGCCGGCGAGAACGCCGCGCTCGACGAGGTCCACGAGAACCTCACCGCGCAGGGCGTCCAGGCCCGCAAGATCCGTGTGGACTACGCCTCCCACTCGCACTACGTCGAGGCGCTCAAGGACAAGCTGCACGTCCTCCTGGCCCCCGTTCGCCCCCGCCGCTCCGAGATCGCCTTCTACTCGACGGTGACCGGAGCCCTCATCGACACCACCCGACTCGACGGCACCTACTGGTTCACCAACCTGCGCCAGACCGTCCGCTTCGAAGAGGCGACCCGGGCCCTGCTCGCCGACGGCTACGGCTTGTTCGTCGAGGCCAGCCCGCACCCCGTGCTCCGCAACGGTCTCGGCGAGACCTTCGAGTCGGCCGGAGCCCAGGCCACCGCCGTGGGCTCGCTGCGGCGCAACGACGGCGGGCCCCTGCGGTTCGCCACCTCCCTGGCCGAAGCCTCGCTCGGCGGCGCCCCCGTCCGCTGGACGGACTTCTTCGCTCCCGACGCCCGCGTCACCGACCTCCCCACGTACGCCTTCCAGAACCACCGCTACTGGATCGACTCGACCACCGCGGGCACCGACGTCACCGCCGCCGGACTCGACTCCGCCGCGCACCCGCTGCTCGGCGCCGTCCTCACCTCCTCCGCCTCCGGTGAGACCGTCTTCACCGGCCGTGTCGGACTCTCCTCCCACCCGTGGCTCGCCGACCACGAGGCCCTGGGCACCGTCCTCGTCCCCGGCACCGCCTTCGTCGACCTGGCCCTGATGGCGGGACAGCACACCGGCAGCGAGACCGTCCGCGAACTCACCCTCCAGGCACCGCTGGTCCTGCCCACGGACGGCCGGCTCCAGTTGCAGGTCACCGTCGGCGCACCCGACGAGAGCGGCGGCCGCCCCGTCTCGGTCCAGTCCCGCGGGGAGAGCGGCGACACGACGTGGACCCGGCACGCGACCGGCATCCTCGACACCGACGCGCCCGCCCCCGCGGCGCCCGGCGCCGACCTGGCCTCCTGGCCGCCGCCCGGCGCCGAGCCCGTACCGCTGGACGGGGCCTACGAACGGCTCCTGGACCGCGGCTACGCCTACGGACCCGTCTTCCAGGGCCTCAAGGGGCTGTGGCGGCGCGCCGGAGAACTGTTCGCCGAGGTCGAGCTGGACGAGCAGGCGCACACCGACGCGGCCCGCTTCGGCCTGCACCCGGCGCTCCTCGACTCCGCCCTGCACGCCGAACTCCTCGCCGGGGAGGACGAGTCCGGCGAGACCGTCCTGCCCTTCGCCTGGACCGGCGTCAGCCTGCACGCCGTCGGCGCCACCTCGCTGCGCGTCCACCTCGCCAAGGCCGGCCCCGACGCCACGCGGATCACCGCCGCCGACGCCACCGGAGCGCCCGTCCTCACCGTCGACTCCCTCGTCGCCCGCGCGGTCTCCCCGGAGCAGCTCGCCGCCGCGGGCGCGGGCAGCGGCCCGGTGCCGTACGCCGTGCGCTGGGTCCCCGTCGCGACGGCCGCGGGCGCCACACCGCCCGCCACCGGCAGCTGGGGGGTGGCCGGAACCGGCGCCGCCGCCGACGCACTCGCCACCGTCCTGGGCGTCCCCGCCCACGCGGACCCGGCGGCCCTCGCGGACGCCTCGTCCGACGCCCCGCCCCAGGTGGTCGTCGCCCTGCTGACCGGATCCGCCGAGGAGAGCGACGTACCGGACGCCGTGCGCCGGACCACCCTCCGGACCCTGGAACTCGTCCAGTCCTGGCTCGCCGACGACCGGTTCGCCGACTCCACCCTCCTGCTCGTCACCTCCGGCGCCGTCGCCGCGGCCGAGGCGGGCGCGCCGGACCTGGCGCAGGCCCCGCAGTGGTCCCTGCTGCGCTCCGCCCAGGCCGAGAACCCCGGCCGGTTCGTCCTCGTCGACACCGACGCCGACCTCGCCGCCGGCGCCGTGCCCGCCGCGGGCGCCCTCGCCGCGGCCCTCGCCAGCGGGGAGCCCGAGACCGCGCTCCGCAACGGAGACGTCCTCGCCCCCCGGCTCGCCGCGGCCGACCCCGCGCCCCGCGCGGAACTCGACCCCGAGGGAACCGTCCTGGTCACGGGCGGCACCGGCGGCCTGGGCGCACTCGTCGCCCGCCACCTCGTCACCGAGCACGGCGCCCGCCGCCTGCTGCTCACCAGCCGCCGCGGCCCGGCGGCGCCCGGCGCCGCCGAACTGCGCGCCGAGCTGGCCGAACTGGGCGCCGACGCCGAGATCGTCGCCTGCGACGCCGCCGACCGCGGGGCCCTCGCCGACCTGCTGGCCGGCATCGACCCCGCCCACCGGCTCACCGCCGTGGTGCACGCCGCGGGCGTACTCGACGACGGCCTGGTCGGCTCGCTCACCGCGGAGCGCCTCGACAGCGTCCTGCGGGCCAAGGCGGACTCGGCCTGGCACCTGCACGAGCTCACCCGCGAACTGGACCTCGCCGCCTTCGTCCTCTTCTCCTCCATCGCCGGCACGCTCGGCTCGGCTGGCCAGGCCAACTACGCGGCCTCCAACGCCTTCCTCGACGCCCTCGCCGCCCACCGCCGGGCGGCCGGACTGCCCGCCGTGTCCATGGCCTGGGGCCTGTGGGCCGACGGCACCGGCATGACCGGCCACCTCGACGAGGCCACCGTGGCCCGCATGCGGCGCGGCGGCTTCCCGCCGATCGGCGCCGCCGAGGGCCTCGCCCTCTTCGACAGCGCCTTCACCGGCACCGCCGACGGAGGGGCGCTGCGCGTCCTGCTCAAGCTGGACACCGCCGCGCTGCGCGTCGCCGCCGGCTCCGGCTCCGTACCGGCCCCGCTGCGCTCCCTGGTCCGCACCCCGCCGCGGCAGGCGGCCAAGGCCGCCGACGGTGGCGAAGGCTCCTTCGGAGACCGGCTCACCGCCCTGTCCGGCGCCGAACGCACCAAGGCCCTCCTGGAGCTCGTACGCCGCCAGGTCGCCGAGGTCCTCGGCCACGGAAGCACCGACGCCGTCGACCCCGACCGGGCCTTCAAGGAGCTCGGCTTCGACTCGCTCACCGCCGTCGAACTGCGCAACCGGGTCAACGCGGCCACCGGCCTGCGACTGCCCCCCACCCTCGTCTTCGACTACCCCAGCGCGCGCGTCCTCGCCAAGCACCTGGAGGGTCAGTTCGGCGGCGCCACCGCCGGGCAGTCCGCTCCGGCCGCCGTCGCCGTCGACCAGGACGAGCCGCTCGCGATCGTCGCGATGGCCTGCCGCTTCCCCGGCGGCGTCGAGTCCCCCGAGGACCTGTGGAAGCTCGTGGCGGAAGGCACCGACGCCGTGTCCGCCTTCCCCGAGGACCGCGGCTGGAACATCGACGAGCTCTACCACCCCGAGCCGGGCGAGCCCGGCCGTACGTACACCAGGTCCGGCGGGTTCCTCTACGACGCCGCCGACTTCGACTCCGGCTTCTTCGGGATCAGCCCCAACGAGGCGCTGGCCATGGACCCGCAGCAGCGCCTGCTGCTGGAGACCTCCTGGCAGCTGTTCGAGCGGGCGGGCATCGACCCGGCCACCCTGCGCGGCAGCTCCACCGGCGTCTTCGCCGGAATGATGTACCACGACTACGCGGACAGCAGCGCGGCCGGCTCGATCGTCTCGGGGCGCCTGTCGTACCACTACGGCCTCGAGGGCCCCGCCGTCACCGTCGACACGGCCTGCTCCTCCTCCCTCGTCGCCGTCCATCTGGCCGGGCAGGCACTGCGCTCCGGCGAGTGCTCGATGGCCCTCGTCGGCGGTGTCACCGTCATGGCCACCCCCGGTGTCCTCATCGAGTTCGGGCAGCAGCGCGGCCTCGCCGCGGACGGCCGGTGCAAGCCGTTCGCCGACGCCGCCGACGGCACCGGCTTCGCCGAGGGCGTCGGCCTGCTGCTCCTGGAGCGGCTTTCCGACGCACGGCGCAACGGCCACCAGGTCCTCGCCGTCGTCAAGGGCACCGCCGTCAACCAGGACGGCGCCAGCAACGGCCTGACCGCGCCCAACGGCCCCTCGCAGCAGCGCGTCATCCGCCAGGCCCTCGCCTCGGCCGGGCTGGCCGCCGCCGACATCGACGCGGTCGAGGCGCACGGCACCGGCACGGTGCTCGGCGACCCCATCGAGGCCCAGGCCCTGCTCGCCACCTACGGCCAGGACCGGCCCGCGGACCGGCCGCTGTGGCTCGGCTCGGTCAAGTCGAACCTCGGCCACACCCAGGCCGCGGCCGGTGTCGCCGGCGTCATCAAGATGGTCGAGGCCATGCGCCACGGCGTGCTGCCCCGGACCCTGCACGTGGACCGGCCCTCGCAGAAGGTGGACTGGGACGCCGGCGCCGTCCGGCTGCTCACCGAGGCCCGCGACTGGGCCGGAGAAGGACCCCGCCGCGCGGGCATCTCCTCCTTCGGCATCAGCGGCACCAACGCCCACGTGATCGTCGAGCACGTACCCGACGAGCAGCCCGAGCCCGCCACGGCCCCCGAGGCCACGGCCCCCGAGGCCGAGCCCGCCGAGGACACCGGACCCGTCGCCTGGTTGCTGTCCGCGGCCGGTGGCGAAGCACTCGCCGACCAGGCCCGCCGTCTGGCCGACCACGTCACCCGGCAGCCCGCTCTGCGCCCGGTCGACGTCGCGTACTCCCTCGGCAGCGGCCGCCCGCTGCTCAGCCACCGCGCCGTCGTCGTCGGGGAGGACCGCGAGGAACTCCTCGGCCGGCTCGCCGCGCTCGCCGCCCAGCCGTCCGCCGCCACGGCCGCCTCCGGCCCCGCCGGGGCCACCGCCTTCCTCTTCACCGGCCAGGGCGCGCAGCGCCCGGGCATGGGCCGCGAACTGTACGAGGCCCACCCCGTGTTCGCCCGCGCCGTCGACGCCGCAGCCGAGGCCTTCGACCCGCACCTGGACCGGCCGCTGCTGGAGGTCATGTGGGGGACGGACGCCGAGCTGCTCAACCGCACCGAGTACGCCCAGCCCGCCCTGTTCACCATGGAGATCGCCCTGTTCCGGCTCGCCGAGTCCTGGGGCATCCGGCCGGACTACCTCGCCGGACACTCCATCGGCGAACTCGCCGCGATCCGCGCGGCCGGCGTCCTGAGCCTCGAAGACGTCGCCGCGCTCGTCGCCGCCCGCGGCCGCCTGATCCAGAACCTGCCGGCCGGCGGCGCCATGGTCGCCATCCGGGCCACTGAGGCCGAGGTCCTGCCGCTCCTGACGGACGCCGTGTCCCTCGCCGCCGTCAACGGCCCCAGCTCCGTGGTGGTGTCCGGCGCCGAGGCCGAGGTCCTCGCCCTCGCGGCCCGCTTCGAGGCGGACGGCCGCAAGACCAGCAGGCTCCGGGTCAGCCACGCCTTCCACTCGCCGCTCATGGAACCCATGCTCGACGACTTCCGCACGGTCGCCCGGAAGATGACCTACCGCAAGCCGGTCATCCCCGTGGTCTCCACGCTGACCGGCCGGCTCGCCACCGCCGAGGAGCTCGGCGACCCCGAGTACTGGGTCCGGCACGTACGCGGCACCGTCCGCTTCGAGGACGCCGTGCACACCCTCGAGGCCGAAGAGGTCACCACGTACCTCGAACTCGGCCCCGACGCCGTCCTCTCCTCCCTCGGCGCGGACTGCCTCACCGGCGAACGCGACGTCGCGTTCCTGCCCGCCCTGCGCCGCGACCGGCCCGAGCCGCGCGAACTGGTGACCGCCGCCGGCCAGGCCGCGTCCCGAGGCGTCGCCGTCGACTGGAGCGCCGTCCACACCTCGAGCCACCCGCGCCGCGTCGAACTGCCCGGCTACGCCTTCCAGCGCCGCCGCTACTGGCTCGACTCCGTGGCCGGCAGCGGCGACGTCACCGCCGTCGGCCAGCAGAGCGCCGGACACCCGCTGCTCGGCGCCGTCGTGGAACTGCCCGACACCGACGGCCTCGTCCTGACCGGGCGGCTCTCCGCCACCGGACAGTCCTGGCTCACCGACCACGACCTGCTGGGATCCGTGGTGCTCGGCGGCGCCGGACTCGTCGAGCTCGCCCTGCACGCCGCTGCCCGCACCGGCTGCACCGCCCTGCGGGAACTCGCCGTCGAGAGCCCGCTCGTGCTCCCCGAGCGCGACACCGTCGACCTGCGCGTCACCATCGGCGCCCCGGACCCCTCCGGTGCCCGACCGGTCGCCGTCCACTCCCGGACCTCCACCGACCAGGAATCCGCCTGGTCCCGGCACGCCACCGGCACCGCCGTCCCCGGTCACACCCCCGGGCAGCCCCCGGCCGCCGACGCCGCCTGGCCACCGGCCGGCGCGACGCCCGTCGCCACCAACCACGCGTACGAGGCGCTCCTCGCCCGCGGGTACGGCTACGGGCCCGCGTTCCAGGGCCTGCGCGCCGCCTGGCGGCGCGGCGAGGAGCTCTTCGCCGAGATCGAACTCCCCGAGGGTCCCGACCGGGACGCCGGGCGCTTCACCCTCCATCCGGCCCTGCTGGACGCCGCCCTGCACGTGCAGCGGCTCACCACGGACGCACCCGCGCAGCTCGACGCCGACTGGCAGGGCGTCGCCCTGCACGCCACCGGCAGCGCCTCCCTGCGCGTCCGCCTCGCCCCGGCGCGGGACGGGGGCCACACCGTGACGGCGACCGACGCCGACGGGCAGCCCGTGCTCACCGTCGACCGCGTCGTCCCCCGCCCGATCACCGCCGCCGAGCTGACAGCAGGCCAGGGCATCGCCCAGGAAGCGCTGTTCCGCCTCGACTGGCGGACCGCACCCGCGGCCGCGTCCCGTACCCGTCCGCAGGGTCTCGCGGTGCTCGGCACCGACCGGCTCGGCCTCGGCGAGGACGTACCCGCCCACGAAAACCTCGACGCGCTGCTGGCGGCCGTCGCGACCGGCCCGGCCCCCGAGCTGGTGGTCCACCTCGCCGACGGCCCCGACGCGGCCCCCGAGACCCTCGCCCTGCTGCACCACTGGACGGCCGACGAGCGGCTCGGCGCCGTACCGCTGACCATCGTCACCCGCGAACAGAGCGCGGCCACCGGCATGGTGCGGGCCCTGCTCCGATCGGCGCGCGCCGAGAGCGGCTGCCCGCTGACCCTGATCGCCCTGGACGGCTCGGACGCGTCGCTGCACGCCCTGCCCGCCGCCCTGGCGGCTGGCGAGCCCGAGACCGAGCTGCGCGCCGGCACCCTGCTCGTCCCGCGACTCGTCCCGGCCCCGGCCCCGGCTCCCGCGACGGCGCCGGCCTGGGACCCGGAGGGAACGGTGCTGGTCACCGGCGCCCCGGGCACGGCCACCGCGCTGGCCCGTCACCTGGTCACCGAGCGCGGTGTGCGACACCTCGTACTCGCCCCCGAGCAGGGCCTTCCGGCGAACCACGACGGACCGAACCCGCTGGAGGGGCTGGACGCGGAGATCTCCGTGCTCACCACCGACCTCACGGACCCCGCCGCCGTGGCCGGGCTCGTGGGCTCGATCGCCGCGGAGCACCCGCTGACCGCCGTCGTCCACACGGCCCACGAAGCCCCGGACGGCACCTCGTTCGCCGGATTCACCGCCGACCGCCTCGCCGCCTCCGACCGGAGCGACCGGGCCGCCTGGAACCTCCACAGGGCGACCCGCGACAGCGCCCCGGCCGCCTTCGTCCTGATCTCCTCGGCCGAGGCACTGCTGCAGGGCGACGGCCAGGCCGGTACGGGCTTCGCCCAGATCGGCTTCGAAGCCCTCGCCGGATACCGGCAGGGCAAGGGGCTGCCGGTGACCTCCCTCGCCTACGGCCCCTGGCAGACGCCGGGAACGGCCGCCGCGTCCCGGGACCGGGCGGGCCTGCCCGCGCTCACCGGCGAGGAGGGGCTCGCCCTGTTCGACGCCGCCCTCGCCCGGGAGGCGACGGGCACGCTGGCGGCGGTCCGCCTCGACCGGGCCGTCCTGCGGACCCGGCCGGAGGAACTCCCGTACGTCCTGCGCTCCCTGGTCCGTACCCCGGGCCGGTCCGCGGCGCCCGCCGACGGCACCTCCCTCGCGCAGCGGCTGGCGGGGCTGGCCCCGGACGAGCGCGAGCGGACCCTGCTCACCCTGGTCCGCGAGCAGGTCGCCGCGGTACTCGGCCACCCCGACCCCGATGCGGTCGACCCCGAGCGGGCGTTCCAGGAACTCGGCTTCGACTCCATGGCCGCCGTCGACCTGCGCAAGCGGCTCGGCGCGGTCACCGGGCTCCGGCTGCCCGCCACCCTCGTCTTCGACCACCCGACCTGCCGCGCCGCGGCCGGCTACCTGGACGGCGTACTCGCCCCGGCGGACTCCGACGGCGCCCGCCCGGTGCTCGACGAGACCGACCGGCTGGAGACCGCCCTCGCGGCCGCCGACCCCACCCCGGCCGAAGCGGCCCGGATCACCGCCCGCCTGGAGGCACTGCTGCGCAAGTGGCGTGACGTGCAGGACGGTTCCGCAGCACCAGAGACAGACGACAAATTCGCCTCGGCCACGGACGACGAGCTGTTCCAGGCCCTGGACGACCTTGAGATGGGTTGATGTTTCATGTCGACGAACGAGGACAAGCTCCGCGACTATCTCAAGCGCGCCACGTCCGACCTACAGCAGAGCAGGCGCCGGCTGAGGGAAGTCGAGTCCAAGGAGCACGAGCCGATCGCCATCGTGGCGATGGGATGCCGCTTCCCCGGCGGGATCAACACGCCGGACGACCTGTGGGACATGGTCCGCGAAGGCGGCGACGGCATCTCGTACCTGCCGGAGAACCGCGGCTGGGACACCGCGGGCCTCTACGACCCCACCCCGGGCACGCCGGGCAAGTCCTACGCCCGTGAAGGCGGCTTCCTGCTCGACGCGGGCGAGTTCGACGCGGACTTCTTCAAGATGAGCCCGCGCGAGGCCCGGGAGACGGACCCCCAGCAGCGGCTCCTGCTGGAGACCGCGTGGGAGGTCCTGGAGCGGGCCGGCATCGCCCCCGACTCGCTGAAGAGCACGGCCACCGGCGTCTACACCGGGATCGTCTACCACGACTACGGCGACGGCGGCACCGGCAGCATGGCCAGCGTCGCGTCCGGCCGGATCTCGTACTGCCTCGGCCTCGAGGGCCCCGCGATCACCGTCGACACCGCCTGCTCCTCCTCCCTGGTCGCCCTGCACCTGGCGGCCCGCGCCCTGCGCGCCGGCGAGTGCACGCTCGCCCTCGCGGGCGGCGCCACCGTCATGTCCTCCCCGTCGTCGTTCGTCGGCTTCAGCCAGGACCGCGGACTCGCCCCCGACGGGCGCTGCAAGTCCTTCTCCTCGGACGCGGACGGCACCGGCTGGGGCGAGGGCGTCGGCCTGCTCCTGCTCGAGCGCCTCTCCGACGCGCGCCGCAACGGGCACCCCGTCCTCGCCGTGCTCCGCGGCTCCGCCGTCAACCAGGACGGCGCCAGCAACGGGCTCTCCGCTCCCAACGGACCCTCGCAGCAGCGCGTCATCCAGGCCGCGCTCTCCGCCGCCCAGCTCTCCGCCCACGAAATCGACACGGTCGAGGCCCACGGCACCGGCACGGTGCTAGGCGACCCCATCGAGGCACAGGCCCTGCTCGCCACCTACGGCCAGGACCGCCCCGAGGGCCGCCCGCTCTGGCTCGGCTCCTTCAAGTCGAACATCGGCCACGCCCAGGCCGCGGCCGGCGTCGGCGGGATCATCAAGATGGTCCAGGCGATGCGCCACGACCTGCTGCCCAAGTCCCTCAACATCGCCGGGCCGAGCTCGGAGGTCGACTGGACGACGGGCGACATCGAGCTGCTCACCGAGGCCCGCCCGTGGCCCCGGGGCGAGCACCCGCGCCGGGCCGGCGTGTCCTCCTTCGGCATGAGCGGCACCAACGCCCACGTCATCATCGAGGAGGCGCCCGAACCCGCGTCGTCCACCGGCCCCGCCGACGACCCGGGCGACGCCGATGACGCCGGAGCCACGGCCCCCGCGACGGCGACCTCGCTCGTCCCGGTCGTGCTCTCCGGCCAGAGCCCGGACGCCCTCACCGACCAGGCCCGCAGGCTCCTGACCCACCTCGACGCCCGTACCGGCGACGAACCCTCCGCACTCGACCTCGGCTTCTCACTGGCCACCACCCGCACCGCGCTGCGCCACCGCGCGGCCGTCGTCGCCGCCGACCGCACCGAACTCCGCCAGGCCCTCGAGGCCCTCGCCGCCGGGGAGCCCTACCCCGGACTGGCCACCGCCGCGACCACCGAAGGCCGTACCGCGTTCCTCTTCACCGGCCAGGGAGCCCAGCGCACCGGCATGGGCCGCGAGCTGTACGAGGCCTTCCCCGCGTTCGCCACCGCCCTGGACGCCGTCACCGCCGAACTCGACCGGCATCTGGCGCGCCCGCTGCGCGAGGTGATGTGGGGCGAGGACGAAGCCGCCCTGAACCGCACCGAGTTCGCCCAGCCCGCCCTGTTCGCCGTGGAAGTGGCCCTGTACCGCCTCGTCGCGTCATGGGGGGTGCGACCCGACTTCCTCGCCGGCCACTCGGTGGGCGAGCTCGCCGCGGCGCACGTGTCCGGGATCCTCACCCTCGCGGACGCGGCCCGACTGGTCGCCGCCCGCGGCCGCCTCATGCAGGCGCTGCCCGCGGGCGGTGCCATGGCCGCGCTCCAGGCCACCGAACAGGAGGTCCTCGCGCGGCTCACCGGCAGCGTCTCGGTCGCGGCCGTCAACGGGCCGCGGTCCGTCGTGGTCTCCGGCGACGAGGAAACGATCCTCTCGATCACCGCGCACTTCGACTCCCTCGGCCGCAAGACCAAGCGCCTCAGCGTCAGCCACGCCTTCCACTCCCCGCTGATGGACCCGATGCTGGACGAGTTCCGCACGGTCGCCGAAAGCATCGAATACGGCACGCCGGCCATCCCGATCGTCTCGAACGTCACGGGCACCCTCGCCACCGACGAACCCTCCACCCCCGAGTACTGGGTGCGCCACGTCCGCGAGGCCGTCCGGTTCGCCGACGGCATCGGGTTCCTCGACGACAAGGGCGTCACCACCTACGTCGAACTCGGCCCGGACGCCGCCTTGTCCGCCACCGGACCCGACTGCACCGCGCCGGACACCGACTCCGTGTTCGTCCCGCTGCTGCGCCGCGGCCGCCGCGAGGAACGGGAACTGCTCGCCGGCCTCGGCCACCTCCACGTCCGCGGCCTCCCCGTCGACTGGACCGCCTTCTACACCGGCCGCGGTGCCCGCCGCGCCGACCTTCCCACGTACGCCTTCCAGCGCCGCTGGTACTGGCAGGACACCGAACCGGCCGCGCGGCAGAGCACCGCGGACCCTGCCGACACCACCTTCTGGGACGTCCTCGAAGGCGCGGACCTGCCCCTCCTCGCCGCTCGCCTCGGCGTCGACCCCGCCTCGCTCGGCGAGGTCGTGCCCGCCATGACGGCATGGCGCCACGCGGTGCGCGAAGCCCACACCGTCGATTCCTGGCGCTACCGCGTCGCCTGGCAGCCCGTACCCGAAGAGACCTCGGCACGGCTCGACGGAACCTGGCTGCTCGCCGTACCCGAGGGCCTCGCCGACGACGAGCGGGTCCGGACCGTCGCCGCCGCCCTCGAAGCGGGCGGGGCCACGGCCACCGTACGCATCGAGGCCGGAGACGACGACCGCACCGCACTCGCCGCGCGGCTCCGGGCAACGGCCGGCGCCGACCGGGCCGTCGGAGTCCTCTCCCTGCTCGCCCTCGACGACCGCCTCCACCCCACCCACCCCTCGCTGACCCGCGGCACCGCCACCACCCTCGGGCTCGCCCAGGCCCTCGGCGACACGGGCAGCCGTGCCCGGCTGTGGAGCATCACCACCGGAGCGGCCACCGTCGACCCCACCGACTCCGCCGACCCGTACCAGGCCCTGCTGTGGGGCACCGGCATCGGCCTCTCCCTCGACCAGCCCGACACCTTCGGCGGTCTCGTCGACCTGCCCGCTTCCATCGACGCCGCGGCAGCCCGCCGCCTGGTGTCCGCGCTCGCCGGAACGGCGGGCGAGGACCAGCTCGCGGTCCGCGCCCACGGCCTCTTCGCCCGGCGCATGGTGCACGCCCCCCTCGGCGCGGCGCCCGCCGCCCGCGACTGGAAGCCCCGGGGCACCGTCCTCATCACCGGCGGTACCGGCGGCCTGGGCGCACACGTCGCCCGCCTCCTCGCCGGCCTCGGCGCCGAACACCTCGTCCTCACCAGCCGCCGCGGCCGCGCCGCCGCGGGAGCCGCCGAACTCGAGGCCGAACTCACCGCACTCGGCTGCCGCGTCACCATCGCCGCCTGCGACGCGGCCGACCGCGACGACCTGGCCGCCCTCCTCGCCGCCGTCCCCGAGGACACCCCGCTCACCGCGGTCGTCCACGCCGCCGGCGTACTGCAGCGCCTCGCACCCGCCGCCGAACTGACCCTGGAGGAATTCGCCGAGGTCGGTCGCGCCAAGGTGCTCGGCGCCGCACTCCTCGACGAACTCCTCGGCGACCGGCCTCTCGACGCCTTCCTGCTGTTCTCGTCCGGCGCGGCCGTATGGGGCAGCGCCGGCCAGGCCGCCTACTCCGCCGCCAACGCCTACCTCGACGCGCTCGCCCACCGGCGCCGCGCCCAGGGCCGCGCCGCCACCTCGATCGCCTGGGGCTCCTGGGCGAGCGGCATGGTCGACGACGAGATCACCGCCGTCATGCAGCGCATCGGCGCCCCGCCGATGGAACCGCAGCTCGCCCTGCGCGCCCTGCGGGCCGCCCTCGACCACGAGGAGAGCCACCTGGTGGTGGCCGACATCGACTGGTCCCGGTTCGCCCCCGTCTACACCTCCGCCCGCCCGCGGCCCCTGCTCGACGGCCTGCCCGCGGCCCGCGAGGCACTCACCGCCCAGGCCGGCGGCGACGGGGCCTCCGGCGAAAGCGCGGGCTCCGGGCTGGCGGAGCGGCTCGCCGCGATGCCGCCCGCGCAACAGTCCCGGACGCTCCTGGACCTCGTACGCACCCACGTGGCCGCCCTGCTCGGCTACGGGACCGCCGCCGAGCTGGAGCCCGCCCGGGCCTTCACCGACCTCGGCTTCGACTCCGTCGCCGCCACCGACCTGCGCAACCGGCTGGGCACCGCGACCGGCATCGCCCTGCCCGCCACCCTCGTCTTCGACCACACCTCCCCGGCCGCGGTCGCCGAGCACCTGCACCAGCAGCTCTGCAAGGACCAGGCAGGAGAGGTGCTGGGCCTGCTCTCCGAACTCGACCGGCTCGAACTCGCCATGGTCTCCCTCACCCCGCAGGAGGCCGAGGACCACGGCATCGCAGCGCGACTCCAGGACCTCGCGACCAGGCTGAGGAACCGTGGGGGGTCCGCCACCCCCGGTGCCGACGGCGACTTCGGCAGCGACATCGGCGGGCTCGACGACGCTTCCGCCGAGGACGTCCTCGCGTTCATCGACCAAGAACTCGGCCTGTCCTGAAAAACGATCAGTTGTGTTGGAGTCCCACCCGGGACTGAAAGGTGTTGTGAGGCTGGGATGGCTGACGACGGCAAGCTCCTCGAGTACCTGAAGCGTGTGACCGCCGACCTGGCACAGACGCGCCGTCGGCTCCAAGAGGTCGAGTCCGCGGACAACGACCCCATCGTCATCGTGTCGATGGCATGCCGGTACCCGGGTGGTGTCGAGTCGCCCGAGGAGCTGTGGCAACTCGTCGCCGACGGCGCCGACGCGGTCGCACCCTTCCCCACCGACCGGGGCTGGGACCTCGACGCCATCCTGGGCGACGGCGACTCCGCGAGCTCCGGCACCAGCTACGTCGGGGAAGGCGGCTTCCTCTACGGCGCCGGCGAGTTCGACGCCCCGTTCTTCGGGATCTCGCCGCGCGAGGCCCTCGCCATGGACCCGCAGCAGCGGCTCATGCTCGAGGTCTCCTGGGAGGCCGTCGAACGCGTCGGCGTCGCCCCCGACAGCCTGCACGGCGGCCGGGTCGGCGTGTTCGTGGGCTCCGGCTTCCAGGACTACGGGGACCTCCTCTCCGCGGCCCCCGAGGCGGCCGAGGCCTACCTGGGCACCGCCGCCGTGGCCGCCGTGATCTCGGGACGCATCTCGTATGCCCTCGGCCTCGAAGGCCCCTCCCTCACCATCGACACCGCTTGCTCGTCCTCGCTGGTGGCCGTGCACCTCGCCGCCCAGGCCCTGCGCAAGCGCGAATGCAGCCTCGCCCTCGCCGGCGGCGTCATGGTCATGTCCACACCCGGCCCGTTCATCGCCTTCAGCAAGCAGAAGGGACTGGCCGCCAACGGCCGCTGCAAGGCGTACTCCGACAGCGCGGACGGCACCGGCTGGGCCGAAGGCGCCGGCATGCTCGTCCTGGAACGCCTCTCCGACGCCCGCCGCAACGGCCACCCGATCCTCGCCGTGGTCCGCGGCTCCGCCGTCAACCAGGACGGCGCGAGCAACGGCCTCACCGCCCCCAACGGCCTCGCCCAGCAGCGGGTCATCCGCCAGGCCCTCGCCTCCGCGGGCATCCCCGCCGCCCAGGTCGACGCCGTCGAAGGCCACGGCACCGGCACCACCCTCGGCGACCCGATCGAGGCGCAGGCCCTGCTGGCCACCTACGGCCAGGGCCGCCCCGAGGGCCGCCCGCTCTGGCTCGGCTCGCTGAAGTCGAACATCGGCCACGCCCAGGCCGCTGCCGGCGTCGGCGGCATCATCAAGATGGTCCAGGCGATGCGCCACGGCGTCCTGCCCAAGACCCTCCACGTCACCGAGCCGTCCAGCCACGTGGACTGGGCGGCCGGAGACGTCAAGCTGCTCGCCGCCCCCGTCGACTGGCCCGAGACCGAGCACCCGCGCCGCGCCGGCATCTCCGCGTTCGGCGTCAGCGGCACCAACGCCCACGTCATCGTGGAGGAGGCCCCGGCGGCCGAGGTCCCCGCCGATGACCCGCAGGAGACCGCGCCCCCCGCCGCCTGGCCGGCCGGGGTCCCGCTGCCCTGGCTGGTGTCGGCCCGCAGCGCCACCGCGCTGGCGGGCCAGGCCGAACGCCTCGCCCCCGCCCTCGCCGGGGCGGAGCCGCTCGACCTCGCCCACTCCCTCGCCACCGGGCGTTCCGCGCTGGAGCACAGGGCGGTCGTCCTGGCCGAAGAGGCAGCCGACGCCCTCGAGGCGTTCACCGCACTGGCCGCGGGCGAACCGCACGCAGCTCTGCAGACCGGCCTCGTCTCCGAGGGACTCACCGCGTTCTTGTTCACGGGTCAGGGTGCGCAGCGGATCGGTATGGGGCGTGAGCTGTATGCCGCGTTCCCGGTGTTCGCCGAGGCGTTCGACGCGGTCACCGCTGAGCTTGACGGGCACCTGTCGCGTCCGTTGCGTGAGGTGGTCTGGGGTGAGGACGCGGATGCCCTGAACCAGACGGAGTTCTCGCAGCCGGCCTTGTTCGCCGTTGAGGTCGCTTTGTTCCGGCTGCTCGAGGGCTGGGGTGTGCGTCCGGACTTCCTGGCTGGTCACTCGGTGGGTGAGCTGGCGGCGGCCCACGTATCGGGGGTCCTGACGCTGGGGGATGCGGCCCGTCTGGTGGTGGCGCGTGGTCGTCTGATGCAGGCGCTTCCTTCGGGTGGTGCGATGGTCGCGATCCAGGCGACGGAGGAGGAAGTCCTCCCGCACCTGACCGAGGGCGTGTCTATCGCCGCGGTCAATGGGCCGTCGTCCGTGGTGGTTTCCGGAGATGAGGCCGCGGCGCTGGCGATCGGTGAGCACTTTGCCTCCGAAGGTCGTAAGACCAGCCGTCTGAAGGTGTCGCACGCGTTCCACTCGCCGTTGATGGAGCCGATGCTCGAGGAGTTCCGCACGGTCGCGGAGAGCCTGACCTACGGTCAGCCGACCGTCCCGGTGGTCTCGAACGTGACGGGCACGCTCGCCGGTGAAGAGCTGTCCACTCCGGACTACTGGGTCCGCCATGTTCGTGAGGCGGTCCGCTTTTCGGACGGTGTCCGCTTCCTGGAAGCCGAAGGAGTCTCCCGCTTCCTCGAGCTTGGTCCTGACGGTGTCCTGTCCGCGATGGCGCAGCAGTCCCTGAACGGTGAAAGCGTCCTGACGGTTCCGGCGGTCCGCAAGGACCGGCCGGAGGCCCCGGCGCTGCTGACGGCCCTGGGCCAGCTGCACGTGCGCGGCACGACCGTCGACTGGGCCGTCCTCTTCGCCGGTACGGGCGCCCGCCGCATCGACCTCCCCACCTACGCCTTCCAGCACGAGCGGTACTGGATCGTTCCCGAGGGCGGTATCGGCGACGTGGCCTCCGCCGGTCTCGACTCCGCCGATCACCCGCTGCTCGGCGCCGCCGTCATCCTCGCCGACTCCGAGGGCGTCGTACTGACCGGGCGCTTGTCCGTCACCACGCACCCCTGGCTCGCCGACCACGTGGTGGGCGGATCCGTCTTCTTCCCCGGCACCGGTTTCGTCGAACTGGCCATCCGAGCCGGCGACCAGGTCGGCTGCGGAGAGGTCGACGAGCTCACGCTGGAGGCTCCGCTCGTCCTGCCCGAGCGCGGCGGCATCCAGCTCCAGGTGGCCGTCGGCGCACCCGCGCAGGGCTCGCAGGGCCGCCCGTTCAGCATCCACTCCCGCCCCCAGCACGCTGAAGCGGACCTTCCGTGGACCCGGCACGCCACCGGCCTGCTCCTTCCCCAGAGCTCCGGCACGGCCACCGGCACCACCCTCGACCCGTGGCCGCCGCTGAACGCGGAGGCCATCGATCTCGACGGCCACTACACGACCCTGTCCGCAGCCGGACTCTCGTACGGCCCCGTCTTCCAGGGCCTCAAGGCTGCCTGGCGGGCCGGCGACACCGTCTACGCCGAGGTCGTCCTCCCCGCCCAGGCACACGCCGACGCGCAGCGACTCGGCCTGCACCCGGCCGCGCTGGACGCCGCCCTGCACGCGATCGTCTTCACCGGTGCCTCCACCGAGCAGGCTGCCATCCCCTTCGCGTGGAGCCAGGTCGTTCTGCACGCCTCCGGCGCCGCCAACCTGCGCGTCAAGCTCACCCGTACCGGCACCGACAGCGTCACGCTCGCCGTCGCCGACGGCGCGGGCCAGCCCGTGGCGTCCGTCGGCTCGCTCGTCGTACGGCCCATATCCGCTGAGCAGATCGCCTCCGCGAGCTCCCCGCAGCACGACTCCCTCTACCGGCTGGACTGGACTCCCGTACCCGCCACTGGTGGCGAGGACACCGCGGAAAGCCGCACCGCCGTCCTGCACAGCACGCCCGGCACCGACGCCCAGGCGCTGCACCAGGCCGTCAAGGAGGCGCTCGACTTCCTGCAGACCGGCCTCGCCGCCGACGACGAGCCACAGCTGGTCGTGGTCACGCAGGGTGCCGTCGCAGTCGACGGCGAGGACGTCACCGACCTGGCAGGCGCAGCCGTATGGGGCCTGGCCCGCTCCGCGCAGTCCGAGAACCCGGGACGCATCGTCCTCGTCGACATCGGCCGAGGCCACGGCGACGAGCCGCAGACTGGCGGCGCCCGGGACCTCGCGACCGCGCTCGCCACCGGAGAACCGCAGATCGCCGTACGTTCCGGCGTTCCGTACGCCGCCCGCCTCGCCCGGGTCCCCGCGCCCGCCGAGGACTCCGCACCCGCCTTCGGCCCCGACAGCACCGTCCTGGTCACCGGAGCCACCGGCACCCTCGGTTCCCTGCTGGCCCGCCACCTGGTCACCCACCACGGTGTGCGGCGTCTGCTCCTCACCAGCCGCCGAGGCCCGGACGCTCCCGGGGCCACCGAGCTGAGCGCCGACCTCACCGCGCTGGGAGCCGAAGTCACCCTGGAGGCCTGCGACGCCGCCGACCGCGACGCCCTGGCCCGGCTGCTCTCCCGGACCACGCCGACCGCCGTCGTCCACCTCGCAGGCGTCCTCGACGACGGCATCCTGACCTCCCTCACCCACGAGCGCGTCGACTCCGTCCTCGCACCCAAGGCCGACGCCGCGCTCAACCTGCACGAGCTCACCGCGGGCACCGACCTGACCGCCTTCGTCCTCTTCTCCTCGGGCGCCGGCACCCTCGGGACTCCGGGGCAGGGCAACTACGCCGCGGCCAACGCCTTCCTCGACGGTCTCGCCGCTCACCGCCGCGCCTCCGGCCTGCCCGCACACGCGCTGGCCTGGGGCCCGTGGACCGGAGGCATGGCCGAGACCCTCGCCGACACCCACCACGCGCGGATGTCACAGGGCGGCATCTTCCCGCTGGCACCGGCGGAAGGCCTCGAACTCTTCGACGCGGCCGTCGCCACCGGCGAGCACACGGTCGTCCCCGTCAAGTTCGACCTCCCGGCGATCCGCAACGCGGGCGACACCTTCCCCGCGCTGTTCCGCGGCCTCGTCCCCGCCGCCCGCCGGCGCACCGCCCGGGACACCGCCGCCGGTTCCGGCTCCCTGCGCCGCCAACTGGCCGGACTGCCGGAAGCCGAGTGGGAATCCACGCTGCTCGACCTCGTGCTCAACCGCGCCGCCCTCGTCCTCGGCTTCGGCTCCGGCCAGGCCATCGAGGCGGAGCGTGCCTTCCGTGACCTCGGCTTCGACTCCCTCGCCGCCGTCGAACTGCGCAACGGCCTCAACAGCGATACGGGGCTGCGCCTCCCGGCCACCCTCGTCTTCGACTACCCGACCCCGACCGCCCTGGCCCGCCACCTCCTGGAGGAGCTGTCCGGTCTGGAAGAGGCCGCGGAGACTCCCCGTACCCCCGGGCAGGCCCCCGTCGACGACGACCCGATCGCCATCGTGTCGATGGCCTGCCGCTACCCCGGCGGCGTCGCGTCGCCGGAAGCACTGTGGCAGATGGTTGCGGGCGGCATCGACGGGATCTCCGGGTTCCCGACCGACCGCGGCTGGGACACCGACGCACTCTTCGACCCGAGCGGCGAGCGCGCCAACACCAGCTACATCCGCGAAGGCGGATTCCTGCACGGCGCCGCGGACTTCGACCCGGCGTTCTTCGGGATCAGCCCGAACGAAGCCCTCTACATGGACCCGCAGCAGCGCCTGCTGCTGGAGGCCTCGTGGGAGGCGTTCGAGCGGGCGGGCATCGACCCGGCCACGCTGCGCGGGAGCTCGACCGGCGTGTTCGCCGGCATGATGTACCACGACTACGCCGCGAACAGCGGCACGGGCGCCATCGCCTCCGGCCGCGTCTCGTACGTCTTCGGTCTGGAAGGCCCGGCCGTCACGGTCGACACCGCCTGCTCCTCGTCACTCGTCGCCCTGCACTGGGCGATCCAGGCCCTGCGCTCGGGCGAGTGCTCCCTTGCCCTGGCCGGTGGCGTGGCCGTCATGGCCACGCCCGAAGCCTTCGTCGAGTTCAGCCGCCAGCGCGGCCTCTCCCAGGACGCGCGGGCCAAGTCCTTCGCGGCCGGTGCCGATGGCACGGTGTGGGGTGAGGGTGTCGGCATGCTGCTCGTGGAGCGGCTGTCGGACGCCCGCCGCAACGGGCATCCGGTGCTGGCGGTCGTACGGGGTTCCGCCGTCAACCAGGATGGTGCGAGTAATGGTCTGACGGCTCCCAACGGACCGGCCCAGCGCCGTGTCATCCGGCAGGCGTTGGCCTCGGCCGGGCTCTCCACGGCGGATGTCGACCTGGTCGAGGCCCACGGAACCGGCACCACCCTCGGCGACCCGATCGAGGCCCAGGCCCTCCTGGAGACCTACGGTCAGGACCGCCCCGAGGGGCAGCCGCTGTGGCTGGGCTCCCTGAAGTCCAACATCGGCCACACCCAGGCCGCCGCGGGCGTCGCCGGCATCATCAAGGTCGTCGAGGCGATGCGCCACGGCGTCCTGCCCAAGACCCTGCACATCGACGAACCCTCCCACCAGATCGACTGGGAGGCGGGCGACGTCGAGCTGTTGTCCGAGGCGCGGGAGTGGCCGGAGCTCGGGCGTCCGCGCCGGGCCGGTGTCTCCTCGTTCGGCATCAGCGGCACCAACGCCCACGTCATCGTCGAGTACGTGGAGAACGACTCGGCGCCGACCGCCGAAGCCACCGACACGACGCTCGCGCCGTGGCTGCTTTCGGCGAAGTCGGCCGAGGCGCTGCCCGCCCAGGCTGCGCGGCTGCTCGCGCACATCGAGGAGAACGACGGGCTGGACCCGCTCGACGTGGCCTTCTCCCTGGTCACGACCCGCCCGGCCATGGAATACCGGGCCGCGGTCGTTGGCGAGACCCGCGAGGAGCTCCTCAGCGCACTGACGTCCGTCGCCGAGGGCGGCGGTCCGGTCGCTCCGAGGAGTTCCAAGGGTCGTGCGGCCTTCTTGTTCACGGGGCAGGGTGCGCAGCGGATCGGCATGGGTCGTGAGCTGCATGCGGCGTTCCCGGTGTTCGCTGAGGCTTTCGATGCGGTCACGGCTGAGCTCGACGGGCACCTGTCGCGTCCGTTGCGTGAGGTGGTGTGGGGTGAGGACGCGGATGCGCTGAACCAGACGGAGTTCTCGCAGCCGGCCTTGTTCGCTATTGAGGTGGCTCTGTTCCGGCTGCTCGAGGGCTGGGGTGTGCGTCCGGACTTCCTGGCCGGTCACTCGGTTGGTGAGCTGGCCGCTGCCCACGTGTCGGGGGTCCTGTCGCTCGAGGATGCGGCCCGTCTGGTGGCGGCTCGCGGTCGTCTGATGCAGGCGCTGCCGTCGGGTGGTGCGATGGTCGCGATCCAGGCGACGGAGGAGGAAGTCCTCCCGCACCTGACCGAGGGCGTCTCGATCGCCGCGGTGAACGGGCCGTCGTCCGTAGTGGTCTCCGGCGACGAGGCCGCGGCGCTGGCCATTGGCGAGCACTTTGCCTCCGAAGGTCGCAAGACCAGCCGTCTGAAGGTCAGCCACGCGTTCCACTCGCCGTTGATGGAGCCGATGCTCGAGGAGTTCCGTACGGTCGCGGAGGGCCTGACGTATGGCACTGCGCGGATTCCGGTGGTCTCGAATGTGACGGGCACGCTCGCTGGTGAGGAGCTGTCCACTCCGGACTATTGGGTCCGTCACGTCCGTGAGGCGGTCCGGTTCTCGGACGGTGTCCGTTTCCTGGAGGCGGAGGGAGTTTCCCACTTCCTCGAGCTGGGTCCTGACGGTGTGCTGTCCGCGATGGCGCAGCAGTCCCTTGATGGCGAGAACATCCTGACGGTTCCGGCGGTCCGTAAGGACCGGCCGGAGGCCCCGGCGCTGCTCACGGCTCTGGGCCAGCTGCACGTACGTGGCACGACCGTCGACTGGTCTGCCCTCTTCGCCGGTACGGGTGCCCGCCGCATCGACCTCCCCACCTACGCCTTCCAACGCCAGCGCTTCTGGGTGGACACCCTTCGCTACTGGGCCGACCCGTGGGCCGGCGCCGGTTCCGGCGGCGGAGCGGCCACCGGTGTCGATGCGCTCGACCACCTGCTGCTCGGCGGAATCGTCGAGTCGCCCGACGCCGACGGCCCGGTCTTCACCGGGCAGCTGTCCCTCTCCACGCACCCGTGGATCGGCGACCACCAGGCCTTCGGCAGCGTCCTGGTTCCCGGTACGGCCTTCGTCGAGCTCGCCCTCCACGCCGGTGAGTACGTCGGCCTCGACGGGCTCGCCGAACTGACCCTGCAGGCCCCCCTCATGCTGCCCGAGCAGGGAGCCGTGGTGCTGCGGGTCGCCGTCGGGGCGCCCCGCGCGGACGGCAGCCGTTCCGTACGCATCCACTCGCGAGCCAAGTCCGGCGACGAAGCCTGGCTGCTGCACGCCGACGGCCTGCTGGCATCCGACGTGGCCGTACCGACGCACGATCTCGCCCAGTGGCCGCCGGCCGACGCCGTTCAGCTGCCCGTCGACGGCCTCTACGAGCGGATGCTCTCCCGGGGCCTGGCCTACGGGCCGGTCTTCCAAGGCCTCAAGGCCGCCTGGCGGGCCGGTGGCACGGTCTACGCCGAGGTCGAACTGCCCGAGCAGGCACACGAGGATGCCGACCGCGTCGGCATCCACCCCGCCCTCCTCGATGCGGCCCTCCACGTCAGCATGATCGGGGATGCCGCCGAGGACGATGCCGAAGGTGCCGACGGCGCGCTCGTGCCTTTCGCATGGAACGCGGTGGCGCTGCGCGCCACCGGGGCCACCGCACTGCGGGTGCGCCTCTCGCCGACCGGCCCGGACAGCCGTGAGCTGACCGTCGCCGACAGCTCCGGCAACACCGTCCTCAGCGTCTCCTCGCTGGTGGCCCGTGAGATCTCGGCCGAGCAGCTCGCTTCCGCCGGGACCGACCGAGGGCCCGTCTCGTACGAGGTGGACTGGGCGCCCGTACCGGTCTCGGCCGGTGCTCTGCCCTCCGGTCCGGGCTGGGCCGTGATCGGCCCGGACGTACTGGATCTCGGAGCCGGCGTCACGCGCCACCCGGACCTCACCGCTCTGCTCGCTTCCGTCGAAGCCGGCGAGGATGTGCCGGAGCAGGTGCTGTTCCCTGTCGTCGGAGCGCTCGATGCCGAGGTTCCGGCCGAGGCGCACCGGGTGACGCACCTGGTACTGGAGGCCGTACAGACCTGGCTGAGCGACGAGCGCTTCGCCGCGGCGAAGCTCGTCGTCCTGACGAGTGGCGCTGCCGGTCCCGATGCGGGCGGCACGGTGGGGGCCCTGGCACCCGCCGCCGTACGCGGTCTGGTGCGGGCCGCTCAGAGCGAGAACCCCGACCGCTTCGTACTCGTGGACACGGACGGCTCGGCCGAGTCGCTCCAGGTGCTGTCGGCCGTGGTGGCCGGCGGTGAGTCCGATGTGGTGCTGCGGGCGGGCACGGTGCTCGTGCCGCGCTTGGTGAAGGCGGACCCCGCCGCCACCGCCGATGTCGTCTTCGGCTCCGAGGGCACGGTGCTGGTCACCGGTGGTACGGGTGGTCTGGGCGCGCTGGTGGCCCGTCACCTCGTCACCGAGCACGGCGTCGGGCACCTGCTGCTCACGAGCCGCCGCGGTCTCGACGCCCCCGGCGCCGCCGAGCTGCAGGCCGAGCTCGCCGAACTGGGCGCCCGGGCCATCATCGCGGCCTGCGACGTCTCCGACCGCGACAGCCTCGCCACCCTGCTGGCCGGCATCGACCCCGACCACCCGCTGACCGGTGTCGTTCACTCGGCCGGTGTTCTGGACGACGGTGTCGTCGGTGCTCTGACGCCGGAGCGTTTCGACGCGGTGCTGGCGCCGAAGGCCGACGCGGCCTGGTACCTGCACGAGCTCACCCGCGACGCCGACCTGTCCGCCTTCGTCGTCTTCTCCTCCGTCGCCGGTACGCTCGGCGCGGCAGGGCAGGCCAACTACGCCGCCGCCAACGTCTTCCTGGACACGCTCGCCGCCCACCGGCGGTCGTTGGGTCTGCCCGCCGTCTCCATGGCCTGGGGCCTGTGGGAGTCGGGCATGGGCGGGCACCTCGACGAGGCGACGGTCCGGCGGCTCCGCCGCCAGGGCTTCCCCCCGCTGTCCGTCGGCGAAGGCCTGGCGCTCTTCGACCGGGCGCTGGGCTCCGAGTCCGCGCTGTCCGTCCTCCTCCGGCTCGACCTGGCCGCCCTGCGCGCCCAGGCCGCGACGGGGAATTCCCTGCCGATGCTGCGCGGCCTCGTCCGTACGCCGACCCGGCAGGCCGCCCGCACCGGCGCGGGCACCGGCGCTGGTTCCGGGCTGGGCGCCCAGCTCGCCGGACTGCCGCCGGAGGCGCGGGAGCGTTTCCTCGTGGACCTGGTCCGTACGCAGGTCGCCGAGGTGCTCGGCCACGCGTCGCTCGATGCGGTCGAGGCCGGACGAGCCTTCAACGAGCTGGGCTTCGACTCCCTCGCGGCCGTCGAACTGCGCAACCGCCTCAACGAGGTCTCCGGCCTGCGTCTGTCGGCCACCCTCGTCTTCGACTACCCGACTTCGGAGTCCGTCGCCGCTCACCTGGCGGCGGAGCTGACCGGGGCCGTCGAGGGGAGCGACGTCGTCGCCACTGCCGCGACGGTGCTGGACGACGACCCGATCGCGATCGTGTCGATGGCCTGCCGCTACCCCGGCGGCGTGGAGACGCCCGAGGACCTGTGGAACCTCGTCGCGAACGGCATCGACGGGATCTCCGAGTTCCCGTCGAACCGCGGCTGGGACCTCGAAGAGGTCTTCGACCCGAGCAAGGAGCGCCCGAACACCAGCTACGTCCATGAGGGCGGGTTCCTGCACACCGCCGACGAGTTCGACCCGGCGTTCTTCGGGATCAGCCCGAACGAGGCCCTCTCCATGGATCCGCAGCAGCGCCTGCTGCTGGAGGCTTCTTGGGAGGTGTTCGAGCGGGCGGGCATCGACCCGGCCACGCTGCGCGGGAGCTCGACCGGCGTGTTCGCCGGCATGATGTACCACGACTACGCGGACAACAACAACACCGGTTCGATCGCCTCGGGCCGTCTCTCCTACGTCTTCGGACTCGAGGGCCCGGCGGTCACCATCGACACGGCGTGCTCGTCCTCGCTGGTGGCCCTGCACTGGGCGATCCAGGCCCTGCGCTCGGGTGAATGCTCGATGGCGCTCGCCGGCGGTGTGGCCGTCATGGCCACCCCCGATGTGTTCGTCGAGTTCAGCCGCCAGCGCGGTCTCGCCCCCGACGGCCGCTGCCGCTCGTTCGCGGCCGGTGCCGATGGCACCGGATGGGGTGAGGGTGTCGGCATTCTGCTCGTGGAGCGGCTGTCGGACGCTCGTCGCAACGGGCATCCGGTGCTGGCGGTCGTCCGTGGATCGGCTGTCAACCAGGACGGTGCGAGCAATGGTCTGACGGCTCCGAACGGTCCTTCGCAGCGTCGGGTGATCCGGCAGGCACTGGCCTCGGCCGGGCTTTCCACGGCGGATGTCGACTTGGTCGAGGCGCACGGTACCGGTACGACGCTCGGTGACCCGATCGAGGCGCAGGCGCTGTTGGCCACCTATGGCCAGGGCCGTCCTGAGGGGCAGCCGTTGTGGCTGGGCTCGCTGAAGTCCAACATCGGTCACACCCAGGCCGCCGCGGGTGTCGCGGGGATCATCAAGGTCGTCGAGGCGATGCGTCACGGCGTCTTGCCGAAGAGCCTGCACCTCGATGGCGATGAGCCCTCGCACCAGGTGGACTGGGAGGCGGGTGACGTCGAGCTGTTGTCGGAGGCGCGGGACTGGCCGGAGCTGGGGCGTCCGCGCCGGGCCGGTGTCTCCTCGTTCGGCATCAGCGGCACCAACGCCCACGTCATCATCGAGCAGGTCGTGGAGGAGGAGCCCGTCGCGGAAGCGGCCGAGGAGGCTCCCGCTCCGGCCGCCGTGCCGTGGCTGCTGTCAGCGGCCTCCGCCGAGGGCCTGGCGGCCCAGGCGGAGCGGCTGCTCGCACACGTCGAGGGGCGCGAGACACTGACACCGCTCGACGTGGCGTTCTCGCTCGTGTCGAGCCGGTCGTTGCTGGATCACCGTGCGGTGGTGGTCGGTGAGGACCGTGCTGAGCTGGTCCGTGGTCTGGCGGCGGTGGCCGCCGGGCGCGGCGCGGTCTCGGCCCGCCGCTCGACGGGCCGTACGGCGTTCTTGTTCACGGGTCAGGGCGCGCAGCGGATCGGCATGGGTCGTGAGCTGCACGCCGCGTTCCCGGTGTTCGCTGAGGCTTTCGATGCGGTCACCGCTGAGCTTGACGGTCACCTGTCGCGTCCGTTGCGTGAGGTGGTGTGGGGTGAGGACGCGGATGCGCTGAACCAGACGGAGTTCTCGCAGCCGGCCCTGTTCGCCATTGAGGTGGCTCTGTTCCGGCTGGTGGAGGGCTGGGGTGTTCGTCCGGACTTCCTGGCCGGTCACTCGGTGGGTGAGCTGGCCGCGGCCCACGTGTCGGGGGTCCTGTCGCTCGAGGATGCGGCCCGTCTGGTGGCGGCTCGCGGTCGTCTCATGCAGGCTCTGCCGTCCGGCGGTGCGATGGTCGCGATCCAGGCGACGGAGGAAGAAATCCTCCCGCACCTGACCGAGGGCGTGTCGATCGCCGCGGTCAACGGGCCGTCGTCCGTGGTGGTCTCCGGCGATGAGGCCGCGGCGCTGGCGATCGGCGAGTACTTCGCCGCAGAGGGTCGTAAGACCAGCCGTCTGAAGGTGTCGCACGCGTTCCACTCGCCGCTGATGGAGCCGATGCTCGAGGAGTTCCGCACAGTCGCGGAGGGTCTGACCTACGGTCAGCCGACCGTTCCGGTGGTCTCGAACGTAACGGGAACGCTTGCCGGTGAGGAGCTGTCCACTCCGGAGTACTGGGTGCGTCATGTTCGTGAGGCGGTCCGGTTCTCGGACGGTGTTCGCTTCCTGGAGGCGGAGGGAGTCTCCCGGTTCCTCGAGCTTGGTCCTGACGGTGTGCTGTCCGCGATGGCGCAGCAGTCCCTTGATGGCGAGAGTGTTCTGACGGTTCCGGCTGTCCGCAAGGACCGGCCGGAGGCCCCGGCGCTGCTGACGGCCTTGGGCCAGTTGCACGTGCGCGGTACGACGGTCGACTGGTCTGTCCTCTTCGCCGGTACGGGTGCCCGCCGCATCGACCTCCCCACCTACGCCTTCCAACGCCGCCGGTTCTGGACCGAGGCGCAGCGTGCGGGAACCGACCTCGGTGCCGCAGGCCTGGACGCCGTCGAGCACCCGCTGCTCAACGCCGTCCTCGAATCGCCCGCCGACGACTCGGTGGTCCTCACCGGCCGGCTGTCCGTCGCCACCCACCCGTGGCTCGCGGACCACGCCGTCGCCGGGACCGTGCTCTTCCCGGGCACCGGTTTCATCGAACTGGCCGTCAGGGCCGGCGACCAGGTCGGCTGCGCTCTGATCGACGAGCTGACCATCGAGGCGCCGCTGCTGATGCCCGAGCGCGGCAGTGTTCAGCTCCAGGTCACCGTCGGTACCCCCGACGAGTCCGACACCCGGCCACTGGCCGTGTACTCCCGTCCGCAGCACGCCGATGCCGACACGCCGTGGATCCGGCACGCCACCGGTCTGCTGTCCCCGGCCGCCGCAGAGGCGGGCTTCGACCTCGGGTCGTGGCCGCCGGCCGGTGCCGAGCCGGTCGTGGTGGACGACCTGTACGAGTCCCTGGCCGCCGGCGGTCTGGAGTACGGCCCCGCCTTCCAGGGCCTGCGTGCCGCCTGGACCGTGGGCGACGAAGTGTTCGCCGAGGTCGCACTCGACGAAGCGCACCTGGGCGAGGCGGCACGGTTCGGCCTGCACCCCGCGGTGCTGGACGCGTGCCTGCACGCCGTTGGCCTGCGTACCGGCGCGAACGACGACCGTTCCGGCGCCCGGCTGCCGTTCGCCTGGACCGGGGTCACCCTCCACGCGGCAGGCGCCGGCCTGGTCCGCGTACGGGTCACCCCTGCCGGGACCGACGGCGTGAGGCTCGCGGTCGCCGATGGGGCCGGCCGGCCGGTGGCGTCCGTGGACACGCTCGTCCTGCGCGAGGTCTCCGCGGAACAACTGTCCGCCGCCGGCGGGTCCGCCCACCACGACGGTCTCTTCCAGCTGGGCTGGGTGCCGCTGTCGAGCCCGTCCCCGGCCGCTGCCGCGGCCGTCTCGTGGGCGGAGTGGGATGCGCTCGCCGCAGCCGACCCCGTGCCCGCAGTCGTCGTACTGCGGCCCGCGCCCGGCAACGACAGCGGCTCCGTGCACACCGCGGTGCAACGGACCCTGTCCGTCCTGCAGAGCTGGCTGGACGACGACCGGTACGAGGACGCGAAGCTGCTCGTGGTCACCACCGGCGCGGTGGCGGTGGACGGTTCCGCCGTCACCGACCTCGCCGGCGCCGCGGTCTGGGGTCTGGTCCGTGCCGCACAGTCGGAGAACCCGGAGCGCTTCCTGCTGGCCGACCTGGCCGACCTGGCCGACACCGCGGTGATCCCCACCGTGGCCGCCCTCGGCGAACCGCAGGTCGCGGTCCGGGGCAACGGGTTCCACGCGGCACGGCTGCTTCGCGTACCCGTCGCCGAAGAGCCGGTACCGTCGAGCACCTTCGATGCACAGGGCACGGTCCTCCTCACCGGAGCCACCGGCACGCTGGGCCGGCTCGTCACCCGCCACCTGGTCACGGAGTACGGAGTCCAGCGCCTGCTGCTGACCAGCCGACGCGGCATCGAGGCACCGGGCGCGGCCGAGTTGGTCGACGAACTCACCGCTCAGGGCGTCCACATCGAGGTGGTCGCATGCGACGCCGCCGACCGGGACGCCCTCGGCAAGGTGCTCGCGTCGGTGCCGGCCGGACACCCGCTCACCGGAGTGGTCCACCTGGCGGGCATGCTCGACGACGGTGTGATCACCGCTCTCACTCCGGAGCGAGTGGACGGGGTCCTGCGGCCCAAGGTCGACGCCGCCCTCAACCTGCACGAACTGACCCAGGAGATCGGAGCGGAGCTCACCGCCTTCGTCCTCTTCTCCTCGGCCGCGGGCACCTTCGGCACCCCCGGCCAGGGCAACTACGCGGCAGCCAACGCCTTCCTGGACGCCCTTGCCGCGCAGCGCAGGACGCAGGGCCTGCCGGGCCAGTCGCTCGCCTGGGGTCTGTGGGCCGACGAAAGCGGTATGGCCGGCGAGCTGGACGACTCGGCGCTGCAGCGGATGAACCGCACCGGCGTCGAGGCGCTCACCGCGGACCGGGGCATGGCCCTGTTCGACACGGCGAGCAGCCTGGAAGCGCCCGTCCTGGTCCCCGTACAGCTGGACCTGTCGACGGAGAACGGTGCGGACGTGCCCGCGCTGCTGCGGGCCCTCGTACGCCGCCCCGCGCGGCGCACGGCCGGCAACGCCAACACCGCCGGGCTCAGCTCGGCTCTGAGGCAGCGGCTCGAGGCCGCCGGAGAGGAGGAGCGCCGGTCGATCCTGCTGGACCTGGTCCGCACGCACGCGGCGGAGGTACTGGGCCACGGGGACGCCGACAGCATCGAACCGGACCGCGCCTTCAAGGAGCTGGGCTTCGACTCGCTGAGCGCCGTCGAGTTCCGCAACCTCGTCAACGCGGCCACCGGACTGCGGCTGCCGCCGACCCTCGTATTCGACTACCCGAACGCCGCCGTGCTCGTGGAGCACCTGGAAACCGAGTTCGCGCCGGCCTCGGAAACCGACCGTGACGAGGAACAGGAGATCCGTCAGGTACTGCAGAACATCCCGCTCAGCCGCCTCAGGGACGCGGGGCTCATCGATGCCCTGCTGGAACTAGGGGGAATCCTCGACCGGCGCTCTGGGAGCGCCGACGACGATGGCCCCGACGGGCAGCCGTCCATCGACGACTTGGACACCGACGCGCTCATCCTCATGGCGCTCGACGGTCAGGGCTTCGACGATACGACAGAGGAAACGGGGTAACTGTAAAATGGCCAGCTCTGACCAGAAGCTTGTCGAGGCTCTTCGGTCGTCGCTGAAGGAGACCGATCGGCTGCGCGCGCAGAACCGCAAACTCACCGCGGCTGCCCGTGAACCGATCGCGATCGTGGCGATGGCGTGCCGCTACCCCGGCGGCGTGGAGACTCCGGAGGACCTCTGGGAGCTGGTCGCCGACGGTGTGGACGGGATCTCCGAGTTCCCGTCCGACCGCGGCTGGGACACCGAGCGGATCTACGACCCGAGCGGCGAGGGCGAGAACACCAGCTACATCCGCGAGGGCGGGTTCCTGCACTCGGTGGCGGACTTCGACCCGGCGTTCTTCGGGATCAGCCCGAACGAGGCGCTGATGATGGATCCCCAGCAGCGGCTGCTGCTGGAGACGTCGTGGGAGGCCCTGGAGCGGGCGGGCATCGATCCCGTCTCGCTGCGGGGCAGCTCGACCGGCGTGTTCGCGGGCATGATGTACCACGACTATCCGGCCAACGCGAGCACCGGATCGATCGCCTCGGGCCGCATCTCGTACGCCCTCGGTCTCGAGGGCCCCTCCGTCACCGTGGACACCGCCTGCTCGTCCTCGCTGGTCGCCCTGCACTCCGCCATCCAGTCCCTGCGATCGGGGGAGTGCTCGCTGGCACTGGTCGGCGGTGTGGCCGTCATGGCGAGCCCCGAGACCTTCATCGAGTTCAGCCGGCAGCGCGGCCTCTCCCACGCGGCCCGCTGCAAGTCCTTCGCGGCCGGTGCCGACGGCACGGTGTGGGGTGAGGGTGCCGGCATGCTGCTCGTGGAGCGGCTGTCGGACGCCCGCCGCAACGGGCATCCGGTGCTGGCGGTCGTACGGGGTTCCGCTGTCAACCAGGACGGTGCGAGCAACGGCCTGACGGCTCCCAACGGACCGGCCCAGCGCCGAGTCATCAAGGCCGCGCTCGCGTCCGCGAGTCTGTCGACGGCGGATGTCGACCTGGTCGAGGCGCACGGTACCGGTACCACGCTCGGTGACCCGATCGAGGCGCAGGCGCTGCTGGCCACCTACGGTCAGGGCCGTCCCGAGGGTCAGCCGCTGTGGCTGGGCTCGCTGAAGTCCAACATCGGTCACACCCAGGCTGCCGCGGGTGTTGCGGGGATCATCAAGGTCGTCGAGGCGATGCGTCACGGCGTCTTGCCGAAGAGCCTGCACCTCGATGGCGATGAGCCCTCGCACCAGGTGGACTGGGAGGCGGGTGACATCGAGCTGTTGTCGGAGGCGCGGGAGTGGCCGGAGTTGGGGCGTCCGCGCCGGGCCGGTGTCTCTTCGTTCGGCATCAGTGGTACCAACGCCCACGTCATCATCGAGCAGGTCGTGGAGGAGGAGCCCGTCGCGGAAGCGGCCGAGGAGGCTCCCGCTCCGGCCGCCGTGCCGTGGTTGCTGTCAGCGGCCTCCGCCGAGGGCCTGGCGGCCCAGGCGGAGCGGCTGCTCGCACACGTCGAGGGGCGCGAGACACTGACACCGCTCGACGTCTCCTACTCGCTGACGACCGGGCGCACCCTGCACGACCACCGTGCGGTGGTGGTCGGCCAGAACCGTGAGGAACTCCTGCACGGCCTTGCGGCGGTCGCCGAAGGCCGCGGTCCGGTCGCTGCGAGGACGTCCAAGGGTCGTGCGGCCTTCTTGTTCACGGGGCAGGGTGCGCAGCGGATCGGCATGGGTCGTGAGCTGCATGCGGCGTTCCCGGTGTTCGCTGAGGCTTTCGATGCGGTTGTCGCTGAGCTTGACGGTCACCTGTCGCGTCCGTTGCGTGAGGTGGTGTGGGGTGAGGACGCGGATGCGCTGAACCAGACGGAGTTCTCGCAGCCGGCCTTGTTCGCTATTGAGGTGGCTCTGTTCCGGCTGCTCGAGGGCTGGGGTGTGCGTCCGGACTTCCTGGCCGGTCACTCGGTGGGTGAGCTGGCCGCTGCCCACGTGGCGGGGGTGTTCTCTCTGGAGGATGCGGCCCGTCTGGTGGCGGCTCGCGGTCGTCTCATGCAGGCTCTGCCGTCCGGCGGTGCGATGGTCGCGATCCAGGCGACGGAGGAGGAAGTCCTCCCGCACCTGACCGAGGGCGTGTCTATCGCCGCGGTCAACGGGCCGTCGTCCGTGGTGGTCTCCGGCGATGAGGCCGCGGCGCTGGCTATCGGTGAGCACTTCGCCTCGGAAGGTCGCAAGACCAGCCGTCTGAAGGTGTCGCACGCGTTCCACTCGCCGTTGATGGAGCCGATGCTCGAGGAGTTCCGTACGGTCGCGGAGAGCCTGACCTACGGTCAGCCGACCGTCCCGGTGGTCTCGAATGTGACGGGAACGCTCGCGGGTGAGGAGCTGTCCACTGCGGAGTACTGGGTGAGTCATGTTCGTGAGGCGGTCCGCTTCTCGGACGGTATTCGCTTCCTGGAGAGCGAGGGAGTCTCCCGTTTCCTCGAGCTGGGTCCTGACGGTGTGCTGTCCGCGATGGCGCAGCAGTCCCTTGATGGCGAGAGTGTTCTGACGGTTCCGGCGGTCCGTAAGGACCGGCCGGAGGCCCCGGCATTGCTGACGGCCCTGGGCCAGCTGCACGTGCGCGGCACGACGGTCGACTGGTCTGCCCTCTTCACCGGTACGGGCGCCCGCCGCATCGACCTCCCCACCTACGCCTTCCAACGGACCCGCTACTGGCTGCACACCCTCGAGTACTTGGCCGAGTCCTGGCTCGGCACCGAACTCGGCGGCAATCCCGCCTCCATGGGCCTCACCGCCGTGGAGCACCCCGTGCTCGGCGGTGTCGTCACCCTCCCCGAGACCGACGGGCTCGTTTTCACCGCCCGCCTCGGCCTCGACACCCATGCCTGGATCGCCGACCACCACGTACTCGGCTCCGTTCTGCTGCCGGGCACCGGTTTCGTCGAGCTGGCGCTGCGCGCCGGTGACCACGTCGGCTGCGACGTCCTGGAAGAGCTCACCCTCCAAGCGCCGCTGATCCTGACCTCCGAGACCGGCGTCGTCCTGCGGGTGACCGTCGGCGGGCCGGACCCGTCCGGCCGCCGCCCGCTGAGCATTCACTCCCGCGAGGAGTCCGAGGACGCCCCGTGGACGCTGCACGCCGAGGGCCTGGTCGGCACCGGCGCGCAGGCTGCCCCGTTCGACTTCACCCAGTGGCCCCCCACCGGCGCCACCGCCGTGGACGTCGAGGACGCGTACACCCGGCTGCGTGAGCGCGGTTACGGCTACGGCCCGGTCTTCCAGGGCCTCAAAGCCGCCTGGCAGCGTGGCGAGGAGCTGTTCGCCGAGGTCCGGCTGCCCGAAGTCGCCCACGATGACGCGGCCCGCTTCGGCCTGCACCCCGCCCTGCTCGACGCCGCGATGCACGCGGCCCTGCTCGAGGAGGAGGCGAGCGGCGACGAGACCCTGCTGCCCTTTTCCTGGAACGGCGTCTCCCTGCACGCCGTCGGGGCGACGTCCCTGCGGATGCGCATGGCCTCGGCCGGCTCCGACGCCGTGACGCTCGCCGCCGCCGACGAGGCAGGCCGGCCCGTGGTCCACGTCGAGGCCCTGGTCTCCCGGCCGGTCTCCTCCGAGCAGCTGGAACTCGCCCGCTCGGCTGCCCGCCAGCAGCACCTGTTCCGCATCGACTGGACCCTGCTGCCGGCCACTGGTGGCTCCACCGCCGACGTGGTCGTCCACGACGGCCTCGCCGCCGTCGCCGCAGCGCTCGACTCCGGTGAGACCCTCCCGGAGACCGTCGTCTGGCAGCCCGTGGCACCGGGTGCGGACGTCCTCGCGGACGTGCGTTCCGTCGCCTACGAGACCCTCGCCGCCGTTCAGTCCTGGCTCGCCGACGAGCGCTACGCTTCCCGCCGCCTCGCCGTCCTCACCCGCGGCGCTGTTGCCGTGGCCGATACCGAGGACATCGACACCGTCCTCGCACCCGTGTGGGGTCTGCTGCGTGCCGCACAGGCCGAGAACCCCGGCCGCTTCCTCCTCGTCGACACCGACGGCTCCGAAGAGTCCGGCCGCGCCCTCGGCGCCGCCCTCGATCGCGGCGAGCCGGAGATCGCGCTGCGCGGCTGCGAGATACGGGCGCCCCGCCTGGCACGGGCCTCGATCGCGGTACCGCAGGAGGGCGCCACCGCGCTCAATCCCGAGGGCACGGTGCTGGTCACCGGTGGTACGGGTGGTCTGGGCGCGCTGGTGGCCCGTCACCTCGTCACCGAGCACGGCGTCGGGCACCTGCTGCTCACGAGCCGCCGCGGTCTCGACGCCCCCGGCGCCGCCGAGCTGCAGGCCGAGCTCGCCGAACTGGGCGCCCGGGCCACCATCGCGGCCTGCGACGTCTCCGACCGCGACAGCCTCGCCACCCTGCTGGCCGGCATCGACCCCGACCACCCGCTCACCGCCGTCGTGCACGCCGCAGGCGTCGCGTACAACGGTGTCGTCACCGGCCTGACCGAGGACGAGTTCGAGGCCGTACTCGCGCCGAAGGCCGACGCGGCCTGGCACCTGCACGAGCTCACCCGCGAACTCGACCTGTCCGCCTTCGTGCTGTTCTCCTCCGCCGGCGGCACGATCTTCGCCGCCGGACAGGCGGCCTACGCCACCGCCAACGTCTTCCTGGACGCCCTGGCCGTCCACCGCCGGGCCGCCGGCCTGCCGGCCACCTCACTCGAATACGGGCTGTGGGGCGTGGACGCGGGCCTCGGCGCGTACCTCGGCGAGGCCGACATCATCCGCCTCAAGCGGCAGGGATTCCCGCCCATCACCGCGGAGGAGGGCCTGTCCGCCGTCGACGCGGCCCTGTTCGAGTCCCCGGCCTCTCCCGCCGTCCTCGTGGCCCTGCGCATCGACACCACCGCACTGCGCGCCCGCGCCGGCGACCTCCACTCCCTGCTGCGCGGCTTGGTGCGGACCCCCGTACGCCAGGCGGCGAGCGGCCAGGGCGAGGCCGGCGCCTCGGCCCTGGCCGGCCGGCTCGCCGGCCGGAGCGCCGACGACCGGACCCGCGTACTGCTGGACCTGGTCCGCGGGCACGTCGCGAACCTGCTCGGGTACCCGTCCGGCGACGCCATCGAACCGGACCGCGCATTCCAGGAGCTCGGCTTCGACTCCCTCGCCGCAGTCGAACTGCGCAACGTGCTCAACGCGGAAACCGGCCTTCGCCTGCCCGCCACCCTCCTGTTCGACTACCCGAACGCCCAGGCCGTCGCCCAGCACATCGACGAGGAATTCGAGGGCACCGACGAGTCCTCCGCCGCAGGCCTCGTGCCCGTCGGCGTACGCAATGACGACGAGCCGATCGCGATCGTGTCGATGGCCTGCCGCTACCCCGGCGGCGTCGCGTCACCCGAGGACCTGTGGAAGCTCGTCGCGGGTGGCATCGACGCCATCGCGGACTTCCCGGCCGACCGCGGTTGGGACCCGGACGTCTACGACCCCGAGCCCGGAAAGCCCGGCAAGTCGTACGTGAACCAGGGCGGGTTCCTGCACGACGCGGCCGACTTCGACGCCGGCTTCTTCGGGATCTCGCCCAGCGAGGCCCTGGCGATGGACCCGCAGCAGCGGCTCCTGCTGGAAGCCTCCTGGGAAGCGCTGGAGCGTGCCGGCATCGACCCCGACGCGCTGCGCGGGAGCTCGACCGGCGTGTTCGCCGGACTGATGTACCACGACTACGGGATGGGCCACGGCGGCGGCAGCACCAGTGGCGGCAGCCTCGTCTCCGGCCGCATCGCCTACACCCTCGGGCTCGAGGGCCCGGCGGTCACCGTCGACACGGCGTGCTCGTCCTCACTCGTCGCCCTGCACTGGGCGATCCAGGCCCTGCGCGCCGGGGAGTGCTCGATGGCGCTCGCCGGCGGTGTGGCCGTCATGGCCACACCGGAGATGCTCGTCGAGTTCAGCCGCCAGCTCGGACTGGCCCCGAACGGCCGCTCCAAGTCCTTCGCGGACGCGGCGGACGGCACGGGCTGGAGCGAGGGTGTCGGCATTCTGCTCGTGGAGCGGCTGTCGGACGCCCGTCGCAACGGGCATCCGGTGCTGGCGGTCGTACGGGGTTCCGCCGTCAACCAGGACGGTGCGAGCAACGGCTTCTTCGCACCCAATGGTCCTTCGCAGCGCCGTGTCATCCGGCAGGCGTTGGCCTCGGCCGGGCTTTCCACGGCGGATGTCGACCTGGTCGAGGCCCACGGTACCGGTACGACGCTCGGTGACCCGATCGAGGCGCAGGCGCTGCTGGCCACCTACGGCCAGGGCCGTCCCGAGGGTCAGCCGCTGTGGCTGGGCTCCCTGAAGTCCAACATCGGTCACGCCCAGGCGGCCGCCGGTGTCGCGGGGATCATCAAGGTCGTCGAGGCGATGCGCCACGGCGTCCTGCCCAAGACCCTGCACGTCGACGCGCCCTCGGAGCAGGTGGACTGGGAGGCGGGTGACGTCGAGCTGTTGTCGGAGGCGCGGGAGTGGCCGGAGCTGGGGCGTCCGCGCCGGGCCGGTGTCTCCTCGTTCGGCATCAGCGGCACCAACGTTCACGTGATCCTCGAGCATGTTGCCGATGCCGAGCCGGCTCCCGTCGAGACCCCGGCCACGGGCGTGACGCCGTGGATCCTCTCCGCCAAGACCGCCGAGGGCTTGGCGGCCCAGGCGGAGCGGCTGCTGGCACACGTCGAGGGGCGCGAGGCACTGACACCGCTGGACGTGGCGTTCTCGCTCGTGTCGAGCCGGTCGTTGCTTGATCACCGTGCGGTGGTGGTCGGTGAGGACCGTGCGGAGCTGGTCCGTGGTCTGGCGGCGGTGGCCGCCGGGCGCGGCGCGGTCTCGGCCCGCCGTTCGACCGGTCGTGCGGCGTTCTTGTTCACGGGTCAGGGTGCGCAGCGGATCGGTATGGGGCGTGAGCTGCATGCGGCGTTCCCGGTGTTCGCTGAGGCGTTCGATGCGGTTACGGCTGAGCTCGACGGGCATTTGTCGCGTCCGTTGCGTGAGGTGGTGTGGGGTGAGGATGCGGATGCGCTGAACCAGACGGAGTTCTCGCAGCCGGCCCTGTTCGCCATTGAGGTGGCTCTGTTCCGGCTGGTGGAGGGCTGGGGCGTTCGTCCGGACTTCCTGGCCGGTCACTCGGTGGGTGAGCTGGCCGCTGCCCACGTGTCGGGGGTCCTGACGCTGGAGGATGCGGCCCGTCTGGTGGCGGCTCGCGGTCGTCTCATGCAGGCGCTGCCGTCGGGTGGTGCGATGGTCGCGATCCAGGCGACGGAGGAGGAAGTCCTCCCGCACCTGACCGAGGGCGTGTCGATCGCCGCCGTGAACGGGCCGTCTTCGGTGGTGGTTTCCGGTGACGAGGCAGAGGTTCTTTCGATCCGGGCGCATTTCGAGGCGGAGGGTCGTAAGACCAGCCGTCTGAAGGTCAGCCACGCGTTCCACTCGCCTCTGATGGAGCCGATGCTCGAGGAGTTCCGCACGGTCGCGGAGGGCCTGAGTTACGGCACTGCGCGGATTCCGGTGGTCTCGAACGTGACGGGCACGCTCGCTGGTGAGGAGCTGTCCACTTCGGAGTACTGGGTCCGTCACGTCCGTGAGGCGGTCCGTTTCTCGGACGGTGTCCGTTTCCTGGAGAGCGAGGGAGTCTCCCGGTTCCTCGAGCTGGGTCCTGACGGTGTGCTGTCCGCGATGGCGCAGCAGTCCCTGAACGGTGAAAGCGTTCTGACGGTTCCGGCGGTCCGTAAGGACCGGCCGGAGGCCCCGGCATTGCTGACGGCCCTGGGCCAGCTGCACGTGCGCGGCACGACGGTCGACTGGTCTGCTCTCTTCGCCGGTACGGGTGCCCGTCGCATCGACCTCCCCACCTACGCCTTCCAGCGGACCCGCTACTGGCAGGACTCCCTTCCCGGTGGCACCGCCGACCTCGGCGCGGCCGGCCTCGAGCCGGTCGACCACCCGATCCTCAGCGCCGCACTCGCCTCGCCCGAGAACGACTCCGTCGTCCTCACCGGTCGCCTCGCGGCCGGCACGCAGCGCTGGCTGACGGACCACGAGGTGCTGGGCAATCTCCTGCTGCCGGGCACGGCGTTCGTCGAACTGGCCGTACGCGCCGGCGATCAGGTCGGCTGCGGACGGGTGGAGGAGCTGACGCTGCACGCGCCGCTCGTCCTGCCCGCGCGCGGCGGTGTCGCCCTTCAGGTCGCCGTCGGAGCCCCTGACGCCTCCGGCGCGCGGAGCCTGGGCATCCACTCCCGCTCCGAGGAGGCGCAGGATGCCGAACTGCCATGGACACTGCACGCCACGGGTGTGCTCACCGCGCCGGCGGACTCCCCCTCGTTCGACCTCGCGGCCTGGCCGCCCGCGGCCGCAACACCGATCGACGTCGAAGGCGCGTACGCATGGCTGCGTGAGTCCGGATACCACTACGGCCCGGTCTTCCAGGGCCTCAAGGCCGCCTGGCGCGACGGCGACGAGCTGTTCGCCGAAGTCGAGCTGCCCGAGTCCGCCCACGGCGACGCGGCGAAGTTCGGCCTGCACCCGGCCCTGCTGGACGCCGCCCTGCACGTGAACCTCGTCGCCGCTGACAGTGAGGACGACCGCACACTGGTCCCGTTCGCATGGAACGGCGTCGAACTGCACTCGGTGGGCGGAACCGCTCTGCGCGTCCGCGTCTCCCCCCAGGAGACGGACGGCCCCGGCACCGGCACCGCGCTCTTCGTCGCGGACCGGACCGGCCGGCCCGTCCTCACGGTGTCCTCACTGGTGGCCCGAGAGGTCTCCGCCCAGCAGCTCGCCGCCACTGGCAGCGACCGGATCCAGGGTTCCTACGAGGTCCGGTGGGCCCGGGTTCCCGTCACCGCGGCGGACGGCTCCCAGGAGTCCGGCTGGGGCGTGATCGGCCCCGACGGCGACCTCGTCGACGGCTTCCGGGGCACCCGGTACGCGGACCTGGCGGCCCTGACCGACCGGGTCGACGCGGGAGCTTCCGCCCCCGAGCGGGTGCTCTACCCGATCTCCGTGCGCGCCGAGGGCGACGCGGTCGCCGGCATGCGCGACGGCGTCCACCGTGCGCTGGACGTCGTACAGAACTGGCTTGCGGACGAGCGGTTCGCCGATTCCCAGCTGGTGGTGGTGACCCGCAACGCGGCGCTCACCGGCACCGAGGGAGAGGCGGACGGCATCTGCGTGGACGCCCTGTCCGTGGCCGCCGTACGCGGTCTGGTGCGGGCCGCCCAGAGCGAGAACCCCGACCGCTTCGCGCTCGTGGACACGGACGGCTCGGCCGAGTCGCTCCAGGTGCTGGCGGCCGTCGTGGCCGGCGGTGAGTCCGATGTGGCGCTGCGGGCGGGCACGGTGCTCGTGCCGCGCTTGGCGAAGGCGGCCCCCGCCGCCCCCGATGTCGCCTTCGACGCCGAGGGCACGGTGCTGGTCACCGGTGGCACGGGTGGTCTGGGCGCGCTGTTCGCCCGGCATCTCGTGTCCGAGTACGGGGTGCGGCATCTGGTGTTGACCAGTCGCCGCGGTCTCGACGCTCCCGGCGCCGCCGAACTGCGGTCCGAGCTCGTCGAGTTGGGTGCGCAGGTCACGGTTGTGGCGTGTGACGTTTCCGACCGTGAGGCGCTGGCGGAGGTCCTGGCGGCGGTGCCGGCGGAGCATCCGCTGACCGGTGTCGTCCACTCGGCCGGTGTTCTGGACGACGGTGTCGTCGGTGCTCTGACGCCGGAGCGTTTCGACACGGTGCTGGCGCCGAAGGCCGACGCGGCCTGGCACCTGCACGAGCTCACCCGTGACGCCGACCTGTCCGCCTTCGTCGTCTTCTCCTCCATCGCCGGCACCTTCGGCGGCGCCGGACAGGCCAACTACACGGCGGCCAACGGCTTCCTCGACACCCTCGCCGCCCAGCGTCGGACAGCCGGCCTGCCCGCCGTCTCCATGGCCTGGGGCCTGTGGGACACCGGCTTCGGCATGGGCGGCGAGCTGGACGCCGCCGCCGTGGCCCGGCTCAAGCGCCAGGGCTTCCCCCCGCTCTCCGTCGACGAGGGCCTCGCGCTCTTCGACCGCGCACTCGGATCCCCGACCCCGCACGTCGTGCTCCTCCAGCTCGACCTGGCCGCCCTGCGCGCCCAGGCCACGTCCGGATTCGTCCTGCCGATCCTGCGCGGCCTGGTCCGGACCCCGGTCCGTCAGGCGGCCCGCTCCGGCAGTGACGAGTCCTCGCTCGGCGCACGTCTCGCGGCTCTGCCGGCCGACGAACGCGGACGACTGCTGCTGGACCTCGTACGGGCCCAGGTCGCCGAGGTGCTCGGCCACGCGTCGGCCGACGCGGTCGAGGCCGGACGAGCCTTCAACGAGCTGGGCTTCGACTCCCTCGCGGCCGTCGAACTGCGCAACCGCCTCAACGAGGTCTCCGGCCTGCGCCTCTCTCCGACGCTGGTCTTCGACTACCCGACTTCGGAGTCCGTCGCCGCGCACCTCGCGGCGGAGCTGACCGGAGCCGTCGAAGGGAGCCACATCGCGGCCGCCGCGACGGTGCTGGACGACGACCCGATCGCGATCGTGTCGATGGCCTGCCGCTACCCCGGCGGCGTCGAGACGCCCGAGGACCTGTGGAACCTCGTCGCGAACGGCATCGACGGCGTCACGGAGTTCCCGACCGACCGCGGCTGGGATCCGGACGTCTACGACCCCGAACCGGGCAAGACCAACCGTACGTACACCCGCGAAGGCGGATTCCTGCACGACGCCGCGCACTTCGACCCGGCGTTCTTCGGGATCAGCCCGAACGAGGCCCTCTACATGGACCCGCAGCAGCGCCTGCTGCTGGAGGCCTCGTGGGAGGTGTTCGAGCGGGCGGGCATCGACCCGGCCACGCTGCGGGGCAGCTCCACCGGCGTGTTCGCGGGCATGATGTACCACGACTACGCGGACAACAACAACACCGGTTCGATCGCCTCGGGCCGTCTCTCCTACGTCTTCGGACTCGAGGGCCCGGCGGTCACCATCGACACGGCGTGCTCGTCCTCACTCGTCGCCCTGCACTGGGCGATCCAGGCCCTGCGCTCCGGTGAATGCTCGATGGCGCTCGCCGGCGGTGTGGCCGTCATGGCCACCCCCGATGTCTTCGTCGAGTTCAGCCGCCAGCGCGGACTCGCCCCCGACGGCCGCTGCAAGTCCTTCGGGGCGGGCGCGGACGGCACCGGATGGGGTGAGGGCGTCGGCATGCTGCTCGTGGAACGGCTGTCGGACGCCCGCCGCAACGGCCACCCGATCCTCGCCGTGGTCCGCGGCTCCGCCGTCAACCAGGACGGTGCGAGCAACGGCCTGACGGCTCCCAACGGACCGGCCCAGCGCCGAGTCATCCGGCAGGCACTGGCCTCGGCCGGGCTCTCCACGGCTGATGTCGACCTGGTCGAGGCGCACGGCACCGGCACCACCCTCGGCGACCCGATCGAGGCCCAGGCCCTCCTGGCCACCTACGGTCAGGACCGCCCCGAGGGTCAGCCGCTGTGGCTGGGCTCCCTGAAGTCCAACATCGGCCACACCCAGGCCGCCGCGGGCGTCGCCGGCATCATCAAGGTGATCCAGTCCATGCGGAACGGCGTGATGCCGAAGACGCTGCACCTCGACGAGCCCTCGCCGGCCGTGGACTGGGAGGCGGGCGACATCGAGCTGTTGTCCGAGGCGCGGGAGTGGCCGGAGCTGGGGCGTCCGCGCCGGGCCGGTGTCTCCTCGTTCGGCATCAGTGGCACCAACGCCCACGTCATCATCGAGCAGGTCCCGGAGGACCGCCCGCAGACGGACGCGACGAAGGACAGCGGTCTGGTGCCGTGGCTGGTATCCGCTGCGTCCGCCGAGGGTCTGACGGTCCAGGCGGAGCGGTTGCTCGCACACGTCGAGGCGAACGACGGTCTCGACCCGCTGGATGTGGCGTTCTCCCTGGCGACCGGGCGTACGGTTCATGACCACCGTGCGGTGGTGGTGGGTGAGGACCGTGCGGAGCTGGTCCGTGGTCTGGCGGCGGTGGCCGCCGGACGTGGCGCGGTTTCGGCCCGCCGCTCGACCGGTCGTACGGCGTTCTTGTTCACGGGTCAGGGTGCGCAGCGGATCGGCATGGGGCGTGAGCTGCACGCCGCGTTCCCGGTGTTCGCGGAGGCGTTCGATGCGGTTGTCACTGAGCTCGACGGGCATTTGTCGCGTCCGTTGCGTGAGGTGGTGTGGGGTGAGGATGCGGATGCGCTGAACCAGACGGAGTTCTCGCAGCCGGCCTTGTTCGCTATTGAGGTGGCTCTGTTCCGGCTGGTGGAGGCGTGGGGGGTCCGTCCGGACTTCCTGGCCGGTCACTCGGTTGGTGAGCTGGCCGCGGCCCACGTATCGGGTGTTCTGTCTCTGGAGGATGCGGCCCGTCTGGTGGTGGCTCGCGGTCGTTTGATGCAGGCGCTGCCGTCGGGTGGTGCGATGGTCGCGATCCAGGCGACGGAGGAGGAAGTCCTCCCGCACCTGACCGAGGGCGTGTCGATCGCCGCGGTGAACGGGCCGTCTTCGGTGGTGGTCTCCGGTGACGAGGCAGAGGTTCTCTCGATCCGGGCGCATTTCGAGGCCGAGGGTCGTAAGACCAGCCGTCTGAAGGTGTCGCACGCGTTCCACTCGCCGCTGATGGAACCGATGCTCGAGGAGTTCCGCACGGTCGCGGAGAGCCTGAGTTACGGCACTGCGCGGATTCCGGTGGTCTCGAACGTGACGGGCACCCTCGCCGGCGAAGAGCTGTCCACTCCGGACTACTGGGTCCGCCATGTTCGTGAGGCGGTCCGGTTCTCGGACGGTGTTCGCTTCCTGGAGGCGGAGGGAGTTTCCCGTTTCCTCGAGCTGGGTCCTGACGGTGTGCTGTCCGCGATGGCGCAGCAGTCCCTGGAGGGTGAGAGCGTTCTGACGGTTCCGGCTGTCCGTAAGGACCGGCCGGAGGCTCCGGCGCTGCTGACGGCCCTGGGCCAGCTGCACGTGCGCGGCACGACCGTCGACTGGTCTGCCCTCTTCGCCGGTACGGGCGCCCACCGCATCGACCTTCCCACCTACGCCTTCCAACGCCAGTACTTCTGGCACCTCGGCGACGACCCGGGCACAAGCCCCGGCGCCATGGGGCTCGACTCGATCGACCACCCGCTGCTCAGCGCCGTGGTGGCGCTGCCCGACACCGACGGGTTCGTCTTCACCGGCCGGCTCGCGGTCGGCACCCACCGCTGGGTGGCCGACCACGACGTGCTCGGCAACGTGCTGCTCCCCGGCGCCGCCTTCGTGGACCTGGCACTCGCGGTCGCCGAGCGCGTCGGCTGCGACAGCGTCGAGGAACTGACCCTCCAGGCGCCGATGGTGCTCGGTGACGAGCGCGGTGTCGCCCTCCAGGTCGCCGTCGGCGGCCCGGACGAGTCGGGCGCCCGCAACATCACCGTCCACTCCCGTGTCGAGGGTGTGGACGAGCCGTGGGTCCAGCACGCCGAGGGGCATCTGGGGGTCGGCCGGCGTCCGGCGGCCTCGTACGACTTCTCCCAGTGGCCGCCCGCCGGCGCCAAGGTCGTCGACGTGGACGGCGCGTACGAAACGCTCGTGGAGTACGGCTACAACTACGGCCCGCTGTTCCAGGGCATCCAGGCCGCCTGGCGGCGCGGCGACGAGCTGTTCGCCGAAGCCGCCCTGCCCGAGGACGCGCCCGCCGCGGCCTTCGGGATCGACCCGGCCCTGCTGGACGCGGCCATGCACGTGATGCCGCTGGCCGGCTTGCGCGAGGACGACGAGGGCGGCCAGACCCTGCTGCCGTTCTCCTGGGGCGGTGTGACGCTCCAAGCGGTCGGCGCCCAGGCCGTGCGCGTCCGCATCGCGCCGACCGGCCCGCAGACGGTGACGCTGGAACTGGCCGACCCGTCCGGTGCCCCCGTCGCCCACGTGGCGGCGCTCGACCTGCGCGAGGCGGCCCCGGAGGCCTTCGGAGGCGGCGCACGGCAGGACTCGCTGCTTCGCGTCGACTGGATCGCGGCCCCGGCCTCCGCCGGGGCGGCGACGGGCAGTGTCGCGGTCCTCGGATCGGCGGAACCCGCCGTCGACGGACCGGTCTTCGCCGATGTGGCGGAGTTGGCGGCGGCCATCGCCGACGGCTCCGTCACCGCGCCGGACACCGTGATCGCCCGGATCGGCTCCGGGATCGCCGCCGGGGAGGACGTGCTGTCGGCGGTGCGCTCCCGGACCTTCCGGGCGCTGGAGCTGCTCCAGCAGTGGCTGGCCGACGAGATATTCACATCCTCGACCCTGGCCCTGGTGACGACCGACGCCGCCACCGAGCTCGACCAGGCCCCGGTCTGGGGCCTCGTACGCGCCGCACAGGCCGAGAACCCGGGACGGTTCGTCCTGGTCGACACCGACGGCACCGAGGCGTCCGAGCGACTGCTGGCCGCGGCGGTCGTCGGCGGCGAAACCGAACTGGCGCTGCGCGGAGGCCAGGTTCTGGTGCCGAGGCTGGTCCGGGTGCCCGCACCCGCACCCGCGCAGACCCCGGCGGAACCCGTCTTCGGCTCCGAGGGCACGGTGCTGGTCACCGGTGGTACGGGTGGTCTGGGCGCGCTGGTCGCCCGTCACCTCGTCACCGAGCACGGCGTCGGGCACCTGCTGCTCACGAGCCGCCGCGGTCTCGACGCCCCCGGCGCCGCCGAACTGCAGGCCGAACTCGCCGAACTGGGCGCCCGGGCCACCATCGCGGCCTGCGACGTCTCCGACCGCGACAGCCTCGCCACCCTGCTGGCCGCCATCGACCCCGACCACCCGCTGCGCGGCATCGTCCACGCGGCCGGTACCGCCCACAACGGCCTGGTCCCCTCGCTCACCACGGACCAGTTGGAGGTCTCCCTCAAGCCGAAGGCGGATGCCGTCTGGCACCTGCACGAACTGACGGCCGGCCACGACCTCGCCGCCTTCGTGGTCTTCTCGTCCTCCGGCGGTCTGGTCATGGCCGCCGGCCAGGGCGGATACGCCGCGGCCAACGTCTTCCTGGACGCGTTCGCCGCGCACCGCCGCTCGCTGGGCCTGCCCGCCACCTCACTCGCCTACGGCCTGTGGGACGCGGACACCGGCCTGTCCCAGTGGCTGACCGACGCCGACCGTGAGCGCATGAAGCGTCAGGGTCTGCCCGCACTGCCCGTCGCGGACGGCCTCGCCGCCTTCGACGCGGCACTGACCACCGATCACGCCACCCTCGTACCGCTGAAGGTCGACGCGCAGGGTCTGCGCGGCCGCGGCGCCGGTCTGCCGGCACTGCTGCGCGGGCTGGTGCCCGCCGTCAAGCGGCGGGCCTCGGCGGGCGGCGACGACCCGGGCGCCCTGCGCAGGCAGCTCGCGCCACTGACCGGGGCCGAGCAGGAGCAGCTCCTCGTGGAGCTCGTCGTGCGGCACACGGCGACGGCACTCGGGTACGCGGAAGCCTCGGCCGTCGACCCGGAGCGGGACTTCCTGGAGGCCGGCTTCGACTCGCTGGCCGCGATGGAACTGCGCAACACCCTGACCTCCGCGACCGGACTGCGGCTGCCGCCCATGGTGGTCTTCGACAACAAGAACCCGGCCGGGCTGGCCCGCCGGCTCGTCGAGGACCTGGCCGCCCACCTGGACGGCTCGGCGCCGGCGGCGGAGGCGTCCACGCAGCAGGGCGGGCAGGACCGTCCGGCAGAGACGCTGACCGGACTGTTCCGCAGCGCGGTGCTCTCGGGGAAGGTCGTCGAGGGCTTCGACCTGCTGCGCGCGGTGGGCGCGCTGCGGCCGCGGTTCGACACCGTCGAGGAGCTCGACCACGTGCCGACCGGCGTGAAGCTGGCCGACGGACCGGGCCGGATCCGTCTCATCTGCGTCAGTTCGCCGATGGCCACGGCCGGCCCCCAGCAGCACGCGCGGTTCGCCGCACCGTTCCGCGGCACCCGCAAGGTGAGCGCGCTGCCGACCCAGGGGTTCGCGGCCGGCGAAAGCCTGCCGACCTCGGTTCCCACCGTGACCGAGACCTTCGCGCGCAGCATCCTCGAGACGGCGGAAGGCGAACCGTTCGTGCTGATCGGCTACTCGGCCGGAGGCATCATCGCGCACGAGGTGGCCGCGTACCTGGAGCGGGAGAAGGGAGTCAAGCCCGCCGGCCTCGTCCTCCTCGACACCTACCGGGTGGACACCAACAACGGCGACTCGAACGAGCTGATGAAGCAGCTCGCCATGGCGCTGGTCGGCAAGGACTCGGAGTACGGCATGTTCGACAGCACCGTGCTGTCGGCGATGGCCTGCTACTTCGACCTCGTCCCGAAGATCGAGGTCACCTCTGTGGAGGCGCCGGTGCTGTTCATCGGAGCGGAGAAGCCCTTCATGCCCGGCCCGGACGGCTCCGAGCCCGAGGACGACAGCTGGGCGGCGAAGCCGTGGGAGGCCCACCACACGCACCGGACCCTGCCGACGAACCACTTCACCATGATCGAGCAGGACGCCCCGGTCACGGCCGGTGTCGTCGAGGAGTGGCTCGCCTCGCTCGAGCAGCAGCAGCCGTAGCGCCGTAGCGCCGTAGTGCCTTGGCGCCGTAGGGCCTTGGCACCGCGGCGCCAAAGCAGCCGTATCCGTCAGGCCGGGCGGGCCACCCGCAAGGGATGGCCCGCCCCGCATTCCGTGTCATCGAGAGGTAGCCAGATGCCGCCGGCACGCATCGCCCCTTCCGCCAAGGGAACCGTCCCCTTCGGCCCGTACAAGACCTGGTACCGCGTCACGGGAGACCTGAATTCCGGGCTCCCGGCCCTGGTCGTCGTGCACGGCGGTCCGGGCAGCACCCACGACTACCTGCTGCGGCTCGCCGAACTGTCCGCGCACGGCTGGCCGGTCGTCCACTACGACCAGCTGGGCAACGGCGGATCCACGCATCTGCCGGAGCGCGGCGCGGACTTCTGGACCGTCGACCTCTTTCTGGCCGAGCTGAAGAACCTGGTCGAGGCCCTGGGGATCGCGGACAACTACCTGCTCTTCGGCCAGTCCTGGGGCGGCCTGCTGACCGCGAAGTACGCCTCGGCGCGCCCGGCCGGGCTCAAGGGCCTGGTCATAGCCAACTCGCCGGCCTCGTACCCGCTGTGGCTGGAGGAGATGGAGGTGCTGCGCGCGCGACTGCCCGAGGGGGTCGACGAGACCCTGCGCAGGCACGAGGCGGCCGGTACGACGAACACGGACGAGTACCACGCGGCCGCGCTGCCGTTCTACGAGCGCCACGTGTGCCGTCTCAAGCCGTGGCCGCGAGACTGGCAGGCCACGTTCTACGAGCTCTTCAACGACCCGACCGTGTACTACGCGATGAACGGCCCGAGCGAGTTCCACGTGAACGGAACCCTGAAGGACTGGGGCGTCGTGGACTGCATCGCCGACATCGAGGTGCCGACGCTGGTGATCTCCGGCCGGCACGACGAGGCGACGCCGAGGACGGTGCAGCCGTTCCAGGACCTGATCCCCGACGTGCGGTGGGAAATCCTCGAGGAGTCGAGCCACGTACCGCATCTCGAGGAACCCGAGCGGTTCGACGAGATCATGCTCGACTACCTGAAGCGGGTCGGCTCCGCCTCCTGACGGGCGCGACCACCCGCAAGAGCCGGAGGGGGCGGCCGCCGCGATGTGCGGCAGCCGCCCCCTCCGGCTCTTCCCCTGCTCGATCCGCCGGCCGCCGAGGACCGGCTACCGGCCGCTGAGGACCCGGTTGCGGATGAGCGAGATGACCTCGGCCGCGTGGTCGTTGAGGTAGAAGTGCCCGCCCGGGTACCAGTGGAACGTGACGCCGGCCGCCGTGTGGTCCTGCCAGCCGTCGGCCTCGTGCGCCGTGACCTCGGGGTCGGACTCGCCGTTGAGGACGACCACCGGGCACGCGAGCTGCGGACCCGGCTGGTAGCGGTAGGTCTCCGCCGCCTTGTAATCGGCCCGGATCGCCGGGAGCGCCATGCGGAGCACCTCGTCGTCCGCGAGCACCGCCGCGCCCGTACCACCCATCCGCTTGATGGTGGCGAGCAGCCGCTCGTCGTCGGCGAGGTGCATGAACTCCTTCTCGCGGTGGCGGGAGGGGGCCCGCCGCCCCGAAGCGAACAGGGCCAGCAACTGCGTCCCCTCCGCCTCCAGACGCAGCGCGACCTCGAACGCGAGCGTGGCGCCCAGGCTGTGCCCGAACAACGCCACCGGACGGTCGCACCACGGGCGCAGCTCGTCCGCCATCACGTCCGCCATGCGCCGTACGTCGTCCACGCACGGCTCGTGCCGCCTGTCCTGACGCCCCGGGTACTGGACGGTCGCCACGTCCAGCGCCGGCGACAGCGCCCGCGACACCGGGAAGTAGTAACTGGCGGAGCCTCCCGCGTGAGGGAAGCAGACCAGGCGGGCGGCCGCGTCCTCGGCCGGATGGAACCGGCGCACCCACGCGCTGGTGCTGGTTGTCGCATTGGTCATGAGTGCCCCATGTCTTCGGCTACGTCGCTTCGGCTACGTCGCTTCGGCTTCGGAGTCCTGGATTCCTTATCCCACCATTGAAAGCAAAGAAGGGGGCTGCGGAGAACCCGGGCACCCCCCCTGAATTCACCCCGGTAACCCGAGTTCCGGGCCGCGCCGAAATACGGCGCATCCACCCCCGCCCTGCCCGCACTGATCAGGGGCATGCCCGGCGGGGTTAGGGGTGTCCTGCGGCTTTCTCTCGCAATTACCGTGCGATGACCTTGGGTCCGAGTCGGCCCCGATACAAAATGACACCGAGCTTGGAGCGTGCAGATGTCCGCGGGCTTCGTTCCTGACGCTGATCACCTGAACGGCGACGAGGCCCGTCCCGGGGCCGTACTTGCGGGCCAGTTGGCCGGCCTGCCCGAAACCGAGCAGGGCCGCCTCCTGCTCGACCTGGTGTGCGCACAGACCCTGGACGTGCTGCGCCGCACGACCCGTCCCGACACCGAGGCGGTGACGGAGACGGCCAGGCCCTTCAAGGGGCTCGGTCTCGACTCCATCGGCCTGGTCGAGCTGCACGCCCGGATCAACGCCGCGACCGGCCTGCGCCTGCCGGTGACCGCCGCCTTCGACCACCCCAGCCCCGAGCTGCTTGCCGCGCACCTGCGCGCCGAACTGCTCGGCGCCGACGCGGGCCCCCTCATCATCGAGGCACCGCTCAGGAACGACGACGAGGACCCCATCGCCATCGTCGGCCTCGGCGGGCGCTTCCCCGGCGGCCTGCGCAGCCCCGAAGAGCTGTGGGAGCTGGTCAGCGCCGGCGGGACCAGTGTCGGCCCGTTCCCCGACGACCGCGGCTGGGACCTCGACGCGCTGTTCGACGAGAACCCCGAGGCGCTCGGCACCGTCTCCACGCGCATCGGCGGATTCCTGCACGACGCACCCGAGTTCGACGCCGAATTCTTCGGCATAGCGCCGCGCGAGGCCCTCGCCATGGACCCGCAGCAGCGCCTGCTGCTGGAGACCGCCTGGGAGACCCTCGAGCGCAGTGGCATCGACCCCACCAGCCTGCGCGGCAGCCGCACCGGTGTCTTCGTCGGCGCCGGCGCCACCGAGTACGGCACCCGGGTCAAGCACGCCCCCGAGGCGCTGGCCGGCTACCTCATCACTGGCGGCGCCCTCAGCGTCGCCTCCGGCCGGATCGCGTACGCGCTCGGCCTAGAGGGCCCCGCCCTCACCATCGACACCGCCTGCTCCTCCTCGCTGGTCGCCCTGCACCTCGCCGTGCAGTCACTGCGCCGCGGCGAATGCACCCTGGCCCTGGCCGGCGGTATCACCGTCATGAGCACCCCCGGCCTGTTCACCGAGTTCAGCAGGCAGCGCGGACTGGCCCCCGACGGCCTGACCAAGGCCTTCGCGGCCGGAGCCGACGGCACCACCTTCGCGGAGGGCGCCGGACTGATCCTCGTCGAGCGGCTCTCCGACGCCCGCCGCAACGGCCACCCCGTCCTCGCCCTGGTCCGCGGCACCGCCATCAACCAGGACGGCGCGAGCAACGGCCTCACGGCCCCCAGCGGCACCGCACAGCAGCGGGTCGTCCTGCAGGCCCTCGCCGACGCCGGACTCACCGCCGGCGAGGTCGACGCCGTGGAGGCCCACGGCACCGGCACCGCCCTCGGCGACCCCATCGAGGCCGCCTCGCTCATCGCCACCTACGGCAAGGGCCGCGAAGCCGACAAGCCGCTGTGGCTGGGCTCCGTGAAGTCCAACATCGGCCACACCCAGGCCGCCGCCGGCGTCGCCGGCATCGCCAAGGTCGTGATGGCACTGCGGCACGGCATCCTGCCGGCCACCCTGCACGTCGACGAACCGACCCCGAACGTCGACTGGTCGGCCGGCACCGTACGCCTGCTCACCGAGCCCGTACCGTGGCCCGCGGACACCGAGCGCCCCCGGCGAGCCGGTGTGTCCGGCTTCGGCATCAGCGGCACCAACGCCCACCTGATCATCGAAGAGGCGCCTCGGGACGGCGCGGAGCAGCAGTCCGACCCGGCCGCCGCCCCCGGCTCGAACCGGGAGGCCGCCCAAGAGGCCGCCGCCGGGGCCACCGCCGCCCAGGACGCCGCCGAGCAACCGCGGCTCCCCGCCCTGCTCGCCGTCTCCGGCAGCTCGCCCGCCGCCCTCGGCGCCCAGGCCGCCCGCCTCGCCGACTTCCTGACCGCCGCCCCCGACCTCGACCCGGCCGCCGTCGGACACTCCCTCGGCACCACCCGGGCCGCCCTCGGACACCGCGCGGTGGTCCTCGCCGAGGACCGCGACGGCCTCCTCGAGGCCCTGCGCGCCGTCGCCGCCGGTGCGACGTCTCCCGACGTCCGCACGGGCACCGCCCACACCGGCCGCCTCGCCTTCCTGTTCACCGGCCAGGGCAGCCAGCGCATCGCCATGGGGACCCGCCTCTACGACGCTTTCCCCGCCTACGGCGACGCCCTCGCCGCAGCCATCGGGCACCTCGACCTCCAGCTCGACGTCTCCCTGTGGGACGTGCTGTTCGCCGAGGAGGGCTCCGCCGAGGCCGCCCTCCTCAACCAGACCCGCTACGCGCAGCCCGCGCTGTTCGCCGTCGAGGTCGCGCTCTTCCGGCTCCTGGAGTCCTGGGGCCTCACGCCCGACTTCCTCGCGGGCCACTCCATCGGCGAGATAGCCGCGGCCCACGTCGCCGGCGTGCTCGACCTGGCGGACGCCGCCACCCTGGTGGCCGCCCGGGGCTGCCTCATGCAGGACCTCCCGGCCGGCGGCGCCATGGTCGCCGTCCAGGCCACCGAGGAAGAGGTTCTGCCGCTCCTCACGGACCAGGTGGGCATCGCCGCCGTCAACGGGCCGTCCTCCGTGGTGGTCTCCGGTGACGAGGCCGCGGCGCTGGCCATCGGCGAGCACTTCGCCGCCGAGGGCCGCAAGACCAGCCGCCTGAAGGTGTCGCACGCGTTCCACTCGCCGCTGATGGAACCGATGCTCGAGGAATTCCGCCGGGTCGCCTCCGTCCTGACGTACTCCTCTCCGCGCATCCCCATCGTCTCCACCCTCACCGGCCGCCTCGCCACCACCGCCGAACTCACCTCCCCCGACCACTGGGTGCGCCACGTCCGCGAGGCCGTGCGGTTCGCCGACGGCATCGACTGGCTCGCCCGGGTCGGCGGCGTCCGCACCTACCTCGAGCTGGGCCCCGACGCCGTCCTCAGCGCACTCGGCCAGCACTGCCTGCCGGACTCCGCCGCCGACGACAGCGAGTTCGCGGCCCTGCTGCGCGGGGGCAAGGACGAGATCCGCCAGACCCTCTCCACCGTCGCCCTCGCGCACGCCCGGGGCGCCGCCCTCGACTGGACCGCCTTCTACGCGGACCGCGCCGAAGCCCGCGTGGACCTGCCCACCTACGCGTTCCAGACCCGCCGCTACTGGCTGACGGACACCCAGGACGGCGCCGACCCGGCCGGCCTCGGCCAGCTCGCCGCGCAGCACCCGCTGCTCGGATCCGTCGTCGGCCTCGCCGGCGGCGCCGGCACCGTCCTCACCGGCCGCGTGTCCCTGCGCACCCACGGCTGGCTCGCCGACCACGTCATCTCCGGCACCACGCTGCTCCCCGGTACCGCCTTCGTCGAACTCGCCGTCCGAGCGGGCACCGAGACCGGCTGCGAGCTGCTGGAGGAACTCATCCTCCAGGCGCCGCTCGTCCTGCCCGACGCCACCGCCACCGTCCTCCAGGTCGTCGTCGGCCCCGCGGACGCCTCCGGCCGCCGCACCGTCGACTGCTACGCGCGACCCGAAGACGCCGAAGGCGACGACGCCTGGGTGTGCCACGCCACCGGCACCCTCGCCCCGGCGACGGCCGCCGCCGCCCGCGCCGACGCCCACAGCGCCCTCGCCGGCGCCTGGCCCCCGGCCGACGCCCAGCCCCTCGACGTCAGCACCCTCTACGCCGACATGACCGGCCAGGGCTACGGCTACGGGCCCTCCTTCCACGGCGTACGCGCCGCCTGGCGTCGCGACGGCGAGGTCTTCGCCGAGATCGCCCTGCCCGAAGGAGCCCGCGCCGACGCCGCCGCCTTCGGCCTGCACCCGGCACTGCTCGACGCCGCGCTCCACCCCGCCGAGCTCGGCCTCCCCGACGAGGCCTCCACCGCTGTCCGGATCCCGTTCTCCTGGAGCGGCGTCACCCTGCACGCCACCGGTGCGACCGCCGTCCGGGTGAGGATCACCGCCGACGGGGACGAACTCGCCGTCGCCCTCGCCGACTCCGCGGGCGCACCCGTCGCCACCGTCGACTCCCTGCTGCTGCGCGCCGTCACCGGCGACCAGCTGGAGAGCGCCCGGCGCGACCCGCTGCTCAGCGTGCAGTGGAACCCGCTCGCCACGGCCGTGGAGCCCCGGACCGCCGCGGACACCGCACTCGTCGCGTTCGCCGGCCTGGCCGCGGACGCCCCCGTGCCCGGCCTCGTCCAGCACCGCGTCCCGCAGACCCCCGGCGGCGACGTCCCCACCGCCGTCCGGGCCGTCACCGCCGACGCCCTGGACGCCGTACGCCGCTGGCTCGCCGACGAGCGCACCGCCGACTCCCGGCTCGTCGTCGTCACCCGTCGCGGCACCTGGGCCGACGGCACCACCGCCGACCTCGGCCAAGCACCCGTCTGGGGTCTCGTCCGGTCCGCCGAAGCCGAGAACCCCGGCCGCTTCGTCCTCGCCGACCTCGACGGAACCGAGGCCTCCGAGGCCGCGCTGACCGCGGCCCTCGCCACCGGAGAACCCGAGTTCGCCCTCCGCGACGGCCGGGTGTACGTCCCGCGGCTCGCGGCCGTGCCCGAGCCCGGGACCCCCGCCGCGCTCCCCTGGGACGAGACCGGCACCGTCCTCGTCACCGGCGGCACCGGCGGCGCGGGCGCCGCCCTCGCCCGCAAGCTCGTCACCGAGCACGGCGTACGCCACCTCGTCCTCACCAGCCGCCGGGGCCTCGACGCTCCCGGCGCCGCCGAACTCCTCACCGAACTCGAGGAGTCGGGCGCGGACGTCCGGATCGCGGCCGTCGACATGTCCGACCGCGACGCCCTCTCCGCGCTCCTCGCCTCCGTCCCGGCCGAACACCCACTGACCTCCGTCGTGCACGCCGCCGGCGTCATCGACGACGGCCTCGTCGGCTCGCTCACCCCCGACCGCGTGGACACCGTCATGCGGCCCAAGGTCGACGCCGCCTGGAACCTGCACGAACTCACCCGCGGCCACGACCTGAAGGCGTTCGTCCTCTTCTCCTCCGCCTCGACCATCCTCGACGGCGCCGGCCAGGCCAACTACGCCGCCGCCAACCTGTTCCTCGACGCCCTCTCCGTGCGGCGCGCCGCCGACGGCCTGGTCTCCACCTCCCTCGCCTGGGGTCTGTGGGCCGGAGACGCCGGGATGGGCGCCGGTCTCGACGAGGCGGCCCTCACCCGCATCAAGCGGCTCGGCCTCGACTCGCTGACCTTCGACGAGAACCTGGAACGGCTCGACAAGGCACTGACCGGCGCGGACCCGGCCGTCGTCCCCGTACGCGTCAACCACCGCGCCGTCCGCGAACGCGGCGACGACATCCCGACCCTGCTGCGCGCACTCGTGCGCCGCCCCGCACGCAAGACGGCCGCGGCGACCTCCGCGGCCGCGGCGGGCGGCCGCTCCCCGCTCGCCGAGCAGCTCGCCGGACTCGACGACAGCGCCCGCACCGAGACGGTGCTGCGCCTGGTACGCACCGAAGCCGCGGGCGTGCTCGGCTACGACGGCGCCGACGACATCGCCCCCCAGCGGGCCTTCAACGAGACCGGCTTCGACTCGCTGGCCGCGGTGGAACTGCGCAACCGGCTCTCCGCCGCCACCGGCCTGCGCCTGAGCCCCACCCTCACCTTCGACTACCCGAACGCGGCCGCGCTCGCCGACTACCTCGTCTCGAAGCTGCCCGGCTCGGCCGCGCAGACGGCCCGGGCCGTCGCCACCCCCGTGGTGCGCACCGCGGACACCGACGACGACCCGATCGTCATCGTCGGCATGGCCTGCCGCTACCCGGGCGGGATCACCTCGCCGCAGGAGCTGTGGCAGTTCGTCGCCGACGGCAGCGACGCCATCGGCCCGTTCCCCACCGACCGCGGCTGGGCCACCGACCTGTACGACCCGGAGATCGGCAAGCCCGGCAGGACGTACTCCACCGACGGCGGATTCCTCTACGACGCCGCCGAGTTCGACCCGGCCTTCTTCGGGATCAGCCCGCGCGAGGCCCAGGCCATGGACCCGCAGCAGCGGCTCCTCCTCGAAGTCGCCTGGGAGGCCTTCGAGCGCTCCGGCATCGACCCGCACTCGGTCAAGGGCAGCCGCACCGGCGTGTTCGCCGGCGTCATGTACCACGACTGGGGCCTGCGTCTCGGCCCGCTGCCCGAGGACGTCGCGGCCTACCACGGCAACGGCAGCCTCGCGAGCGTCGTCTCCGGCCGCGTCGCCTACACCCTCGGCCTCGAGGGCCCCGCCGTCAGCGTCGACACCGCCTGCTCCTCCTCGCTGGTGGCCCTGCACTGGGCCCTGCAGTCGCTGCGCCGCGGCGAATGCACCCTGGCCCTGGCCGGCGGTGTGACCGTCATGTCCACCCCGGACACCTTCACCGACATGGCCCGCCAGCGGGGCCTCGCCGCCGACGGCCGCTGCAAGTCCTACGGCATCGGTGCCGACGGCACCGGCTGGGGCGAAGGCGCGGGACTGCTCGTCCTGGAGCGGCTCTCCGACGCCCGCCGCAACGGCCACCAGGTCCTCGCCGTGGTCAAGGGCGCAGCCGTCAACCAGGACGGTGCGAGCAACGGCCTGACCGCCCCCAACGGCCCCGCCCAGCAGCGGGTCATCGAGCAGGCGCTCGCCGACGCCGGCCTGGCCGCCGCCGACATCGACGTCGTCGAGGGCCACGGCACCGGCACCCGTCTCGGCGACCCCATCGAGGCCCAGGCGCTGCTGGAGACGTACGGACAGCACCGCCCCGAGTCGGGGGAGCCGCTCTGGCTCGGCTCGATCAAGTCCAACCTCGGCCACACCCAGGCCGCCGCCGGCGTCGCGGGCATCATCAAAATGGTGATGGCGATGCACAACGGCGTCATGCCGCACACCCTGTACGCCGAGACCCCGTCCGACCAGGTCGACTGGGACGCGGGCCGTGTCGAGCTCCTCACCGAGGCCCGTCCCTGGACCGCCGACGGCCGCCCGCGCCGCGCCGGTGTCTCCTCGTTCGGCATCAGCGGCACCAACGCACACGTCATCGTCGAACAGGCGCCCGCGGACGAAGCCGCCGAGCCCGCCGAGGAGACGAACCGCCCCGGCATCGTCCCCCTGCTGATCTCCGGCACCACACCGCAGGCACTGCGCGCCCAGGCCGACCGCCTGGCCGCCTTCCTCGACACCCTTCCCGACGGCGGGCTGCCCGCCGCCGCCCGCGCCCTCGCCACCACGCGAGCGGCACTGGAGCACCGCGCCGTCGCCGTCGGCGCCGACCGCGCCGACCTCGCCCGCTCGCTGGAGCTCCTCACCGGCGCCACGGCCGTCCAGGACGGCAAGACCGCGTTCTTGTTCACGGGTCAGGGTGCGCAGCGGATCGGTATGGGGCGTGAGCTGTACGCCGCGTTCCCGGTGTTCGCGGAGGCCTTCGATGCGGTGGTCACTGAGCTCGACGGGCATCTGTCGCGTCCGTTGCGTGAGGTGGTGTGGGGTGAGGACGCGGATGCGCTGAACCGGACCGAGTTCGCCCAGCCCTCGCTGTTCGCGTTGGAGGTCGCTCTGTTCCGGCTGCTCGAGGGCTGGGGAGTGCGTCCCGACGTGCTGGCCGGTCACTCGATCGGTGAGCTGGCCGCGGCCCACGTGGCGGGGGTCCTGTCTCTGGGGGATGCGGCCCGTCTGGTGGTGGCGCGTGGTCGTCTGATGCAGGCGTTGCCGTCGGGTGGTGCGATGGTCGCGATCCAGGCGACGGAGGAGGAAGTCCTCCCGCACCTGACCGATCTGGTCTCGATCGCCGCGGTCAACGGGCCGTCGTCCGTGGTGGTTTCCGGCGATGAGGCCGCGGCGCTGGCGATCGGCGAGTACTTCGCCTCGGAGGGTCGCAAGACCAGCCGTCTGAAGGTGTCGCACGCGTTCCACTCGCCGTTGATGGAGCCGATGCTCGAGGAGTTCCGCACGGTCGCGGAGAGCCTGACCTTCCAGCAGCCGAAGATCTACGCGGTTTCCACGGTCACGGGGGAGCAGGCCACCGACTGGCAGACCCCCGAGTACTGGGTGCGCCAGGTCCGCGCGGCCGTCCGCTTCACCGACGCCGTACGCCAGGCCGAAGCCGCGGGCGCCCGTACGTTCGTCGAGCTGGGCCCCGACGCCGTCCTGACCGCGCTCGGCCAGGGCTGCGCCACCCACGAGAACACCGCGTTCATCGCTCTGCAGCGCCGTGACCGCGACCAGCAGCGCGAGCTGCTGTCCGGCATCGGCACCGCCTGGGCGCGCGGCGTCACCGTCGGCTGGCCCGCCGTGCTCGGCGGCGCCGGCGACGCCCGCGCCGACCTGCCCACGTACGCCTTCCAGCGCGACCGGTACTGGCTCGACGTGACGGCCGCCACCGGCGACGTCACCTCCGCGGGCCTCGACGCCGTCGACCACCCCGTACTGACGGCGGCCGTCGAGTCCCCGCAGGACGGATCCGTCGTCCTGACCGGCCGGCTGTCCGCCACGGCCCAGGCCTGGGTCGCCGACCACGAGGTCCACGGGAACGTGCTCCTCCCCGGCACCGGCTTCGTCGAGCTGGCCGTACGCCTCGGCGACCAGGTCGGCTGCGACCTCCTCGAGGAACTCACCCTCGAAGCACCGCTGGTGCTGCCGCAGCACGGCGCCGCCACTCTGAGGGTCGTCGCCGGCGCCGCCGACGACACGGGCCGCCGCCCGCTGACCATCCACTCGCGCCGCGATGACGCCGCGGGACAGCAGTGGACCCGGCACGCCACCGGCTTCCTCGCCACCGGCACCGCCCGGCTGGAGGCACCCGACCTCACTCAGTGGCCGCCGCCCGGCGCCACACCCGTCGACGTCACCGGCGCCTACGAACGGCTCAACGAGCGCGGCTACGGCTACGGGCCCGCCTTCCAGGGCATGCGGGCAGCCTGGCGGCGCGGCGACGAGCTCTTCGCCGAGGTCGCCCTCCCCGAGGGCGTGCGCGCCGAAGCCCCCCGCTACGGACTGCACCCGGTCCTGCTCGACACCGCGATGCACGCCGACGTCCTCGTCGACCAGGGCGAGGGCGGCACCGAGGCCCTGCTGCCGTTCGCGTGGAGCGGAGTCTCGCTGCACGCCTCGGGCGCCGCAGCCCTGCGCGTCTACATCCGACGCATCCGCGGAGCCGAGGAATCGGCCCTGTTCGTCGCCGACGAGAGCGGCGCCCCCGTGCTCAGCGTGACCTCGCTGATCTGCCGCCCGGTCTCCGCCGAGCAACTGGAACCCGCCGACGGCACCCTCTCCGAGGACCTGCGCCGCCTGGAGTGGACCCCGGTCGCGGCCTCCGCGAACCCGGAGCCCTCCTCGTACCAGCAGCTCACCGAGGGCACCGCCGACGCGTTCGCCGCCCTGGGCGGACTCGCCGAGCTGCCCCGTACCGTGATCGCGCCGGTCACCACCCCCGACGGCGAAGTGCCGGAGGCGGTCCGCACCACGACCGCCCGGGTCCTCGGCCTCCTCCAGGCCTGGCTCGCCGACCCGCGCTCCGAGACGTCCACCCTGGTCGTGCGGACCCAGGACGCGGTCACCACGACCGAGGACACCGCGCCCGATCTCGCCCAAGCCCCGGTATGGGGTCTGGTCCGCGCCGCCCAGGCCGAGAACCCCGGCCGCATCGTCCTCCTCGACACCGACGGTTCCGCGGACCCGGACAGCGCTCTCCTCCTCGCCGCGAGCCTCGGTGAGCCCGAACTCGCCCTGCGCGAAGGCCGCTTCCTGACCCCCAGGCTCGTGCCCGCCCTCGTCCCGGACGCCCCCGCGCCCTGGGACACCGACGGCACCGTCCTGATCACCGGCGGGACCGGCGGCCTCGGCGCCATCGTCGCCCGCCACTTGGTGGCCGAGCAGGGTGTGCGTCACCTGGTGCTGACCAGCCGGCGCGGCCCGGACGCCCCGGGCGCCCGCGAACTGCGGGCGGAGCTCGCCCGGTCGGGGGCCGACGTACGGATCGCCGCCGTCGACGTGTCCGACCGGGACGCGCTCGCCGCGCTGCTCGCCGACATCCCCGCCGACCGGCCCCTGACCGGCATCGTGCACGCCGCGGGCGTGGTCGCGCCGGGCCTCATCGGCGCCCTCGGCCCCGACGGCATCGACACCGTGCTGCGCCCGAAGGCCGACGCCGCCTGGCACCTGCACGAACTGACCAAGGACGCCGAGCGGCTCACCGTCTTCGCGCTCTACTCCTCGGCGGGCGGCCTCGTCCTCCCCGCCGGACAGGGCAACTACGCGGCGGCCAACGTCTTCCTCGACGCCCTCGCCGCGCACCGCCGCGCCGCCGGACTCCCCGCCACCTCCCTCGCCTTCGGCCTCTGGGCGGTCAACACCGGACTCGGCGGGGACCTCACCGACGCCGACCTGGAGAAGGCGGAGCGCAGCGGCCTGCCGGCGATACCCACCGACCGGGGCCTGGCCCTGTTCGACGAGGCACTGCGCACCCGGCACGCCCTGCTCGCCCCGCTGCGGGTCGTCCCCGCCGCGCTGCACGCCCGCGGCGAGATCCCGCCGCTGCTGCGCGGCACGGCACGGCCCGCCCAGCGGCGCGCGGTCGCCGGCGCCGCACAGAGCGGCGGCGACTTCGCCCACCGCCTCGCCGGACTGACCTCCGCCGAACGCACCCGTACCCTGCTCGACCTGGTGGCGGGCCATGCGGCGACCGTCCTCGGACACGCCTCCGCAGCCGCCGTCGGCGCCGACCGGGCCTTCAAGGAACTCGGGTTCGACTCGCTGGCCGCCGTCGAGCTGCGCAACGCGCTCAACGCGGCCACCGGACTGCGCCTGCCCGTCACCCTGGTCTTCGACTACCCCTCCACGCGCGCCGTCGCCGAGTTCATCGACGACCGGCTCGGAGGCGCGCAGGCCAAGCAGCCGGCGGCCGAAGCCACGGCCCCGGTGGCCGTTTCGGACGACGAGCCGATCGCCATCATCGGCATCAGCTGCCGCTACCCCGGCGGCGTGCGCTCCCCCGAAGACCTGTGGGACCTGCTGGCCGAGGGCCGCGACGCCATCGCGGGCTTCCCCGCCGACCGAGGATGGGGAGACGTCTACGACCCCGAGCCGGCCACCCCCGGCAAGACGTATGCCCGCGACGGCGGATTCGTCTACGACGCCGCCGAGTTCGACCCGGGCTTCTTCGGGATCAGTCCGCGCGAAGCCCTCGCGATGGACCCGCAGCAGCGCCTGCTCCTCGAAGCCTCCTGGGAGGCCATCGAGCACGCCGGGATCGACGCGTCGAGCATGCGCGGCACCCAGACCGGTGTCTACGCCGGTGTGATGTACCACGACTACGGCACCCGCCTGCACAACGTCTCCGACGACATCGCCGGCTACCTCGGCAACGGCACCGCGGCCTCCATCCTCACCGGCCGCGTGGCCTACACCCTCGGTCTCGAGGGCCCCGCGGTCAGTGTCGACACGGCCTGCTCCTCGTCGCTGGTCGCCCTGCACATGGCCTGCCAGGCACTGCGGCGCGGCGAGGTCGGCATGGCCCTCGCGGGCGGTGTCACCGTGCTCTCCACCCCCGAGGTCTTCGTCGAGTTCAGCCAGCAGTACGGGCTCTCCGCCGACGGCCGCTGCCGCGCCTTCTCGGCGGCGGCGAACGGCACCGGCTGGTCCGAAGGCGTCGGTGTGCTCCTCGTCGAGCGGCTCTCCGACGCCCAGCGTCTCGGCCACGAGGTCCTCGCCGTCATCCGCGGTACCGCCATCAACCAAGACGGTGCGAGCAACGGCCTCACCGCCCCCAACGGCCCCTCCCAGCAGCGTGTCATCCAGCGCGCCCTGGAGGCGTCCGGGCTGACCACGGCCGACGTCGACATGGTCGAGGGCCACGGCACCGGCACCCGCCTCGGCGACCCGATCGAGGCCCAGGCACTGCTGGCCACGTACGGTCAGGGCCGCGGCGGCGACGACCCGGTATGGCTCGGCTCCATCAAGTCCAACATCGGCCACGCCCAGGCGGCGGCGGGCGTCAGCGGCGTCATCAAGTCCGTCATGGCGATCCGCAACGGCGTCATGCCGCAGACCCTGCACGTCGACCGGCCCTCGCCCGAGGTCGAATGGGACGGCGGCAACGTCGAACTGCTCACCGAGGCCCGCGCCTGGCCCGAGCGCGGCCGCCCGCGCCGCGCCGCCGTGTCCTCCTTCGGCATCAGCGGCACCAACGCCCACCTGATCGTGGAGGAGGCGCCGGCCCCGGCCCGTCCGGCCGAGCGCACTTCCGCCCCGGCCGTCGTACCGCTGCTGCTGTCCGCGACCGGCCCCGAGGCCCTCACCCGGCAGGCGGACCGGCTCCACGCCCACTTGCTGGGCGCGCCCGGGACGGACCTCACCGACCTGGCGTTCTCCCTCGCCACCACCCGTGCCACGCTCGAGCACCGCGCGGTGCTGGTCGCCGCCCCCGACGACCCGGAAGCCGTCCTGCGGTCCCTCGCCGCCCTCGCGGCGGGCGAGGAACCGGCCGACGGATCCGCCGACGCGGCCCGGTCAGCGGGACTCACCGCGTTCTTGTTCACGGGTCAGGGTGCGCAGCGGATCGGTATGGGGCGTGAGCTGTACGCCGCGTTCCCGGTGTTCGCTGAGGCGTTCGATGCGGTTGTCGCTGAGCTCGACGGGCATCTGTCGCGTCCGTTGCGTGAGGTGGTGTGGGGTGAGGACGCGGATGCGCTGAACCGGACCGAGTTCGCCCAGCCCTCGCTGTTTGCCATTGAGGTCGCTCTCTTCCGGCTGCTCGAGGGCTGGGGAGTGCGTCCCGACGTGCTGGCCGGTCACTCGATCGGTGAGCTGGCGGCGGCCCACGTATCGGGGGTCCTGACGCTGGGGGATGCGGCCCGTCTGGTGGTGGCTCGTGGTCGTTTGATGCAGGCGTTGCCGTCGGGTGGTGCGATGGTCGCGATCCAGGCGACGGAGGAAGAAGTCCTCCCGCACCTGACCGATCTGGTCTCGATCGCCGCCGTGAACGGGCCGTCGTCCGTGGTGGTTTCCGGTGACGAGGCCGCGGCGCTGGCCATCGGCGAGCACTTCGCCGCCGAGGGTCGCAAGACCAGCCGTCTGAAGGTGTCGCACGCGTTCCACTCGCCTCTGATGGAGCCGATGCTCGAGGAGTTCCGCACGGTCGCGGAGGGTCTGACCTTCCGGGCGCCGAAGATCTACGCGGTTTCCACGGTCACGGGGGAGCAGGCCACCGAATGGCAGACCCCCGAGTACTGGGTGCGCCAGGTCCGCGCGGCCGTCCGCTTCACCGACGCCGTACGGACCCTCGCCACACAGGGCGCCACCCGCTTCCTGGAGCTCGGACCCGACGGTGTCCTGACCGGCCTGGCCCGGCAGATCCTCGACGATGACGACACCGTCCTGGTGCCCACCGCACGCAAGGACCGCGGCGAGCCCCGGACCCTGGTCACCGCCCTGGCCGCGCTGCACACCTCGGGCGTACGCGTCGACTGGGACGCGTACTTCGCCGGCACCGGAGCCCACCGCGTCGCCCTGCCGACGTACGCCTTCGAACGCAAGCGGTACTGGCTCGATTCGCCCGCCGCAGTCACCGATGCGAGCGGCCTCGGTCAGCTCGCCGCCGGGCACCCCCTGCTCAGCGCGGTCGTCGTCTCCCCGGAGCACGACGGAGTGGTCCTCACCGGCCGGATCTCCCTCGACGCGCAGCCATGGCTGGCCGACCACACGGTGCTCGGCTCCGTGCTGCTGCCCGGCACGGCGTACGTCGACATGGTGCTCCGCGCCGGCCGCGAGACCGGCAGCACCCTGCTCGAGGAGCTCACGCAGGAGGCGCCGCTGACGCTGCCGGAAACGGGCGGCGTGGCCGTCCAGGTCGTCGTCGGCACCGCCGACGCGGCCGGTCGGCGCAGCGTGTCCGTCTACTCGCGCACCGAGGAGCCGCAGGGCGGCGACACGGAGTGGATCCGCAACGCGGGCGGCGTCCTCGCCCCGCACGCGGCGCCCGCCGCACTCGACCTCGAGGCCTGGCCGCCGGCCGGGGCCCGGCCGGTCGACATCAGCGGACTCTACGACGAGCTCGCTGCGGCCGGCCTGTACTACGGCCCCGTCTTCCAGGGCCTCAAGGCCGCCTGGCGCGGCGGCGACGAACTCTTCGCCGAGATCGCCCTGCCCGAACAGGCCCAGGCCGACGCCGCGCTCTTCGGAGTGCACCCGGCGCTGCTGGACGCGGCCCTGCACGGCGACCAGATCCTGCGCAAGGACCGCGAGGACGCCGGGCGGACCACCCTCCCCTTCGCCTGGAACAACGTCGCGCTCCACAGCACCGGCGCCGCCATGCTGCGGATCCGGCTCACCACACCGGCCCCCGACACCCTGTCCCTGCGCATCACCGACCCGACCGGGGCCCCGGTCGCCACCGTCGAACGCCTGGTTCAGCGGGAGATGTCCGCCGGGCAGCTGTCCGGCACCGGCAGCCGCGAGGCCTCCGTCTTCCGCATCGAGTGGGAGCCGGTGTCCGTCGGGTCCGCGCGGGACTGCGTCGTCGTCGGCGAAGGACTGCCGGGTCACCGCTCGGTCGCCGACCTCGCGGCGCTCGCCGCCGCGGGCCGGGTGCCGTCGACGGTCCTGCTCCACGTACCGGACCTCCTCGCGGGCACCGCGGCGCCGAGCCCGGCCCACGAGGACATCCCCGGGCAGGCCAGGGCCGCCACCGCCCGGCTCCTCACCACCCTCGCCGCATGGCGGAACGAGGCCCGCTTCGCCGACGCCCAGCTGGTGGTGGTGACCCGCGGCGCCGTCGTCACCGACCCGGTGGGCGATGCCGTCGACTGCGTACAGGCCCCGCTCTGGGGTGTGGTGCGCGCCGCCCAGGCCGAGAACCCCGGCTGCTTCACCGTCATCGACATCGACGGGGACGAGGAGTCCGTACGGGCGCTGTCCTCGGCCGTCGCCACCGGCGAGACCGAGCTCGCTCTGCGCCACGGCAAGGCCTTCGTACCGCGCTACACGCCGGTGACCGTCACCGGCGAGGGCGCCGCGTCCCCGTGGGACGCGGACGGCACCGTCCTGATCACCGGCGGTACCGGTGTCCTGGGTGCGGTCCTCGCCCGCCACCTGGTGGCCGAGCGGGGCGTGCGTCACCTGGTGCTGACCAGCCGGCGCGGCCCGGACGCCCCGGGCGCCCGCGAACTGCGGGAGGAGCTCGCCCGGTCGGGGGCCGACGTACGGATCGCCGCCGTCGACGTGTCCGACCGGGACGCGCTCGCCGCGCTGCTCGCCGACATCCCCGCCGCGCACCCGCTGCGGGGCGTGGTGCACGCAGCCGGCGTCCTGGACAACGCCCTGGTCGGGGCGGTGACCCCGGAGCAAGTCGACCGGGTGCTGCGGCCCAAGGCCGACGCGGCCTGGCACCTGCACGAACTCACACGGGACCTGGACCTGTCCGCGTTCGTCCTCTACTCGTCGGTCGGCGGCCAGGTGCTGGCCGCGGGCCAGGCCACCTACGCGGCGGCCAACGTCTTCCTCGACGCACTGGCCGCCCACCGGCGGGCCGCGGGCCTGACCGCCACCTCACTGGCCTGGGGCCTGTGGGCCGGCACGGCCGGCGATGGACTGGACCTCAACGAGGCCGACCTCCAGCGGATGAGCCGTTCCGGAGTGTTCGAGCTGTCCTTCGCCGAGGGCGTCGCCCTGTTCGACGAGGCGCTGCGGTCCGCCGACCCCGTTCTCGTACCGGTCCGCCTGGACCGGGCCGTCCTGAGGTCGCGTACGGACGAGGTTCCCGCGCTGCTGCGCGGCCTGATGGGCCGCCGTCCGGCGGGGCGCCCCGGCACCGCACCGACGGCACCCGCCGCCGCGCAGCCGGAGGGCACCGAGGTCGAGCTCAGGCTCGCCGGGATGTCGGGTGTGGAGCGTGAGCGGTATCTGGTGCAGTTGGTGAGGGGTCATGCGGCGACGGTGCTGGGTCACAGTGATGTGGCCGCGGTTCCGGGTGAGCGTGGTTTCACGGAGCTGGGGCTGGATTCGCTGGGTGCGATCGAGTTGCGCAATCGTCTGCAGAAGGCGGTCGAGGTGCGGCTTCCGGCGACGTTGATGTTCGACTACCCGAACCCGGTGTCGCTGGCGGCGTTCCTCTTGGAGGAGCTGGCACCCGGACTCGAGCGCATCGCCCAGGAGCAGGTCCGGGCCCAGGCCCCCGCCCAGACCCACGGCACCGAGATCGAACGCAGCCTTGCCGGGATGTCGGGTGTGGAGCGTGAGCGGTATCTGGTGCAGTTGGTGAGGGGTCATGCGGCGACGGTGCTGGGTCACAGTGATGTGGCCGCGGTTCCGGGTGAGCGTGGTTTCACGGAGCTGGGGCTGGATTCGCTGGGTGCGATCGAGTTGCGCAATCGTCTGCAGAAGGCGGTCGAGGTGCGGCTTCCGGCGACGTTGATGTTCGACTACCCGAACCCGGTGTCGCTGGCGGCGTTCCTCCTGGAGGAGCTGGCACCCGGACTCGAGCCCGCTCCCGGGGCCGACGCCGACGACGACACCATCCGGCGCGCGCTCCAGTCCATCGAGCCGGCCGCGCTGCGATCGTCCGGTCTGCTCGATGCGCTGCTGAAGCTCGCCGGACCCGCGGCGGGCAGCCCGCAGCCGGCGGCGACCGAGACCGCCGCCGTGGACGACGCCACGGCAGCCATTCAGGACATGGACGTCGACGCCCTGGTCCGCGCGGCCCTGGCGACCGGCTCCTGACCGGAGCAGGAACGGTGAACGCCCCGCGGCGGTGAGGTCAAGGCCTCACCGCCGCGGGGCGTTCGTCGTTCGGTCCACCGTCCGGTCAGACGGTGACCCGGCTGCCCAGCTCCAGGTCCAGCGGAAGGTCTCCGCGGCACCTGATCTGCAGCTTGCGGTAGACGCGCGTCAGGTGCTGTTCGACCGTGCTCACCGTGAGGTAGAGCTTCGCCGAGATCTCCCGGTTCGTGAGGCCCTGGGCCGCCAGCGTGGCGACGCGCTGCTCGGAACTGCTCAGCTTCGTCTCGGTGCTCGTGCCGCCCGAACCGACCGAACCGACCAAGCCGCCCGAACCGGCCGGTGCCCGGTCACGGGCCGGGGCCGCGAGAGGCGCGTCGGGCAGGATCTCCTTGCACAGCGTCATGGCCTCGCACTCCTTGGCCAGGTTCCACGCCGTACGAATCATCGAGCTGCCCTTGGCGGGCGAACCGTCCGCCTCCAGGGCCCGGCCCAGTTCCGCCATGGACCGGGCGGTCTCCATCCGGTCCCCGGAGCGGTGCAGCTCGTCGATCGACTGGCTGAGCGTCGACATCCGCTGCTTCGGGTCACCGGTCAGCGCCCGCAACCTCAGGGACACACCCCGTACCGAGGGCCGCCGCGCATCGGGCAGCGAGAGCTGCTGGAGCACGAACTGCTCGGCCTGGCGCGGCTTGCCCAGGAGCAGCAGAGCCTCGGCGGCGTCCGTACGCCACGGCAGATGGGCGGGCCGGTCGGCCCCCCAGCCCTCCAAGATCCTGCCGATCTCCAGGAAGTCGGCCAGTGCCGCGTGCGGCTGATTGACCGCCAGCTGATGCAGACCGCGCGCCCGCAGGTATCCGAGTCCGTACAGACTCGTCAGGAACCGCTGCGGAACCTGCTGGTCCGCATACCGGGAAGCCTCCGCGTAGCGGCCCATGCCGCTGCAGGCGCGGATCAGTACCGCGGTCGGCGCACAGTGGAAGGTACCGCCGCTCTTCTCCGGCAGCAGCTCCAGTGCCAGGGAGGCATGGGTGTGGGCACCGCGCAGATCGCCCAGCCGCAGCAGCGACTCCGCGTGCAGGGTGGTGAAGACCGCGCTCCAGCCGGGGGCCTGGCAGCGGTTCGCCTCCTCCATCAGCTTCCGGCTCCACGGCACGGCCCGCTCGGGGTGCTCGGAGGCGATCAGGGAGCGCAGCGCCTGGGAGAGCGGGGCCATGGTGGCATCGGTCAGCCGCGCCGACTGCAGCAGTCGCTCGCTGGCGGCGACACCGGTGTCCAGCATCGTGTCGAGGGGGGACGTCCCCGGATCGGCCCCCGTCCCCTCCGGTCCCTTCAGCAGGTGCGCGGCATCGGGCAAGCGGCCCTGGGCGAGCAGCAGCCCGGCCAGCTGCTGCACGTGCTCGGCGCCCAGCCGGCCCGAGTGCATCTCGTCGAGAAGTGCGCCGACCTGCCGCTCGGCGGCCGCGGGGTCGTAGCGTGTGGTGATCTGCGCGCGCCGGATCCGGATGGCGCTCCGCAACGGGCTGTCGGCACCGGCCTCGTGGGCCAGCTCCAGCAGCCGCAGGGCCTGGCGCGCGTCGTTCTGTGCGAGGAGGTCCTCGGCGGCGTCGCGCAGCACCTCGATGTCCGCGGCGCCGCCGGACCACGGCGCCCCGTCGGCCGAGGCGGCGAGCAGATGCCCGGCCACCGCCGTCGCCGGACTGCCGTCCTTGCGCAGGACCGCGGCGGCCCGGCGGTGCAGGTCCGCCTTCGTGCCGGGATCGGTGCCGTCGAGGACCGCGGCCTGCGCGCCGACGTGCCGGAAGCGGACGCCGTCGAGGATGCCCGCCGCCTCCAGGGCGGCCAGGCCCCGCTGAGCGGAAGAGGAGCCGACGCCGAGCAGCCGGGTGATCCGCTGCGTCGAGGCGAGTTCGCCGAGCAGCGCGACGGCGCGGGCCAGCCCGGTCGCGGTCGGCCCGGTGCGGTGCAGGCAGGTGGCCACGGCCTCGGCGAACGGGCCGCCGGGCGCGGGAGACAGCGGCAGCTCCGCGCCGGCGTCGGCCGCTGGTGCTCCGTCGTCCTGACGGCGCTCGTGCTGCTCGTGCTGCTCGTACTGCTCGTGCCGCGCCTGCTGTCCGTGCTGTTCCTGGAATTCTTCGAGCTCTTGCAGCAGGGCGCGCAGCAACAGCGGGTTCCCGCCACTGATCCGGTGCAGGTCCGCCGCGAGCTCCGCCCGCGGCCGCCCTGCACCGTGCTGCCCGCCGAGTACGGCGCCCACCTCGGCCGGCGACAGCAGACCCAGCCTGATCCGCCGGAAGTGCGGCTGCCGCATCAGCTCCGTGGTGAACACCGGGTCCTGGGCCTCGGCGTGCGGTGTGGCGGTGACGACCATCAGCACCGGAGCCGAGCGGGCGTGCCGGGCCACGTACTGCAGGTACCGCAGGGACTCCTCGTCCGCGTGCTGCACGTCGTCGACGCAGAGCACCACGGGGCTGACCGCGCTCAGCGCGCGCAGCTCCGCGCAGAACGACTGCATCGCCCCGACGCGCGACGGCGCGGGGGAGCCCGCGGCGGACTCCGGAGACGTGAAGGCCTGTGCGCCGTTGACGAGCTGTCCCAGGACGCTCAGCGGCACCTGCTGCTCGGGGGGCGAGGCGACCGCGCCCAGCACGACGGCGCCGGCGGCGGACGCCCGCTCGGCGACGGTGTCGAGGAGCGTGCTCTTGCCGGATCCCGTAGCGCCCTCGATCAGTACGATGCGGGACTCGCCGGACATGCAGTCCGCGAGAGCCGTGTCCAAAATTGCGATCACCGATGCTCGACCCACCAACGACATACTCGCCCCCGTAGCGAAAGGTCCACCCCTAACTTGCACCACAGTGGAGGAGCCGCCTACAGGGGTGGTCGAGCCATGACGGAGCACCCCGAGGGCGGGCGACCGGGCGTGGAGGGATAGGGGGTGGGATTCAGGGACCGGGTTCGCTGCGGACGAGTCCCGCATCGCGCATTTCGTCGACCCAGATCTCGAGGTCGGCCAGAGCATTGGCGGGAGCGGTGTCCCACAGTCCGGCCAAGACGTTGGCCGCCGCCGCCACGTCTCCGTCGTGCTGGCGCAGCACGATCCACATGGCGGTTCCCACGGGACCGCAGTAGAACCGCTCCGTCCCGTCCGCGGATTCCGTCAGGACTTCCATGCGCCCGTTCTCATCGACGGCGACACTGAGCCCCGGCACCGGTCGAACACGCACAGATACCTCCAGTGCCGGTTCCCAGTGGTCACCCGGGGAGTGACGCGGTCACCTGGGACTTCCTGACCGGCGGGTGTTCGGCCGTCGTCGGCTCTGCAGCCGATCGAGCGCATCTCAAGCTATTACGGAATGCGGCCCAGATCCATGACGGCAACGGCACTCTGGGGTTGCCCTTTCGGCACACCCCTTAGGTGTCCCTTAGCCGGGCAAACTCGTCTACCCGGGCATAGGGGGACGGGCCTTCACACCCGATCCGCCGCGAGTTGGCCGGATATCGCGGCCCTTACGGACGGGGGTCCGGCCCGCCGGGTTTCGGCGGACCACGGACCCCTTTCTGCCGGTTATCGAAAAACCTCGGACCGGCGCGCGAATCGGAGCGGCCTCCCGTTCCGGCCGTGCGGGCGCGGCACGCTCCGGTCCGCCGGCCCGTGCGGTTCCTGAGGCGGGCCTCGAGTGACCTTCGAAGATTCCTCGAGCCCCGCCGCGCAGGGTGTCACATCAGTCGCCACCCCTCGACAGCCTTCCGGTAGCCCCACCCCGCTGCCCCACACCCCGAGCAGAACCGAGGAGAGCGACCATGGCGACCTTCGTCGACCAGCCCACCGCGCAGGGTGACACCGACGCGTTCCCTGCCCCGAAGGACCGGCACGAGACCGTGGGGGCGGCGCCCGGTGTCCGATGAGCGCCCCTCGGACGTCCGGGTCGCATGGCCGGGTTCCGCGCCGCCGAGAACCGTGGAACGCGCCCCCTACGCTCCACGTCCGGCCGACCGGGCCGGGCCCGCGCCCGGTGCACCGACGGGCGGAGCGGTGGGCCAGGCCGTCCTGTTCACCGCTCACGGCCCGCTGCGTCCCGGCCTCGGCCGGGACCTCTACGGCACCTGCCGCGCCTTCGCCGCGGCGTGGAACGAGGTCGCCGAGGCTCTGGACGTCTGGCTCCCCTTGCCGCTGGCCGCCGTCGTGTTCGCCCCCCGGGACGGGGTGGACGCCGCCCTGATCCGGGACGCCGAGTTCGCCCAGCCCGCCCTGTTCGCCTACCAGGTCGCCCTGTTCCGCGTGTGGGAGGCCTGGGGCATGGAGGCCCACGCCGTGGCGGGACACGCGGCGGGCGAGATCTCCGCCGCCCACACGGCCGGCGTGCTCGACCTGGACGACGCGGCGCGCCTGGTGGCCGCCCGCGGACGGCTCGCCCCCGGCGACGCACCGCACAGGGTCCGCGCCGCCTCCGAGAGACGGTTCCTCCGGGTGGCCAAGGGCTGCCGCATCGGCGCACCCACCCGCACCCTGATCTGCACGACGACCGGCGATCCGCTCGGTCCCCGCGCCCGTGAGCGAACCCTCACCCCCGAGCACTTCCTGCGCCAGGCCCGTGCGACCCCCTCACCCGCGGCCGCGCGCAGCGCCCTCGAAGCCGCCGGATTCCACCGCACCCACCCCTGCGGGCCCGACGCGCGCGACACCACCCCCGGCAGCGAAATGCACTCCGTGCTGACCTCCCTGGACCGCCTCCACGAGCACGGCCACCCGATCGCCTGGCCCAGGGTCTTCGCGGAGACCATGGCGCCCTGAGGGTTGTCGCAGAAACCCGTCCGCCTCGCGCCGGACGTGGGCGCCGGCCTTGCCGCCCGACCCCGTACGACCCGGGCACCACTGCCGGAAGCCGCTCGGGCGGCTTCCGGCACCTCACGTGTCCGGCTGTAGGAGGGCTCGAGCGACTGTCGAGCGTTCCCCGTGACGCTGGACACCCGTGCACACGGACGGACCAGCCCCGGGCCACCAGCAACGGCGAGTCCCGCGACGAAGGAGCTGATTCCGCCACCATGGCCACCACCGAGATCCAAGCGGACACCGTCACCGGATACGCCGAGGCCACCGCGCCGCTACGTCGCGCGGCCCGGCTCGAAGAGCGGCTCGGCGACCCGTACGACCCCGCCAACCCGCACGGCCTGGGCGCCCTCTTCGCCGCCGACGAGCGGCGCGAGCCGCCGGAGGCCACCGAGGCACTGCTCACCGAGAGCGGGCTCGCCGCCGAGTTCGTGCCCGCCGAGTACGGCGGCCGGCTCACCCGAGCCGACCACCTGGCCAAGGTGCTGCGCCCCGTCTTCCGCCGGGACCTCGCCCTCGGCTTCGGCTTCGGCATCACCTCGCTCTTCGCCACCTCCGCCGTATGGGCGGCGGGCACCGCGGCGCAGCGCAGGTCCACCGCCGACCTGCTGCTCGGCGGCGGCCGCGCCTCGATCGTCCACCACGAGCTGGCGCACGCGAACGACATCCTGCGCGACGAGTTCACCGCCGACGCCGCACCGGGCGGCGGCTTCGAGCTCAACGGCCGCAAGGACGTCATCATCAACGCCGCCCGCTCCCAGGCGTATGTCGTCTACGCGCGCACCGACCGGGCCCGCACCCCGTACAGCCACTCCGTGCTGCTCGTGGACCCGGCCGAACTCACCCGCGGCATCAGCCACCTGCCGCGGGTCCCCACCACCGGCATGCGCGGCGGCCTGTTCTCCGGGCTCGAGTTCACCGATTGCGCCGTCCCCGGCGACGCGCTCGTCGGCCGCCCCGGCGAAGGAGTGGCCCTTGCCCTGCGCACGTACCAGGTCAACCGCTGCATCATCGCCTCGACGGCCGTCGCCGCTGTCGACACCGTCCTGCACTCCGCCGTACGGGCCGCCACCACCGGCCGCAGCCGCCCCCTGGCCCGCCGCTGGCACAAGCCGCTCGCCGGAGTCTTCGCCGACATGCTCGCCTGCGACAGCATGGCCTCCGTCGCCCTGCGCGCCCTGAGCCTGCTGCCCGACCGCACCCATGTGCTCGCCGCCGCCGTCAAGTACGTGGTCCCCGACCTGCTCCGGGAGAACCTCGAGGAACTCGCCGGCGTCCTCGGCTCCCGCGGCTACCAGCGCGGCACCCCCGAATACGGCGCCCTCGACAAGCTCGCGCGCGATCTGCCCGTCGCCGGTCTCGGGCACGCGGGCACCGCCTCCTGCCAGGCCGTGATCGTCCCCCAACTGCGCACCCTCGCCGAGCGTGCGTGGTTCCGCGAGCAGGAGCCGCCGCCCGAGCTGTTCCGCACCGGGGCCGCCCTGCCCGCCCTCGACTACCGGCTCCTCGGCATCGCCGACGGCGGCGACTTCCTCGCCGCGTCGCTCGTCGAGTCCGCCGCGCGGCTGGCCGAGGTACGCGGCGTCGGGGGCCAGCTGGCCGTCCTCGCCGATCTCGCCGAAGGCTTCGTCACCGAACTGCGCGCGCTGCGCGAACGCTGCCGGGCCATCCCCGCCCACGGCACCGCCGCCGCCCTGTCCGACCCGGCCCTGTGCGTGCTCAGCGACCGCTACGCGCTGGTCCTCGCGGCGGCCTCGGTACTCGGTACCTGGGAGGGCCAGGACGGCGGCGATCCCTTCCTGGCCGCCCCGGCCTGGGCGGTGCTCGCCCTCTCCCGGATCGGTGGCCGGCTCGGCATCCCGGTGCCCGAACTTCCCGACGGCTGCCTCGAGCTGGTGCTCGAGGAGCTGATGCGCCGCTACCGCACGGGCCGTAGCTGTGACCTCGACGCGACGGAACTCGCGCAGTGACCCAGCCGCCGCGCACCGCCGCGGCACCCCATGCGCCCCTGCATCCCGCGCACCCCGAACAGCACCGCCGGCACCGCCGGCACCAGGGAAGGACAGCCCGATGACGGACGACGCGCAGCGCATCACCACGCCGGTCCACGTCACCGGGCCGGCCGGTCCCTGGAAGGAGGTGGAGGAGGGCATGGCCCTGCGCGGGAACGCCTCGGTGTTCACCACCTGGGGCGAGTGGCTCACCGCGGCGCTCGCGGAACCCGCACTGAGACCGCTGCTCGGCCGGGACTGGCTGCGCTACCGGCAGACCACCGACCCGACGATCCGCTACCGCTTCGTCGCATCCCGGCTGGCCGTCAAGTACACGGCGGCGGCCGCGCTCGGCATCGACCCCGCCGACCTGGACCTCGCGTACAGGATCGGGGGCCGTCCGTACCTGCGCGGCTTCGACCAGATCGACGTCAGCCTGACCCACACCGACGACCTGATCGCCGTCGGCATCAGTCGCACCGGCAGGATCGGCATCGACACCGAGCCCGCCGACCGCAAGCTCTCCTTCCACCTCCTCCAGGACCAGGTGTGCACCGCTTTGGAGAAGGCCGAACTCGCGGTGCTGCCCGAGGCGGAGCAGCCCGCGGCCATGCTGCGGCTGTGGACCCTGAAGGAGGCCTACACCAAGGCGCTCGGCCAGGGACTGCGGCTCGGGTTCTCCGAGTTCGGCTTCGCGACCCGTAGCGCGGGCGACGCGGGCCTGCTCGCCCCGGACGGCACACCCGCGGCCCGCGGCGAGTGGGCGTTCGGCACGTACCCGGTGCTCGGCCGCTACCTGGTCAGCGTCGCCTGCCACGACACCGGCCTGGGCTCCTCGCGCGACACCGCGGTCTCCACGATGCTCGACGAAGGCTTCCTGACGACGGTGGCAGGCCTTCTCGACCGGGGCTGACCCCGAAAGCACCGCCGCCGCCACTACCGCCGCCCCTACCACCACCGCTGCTGCGCCGCGGCTGTAGCCGCGTCCGAGGTCCCTGCGGGAGAGTCGCTCTTGCGGCCGGCACCGGTTCCCCCGTCGGGAGCCGGCCGCTCCCTGTGCCTCGCCGCCCGAAACCCACGCCCGGGCGGCGAGGCACAGGCATGCCCGGATCCGCCCCGCGGCGCGAGCGGTTCCGTAGGGATCCCCGTGCGCGATTCGAGTAGGGCTGTAGCGCATGCGTCAATGCTGGACGACGCGACACCGGCCGGACCCGGTGCCTCTGTGTCGAAAGGGCCCGTATGAGCATCGTCGAGGAAAGACCACTGGAGAGCGTGCACGCACCGGACATCGGGCTCACTCCTCCGCCTTCCCCCCGTCACCACGAGGACGTCTTCCACTTCGCGTCCCTGCGCGAGCGCACCGCGGAACTGCACGCCGTCCGCGCGCTGGCCGAGGCCGGCCCCAGTGACCGCGCCACCGCCGCCCAGCACGCCAAGGGCAAGCTGACCGCCCGCGAGCGCATCGAGCTCCTGTTCGACGAAGGCACGTTCAACGAAGTCGAGCAGCTCCGCCGGCACCGCGCCACCGGCTTCGGCCTGGAGGACAAGAAGCCCTACACGGACGGAGTCGTCACGGGCTGGGGCAAGGTCCACGGCCGCACCGTCTTCGCGTACGCCCACGACTTCCGCATCTTCGGCGGCGCGCTGGGCGAGGCCCACGCCGAGAAGATCCACAAGGTGATGGACCTGGCCGAGGCGGCCGGGGCACCCGTCGTGGGACTGTGCGACGGCGCGGGCGCCCGTATCCAGGAAGGCGTCACCGCGCTCGCCGGCTACGGCGGCATCTTCCAGCGCAACGTCCGCAACTCCGGGGTCATTCCGCAGATCTCGGTCATCCTCGGCCCCTGTGCGGGCGGCGCCGCGTACTCGCCCGCCCTCACCGACTTCGTCTTCATGGTCCGCGGCACCTCGCAGATGTTCATCACCGGCCCCGACGTCGTCCAGGCCGTCACCGGTGAAGCCGTCACGATGGAGCACCTCGGCGGCGCCGACAGCCACGCCGGCGCCTCGGGCGTGGCCGCCTTCGCGTACGACGACGAGCAGAGCTGCCTCGAGGACGTCCGCCACCTGCTGTCCCTGCTGCCCTCCAACAACCGCGAACTCGCCCCCGCCGGAGACCTCGAGGACCCGGTGGACCGGCGCTGCGAGAGCCTGCTCGACCTGGTCCCGGCCAAGCCCACGCACGGCTACGACATCCGCGACCTCATCGAGGAGATCGCCGACCACGGGGACTACTTCGAGGTCCACGCCCAGTGGGCCCAGAACGTCGTCTGCGCCCTGACCCGCCTCGGCGGCCACGTCGTCGGCGTCGTAGCCAACCAGCCGGCCTACCTCGCGGGTGTCCTCGACATCCAGGCGTCCGAGAAGGCCGCCCGCTTCGTGCAGTTCTGCGACTCGTTCAGCATCCCGCTGGTCACCCTGATCGATGTGCCCGGCTTCCTGCCCGGCGTCGACCAGGAGCACAACGGCATCATCCGGCACGGCGCGAAGCTCCTGTACGCGTACTGCAACGCCACGGTCCCGCGGATCTCGCTGATCCTGCGCAAGGCCTACGGCGGTGCCTACATCGTCATGGACTCCCGCTCCATCGGCGCGGACGTCGCCCTGGCGTGGCCCTCGAACGAGATCGCGGTCATGGGCGCGGAGGGCGCGGCCAACGTCATCTTCCGCCGCGAGATCAACGCCTCCGACGACCCCGAGGCGACGCGCGCACAGAAGATCAAGGAGTACCAGACCGAGCTGATGCACCCGTACTACGCGGCCGAACGCGGCCTCGTCGACGACGTCATCGACCCGGCCGAGACCCGCTCCCGGCTCATCTCCACCCTCGACATGCTGCGCACCAAGCACGCGCAGCTGCCGAGCCGCAAGCACGGGAACGTCCCGCTGTGACGGCCGACGACCGGACCGCCCTGGCGCTGGCCGCCATCCGGATCACGAAGGGCAACCCGACCGCGGAGGAGGTCGCGTCCCTGGCCGTCCTGCTCACGGCCCGAATCCGCCTGCTCAACGAAGCGCAGGCCACGGAGGGCGAGGCCCGGGTGCACAAGCTGCCCCTGCGCCGCCAGCCGTCCTTCATCGCCCCGGGAGCCTGGGCTTCGTAGGCCCATGCTCCCCGAGGCACCCCTTCACGCCGCCCGGCAGGCCCATGGCCCCGGGCGGCGCGGTGTTTTTCAGGACCGGTCGATCAGTACGGCGACCCCGTCCAGGATCCGGTTCAGCCCGAAGTCGAGCGGGTCGTCGTCCTGAGGGGCGAACGCCTCGGGGCCGACGGCGGCGATGGCGGCCGTCAGCGCCGGGAACCGGTGGCCGTGGCGCTCCAGTACGTCCGCGGTGAGCCGGTTCCACTCCAGGTCCCCGTCGTCGTCCTGGTCGATGCGCTGCTGGGTCAGGTTGCGGACGTGCCCGATGACCAGCAGGAAGACGTCGTGCTGCTGCGCGAACGACAGCCCGGTCTGTGACAGCACGGCCAGCGCCGAGTCGAGCCAGGCCAGCTGGTTGGGCCCCATCAGCTGGCGGCGCATCGCGGTGGCGGTGACGATCCACGTCCGGCGCTGGTAGAGCGCCCAGCACTGCCGGGCCCATTCGGTCAGCTGTGGGCGCCACCCACCCTGTACGTCGGTGACCTCGGGCGCCGGCCCGATGGCGGCGTCGACCATCAGGTCGACCAGCTCCGCCTTCCCCGGTACGTACCGGTAGAGCGCCATGGTCGTGACATTGAGCTGCGCCGCGACGCTCTGCATCGAGAGCGCCTCCAGTCCCTCCTTGTCGGCGATGTCGAGCGCCGTGCGGACGATGCGCTCCACACTCAGCGACGGCTTCGGGCCCCGTCGGGGCTGCCCTGCCTCGCTCCACAGGAGGGCCAGGCTGACGGCCGCATCACGCTTCTCGTCCCTGCCTCTGCTCATACAGCCCTGCTCCTCAGATTCGTTTCGGACCTGCCGGGTTGACGGCCCCTGGAAACCGTATATAACCTAAACGTAATCGCTTAGGCCATAAACAGTAAGTGGGGTCCGCCATGCTCGACACCATGCTTGCCACGTCCGCCGCCCTTCTTGCCGCACCCGCGGCCGGGCTGCTGGGACACCGTGCACTGCGGCGTGCCCAAGGCGCCCGGCTGCTGCGCATCGATACCCCGAACGGCATCGACGAGCAGGGCTTCGTGCGGATCGGCGGGCTCGAGCAGTGGATCTCCCTCCGCGGCGAGGACCTGGCCAACCCGGTCGTGCTGGAGCTCCACGGCGGCCCCGGCTCCTCCAACTCGATCTTCGGACCGCGCACCCGGTCCTGGGAGAAGCACTTCACCCTGGTCCGCTGGGACATGCGCGGCGCCGGCAAGACCTTCGGCCGCTCGGGCCCCGAGGGCCAGGGCGAGATGAGCGCGGCCCGGATGTACGAGGACGCCGTCGAGGTCACCCGGTACGTCCGCGAGCGGCTCGGTGTCGACAAGGTCGTCCTCCTCGGTCAGTCCTTCGGTAGTGTCTTCGGGCTGCGCCTCGCCCGCGAGTACCCCCAGTGGTACTCCGCCTACGTCGGCACTGATCAGAACATCCAGGATGCGGGCCGCGACACCTCGGGTTACGAGGCCCTGCGGGCACGACTGCGCGCCAAGGGCGGTGCGCGCAGGAAGCTCGCAGCCCTCGAGCGGATGGGCTCCGACACGCGTAGGTGGAGCGTCCACCAGCGGGCCGCCTACAGCAAGATGTCGGCCACGTCGGACCCGCTGACGGCCGACACCATGAAGCGTGTCGTGATGGGTTCGCTGTGGCTCTCCCCCCTGCACACCCTGCGCGAGTTGGGGGCGTTCGCCAAGGCCATGAAATTCTCCGAGCAGATCCTCTCCGAGGTGGCCCTGTCCGACGACTGGGCCGACGGAACCCGCTTCGACCTGCCGTTCTTCATCTTCCAGGGCGACCGCGACGTCATCACCCCGGCGGAGCGCGCCCGACGGTTCTTCGACGACGTGCAGGCCCCCGTCAAGGAATTCGAGCTCATCGGGAACTCCAGCCACTTCGCCTGCTACCGCGACCCGCAGCGGTTCCTGGACCTGATGCTGACCCGGGTCCGCCCGGTGGTCACCGGCACCCGGTGCCCGGCCACCGTCTGACGCACCCGCCCGCCCCGCGTACCCGGCCGGATTCCTCCGCGCGTCCGACTCGTTCGCTACGCGTTCCCGTCCGCGCCCCGAGCGGACCTGTAGCGCCGACGGCCGAGCCGAGCCGGATGATCACGTCCATTGCCCTCGACCGCTCCCGGCAGCTCGTGGTCGCGACCCGCACCCTCGTGAACGTGCGGAGCCCCGCAGACCACCCGGCACTTCATGGGGCTTCCGCGCGCGGACGAAGACGCCCCGAGCCCCCTGGCTTCCCCGTACCCGAGCGTCCGGAACCGGTGCCGAGCACCGCAGGACGCACGCGTCGAACCCGGGCCCCGACCAAGGACCCGGGTCCGATGCTCTCCCCGCTACCAGTTCGAGCCGATCTGGATGCGCGGGCCCAGGGTGTTCACGGCCGTTCCCGGATAGAAGTAGAGGGCGCCGCCCGTGGTGGCGGGGGCCTGGACCGTGATGATGTCGCCCTTGCCGTCGGCGTTGAAGTCGGCGCCGGCGAGTTGGCGCATGACCTGCCAGTTGCTGCCGATCTGGGTGCGGTCGCCCAAGCCGCCGGTGCCGTTGGCGGGGTAGGCCCACAGCACGCCCTGGCGGTCGACGGCCACGAGGTCGGCCCTGCCGTCGCCGGTCAGGTCACCGGGGGCGGCGAGTTCGTTCATGGTGTCCCAGCCGGATCCGATCGGGGACGGAGGGGCCAGAGTCCCGTTCCCGTTGCCGGGATGGGCCATCAGGGCACCCTCCGCGGTGATCGCCAGCAGGTCGGGCCTGCCGTTGCGGTCCACGTCGATCACGGTCAGGTCCCGCTTGCCTCCCCAGTCGGTGCCGATCTGCGTCCGCGCGCCCAGGGTGCCCTGGCCGTTGCCCGGGTACAGCTGGAGCGTGGCGGTCGCCTTCTCCACGGCGATCAGGTCGGCCTTGCCGTCGCCCGTGAGATCGCCCGCGGCGAGCTTGGCCATGCCGCCCCAGCCGACGCCGATCTGCGTGCGCGCGCCGAGGGAGCCGTCGCCGTTGCCCGGATAGAGCCACAGTTTGCCCGTGGCCGCCTCGACGCCGACGACGTCCGCCCGGCCCTCCCCGGTGAAGTCCGCGGCGGTGAGGTGGATCATGCCGGCGAGCGTGGGGCCGGCCGGCCAGGTGGTGCGGTAGGCCATGCGGTCTCCCGGACGCTCGTTGACCATCCACAGCTCGCCGGTATCGGGCCGGTAGGAGAGGTTCTGGGTGTAGATCCCGGTGCGCGTCATCAGCCACACCGGTTCGTCCGGCACGCCCTGGTAGAGGCAGCTCGGAAGATGCGTGGCGCCGCCGTCGACGTATTCGGGGCAGGGCGCCGAGAGGACGAACCGGCCGTTGTTCATGGCCACGCCCTGGACACCCCCGATGGGTGACCGGTAGGCGTTCCGTGCCTGGACGACGCCGGCGGTGGCTTTCAGCACCCCGGTCGTGGGGTCGATGGGCCAGCGCACGACGGGTGACGCGGACCGGTCGAAGCGGTCGCCCACGTTCCCGGGGTCCATCTCCGCGGTGACCAGGGCCGGATCGGACCCCGACAGGTCGAGCGAGAGCGCGGAGACGCAGGGACGCTGCGGCAGCGAAGCGGGCGCGTAGGTGCCGCAGCCGGTTCCGGTCCCCGTGTACGCGTAACTGCCGACCCGGGGGAGCACGTACGTGCCGGCGTCCGTGCGCCAGATCCGGGTGGTGCCGAAGACGTCCAGCGAACTGCCGATGCTGGCGACGTAGAGGCGGGTGCCGGCCCAGACGACTCCGTTGGCGTGGCCGTCGAGGATCGGGGTGTAACCGCTGCCGTCCGAGGTGAGGGCGACGAGCTGCACGTTCCGGTAGCGCACGGCGGACGGGTCCGTGGTGTCGGCGACGCTGATCCGCTCGGCGCCGCCCGGCCCGTACCAGCTGGTCAGGACTGCCTTGCGGCTTCCCACGGTGCCGTGCGTGACCCCTTGCGGATACCACTGCGCGGTGGCGTCGTCCGTCTCCGACCAGCAGAAGCCCTGGGCTCCGTCGATGTGGGTGGTGTGGCACAGCGGCCGGGCGGGGGTGGTGTTCGCCGTGTCGGTGAGTACGTCGGCGAGGGTCGCGCGGGTGACGCCGGGGTGGGTGGCGGAGTAGGCGTCCACCCTGGATTCGTCGGTGCGGCTGAGGTCCTTGAGGCCCATCCCCGTGGTGGCGGTTCTGGTGATCGCGTTGGGGGTGGCGATCGAGGCGTCGGCGACGGGGGGGATGGCCGCGGCCGCCGGGAAGGCGGTCAGGACGCCGGCGACGGCGCACAGGAGGGTGCCGAGGGCCGCGAGGGCCGTGGACCGGGTGCGCCGGGGGGAACGGGCCCGGCGCGGCGCCATCGTCGAGGCCATCGGCGGGATCGGGATCGGGGGCGGGATCGGGGTCGGGGTCGGGGTCGATGGGGCCCTGGTCGTGGGCGGGTGGGTGCTCACGGGGTGAAGTTCCAGCCGCCGCCGTTGTCGACGCGGGTACCGAACTGGCCGTTGCCCAGGCCCGGGTAGACCCACAGGTGCCCGTCCTTCTCGCGGGCCACGATGTCGGCCTTGCCGTCACCCGTGTAGTCGCCGGCGCCGCTCACGCCGGACATCACGCCCCAGCCCGTACCGGCCTCGATACGGGCCCCCAGCCGCCCGTTGCCCAGGCCCGGGTAGGTGAACAGCTTCCCCGAGCCGGCCTCGACCGCGACCACGTCGCCCTTGCCGTCGCCGGTGAGGTCGCCGGCCCCGCCGACGGCGCTCATCACGTCCCAGTTCGTACCGGCCTCGATGCGGGCGCCGAAGTGGCCGTTCGTCTGGCCCGGGTAGACCCAGAGCTTTCCGGTGGACTTCTCCAGGGCCAGCAGGTCGCCCTGGCCGTCGCCCGTCAGGTCACGGCTGCCGGTGACGCGGATGTCGCCCCAGCCGCCGCCGTTGTCGACGCGGGCGCCGAGGTGGCCGTTGGACTGGCCGGCGTAGATCCACAGCTTGCCGGTGGCGCCCTCGACGGCCGCCACGTCGGCCTTGCCGTCGCCGGTCACGTCTCCGACGCCGGTGACCTGCGCCATGACGGACCAGGCGCCGTTGTCGACGCGGGTGCCGAAGCGGCCCGCGCCGGCACCCGGGTAGACCCACAGGGTGCCGCTGCCCGAGGCCGCCCGGGCCAGGAGATCGGGGCGGCCGTCGCCGGTCAGGTCGCCGACCGCGGAGACGGGGCCCGCTTCCGGGGCGTCGGGGTAGGGATCCGCCGGGTCGGCGGCGGGGTGGTGCACCTTGGAACAGGTGGGCCAGGCCCCCTCGCCCTGCGGGCCGTCGAGCACCTTCTCCGCGATGAGTATCTGCTGCATCTTCGTCGCCTGGTAGGCGCGGGGCGCGTACTGGGCGCCGCCGTAGGCCCGCCAGGTGGCGTCGTCGAACTGGAGCCCTCCGGTGTAGGCGTGCCCTTCCCGGTAGTAGCTCCAGTCCCCGCTCGCCTCGCAGTCGGCCATCTTGTCCCACGTGGCGACGGAAGCGGCGGAAGCGGTGGGGGCGTTGATCGCGCCGCTGAGGACGGTCGCGGTGGTGAGGACGCTCAGGGCCGCGGCCATGAGGGTGACGGCGGATCGCGGACGGAGCTGTCGTGCTGTCATCGTGCTGATCTCCTAGGACGGTTGTGCACGCTCGATGGGCGGCGCGGGGCGGTACCGGCGAGCCGTGGAGGCCGCGTGCCGGTCGCGGAAGGGGCCCGTTCGGAAGGGGCCCGTTCTCCGGGGCCCGGCCGGCGTGCGGCCGGGCCCCGGAGATGTGCTCAGCCGGTGAAGTTCCAGCCGCCGCCGTTGTCGACGCGGGCGCCGAACTGGCCGTTGCCCAGGCCCGGGTAGATCCACAGGTGCCCGTCGTTCTCGCGGGCGACGATGTCGGCCTTGCCGTCACCGGTGTAGTCGCCGGCGCCGCTCACGCTGGACATCACGCCCCAGCCCGAACCGGCCTCGACGCGCGATCCGAGCCGGCCGTTGCCGAGGCCCGGGTAGACGAAGAGCTTGCCGCTGGCTTCCTCCACGGCGACCACGTCGCCCTTGCCGTCACCGTTCAGGTCACCGGCCCCGCCGACCGTGCTCATCGAGTCCCAGTTCGAGCCGGCATCGATGCGGGTACCGAAGTGGCCGTTCGTCTGGCCCGGGTAGACCCAGAGCTTCCCGGTCTCCTCCTCGACGGCCAGCAGGTCGCCCCGGCCGTCGCCGTTCAGGTCACGGCTGCCGGAGATGCGGATGTCGCCCCAGCCGCCGCCGTTGTCGACGCGGGCGCCGAGGTGGCCGTTGGACTGGCCGGGGTAGACCCACAGCTTGCCGGTCGACTTCTCCACCGCGGTCACGTCGGCCTTCCCGTCGCCGGTGACGTCGCCGACGCCGCTGACGCGCTCCATCGACGACCAGCCGCCGTTGTCGACGCGTGCGCCGAGGTGGCCGTTGCCCAGGCCCGGATAGATCCACAGGGTCCCGTCGCCCGTCCCGGAGCGGGCCAGCACGTCGGGCTTCCCGTCACCGGTCAGGTCCCCGACCGCCGACACCGGAGCCGCTTCCTCAACGGGAGTGGGGCTGTTGGCGATGCCCTTCGGTCCGATGAACCGGAGCGCCCTGCCGGCGCCGACCGGGCTGCTGTTCGTACGCCAGTCGAACCAGTCGTGGTTCCGGACGCCGCCGCTCTCGTTGCCGCCCACCGTCTTGATCCTGCGGCCGTCGGCGGAGACCGCGACGACCAGGTTGACGTGCTGGGCCTCGCCGTCGCCGAGGCTGCCGTCCGAGTCGTACAGAACGGCGTCACCGACCTCGGGAGTCGAGTGGAAGGTGCCGTTCTGGCTGCCGTACGTGTTGAAGCTGATGGCGGCGGCCGTGAGCGTGCCAGTGCCCTCGGCGCCGGCCCGACCCCACACCCAGCGGGCGAAGTCGGCGCACCAGGCGCTCGGGTAGGTGCACCCGTAGTACGGCGAGCAGTTGTTGCCCACCTGGCTCAGGGCGATCGAGGCGACCGTGGGTGCGGTGGCGGACGCCGACGTGGCCCCCGCCACCGTCAGGAGGGGCGCGGCGACGGCCGCGGCCAGGGCCAGACCCGTGAGCTTGCCCTTGCCGCGGAAGGTGCGGGAGAACCAGGACGGAGAAGAGGAAGAAGAGGGAGAAGAAGACATGGTGAAGCCACCCCTGAATTCGATGAGGAAGTGAATGTCGCGAGAAGCGGCCCAGGAATTGCCCATGCGGTCAGAAGGCATAGAGGGGCCGCAAAGGAACTCGCAAGGAGACGCGCGGAGAAATATGCGGAGAATCCCGCGGAGAGATCCGTGGAGAAAGCGGCTGCGCGGCCGGCGGTCAGTCCTCCTACCGGGATACCGAACGGACCGCATCGAGCGGTCTCAGCCGCAGCGGCGGGTTCGAAGAGCCGCTACGAGGGCTGCGAGCGGACGGTGAGTGGTGAGTGACGTGCGCGATGCGTGGTCACGTCATGGCCGGGGAACCCGGGTTGTCAGCTCCAGCCCCAGTCGTTGCCCGCGGTGATTCCGTCGCCGGCCGCGAACGGTGCGCCCACCGGGGATGCGGTGGCGGAGGGTTCTCCCTCGACGGACTCCGCGCCTACGGCGCCGAATGCCATCAGGGACAGCGCACTGGAAGAAACGACGATCAAAGACTTCATGGCGTTCATTTCTTTCCCACCCCTGGATTGTTCCGTCTGCACGGCCGCTCCGGCCCGCTGATGAATATCTTGTCCTCGATGGAAGGCCACGACCAGAGAATTCGGCTGGCACGAAAGACGCCTGACACTTTCGTGTCAGGCGTCCTGCGACCCGGGGGTGGTGGCGCTCAGAGCAGTCCCAGCTCCGCGGCGCGCCGGCCGAGCTGGAAGCGGCTGCCGGCTCCCAGCCTGTTCGACAGATCGGTGATCATGCGCCGCTCGGTGCGGAGCGAGACGCCCAGCTTCCGGGCCGCGGCCTCGTCGGTCATGCCGTCCGCGAGTAGCTTCAGCAAGGTGGTCTCCTGCGGGGTCATCTCGGGGCCGCCACGGGCCGGCGCCTCGCCGAACGGGGTCGCGGCCGCCCACACCTGGTCGAACAGCGCGCAGAACCCGGCCAGGGCCCCGGCCTCGTGGATCACGACCGCGCCCGCCGAGGAATCCCGCGGATCGAGCGGGACCAGGACCACCTCCCGGTCGATGATGTGCATGCGCATCGGCAGCGAGGGCGCCGTGCGGATCTCCGCGCCCGAGGCGACCAGCCACTGCGCGTGCTCACGGCTCCCCGGGTCGTTGACCACGCTGTCCAGGTACACGGTCCTGAGCCCGATGCCCCGCTTCAGGGTCGCTGCCGCCAGTGGCTTGGCCGCCTCCCGGTTCGCGGCGGGCTGGGGTCCGCCCGGCGCGAAGGCCAGGGCCTCGCGCCGGGCCCGATAGGCGAGCTCTTCCAGCCGGGTGCGGATGGCTTCCAGGCCGACCAGCCGCTCGACCCCTCCGGAAGGCTGTCCGACGCGCAGGACCGAGTAATCGGCGAGCAGCCCCGCGACGGCCACCCGGCTCTGCTCGATCTCCTGCTGCTTGCGCGCGAGTTCGGCCTGATGGCGGGCGAGCAGGGCTTCCAGCGCCAATTCCGGCGGCACCGCGCGCAGATGGTTCGGATCGTTCAGCGAAGGCCGCAGCAGAGCGAGGTCTGCCAGCCGGTCGAGCGCCGCGTTCACGGCGGACCGCTCCCGCCCCAGGGCCTCGCCCATGCGATCGATCCCCATGGAAGGATTTTCCAGGATGAACCGGTAGATCGCTTCCGTGTCCTCATCGAGCCCCAGCGGTCCTAACACTGCCAAATTCCCCGCTCTCCCCATGTGCCCCACCCCTCCTGACATGTTTGCGCCAAGGCATGAATGTGTCGCGCGAAAATCCGACGTGCACGCTGCGGACCTCTGCATAGTTCGCGGTGTGTATCTAGTCGAGTTCCTCCTGACAAAACCCCCCATGGCACCCCAGGCACTTGAGCACGCCTCTCTGGACGCGCTGCGGTCCGCGTGCCTGCCCCAGGACGGGGTGGAGCACATTCGCATCCATACGTCGCGGGCCGGCGCCCGGGGCATCTTCTTCTGCCGCGCGCCGGATCTGGAGCAGGCCGTCAGTCGCACGTACGCCGTCTGCCGACGCGCCCTTGAACTGCGTCCCGAATTCCGCGGCTGGGAGATCGCACGGGTCACCGGCGCGCTGTGAGCTCGACCCACCGCACGAGCACGATCCGTCGCCGGTTCCCCAGACGGACCGGCCCCGGTGGCCGCGTAGCCCCTTCCGGCAGCGCATGCCCGACGAAGCCCGGGCAGCCGACCCGCCACCGCGCCGGCTTCCACCTCGCCCCCATGGCCAACACGCTAGGTGCGACGGTCCAGTTGGGGCTTCTCGATTCCTGACCGATCTTCAGAGGCGCTTCACCACACCGTCTCCCCAGCCCCTCAGCTCGGGAGTCACCGTGACGGCCGACAGGCCGCCGACGAGGCCGCCCGCCGAGAGTGACATGATCCGGCCATGCTGTGTGGAGATCTGTGATGACCGAGTTTCCCGAGAACCCGTGGACTCCCGCGCATCAGGCGGTGGAGTCGGGCGACCACGCCGAGCTGACCCGCCTCCTTGACGCGGGCGTGGACCCCGAAGAGGTCTGCTGCGGGATGACGCTCTTGCTCCACGCGATCGACGTGGAGGGGGATGGGGCACTCCAGTCCGGGGGACCGCTCGACTCGGTGCTCACCGCGATCCTCCTGGCCTATGGAGCCGACCCCACCGCGACACCCGACGGTGAGACTCCGCGAGAGTTGGCGATCTTCTACAACCACGACATGGCAGTCAGACTCCTGGACCGGCATACGGCCCCGTAGCCCTCACCGGCCGCCCGCTCGACCAGCGACCAGCGAGGTCCAGGTCCGCAGGGCCCGGGAGCTCGTGCCGGGCGCCGGCTTCACCCGGGCTGACGCCGCGACTTCGGAGCTCCCCCAGGGGAGCTTCGACGCCGTTGTCAGCCTCTATGCCCTGATCCACGTTCCTTCGGAGGACCAGGCGCCCTCTGAGCTGACAGCGCCAGGCCCCGGGCAGCGGAGCGGCGGCCCGGGCCGCAGATCGCGTGAGGGTTCCGGGGCTGGTGATCAAGGCAAGGAACGGCGCTCCCGATCCTCAGCACGCGCCGGTAGGTGATGACACGGCAGGCCTGCGTCAGAAGGGGCGTAGCCCCGCCGCGTAGGCTCGTTTCGAGAGGGGGCGTCATGGAATCACTGGGGACCCTGTTCGTGGCCGCAGTCTGGGGCCTCCCACTGGTCGGCCTGCTGGGCGGGGTGATTGCGGTTGCGGTCGGCACGCGTTGGCGTCGTCGGGCAATCAGTGCTCTGGAAAGGGCGGAGGAAGGCCACGATGGACCGGCCCTCCACGTTCCCAACCGGTAGGCGAGAGGCCCCTGGCGGCCTCCGGAAGGCGGCATCGTCCCCCGGCGCCAGTCCTGGCGCTCGGCTTCGACGAGCCGGCAGGCGGTCTACGGAATCCGTACGCCCCGGCTCGAAGCGGAGCAGTGACACAGCACGGAAGCCCTGGACCTCCTAAGCTCTGGCGGCGCCGCCAGAACCGAGCACCCGCCGACGTGGCCCCAGGGCATCCTGCGGCGCCCGTGCCCCGCCGGAGCCCACCGCCGGGTCGGGGTCCGCGAGTTCGACCGCGAGGCGACCACGGTCGGCGCTCCTGTCCGGGGCGGGGTTCTGGCGGGGGCCGGTGCCCAGAGGGCGGCGTTGGGGATCCACCCGCACAGTCTCCGCCCCCGCCCCGCGCCCCGGTACTGCGGCCTGCCCGATGGCCGGCGGCGAGACGGTGCGGTGGCCTTGCTCGGCGGACACGACCGGCCGGGCTACTCGTTGCCGCGTCCCGCCGAGGTGATCACGGCGACGAGGACGAGGAGGCTGACGGCGAGGGTGGTGACCTGCTGGGCATCCCAGCCCTGCTGGATGGCCAGGACGGTGATGGCGACCACCGCGTAGGGCCAGGAACGGCGCGGGGGCTGGGGGGTGTTGGGGGTGGTCACGACGGGCCTCCTGTGATCGTCTGATCGGGTGGAGATCTCACCGTCTTCGATGGTGTGATTGTCCGCTGCGGGGTATGGGCGTCCTTGCAGGTGGGGGCAGAAGATCGGGAACAATCCCCGGGTTGTTCCCGGGGACAACAGGATGCGGGGGAGCCATGGGGCGACCGCTGGGCGCGTTACGGGGCCGGACCGAGCAGGCGAACGAGCTGGCCGTGTGGCTGCGCAAAGTGACGCGATCGGCGGCGGCTGGAACGCGTTCCGCCCGCTGATCGCCGCCGGTGACGCGGACGGCGCCGGGCGCCCGGACCTCATGGGCCTCGGCGCGACTTCCCAGACACCGAGGCTGTACAAGAGCACCGGCGACTGGAAGGCCCCGTTCCAGACCGGCGAGACCATGTTCCTGAACCAGACCATCGAGACCACGTCGGACCTCCTTCTCTAACCCCTCCCCTCCCCGGGTACCGGCGGTGACGGGCTGTCAGGCAGGCGTGTCCGTGATGGGCGTCGTGCGTGTAGGAGGTGGCGGTCGCGTTGCTGTCGCCACTCCTGCCGGCGATGCGGGAACGGTGCGCCGAGCAAGTGCGCTCGCCGGCTCTGCCGTTGAGCGGAGTCGTTGGTGCGGGTCGCGTATCGTCCTGATCTGTGCCGACGGCTGAGTTACGGAGCCTGCCGTTCGGAAGCGGGAAGGCCCGTGGTGGCAGTGGTTCGGCGCCCGTGTCCGCCTGTGCAAAGGATTCCGCATGTCCCGCATACGCCTGCTCCCCGTCCCCGTCCCCGTCCTGACCGCCGCGCTGGGCGCGCTCATGATTCAGCCCGTCGCGGCCGCCCCGGCCGAGGCCATGACCAAGGCGGAGTACGCCAAGGTCAAGCTCGGCGGCAGCATCACCGCCCTGCACACCGCCGCGGGCAGGGCGCCTGCAAGCTGGTCTTCACCCACCGTGAGGACGGGCACGTCTCCAAGACCTACGACTGCGAGGGCGACAAGCCCGACAGCATGGGCTCCTTCATCATCACCGACGGCAGGCTCGGGACGAAGTCGTACCGGGGCCTGGATGGCCTCACGTCCAACGGCAAGATGACCAAGGCCAAGTTCGACGAGACCAAGAAGCGCCAGACCCTCGCCCAGCTGACCGCCGTCACGGGCAAGGGCGTGTGCGTCCTCGTCAGCGGGTTCGAGATCAAGAGCTACAAGGAAGACACCTACATCTGCACTCAGACCAGCAGCTCCGGTCAGGCGAAGTTCAGGATGAAGGACGGCGAGCTCTCCACGCGGAGCCAGTACCGCCTCGTGTGACCGAACCGCGTCCCAGGGCGCGCCTGTGCCCGGGGACGCACACCGCGGGTGGGGTCGGCTGCCATCGACCAAGCTGCCCGGTAATCGCGGACCACCACCACCCCGAAGCCAGCAGCCGCCCGCGCAGCTGGGCTATGCCCCGTCGGGCACCGTATACCTGTCGGGGACGACGCACGCGTCGCCGTCCACGAACCGTGGGCAGGGGCTGAACTATGCGGGTTGGTTGAGTACTGCGCGGATGTGCTGATCCACGACATCCACCGTGAGCTGATCGCCGAGGCTACTTTGGCCGTATTCCTGAGTCTATCCGGATAGCAGAATGAAGCATCCACAGCGCTGGGAGTCTTCAGGGGGAGGCGGCCCACCTCTCCTCCTGGCTGTCCGTGTAGAGGACTGTGTCCTGTACTCCTCCTCGGAGAGAAGTGTGGTCTTTGGTTGCACCTGTTTGGATTGTGACTGGAGGGTCGAGGCGCCGACGGGGGTGGCACGTGCTGGGTTTCTTGCTGGAGCTCGTTTTTGGCGGCCTGCTGACGCGGGGTCATGAGAGGCGCAGGGCCAGGAGGAAGGATCGAAGTTTCGGGGAGGGGGCGGAGGCGGGTTTCGTTGCCTGCGTTCTTGGTGAGCGTCCGTACTGCCGGGATGAGGCGTTGGTTTTCCTCTGGGCCACGGATTCCACGCTTCATGTCACGCCGACGGAGTTCAGGGACCTTCACCGAAGCCCACTTCCCGCAGCGCGGTGGGAGCTGGTTCGGGTCCGGTCGAGAGGCCGTACGGATTCCCGGTTGGTGCAGTACGGCTGGCAGGTGGCCGAGTGCCGCGACGGTGATGCTGTGGTGCTGGTCGGGTGTGCCCCGACTTCGATGCGGTATCTGACAGCCAGTCTGAACGCCCAGGGAGTCAGCTAGCGAGATCGTGGCACGGGAGCGAAGGCGAAGGCCCGTACCCCGTCAAAGGGTGTCACCTCCCGGGCGGAGCGGGGCCAGTGGTAGACCTGGTGGCGTCGAGGCGGGATCTGGAGCGATCATCAACATGGAGGGGCTTATGGGGGCGAAGAGCGTGTGGCCGGAGCTGATGGGGAAGCCGGCGGAGGAGGCCCGCCAGCAGATCGGGGCGGAGTTTCCGGAGATTGCTGTCCATGTGGTGCCTGAAGGCAGCATGGTGACGATGGACTTCAATGAGCAGCGGGTGAGGCTGTTCGTGAAGGACGGCAAGGTGGTCCGGGAGCCCAGGCGCGGGTAGTCCTTGCTGCAGTCCGCGGCGCGGGCGGGGGTTCTGGAGGCGGAGCCGGGAGGACTGGTTGGGGAGCGGAGCCGGCCCAGGGGGCATGAGGCCCAGACTCCGTGAAGCGGAGGTATTTCCCGTGCGGAGCGCGAGGCCCTGGAGCCGCCTAGCAGGACCGTTTCTGGTGGAGCGCAGCGGAACCAGAACCAGGCTTCAGCGCAGCGCGGCACCTCTGGCCCGAAGCGGGATTTTCGGCGCGTAGCGTGTGGTGGATGGGGAGTTGGGGAAGTCGCTGATGGATAGATACTTGGCGGTTGAGCGGGTGGGGGTGTCTCAGCCTTGCGGTCAGGTAGGCGTTGGCTGGCGTGTTCGTTCGGGTGGTTTCGGGACAGACGGCTTGTATGAAGCAGCGCGGAGGCTCGTATGGTTCGTCGTCTTGGACCAAGCCCGGTAATCGTTGGGGGCCTTGGGTTTACTGGCCGCTGCTCTGCCTGAGTGTTGGTGTCCTGGTGTGGCGAGTGGCCAGCGGTAAGGGTGTGGGCAGCATCGTGATGGGAGTCGTTTTCGTCCTTGTTTGGATTGCACTTATTAGCGCTAATCGGATGCAGCGCAGCAAGCAGTCCAGGAGCTGACCGGGCTGGTCCTGGAGGCGGAGCCGCCAGGACCCGGGTGGGGAGCGCAGCGGACCCGCCCCAACGGGGCCGTAGGCCCGGATGTCGTGAAACAGCGGCCCCCGCGCTCCGCGTGGGGGCCGCTGTTCGTGTAGGACGGCAAAGTGGTCGGGGAAACCAGGTGCGGGTGGTCCTTTGCTTGGGATGGGTGGAGGGGAGTGATCCTGCTTGGGCAGGGTGGGCTGATGCCTGTTTCGTCTTTTCAGGTGGGGGCATCCGGCGGTCATGGACATAACAACGAGTGCTGGTGAAGAAGTGATTGAGACTCAGGGCGACGAGCATCATGTCGTCCTGAGCGCTGACGCGAATGGTGATGGCAAGCCGGACGTGTGGATGATCGACACGACTGGTGACGGAAAGGCTGACCTCTACCAGTTCGACACCACCGGTGACGGCCGGGTCGACGTCACCATCGCTGAACGCGATGGAGGGTCCGTGAGCGACCGCCTGGTGGTCGAGGGTGACGGCGGCCACCCGCAAGAAGCCTGACCTTCCCGCAGACCCTCTCTTTGATGCTGCGGCAGGGCATCAGGGTGCACATCCTGTCTGGCACAGCCCAGCACAGCACAGAGGAGAGGTTGTAGGGAGGCCCATCGAAAGAGGAGCCTTCGGTGCCTGTTGTGGTGAGTGTGGTGCTCATAGTGTTCGGGTTGTTCTTCGCCACGGTGGGGTCCCGCTACAAGGACTCCTATCAAGGGGAGTCCTGGGGCATGGCTGCAGGGGGTGTCCCGTTGAGGGATATGAGTCGGCGGACCGTCATCGGGATCGGCTGCCTCATCGCACTGGTCGGAGTAGTCGGCCTCTTCTTCTGACGTTTCGTCCCCAGCCCTTCTCTATGGTCGGCTGCCCGCGGAGCGGGCTGTGGTCCTGGAGGCGGAGCCGGAAGGACTGAGTGGGAGCGAAGCGGACACTCAACGAGGCAAAGGCCCGTACCCCGTGAAACGGGGTCACCTCCCGGACGTAGTGCGGGAGCTCCGAGGCCGGCGAAGCCGGACTGCTCTGGTGGAGCGCAGCGGAGCCAGAGCCAGTCTGCAGTAGCGAAGGACCCCGGCCGAGGGGCCGTTCAGGCCTGAGGTGGCTGAGGCTGGTGGGGTAAGTGGGTGGGCGTTTCGGGGGTAGACGGTACTCCGGCGGATGTTCCTGGCGTTGGGCAGAGGGGGGTGTTGTGGCATGGAGTTGGCTGTGGCGATGTGGCCTGGTGGAGTGGTGGGGAAAGTGCTGGTGGTGGTGTTGTTCGTGACTTTGGTAGGCATGTTTTCCTGGGGCTTGTTCCGAAAGAGGCGTTGAGGCACCCCGGAGCCGAGCTACCTCCGGGGTGCCTTGTAGCCAGCTGCCCGCGGAGCGGGCTGGTCCTGGAGGCGGAGCCGGAAGGACCTGGGTGGGGGAGCGAAGCGGACCCGCCCAACAGGCCGAAGGCCTGTACCCCGTGAAACGGGGGCACCTCCCGTGCTCGCGCAGCGAGCCTGTTCTGGTGGAGCGCAGCGGAACCAGAACCAGTCCGCAGCGAAGCGAAGGACTCCGGCCCGAAGGGCCGGCCCATGGCTCGGAGCGAAGCGGAGAGCCGGGCCCGAAGGGCCCCGGCTGAGCGCAGCGAGGCCGTTCGGTCCTGAGCGCGCAGCGCTCAGGTACCCGCTCCGCGGGG